>AP017968.1:2643436-3965155 GCA_002356455.1 Fusobacterium varium
AAGATGTTGATCTATCTGACTTACATGACCATATATATTTTTCAAAGTTTTCTCCCTTTCAATCAATGAATTTTTATGTCTTTCTACAGCATCATTTAAATATTTTCCAGAAAGAGAAAAATTCAAATGAACACCTTTTATATATTTTTTTAATTCTCCCATCTTATCAAGATTTTTCTCAATATATTCTATTCCTTCATCCATTGTTCTAAGTTTTGGCTCATTATTCAGCATATGTCCTGTATCAAGCATAAATCCAATATTTTCATATTTTATATTATTTAACAAAAATTCTACTTCTTCTTTTGAAGTTAATCTAAGTCCTGGCCACCATAAATTTTCCAAAAGAAGCTTAAATTTATACTTTTTATTTTCAAAAATATCATTCAGCAATGCTGCAACATTTTGAAGAACATCTCTGTCTGAATATGGAAATTCATATATCAAGCTCCCTTCATCATCTACATAACAAGCATGAAATACAACATATTCTGCTTCAAGTTTTTCTGCCATTTCCAGTTCTTTTTTATAATAATCAATTAATTCCTCTCTGCTGTTTCCACCACACCAATAAAATATTTCCTGCTTCTCTTTAAATTTTTCTCTAAGTATTCCATATTTTCCAAGATAAATATCTAGCCACATAGGAAAAAATCTCATGTGATACCCATTTATTAAATGCTTTAAAGAAGTATTATCTTTCTGCAAATCAAATTTTATAAGTTCAAATCCTTTAAAGTTATACTTATCACAATAATATTTCATCATTTTTTTATTTTCCTCATTAGTAGAAAAATCTGTTATATTAAGTAGCTTTCTCATTAAAAACCCTCCAAATAAAAAATCCAATAAAATAGCTTCCCTACCTTATTGGATAAATATATTGCCATATATCTTTCTCTATTGGTAAGTCTCCTGACTCAGGTTCATCCTACTTTCATACCTTCCCAGTTTCCCAGTGGCACATCATGATTTCGTCCTCTATACAGTAGCTTTCGCTGTGTGGGATTTACACCCAACTTCCTTTATTAAGCTCAAATAAGCACCTATTTTCTATTTTTTATCAACTTAATAATATAATTTTTAAATATTTTTGTCAATCTCTTTAGAATTACATTCAAATATTAAAAGTTTTGTTTTCTATCCATATATTTTTTAGCTGTTGAAATTATACATAAAACTATGATACCATTAATTGAAAGAAAATATCAATAGAGGTGTATTATGCATAAAAAAATTATGATACAAGGAACTGGTTCATCTGTTGGAAAGAGCATTATCACAGCTGGATTATGTAGAATTTTTGCTCAGGATGGATACAGAGTTTCTCCTTTTAAATCTCAAAACATGGCCCTTAATTCCTTTGTGGATATCGATGGATTGGAAATGGGAAGAGCTCAGGTTGTACAAGCTGAAGCAGCTATGGAACTTCCTAGAGTTTTTATGAATCCAATACTTTTAAAACCTAATTCTGATAATAACTCACAAATTATCATTGAAGGAATTCCTGATACAAATATGAATGCTGCAGATTATTTTTCTAATTCTAGGGAATTGAAACTTATTGCAAAAAGAAATTATGAAATAATAGAAAAAAATTTTGATATTGGAGTCCTCGAAGGTGGAGGAAGTCCAGCTGAAATTAATCTTAGAAAATGGGATTTGGTAAATATGGGAATGGCTGAACTTGTAGATGCTCCCGTTATTTTAGTTGGAAATATTGAAACTGGTGGAGTTTTTGCTTCACTATATGGAACCATTGCCTTACTTGATGAAAATGACAGAAAAAGAATAAAAGGAGTCATTATTAATAAATTTAGAGGTGATTTAGAACTTTTAAGACCAGGTATAGATATGTTTGAAGAAAAACTGAGAGATGAAGGAATGGATATTAAAGTTTTAGGTGTAGTTCCTTATAAAAAACTTGATATTGAAGAAGAAGATGTCTTAGCTAAAAAACTGACTGCTAACACTAATGAAAAAAGAGATATAAACATCAGTGTAATCAGAACTAATAAAATGTCTAACTATACAGATTTTGATGCTTTAAGTCAATATTCAGATGTAGCTCTAAATTATGTATACAGCCCTGAACAGCTTGGAGAAGAAGATATAATTATTCTGCCTGGCAGTAAAAATACTCTTTCTGATCTTGAGTTATTAAAAGCTAATGGTATTTTTGATAAAATAAAAAAACTATACTCTGCTGGAACTACTGTAGTAGGTATATGCGGTGGATTTCAAATGATGGGAAAAGAGATATTTGATCCTCATCATATTGAAAGTGATATAGAAAAAACTGAAGGTTTTGGAATAATGAATACTGTTACTACAATGGAAAAAACAAAATATACAAAACAGGTAGAAAAAACTCTTTCTGAATCTGACTGCGAGCTATTATATGGTTGTAATGGACTTCATATAAAAGGATATGAAATTCATCAGGGAATTACATATGGAAGTGAAAAAAATCTTACTGTTGAAACTGATTATACTGTGCTTGCAAAAGATAATGCTTTTGGAACATATATACATGGAATTTTTGATAACAGTAAATTTACCAGAACATTTTTAAATAATATCAGAAAGAAAAAAGGATTAAATCCATTGGATGAACTTTTTGAATTTTCTGAATTTAAAGAAAATGAATATGATAAATTAGCTGATTTACTTAGAAATAATTTGGATATAGCTGCAATATATAATATTTTAAAATAATTTTTTATTGACATATCTGCTTTTTTTTAGTAGTATAACTTAGATAAAATATAAAACAGGGGGAAATAAAATGTTATTGAGGCATGAAAGGCATGGTATATCTAACTTATAAAACTAATATTCCACTTTCAATGGCTGACTGATTATATTTCTTTTGGAAAAGATTAAAGATACAATTTTTATCTTTATGAGCATAAAAAAGTTTTTTAGCCAATAGTATATCTATTGGCTTTTTTATTAAAATCAAGCTGGTCATTTATTTGGCTGGCTTTTTATATTAAAATTAATTTCAAGGGGGAATTTCTTATGGAAAACTATGGATTTTTATCTATATTGCCTATTATAATAGCAGTAGCTATGGCAATAAAAACCAAAAATGTAATTTTATCACTTTTCAGCAGTGTCTTTTTAGGGGCTCTTATACTATTAAATTATAATCCTCTTCTCACAACAAAAACATTGATGACAGATTATTTTGTAAAACAGCTGACTGACAGTTACAATGCTGGAGTCATTGTTTTAATGGTATTCATAGGTGGATTTATTGAACTTATGATGAGATCTGGAGGAGCCTATGCTTTTGCTCAAAGTGTTGGTAAATATATCAATTCAAAGACTAAAGCTCAGCTTTCAGCTTACCTTGCAGGAATAATTATTTTCTTTTCTGATTTAGGAACTCCTTTAATTGTAGGACCAATATTTGCTCCATTTTTCAAAAAACTAAAAATATCTAAAGAAAAACTTGCTTTTATACTTGATACTACTTCATCACCTGTAGCAGTATTAGTACCTTTTATAGGATGGGGAGTTTTTATCATTGGACTTCTTCAAAAAGAGTTTGAAAATTTAAATTTAAATCTTTCAGACTATGAAAGTTTTGTAAAATCAATTCCATTTAATACATATCCTCTTCTTGCTCTTACTATTGTTCCTGCTCTAGCTCTTATGAAGCTGGATTTTGGACCCATGAAAAAAGCTGAAGATGATATATTTAATGAGAGAGAACTTGAAGTTCTTGAGAAAAAAGAGTATATTGTAGAAAATGCTAAACCTATCTATGTATGGCTTCCTATACTAGTGCTTTTAATTACACTATTTTCTATGCTTGGATTTGATTTCATGTTTAAAAGATTTTCTGGAAGCGAATTCAGAGCAGCATTAAGCAGCGGGTATCTTTATGCAGCTATTGTTCTTTCTGCTATGATGATTATAAATAAAAGTAAAACTTTTGATGAAATATTTTCAATATACCTAAATGGTATAAATAAAATGACTCAAATAGCAATTATTTTAATACTTGCATGGTCTTTAGGAACTATTAATAAAAATCTTGGTTCTGCAGATTATATTGTTCATTTTATAAAAAGTATAAACCTTAATTCAGGTTTTATTCCAATGATAGCTTTTCTTCTTGGATGTATAATATCGTTTTCTACTGGAAGTTCTTGGGGAACATACAGTATAATGATTCCAATAGTTATCCCTATGGCTGTTGCACTTAATGCCCCATTATATGTAACTATTGGTTCTATATTATCTGGTGGTCTGTTTGGAGACCATGTTTCACCAATATCTGATACAACTATATTAGCTTCTGCTGGTTCTGGATGTAATCATATTGAGCATGTAAAAACTCAATTTTATTATGCAGCTATCAATGGAGTAATTTCTTTAGGAACTTTTCTTATAGGAGGATTTTTCCAAAGCTATATTGTACTGGTTGTAGCTATCATTTTGCAACTTATAATATTAACAGCAATAAAAATAAAACAAGGAAGCAAATAATTTTTTAAGGAGATGTTAAAATGCAATTTTTTTCTGGAAGATTTAAAGAAAAAGCAAGTCATCTTATTCTTGATTTTCATTCATCAATAAATTTTGATAAGAGACTTTACAAGTATGATATTATGGGAAGCATAGCTCATGTTAGAGGACTGGGAAAACAGGAAATAATTCCTGCTGCTGATTGTGAACTTATAGAAAAAACTCTTAGGGAAATACTTACTGATATTGAAGATGGAAAAATAACTTTTTCTATTGAGTATGAAGATATTCATATGAATATTGAAAAAATTCTTATAGACAGAATAGGAGATGTAGGAAAAAAACTACATACTGGAAGAAGCAGAAATGATCAGGTTGCCCTAGATATGAAATTATTTACAAAAGAAGAAATAGTTAAAGTTCAAGCACAGCTTCTTGATCTGCTTGAAATTATAAATGGAATCGCTAAAGAAAATATATCTACATATATGCCTGGGTTTACCCATCTTCAAAAAGCTCAGCCAGTTTCTTTTTCACACTACATTTTAGCTTATGCTGAAATGTTTAGAAGAGATTTTATCAGGCTTAAAAATGCTGCTGCTTTAGCAGATACTTCTCCACTTGGATCTGCTGCTCTGGCTGGAACTACTTATCCTTTAGACAGAAATTTTACAAGTTCTATTCTTGGTTTTTCTTCTCCTACATGGAATAGTATGGACAGTGTAAGTGACAGGGATTACCTTATTGAGATAATGAATGCTTTTGCTCTTATCATGGTACACTTGTCTCGTTTCTGTGAAGAAATAATAATCTATAGTTCCAATGATTTTGGTTATATAGAACTAAGTGATTCTTTTTCCACTGGAAGCAGTATTATGCCACAAAAGAAAAATCCAGATGCAGCTGAACTTATAAGGGGAAAAAGCGGAAGAGTTTTTGGTGATTTAATGGCTCTGCTTACAACTATGAAAGGAATCCCTCTTGCATATAATAAAGATATGCAGGAAGATAAAGAAAATTTCTTTGATAGTCTTGATACAGTAAAAGGATGTCTTGCTGTATTCAATGGAATGATTCATACTATGACTATAAAAAAAGAAAGACTTCTTGCAGCAGCAGCTCAGGGATTTATCAATGCAACTGATGTAGCAGATTATCTGACTGAAAAAGGAATGAGTTTCAGGGATGCATATAAAATAGTTGGTGGTATGGTTGCTTACTGTATTGACAACAATACTACTTTTGAAGAAATTTCAATAGAAACTTACAAAGAATTTTCTTCTTTATTTAATAAAGATATCTATGAAATGATATCTATTAAAAATTGTGTGGAAAAACGTTGTACTCTTGGAGGACCTGGAAAAGAAAATATAAAAGCTCATATAGAATTTTTAGATAAATTTATTAATGAATCTGAAAACATAGTTACGGATTACAAATTAAATGATATATTATAAAGTTAAATAAGAGGTTGACTGAAAAGTTAAAATAAATTTTAGAAGTTAAAAAAATAGAAAGATTTGTATAATTAAGTAAGTAAAAAAACTAGAAACAACACTTTTTTAAATGAAGTGAATTTATTATTTCTAGTTTTATAAACAAAATTAGCTGCAAATCTTTCTGCTAAAAAAATTCTAAAATTATATTTCTAACTATAAGCCAGCCTCTTTTTACAATATCATAATAAATGTTCCTATTGTTATAAATATTCCCCCTAAAACGGTTTTTAATGTAACTGCCTCTTTTAATATCACAAAAGCCATTATCATAGTGATAACCACACTAAATTTATCCACTGGAACTACTTTTGATGCTTCTCCTATCTGAAGTGCCTTATAATAAAAAAGCCATGAAAAACCTGTTGCCATTCCTGATAAAATTAAAAATATCCAACTTCTCTGCCCTATGTTTCCAATCTGATTTTGAGTTCCAGTAAAAAATACCATTCCCCAAGCCATAAACAATACAACTACTGTCCTTATAGCAGTTGCCAGATTAGAGTTTATTCCCTCTATTCCTATCTTAGCAAAAATAGATGTAAGTGCTGCAAATACTGCTGACATCAATGCAAATACAAACCACATTTCCTTTCCTCCCATGTTACTTTTTTTCTGTATTTTTCCATTTTATTATTTATATATAAAAAAATCAATAACTTTGTGTAAATTTACTGTTAATCTCTCTTTCACTTTTTTTTTACTTCAAATTAAAACTTCATTAACATCCATATTTTAAACTAGAAAAAATATAAAAATACAAATTATACATATGGAGGAAAATAATGAAAAAATTTTTAACTATTCTTTTTGCAGGGCTTTTATTAACAAGCTGTCAATCTAAAGAAAATGCTGTTTCTCAAAAAACAAAAGAAATCAATGTCTATACTGCACTTGAAAATGAACAGATTCCAATGTTTTTAGAAAATTTTAAAAAATACCACCCTGATATCAAAATAAATATAACTCGTGATTCAACAGGTGTCCTTATCACAAAAATTCTGGCTGAAAAAGATAATCCTCAAGCTGATGTAGTATGGGGGACTGCTGCTACTGGATTACTCATGCTGGATAAAGAAAATCTTTTAAAGCCTTATGCACCCAAAGGCTTGGAAAAAGTTGATGCTAAATTTAAGGATTCTGCAAAAGAACCTGTATGGGTAGGAAATAATGCATGGATGGCAACTTTTGCTGTAAATAAAAATGAACTTGCTAAACTCAGGCTGCCAATTCCCAAAACTTATGAAGATCTTTTAAATCCAGAGTATAAAGGATTAATTTCAATGCCTCATCCTGCTTCTTCAGGTACTGGTTTTCTTGCTATAGCTGGATTCATTCAAATAATGGGAGAAGATAAAGCATGGGAATATATGGAAAAACTTCATGAAAATATGGGTGTTTATACTCATTCTGGATCAAAACCTGCTAAACAAGCTGCTAATGGAGAATACCCTATTGGTATTTCTTATGATTATCCAAGTGTTAAACTTATGAATGAAGGAAATCCTATCGAAGTAATTTTTCCAGCTGAAGGTTCTGGTTGGGATTCAGAGGCCAATGCTCTTATCAATAAAAAAGATATAAAAGAAGAATCAAAAATATTTCTTGATTGGGCTATTTCAGAAGAAATGATGAAATTATATGGTACTCAATATGCTATCACAAGTATTGATATCAATAATCCAGTTCCTAATGGTTATCCCATTGACCCAGTAAGTCATCTTGTAAAAAATGATTTCAAATGGCTTGCAGAAAATAAAAATATAATTTTAGATAAATGGAGTGAAAAATTTGGTGCAAAAGCTGAACAAAAATAAAGATATCCTTATTCTGGAGGAAATATGAGTTACTTAGAAATAAAAAATGTAAATAAATATTATGGCAAATTTCACGCTTTAAAAAATATAAATCTTTCTATAAAAAAAGGAGAATTTATTTCATTTCTTGGTCCCAGTGGTTGTGGGAAAACAACTTTATTAAGGGTTATTTCAGGACTGGAAGAGCTTAATTCTGGAAATATATTTCTAAAAGACAAGGATATCTCTATACTTCATCCATCTAGAAGAAATTTTTCTATTGTTTTTCAGTCTTATGCTCTTTTCCCTAATATGACAACTTGGGAAAATATAGCCTATGGCCTGAAAAATAAAAAAATGCCCAAAGAATTAATAGAAAAAAAAGTGAAAAGTGTTTTGGAAATGGTAGGCTTATTTTCCATAAGTAATAAATATCCTAATGAAATGAGTGGAGGACAGCAGCAGAGAGTCGCTCTTGCAAGAGCAGTTGCTCTTGAACCAGATATTCTTTTATTAGATGAACCTCTTTCAGCATTAGATGCAAAAGTGAGAGAAAAGCTGAGAAATGATATAAAAAAACTGCAGAAAAGACTTGATCTCACTACTATTATGGTAACTCATGATCAAGAAGAAGCTCTCTCTATGTCAGATAAAATAATGGTTATGAAAGATGGAGAAATAATGCAGTGGGGAAGTCCAAGAGAAATATATGAAAAACCTAATTCATCTTTTACTGCAGATTTTATAGGTAAAATAAATTTTCTGGAAAATGGTAAAGCTATCCGTCCAGAACATGTAAAAATAGTATCAGATATATCAAATAATAAAAATAAATTTATAATGAGAGAAATTGAAAGCTGGGAATATCTAGGATCTTCATACAGACTTTTCTTTAAAAACAGAAATAGAACATTAAAAGTTGAAGTCCCATGTAATTTTATAAATGAAGAAACTTTAAAACAGGGAAATAAGTTTTTTCTTGAATTTGATGAAAACTTCTATCTCAGTTTTACAGATGAGGTATCATAATGGAAAAAACTAAAGATGAAATTATCAGAGAAATATTTACATGGTTCATTCTTATATTTTTAATAGTTGTTATAGTTTTTCCTCTAGGACTTTTATTAATAAAGTCTTTTGAAAATAATTCTGGAGAATTTATAGGATTTAGTAATTTTAGAGAATATTTTTCAAATAAAAATCTCCTCATTTCATTAAAAAATACTTTTACCATTTCTGCATCATCAAGTATAATCTCTTTATTATTAGCTTTTATTTATGCTTATGGTGTGCAGAGAAGTACAATCAGATACAAGAACATATTCAAATATATAGCTCTTATGCCTCTCTTTGCTCCTACAATGATGCATGGAATCTCTCTTGTCTATCTCTTTGGAAGAAAGGGAGTTATTACTACTGGTTTTTTTGAAAAAATACCTCAGCTTGCTTTTGATATTAATCTCTATGGTTCTACTGGAATAATAATAGCAGAAGTTCTATATATTTTTCCACAAATATTTTTAGTATTAAATATTGCACTTTCCACAACTGATTATAGACTTTATGAAGCTGCTGATATGCTGGGAACAAGCAATTTCAGAAAATTTTTTACCATTACTCTTCCAAATATGAAATATGGTATAATCTCTTCTTTTATTATTGCATTTATTCTTTCATTTACAGATTTTGGTGCTCCAAAAGTAGTTGGTGGAAACTTTAGCGTACTTGCTACAGATGTATATATAAAAGTAGTTGGACAAAATAATATGGCAATGGGGGCCGTAGTCAGCATCATACTTTTAATTCCATCTGTAATAGCATTTTTTATTGATCAGAAAATACAGAAAAAACAAGGAGTTGTTCTTAATGCTAAATCTATTCCTTACAGAGCTAAAAAAAATAAAGTACGAGATATTTTTTTCTATATTTACAGTATACTGATTTGTTTTTTTATACTCTCAATTTTTGTTACTATATTTGTTTCAGCTTTTTCAAAATTATGGCCTTATAATCTTAGCTTTAGTTTGAATAATTTTAAATTTTATGACTATAATGGCGGAATCGAAATATTTCTTAAGAATTCACTTATTCTGGCAGCTCTTTCAGGAATATTTGGAACTTTCATGACATTTATGAGTGCCTATCTAATTGAAAAAAAAGAAAAAAAGTCATTGAAAGATAAAGTTATATATTTTCTTTCTCTTGTTCCTTTAGCTCTTCCTGGTATGGTAATAGGTATCTCTTTTATATTTTTTTTCAATAAAAGTTATTTTACAATACCTTTTTTAAATATAAATATAATGAACCCTTTTAATTCAATATATAAAACCATTTGGATAATGGTACTGGCCAATGTCATTCATTTTTACTCAATATCTTTTTTAACAGCTAATACAGCTTTAAAAAAGTTAGACAGAGAATTTGAAAGAGTTTCTCTTTCCATGGGAATACCTTGGTATAAAACATTCTCCAATGTAACTTTCCCAATGTGTATAGATTCAATATTAGAAATTTTCTTTTATTATTTTGTAAATTCTATGGTTACTATCTCAGCACTTGTATTTCTTTATACCTCAAGTTTAAATCTGCTTTCCATAGCTGTAATTAATTTAGATGATACTGGAGAAATAGCAAAAGCCTCTGCTATGTCAATTGTAATACTTTTAACTAATATAGCAGTTAAAATAATATATCAGATAATTTTAAAAATCTTGCAAAAAAGAAAAAATAAATTAAAAAAGGAGAGTATTTAGTTATGAAAAAAATAAATTTAGTAATTTTTGATTGGGCTGGGACGACTGTTGATTATGGATGTTTCGCACCTGTACAAGTTTTTCTTGAAATTTTTAAAGAAAAAGAAATAGATGTGACTCTTGAAGAAGCAAGAGGTCCTATGGGAATGTTAAAAATAGATCATATCAAAGCTATGTTGTCACTTGATAGAATAACTGCCCTATGGAAGAATAAATATAATAGAGAATGGAATAATGATGATATTAATGAATTATATAAAAATTTTGAAAATAAACTTTTTAAAATTCTTGCTGATTATACTGAACCTGTTCCAAGTTGTATATCCACAATAAATACTTTGAGAAACAGAGGATTAAAAATAGGTTCTACTACAGGTTATACTCAAGAAATGATGGATATTATTACTGCTGGTGCTGAAAGCAAGGGATATAAACCTGATTACTATACAACTCCTAATGCTGTTCCTGCTGGAAGACCTGCTCCATATATGATATATCAAAACATGCTCATTCTTGGAGAAGAGGATACAGATTGTGTTGTGAAAATTGGAGATACCATTTCTGATATTAAGGAAGGAAGAAATGCCAAAGTATGGACTATTGGAATATTGAAAGGAAGCAGTGAATTAGGATTATCTTTAAAAGAGGTTAATTCTCTTCCAGAAAATGAATTAAAAGAAAAAATGGAAAAAACCGCTTCAAAAATGCTTTCTGCTGGAGCTCATTTTGTTGCAGAAGATATTTCAAAAATTCCATTAATAATAAATATCATTAATAATAGATTAATAAATGGTGAAAGAGCCTAAAATGGACAACATGGAGGAATTAAAAATGCGCACTTTAGAAGAATGTTTAGAAAAACCATATCTACTTTTAACACCTGGACCTTTAACAACAAGCAATGAAGTAAAAATGGCAATGCTTAAAGACTGGTGTACTTGGGATAAGGAATATAACAACATTGTACAAGAAATAAGAGAAAAATTGGTAAAATTAGCTGTACCATCTGGAAATTATAATAAATATACTTCTGTTCTTATGCAGGGCAGTGGTTCTTTTGGAGTAGAATCTGTCATTGGTACTGCTATCTCTAAAAATGGTAAGTTATTAATTTTATCAAATGGAGCTTATGGAAATAGAATGGGAGAAATTGCCAAAGTTTTAAAAATTAATTATACTATAGAAAAATTTGGTGATAAAGAAGCTATAGATATTAACAAAGTAAAAGAAATCCTTGAAAATGACTCAAGTATAACCCATGTTTCAGTTGTACACAGTGAAACTACAAGCGGAATCTTAAATCCTATTGAAAAAATAGGTGAATTAGTTAAGGAATTTAATAAAATATATATTGTAGATGCTATGTCAAGTTTTGGTGGAATAGAAATAGATATTGAAGAAGTAAGAGCAGATTTTATAATCAGTTCTTCAAATAAATGTATACAGGGAGTTCCAGGTTTTTCTTTTATTGTATGTAGAAAAGATATTTTAGAAAAATGTTCAGGTCAGGCTCGTTCTCTTTCTCTTGATCTTTACAGTCAATGGAAAGTCATGGAGGAAAACAATGGCAAATGGAGGTTCACTTCCCCTACACATACAGTAAGAGCATTTTATCAGGCTCTTTTAGAACTCGAAAAAGAAGGTGGAGTGATTGAAAGAGAAAAAAGATATAGAAAGAATAATACTATTTTGAGAGAGGGAATGAAAAAACTTGGATTTAAATCCCTTATTCCTGAAGAATACCAATCTCCAATAATTACTACTTTCTTTGCACCAAAATCTCCAGATTATAATTTTGAAGACTTTTACTATAAATTAAAAAAAGAAGGATTTGTCATCTATCCGGGAAAAGTTACAGATATAGAAAGTTTCAGAATCGGAAATATTGGAGAGGTATATCCTGATGATATTTATGCCTTACTGAAAGCAGTAGAAAAAGCTGTGAAATAATATAAAAGACCAGCTTGAAATCAATAAGCTGGTCTGATTTTTTATTTAATTAGAAATTTTTAGGTTGAATCATAAAGTAAGCTTGTGGATGAGCACATACTGGACATACTCCTGGAGCTTTTTTTCCATGGTGGATATGTCCACAATTCATACATTCCCATGCTTCTTCTTCTTCTCTAGCAAATACCATTTCTTCTTTGATATTAGCTAATAATTTTCTATATCTTTCTTCATGTTCTTTTTCTACTTTTGCTACACCTTCAAATAATCTTGCAATCTCAGTAAATCCTTCTTCTTTTGCTACTTTTGCAAACTCAGCATACATATCTGTCCACTCATAGTTTTCACCTTCAGCAGCATCTAAAAGATTATCTATTGTTGAAGGAATATTTCCACCTTTTAATAGTTTGAACCAAAGTTTTGCATGTTCTTTTTCATTGTTAGCAGTTGCTTCAAATAATTTAGATACTTGTTCAAATCCATCTTTTTTAGCTTTTGATGCATAATATGTATATTTATTTCTTGCTTCTGATTCCCCAGCAAATGCAGTCATTAAGTTTTTTTCTGTCTTAGATCCTTTTAATTCCATTAAAACCATCTCCTTGTTTTCTTTTTACATTTTTGTAATCTCTACAAATAAGATAACATATCACTATGATAATGTCAAATAAATTTTGAATTATTTTGTATTTAAAGGTATAATTTAACAATAATGATTAATAATAATGAGGGGGAACAGACTATGGAATTTTTTATAAAAAAATTTGATGAACTTACAACTACAGAGCTTTATGAAATTGGAAAAGTAAGGCAGGAAGTTTTTGTAGTAGAGCAAAATTGCCCTTATTTAGATTTTGATGAAAAGGACTTTGATTCTCTTCATGTCTATTTAAAAAATGAGGATACTGATAAAATCATTTGTTATGCCAGAGTTTTAGCACCAGGATTATCTTACGATACTGCATCTATCGGAAGAGTTATGGTTTTAAGTAATTATAGGAAATATGGATATGCCAGAAAATTAGTACTGCAATGTATAGACTGTGTAAAAAATATCATGGGAAAAAATGAAATTACTATTGGTGCTCAATTTTATTTAAAAGATTTTTATTCCTCTGTAGGATTTACAGCTGTATCTGATGTATATGATGAAGACGGAATACCTCATATTGATATGTATATGAAGCTTTCATAAACCTCTCCTACTTAAAATTACTTCATAATTTTTTCATGTATTAGAGAATTAAAAAAAAATTAGGAATAAATCTATATAAACAAAAAAAATTATTTTAATAAAAAAATCATCACCCATAAGGTAAATTTACCTTGTGGGTGATTTTTTGTTTTGGTATTTTATTTCTAGAAATTATAAGAAAAATAAAAAATTTTTATTAAAAAAATGCCTTAAAAAATACTGAAAGAATAAATTGATTAAGAGTGATATTAGAAGAAGCTCAGATGGTGGTGGAAAGAAATAAGGGAAAAGATTAATAACCACTCCTGAAAATATTGAGGAAATGGAAAAATTTTCCAATACAAAAAAAACCAATGATGATAATATCATTCCTGATAAAACCATTACTGAATTTTTAGAGCCATCAGAAGATAGTCTTTATTAAGAAGATAATAAAAGAATAGAAGATATAAATAATACACACACAGGGAAAGAAAAATTATAAATAGAAAATCACTAGAAGTTTCACATATAAACACAAACAGTCACATAGCCTCACTGTTCATACTTTATTTAACATAGTATTATGTACAGATAGAAAAGAAAATCAAATAAATTAAAAAAAATTTCAGAATAGAAAATATAAGAACACTGACTGAAGGAATAAAAAGAATCGAGGAGAGAATGACAGGAATAGAAAAAGAATTGATGAAACAATACAAGAATTAATTCACTAATTAAAATACTCTTTAATACTATAAAAATAATAAAAGTTCTCTTTAATGGATAAAAGCGAACTTTTATACATTTTAACTTTATCAATTATAATCTCTAAAATTGATAAAGTCAAGATAAAAATATTTTTAGGGAAAACACCTTTAAAAAAATGACCCCCTGTAAACAAAGTAATTATGACTATTTTATGTTCGCCTTTATCCATATAAGAGAACTTTTGTTTGTTTTTCTGAATTTGAGATAAATATAAGCATGAAAAATGGGAAAAAATATATAAAGAAATTTTTTAAAAAGACATTATAGTAAGAGAAATAATATGACAGGTTATTTATTACCTAATTTATTAATAATTTTATTGTTTAAATGAGTTAATAAATTAAGTATAAATAAAATTTTAATTTAAAATAGAATAAAATTCAAGGGGAGAGGAAAATATGATTAAAGAAATGGAAAAAGCTTTAAAAAGATATCTCAAGGGAAAAAATAGAATAATAATGGGAGTAGTAGTAGCCTTTTTACTGGGAAGCAGTTTTGCATTTGGAGATGTTACAATAAAATATGAAGGCTCAACTATTAAAATACTAGATAAATCGGGGAATGTTACAGAAATTGGAACAGTAACAAAAAATTCTGCTAATGAATTTACCTGGACATTACCTGAAGGAGTAGACATAAGTGAAACTGTAAAAATAGATGATACAGTAAATGCAAATAATATTAAAGTAAATATAGTGAATAATGGAAATATAGATATGACAAATAGTTCTGGAAATCAAGATTATACAGGAAATGGGATTGTTTCTAATATCCCTACTGACCCTAATATTAGCACTGATTCACCTGAGCTTAATTCTCTAATAGGAAATATAATAAATAATGGAACTATAGTTGGAAGTTCTAGTAGTGGAAAGAATTCAGGGAATGGGATTTTTGCCTTTTCTGAAGCAATGAATTATGATAAACCTATTTCCACTTCACTAAGCAGTACAATAGGAAATATAATAAACTATGAAACTATCAATGGTACTGGTAATGGAGATTATTCAGGAAATGGGATTTATGCTTATTCTAGTTCTTATGCTGAAGGAGATTCTATTAATATTAATAATTCGTCAAATAGTGCAATAGGAAATATAACTAACTATGGAAAGATTAGTGGAAACAGTACTAGTGGAGCTTTTTCAGGAAACGGAATTTACGCTTCTTCAAATACTTCTGCCCATTCTGGAAGTTTTAATGGTGAAGCTTTGTCAATCAGTACAATAGGAAATATATTAAACTATGGAGATATCAATGGTACAACTACTAGTACTGTAAATGGTTCAGGAAATGGAATTTATTATTCTTCAGAATCTTATTTTCAGTCTGATACTTCTTCTTCTAATGGTTCTAGAGGGAAGACTATATCAATTAGCAAAATAGGAAACATAATAAACAATGGAAAAATTAGTGGAAACAGTACTAGTGGAAGTAATTCAGGAAATGGAATTTATTCTTATTCACTATCTATTTCTAATGCTCTTACTCCTGGCACTTCTTCTACTGCTACTTCAAACAGTATAATAGGGAATATAACAAATTATGGAACTATTAGTGGAAGCAGTACTGATGGATATGATTCAGGAAATGCAATTCATGCTTACTCAAATGCTGATGCTTATTCTGATACTTCTACTGCCATTGCTACTTCAAGCAGTATAATAGGGAATATAACTAACTATGGAACTATAAGTGGAAGTTCTAACAGTAGTAACCAGAGTAACTATAATTCAGGAAATGCAATTTTTGCTTATTCAGAAGTTAAGGATGATACTACTACCACTTCAAGTAGTATAATAGGGAATATAACAAATTATGGAATTATTAGTGGAAGCAGTACTGATGGATATGATTCAGGAAATGCAATTCATGCTTATTCCACTAAAGAAGCAACAATAGGAGATGTAGTTAACTATGGAACTATTAAAGGAAAGGATGGAATTTCTTCTTATTCTGAAAATAGAGCAACAATAGGAGATATAGCTAACTATGGAATTATTAGTAGTACAAGAAATGGAATCAATATTGAGAGTTATGGAGTGAATATTGCAATAGGAGATATAACAAATAATGGAATTATTAGTGCTTCTAATAGTAGTTCAATTTATGCTTATACCGACTTTACAAGCACAATAGGAAAGATAATAAATAGAGGAAATATAGCTGGCGGAATCTATTCTTCTACTCAAGGGTCAACAATAGAGTCAATTTCAAATACTGGTGTTATAGCATCAGCAGTTCAGGATGGAATTTGTTCAACTTCTTCTGGAGGAAAGTCAACAATAAAATTGTTTTCAAATTCTGGGGTTATAATGGGAGGTGACAATGGAATATATATTAATGGAGACTCTAATTCAGGAATTAATGATTACAATAACTACGGACTTGTAATAGGACAGACACCAGTTTTAGTTGATAAAGATGGTTCAGGAACTAATACTTTCAGTGATCCACAAGGACAGGGAATGGCTATAACTCTTGAGAGTGATGGAAGTATAAAAACTAATGGTATTACCTCAGGAACTGGAGGGAAGGCAGGAATATATTCTATAATAAATACAACTTTACAAAATGGTGGAGTGGACGCATACAATGAATATACAACTGATGAAAATATTTCAAATTCTATTATCAATGGAGCTGGAGTTGCCAGTGGAACAGTAACAATAGAAGCAGATAAGAATTTCTCTCTTAATGGTGGAATTATTAATGCCTATAAAACTGCTGTTACAGTTAAAGATGGAGCTTCATTTACTGGTACAGATGTAACAATCAATGGTGGTGGCTTGGATGGAACTGCTCTTGTTATTTCTGGAAGTGCAGGAGCTAATACAGTAAATATATCTGGAAATTCTTTTATCAATGGAGATATAGATTTAAAAGGAACAGGTGATGGAGATACTCTTAATTTTGGTTTAGTTGTTTCTAGAGCAGCAGGAAGTGATAATATAAATCTTTTCCATAAAATATCAAATGTGGAAAACATAAATATAAATCAGAAAGTAACTGCATTTGAAACTTCTGAAATTAAAGGAGCAGATAAGATTAATATTGGTAAAAATGGGGAGCTTGTATTAAGAATAGATGGAACAAATAGTAATAAACATGCACTTTCAAATGGAAATAGTAGTGGAACAATAGACTCAGATGGTGGAAAACTTCTTCTTGCACTTAATGGAGTATCTGATGGAAGTACAATAGATATGGGAATAAAACTTGGAGATGGGATATATGGAGTAGAAAATCCAGATATTAAATATAGAGATTTATTTACTTTAGAAACAACTTCATATTTACACTCTCTTCGTAAGACTGGTGAAAAAGAAGTAACAGTTGAAACTAAATCTACACTTCCATTATCATATACAAATTATTATAGATTAAATAAAATATATCAAAGTATGAGGACTGTAGATGGGATAAAAGAATTTAATGTAGATACTGATGAAAAATTCTCATCTTTCATAGGATATTTAAATGATATATATGCAGGAAATCCATACTCATATTCTTCTGAACTATCAAGAAAATCAATGGGAATGTTCAGAGATATAGTTACTGAAAATTCATTTAAAGCAGATACAGGAAAATGGATGATATATGGCGGACTTACTCATATAGATGGAGGAACTAAAGATACATACTATGGAAAAGGATACTATACTTATGATATAGGAAGTTCTGATATAGATTCTGATACAAAAATCACAGGAGCATATATGCTTGGAGAGTATGGAGTATCTGATGACTTTAAAGCTGGAGTAGCAGTTGGAGGAAACAAGCTTAAATCTGATTTGTCTAATGACTCAAAAGTTGATGGAGATGCGCTGTATATTGGAGGATATGCTAAGAAGTATCTTGGAAATCTAAAAGTAACAGCAGGAGCAGGATTCCAGTATGGAGATTATGATGCAGACAGAACAGCAGCAGGAAGAGAAATTACAGAAACAAGAAGCTATTCTTCAAGCTACAATGATTTGACTTATGATATTTATCTAAATGGAAGATATTCACATAATATTGGAGATAATCTATACTTAGAGCCTTATGGAACACTGTCATATACATATGTAAAACAGGATGGAGCAGATGAGGGAAATAAAACTTTAGCAATAGAAACAGATTCAAAATCATTTGATTATACATCAGCTAAAGTGGGATTAGACCTTAAAAAAGTGATACCACATGAAAAAGGAAAGAGTACATTATCAGTAGGGGCAAGCTATACAAGACTGCTTAATGGTGCAGATGAAGAATATATCACAGGAAGATTTAAAGGTGGAAGCGACTTTGATATCTTAGTAGTTCATAAGAATGAACATAGCTTAGGATTGAATGCTAAATATACACTTGAACTGGAAAATGGAATCTTGTTTGATGTAAAAGGAACTTACTCTATAGAAAGAGATTCACATAATCAATCTGGAAAGAATAAAACTAAAGGTGAATGGATAGTAGGAACAGGACTGGGTTATAAGTTCTAAAGATTAAAGAGGGAGAAGTAAGATTTCTAAAAAGAGGAATATTTGAAATACTCACAAGAAAGCCAAGAGTAGTAGCTAATCCTGTAACAAAAGAGCAGATGACAATTTATCCCAAAAAGATAATAAAATTCATAGCATCTAAAAAAATAAAATAATTTATTAAAGGCAGAGAGAAATCTCTGTCTTTTTTATTTAATAAAAAAATCCTCAGCATAAGTTTACTAGGGATTTTCATAATTTTTTTTCATACTCTCTTCATTTCTGACTTTAATATTTTTTAGGTATATTAAATTCATCTAAAACATTTATCCCATTCCAGAAATCACTGAGATAAATTTTTAAAACTGGTATTCCATGAGGTTCATCATCCAAATTTGCAAGTGATATAATAAGGTCTATATCTTTATTTTCAGAAAGAAAATATTCTATCCTATAATCAGGTATTACCTCAACAATTTCTATATTATATGTACATTGCAGTTTTTTTATAACTGTTTCTGTCGCTTTTTGTTCAAAAGTATTATCTACTACAAGTATTTTTTTAGGTTTGCATCCTGCATATTTTTCTTTTTCTATATTTTCCTGAATAATTATTGCCAAAAGTATAAAATCCTCCATAACAAATTGCATAAAATATTTTGGTATTAATTCATATATTGTATTAAATATTTTCGAACAATATTTAGGAACATCTGTAAAATCAAGATTTTTTTGTACTATATTAAATTTTGATTTATATATAGATATTTTAATAACTGAAGCTACTTTTTGAATAAATTCTTCATTTAGATTCAATTCATTATTAGATTTTTTGTCTAATTCTTTTAAAAATTCTTCTATATCCCTATGAAGATTTTCATTCAAATCTGTTGAATATATTCCCATAAGTATAAGTGTTATAATATGAATAGAAAAGTTGCTCAAATCCATATCTCCTTTTGTAAATTCTCTTACAATATTAAAATATTCATAATACTGCTGTGAAGAATAGGAATAAATATAGTTATCTTCAAATTTTTTTCTTTTTAAATGTGAATCTACAAATATAGCTATTATCGAATAAAAACTATATGTCTGAATATTTTTATTTGCCATTTTAAGCAGTTTATTTCCTTTAAGCATATATTCATTTAATTTTTCTTCTGTCACTATTGAATAAAGCAGCTCCTTAAATATATTTTTAAGTTTTCTTCCTTTTGAAATAAACTTAGTAAGGAAAGCAATTAATAGTATTTTTAGATGTTTCTCCTCTCCATGCAAAGTTATTCCCTTTCCATGTATAACTTCAACAGTTATAGAATAGGGTGCCAAAAATTTTTTTATCTCTACTAAATCATAATTCAAAGTTCTTCTTGTTACATCTAATATCCTACTTTCATGACTCAATATTATTTTGTCATCTATTAAAAGTTTAGTTATTAAATAATCTCTTCTATCAATAAAAGTGAGTGAAGAAAATTCTGAAATTAGCTTTTTTATTTTAAGCATTTCTTTTTTTTCAAGAAAATATTTATCTTTATTTTTTAATATTCCATTTAAATTACATTTATTTAGCACTGAATTTATATCTTTTATATTATAACGTATAGTCCTCGAATTGAGATTTAAAACAGAAGATAAATCCTCAACAGTGTATTCATTCTGAAATAAAAGTTCTAGAATATTCAGATTTTTTCCATTAAGCATCTTTAACTCCTTTCAAATTTTGTATACATATTTGTGAAAAAGTGACCTATGAAATTTTTTTCATTATTTTTGAAAAAAAATTCGAATTTTATATTAATCAAAACAATGTTAATATAGGATATATTAATGTGAATATACTCATAGTATACTTCATTTTAAGAAAAAAAAGAACCATCTTTAAAAATAAAAATAGAACAAGTCAAGGAGGCACACAAAAATGACAGAAAAAGAATTTATGAAGATGTATCTAGAATCTTTCAAGTTAGATGGAAGACTGAAAAATATAGGTGAAGCTAAAAAAAGAGTAAAAGTTTTTTTTGATACTTTAAAACAGGTTATTGATAAAGATGAAAAAGTTATCTTTAAAGACTGGGGTAAATTTGAAATAGAACATAGAGAGCAAAGAATCTATGGTAACCCTAGAACTAAGGAAAGAATAGTAATTCCTGCTAAAAAAGTTTTAAAATTTACAGTTGGAAAGAAATTTGCAGAAAGAGTAAAAAATAGTTAAAAAGGGGAAAACTTTCCCCCTTTATTCTAAATATTTTTATTAATTCTAGACTTTATTTCATCATAAAGTCTAAATACAGTTGATGCTGAAAAAATTCCTACAGCCATCGCTCCTGCTATAATAAAAGTCTGAATACCTTTTTGAACTGCCATGGGATAATTTTTATCGATTAAATTATACATTGTATAATAAATCCCTCCCCCTGGTGCTAAGGGTATCAGTGCAGCTATCAGTATTGTTGTTACAGGTGTATATATTATTCTGGAAACTGCTTCGGAATATAATGCAAGGGCAAATGTTGCTATAAAGAATGTCAACCCTTCAGAATAGTTTAAATGCTGTCCTAAAAGATATACTGCCCAACTTAATCCACCAGCTATACTGGTATGAAAGAGATTCTTATGTTTTATATTAAACATAAGACCAAATCCAAAGGTAGTAAATATGGCAGCAATAATCTGAAATATTATTTTTTCTACTGACATTATTATATCCTCCCTAAGTTTAGAAGTAATTTTAGTGCTATACCTGAACCTACAGCTATAGAAGTTCCTATCATTGCTACTTCACCTAGTCTGGAAAGCCCTGTAACAAGATCTCCTGAGAATATATCCCTCATGGAGTTAATGAATGCAACTCCTGGTACCAATATCATTAAAGTGGAAATTATGGGAATGGAAACATCTGTTATAAATCCTAAATAAAGGAATAAACATGCTGTTCCAGAAGATATTCCGCCACATAAAAGATTGGTAAAAAATGTTCCTAATTTTAGTGTATCTGTGATTCTTGTTGCTATTGCAATAAGTATACCACACAAAAAAGCAGCTAAGAACTCTCTTATGTTACCTGAAAAAAGAAAAGTAAAAAATCCAGCTCCAATACAGTTTCCAGCTGCATTTATGAGAAATGGATATGGTTTTTCATTTTCAATTTTGAGAAGTTCTTCTCTCAGTTCATCACAACTGTAATCACTTATGTTTCTTATAAGAGAATACACTTGATAAACTTTATCTAAATTAGTAGTTCTAGATGTCACTCTTTCAACAAGGGAGATAACTTCTCCTTCAGAATTTTTAAGAGTTATTATTATACAGGTAAGTGTAGCGAAACACTGAGGAGTCATTCCATAATATTCAGCTACCTGACATATATGATTTTCTACTCTGTACACTTCAGAGCCATTTTGCAGCATAATTTTTCCTGTAAGGCAGGCAAGTGAAAGAATCTTATATTCAGTTTTTTTATCCATTAAAATCTCCCAGATATTTTTTATATTTGCCTAAATTATAGCACAAAATACAAAAAATAGAATATCTAAAATACAATTTTATAAAATGATTTAAATTAAATAAGGAGTGATACATAAAATGAAAATAACACAAGAAAGTGATTACGCAATAAAAATCGTATTATATTTATCAAAATTAGACAAAGGTGAAATAGCAAATGCAAGAGAAATTAGTGAGGCTGAAAAAATGTCTATGAAATTTGCTCTTAAAATATTAAGAAGACTTTGTAAAGTTAAACTTGTTGAATCTTTTAGAGGAATCAAAGGAGGATACAAATTAAAAAAGTCTGCAGACGATATCAGTCTGAGAAGTGTAATAGAATTTATTCAAGGTGATCTTTTTATTAATACAAGTTTAAAGAATGTAAATTCTGCTAAAAAAGTTGAAGCTGATCCTGTAAATTCTCTGCTTTATTCTATTCAGGAAGATGTCAAGAAAAAATTAAGTGATACAAGTTTTAAAGATTTAAGAGATGCTTCAGCTCAACAATAAAGTTTAATATTAAATATTAAAGGACTTGCTCAGTTAAGCAAGTCCTTTTTCTTATTTTTCTATATAATTTTTTTCATATTCTTTTAATGATTCAACAGCTTTATATGTAAGAGGATATACCCCCATCAAATTAACTATTGTCATAAGTCCTAATCCTAGATCAGCTAAATTCCATACTAAAAAGTTCTGTCTTACTCCACCAACAAAAAGCATTATCAGAGTAAAGATTTTAAATGCTTCCTGAAGCCATGGTTTGTTACATAAAAAGGCTAAATTTGGTTTAGCATAGAAACTTACACCTAATATAGTACTGAAGGAAAATAGAAACAATATAACAGCTGTAAATATAACTCCCCAGTTTCCTACTTGATATCTGAATGATTCCTGAAGAAGAGTCATTCCTCCAAGCCCTTCTGGTATATCTCCCCTTGATAGTAATATAACAAAAGCTGTTGCACTGCATATCAATACAGTATCTACAAATACTCCTAGTGCCTGAACCAAGCCCTGTTTTACAGGGTGATCTATATCTGCTGCTGCCGCTGCACATGGAGCAGAACCTGATCCTGCTTCATTAGAAAATAAACCTCTCTTTACTCCCTGCATTATTACGCTTCCAAATGTTCCACCCAAAAACTGTCTTATTCCAAAAGCATGTTCAAAAATATCCTGAATAACTGCTGGAAGTATAGTTATATTTTTTATTATAATAAAAATAACCACAACAAGATAAATAGCTGCCATTGCAGGAACCATTTTATCCAATACTTTCACTATTTTATCTCTTCTTCCAAAGAGAACTGCTGCTGCCAATATTACAATAACTATAGATGTAGTTCTTGTATTTATTCCAAATGCAGTATTAAAAGATTCTGTAACAGAATTAGATATTATTTGAAAAACTCCAGCCCAGCATATAAGAGCAAATATTACAAATAAAACTCCCAGCCATTTTTTATTCAATCCTTTTGTGAGAAAATATGGAGCCCCTCCTCTATATCCACCTTGTGGATCTTTTTCTCTGTATATTAAAGCTATTGTTGATTCTACAAATGCAGTAGCTGAACTTAAAAGAGCCACTATCCACATCCAGAAAACCGAACCTGGCCCTCCTACAGATACTGCTGCTACTACTCCAGCTAAATTTCCTACCCCTACTCTTGAAGCTGTACTTATACAAAAAGCTTGAAACGAACTTATTCCCTCTCTGTTCTTTTTTGTTTTTTCAGTTATAAGAGATATCATATGTCCAAATAATCTGAATTGCACTCCTCTTGTTCTTATTGTAAATATTATTCCACTTATTACCAGTATTGCTACAAGCAGGTTTTTATTCCACATAATATCATTTATAATATTGACTATTGACTCAAAAGAATTCATTTTTCCTCCAATTTTTAAATACAAAAAGAGCCTGATACAAAAATACTTTTTAACCTCTGATATGAATAGATTAAGTAATTTTTGAATTAGACTCTTTTAATTTTACTTTATTTTTTCTATTCTGCTATCCTACTATTTGAAACTCTTTTATTTTTTGTTCTACTTCTTCAATATTCACTGGGGGAACCTTTACTATATTACCATTTATTCTTACTTCTATTTCCACTTTCCCTTTAACCTTAGAATATCTTGAAAACAGATTTAATGCAAACTGTTTTTCTTCTTCTGTAAAATTTCCATAACCAAGTATATGTGGCCCTGCCATTTGACAACCTGTTATATGAAAACTTCCTATTTCTTTATATTGGTCTATTTTATTATTTCCTTCTTCATCTCTTCCAATAAAAAAATATTTTCCCTTATCCAATCTATAAAATCTTCCTATTTTTAACAAATGAAATAAATATGATTCCTTTTCCTCAAGCAATCCATCTTTTTCTATTATCTCCAACCTGTCTGAGTAAGCTGGGTCTGTCAGCAAACATCCCCCTCCTGGTGTAGGATAATCCTCAATCCCATAATATTTCATGAGATCCATCTGTCTGCCTCTCCCTCTCCCTTGAATATCCAGAAGTTGTTCTCTGTCTATCCATCCTTCTAATTCAGCTTTACTTGGAGGAAGAAGTTTAGCTGACAATGGTCTTAATACTAAATCATCCATTCCTGAAAGTTTTTTTACCTTTTCCAATGCTGCTGCATTTTGTGACATTGGTCTTTGTCCAAGTACTTCTCCAGATATTACAAATTGTGCTCCATATGTTTCTAAAAGTTCTCCTGCAATTTTAAACATTAAAGAATGACAGTCAATACAAGGATTCATATTTTTTCCTCTGCCATATACAGGATTTTTTAATATTTCTGTATGTCTGCTTTTAAAATCAATATATTCTAATTTTATTCCAAGCTGTTCTGCCATTTTTTCTGCTTTTTCGTTTTTTCCTCCAAAAAAATGCGAAACAAAATTCAAGGCTATAACTTCTATGCCTTGATCTTTTACAACTTTTACAGCAAGTGCACTATCCAGCCCTCCAGAAAAAAGAGCCAATGCCTTTATCTTTTTTTCCACTTCTATTTTTCCTCTCTTCCAAAATCTAAAATTGTTCTGCCTTTACTGTCTTTTTTTCCTTCATAGTATACTTTCATACTCTTAGGAACAGCAGTATATACTTTTTTACTTATTTCAATGAAACTTGCACCTTTTATACTCATAGCTCCAGCTAAGAAATCCATTAATCTTTGAGCTGTAGGAAGGTCTAAATATTCAAGATTTAAAGTTACCATTTTATCACTTTTTATATATGTGGCTATCTTTTTACAATCAGCAAAAGTCTTAGGATCTACAAATATAGTCTGATAATTTCCTCCAGCATTTAATTCAGCTTCAAGGCTTGAAGAAGATTTACCATATCCACCTAAATTTAATGGTGTATTATCTTTAGGAGTTGGAACTTCCTGCTCTTTTCCATTAGAATTTACTTCAATTATTCCAGTGTCATCAAGTCCTTCCAATCCTTCCATATCATCTATTTCATTTGTTTCAGGATTATCTATCCCTAAAAGTTCTTTTAAATCTTGAAAAACTTTAAAAGAGTTTTTTCCGCCTTCTTTTTTCTTCATTTTATTAAAACCTCCTATTGAAAAATCTTTCTGCCTACTCTTATTAATGTTGCCCCTTCTTCTAATGCTATCTTATAATCATTAGTCATTCCCATAGAAAGTTCAACTAATTTTCCTTTGAACCATTTCTCATTTAGTTCATTTTTTATTTCTCTTAATCTTCTAAAAACACTTCTTAATAGTTCTTCATCATCAATAAATGGTGCCATAGTCATTAATCCTATGATATTTATATTTTTTAATTCCATTAATTGAGGAAGTTCCTTATACAATTCCTCAAGCTCATATCCTTCTTTACTTTCTTCTCCAGCTATGTTTATTTCAAGCAGAACATCAATGACTCTATCATATTGCTTTGCTCTTTTGTCAATTTCCTGAGCAAGAGACAGTTTATTTACTGAATGTATCATCTTTACATATTCAGCAATATATTTTACTTTATTTTTTTGAAGATTTCCAATAAAATGCCACTCTACATCTTTTATTCCCATTTCATTGAATTTTTCCTGTTTCTCTTTCATAACTTGAGCTTTATTTTCTCCAAAAATTTTTACTCCACAATTCACTATCGGAATCATCTCTTCTGCTCCTACATACTTTGTAACAGCTATAAATCTTGATTTTTCAGGATTTAATGAGTGTTTTTTTATATCCACTTCTATTTCTGAAATATTTTTTTTAATATCACCCATTATTTTTCAACTCCTTATACAAATTCATCTAATACATCATTCGCGACCATAAGCCCTTTTCTGGTCAAAATAAAGTATTCTCCATTTTTTGTAAGATAACCTCGTTTTTCAAGAGATATACACTTCTCTATATACTCTCCTTCTGGCTTAACTCCTTTTTTTAAAAGTCTAAAACCTAGAATATATTTATATTCCTCTTTTTCTTTTAAAGTTATCTTTTCTTTTTCAGCAACTGGTTTTATTCTACTTTCTATACTATCATAATATTCTAAAAATTTCATCTGATTTTTATATCTCATATCATTAATATATCCAGAAGCTCCTAAACCAATTCCTAGATATTCTTTATTTTCCCAGTATTTTGTGTTATGGACAGCTTCTTTTTCAGGCAGAGAAAAATTAGATATTTCATAATGAATATATCCTGCCTCTTCAGCTGTATCTATTATTTTTTCAAACATATCTGCTTCTATTTCATTTTCAGTTTCTCTTAAAAGACCTTTTTTTAATTTTTCAAAAAATACAGTTCCCTCTTCCCAAATAAGTGAATAAATAGAAAAATGTTCTGGCTTCATATTTAAAAGTTTTTTTAAATCATTCTCTACTTCTTTTATACTTTGTCCTGGCAGTGAAAACATCAAATCAAGACTTATATTTTCAAATCCAGCTTTTCTTGCATTGTAATAAGTTTCTATCCCTTCTTCTGATGAGTGCATTCTTCCAAGTATTCTCAAATATTTTTCATCAAATGATTGTATTCCTATACTCAATCTATTTATTCCGATTTTTTTTAATTGGACAAGTTTGTCATAATCTACAGTCTTAGGATTTACTTCAAGAGTTACCTCTGCTCCTTCTTTTATATCTAGTTTTTCCAATATTCTTTCTATATCTTCTAAATCCAAAAGAGAGGGGGTCCCACCCCCAAAGTAAACTGTATTATATTTATATGGAGGATATAAGTCTATTTCCTTCAATAAATAATCCACATATTTCTTTCTGCTCTCTTTATCAGATTTGAATGATAGAAAATCGCAGTAATTACATTTGTTCAAACAGAAAGGAATATGTATGTATATCCCATCTACCATTGATTTTCCTCCATTTAATATTATAATGAATCTACATATGCTTGGAATCCTGATTTAATATTCTCAAGTTTAGTTAATGATTTTTCTTTAGTTGAGTCTACCACGCAGATATAATATTTGATTTTTGGTTCAGTTCCAGAAGGTCTTGCTGTTACATAAGTTCCGTCTTCAAGTATGAATTGGATAACATCTGATTTAGGCAGATCTATTTTTGAAGTTTCTCCAGTTTTCATATTTTTTTCTACTTGAAGTTTAAAATCTTTGTAGCATTCAACTTTTCTTCCAGCTACTTCTGTATGTTCATGTGTTCTTAGGTTCTCCATTATTCTTCCGATTTCTTCCAATCCATCTTTACCTTGTTTAGTGATAGCAACTGTTTCTTCAACAAACCATCCATATTTATCATATAGTTTATTTAATTCTTTATATACAGTTGTCCCAATACTATTATAGTAAGCAGCCATTTCAGATATCATCAAAGTAGCTACTACAGCATCTTTATCTCTTACATGTGTACCAACTAAATATCCTATAGACTCTTCAAATCCAAACAGGAAAGTTCCATCTAATTCTTTAGTTTCAAACTGTCTGATTTTTTCTCCTATGTATTTGAATCCAGTAAGTGTTCTGTATAGTTTTATTCCTTTGTCTTTAGCTATTACATCAAGCATAGGTGTGGAAACTATTGTAGATATTACAGCTCCATTAGCTGGTATATTTTTATTCATTTCTAATAGATAGTTCATTAAAAGAACTCCTATTTGATTTCCATTAGGATATACCCAGTTTCCTTCATTATCTCTAATTGCCATACCAGCTCTATCAGCATCTGGATCATTAGCAAGGCAGATATCTGCTCCTATTTTATCTGCAAGTTCTGTACTTAATTTAAATACTGACTTATCTTCTGGATTAGCATATGGACAAGTTGGAAACATTCCATCTGGCATTTCCTGTTCAGGTACTGTATATACGGAGTCAAATCCCATTTCTTTTAACACTCTCTGTACTGCTACCCTTCCTGTTCCATGAAGTGGTGAATAAACTATTTTAAAATCTTTCTTTCCAGGTATATCTCTATTGATAGCCTGTTTTTCTACTTCTTCTACAAATCTATCATCTATTTCTTTACCAATATACTCCAATAATCCTTTAGATTTTGCTTCATCCTCTGAAATCATTTTTATGTCACTGAATATATCTACATTATTTACTTTATTTACTATACCACTTGCTTGAGGCTCTACTATTTGAGCTCCATCTTCCCAATATACTTTATATCCATTATATTCCTGTGGATTATGAGAAGCAGTTACCATTACCCCTGCCTGAGCTTTTAATTCTCTTGTAGCAAATGATAACTCAGGTGTTGATCTTAATGATGTAAAAAGATAAGCCTTTATCCCGTTCCCTGCTAAAACAAGAGCTGTATTTAATGCATATTCAACTGAACCTATTCTGCAGTCATAAGCTATAGCCACTCCTTTTTTCTTTCCAGTTTCACCTGTACTTTCTATTATATAATCAGCAAGTCCTTGAGTTGCTTTTCTTATAGTATACTTATTAATTCTGTTTTTTCCTATTCCCCTTACTCCTCTCATTCCAGCAGTACCAAAACTCAAATCAGTATAAAATCTACTTTCAATTTCTGTATCGTTTCCTTTTATACCCATTAATTCTTCTCTATCCTCTTTGTCAAGATAATCTGAATTCAGCCACATTTCATATCTTTTTATAATTTCTTTTTCCATACCCATTCCTCCAAATATCTTAAAATTTTTAGTTCAATTTAAAATTATTCTATTATATATTATACCTCATTTAAACCTTATTTAGAAAATATTTTTAAAAAATTTTTTTTAAATTTTCAATTTTTTATGTTATGGTGTTTCATTTTTCTAGTTGAATGACTTATAAATATACAAAACATTTATAAAATTTAACTTTATCACAAAATAATATATTATATATATTTGAAATATATATAAAAAATGTGGTATATTAATTGTTGCAGTATATTTTATATATAATTAGAATATAAATTTTTTACGGTATAAAACAATGAATATTTTCAAGGAGGACACAAAAATGATATTAAATCTTACCACTATTCAGACTATGGCTTTAGCTGTCTTAGTTCTTTATTTGGGAAAATTTATTAACAACACTTTTAAATTTTTAAAAGAAAACTGTATCCCTGATGCGGTTACAGGAGGAACTATATTTTCTATAGTAACTCTAATAGGACATGAAACTGGTATTTTTTCTTTTATTTTTGAGGATACTTTGAGAGAAGTCTTCATGATAGCTTTTTTTACAACTGTTGGTTTCTCTGCAAGTATAAAATTGCTGAAAAAAGCTGGAATACCAGTATTAATGTTTCTTTTGGCAGCTATAGGACTTGCTATACTTCAAAATGTATTTGGTGTAGCAATGGCTAAATTTCTTCATATTAATCTTCTTATTGGACTTGCTACTGGCTCTCTTGCTACAACAGGAGGTCCTGGTACTGCCGGTGCTTTTGGTCCTATCATAGAACAGTTTGGTGCTCAAGGAGCAACTATGGTTGCTATGGCAACTGCCACTTACGCTCTTATTGCTGGAAGTATTATTGCTGGTCCAATATGTAAAAGACTTATAAAGAAACATGAGCTGCTTGAAAAGAAAAATAATAAATCTGATTTTGAAAGCTCTGGAAGTAAAAATGAATTTCTTTCTGCTAAAAGAGTTCTTCCAACTGGATTTCAAATTGTTATAGCCATGGGAGCCGGAAGCTTGATTTCAAATTTTCTAAGCAGTTTAGGTTTAGTTCTTCCTCCATATATAGGAGCAATGTTCGCTGCATCTATTATGAGAAACATGTCTGACTATTCAGGAAAATTTGAAATTGATTTGGATATAATCTCTATTATTGGAAGTTTTACTCTTGCTATGTTTCTTTCAATGACACTTATGAGTTTCAAATTATGGGAATTAAAAGAATTAGCTCTGCCTTTAATCCTTATGCTTGTTGGTCAAACTATTCTTATGGGGGGATTTGCATATTTTGTTACTTTCAATATTACTGGTAGAGATTATGATGCTGCTGTTATGACAGGTGGACACTGCGGATGTGGTTTTGGTACTACTCCAAAAGCTCTTGCTAATATGGAAGCTCTCACAGAAAAATATTTACCATCACCTAAAGCATTTTTTGTTATTCCTATTGTTGGTGGACTATTTATTGATTTTTTCAATGCTGCTATTATCACATTTTTTATAAATCTGGTTAAATAATCCCCTTTTTTAACCTGAATCAAAAAACCTCTCCTAAAAGGAGAGGTTTTTATTATTCTATTATAATTACATCATTCCAGGCATCATTCCAGGATTACCCATTTCAGGTTCTTTTGCCTCTTTTTTAGTAGCAACTAATACTTCAGTAGTAAGTATCAATGAAGATACTGATGCAGCATTTTGTATTGCTGATCTAGTTACCTTAGCTGGATCTATAATTCCTGCTTCTACCATATTTACATATTTTTCAGTTGCAGCATTAAATCCAAATCCTTCTTCCATTTCTCTTACTTTTTCTACAACAACTGCTCCATCCACTCCAGCATTTTCTGCTATTTGTCTTAGTGGCGAAGTCAATGCCTTTTTAACTATTTCTACTCCAATACCTTCTTCACCTTCAAGTTTGAAGTTTTCCATAGCTCTTACAATTTCTAATAAAATAGTTCCTCCTCCAGGCACTATTCCTTCTTCTACTGCTGCTCTTGTAGCATTTAGAGCATCTTCTATTCTCAATTTTTTATCTTTCATTTCTGTTTCTGTAGCTGCTCCTACTTTTATAACAGCTACCCCACCAGATAATTTAGCAAGTCTTTCCTGTAATTTTTCTTTATCATAATCAGAAGTTGTAGCTTCTATTTGATTTTTTATAGAATTTACTCTTCCTTTGATATCTTCAGATGTTCCCATTCCATCTACTACTACAGTCATATCTTTTGTTACTTTTACTTTTTTAGCTCTTCCTAACTGAGTAATAGTTGTTTCTTCAAGTTTCATTCCTTTTTCTTCAGAAATTACTTCTCCACCAGTAAGGACTGCTATATCTTCTAACATAGCCTTTCTTCTGTCACCAAATGCTGGTGCTTTTACTGCTACAACATTTAAAGTTCCTCTTAATTTATTGATTACAAGTGTAGTAAGTGCTTCCCCTTCAAGTTCATCTGCTATTATAAGCACTGGTCTTGAAGCTTGTACTGTTTCTTCCAATACTGGAAGTATATCTTTCATACTTGATATTTTTTTATCTGTTATAAGAATATATGGATTATCAAGTTCTGCTGTCATTCTTTCAGTATCTGTTACCATATAAGGAGAAATATATCCTTTATCAAATTGCATTCCCTCTACTACTTCTAAAGTTGTTTCAAGAGATTTTGCTTCTTCTACAGTTATAACTCCTGTTTCTCCAACTTTTTCCATAGCCTGAGCTATAAGTTTTCCAATTTCTTCATCTCCTGCCGATACTGATGCTACTTGTGCTATTTCATCATTAGATTGAATTTTTTTAGCTCTTGCTTTAAGATGTTCAATAACTTCTTTAGTTGCTTTATCAATACCTTTCTTGATAAACATAGGATTTGCTCCTGCACTTACCATTTTCAATCCTTCTTTTACTATGGCTTGTGCTAATATAGTAGCTGTTGTAGTTCCATCTCCTGCTACATCATTTGATTTAGTTGCCACTTCTTTTACTAATTGAGCTCCCATATTCTCAAATGGATCTTCCAATTCTATTTCTTTTGCAATAGATACTCCATCATTTGTAATAAGTGGTGATCCATAACTTTTTTCAAGAACAACATTTCTTCCTCTTGGTCCTAATGTTACCTTTACTGCATCTGCTAATATATTTACACCTTTTTCAAGTTTTTTTCTTGCTTCTTCATCAAATTTTAATATTTTTGCCATTGCATATCCCTCCTGATTATTCAATTACTGCTAATATATCTTCTATATTTAAAATAAGATATTTCTCTTCTCCATCCTTTATCTCAGTTCCAGAAAATTTAGCATAAACTACCTTTTCTCCAACTTTGATATCAGATAGTTTTTCTCCCTTTCCTACTGCGATAATTTCACCTAAATTAGGTTTTTCCTTATCTCCAGCTCCTGGAAGAATAATTCCGCTTGCAGTTTTTTCTTCCACTTTTACAAGTTTAACTAAAACTCTTTCTCCTATTGGTCTGATATTCACAACATATCCCTCCATTTATTATTTTTTTATTAGCACTCGATGATGATGAGTGCTAGTTTTTACATATATATATTAAAACATTTACTTTTCTCTGTCAATACTTTTTTTCAATTTTTTATTTTCTTTTTATGACTCTTGTATTTTGATTTTTTTATTGATAAAATATCTAAATAGCATATTTATCTTGGGAGGATTCATGCAAAAAGAAAAAGTAGATTTATCTGAATTTTATAAGAGTTTCCTTACTATTGGAATACCTTTAATGATACAGCAGCTCATATCTTCATCACTAAACTTTATCGATAATCTGATGATAGGAAGATTAGGAACTGAATTTATTGCTGCAGTTGGATTTGCCAACAGTGTCTACAGGATACTGGATCTTTTCTTATTTGGATTATGTAGTGGTATGGGAGTATTTATAGCTCAATATTTTGGTAAAAAAAACTTTGAAATGATAAGAAGAATATTAGGAAAACTTGTTCTTGCAGGTATTACTCTTTCTCTTATCTTTTCTATTATCACTTTTATTGGAGCTGAAAAAATAATTGGAATTTTTACTAAAGAACCACAGGTTTTATCTATTGGAGTATCTTATATTAGAAGAGCACTGTTTTCTTATACATTTTATGCCATCTCTTTTAGTATAGGTTTCTGTCTAAGAGCTATGGGACTTACTAGAATACCTATGATATCTGCTTCTATTGGTGTTACTGCAAATACATTTTTCAATTACTGCTTTATATATGGTAATTTAGGATTTCCACGTTTAGAAGAAAAAGGAGCTGCTTTAGCAACTGTTATTGCTAGAATGTTAGAACTTTTAACTATTTTATTTATAGTTTATAAAAAAGATTTTAATTTGAAGGGAAATATCCAATCATATTTAAATCTTCCTAAAAATCTTATAAAAGAAATAATAAAAATTTCTACTCCTGTTTTTCTTACAGAAATGTTGTGGATACTTGGAGTAGTTTCTCTTTCAGTAGCATATTCAAAACTTGGAACTACACAGGCAGCCTGTGTACAGATAGCTGATATTATCACTGCTATTTCCTCTATATTATTTATGGGAATATCTAATTCAGCTTCAGTTATAATTGGACATACTATTGGAAAGGGAGATAAAAATAAAGTTATTACATATTCAAGAAAAATACTGCAAATAGCTTTTGGAATGGCTGTAATTAGTCTTTTACTTGTTCAAGGTCTTACTAATACTATTGTTTCATTGTATCATCTGCCACCAGAAACACATATAATGGCTGTGAAAACTATGAGAACTGTTGGTATGTTTGTTTTTCTAAAAATGATTAACTGGACTCTGCTTATAGGATTATTCAGAGCAGGAGGAGATACAAAAGTTGCATTTTGCTTAGATATATTTCCGCTATGGTTCTATGCCGTTCCAGTGGCTTTTATTGGAGCATATTACAAAGTACCTGTTTATATTTTAGTTGGAATAGCAGATTTTTCAGAAGTTATAAAACTTGCTTCTTCATTATTCAGATATAAAACTTTAAAATGGATAAGAGATGTCACTGTATAGGAGAAAAAATGATAGATAAAGAATTTACAGAAGATATATACGACATAGAACAGGAACCTCTAGATTTAAATATTTCAACTTTTGGGAAATACTTTCCAGCTAAAAGTTTAGAAAAAGTTCTTGGAGATTCTCTTTATGATAATTATTTCAGTGAAAATAGAATATGGAAAGATGAAATTTTACTTGATTATATAAAAGCTAGAATAGAAAAGATAAAACAGCAGAAATCTTTAGATAAAGAAGATAATATAATCTTGAAACTCTTTGAAGTATTTGAGCTTATGTATGAAGCCGAAAAAAATACTGACGAAGATTTTGCAATGCAATATCTAGACCTTTATGATGAAAAAGAAATCCTACTTAAATTGATGATGATGATAGAAAAGAAATTTAAGGATTCTCTTGATACAGCCCTTGACCTTATAATTGGACAATCTTTTTCAGATATTAGCGAAGAATAAAAAAACTGCCTTCATAATTTGAAGGCAATTTTTTATTCTCATAATTTTATTTTTAAAATTCTTCATTAGTTTTATTTTCTTTTATAGTTTGAATAATTCCCAACATAAAAAGATAGATAAAATAAAATGGCAAAAATATACAATACAGTATTTTTTTCATAATCTCTCCCCAGAACTTATCGTCCAATTTTATTTTACAATAAATGATTTCCTGAATTTTAATTTCTAAATTGAAAGATAATTCAGGATTTCTGTTTATATTTATTTTGCTTTTCCAATTTTACTTAAGTGTTTTATTTCTTCTTTGATATTTCTATGCTGAAGTTCTTTCACATCTACATTATAATATTTAAACATTATCTCTAAAATAATTCCCATAGAGAGAGCTGTAATTATTGTTCCCAGCCCAAGTTCCCCTCCCAGTACCCATCCTAAAGAAAATGCGATTATTTCTATTACATTTTTTATAAGTCCTACTGAATATTTTGTTCTTTTAGTAAGTATCTGCATAAATCCATCTCTTGGTCCACATCCCATTCCCTGTACCATATATAGAAAAATACCATAACTATAAATTAAAATCCCTATCAATAGCATAACTATTTTTAAAGGCAGAGATTCTGCAATTGGAATAAAATTTAAATATAATATTAAATCCATAAAAACTCCTATGGACATAAAGTTCAACACTGTTCCAAGACCTATTGGCTGTCCTAAAAATATATCTAATACAACTATCATTAAGCCTAATCCTATACTTGCCTGCCCTATCGTTATTCCCAGAGTTTTAGATAATCCCTGATGAAGAACATCCCATGGAGATAATCCAAGGTTTGCCTTTAAAATTACCATACATCCCAATGCACAAGCAAACAATCCAATAAATAATTTAATAAATCTTATAACTTCTTTTTTCATTTTTCCCCTTTTCCCCCTGAATAAAATGTTGCTATTTTACAATACTTCTATCTTACTACATATTCATTTTTATTTCTATGATTTTATCAGTAATTTTAAAATTCATTTTTTACACTCCTTAACATTTTTCTACTTTTACTTTGTATTTTAACATATCATGACAAAATCTACTACTTATTCATATTATTTGTATTTTATTTTTATAATTAATCAACCTTGGTTTCTATCTTAATATAAATTTTCTAAAATAAAATTTACTTAATTTAATTTTTTTTATGATATAATAAAATATATTTTATGGAGGTGTGGTTTTATGAAAAAAATGGATAGTGTATTCTTCCTATAATAGGAAGGTGCTCTAAGAACCCTTTCTATTTATAGGATTTGAAAATAAAAATTCAAATATTAATAATAGTAAAGGAGAAAAAAATGAATAATTATAGAGTTATATCTGTAGGAAAAAATATATACAAAATTTCAAATGGAACTGAAGAAATCAATTCTGTCATAACTGGAAAAATGATATTGGAAAAATTATTTCCAGTAGTTGGAGATTATGTTGCTGTCAGTGAAGAAAAGCAAATAATTGATATACTTCCCAGAAAAACGAAACTATCCAGAAAAGCTGCTGGAAAAGATATGAGAGAGCAGGTTATAGTCAGCAATGTTGACTATATTTTTATAGTTACTTCTTTAAATGATGATTTCAATATAAAAAGACTGGAAAGATACCTCACTTTGGTATATGATTCTGGTGCTGCTCCAGCTTTTATTTTAACTAAAGCTGACTTGGAAAATAATACTTCTGAAAAAATATCTGAATTGGAATCTATTGCTTTTGGTGTTCCTATTTATATCGTTTCATCTTATGAAGATAAAGGCATTGAGGAACTAAAAGATTATTTAAAAAATGGTTCTACTATTGCTTTAATAGGTTCTTCAGGAGTAGGAAAATCAACTCTCATCAATAAACTTATTGGAGAGGATATTATCAAAACTTTTAATATCAGAGAATCTGATTCTAAAGGAAGACATACTACTACAAGCAGGGAAATATTTAAAGTTGGAAATGGTTTCATAATTGATACTCCTGGTATGAGAGAACTTCAAATATGGAATGGAGATACTGACACTGTATTTAAGGACATTGAAGAGTTTGCTCTGCAGTGCAAATTTGCTGACTGTACTCATATTTCTGAACCTCATTGTGCTGTCATCAAGGCTGTTGAAACAGGAGAACTTTCACAAGAAAGATTAGAGAATTATTTCAAACTGAAAAAAGAAATAGCAAATACTCAAAACAGACTTTTACATGGACATAAATTTATGGAAAAAGAAAAAGTAAAAAATATGATGGGATCTTTGAGTGCAAGAAAAAAACTTAATAAAAAATAGGTTCTGCACAAAATTTAATAATTAACTTTATCTTTTTGACAGAGTAGGTATCCTATGTTAGAATACAAATACCCCTATCAGTATAAAGGATGGTGTCAAATGAAAAAATGTATGGATTCTAAAACTCTCCACGTGAGAATAAAAAAAATTATTGGACAATTAAATGCCATAGATAAAATGATTGATGAGGATATTCCATGTGAAGATGTCCTTATTCAAGTTAATGCTACTAAAAGTGCTCTGCATAAAGTTGGACAAGTTATACTTGAAGGTCATCTGAATCATTGTGTTCGTGAAGGTATAGAGCATGGGGATTCTGAAAAAACTATTGAAAAATTTACTAAGGCTATTGAACAATTTTCAAGAATGTAGCTACTAAAAAATTAAAAAGAAAAAGAGGATTCCTCTAAGGAGAAAAGTATTAAATCTAATCTCCTTGAAGATATCCTCTTTTTTAATTCAGACAGATTTCTTGCTGTCTTATTTCATCTTAATAGTTTTCAGCTTTTCTTTCAAAGTAAGCTTTAGCAAATCCACAAGTTGGACAGCTTTCAGGAGCTTCAGCACCATAATGTACATGTCCGCACTGTCTGCACATCCATTTAGTTTCTCCCTCATTTTTGAATACAAGGTTTTTCTCAACATTAGCAAGAAGTTTTAAATATCTTTCTTCATGCTCTTTTTCTACTCTAGCTACATTTTCAAATTTAACAGCTAACTCTTCAAACCCTTCTTCTCTTGCTTCTTTAGCCATACGAGCATACATATCTGTCCACTCACCATTTTCTCCCTCAGCAGCAGTTTTTAAGTTTTCAGCTGTATTTCCAAGTCCGTGGAATTCTTCATACCACATTTTAGCATGTTGACTCTCTTGCTCAGAAGTTTCCATAAATATAGCCGCTATTTGCTCGAATCCCTCTCTTTGTGCTACTTGTGAGAAATATTTATATTTGTTTCTAGCTTGTGATTCTCCAGAAAAAGCTTCCATAAGATTTTTCTCAGTTTTAGTTCCTGCATATTTGCTTCCAGAAGCTTTCTCCTCTTCTACTAAAACAAATTTGTCTGCCCCTTGTTTACATACTGGGCACTTTTCAGGTGCAGTTTCCCCTTCATGAATATATCCACATACTGTACATCTAAATTTTTTCATATTATCCTCTCCTTTTCCTAATTCTTTGCTTCTATCATAATATTGAGTATGCAGCATTTTTTCTGCCAGCTCACTCAATGGATGATCATAAAACTCTTTGTATAACGCTATTATTTCACTATTTTCATGACTGCTTCTTATCGGTGTAAGTGTATCTTTTTTATATAGGTTATCTATTCTTTTCTGATTTATCTCATCTCTTTCTGCATCGAGATCTTTAGGCTGACCTCCTCCACCAATACATCCACCTGGACAAGTCATCACTTCTATAAAATGATACGATTTCTCACCATTTTTAACTTTCTCTATAACCTTATCCGCATTCTCTGTACCATATATTACTGCTACATTTACAATTAAGTCTCCAACCTTTATTCCAGCTTCTTTTATTCCTTCCATTCCACGAACTTCTTTTAATTCGAATAAGTCAGCAGGTGCTTTTTCATGAGTAACATACTCATAAGCTGTACGAAGTGCTGCTTCCATTACTCCACCTGTATTTCCAAATATTATTCCTGCTCCTGTAGATTCTCCCATAACTTTATCAAATGATGATTCCTCTAAAGCTTGAAAGTCTATTCCTGCTTCTTTAGCCCAAAGAGCCAGCTCTCTTGTAGTGATTACATAATCCATATCACGCATATCTTCTATTCCAAGTTTTTTACCTGCATCTTTCATTTCATCTCTGCGAATTTCAAACTTTTTCGCTGTACATGGTGTCACAGCTACATTTACTATTTTTTCAGAATCAATATTCATCTTTTTAGCAAAATAAGTTTTTATAGTTGGACCCTGCATTCCAATAGGGCTCTTTGCAGTAGACAGATTAGGCAGTATTTCTGGATGATAGATCTCTGCATATTTTATCCATGCTGGACAACAGCTTGTAAACTGTGGCAAAGGTTTGCTTCCAGTAGTTATTCTTTGAATAAGTTCGCTTGCTTCCTCCACTATAGTAAGATCAGCTGCAAAGTTAGTATCAAGAATATAGTTTCCTCCCAATGCTCTCAAAAGAGATACCATCTTTCCTTCTACTAAGCTTCCTTTCTCCATTCCAAATTCTTCACCCAAGGCTACTCTTACTGAAGGAGAAGTTGAAAAAATAACTATCTTATCTTTGTTTTTTACTTCTTCAGCAATTTGCTGATATTCATATTTTTCAGTAATGCTATTTACAGGACATACATTAGCACATTGACCACAGTTAATACAAACAGCTTTATCATTTGTATCTCTCAAACTATAAGTTCCATGTACTCCTATATAATCCTTACATATTTCCTTACACATACCACATTTAATACATTTTTCTTCAAAACGCATAATTGATGGATTATCAAGTTCAATAGGAACTCTAATATCCATTGACAAATGTTTGCTCATGACATTTCCTCCTAGAAATATTTTTTCCTTATATTTTTTTCTTACATTCCTTACATATTCCTACAAACTCTAAATTATGACTTTCTATTAAAAATCCATCCTCTTCTTCATGGTCTATTATTTCATGATAGGGATAAGTACTGTCAATTATTTTTCCACATATTTTGCACCTCAAATGGTAGTGTTTTTCTGTATGAGGATCGTATCTGTCTTCTCCATCTGGAGAACTTATTTTAGTGATTATTCCTTCTTTTTCAGCCTCATTCAATACTCTAAAAACTGTAGCTCTGCTTACTTTATATCCATTTTTTTCTAATTCTTCCATCAATACTGCTGCTGTAGGATGGTTGTCTAATTTCTGTATTACTTCAAATATAGCTTTTTTTTGCGGTGTATTCCTTTTCATTCTAACACCTCCTTATTAATACTTAGTCTCAATAAGATAATAATATATTTTTTATAAAAAATCAAGCTTTTTTTCGTCTTTATACAAGAGTATGGATCATATTTTTATTCCAGCCAAAGAAAATACTGGAAAAGAATCAATTTATTTTAAATAATTTTTTTATTTTTTTCTTGACTTCATATACCCCTATAGGTATAATTATACCCATAGGGGTATAATGCTTTTACATCCAATTTTTAATTATTAAAGGAGGAGTTTATGTATTTTACTATTTTCATGATCATAGCTGGTTTTTGTCTTCTGCTTGCTGGACTTCATTTTTTCATCAAAGAAAAGCACGATAAAGACAGTAGAAAAGTTTATGGAAGTATGCTTTTAATAGGAATAGTTGTAATTATAACTAATTTTTTAAAATTTAATTTATAAAACATCGAAGGGGGAAAATACTTTGGAAAAAGCAGAAAAATTTTTAAGTAGTATTCCTATGACAATCATAGGAGGAATATTTTTAGGAATAAGTCTTGTTTGTATGCTTATTGGGATAGAACTTCCTGTAAATCCAGCATGGATACCAATAATAATATCTGGAATTCCAATCCTATATGGAGCAGCAACAGATCTTTTTTGTAAAAAAACTATATCGTCTGAATTATTGGTTTCTATTGCAATAATAGCTTCTATCACAATAGGTGAAATATTTGCTGCTGGAGAAATAGCATTTATTATGGCTATAGGTGAAATATTGGAAGATATTACTGTAAACAGGGCAAAAAAAGGTATCAGCCAGCTTATTAAATTATCTCCTCAGCAAGGACGTAAAGTAATAAAAGAAAATAAAAAAATAATAGAAAACATTGTTCCAATTGAAGAAATATGTAAAGATGATATTCTAAGAGTACTTCCTGGAGAAACGATTCCAGTAGATGGAAAAATTATTTTTGGAAACTCATCTGTTGATCAATCTATAATGACAGGTGAGTCATTACCTATTGATAAAGCCATTGATGATGAAGTATTCTGTGGTACTTTAAACTGTGATGGCTCTATTGATATTATAGCTACTAAGGTGGGAGAAGATTCTTCACTTCAAAAACTTATAAGAATGGTAAAAGAGGCTGAAGAAAACAAGGCTCCCATGCAGCGAATAGTTGATAAGTGGGCTGGTGGGCTGGTTCCTGCTGCTTTAATAATAGCTGTCATTGCTTATTTCCTTACATCTGATATCATTAGGGCTGTTACTGTTTTAGTTGTATTCTGTCCTTGTGCTCTGGCTCTTGCCACTCCTACTTCTATTATGGCAGCTGTTGGACAGGCTTCTAAACATGGAGTTTTAATAAAATCTGGAGAAGCTTTAGAAAAAATGGGAAAAGTTAACTGTGTTGCCTTTGATAAAACAGGAACTTTAACTTTTGGTAAACTAAAAGTCAGTAATATTATCACTATCTCATCAGTAACTGAAAAAGAATTGTTGAAATTGGTATGCTCTTCTGAAAAAAGATCTGAACATCTCTTAGGAAAAGCTATTGTAGAATATGGAAAGAAAGAAAATATTGAATTTTTAGAGGTTGAAGATTTTAAAATGATATCTGGAAAAGGAATTATAACAAAGATTGAAAATGATGAAATATATTGTGGAAACAGTAAATTTCTTCAAGAACAAGGAATATTCTTAGATGAAAGTATCGAAAAAAATTTAGAAAATCTTCATAAAGAAGGAAAAATCTCTATCTTAATAGGAAAAAATAAAAAATATATAGGGATAATAGCTTTATCAGATACTATTCGTCCAACTGCTAAAGAAATGGTAAAAAAATTAAAAAATATGGGAACAAAAGTGGTTCTGCTCACAGGAGATCATAAACAAACAGCAGATTACTTTGCCAAAGAAATAGGAGTTGAAAATGTTTATTCAGAACTGCTTCCAACAGAGAAAGTTACATATATAAAAAAATTGGAAAAAGATGGAAATAAAATCTGTATGATAGGAGATGGAGTAAATGATGCTCCTGCTTTAAAAACTGCTGATGTAGGAATAGCCATGGCAAGTATGGGTACTGATATTGCAATTGAAGCTTCTGATATTGCTCTTATGGGAGATAATATAGAAAAAATTCCCTATTTGAAAAAATTATCTGCAGCCACTATAAAAACTATAAAGTTCAATATAACAGCTTCTATGACCATAAACCTTGCTGCGATTATTTTGTCAGTTCTTGGTTTACTAAACCCTATAACAGGAGCTCTTGTTCATAATGTTGGTTCTGTACTTGTAGTTTTGAATGCTGCTTTACTTTATGATCGAAATTTTGTATAAAATATAAAAATATTAACTGGTTGATTTAAAAGTAAAATTTAATTTTAAAAATTTAAAAATGGAGCTGTATTTTTGGCTCTCTTTTGTCGAAAAATTATTAAAATTATGTATATACTTAAAAATCAACTTTTTTTATAATCTATGTCTGTTAATTGCTTGTAAAAAATATTGATTTTTTTTGTATTTTAATATATTATCCTCTTGTATAGTAAATAAATTTCAATAAGAGGTGAAAAATGAATGTAAGAAAACAAATAAACAAAGAAGTCATCATTACCATTATTCTTTATTTAATATATTTTTTATGGTGGTATTTCTGGGGATATATTGATGAAAATATTTCTCCTTCAGAATACAAATTTATTTTTGGATTGCCAAGATGGTTTTTTTATTCATGTGTTGTTGGACTTTTTTTAATTAATATACTTGTCTTTCTAGCAATAAAATTCTTCTTTAAAGATATTAACTTAGAAGAGGAGGAAAAGTGATGATAATAATTCCTATTATAGTATATATCTTAATTATTCTTTTTATTGCATGGAGAATGGGAAAATACAAAAATGAAAATGGAAAATTTATTGAAGAATATTTTATTGGAAGCAGGAGCATGGGAGGACTTGTCCTTGCCATGACTCTGATTAGTTCTTATGTTGGAGCCAGCTCTTTTATAGGCGGTCCCGGAATAGCATATAAATTAGGGCTCAGCTGGGTATTTCTTGCTTGTATTCAAGTTCCTACTGCTTTTCTCACTCTTGGAGTATTGGGAAAAAAGCTTGCCATTATATCAAGAAAAATAAATGGTGTCACTATAACAGATTTTTTAAGAGCAAGATATGAGAGCAACCTTGTTATTATTCTTTCATCTCTTATGATGCTCATATTTTTCATTGGAACTATTGTAGCTCAATTTGTAGGAGGAGCCAGATTATTTGAAAGTGTTACAGGATATTCCTATACTCTAGGATTGATTATATTCTCTGCTGTGGTTATTATCTATACAACTTTCGGAGGATTCAGAGCTGTAACTATAACAGATGCCATACAGGGAATAGTCATGCTTCTTGCCACTGGGCTTTTATTTGTGATAATCCTGAATAAAGGCGGCGGCATGGAAAACATCATGAAGAAAGTTCTTGAAACTAATCCTTCTCTCCTGACTCCTGATGGCGGAGGTGCTGTATCAAAACCTTTTATATTATCTTTCTGGATGCTGGTAGGAATAGGAGTATTAGGACTTCCTGTCACTGAAGTTCGATGTATGGGATTTAAAGACAGTAAAGCTATGCATAGAGCTATGATAATCGGAACTTCATTTGTAGGTCTGCTTATGCTTGGAATGCATCTGGTTGGAGTGATGGGAATAGCAGTAGAACCTGGAATTGAAGTAGGAGATAAAATAATCCCTATTCTTGCAATAAAAAATATGTATCCAATACTTGCTGGTATATTTATTGTCGGCCCTTTAGCAGCTATAATGTCATCTGTAGATTCTCTTTTGATAATGTCATCAGCTGCTATTGTCAAAGATTTATATATAAACTACATAGAAAAAAATCCCAGTGAAGCAAGAATTAAAAAGCTTTCTCTGGCAACTTCCCTCACACTGGGAATAATTGTTTTTGTTTTAGCTTTAAATCCTCCACAGCTTCTGGTGTGGATAAATCTCTTTGCTCTGGCTGGGCAGGAAGCTGCTTTTTTCTGTCCTATACTCTTTGGATTATACTGGAAACAAGCTAATGCTACTGGAGCAGCTGTTTCTATGATATTCAGTGTAGTATCTTATCTCTACATGGTAGTTATGGATATAAAATTCATTGGTATGCATCAGATTGTCCCTGTAATAATTTTTTCTGTAATACTTTTTGTTGGAGGTTCTTTCCTTGGAAAGCCTAATTCACAAAAGGTTGACAACTTATTTTTTGGTAAGTAAGTATCATTTTTTTGTAATTTTTAAAAATTTTCCTTGCATTTTTTTCAATTTAGGTTTATACTCTGGTCAACAAATAAATCAAGGGGAGGTTAGAATATGTTTTTATTTAACATAATAATATTTGTCATATGTATAATAGTGCTCATACTCGGTTCTAATAAAATTTCATATGCCAATAATTATGTTAAGGTCAATTTAAACATTATTCGACTTTTCAAAGGTTCAAAAATATATAGCTTGAATTAAATTTGGATGGTACAGCCATATATTAAGTTCCTATTGATAAATATTCTGCATTCTTTGTAGTACTCTCTATGAGTCTATCTATATAGGAATGAAATATAAAATGTCGTTTTAGTTATTAAAGCAGCCTAACTGGCTGTTTTTTTTTATACAAAATATTAAAAAATAACTTTAGGGGGAATAAAAATGAAAAACTTTAAAACTAACTATTCAACACTACTCTGTTCATCACTATTACTAAATGCTGGAAGAAATATTGCTAATTCTATCTTTAATAATTTTGATGATAAACACAGGGAGTGGTATAAATGGAAAATAAAAATAAAGTAATAAAAAGAATTGGAGTGGCAGCTGTTGCAGCAGCAGTTATATTTTTTACAGGAATGAATGTCATTGCTACTGATAAAAAAACTGAAACTAAGAAAACTGAAACAGTTAAACCATATAAAGAAAATATTGTAATAGCTTCAAAAGCTGATGCTAAAACACTTGATCCGCAAAGAACTATTGACACAACATCTAACAAAACTATTCGTTTGATATTCAATGGATTGTTGTCACTAGATAAAGATTTGAATATTCAGCCTTGTTTAGCTGAAAGCTGGGAAGCAGTAGATGATACAAACACTGTATTCCATTTGAAAAAAGGGGTAAAATTTCACAATGGGGATACAATGACTGCTGAAGATGTAAAATTTTCTATAGACAGAGCAAGAGTTTCTAATCAAACTGCTTATTTATATAAACCAATAACTGAAGTTACTGTTATTGATGAAAATACTGTAAAAATAACTACTGAAAAACCTTTTGGTCCTTTATTGACAAATTTGGCTCAAACACAAGGGTGTATAGTGAGCAAAAGAGCTGTGCAGGAAGTTGGAGAAGAAAATTTCTTCCAGCACCCAGTAGGAACTGGACAATATAAATTTAAAGAATGGATACCTGGAGACAGAATAATCGTTGAAGCTTTTGATGAAGCTTTCCAAGGTGCTCCAAAAGTTAGACAGATTACTATGAGGACTATAACTGAAGTAAGCAACAGAATGATAGCTTTGGAAACTGGTGAAGCTGATATCGCTTTTGATATTGGAATAATGGATAAGGAAGCTGTTAAAAATAATAAAAATATGGAATTTTTAGAAGTTGCTTCTCCATCTTCATTGTACTTAGGATTTGACCAGACAACTCCTGAATATCAAAATAAAAAATTAAGACAGGCAATAGCTTATGCTGTAGATACTAAAGTCTTGGCTGACGCTGTATTCAGAGGTTCTGCAATAGCTGCTGACTCTGCTTTGCCAAAAGCTTGTCCTGCTCACATCACTCCAGCTAAACAATATGATCAAGATATTGAAAAAGCTAAACAATTAATGGCTGAAGCTGGATACAAAGATGGATTGAATATAGAGTTGTGGGTAAATGACGATGGTCCTAGAACTGATATGTGTGTAATTATGCAGGAACAGTTAAAAGCCATTGGAATCAATGCTGAAATTAAAATATTTGAATGGGGAGCATATGTATCAAGAACTGCTCAGCCTAACAAGCAATTATACTTGCTTTCTTGGAATTCTACTAGTGATGGAGATGCTGCCTTATATGCTTTATTCCACTCTACTCAACAAGGATTGTCAGGAAACAGAAGTTACTATAAAAATGAAAAATTAGATGAAGTTTTAGATAAAGCAAGATACTCAGTTAATCAGGAAGAAAGAACAAAAATGTATCAGGAAGCTCAGGAAATATTACAGGAAGATATTCCTCACTACACTTTAGTATATCCAATGTTGAATGTAGCTATAAGAAAAAATGTAAAAGATATGATATTCAGAAACGATGGATATATCAGTGTTGAAAACATGTATGTTACAAATGAAAAATAAAATAGATAAATAAAAATGGGAGGAACCAATATGAAAACTATAGATTTAGCTAAAAAGAACCACGATTATGTCATACAAATGAGAAGAGAATTCCACATGAATCCAGAAGTGAGCATGCAGGAATATAATACTTGCAGAAGAATAAAAGAGGAACTTGAAAAAATGGGTGTTGAATATAAAGGGATAGCTGGTACTGGAGTAATAGCTACTATCAAAGGAACTAAACCTGGGAAAACTGTAGCACTTAGAGGAGATATAGATGCTCTGGCTGTTGTAGAGGAAACTACTCATGACTACGTTTCTAAAGTTCATGGAATGATGCATGCCTGTGGACATGACACTCATGGAGCTATGCTTCTTGGAGCTGTAAAAGTTTTAAATGAAATGAAAGATGAAATAGAAGGTACTGTTAAATTCTTCTTCCAGCCAGGAGAAGAGGTAGGAAAAGGAGCTGCTGCTATGGTAGCAGAGGGAGCTCTTGAAGGTGTAGATGGTGTTATGGGAATACACATATCTTCTGATATGCCTGTTGGAACTATAAATGCTGATCCAGGACCTAGAATGGCTTCTGCTGATTGCTTTAAAGTAACTATTACTGGAAAAGGCGGACACGGAGCAAGACCAGAGCAATGTATAGATGCTGTTGTAGTAGGTGCTGCTACTGTTATGAATCTTCAATCAATAGTAAGCAGAGAACTTTCTCCATTTGACCCTGTTGTAGTGACTACTGGATCAATAAAATCTGGAACTAGATTTAATGTAATAGCTCCTACTGCTGTATTGGAAGGAACTGTTAGATATTATAAACCTGAATACAAACAAGTCATAGCTGATGCTATTGAGAGAATAGCTAAGTCTACAGCTGAAGCTTACAGAGCTACTGCTGAAATGGAATATTCTAGTCTTGTAAAACCTACTATCAATGATGATGCTTGTGCTGAACTTGCTCAAGAATCAGCTGCTAAAATAGTTGGAAAAGAAAATGTAGTACATACTCCTGCTGGTACAGGTGGAGAAGATTTCTCTGAATTTTCTTCAATAGTTCCAGGAGTTATGACTAGACTTGGAGCTGGAAATGTGGAAAAAGGAATAACTTATCCTCACCATCATGGAAAATTTGATGTGGATGAAGATTCTTTTGTTTATGGAGTTGCATTTTATGCACAATATGCTATCGATTATTTAAAGAAAAATCCTAAGCCCCTCTAAGGGGCCTTGGGAATAACTAAGGAGATGTGAAAAAATGAATTATAAAACGTTTAAAAAACTCGGAATGTGTATGTTATTGGTTTGTGTTGGATTATTTAGTGCTATGAAACTTTCTGCCTCATCAAAAGATGAGAAAAAAACAGATCCTGCTGCTACTTCTGCTAAAGTCCAACTGAAAGATACTCTTGTTGTAGCAATGAAGTCTGATCCTAAGACTGTTGATCCTCAAAAGAGTATTGATACTATGTCTAATAAATCTATCAATCTTATGTATGACTCTCTTTTAGAATTAGACGAAAACCTTAATGTAGTTCCTGCTCTTGCTGAAAGATGGGAAAGAATTGATGAATATAGTGTTGTTTTTTATTTAAGAAAAGGTGTTAAATTTCATAATGGAGATGAACTGAAAGCTGAAGATGTTAAATTTACATTGGAAAGAGCTGTTGCTTCTCCTCAAACTATGTATCTTTACAACCCTATTTCTGAAGTTACAGTTATAGATGACTATACTGTAAAAGTTACTACAAAGGCTCCTTTTGGTGCTCTTTTACAAAACCTTGCTGCTGTTCAGGGAGGAATTGTAAACAAGAAAGTAGTAGAAGCTGCTGGGGATGATTATGTTAAAAATCCTGTAGGAACTGGACAATACAAATTCAAAGAATGGCTTCCTGGAAACAAGATTGTTTTTGAAGCGTTTAATGATTCATATCACGGTGCTCCTAAAATCAAAGAGATCACTTTCAAAACTGTTCCTGAAGTAAGCAACAGAATGATCTATTTGGAAACTGGGGAAGCTGATATCTCTTTTGACATTGGTCTTATGGATAAAGAAGCTGTTAAAAATCATAAAAATTTAGAGCTGCTCGAAGTTGAATCTCCTTCTATCCTTTACATTGGATTTGACCAAAGTGTACCTAAATTCCAAAATAAAAAATTAAGACAGGCAATCGCCTATGCTATTGATAATAATGTTTTTGTAGATGCAATCTTCAGAGGTTCAGCTGTTGCTGCTGATTCAGTTATGGCTAAAGCTTCTCCTGCATACAATCCTAATGTAAAAAAATATGACCAGAATATCGAAAAAGCTAAAGAACTTTTAAAAGAAGCTGGATATCCTAATGGACTTGACCTTCAATTATGGGTAATGGATGATGGTCCTAGAGTGGATATGTGTGTAATTATTCAAGATCAACTAAAAGCTATTGGTATCAATATCGAAATCAAAGTTTTTGAATTTGGAGCTTATGTATCTAAGACAGCTCTTCCTGACAAAGAACTTTATTTCCTTTCATGGAATTCATCTGGAGATGGAGATGCTTCTCTTTATCCTTTGTTCCATTCCACTCAGCATGGAGCATCTGGTAACAGAAGTTTCTATTCTAACAAAGAGATTGATGCTCTTTTAGATAAAGCAAGAACTTCAGTAAATCAAGATGAAAGAACTGAAATTTATAAAAAAGTACAGGATATTCTTCAAGAAGAACTTCCTCATTACACTTTAGTTTATCCTAAATTAAACCTTGCAAAAAGTACTAAAGTAAAAGGTATGATCTTCAAGAAAAATGGATATGTTGATTTAACAAAAGCATATGTTGAAAAATAAAAGCTGAACCAGCTGGGAGGAAAAAATAAATGCAGACTAAAAAATTAGCAGAAAAATAATATAAAGATTATGTAATAAAAATGAGAAGAGAATTTCATATGAATCCTGAAGCAAGTATGGAGGAATACAACACTTCAAGAAGGATAAGAGAAGAGCTGGACAAAGCTGGTATTGAAAACAGAAGCATAGCTGGTACTGGGGTTATAGCAACTATCAAAGGTGAGCATCCCGGAAAAACTGTAGCTCTGAGAGGTGATATTGACGCTCTGGCTGTAATAGAAGAAAGTGGAAAGGAATATGCTTCAAAAATACATGGACTTATGCACGCCTGTGGACATGATACACATGGAGCTATGCTTCTTGGTTCTGCTATGGTTCTCAATGAAATGAAAGATAAAATAAATGGAACTGTTAAATTTTTCTTCCAGCCTGGTGAAGAAGTTGGCAAAGGAGCTGCTGCTATGGTAGCTGAAGGAGCTCTTGAAGGAGTAGATAGTGTTATGGGAATGCATATTTCCAGTGGACTTCCTTCTGGAACCATAAATGCTGATCCTGGTGCTAAAACAGCTTCTGCAGATTACTTTAAAATAACTGTTACAGGAAAGGGAGGACATGGTGCCGAACCTGAAAAAACAATAGATGCTGTTGTTGTTGGTTCTGCTATTGTTATGAATATTCAATCTCTTGTAAGCAGAGAATTCAGCCCTTTTGATCCTCTGGTTGTAACAATAGGCTCTATCCACTCTGGAACTAGATTTAATGTAATAGCTCCTAGAGCTGTTATTGAAGGAACTGTAAGATATTATAATCCTGAATTTAAAGAAAAAGTGCCAGCTGCAATTGAAAGAATAGCTAAGGCTACAGCTGAAGCATATAGAGCAAGTGCTGAAATGGAATATTCTAATCTAGTAAAAATCACTATCAATGATGACATCTGTACTTCTATAGCGCATGAATCTGCTGGAAAAATAGTTGGACAAGAAAATGTAGTAGAAACTCCTCCAGCTACTGGCGGAGAAGATTTTTCTGAATTTTCTTCTATTGTTCCTGGAGTTATGTGCAACTTAGGTGCCAGAAACGAAGAAAAAGGTACTACATATCCACATCATCATGGAAAGTTTGATGTAGATGAAGATGTATTTGTAGATGGAGTAGCATTCTATGCTCAATATGCCCTTGATTTCTTAGAAAAAAATAAGGATTAAAAAATTTTTAAAAATATTTCTTGACTTTTCGTTTTTTTAGTATTACAATCCTCTACAAGAAGTAATCATTTTGAAAAGGAGGACACAGGGTATGTTAAGAACTAACTTAGAATTTAGAGCATTTGTATATTTTTATTACTTTTACTACTTTTTTTACTTTTACTTTAAAAGAAATATATATACAATTATCTCTGATGTTAGGTTTAGTTTTCATAGTTTTAATAACTTTTGTGTTCCTATTGATATCAGTCGTAATTAATAGGGAACCCTTATTGGTTATGAGTGTATAAGTCAAATGATTATTTTAGGATAAATAAAAGTATATTTAGAGCAGCCTGACTGGGCTGCTTTTTTTTATACAAAATTTAAGGGGGAAAAAAATGAACAAGAAAATTTTAAAAACATTGGGATTGATACTAACGATACTGATATTAGTTGGATTTGGAAAAACTGTTGCTGCTGAAAAGAAAACTGGTAATGATACTGCTTTAAAAGAGACTCTTGTTATAGCTCAAAAATCTGATGCTAAAACTCTTGACCCTCAAAAGAGTATTGATACTGTTTCAAACAAAGTTATGCAGATGATGTTTGATACTTTGACTTCTATGGATGAAAATCTTAATATCGAACCAGGGCTTGCTGAAAAATGGGAAAGAGTAGATGATTACAGCATGATCTTCCATTTGAGAAAAGGAGTTAAATTCCACAATGGAGATACAATGACTGCTGAAGATGTAAAGTACTCTCTTGACAGGGCAATAGCTTCTCCACAGGCTTCATACCTTTTTAATCCAATAAAAGAAGTTGCCATCATTGATGAAAACACTGTAAAGGTAACTACAAAAGAACCTTTTGGTCCTTTGCTAAAACATCTGTCTACTACTAATGGTTCTATTATCAACAAAAGAGCTGCTGTAGAGGCTGGGGATGATGTTTTCAAAAATCCTGTAGGAACTGGACAGCATAAATTCAAAGAATGGATAACAGGAGACAGAATAGTTCTTGAATCATTCCCTGAGAGTTGGAAAGGTGAATCAAAAATAAAAAATGTAGTTTTCAAAAATATCCCTGAAGTAAGCAACAGAATGATATCTTTGGAAACTGGTGAAATAGATGTAGCTTTCGATATTGGTATCATGGACAGAGAAGCTGTTATGAATCACAAGAAGCTTGAATTAGTAGAAGTGGAAGCTCCTTCAAGTCTTTACCTTGCTTTTGATCAGACAAATCCATTATTTGCTGATATCAGAGTAAGACAAGCCATTGCTTATGCTGTAGACAACAGAGTTCTTGCAGAAGCTGTATTCAGAGGTGCTGCTGTTCCGGCAAACTCAACACTTCCTACTGTAGTAGCTGGATACAATCCTGACTCTAATATCTATGAAGTAAATATAGAGAAAGCTAAGGAGCTTTTAAAAGAAGCTGGATACCCAGATGGCTTCAATATAAAATTATGGGTAAATGATGAGTCTACAAGAGTTGATATGTGTGTTATCATTCAAGATCAGCTGAAAGCTGTTGGGATAAATGTTGAAATAGAAGTTTTTGAATGGGGAACTTACCTTTCAAAAACATTAGAGCAAAATAAACAACTGTACCTTTTCTCATGGAATGTATCTTCCGGAGATGCTGACGCTGCTCTATACCCAATGTTCCACTCTTCACAGAGAAATGGTTCAGCTAACAGAAGCAACTATGTCTCTAAAGAAGCTGATGAGCTTTTAGATAAAGCAAGAAACTCTGTAAATGAAGATGAAAGAAACCTTATTTACAAAGAGGTACAAGTTATACTTCAAAGAGATCTTCCTCATTACACTTTAGTTTTTCCTAAACTTAATCTGGGAATGAATAAAAATGTAAAAGGGCTTGTTATGAAAAAAACTGGTTATATAGATATCACTAACACTTACATAACAAAAGATAATAAATAATTTTATATCAATAAATAAAAATATAAGTTAAAATAGATCTAAGATATTAAAGAAATCCATAGTATTTAATATAAATATAACTTAAAAAATAAGTAAATATGAAAATATTTCATATTTACATTATACAAGGGGGAATAAAATGAAATCACAAGAATTAGCTAAAGAGTACAAAGATTATGTCTTAAATATGAGAAGAGAATTTCATATGAATCCAGAACCAAGTCTTCAGGAATATGAAACTTCTAAAAGGATAAAAGCTGAACTGGAAAAAGATGGAATAGAATGTGAAATAGTTGCTGATACTGGAGTAGTTGCTACTATCCATGGAGCTAATTCTGGAAAAACTGTTGCACTGAGAGGAGATATTGACGCCCTTGCTGTTATTGAACAGACTGGGAAAGAATATGCTTCTAAAGTTCATGGGTTAATGCATGCATGCGGACATGACTCTCATGGAGCTATGCTTTTGGGAGCTGCTAAAGTTCTAAACAGAATGAAAGATGAAATAAACGGTACTGTAAAGCTTTTCTTCCAGCCAGGAGAAGAGGTAGTGCTTGGTGCTAAAAAAATGATAGCTGCTGGAGTTATGGAAGGGGTAGATGCAATTATGGGTATCCATGTATCATCTGATGTTCCTTCTGGGCAAATATCTGCTGACAGTGGAGCAAGAATGGCATCAGGAGACATGTTTAAAATAACTGTAACTGGAAAAGGGGGACATGGAGCAAGACCAGAGCAGTGTATAGATGCTGTTGTTGTTGGTTCTGCTATTGTTATGAACCTTCAGCCTATTATCAGCAGAGAGTATTCACCTTTTGACCCTGCTGTACTTACTGTGGGAGAAATTAAATCTGGAACTAGATTCAATGTTATAGCTCCTACTGCTGTATTGAGTGGTACTACTAGATGCTACAGCCCTGAAGTTAGAAAGAATTTCTTTGAGTCTATAACAAGAGTAGCTAAATCTACAGCTGAAGCCTACAGAGCCACTGCTGAAGTAGAATTTACAGAGGGAGTAGGGCCAACTATCAATGATGATAACTGTGCTGCATTAGCAAGAGAAACTGCTGCTTCTCTTGTAGGAAAAGAAAATGTTATCACTGTTCCTCCTTCTACTGGAGGAGAGGATTTCTCATTCTTCTCTAATATAGTTCCAGGAATTATGGTAAAACTTGGAACTGGAAACAAGGAAAAAGGAACTGACTTCCCTCATCATCATGAAAAATTTGATATAGATGAAGATATGCTTGAAGTTGGTACTGCATTGTATGCTCAATTTGCTTTAAACTACTTAGCTAATGATAAATAAGGAGATTGCTATGAAAAGAGAGATTCTGCTTCTTGGAAATGAGAAATTGTATCAAATAAGTGAGCCTGTGAAACCAGATGAAATTGAAACTCTCAAATCTGTAGTTCAGGACCTCCATGATACATTGATGGATTTTAGGGAAAAATATCACGTTGGACGTGCTATTGCAGCACCTCAGATAGGAGTTAAAAAAAGACTTCTTTATATGTTCATTGATAAGCCTGTGGTATTTATAAATCCAGTTCTGGAATTTCCTGATAATGAAATGATGGAAGTATTAGACGATTGTATGTCTTTTCCAAATCTGCTTGTTAAAGTGATGCGTCATAAAAGATGCAGAATAGAATATTTAGATATGAACTGGAAAGAGCAGGTAATGTCTTTAGAGGGAGATCTTTCTGAGCTTTTACAACATGAGTTTGATCATCTGGATGGGATATTGGCTACAATGAGAGCTATAGATAATAAATCCTTTGTTATAAAAAATGTTAATTAAAAAATAAAATTACTTATATTTTCAATAAAAAAAGACCAATCTATTAGATAAAAGAATCTCTTAGACAAGAGAAATATAAAATTATCCTGTATTTTATGTAATAATTTAGCTAATTTAAAAAGAATAATTTTTTTTAATTTAAGACTAGCTTCAGTAGAAAGAAAATCTATTAATTTTGTTCATAAAATATAAAAGGATAAATGAAGGATTACAACAGTTCCACTGTTGCATCTCAGTAATTATAGCAGTTAAAATCTTAACTGCTTAATTACTGGAAACTCATTTCGCTTATCGCTTCATTCAAACAGTACCGATTTTGACGAAGTATATCACTTTATTAATTTTACGATTTTCCTTCTAATTTTCGCTAGTCTTAAACTAAGATATTTTTTATAGCAAATAGTTTCTATTTTATATTTTTTGCTTGGTCTTTTTTTTATTATATTTTTATCTTGGGCTGATCTCTTTTATTTTTTTAATTCCTCTATCACTTTATATGCCTCATCAGCCATATCTACACATACTTCTGTTTTACATGATGCTTTTTTATTAAATATAGTATTAAAAATAGTATATGCTGCTAAAGTCGATCCTGCTTCAGAAGCATGTTTATTATCTTTAAAATAAAGCTCAATTTCAGGATGTTTTTTCTTGAAGTTCCACCATATTATTCCCACAGGAGCTACTGCTATATTAAGTTTTAAACCTAAATTTAAATAAGCATCTGACATAGCTTTCTGTTTATCCTCTTCTCCTTTTAAAGTCCAAGGCATATACAATACAGCTTTTGATCCAGCCATTTTTATAAACTTATTAATTGCTTCAACAGAAGTTCCAAGAACTTTTTCATCAAATCCAGATTGAAGGTGCTGGAGCACTACATAGTCATAATCTCCATAAAGTATATTAAATCTAACTTCTGGTTCATCTTTATGAAAATCCAATCCCTTATAACCATGTGCTATCATTGTTACTTCCATGGCAATATTATTTTCTTTGCATATCATTTTAAAAATATGAGGCATATCATTAAAATAAGTATGACTATTTCCTATAAATAAAACTCTCATTTATTCCTCCTTGTTCTTTGTAAGCTCACTTATTAAAGTTGAACCTAAAATTAGAACACCTCCTGCTATCTGCAAGAGTCCCATTCTTTCTCTTAAAAATATAGCTGAAATTATTACAGCAGATATAGGATCTATATAACTCATAACTGCTATAGTTTGACCTTTCAATTCTTTCAAAGATGAAAAATACAGCAGATAGGCAAGTCCAGTATGAACTACTCCCAATATCAATATATATGGTATTGAAGGTACAGGCATTCTGAAAATATTAAATCCTTCAACAGTAAATACATAGGGCATAAGTACAACTGCTGCTAAAATTAATTGTATGTAAGTTGTTTCAAGACTTTTTAAATTTTTTAGAAATTTATTCATAATCACAACACTGGCATAAAAAGCTGCTGCTGTAAGTCCATAAGAAATTCCTAAAAAATCATTTCTCCCCTCAGCAGCTCCCCCACTGTTTCCTACTATACGTATCATTCCCAGCATTGCACAGGCAACACAAAGTATTTTTTTTAGAGTAAGTTTTTCCTTCAGTATAAATGGCGAAAGAAGCAGAACAAAAACTGGTGCAAAATAATAACTTAATGTAGCATTAGAAATAGTTGTATATTTATATGCCTGAAACAAAAATATCCAGTTCAATCCAATTGCTCCCCCTGATAATAATAGAAGCAGAAGATTTTCTTTTACATCTTTAAAAGAAACTTTATTTTTTGTAAGAAGAGAAACTACAACAAGAACAATTCCCCCTATTACTCCTCTTACCAATGCTATTTCACTGGAAGTCAAATCTATATTTTTTACAAATAATCCTATTGTTCCAAATATCAGCATTGCACTTACATTTCTTAACTTCGCTCCCATTCTCTCCCCCTATGTATAAAAAGAATGATGAGGTGATTTATAAAATCATACTCATCATCTTAGTTATTAATCTAATTTAAGTTCTGTTTTTAAATATTTTAATAATTCTTCTCTTGTTTCTTCATTTTTAAGTCCAAACTCTATATTAGCTTTTAGAAGTCCTACTTTATTCCCAATGTCATATCTTTTTCCTTCAAAGTTGTAAGAAAGAACTCTTTCCCCATCTTTAAGCATATCCAATATAGCATCTGTAAGCTGTATTTCTCCACCTTTACCAGGTTTAACCTCTTCAAGATACTTGAATATCTTTCCTGTAAGAAGGTATCTTCCAAGACATGCAAAATTTGAAGGTGCTTCCTCAATAGATGGTTTCTCTATAAAATCTTCTATGACGCAAGTACTTTCATCAAGTCTTTCAATAGGCTTCACTATTCCATATTTTGAAATATCTTTTTCTTCTACTTCCTGACATCCTACTATACTTGATCCATATTTTTCATATACATCTATCAGCTGCTTAGCTACTGGTCTTTCTGGATTATCTACTATATCATCTCCCAGAGCTATAACAAATGGATCATCTCCTATAAAAGGTTTTGCTTTTAATATAGCATGTCCCAAGCCTTTAGGAAGGTTCTGTCTCACATAAAAAATATTTGCCATAGTTGAAAGGTTTTCTATTTTTTCTAAAAGCTCATCTTTTCCATCTTTTTGTAATGTATTTTCAAGTTCATATGAATAGTCAAAGTGATCCTCTATAGAATTTTTATTTCTTCCTGTAACAATTACTATATCTGTGATTCCAGATTTTACAAGCTCTTCTACAATATATTGTAAAGAAGGTTTGTCAACTATTACAAGCATCTCTTTAGGCTGTGCCTTTGTAGCAGGTAATACTCTTGTTCCTAATCCTGCTGCTGGAATTACTGCCTTTGTGACTTTTTTCATTCTATATTTTCCTCCTGTATATTCTTTATTTTGCTCTTGACCCTACTACTACACTTTTATCTACTTCTACTAATTTTAATCCATTTACTTTGTCTTCAGTACTTAAAAGCATTCCTTGAGACACTTCTCCTCTAAGTTTAACAGTTTTTAAATTAGTTATAGCAAGAACTTTTTTACCTACTAATTTTTCAGGTTCTGGATATGATTTTGCAATACCAGAAACTATCTGTCTAGCATGATCTCCAACACTTACTTTAAATTTAAGAAGTTTATCTGCTCCAGCTATTTTTCCAGCTTCTAATATTTCCACAACCTGTATTTTTAATTTATCAAATTCAGAAATATCTACAGCATTTTCTATTACTAATTCTGGATTTACTGCCATTGGGTCTTTTTTAGGTTCAAGAGCTTCTAAATCAAGTCTTGGGAATATTGGTTCAGCATTTCCTAAAATATGCCCAACTGGAAGAAGATTCCATCCTGTAATATCAGCTACTTTAGCATCTCTTACAGGTTTATCTATCCCTAACTGATTCCAGATTTTTTGAGCAGCAGCAGGCATATATGGATAAATCATTACAGCAGTTTTATACAATCCATTTACTAAATGATTCATTACAACTGCCAATCTATCTTTTTTATCATCATCTTTTGCAAGTGTCCAAGGTGCAGTTTCATCAATATATTTATTAAGTCTTGATATAAATTTCCATATTGCTTCAAGAGATTTTGAAAATTGAACTATATTCATCTGTTCAGTGACTTCATTTAAAGTTTCATTCCATAAATTTTCTATTTCATCATCAAAAGTATCTCTTGTTGTTCCAGCAGTAATTACACCATCAAAATATTTTTTATACATTCCTAATGTTCTATTTAATAGATTTCCTAAATCATTTGCAAGATCAGAATTTATTCTAGTAACTACTGATTTTGTTGAATAATCTCCATCATTTCCAAATTGAACTTCTCTAAGAAGACAATATCTGAAAGCATCTACACCATATTTTTTGCTTTCTGCTACTGGATCTACTACGTTCCCTCTAGATTTAGACATTTTTTCCCCTTCAGAAGTCCACCATCCATGAGCAACAACATTATCTGGAAGTTTTACTCCTGCTGATAAAAGCATACAAGGCCAAATAATAGCATGGAATCTTACTATATCTTTTCCTAACAGATGCATAACTTCTCCATTAGTCCAAAATTTATCAAATAATTCAGGATTATTTTCATATCCTACTGCTGTAAGATAGTTAGTAAGAGCATCAAACCATACATAAGTTATATGTCCAGGAGCAAATTCTATTGGAATACCCCATTCAAAAGTATTTCTTGATATAGATAAGTCTTGTAATCCCTGTTTAATAAAAGAAACAACTTCATTCTTTCTTGAACGAGGAAGAATGAAATCTGGATGAGAATCTATATGTGCTAAAAGAGCATCCTGATATTTTGACATTTTGAAGAAATATGATTCTTCTTTTACTACTCTTAATTCTTTTCCGCAGTCAGGACAATGATTTCCATTTACTATTTGATTTTCAGGAACAAATGTTTCACAAGATACACAATATTTCCCTGAATATTCTCCTTTATATATATCTCCATTATCATAAACTTTTTTTAGTATTTTCTTTACAGCCTCTTTATGTCTTGGCTCTGTAGTTCTTATAAAATCTGTATATTCTATATTTAAAGCTTTCCACATTTCCACAAATTTTGGTGCCATTATATCTGTCCACTCTTGAGGTGTATATCCCTTTTGTTTGGCTGTTTCTTCTATTTTTTGTCCATGTTCATCAGTTCCAGTCAAAAAGAATACATCGTATCCCATAGTTTTTTTATATCTAGCTATAACATCTGCTGCTATAGTTGTATAAGCACTTCCAACATGTGGATCTCCATTTACATAATAAATAGGTGTTGTTACATAAAAATTCTTACTCATTATATCTCTCCTCTTTATGATTAGACATTCTTACTAAAAATATTTTTCAGCCTCTTTATCTAATTCATTTAATTTATTTTTTAAAATTTCACAATATTCTTCTATATTTGCATCTTTGGGTATTTCTATTGGGTCTCCCATCAAAAATACCATTGTTGTAAAAGGTTTTGGAAATTGAAATTTATCCCATGCTCTATTAAACGTCCATTTTCTCTTATAGGCCCCTCCCAGGGGAACCATCCGCATCTTTCCCTTTTGAGCTAAATAAATCATTCCAGGTTTCACCTCATATATAGGTCCTTTTGGTCCATCTACTGGAGTTCCTATACTATATCCTTTTTTCATCAGTTTAATAAGAGATATTAAACTGGATGTTGAATTTTTATCCGAAGAACCTCTTACCATATGAAATCCCATTTTTTCCAATGGAACAGAAATAAGCTCACCATCTTTTGATGGACTGGCAAGCACTGCTCTTTTCTCTATATAATCAAGACAAAGAGTTGGAGCTACAAGTTTATTATGCCAGAATGCAAAAACATAACTCTCCTCATTTTCTTTGACTTTTTCATTTTTTATTATTTTTATGTTTAATGTTTTTCCTACTATTTTCAGTATGTAATAAAGAATTAGTCCATACCTTCGATATTTAACTGCTTCTTTCTCCCTACTCATGTCAATTCTCCTCAAGTCAATTATAGTATTATTAATTATATCACATTGTACCTATTTTAAAAAGTAGCTTTCTCAAAAACCTTTCAACCTTTTTATACTTTTTTAAGAAAATATTTTATATTTTTTAATTTAATATTTTATAAAAATTAAATTTAAAGTTGAAAAAATATTTATCACCAAAAACTTCTATTACTCATAATTTTATATTCTAAAATTCTTTTATTCTCATTTTATTTTTTTCAACATACTTCCCCCATTTTTTTAACATATGTATGTATTAAATTTAACATGCATCATTTTTTGTTTTTTTTAACTCTAAAAACTTTTATTTAAAGAATGTTTTAATAAAAAATAGATGTCATTTTTAAAAAGTTTTAAAACATAGAAATCATCAATATTTGTAAAATATATAAATTAAGATTTGTAAAAAAATTGAGAAAATTTGAACTCAATATATATGCTGACTTCTCAATAAAAAATAAAAATCACAAGTATTAAAAACAATTGAAAAATGTGCATCAAGAAAATATATACTTGATTAGTAATACATATATTCTTGATGGAAAATATTGTTGTGATGACAGCAGGAGGGATTAAATGAAAAAAAGAATATTTTGGGGACAGTTGATTGCAGCTCTTCTATGTATAGGGAATAGTGCATTTTCTCAAACAGTTTGGACAGATGGAGATTTTACTCCATCTAAAGGACATACTTGGATTAATGCGGGAAATTGGGAATATGGAGGAGATGTTCATATTCAAAATATTAATGAAGTTATATTTGAATCAAATATGGCTGGTAAGCCTAATACTGGTGTGTTAAGCATAGAGGCAGGTGGAAAACTTACAGCTGATGGTATGGTAATTGTAAATCAATTAGGCCCTACAACTGGAGATGCAGTATTAGTTACTGATGGTGGTAAAGCATGCTTTAATGGAGGACTTACTGCCAATATAATAAACAGCAGCAATAATTACTATGCTGTTGGAGTTATTAAAGCAAATTCTGAATTTCATGTTAAGGGGGATACTATAATCAATGCTAATTTTGAAAAAGGATATGGGTTATATTTAGGTGAAGGAACTACTAACAGCTTTAATAAAAACAGTAATGATTATGGTAGTGTAAATATTTATACTGGAAAAATTGGAGTTTACAGTCTTGGAAATACAGACTTTAATCAGAATGTAAATATATATCTTAATTCAAATGGAGCAACAGGATTAATTTCCAATAGTACTAATACTTTATCTACTACAACTTTTAATGGTTTTGTTACTGTAGTAAATAATTCTATCAGTGATAATACATCTAGTGCTTATGGACTTGCAGTATCTAATGCAAATGGTATTCTTAATCTAAATAATGGCGGAAAAATAATATTTGGAAACAATTACACTAATGGACACGAAATAGGAATCTATGCCAATAAAGGAATTGTGAATATAACAGGGGATTTTACTGTTCAGAGTAATTCTGGTGGTATACAAGCTGCCTTTTATGCTGATAATGGTGGAAAAATTAATGCTGTGAATTCTGTTATGAATTTAATAGGAAGTATGTATGCCAACAATAGTTCTCTAATACAAATTTCAATGAATGATGGTTCTTTTTGGGAAGGAGCTTCATATATAGGAAATGGGAGTACTACTGACATTACAATGACTGGAAGCCAATGGAAAATTACAGATGATTCAGCAGTAACCAATCTAAACATATTAAATGGAACAACTGTTTATCTCAATGCTGATCCAGATTACAATAACTTTACTGCCAGAACTCTTACAATATCTCAAAATTATTATGGAGATAACAGTACAATAGTTTTTAATACTCAACTTGAAGATGATAACTCTATTACTGATAAAATGATAGTTGAAGGAGATACCTCTGGAACAACTAAAGTAAGAATTAATAATATGGGAGGAAATGGAGCCTATACACAGAATGGAATTGAACTTATTTCTGTTCTTGGAGTTTCTGATGGAGAATTTATAAAAGATGGGAGAATAGTGGCAGGAGCCTATGAATATTTTCTGAATCGTGGTGATGGAATCACTACAGACAATAATAATTGGTATCTGACAAGTACAATTCCTTCTATTATTCCACCTATTGTTACTCCTCCAGATCCAGTAGATCCTGAACTAATTGTTCCTCCATTAGTAGTTCCACCTACAGCTGATCCTATTTATCGTCCAGAATCTGGAAGTTATTTGGCAAATGCTGCAGCTGTAAATTCTTTATTTATTCATACACTTCATGATCGTCTAGGAGAAACACAATATACAGATACTCTGAATAAAAAAGAAAAAGTATCAAGTATATGGGTAAGAAATATTGGTGGATACAGCACATTTAGAGACAATTCAAATCAATTAAAAACTACAAATAAAAAGAATGTAATTCAGGTGGGAGGAGATATTGCTGATTGGAGCAGCAATGAAAACAACCGTTATCATTTAGGGTTTATGGCTGGATATGGGTTCAATCATAGTAAAACTGAATCAAAGAAAACTTCTTATATTTCAAAGGGAGAAACAGAAGGTTTCAATCTTGGAATATATGGAACATACTATGCTAATGAAATTGATAAATCTGGATTCTATACAGACACATGGCTGACATACAGCTGGTTTGATAATGAAGTCCATGGTGAAGAATTAGAAAAAGAAAAATACAAATCAAGAGGGGTTACAGCTTCAATTGAAAGTGGTTATAGCTTTAAAATAAAAAATGATGATTCTCATAGAAAAACATATTACATCCAGCCAAAAGCGCAGATTATATATATGGGCATTGATACTGATAACCATACTGAAGTCAATGGAACTAAAGTTGAAACTAAAGGAAATGAAAATATTCAAACTCGTGCAGGAATAAGGGTATACGCAAATCATTTCAACTCTGCAGACAGAAATAACAGCAAGGAAATTCAACCTTTTATTGAAACAAACTGGATTCATAACAGTGAAGATATCAAAGTATCTATGGACGATGTAAATAATAAGATAAGAGGTACAAAAGATATTGGAGAAGTAAAAATTGGAACAGAAATAAAAATAAATCCTAATTTTAACCTTTGGGGAAATGTTTCTCATCAATGGGGAGGAAGCGGATATAGAGATACAAAAATTACCATAGGCGTGAAATATAGCTTTTAAATAATTTCTAACTAAAATCTTTTATTATTTAACTGCAGATAATAAATATCTGCAGTTTTTTATTTTAAAACCTTTTATTCTATAAATTATCATATCCACATTATAATATAAAAAGAAGCTGAATAACTCAGCTTCTAAAAAATTTTAATTTTTAAAAGAAAATCTCATCTTATAATTTTTAGCAAATTCACAAATAAATATTAAAAATATACTTGTAAATAATCCCAGTACTGTTCCTACACCTAAAAATAAAATTATTGGTTTTCCAGAATTATTTATTTCTACTGGTGTCAATATTTTTATCATATCCCCATATTTCACTTCATAAAATTCTTTATTTATATTATTTGTATCTTCTATTACTTTATTTAATCTATCTGCTAACAAATTTATATTTTCATTTATTGCTTTATTTTCTTCTTCAGTAGGGTACACAATTTTTAATATTTCTTCTTCTTTAAATTTTATCTCATACTCTACATTTTTTATAGAAGTATTAACAAGAAGATATTTTTCAATCAATTTTGAATAATATTCATTTTCAGTTTCTAATTTAATTCCCATTTCTCCCATAGAAGGAACTACAATTTGTCTATTTATTGGTTTATATTCATCTAATACATTTCTTATTACTTTTGACTCTCCAATTAATTTTTCTCTTTTTAAATTAAGAAGTTTTATATCAGCTCTAAGTTTTGTTTCTCTTGTATTTTTAGAGTTTGATAATCCTTTTATATCCAAAAAAGATTCTAATTTTTTTAACTCTATATTTTGGAGATTATCCAGTCTGTTGTTCAATTCATTAAATGAATATCCTAAAGTTTTTGAATAATAATTCATTTTATCATCTACAGAAAAATTAAGTTTTAAATTTTTAATTTTTTCATTAAATAATAAAATATAATCATCATAATCATAGGCTGTACTTACTTTTTCCATAAATAAAATTTCACTTTTAGGTTTATATTTATTTTCAAATTCTTCTACTACACCAATTGAAAGTTTTTCTAATATCTCTTTATTCATTTCTTTTAATTTTATTTTATACTGTGTAGGATAATAACTTAATATTTCTCCTTTCTTTAAAGCACTTTCTATTTTTTGTGAAATATTATTAGGTACTATTCCATCAATACTCAATGAATTTCTAAAATCTGCAAATTCTTTGGCTTTTATTTTCTCATTTTTAAATTCTGCAAATACAGAATTTAAAATATTTATACTTACAAGATTGTCTTTTAAAAAAGGAGTTTTATCTGGATTTAGTCCTGTTTCCAGTTCAGGATAATTAAGTCCTATTACTACACTTGTTGTCATATTTTTTTTGTTAAAAATATACCCAGCTATTCCTGAAATAAAAATAATTGATATTGTTACAGCTATCATCATTAATTTATGATTCAATAAAATTTTAATTAATTCCATCAAATCAATTTCTTCATCTTCTTGATTTTGATAAACTCTTTCTTCTAATTGATTCATTTACTTTCTCCCTTTTTGTTTTGATTTATAGGGAGATTTTAACTCATTTAAATATTTTTGTCAATATATAATTCTATTTTAAACACAATTAAATCATTAAATATTCATCTGATTATAATAAAATAGCTTGATTTTCAAGTTGGATTATTACCCCTCTTTAAAACAAATAAAAATACTATCTTCTATTTTTTCCAACAATAAAAATTGACAAAAAATATATTATAAGATAAAATTATTTGTGAATACAGGCTTTTCCAACTGATAAAAACTTATATATCTCTACTAGAAATTAAAATTATAAAAATTATATATAGGAGTTGTTATGAATCAATTAGAAAAAAAAGAATATTACGAAGAAGACGAAATAGATATCTATGAACTAGTAGACATTATTATCAAAAGAAAGATATTAGTTTTAGTAATTTTTATTATTTGTTCTTTACTTGGATTAGGAGCTGCTTTTTTCGTTAGAAGCTTTAGACAGGATACTTTAGCATTAAAGTTTAATATTAACTATGCTAAACTTGAGAATAATTATTTCTTTGCAAAATCTGGTTTAAATTTTACAAAAATAAATGTAGATAATATTCTAATTACTAATAAATATGTTGATGAATTCTTCAAACTGGAAAAATTAAATGAACTCTATTTAGAAAAAGTAAAAGAGGGAAACAGAAATGATTATTCAAGATCTAAATTTTTAAATGATATTCTAAAAGTTTCATTTAATAGAGATACTAACAGCTATACAGTATCGGTCACTATGAAAAAAGATCAGGAACTTCAAAAAGACATATTAAATAAATACATTACTATTATAGAATCCCTTATCAATATTCAGGTTGATGATGAAATAGAAAATAGATATACTTTTGTTGAGTCTGAAAATAGAATTTCAAGAGAAAAACTTAATAAAATTGAAAATAATATTAAAGAAATACTTGAAAAAGAAAAAAATAATTTAAATAAAGATACTAATCTTAAAGAATTTATTGAATATACTAATCCTGTTTTATCTGTAGAAAGAGAAAAAGTAACTAATTTATATAATCAAAGTTCTGAAATGCTTATTGGACTAAATGGACTAAAAAGAGATGATGAAATAAAAAATATAATCTCTTTAGACTCTTCTATTTATGAAATAGAGACAAAAAGTAAAGCTAAGATGATTTTAGCAGTTGGAATTTTATTAGGAATAGTATTGGGAATAATGAGTGCTTTTATAGCTGAATTTATAGATAATTATAAAAAAAGAGCAATTGCTCTTATAAAAAAATAGTAAAAAAAGCTGTTTTATAACAGCTTTTTTATTTTATAACCATACTTCAATTATAAAAGGCTGCATATAATTACTCTATATACAGCCTTAATAAATTTTAAATTTTTTTAATTAAATCTTACTTACATCAAATACATCTAATTTTGCTTCATCTACATGTCTATCCTGCATTCTAAGTATAGCACTAATTGTATCTAAAGATGTTAAAACTTCCACTCCATATTCTATTGCTGTTCTTCTCATTTTGAATCCATCTCTTTGAGCATCATTTGCTTTTGTTGGTGTATTTATCAGTAGATCTACTTCTCTATTTTTCAATATATCTGATATATTTGGTGATGGTTCATCTATTTTATTTACTATTGTTGCCTCTACTCCATTTTCTGCCAAGAATTTCTGTGTTCCTTTTGTTGCATATAGAATTGATCCATGCTCAACTAAACTTTTGGCTATTGGCAAAAATTCCTCTTTATCTTTATCTCTGATTGTCACAAGTATTTTTCTGTCTTTTATAATATGTACTCTCTTTGCTCCTAACAGCCCTTTATAGATAGCTTCATCAACATTATTTCCTACTCCCAATACCTCTCCTGTTGATCTCATTTCTGGTCCTAATGATACTTCTACACTCGATAATTTTTCTGTTGAGAATACTGGTACTTTTACTGCTACTACATTTGGTTTCTTATAAATTCCTGTTCCATATGCCATATCTTTAAGTTTTTCTCCCAAGGCTACTCTTGTTGCTATTTCAATAACTGGTACTCCTGATACTTTTGAAATATATGGAACTGTTCTTGATGATCTTGGATTTACTTCTATTACATAAAGTTCATTTTCATATGCAATAAACTGAATGTTCATCATTCCTTTTACTTCCAGAGCCTTCGCTATTTTGTAAGTTATTTTAAGTATTTTATCCTCTGTTCCTTCATATAGATTTTGTTGAGGATAAATAGTAATTGAATCTCCTGAGTGAACTCCAGCTCTTTCCAGATGCTCCATTACTCCTGGGATAAGTACTTCTTCACCATCGCACACTGCATCTACTTCCAATTCTATTCCATTTAGATATTTATCTATCAATACTGGATTTGAAGGATCTCTGTCAAATGATGCTTCTAAATATTTTACTAGATTGTACTCATCATGACAGATTTCCATTCCCTGTCCTCCAAGTACATATGATGGTCTTACTAATACTGGATATTTTATCTCATTTGCTATTTCTATTCCATGAGCTACATCCCATACTGCTCTTCCTTTTGGTCTTGCTATATTTAAAACCTCCATCATTTCTTCAAATCTTTCTCTGTCCTCTGCTTCATCTATTTTGTCTGCGCTTGTTCCTATGACTTTGATTCCTCTGTCGCTCAAATCATTTGCTAATTTGATTGCTGTCTGTCCTCCAAATTGAAGTATTACTCCTTCTGGTTTCTCTTTTTCAAGTATATTCATTATATCTTCTGTTACCAGTGGTTCAAAGTATAGTTTATCTGCTGTTGAGAAATCTGTTGATACTGTTTCTGGATTATTATTGATTATTATACTTTCTATTCCTAACTTTTTCAATGTCTTTACTGCATGAACTGTACAGTAATCAAATTCTATTCCCTGACCTATTCTGATTGGTCCTGAACCTATTACTACAATTTTTCTTCTATCAGATACTTCCACTTCATCATATTGATCATATGTTGAATAATAATATGAAGATGAAGCTTTAAATTCTCCAGCACAAGTATCTACCATTTTATATACTGGTAATATATGATGTTCTTTTCTCTTAGAAGTTATATCTTCTTCACTTATTCTCATTAATTCAGCAATACCTTTATCTGAGAATCCTTTCTTTTTAAGTTTTCTTAGATATATTTCATCTAAATCTCTAAGAGACATTCTTTTTACTATTTCCTCTTGTTTTACAATCCACTCAATTTTTTCCATAAAGAATTTATCAATTCCTGTTATCTTTTGCAGTTTTTCTTTGATATACCCTCTTCTCAGCATTTCTGCAACTATAAAGATTCTTTCATCATCTGGTTTTACTACTGCTGCTTTTAATTCTTCCATAGTCATTTTTTTAGCTACTGGATGTTCTAAGTTATATCTTCCAATTTCCAGTGATCTGATACCTTTCAAAAATGCTGCTTCAAAGTTATTCCCTATTGCCATAACTTCTCCTGTTGCCATCATTTTTGTTCCTAATCTTCTGTTTGCCTTTTTAAATTTATCAAATGGCCATTTAGGTATTTTTACAACAATATAGTCTATTGTAGGATCAAAGCAAGCATAAGTAGTTTGAGTTGCTTCATTTACTATTTCATTGAGAGTATACCCCATAGCCAGTTTTGTTGACACTCTTGCTATTGGATATCCTGTTGCTTTAGAAGCTAATGCTGATGATCTTGATACTCTTGGATTAATCTCTATTATTGCATATTCAAATGATTTTGGATGCAGAGCAAACTGCACATTACATCCTCCAATAACACCAACTTCATTTACTATTTTCACAGCTGAGGCTCTAAGCATTCTGCATTCCTTGTCAGATAAAGTTTGTGTAGGGGCAACAACTATTGAATCTCCAGTGTGGATTCCTACTGGATCCACATTTTCCATGTTACATACAACTATAGTATTTCCATTTTTATCTCTTATTACTTCATATTCAATTTCTTTCCATCCATAAATAGATTTTTCAAGCAAAACTTGACCTACCATTGACAATGAAAGCCCTTTCATTAGAATGTCTTCCAGTTCATTTGGATCATTTGCTATTCCACCGCCAGTTCCTCCAAGTGTGTAAGCAGGTCTTACAACTACTGGATATCCTATTTCTCTAGCTACTTCAAATCCTTCTTCAAGACTTTCAACAATTTTACTTTGAATAATAGGTTCTCCAAGTTTATTCATAGTTTCTCTGAAGATTTCTCTGTCTTCTCCTTTTTTTATAGCTTCCACAGATGTTCCTATTACTTTTACTCCATATTTTTCAAGAATACCTTTTTCATGTAATTCAACCACCATGTTCAGACCAGTCTGTCCTCCCATTCCTGCAATTATAGAATCAGGTCTTTCTTTGGCTATCACTTTTTCAACAAAATCTGCTGTAATTGGTTCAATATATATTCTGTCAGCTACTGCTTTATCTGTCATTATTGTTGCTGGATTAGAGTTTATAAGTACAACCTCTATTCCCTCTTTTTTTAGAGTCTCACAAGCTTGAGTTCCTGAATAGTCAAACTCTGCTGCCTGTCCTATTATGATTGGTCCTGAACCTATTACTAATGTTTTTTTTATAGACTTATCTAACATTTTTCCCCTCCTAATTCAGATATCCTTCTGCTGCCTCAATATCTTCAGCTTCAAAGTTTTCATCATATTCACTGCTGTGCTCATCATCAATACCTTGTGTATTTACCCCATTTTCAATTAATGATAAAAAGTCTGTAAACATATTATTTGAATCTTCTGTACAAAGGTCTGGCATAAATTGAATTCCCATAGCTGCAAGAGTATCACATCTGAATCCTTCTATTGTTTTATCATTTAGGTTAATATGTGTAGCCTCAGAATATATTCCTAATTTCTCTATTGAATATCCATGATTTTGATCTGTTATATATATTTTATTTCTTTTTAAATCCTCTACTGGATGATTTGATCCTCTATGTCCATTTTTCATCTTTTTTATACTTCCACCTAAAGCTAAATTAAGAAGCTGTGCTCCTAAAGATATTCCAAGCACAGGAACATTTGCCAAAGTTCCTCTCACTGTTTTCACTATCTGCACCATTTCATCTGGATTTCCAGGTCCACTTGAAATAATCAACCCATCAAGATTATGCTTCAATAATTCATTTGATGAAGTATTATAAGGAAATACAGATACAGCAAATCCCATTTTTTCAAGTAAATCTAAAGTACTTCTTTTTACTCCTAAGTCTAATACTCCCATTTTTAAACCATTTCCACCAATTTCAATTATGCCTTTTCTGCTTACTTGTTCTGCTGCATTTTCACAAGAAAAATTATCAAATCTTTCTTTTAATTCCTTATGAGTTAATTCTTTATCTGTAATAATAGCCTTCATTGAACCATTATCTCTTATTATTTTAGTTAGTTCTCTAGTATCTACTCCTTTAAATCCAACTACATTATATTGACTTAAAAAACCTTCTAAAGTCATTTCACATCTGAAATTATTTGGAAGTTTTGCATCTTCTTTTATAATAAATCCTTTCAAATGTATTTTATCTGATTCCATATCCTCAAGATTTAGACCATAGTTTCCTACCATTGGATAAGTCATAACAACTATTTTTCCATAAAAAGATGGGTCAGTTAAAACTTCCTGATAACCAGTCATTCCTGTAGTAAAGACTATTTCTCCTGTTGTTTCCCCAAAATGTCCAAAAATCTTTCCATCAAAACTCATACCATTTTCTAGAATAAGCTTTCCTTTCATCTTACCTCCTCTAAAAAAAAAGATATAACTATAAAAGTTATATCTCTATAATAAAAAAATTAAATTACAATCATATAGTGTAAAATTAGAAAAAATTTTTCTTAAATAAAATTTAAAAAGTGAATAAAAAAAATTTGGTATAAATATCTGCTCAGTGATTTCCCTTGATATTTTTTCCCTTTTCATCTCTTTCCTCCTAATTTTTACTAAGAAGTATTATAACGATTTTTCACTAATTTGTCAAGAGGTTTTAAAACATAATTATTCTCTAAATATTCTTTTAAATAATTATATCAAATAATCAATTGACATGCTATATTTTTTAATGTAACATTTATAAATATCAAATAATATAAGGCTGGAGGGAAAAATGTTTAAATTAGAAAGTATTAAAAAAGAACTTTATGCTGTTGAAGATACTTACAAGAAAGATATTGAAACTGTTTGTGACTATATTTTTAAGAATCCAGAACTTGGAGAAAAAGAGTTTCTTTCTTCAACATATCTTATAGATCTCTTAAAGAAAAATAATTTTTCTGTAAAAGAAAACTATTGTGGTCTTCCTACTGCTTTTAGAGCTGAATATGGTGATAATGACGGTCCAAGTATAGCTTTTTTAGCTGAATATGATGCTCTTCCTGGATATGGCCCCGACAAGGTACCAGGACATGCCTGCGGCCATAACTGGATAGCTGCTGGAACTTATGGTGCTGCTCTTGTTTTATCAAAATTTAAAAATAATTTCAAAGGCAAAGTAATATTGATAGGAACTCCAGCTGAAGAAACTTTAGGTGGAAAAGTAAACATGGTTGAGCAAAATGCCTTTGACGACATCGATATTGTACTTCAAATGCACTTGGAAGCTAATAATAATCTCAATTGTAAAACTTTGGCTATTGACTGCATCAAATTTCAATTCACTGGCAAAGCTGCTCATGCTGCCGCCCATCCAGATGAAGGAATAAATGCTTTAGATGCTGTTCAGTTGATGTATAGTGGTATTAATTGTTTAAGACAGCACATAACTTCAGATTCAAGAATTCATGGTATTATTACAAGTGGTGGAGATGCTCCTAACACTGTTCCTGATTTTGCTGAATGTAAATTTCATATTAGAGCAAATGACAGAGGTTATTTAAACTCCCTTACTCAAAAAGTTATTAATTGTGCAAAAGGTGCCGAACTTATGACTGGTGCTGTTTTGAAATATGAAAAATATGAAAATTCATTTGATAATCTTTTGAATCTTCCATCTCTACAGGATTTAATGAGAAAAAATCTTATAGAAGTTGGTGTGAGTAATTTTCTTGATGAAAAACATGGAGCTAGTGGTTCTTCTGATATTGGAAATGTCAGTCAAGTGTGTCCTACTATGTATACAGAACTGGCTCTTAATATTGATGAAGTATGTTTTGTTCATGATGAAGCATATTTAAAATATGTAAATTCAGATGAAGCATATGATAAACTTCATAAATCTGTAAAGGCTATGACTGGAACTGCTTTAGAACTTTATCTTGAACCTGAATTATTAAAAGTTGTTAAAGATGATTTTAAAAAGTTTAAAAGAAACTAGTCTTTATCATATAGGCATAGTCTTTAATTTTATTATACCTATATTTTATATTTATAAAAAAAATACATTTAATTAATTTATTATATTTTACTTTTTACCTATGTTGACGTATAATCAGCCTTATAAAAATAAAAAGAAAGATAGAGGTGCAGAAAACATTAGTATGATCATTTAGTCTGGCAGACATTGAGATGATCAGAAAGGGGATTTTGCCGAAATGAAAGAAAATGCTGGAATTCTTTTGTTGGGAGTATAAAAAATATTTATACTACTGTCATTGATTATTTCAATGGAGTGCTATCTGTGATCCTGATCTATGTGCATTTTTGTATTGCATATAATTAAGTTTTTTTGTCACAGTTTAGTTCTTTAAACTGTGACTTTTTTATTTTATAATTTTTTTCAAAAACATATTTTTATATTAAATAAAAACATCTTGAGGGAGGAAAAAATGTCAGAAAATACTACTAGAAAAAAATTTACAATGCCACACACTTATGTGATAATTGGAATCATTCTTGTTATACTAACTATTTTAACTTATATTATACCAGCAGGTACATATGAAAGAGCTGTAGACCCTGTTTTAAACAGAACAATGGTTGTTCAGGGTTCATTCAAATATATCGAACAAACTCCTGTATCTCCATTCCATATGTTTATGGCAGTGGTAGAAGGATTAGTTTCTACTGCTGATATTATATTTTTCATATTCTTTGCTTATGGCTTTGTGTATCTTTTAATAAAAACTGGAGCATTTTATGGTTCTCTTGGTTCTCTTATTAAAAAATTCAATGGAAAAGAAACTATGATATTTCCTATTTTTATGATAGTATTTGGTATCTGTGGCTCTACCTTTGGGCTTTATGAAGAAACTTATGGACTTCTTCCAGCTTTCATGGGAATATCTGTAGCCTTAGGGTATGATGCTTTAGTTGGTGGAGCTGCAGTTATCCTTGGTACAGCTACTGGATTCGCTGCTGCTACTCTTAATCCATTTACAATAGGAATTGCACAAGGAATTGCAGAACTTCCTATTGGTTCTGGAATTGGTTTAAGAATTATATGTTTTATTGTTTTTCAAGGAAGTGCAATCATTTATCTTATGCTTTATGCAAGAAAAGTAAGGCTGCATCCAGAACTTTCAATTGTTAAAGATGTTAAATTTAATTTTTCAAATGGTATGAATCGTGAAGAGATGGAACAGCTTCCTTTTAATGGAAAACATAAACTTATCATGCTGCTTTTTGTTGTAACTATAGCTTTGCTTGTATATGGCACAAGTCAGCTCGGGTGGTATCTGAATGAACTTTCTACTCTCTTCTTTATTATGATGATAATTACTGGATTAGTAGGGGGCTATAACTTCAGTCAAATAGCTTCTCTTTTTATAGAATCAGTTTCTGATGTCATATTTGGAGCAATGGCAGTTGGAGTAGCAAGATCACTTACTATTGTAATGGAAAATGGACATATAATTGATACTATAATTAATTTTATGGCTAGTACACTTTCTACTATGCCTAGAACTATTGCTGCTGTTGGAATGGTGGTTGTACAAAATTTCATCAATTTTTTCATACCTTCAGGTTCAGGACAGGCAGCTACATCTATGCCTATCATGGCTCCTTTGGCAGATGCCATTGGACTTACAAGACAGACAGCTGTGCTTGCCTTCCAATTCGGAGATGGTTTCTCTAATATGTTTTGGCCTACATCAGCAGCTACTGTCTGTGGACTTATGAGTCTTCCAATAGAAAAATGGTATAGATTTATCACTCCATTATTTTTATTTATGTTCCTGCTGCAAATTATATTTATGGTTATAGCAGTAGCAATTAATTATGGACCATTTTAATATTTTAGAAAAAAAGGCTGCAGCTTCTGCTACAGCCTTTTCCTACTATTTATGTATATATTATTTATAACTTCTATTCTTTTATTATCTTCCAATAAAAGATGTCTTCAAAAAAACGTCAACAGCGGTTTTGCCAGTTCTATCATAACTTTCTCCTGTTCTTCTTATTAAAACCTATACCCTAAATTAATTCCTACTATCCATTCACCTTTAGTCTTATTCTTTCCAGATTGATTATGTGAATCTCTCTCTATTGCATAGCTTCCCTTTACATCAAACAGAACTCCATTTTCTAGTTCAAGTGTATATTTAGCATTCAATCCTAAGCTATGTTCATTCTTATGAGCAACCAGTATATCAAAGTCACTTGCATTTTTTCCTTTAAATCTTCCTATGATATATTCTTCATCTGCACCATTAAGCAATCTTATATAGCTTATTCCTGCTGACAATATACTCTTTCCTTTTTCATGTGGTATCACTTTTTTCAGGTCTATTCCCACTTTGGCTGATGTATAATCAAATGATTTTGAATCTGTTTCTATTGCTAAAATTCTGCTTCCTTCATCTGCTTCATCCTGTTTTATATATGTATATGACAGTGTTCCATAAGGCTCTAAGTATAGATTATCTCCAATATTATGAGAATATCTTCCATTCAAATAGATATCATATGCCATATCTGAATATTTCTCATCATAACTATGTCCACCTGTTGTTCTTCTGTCTGCGTCATACTCTGAATACTGTATTCCTGCTCCTGCTTTCAATGTTAGGTTTCCCTTGTAGTTTTCTATAAATGCTCCTATATATCCACTGTTTCCTTTTACTTTTGACATTGACAGTTCAGCTTCACTTTTATTTCCGCCTACTGCAACTCCTAATGATATATTTTCAGAATACCCATATTTACCCAGTACATAAGCTCCAGTAAGTTTCATATCCACATCTGTTTCCGCTGTTCCTCCATCAAACTTATGATAATTCTGTCCATAATATGTGTCTTTGCTTCCTCCATCTGCATGAGTAAGCCCACCCATTATCATCCATTTATTTAATTCAGGTTTGAACTGGTTGTCTGCAACTATCTCCCTAAATATCCCCATTGATTTTCTTGATAATTCACTTGAGAATGAGTATGGAGTTTCTGTATAGATACTTCCTAAGTAACTCATAAGAGTTTTAAGCTGTTCCTCATCACTCATATTTTCATCATAACTAGTTCCTAAACTTCCATTAGAAGCAATTAGTACTCTTAAAGCATTTAAGTTATCATCTGTACTACTGTATATTCCTTTGTAGATATTATTTAATGAATTATATCTTTTTTGTGAAGGGTTAGAAGGTGTATCCACTGCCTCTGATTTGTATATTTTATCTAAATGTAAATCATCTAAAGAAGTTCCTGCACTTAAGATTAATTCTTCTCCTTCTTTAAACACTGCACTGTCTATTGCTGAGCTGGCTCTTATATACAAATTTTCTATATAAATATCTGTCATATCTATTTTTTCACGTTTGCCAATATTATGAGTTATAAAATTTATACTTCCTATTGTATTTTTGTCAGTTCCTTCACCAGTTATTACCAATTTTTCCCCATTATTTTGAAGTGCATGAGATGGTCTGGTTATTGGAAATCCATCCTCAAACTCTGCATCTGCTAAATTTCCCGAAAAAGTATCAGTTAATCTTAGATTCAAGACACTATTTTCTCCTATTGTTATAGAATTTACACCTGTTATTGACATTCCTTCAAAAAGTGTCACATTACCTTTAATTCCAATATTATCAAATCCAGATATGTCATGTAATACATTTATTTTTTTAGCTCCAGCTGCTCTCATTCCTTCCATATTCTCAAAAAAATTAAGAGTATTGTCTTTTCCTAAAGCCTCTATTTTTCCATTGACAACAGAACCTCCAGAAAGAGTGACCTCATTATTATCTCCTTCAACTCTTATTACTGAAGTAATATTAATTACATCTTTATCCTTATAATTTCCATTAATAATAGAATTTTTTTCAAGAATAAGTTTATTATTATCTCCAATTATTCCTATTGTAGGAAGTTCTATAGTTGAATCTAGTCTATCTCCTAGAGCTCCTCCATTAATTATAGAACTTTCTATTGTAAGTTTTGAATCTTCTGTCATAGTTATAGCCTTTCCATATGAATTAACCTTAGTATTTTCTAATTTTAAATCTGACTTTTCTTTCATATCTATTGCTTCATCATATCCATTAACTATTGAATTACTTACAACATTCCCTCTTTCTTCTATTACAAGAGTTTTTTCTACTCCATTAAGTATATGTTTGTTATAATTATTATTTCCATTTTTTAGTTCTAAAGATTTGTAATCAGTTATTTTTCCATCACCTTGTATTGTTGCTGCCACATTTAAAATTTTATAATTCTCTCCATTTATGCTTACTATTTTTTCTGCTCCAAAATTATTTTTATATTTATCTTTACTTTTATATACTCTATTTTCATCAGCTGTAAAAATCAATCCATTATTCTTTATTTCATTGCCATTCCCATCATTTTCTACAAAAGTAATCCCATCACTAACTACTTCATCTCCTCCGCTTATAATTAATCCATAGTTAGTTCCTGACTCTATTTTTCCAGGAACACCATAAGGATAGCTATTATCAATAGCATATTTACTTCCATATATAATTCCATTATTCAATAGTCTTGAAATATTTCCATTTTGGATATATATTCCATATCCCTTTAACTTTTCACCACTAGGTTCATCATTATTAATTCCATATACAATTCCATTATTTAATATTTTTTGGTCAACCTTATTTGATTGTACAGAAAATGTTAAGCCTGAACTTGTATTTCCTGAACTCTTTTTTATAGAATAAATTATTCCATCATTTTCTAAAATATCTAATTCTTTTGCTAAAACTCCATGTGACATATTGTTTCCTGTACTAGTTTCAAAAATCATCCCCCTATTTTTTATAATTCCATTCGTTCCTACCTCATGTACTCCTGCTATATTCCTGCTAGTAACACTTGAGTTTCCATAAATCATTCCACTATTCAGTAATTTAAAGTTATCTTCTCTGTTATATATACCTTTTCCATCTCCTTCATATGACTCCCCATAAATCAGTCCATAGTTAACTACTTCTAAATTTTTTCCATAGTTGTCTATTCCATTTACTGCTGCTTGAGAAGGTGAATCTACTTTTGCTGAAATAATTCCTTCATTTTCTATATTTGTTTTCGTTATATTTTCATCTATTTTTATCCCTGAACTTGTCTGAATCCCTCTTTCTGAATAAATAAACCCATTGTTTTGAATAGTAAATTCTATAGCTGAGTCTGATATATTTATCCCAGTATTGTTTGAGCATTCCTCACTCTTTACCCCTATTACATTTTCATTTATAATTGTAAATTTTTCTTCCAATGAAGACAGTTTTATTCCATAGGAATAATTAAGAGAACTAGAACCTTTTTCTGATATTCTTGAACTATTAATATATACATTATCTTTAAATGTATTATATTTATAAAATCCATTTATAGCCTCTCCTATAGAAGTATTAGGTGATGCTCCACCTGATAATGCTGTAAAATTTATATTTCCATTTTCTTTTTTTATTTCTAACCCTGCCATCTCTTTTCCAGCACCTATGATGGTTGTGCATGACAGTAAAAATCCTATTACTGTTCCTATTGTTATATTGATGTTCCTCTTTTTATTGCTCTTTTTTAATGCTTTTATGACTTTATCAATCATCTTCTTCCCCCTCATAAAATAAATTTTAAAAACTAATTTTTTCTCTTAATAAAATACTGTTCCCTTTAATATAAAAAGGCGAACAATAAAGTGCTTTCAACCTTTATTTTTAAGGTTCATTATTTTTTAAAATTTGTTTTTCTTCAATATTTGTATATTGATTTTTTAAAGTTTAAAGAGTATAATAGATATTATAAAGTGTTCGCCTTTTTATATAAAGAAGAACTAAAACTAATTTAGTAGTTTTTGAAAACTATCTTAATTTATAGTTTTAAATCAATTATTTTTTATTTTATCTATTTAAAATTTTTCTACAAATGAACTTTTCTTTTTATAATCTCTCTTATCCATTTTTTTAACAAATAGAGATAATATTTATTTGTGATATACCCATAAAAAAATTTCCGCTGTAGTTATTCAATTCTATATATATTAAAAAATTATATCTAAAATTTCTCTTTATAATTTCCTAAAAAATAAAAATGACTGAATAAATATATAAATTTATCCAGTCATTGGTCTAGAATCTGACACCTCAGCAGAGGTGTATTTTTATTTTTATTACTTTTTTAATTATTTTATTCTGTCAATTTTCAGCATATTTTTCAAAGTATATTTTTCCCAAAATTCATATAAAAAAATTACTATTATTCCTAATATTATTCCACAAAAATTTATCATTAAGAATTTTGATATAAAATTATCTTTTTCTTCCATAATTATAGAATCCACTTCTATCATATTTTCATATTTTCTTTGAAGTTTTAGCCCTGTAAGTATTTTTAAATATTCTAAATCCTTATCCATAAATTTTTTTAATTCTTTTTTTCTGATAATATCCGTGGTCTTAGCTGCCTCTAAAGAAAGTACTTCAATATTTTTTATTATATTCTTTTCTTCTGCTATAATTATTTTTTCTATTCTTTCTGTTATATATTTATTTATTTCAAATAATATATTATCTTTTTCATTAAATAATTTTTCTCCATTTTCACTTTTTAAAGAATACATAATATTTTCTTTTTTTAAATTTCTTATCTCTATTATATTACTTCCCAAATCATATTCTTTTACATCTTCTATAATAAAATTATCTTTCTGTATTTTATCTTGTTTTATATATTGGGATATATTTTCTATATTCAATTGTGGAAATATAAGTCCTGATTCCTTGAATAGTTTATCTGATACTATTTTTTCTTTTCTTATATGAAACTTTATATCTAAAATATTTTTTCTGCTTTTATAATGAAAATATCCCAATATTACACTTATAACAAAAATTATAGAAATAATTAAAAAAAATACTCTTTTTCTTTTAAAAAAAATATCTGCAATTTCATAGATATCTATTTCTTCTTCATTTTCTATTTTATCTTTCTCCATTGATGACCCCTTATTCACTTTCATTTTTTGCTAAAAAATTCATTCTAATCCTTTTTACTGTTTTCTAATATTTAAAAATATTATTTATAAATTTACATTCCATCTGGCTATTTTAAAATTATTTTTCAATCATAACTATCTCTTTTCCAGAAAAAATTCAATTTATAAAAGTGTTCTTGTTTATGTATAAAAGAGAACTTTTTTATATTTTTTATCTGTTTCTAAAAAACTCTTTAAATGATTTTTTTCTTCTTTAATACGTTAAAATTTTATCTTTTTATAAAAAATAAAAATTGATTATTTTATTTTTTCATGATATATATTACTTATTAGGAATAAAGGCATTTTTAGTATTTTTTATTCTAAATTATATGTACGTCTTTATACATAAAAAAGAACTCTAGTTTTTTTACTTTAATTTTCTAGTTTTTTAAAATTCTTTTTTCTATTCTTTTCTCTTTATCCTTTTCGTTTTTTATTTCACTCTGCTTAACTCCTCTTAACTATTAATTTTCTATAATTTTTTCTATAATAATAATTATAAACTTTTCAGTTAAGGAGACAATAATGGAATATATAACTAAAGATTATTTAGAAAAACAAGGATTTTATCAGCTTAATAGAAATCTTTTCAATAACAATGCCTATCGCAGAAAAATCACAAAATTAAAAACTATTAAAAATCAAAAAATAAAAGTAACTGCTATTGAAGAAACATTGAGTGATACATCCAAACTTCTTTATACTATTTTACTGAATCAATATAATCGTTCTTTAGAAAATGGATGGTTTGATTCTGAGGGAAGAATATATATAAAATTCTCTGTAAATAAACTAGCTCAATATATGGGAAAAAGCAGGGATACTATTATAAAATATAAAAAAGAACTTGAAAACAATAAATTAATAAAAATAATTTCTGATAAAAGTAATCGCAGTGATTATATTTTTTTAGGAAAGTTAAAAGTAATTTCTTTGAAAGAAGAAAAAGAAAATAGTAAATATGAAAAAGTAAAAACTATTATTTCAACATTTAAAGCTGAAGATATGCAGTCGACATCTTCATGCATATCACTCGATATAGTCGACTCAGGATTGGTCGATAATATCGACTCTATAAAACTAACTAATAAAACATATAATAAAACTACTACTGATAGTTTTAAAATAAATCCTTTAAATTTTTCTATAGAAAACAATAGTAGTAAATTTTTATTTCTCAATAAAAAAGAATATAAAAATATGAATGATACTACCAAATTAAATATAATAAATACTATTCCTAATATTACAGAAGATGTATTCAAAAAAATATATGTCCTCACAGAAAAAGAATTAAAATTTGGAAAAATAAAAAATTTTAATGCTGTATTGTATAAAGGATTGAAAGGTGAATGGATATATTCAGAAAAAATTAAAATAAATAACTCTGCTTTAGATGAAGAAAAGAAAATAAAAAGAGAGTATAACTACTATATTGAGTATTTTCAATGTACAGGAAATTTTGAAGAGGCATTTGAGAAATTTAAAAATGCAATTAAATTATATTCTCCTGAAATATATAATTCATATCTAACCTCTTTTGAAACAATAAAAAATATAAATATATAAAAGATTAAAGGAGGTTTTTATAAAAAAATTATTTAGAATTTTAGAAGTATTATTATCTAATTTTTATTCAAATATATATTTTTATATAAAAAAATACCTAAAATCTTAGTTAGCTAAGATTTTAGGTACTATATAAATTTATTAAAACTCCATACTATTTTTTATTTATTAAATCTTACTTACATCAAATACATCTAGTTTATCTTCTTCAATATGTCCATCCTGCATTCTAAGTATAGCATTAATTGTATCTAAAGCTGTCAATACATCTACTCCATACTCTATTGCTGTTCTTCTCATTTTGAATCCATCTCTTTGAGCATCATTTGCTTTTGTTGGTGTATTTATCAGTAGATCTACTTCTCTATTTTTCAATATATCTGATATATTTGGTGATGGTTCATCTATTTTATTTACTATTGTTGCCTCTACTCCATTTTCTGCCAAGAATTTCTGTGTTCCTTTTGTTGCATATAGAATTGATCCATGCGCTATCAAACTCTTAGCTATTGGTAAAAATTCCTCTTTATCTTTATCTCTGATTGTCACAAGTATCTTTCTGTCTTTTATAAGATGTACTCTGTTAGCTCCTAGCAATCCTTTATAAATAGCTTCATCAACATTATTTCCTACTCCCAATACCTCTCCTGTTGATCTCATTTCTGGTCCTAATGATACTTCTACACTCGATAATTTTTCTGTTGAGAATACTGGTACTTTTACTGCTACTACATTTGGTTTCTTATAAATTCCTGTTCCATATGCCATATCTTTAAGTTTTTCTCCCAAGGCTACTCTTGTTGCTATTTCAATAACTGGTACTCCTGATACTTTTGAAATATATGGAACTGTTCTTGATGATCTTGGATTTACTTCTATTACATAAAGTTTATGTTCATATGCAATAAACTGAATGTTCATCATTCCTTTTACTTCCAGAGCCTTCGCTATTCTCTTAGTTATTTCTAAAAGTTCAGCTTCTGTTCCTTCGTATAAGTTTTGCTGAGGATAAATAGTAATTGAATCTCCTGAGTGAACTCCAGCTCTTTCCAGATGCTCCATTACTCCTGGAATAAGTATATCTTCTCCATCACATATAGCATCTACTTCCAATTCTATTCCATTTAGATATTTATCTATCAATACTGGATTTGAAGGATCTCTGTCAAATGATGCTTCTAAATATTTTACTAGATTGTACTCATCATGACAGATTTCCATTCCCTGTCCTCCAAGTACATATGATGGTCTTACTAATACTGGATATTTTATCTCATTTGCTATTTCTATTCCATGAGCTACATCCCATACTGCTCTTCCTTTTGGTCTTGCTATATTTAAAACCTCCATCATTTCTTCAAATCTTTCTCTGTCCTCTGCTTCATCTATTTTGTCTGCGCTTGTTCCTATGACTTTGATTCCTCTGTCGCTTAAATCATTTGCTAATTTGATTGCTGTCTGTCCTCCAAATTGAAGTATTACTCCTTCTGGTTTCTCTTTTTCAAGTATATTCATTATATCTTCTGTTACCAGTGGTTCAAAGTATAGTTTATCTGCTGTTGAAAAATCTGTTGATACTGTTTCTGGATTATTATTGATTATTATACTTTCTATTCCTAACTTTTTCAATGTCTTTACTGCATGAACTGTACAGTAGTCAAATTCTATTCCCTGACCTATTCTGATTGGTCCTGAACCTATTACTACAATTTTTCTTCTATCAGATACTTCCACTTCATCATATTGGTCATATGTTGAATAAAAATATGAAGAATCTGCAGCAAATTCCCCAGCACAAGTATCTACCATTTTGTATACTGGCTCTATATGGAGATATTTTCTTTTTCTTTCAATATCTTTTTCAGTAACTCCCATTAAAGAAGCAATTCCTTTATCTGAGAATCCTTTCTTTTTAAGATTTCTTAAATATGTTTCATCTAAGTTCTTAAATTCTGTATCTTTTAAAATTTCTTCCTGCTTAACAATCCACTCAATTTTTTCCATAAAGAATTTATCAATTCCTGTTATCTTTTGCAGCTTTTCTTTGATATATCCTCTTCTCAGCATTTCTGCAACTATAAAGATTCTTTCATCATCTGGTTTTACTACTGCTGCTTTTAATTCTTCCATAGTCATTTTTTTAGCTACTGGATGTTCTAAGTTATATCTTCCAATTTCCAATGATCTGATACCTTTCAAAAATGCTGCTTCAAAGTTATTCCCTATTGCCATAACTTCTCCTGTTGCCATCATTTTTGTACCAAGTTTCTTATCAGCTTTTTTGAATTTATCAAATGGCCATTTAGGTATTTTTACAACTATATAATCAAGAGCAGGTTCAAAGCAGGCAAAAGTTTTTCCAGTTACTTCGTTCTTTACTTCATCCAGCAAATATCCCAATGATAATCTTGTTGCCACTCTTGCTATTGGATATCCTGTTGCTTTAGAAGCTAATGCTGATGATCTTGATACTCTTGGATTAATCTCTATTATTGCATATTCAAATGATTTTGGATGCAGAGAAAATTGTACATTACATCCTCCTATAACCCCTATTTCATTTACTATTTTGATAGCAGAAGTCCTAAGCATTTGATACTCTCTGTCAGATAAAGTTTGAGAAGGTGCAACAACTATTGAATCTCCAGTGTGAATTCCTACTGGATCAATATTTTCCATATTACATACTGTTATACAATTTCCATCTTTATCTCTTATTACTTCATATTCAATTTCTTTCCATCCTAAAATAGATTTTTCAATAAGAACTTGTCCTACTCTTGATAAAGCTAGTCCTTTCATAAGTATATCTTCAAGCTCTTTAGGATTATATGCAAATCCACCACCAGTTCCTCCAAGTGTATAAGCAGGTCTTACAACTACCGGATATCCTATTTCTCTAGCTACTTTAAATCCATCTTCAAGATTTTCAACAATTTTACTTTGAATAATAGGTTCTCCTATTTTCTCCATAGCTTCTCTGAATAGTTCTCTGTCTTCTCCTCTTTTTATGGATTCAATAGGTGTTCCTATTACTTTTACCCCATATTTTTCAAGAATACCTTTTTCAGATAGTTCCACAGCCATGTTTAATGCTGTCTGCCCTCCCATTCCTGCAAGAATAGAGTCAGGTCTTTCTTTGGCTATCACTTTTTCAACAAAATCTGCTGTAATTGGTTCAATATATATTCTGTCAGCTACTGCTTTATCTGTCATTATTGTTGCTGGATTAGAGTTTATAAGTACAACCTCTATTCCCTCTTTTTTTAATGTTTCACAAGCTTGAGTTCCTGAATAGTCAAACTCTGCTGCCTGTCCTATTATGATTGGTCCTGAACCTATTACTAATGTCTTTTTTATAGACTTATCTAACATTTTATTCCTCCCTCAAACTTTAAATTAACCTTCTATAACTTGCAAGAAATCATCAAATAAATAATCAGAATCAGATGGTCCAGGCCAAGCTTCTGGATGATATTGTACACACATTATTCTCAATTCATTACTTTTCATTCCCTCAATAGAATTGTCATTCAGGTTTATATGAGTCACTTTCATAGCTTCTGGTACATTATCTACAACATAACCATGATTTTGTGATGTTATAAATATTTTATTTTTTTCTAAATCTTTAACTGGATGGTTACATCCTCTATGTCCATATTTTAACTTAGTTGTTGATCCACCTAATGCCCATGCTAAAAGCTGATGTCCCAAACATATCGCAACTATTGGAAGTTTTCCTACTATCTTTTTTATTTCATTTATTACTTCTGTAAGATCTGCTGGATCTCCAGGTCCATTTGAAAGAAATAGTCCATCAAGGTTATAGTTCATTATTTCCTCAGCAGTTGTATTCCAAGGGAAAACTACCATGTGACAGTTTCTTTTCTTAAAGCTTCTAAGTATATTTCTTTTGATACCAAAATCCATTACTCCAATTCTTTTTCCTGTACCTGGTATCTCATAAATTTCTTTTGTACTTACTTTACTTACAGCATCTTTATTACAAAATTTTTCAAAATGTTCATCTATTTCTTTTTGAGTAAGGTCTTGAGAAGTAATTATAGCTCTCATAGCTCCCTCTTCTCTTATTATTTTTGTAAGCTGTCTTGTATCTACACCTTTAAATGCTACAACTTTATTTTGTCTTAAAAAACCATCTAAAGTCATTTCACATCTAAAGTTATTTGGAAGTTTTGCATCTTCTTTAATTACAAATCCCTTCAGATGTATTTTAGAAGATTCCATATCTTCTAAATTTATTCCATAATTCCCTATCATAGGATATGTCATTACTACTATCTGTCCGCAATAAGAAGGATCTGTTAAAAGTTCCTGATATCCTGTCATTCCTGTATTAAAAACAAGTTCACCAACAGTTTCACCTAACTCTCCAAAAATCTTTCCTTCAAAACTCATACCATTTTCAAGAATAAGTTTTCCTTTCATTTGACCTCCCGTAATTTAAAAGTTTTCCTAAAAAAAAAGATACAACAGTTTGTCATACCTTTTTTAAGATAAATATATGTGAATTAATTTTAAAGACAATATTCCTATAAAAACTTTAAAAACAAATGTAAAAGAATTGAAAATAGAATCATTTATCTTCTTTAATGATAAAATTTTTATTCCTTCCATTCCTTTACCTCCTTTTTTTTACTAAAAGAAAGTATATCTATTTTTTCAAATTATGTCAAGAATTTTTTAATAATATCCACTTTAAATTTTTTTTATGCCTCCTTTCTATACATTTTTTGTAAAATATTAAAAAAATATAAATTTTTTTAGTTTCTTGTATTGACTATTGTTCATTTATGTGATAATAAAATAGCGGGAGGTGCATCATGGATTTTATAATTATCACTAATAACAATAAAGTTTATAATTTTTACAAAGAAACAAATGATGTTTTTTATTTTCAAAAAAAAGATTTCCTAGATCTCTTAGAGATAGTAAAAGAAGAAATATATAAAGGTCATAAACTTCTTTCTGATCCTATCATGTATAATCTGGAAAATTCTGAGAACCCATATAAATCTATTGCTGTTTCTAAAAACACATTTTTAGATGATGGAACTCAAAAAAAATTAATTGATGGAGTAATCAGTATAGCTAAAAAAATTCCAAACAGAAAAAATTTCTCTGAATTTTCAGAAAATATTTTAGAAGAATTTAGATTTATTGATTTAAATCTTTTAACTGATGGAACTAAATCTTTTAGTTATTAATTATTCGGAGGTGGACTGTGGTTCAATTTTATTTTAAAAGAATCCTTGAGAAAATAAATTTTAATTTTATTCCTGTTTTTAATCTGGAAGATGATTCTATTTATGGCTACAAAATTATAAAGGATTTTTCTGTAATAGGATTCAATGATAAAGATCTTATGTACCAAATGGCCTTTGAAGATGATACATTTGAAACTCTTGTTTTAAAACTTCTTGAAAAGTCATTTCAAATGGCTATTGAAAATAATTATAATGATAAGAAGCTTTTTTATACTTTAAGATTGAATTATGTCCTGGACAATAGTATATTCTTTGATAGAATTCATACATTGATATCTACACTTAAGTTTAATGAGGATAATATTATTTTTGATATAAAAGGAGTAACAGATTGGGAAAAATTTTATGAAGAAACTAAAAACTGTAACTTTAAATATCTTAAACTTAATAAAGAAGATAGGGGCATCCCTGTAAATTTAAATGTAGTTGCTCAGGAAAAACCAGAACTCATTGAAATCAGAGATGTACAAAATTTTTCACTTATAAAAGAATATATAGACAATAATATCAAAATAATTTTTAACACAAATACTGATTCTTCTTTAACTAAAGAAGAATTAAAAAAAATAGGAGTAGACTATTATTATTACTTTAATAAAAATAAACAATTTTATGAAACTGAACTATAAAATAAAAGAACCTGATTCAAAAATTACTATACCTTGATAGTTGTTGAAACAGGTTCTTTTATTTATTTTTTATCTTCCACCCATTGTACAAGGCTCTCTCTTGTTTTTTCTACTATTTCATCATAAGTCATTTTTTCTGGTGAAATTCTATTAAAAAATTTAATTTCTATTTTAGATGCTTTAGGGAATTTAGTATTAGCTGGAAATGCTTCAAAAGCTCCTCTTATTCCAAATGGAATAACTGGTATATTCATTTCTTTAGCTAAAATAGCAAATGCTTTTTTAAATTCCAGCATCTTTCCATCTCTTGTTCTTGCTCCTTCTGGAAATATAACAACACTTTTCCCATCTCTCAGGACTTTAGCCATTGTCTGAAGTACTTCACCAAGGTTTTTATTGATGTCTACAAGAATAACATTGGAATTTTCTCCAAGTTTTTTCATATATCCTTTAGAAAAATGCTTTACTTTTGCAAGATAATATATACTTTTAAGTATTCTTGATGGAACTGAATGATTAAATACAAAAGCATCTAAAAGACTTTGATGGTTTCCAGCATAAATAACTGGCTCTGTTGTTAGATTTTCCAATCCATTTTTTTGTATTCTTAAATATAATTTGAAAGGAAGCCATGTAAAAAATTTCCCAATCATTGTTACTATATTTGATTTAGGCAGCTCTGCTTCTACATCTTTATTCAAATAATCTTTCCAGTTAATTTCTTCAATCTTTTCATCACTTCTATTTTCTTTTACAAATTCAGCTAGCTTTTCTACAGTTGGATTATCAAGAATTATATTCTCTGCTCCTTTTACTCCAAAATTGCTCTCTAAATAAGTTAAAAGCTCTACCATATCCAAAGAATCCATTCCCAAATCAAGTTCTATATGAGCTGTTGGAGATACTGGTCTATTTTTAGCTTTTATCAGATAATCTTTTATGGAAGTATATTCTTCATATTTAGGTTCTTCTATTTGAAGACTTTCTGTTTCCTTCTCCTTTAACATATCAGCTATCATAAATCTTCTTATTTTACCTATTTTTGTTTTAGGCATTTCTTCCTGTACAATTCTTATATCAAGTATTTTTCTATAGTTGGGAGCTTTTCCATTATATGAATCAATGACTCCCCATTTCAATGTTTCTTTTATATTTGTTACTTTTTCATCATGTATTTTTTGAAAATTAGGATATATTATTGCTGTAAGTACAGAATCAATCTCTGCTATAACTATTTCCTGAATAAGATTTGTTTTATTCATTATCTGCTGCTCTATTTCTATTGGATTAATATTTTTTCCATTTGATAAAACAATCATTTCTTTTTTTCTTCCAGTTACATAAAGAAAATCATCTTTTATTTCACCTAAATCTCCTGTATGTATCCATCCTTCATTATCAATTGTTTCGGCAGTTTCTTCAGGTTTATTGTAATATCCCTTCATTACATTTCTGCCTCTGGCAATAATCTCTCCATCATCTGCTATTTTAGCCTCTATTCCTGGAAGTATTCTTCCTGCTGATCCTGGTCTTATCTCATTTAATGGTGTAAACGAGATCATTGGAGAAGTTTCAGTCATCCCATACCCTTCGCACACTTTTAACCCAAGTGTAAGAAAATCTTTTGAAACTCTTGGATCAAGTTTTGAACCACCTGATACAAAAAATCTTACATTTCCTCCAAAATTATCATGCACCTTTTTAAATATTTTTTTACTGAAAGATATACTGTTTACTTTTTCACACAATTTAAAAATAAATTTAGTTATTTTTCCTGCATTTATTTTTTCCATTATCTTTTGATGAAGCATTTCCCATAATCTAGGTACTCCAATCATCATAGTCACTTTATGAGTCTGAAAAGCATCTATCATAGCTTGTGAAGACATTTCTTTAAGAAATATAATTGTAGCTCCTTTAGCTAGCGGAACAACTCCTGAACCTAATAATGGGAATATATGATGTAATGGAAGAAGTGCTAATACAATATCCTCTTTGATAAACATATTATATTTATCTAATCCCTCTATATTAACAAGTATATTATCAAACTTCAGCATTACTCCTTTAGGTTTTCCAGTAGTTCCAGAGGTATACAGCATTAAAGCTATATTTTCGGGTTCTGGTGAATTGAGGACAAGTTCATCTTTTACTTTATAATCTTCAACCTCATCTACAACTACTATTTTTAAATTTTTTCCAGTTATTTCCAAAGCTTTTTTTACATTTGAAAGATTGTTTTGTGATGTATAAATATATTTTGAATCAGAATCTTCTATATAGTAAACAAGTTCATCTCCTGACAAACTTGAATCAAGACATACACATGTTCCTGATTTATCCCAAACTCCCAAAAATGAATAAAGAAATTCTGGTCTATTTTCCATATAAATAATGACTCTATCTTCATTTTCAATTAAAACCTGTGAAGAAAAAATCTTAGCTTTAGTTATCATTTCTTTATAGCTTATATTTATTCCTTCATATATTATCGCCGTCTTATTATAATCCCTTACAAATTCCAACTTATCCCCCTAAATATTTTAATCGTTTAGTGCAATTATAGCATATTTTATAATTTTAGACAATTAAAACAGTCCCCCTGTATATATTCTAAATATATGTTATTTCAACATTTAAAATCATTATTTTACTAAAAACACTAAATAATGAACTTATTCTTATTTCTTTTATATTTTTTAAATATTCTGGAATAAACACTTTTATCCCTTTTATATCTTTTACAATATATTTTATTTCACTTTGTGAAATATTAACTGCAGCTTTTATGAATTCACCCTGAATTACATCTTGACAACCTGCTCATCCAAAGCTCTGTATCTCTTTTTTTAATATTATTCCATTAAAATTATTTTTTTTCATATATTTTAAAACTTTTTCTTTTATTTCTATCAAATTTTTCCTCCTTTCAAAATTTAGTATTTTCTTAAATTTTATCATATTTTTGTATTAATTCAATATAAAGAATTTGCATAAAAAACAATATTTGAAAATAAAATTTTATTTTTAAGATATATAAAATTTTATTATTCAATTAAAGGGTTTACATATCTTTAAATATGTATTATAATTAACTGTTAATACTTTATAACTTTAAAGGAGAATGTGATGGAAAGATTAGTTGGAACTATTTCTAGAGGACTTCGTGCACCTATTATTCATCAAGGTGACAAAATTGAAGATTTCGTGGTTGATGCAGTGTTAGCTGCTGTTGAAAGCGATGGTATTACATTAAGAAACAAGGACATTGTTGCTGTTACAGAATCTATAGTTGCCAGAGCTCAAGGGAATTATGCTACTACTGATGATATTGCAGCAGATGTAAAAAATAAATATGGAGATAATACTATTGGTGTTATTTTCCCAATTTTAAGTCGTAACAGATTTTCTGTATGCTTAAAAGGAATAGCTAAAGGAGCTAAAAAAATTGTTCTTATGTTTAGTTATCCATCTGATGAAGTTGGAAATCACTTCATAGATATGGAACTTTTGGATGAAAAAAGAGTAAATCCTTGGAGCGATATTCTTAATGAAGCTGAATTTACTGAAAAATTTGGAAAACCTCTTCATGAATTTACTGGTGTAAATTATATTGAATATTATTCTGAGTTAATTAAAGAACAAGGAGCAGAAGTAGAAGTAATATTTGCTAATAATCCTACTGCTATTTTAAATTACACTGATTGTGTTTTAAACTGTGATATCCATACTCGTTTCAGAACTAGAAAATTATTAAAAAAAGCTGGAGCTAAAATAGTATTTGGTATGGATGAAATCCTTACTTCTTCTCTAAATGGAAGTGGATATAATGAAGATTATGGATTATTAGGATCTAATAAAGCTACTGAGGATACTATAAAACTTTTCCCTCGTGATTGTAAGGACACTGTTCTTACTATTCAAAAAATGTTTCTAGATAAAACTGGAAAAAATATTGAGGTAATGGTATATGGAGATGGAGCATTTAAAGACCCAGTTGGAAAAATATGGGAACTTGCTGACCCTGTAGTTTCTCCTGGATATACTCATGGTTTAGAAGGAACTCCTAATGAAATAAAATTAAAATACCTTGCTGATAATGATCTTGCTGGACTTACTGGTGAAGAATTAACTAAAGCAGTTGCTGAAGCTATAAAAAATAAAGATTCTGATCTTAAAGGACAGATGATAACTCAAGGAACTACTCCTAGAAGACTTACAGACCTTATAGGTTCACTATGTGACCTGACTTCTGGAAGTGGAGATAAGGGAACTCCTATCATTTTAATTCAAGGATATTTTGATAACTACATAGATAACTAATAATAAAATTAAAAGAGATTAGCTGAAAAATTCTTTACAGCCAATCTCTTTTTTTATTATATTATTATTTTATTAACCACAACTCTATTTCATCCTTACTTTTTTCAACTATCTCTTCTACTGTCAATCCTTCTGGCATTATCTTATCAAAAAACTTTATAGATATTGGCATCATACTAGGAAATCTTTGCCCATAAGGCATAGCTTCATATGCACCTTTTATTCCAAATGGAACAACTGGTATATTCAATTCTTTGGAAAGAATAGCAAAAGTCTTTTTAAAATCCTGTATCTCTCCATCTCTTGTCCTTGCTCCTTCTGGAAATATGACAAGATTCTTACCTTCTTTCAATACTTTTGCACTTACTTGTAAAGTTTCTTTCAAATTTTTATTTATATCTATAATAAGAACATTTCCTCTGTCAGCTAAATATTTTCTTAAAGGTGAACTAAAATGCACTATTGTTCCAAGATAATATGTATCCTTCATCTTAGCAGAAGATATCGCCTGATTGAAAATAAGAGCGTCTAGAAAACTTTGATGATTTCCAACATATATTGCAGGTTCTGAAAGTATTTTATCCTGCCCTTCTTTTTTCAAACTGAAATAAATACTAAACATTGGCTTTAATATAAATCTTATAACTTTTCCCACCCATGCTGATTTAGGAAGTTTTATATCTGTACCTTGATTAAGGATTGTTTTCCAGTCAACTTCATTGTCACTGAATTCACCACCCTTTTCTTTAATAAGTTTAGCCATATCCATCACATTTTTTATATCAGTAAATTCTTCTTCTGTTATTTTTATTCCGAAACTCATTTCTATAAAAGATAATATTTCTACTATATCCAATGAATCTAGTCCTAAATCAAGTTCTAAATGTGCATCTGGCATAACTTCTATATTATAATTTTTCTCAATATAATCTTTTAAAGTTTCATACTCAGTTTTATATTCATCTGGTATTATTATTTCTTTTTTTAATTCAACAGCTGAATTTTCTTCATTTCCATCTTCTATAGCCTGTCCTTTAAGAAAATCATTAAGCATAAATCTTCTTACTTTTCCTAATTTAGTTTTTGGAAGCTCATTCTTCACTATTTTTATCTCAAGTATTTTTCTATACTTGGGAGCTGTCACATTATATTTATCTATTATCTCCCATTTTAATGTTTCTTTTATATTAGTTATCTTTCTATGTTTTATTAAATCAAAGTCAGGATACACAACTGCCATTAAATGATTATTATATTCCATAACAGCTATTTCTTTTATAAGATCTGTTCCTTTGAATATTTCACTTTCTATATCGCTTGGATTGATATTTTTTCCATTTGAAAGAACAATCATTTCTTTCTTTCTTCCAATAATAGTAAGATAATTATTTTCTAATTTACCAAGGTCACCTGTATGAAACCATCCATCAGCATCTATTACCTCAGCTGTTGCTTTAGGGTTATTATAATAACCTTTCATTACATTAGCACCTTTTACGAGCACTTCTCCATCTTCAGCTATTTTTACTTCTATATCTGGTATAAGTTCTCCTACTGTTCCAGGTTTTATTCTATGAGGATTATTGAATGAAATAATTGGAGAAGTTTCAGTAAGTCCATATCCTTCCATCAACGGAAGACCAAGAGTAAGATAATCTCTAGCAATCTCAGGATCTAATTTGGCTCCTCCTGATGCCATTACCCTTAATGATCCACCTAATTCATCATTAACTTTTTTAAATACTAGCCTGCTAAATGCACGACTATTTATCTTCTGACACAATTTGAATAATTTTTTAATTATCCAGCTTTTATTTATCTGTCCCATTATAGCTTTATGAAGCATTTCCCATACTCTAGGGACTCCAATTATTACAGTTATTTTATAATCTTTTAGAGCTCTTTTTAAGGCTTCTGAAGACATTTCATCTAATATTACAACCAAAGTTCCAAAATACATAGTCATAAGTAAATTTATATTTAATGGAAATATATGATGATATGGAAGTATAGCCAGTATCCTGTCAGTCTCATCTACCAGTTCTATCGCTTTTATAGCATTTATATTAGATAAAAGATTAGCATATGTAAGCATTACACCCTTGGGATTTCCAGTTGTTCCAGAAGTATATAGCAGTAAAGCTACATCCTCTATATTATCTATATTTACCTCATAATCATCTGGTATAAAATTTTCTGGTACTACTATTTCATCTATATTTATTATTTCTATTTCTTTTCCATATTTTTCCTTAGCTTCTATTACATTTTTATAATTTTTATTTGTTGCATAAATATATTGAGGTTCTGCATCTTCAAATACATAAAGAAGCTGTTCTGCATTATAACCTGCATCTAATACAACCCCTATTCCCTTTGAATTCCATACTGAGAAAAGTGCTTCTATTATCTCAGGTCTGTTTTCTATATATACAATAATTTTATCATCTTTTTTTATCTTTAATAATGTGGAATAATACTTTATTCCCGTTATGAGCTCTTTATATGAATACTCTCTGTCTTTGTATATAATAGCTGCTTTTTTTCTATCATGTAAAAAATTCATTTACTGCCTCCTGTTGTCAGAGATATTTTATAAATTATCAATCATCTCTTCCAATTGTTTTCTGTCTTTATTATTCAAATCTATTCCAGACTTTAATTTTTTTAAAACTTCGCTTTCTTGTGCACTCATGCTTTTTTCCAAAACTTTTATAAGCATTTTTACATAAAAATTCATACTCATCTCCTTTTATCCTTTAAGAATATATCCTACCCCTCTTACTGTATATATTAATTTTTCTTTATATTCTCTGTCAATTTTACTTCTCAAATGTGTCATATATACATCTACTATATTAGTATTGCTTGTAAAATTTATACTCCATATTTTTTCTTTTATCATTGTTCTGCTGAGAACAAGATTCTTATTTCTTACCAAATATTCAAGCAGTGAAAACTCTTTATATGTAAGTTCAATAAGTTTATCTCCTCTTTTAACCTCTCTGGTAAGAAAATCTATAGATAAATCTTTTATTGTAATTATGTTATTTCCAGCAGCAGAAATCTTTGCAGTTCTTCTTATTATTGCCCTTATTCTTCCTAAAAGCTCTATAAAGGAAAAAGGCTTAGTTACATAATCATCAGCTCCTGCATCCAGTGCTTCCACCTTTTTTTCTATTTTATCTTCAGAAGATATAAATATTATTCCTGATTCACTATTTTCTTTTCTTATTTTTTCACATAACTCTATCCCTGTTTTATCTTCAATGATACTATCAAGTATTATAAGTTCATAATTTCCTGATATGGCATGATAATAAGCATCTTCCCAATCAGAACTATCCTCTACAGAATATCCTGCTTCTTTTAAACCTTTTTTCAAATATTTTTTTATATCTACATCTTTTTGTATTATAAGAATATTCATTTGTTCCACCTTTTATATATGGATAATATTATAAATAGAAAGATAATTAAGAACACTTCCACCTATTACAAATATATGCCATATAGAATGAGCAAATTTAAGTTTTTTCATTGCATAAAATATTGTCCCTACTGTATATATAACTCCACCTATTATAAGAAGGTTTAGAGAAACTGGACTTAAAGCATTTTTTAAATCTTTAAATACAAAAACAACTATCCACCCCATTAATATATATAATAAAGTAGAGAGAATTTTAAATCTTCCAACAAAAAATATTTTAAATATTATCCCTAAAAAAGTCAATCCCCATTGTATCCCAAAAAGAATCCATCTGTTTTTCCCTTCTAATACTGTAAGAAGATATGGGGTATATGAAGCAGATATCAATATGTATATTGCTGAATGATCAAGTATTTTAAATACTTTTTTTGCCTTTCCTTCTTCAAGCAAATGATAAGTTCCAGACATAACATACATGAGAATAAGAGCTCCTCCAAATATAGCAGACCCTACTATATAATTGGGATACCCTGTTTTTACTGCATGTACTATCAATGAAACACATCCAGCTATTGCCATTCCTGCTCCTATATAATGAGTTATAAAATTAAATTTTTCTTCTAATTTGTTGTAATCCATATTACTCAGCTCCTTTCAAAAATATAACCATCCTTTTTTTAAGTATTTTCTTTTTCTATATTATATCATATTTTAAATCCTGTTTTTCAAAATAAATAATCTCTAATCTTTATATTTCATCTAATTTCTCTTCACAAATCAGAGGTCATATTTTTTTATTTTACATTATACCATAAAAAATATAAAAGGGGTATTGTTCTTTCAAACAATACCCCTTTTACTCTTTTAATGTATTTTTTTCATACTAATATAAAGCAATATGTCCATCTGTTCTAGGTTCTGTTCCTCCTACTAAAACTCCATTTTCCATTCTCCAGATGATTTCTCCTCTTCCCATCATTAATGGATCATATAATACTTTTATGTCATGACCCATTGCTGCCAGTTCATAGGCTATATGTTCTGGAACTCCATATTCCAGTTCTATATTTTTCTTTCCTACCCATTGCCATCTCGGTGCATCTAAAGCTGCCTGTGGATTCATCAGGAAGTCCACTGTATTAGTTACTACCTGTACATGTCCTTGCGGCTGCATAAATCCTCCCATTACTCCAAATGGTCCAATTGCTTTTCCATCTTTTCCCAGGAATCCTGGGATAATTGTATGATATGGTCTCTTTGATGGCCCTACACAGTTTGCACTTTCAAGATCAAGATTAAAGTTGTTTCCTCTGTTATGAAGCGCTATTCCTGTTCCAGGAACTACCATTCCTGAACCAAATCCCATATAGTTGCTTTGAATATATGATATCATATTTCCTTCATTATCTGCTGCTGCCAGATATACTGTTCCTCCACAGTATGGATCTCCTGCTTCCGGCATTATAGCTGTACTTCCTATTAACTTAGCTCTGTCTTCTGCATATGCTTTAGATAACAATTGTTCAACAGTTACTTTCATAAATCTAGGATCTGCTACATACTTCTGTACATCTACAAATGCAAGCTTCATTGCTTCTATCATTGTATGATATGATCTTACTGTTTCTCTTGCTTCAAACTGGAATCTATCTAAGATATTAAGCGCCATAAGAGCACTTATTCCATGTCCATTCGGTGGAAGTTCATAAACATCATATCCATGATATTTTACAGAAATAGGCTCCACCCACTCTGCCTCAAATTCTTCCAAATCTTCTTTTCTTATATATCCATTATATTTTTTAGAAAAAGCATCTATTTTATCTGCCAGTTCTCCTTTATAGAAAGCATCTGCATATGTATCTCCTATCATCTCAAGAGTATCTGCATGATCTGGAAGTCTCACTACATCTCCTATTTCTGGGCATTTTCCATTTTCAGTAAAAGTTTCAAACCAGTATTTAAATTCTTCTCCACTTTCTTTTCCAAAATTTACAGAAGCCTTTTTCCATAATTTAGCAACATTTACAGGAACTGCATATCCCTCTCTTGCTAATTTTACAGCTGGAGCAACAACTTCACTTAAAGGAAGTTTTCCAAATTTTTTACTTAGTTCTGCCCAAGCCTTAGGTATTCCTGGAACATTAACTGGTATAAGTCCATATTTCGGCATTTCTTTCAAACCTTTATTTAATAATTCCTGTGCTTCAAGAAGTTTTGGTGAAGGGCCACTGGCATTAAGTCCATAAATTTTATCTTTTACACTGAGGATAGCAAATCCATCTCCACCTATACCGTTGCCAGTAGGCTCTACAACAGTAAGAGCAGCAGCAGTGGCAATAGCAGCATCTATTGCATTTCCTCCCTTTTTAAGTATTTCAAGTCCAGCTTGTGCAGCAAGTGGAGAACCAGTTGCCACCATACCATTTTTGGCATACATTACATTTCTTCTTGATGGATATGGATAAATAGTAGAATCAAATTTTAACATCTTATTCCTCCCTAATATTCATAATTATATGTTATTAAAAACTATTTTTTACATTAAAGCATTTTAACAAATTCTCCTGCTACAATTACTGATAATGTAGTTACAGAAGCCAATCCAGCAACAACATATGCTGGTGTAAGTTTTGACATTATAAATTCATGTTCCTCTTCATCTTCTGCCACAGCAGTTGCTATTTCATTACAAATAAGATATGTAGCTGGAAATCCTAGAAGCTGTGCAACAACTATCCCCATAGCTAAATTTTTAGAACCAACAAGTTTCCATATTGGAAGTATTTGAGTAAATACATACAATCCAATCATTGTTGCACCAAATATAACTATTAAGTAATATCCCATTACTATAAGATCATCAAATTTTATTTTGGCAAGAGATGGAATAATTTGAGCAAATGTCAACATAGAAAAAAATCCAGACATTTTACCTCTATCAAGAATTCTTGGTGGAATTATTCCTAAATATGCAAGCGTAGCAGCCATTATTAATGACCATATAGTAGTTCCTATTCCAGTATATTTAGAAAGTATTGCTGCAAAATAACAACAAATAGCAGTTACTGCAAAACATACATAAACAGTAAAGTATTTATCATATTTTTTATACCATTCTCTTTTTACTTCTTCTTTTTTCTCTTTTCCCCCAGAGATTGTTATTTTTTCGCCTTCAGATTTTTTTAATCTGTAATCTGCTATTATGATTTTAGCTTCCTTTAAACCAAAAAATGATGCTGGCGGTGTTCCAACAAACTTTTGAATAGCATAGGCAAATGTACCAAAAGCTGCTGCTGTTACAAAGCCCTTTTCAAGTGCGCCATTTACCATTATATTAGTAGCAACAATTCCACCATTCAGTACAGGAATACTAACAATAGCTACTTCCCTACCCACAATCGGCATTACAAGAAAAACTGCAACACAAGTTATTACCATTCCTATAAAAGCCATTAAAACAGTTTTCCATTCTTCTACTAGTTGTTTTACATTTACCATACTTCCCATATGAAATACTAGTATAGGACTTGCCAATGTAGCAACTTTATCCAATTGTGCTTTTGCAATCAGATCAGAAGGTATTACCCCTGTCATAAATAGGATAAGAAATCCCATTAATGCAATAAATACTGATGAAAGTTTAGCTTTAGTTGCAACTCCTAAAATATCCCCAATTGCAAATAAGCCTGCTACAATACTAAGCATTAAAAATTTTTCCATTTCTACTTCCCCCTTGTAGATTTATTAATACTTTTATAAAAAGTATTTACTAATGTATACCTTAAAAAATAGATTTTCACAAATATAATTTCTATATCCAAACAATACATCTCTTATATTTTTCGTATACAATATATTTTTTTTAGTATACAATACTGTCATGTAATAAAAAATTGGTGTAAATTCTTCATAAAAATAAAAAAGAATGGTCTTTTTCTGCCATTCTTTTTTATTTTAAATAGATATTTTATCAAAGGTTTTTACAACGTAATCTGCTGCATTATCTAAATGTTCCTCTAAAGCTTTATATATTTTTTCATCATTTTTCTCTTTTAATGCCTCTATTATCTTTTCATGTTCATTTACTGTTTCTTGCATGTTAGGATTAGTTTTTTTAAATATATTCATATAAAAAGACAGTTCAGAAAGTATCTTCAAGGAAAGTTCTTTTTTAGATAAAGAATACAGATAGTTATCAAATTCTTCCAATGTTTCTGAAAATTTTGCAAGGTTACTACTGTTATTGTACTTTTGACTTTTGGCAACTATTTTTTCAACTTTTTTAATATGCTTATCAGTCATTGTTTCTTTTATTTCTTTATATATGATATACTCAAGTTCTAATCTTATCTCATATATTTCTTTTACTTTATTTGAATCAAATTTTTTTAAAAATACTCCTTTAAAAGGTACTCTTTCTATTATTCCCATCATTTCTAATTTACTCAACGCCTCTCTTAAAGGTGTTCTGCTTATATTATATCTGATAGAATACTCATTTTCATTTATTTTTTCCCCAAATCTTATATTCCCATTTATAATATCATTTTTTAATGCTTCAAATACAAGTGTTCTTCGATCCATAACTTCTATAGCGTTTTCTTTCATATGTTACACTCCTTAATAAAATTTACCCAAAAATTATTTATCCCCATAATAATTTTATCACACTTTTTATTTTTAATCTAGGACTTCAATTTAAATTCTACTTAAAAAATAGATAATAACTAAAAAATCTCTATATAGAACAATTTTTTTAGTTACTAATATTATAAATAATATATTTTTTAAAAAAGATCAACTCTTATATACTGAAATTTATAACAAAAAATATTTTAAATAGAGACAAAGAAAATACAAGTATAAATATCCATATTTAACATATATTAAGACTAATTTAGAAAAGAAATTCTGTCAAAATAAAAGGTATTTTTATTGGGAGAATGAAAATATTTATATTATTACCATTAATTTTCTATTATATAAATAATTTTTAATTGTAGTTCATGTTTTTAACTGTAACTTTTTATTTTTCTCTATTAAAAAATAATTTTTTAGATGTTTTACTTATTATTTTGATATTAAAATAAATCAAAAAAAATTAAAACAATACATTTATATCAAAAAAAGTATTGACAAATCATTGATTATCTATTAAACTTTGTTTAAGAAATCGTATACAATATTCTAAAATTAAAAAAGTTGTATACAATCTTTAAAGGGCATATATTAAATTAAAATGGGGGGTTATCTTTATGGAAAACCAAGCAAAAAAGGTTTCATCTGGTCAGGCTATGCTTATTCTTGTTGTTTCGATACTTGTTATCATACTAGGAATAAAAGTAGTTAAGGCACCTACTGCTATTATTTTATTATTTGGAGGAGTTATCACTGTTATAATTTCTACTATCTTTGGAATTGAATATTCTAATATTCAAAGTGATATAGTGAAAACTATAACTACTATGGCCGTTCCTATCCTTATTGTTCTATCTGTTGGAGTTTTAGTTGGAGCATGGATGATTTCTGGAACTGTTCCTCTTATGATATACTATGGGATGAAAGTTCTTAGTCCAAGTCTTTTCTTGGTAATGGTATGTATAATTTGTACATTAATGTCAGTTATGGCTGGAACATCTTGGGGAACAATAAGTACCGTTGGTATTGCATTTATGGGAGTTGCTGTTGGATTGGGAATATCTTTACCTTTAACAGCTGGAGCTGTTGTTAGTGGAGCTATCTTTGGAGATAAACTTTCACCTTTGTCTGATTCTACTGTACTTTCAGCAGCAGTTTGTGAAGTTAATCTTTTAGAGGCAATAAAGCATTCTTTTAAAACAACTTTACCTGCATTTATAGTAGCATTGATAATGTATTTTGTGATTGGTCTTCAATATAAAGATGGAGTTATTGGTGGAGAAAGTTATGATCTTATTATGGGAACTCTTGAAAAAACATTTACATTAAATCCCTTGTTACTAATTCCACCAGTATTGGTTTTAGTCCTTATTATCATGAAAAAACCTACATTACCAGTATTTACTATTGGAATTATTGCTGGTGGTATTTTAGCTATGATATTCCAAGGTTCTTCATTAAATCAGGTAGCAGGAGCTCTTTCTAATGGATATACTGCTAAAACTGGTGTGGCTATTGTTGATAAAATGCTTGTTAGAGGTGGACTGAACAGTATGCTTAGTACAGTTGCTCTTCTTATAGCTTCAGCTATATTTGGTGCTCCATTGAGAACAGCAGGAGTTGTTGATATTCTGCTTGAAAAAATAACTAACATAGCTAAAACTGGTAAATCAATGATGGTTGGAGTATTTGTTTTACACTCACTATTCTTTACAATAACTGGAAGTTACTATGTAACTTATTCAGTTCTTGGACAAATGGTAAGAGGTTTATTTGATTCTTATGGATTAAAAAGAAAAAATTTAGCCAGAATACTTTTAGATACAGGTACTGGATTTGCTCCAATTGTTCCATGGAGTGTTACAGGAGTGTTTGTTGCAACTACTCTTGGAGTGAAAACAATGGATTTTATTTTATATGCTCCAGTTACTTATTTAAGTATAATAATTTCTTTCATCTATGTAATTACAGGATTCACTATTGAAAAAGTTGATGGAAATAAACAATAAAAAATTAATTTTAAGACAGAGAAATAACAGACAGGGGAAAAGCATCAGTGCTTAAAAAATAAAAAGAATAAAACTTAAAACTAAACCTAAAAAATAAACTATATTGGGGGTTAATATATGATAAATGAAAATTTGATCAAAGAGTATTGGTATGATATGATAAAAATCAGAAGCATTACTGGAGAAGAAGCAAAGCTTGCTGAATATGTTTCTGAAAAATTAAAAGAATTTGGTCTTGAACCTAAAATGAGTTATTATGAAGGGGATGAAGAAAAACAAAGCCCTTCTGTATATGCTGTTTTAGATAGTGGAAAACCTGGTCCTAGACTTATGCTTATTGGTCATATAGATACAGTAAAAGTAGCAAATGGATGGAATACTGATCCTTTTACTCCTACTGAAGATGGAGATAGAACATATGGTCTTGGTGCTATGGATATGAAAGGTGGACTTGCCGCTATTCTTGCCACTACAAAATACTATTCAGAAAATAAAGATAAATTTACAGGAGAACTTGTTCTTGCTTTTGTATCAGATGAAGAAAATCTTTCTAAAGGAACTTATCAATTAGTTAATGAAGGATTAAGTGCTGATATGGCTATAATGGCTGAATGCAGGTTTGACAATATGGCTATTGGTTTTAGAGGAAGATACAGCATTGAAGTTACTGTATCTGGAAAGGCTGCTCATGCAAGTCATTACCCAAATGTTGGGGAAAATGCTCTTATATATGGAAGTAAATTAGCTATAGCTATTGAAGAGCTTCCTACTATAATCCATCCCACTTTAGGTGGTGGAACTTGGGTAGTAAGAAGTATTGAAGGCGGAGTAAAAAATGCTTTAATAGTTCCTGAAAAATGTGAACTATTTATAGATAGATATACTGTACCTGGAGAAACTTATGAAGTTTGTGAAAAGCAAATTTTGGAAGCTGCTGAAAAATTAGGATTATCTGGTAAAGTGGATGTTAGACTAAAGCCTAGAAAATCAGCATATATGGAACCATTTGCACTGGAAGAAGCTCATACATTAGTCCAAACTGTAAAAGAAACATTTAAAGAAGTTACTGGTGATGAAATCAGAATTGAATTTGATAAATCAGTTTGTGATTCAAATATATTAGCTAACTCACTAAACATTCCTACAGTAACTTTTGGACCTTCTGGAGGAAATATGCATGGTGCAAATGAGTATGGACATCTTAATCAAGTACTTGCTGCCACAGAAATTTATATAAAAACTGTTTCAAAGCTTTCAAAATAATCATTAAGTATCCTTAAAATTATAAAAAAGAGAATGCTAAACCATTCTCTTTTTTATATTATAACATTATTTTTTTGTCGTGAATCTTCTATCTACTAAAGTGTATTTATATGGGTTAAAAGCTATTTTAGCCAATTTAAAATTTTGTATCCCTACTGGTATTCCTATTATTGTAATGCATTGTAATATTCCAGCTATAATATGTGATATAGCCAGCCATATTCCTAAAAATATTATCCAGAAAAATGCTGATATTGGTCTTGGTGGCTCTCCATATTCAGTTTTTAATACTACATCTTTTCCAAAGGGCGTAAGACATGAAGCTGCCATTTCAAAACATCCTCTTGCAAATGGTATTGTAACTATCAGTATTGTACTTATTATGCCAGCCACAAACCATTCAAAAGCCAGAACCAGCCCTCCTAAAAATAACCATATAATATTTAATAATAAACTCATAATTCCTCCTCAGTATTTCAATTGATGTATAAACTTTAATTTAATAATTCTTTAATACTATTAAAAATAACACTTCTTACATCTTTATTTTCTAAAGATATCTCTTTTATAAGATTTTTTACTCTCAATCTTCTTGAATTTTCACTTATTTCGTATGGGCAATCAGATTTTACCACAGGAAGTTCCAGTTTGTTTACATATCTTATTATATCTTTTTCTTCAACAAACGCAAGTGGTCTTATTACAGTAACTCCATATTCTTCTGAAAGATAACAAGGTTTCATCATTTTCATATTTCCTTGGTAAAAAACATTCATAAGAAACGTTTCTATTATATCATCTTTATGATGTCCTAACGCCAATTTATTTATTCCTTGCTCTTTCATCATTCTGTAAAGAATCCCTCTTCTTATTCTTCCACATAGAAAACATGGATTTTTCACTTCTTTTTCTCCAAAAAGCATATCACTTAAATTTGTATGCTCTACTTGAAGTTCTAACCCTAATTTTTCACAATATTTTTCTATTACTTCAAAAGAAGATTTATCAGTATTAGGATGTATATGAATAGGAATAATTTCAAAATCTAAATTAGCTATCTTCTTTATTCTTACTAGAGCATTTAAAGTTGTTAAGCTATCCTTTCCTCCTGATACCCCTACTGCTATTCTGTCTCCTGCTTCTATCATATTATATTTATGCATTGCACGTCCTACTGGACTCCATATAGTCTTACTGAAATTCTTATTTTCTATAAAATTTAATATTTTATTATTTTTTACTATTTCTTCCATTATTATTCCTCTGCTTTATTAGTATCACTTTTGTTTCCTCTTGTATATCCTATAACATAATCAAGGTTTATGTTTTTCATAGAATTAAATATACTTTGTTTTACATTAGGATTTTTTTCTTCTAATTTACCTAAAAGATTTTTTATCTCTTTTCTCTTTGAGTCTGTTTTTCCAGACTCAACAGGACATCCACATCCCATAGCTTCTATCCCATTTTTTTGAGTATACGATATTATATCTTTTTCTTTTATATATACCATAGGCCTTATAAGTTCCATTTTTCCGCTTGTTGATTTTACTTTTGGTATCATTGTTTTTATGGTTCCAGCATAAAACATATTTATCATAGTAGTTTCAACTACATCATCAAAATGATGTCCTAGAGCGAGTTTATTATATCCAAGTTCCTCCACTCTATTGTAAAGTACTCCTCTTCTCATCTTAGCACATAGAAAACATGGGCTTTCTGGATCTTCTTTAAATGCAATTTCCCATACATTAGCTTCAAAAATTTCACATGGTATTTCTAATTCTTCAAGATTAGATTTAAATTTTTCCATATCCATAGATTCAAAACCTGGATTCATAGAAATAAAAGCCACTTCAAAATTTTTACTCCTATCCTTTTTCATTTCTTGAAATAATTTACATAAAAGAAGACTATCTTTTCCTCCTGATACCCCTACTGCTATTCTATCTCCATCTTCTATAAGATTAAAGTCTTTCACGGCTTTTACGAACTTGGTCCATATTTTCTTTCTATATGCAGTTCTTAAACTCTCTAAAGCTATTTCTCCTTTTTTCATCTGTTCCTCCTTTTGCGATATGATATTATAATATTTTTTCCTATTTCTGTCTAGGATATGATATAATTTATTCAAACATATTTTATACGAAAGGAAAAATCATGACTGATATTGAAATAAAACTTATAAAATTTCTTCTTACTTCATCTGTCTACAGTGACAATGCTGTGATGAAAAATTTAGGAATAAATGAAGAAGAGCTTGCAGCTGCTTATAATTCTCTTGAAAAAAATGGATACCTAGAATCATACAAGGAATATGAATCTAGAAATCCTAAAACAGGATGTTCTTCTAACTGCTGTAGCAATGGAAACTGCAGCAACTGTAATAAGTGCAGTATAAATACTACTCTTGATACATCAAAAGTAAAAGTAATTACAGTTAAAGCTATTCTAGAATTTGACAACAATTAATTTGGAGTTAAGAAAATAAAGGGGCTGTTGCAAATTTAAAACAGCCCAATTATCAAAAAAGCTGACTTGAAGTTTTCTTCTTGTCAGCTTTTTCTTTTTAAATAAAAAAAGGTATAAAATACTAAAAATTTTTTCAAATTTCTAATATAATATACCTATGCAAAAACCAACTAATAATAACATTTTTTTTCAATTAAATCAACCTAAACTTTTTAATTTTTTACAATATGAAATTTCTGATGATGATCCTGTAAGAAAACTTAGCTCAATATTGGAGGGATTAGATTTTAGTAGTTTAATGCAAGCATTTTCTTACAAAACAAAGGTACATCCTATCAGAATGTTTTCTATCATTGTTTATGCCTATTCGCGCAATTTAACTTCTACTAGAGATATAGAAATGGCTTGCCATGAAAATATTAAATTTAGGTTTCTTTTACAAGATTCTAAAATTCCTGATCACTCTACTATTTCTAGATTCTTAGTAAAAACTGAAGATATTCTTCCAGATCTATTTGAACAATTCGTTGAAAAAATTTTTGAAATGGAAAATATTTCCACTGAAACAATATATATTGATGGCACTAAAATTGAAGCATATGCTAATAAATATACATTTGTTTGGAAAAAATCTATTGAGAAATACAGAGATAGATTAGATAAAAAAATTCTTGAACTAATTTCAAATTTTAATGATGATTTCAACTTACAATATGACAACTTCCTTGAAATATATTCATATCTTTCTAATTTGAATTTTCAAATAGTCAAAGGTAGAGGAAAGAGAAAATCTAAAGAGCAAAAGTATTTAGAATTATGCGCAGAATACTTAGAAAAGTATCAAAAATATTCTAATCATTTTAAAAATCTTAATGGTAGAAATAGCTATTCAAAAACTGATATAGATGCTACTTTTATGAGAATGAAAGATGACCATATGAGAAATGGTCAATTAAAACCTGGATATAATCTACAAATAGGAGTGATTAGTGAATATATTTCTTCATATGAAATTTTTTCTAACTCTTCTGATTCTAAAACTTTGATTCCATTTTTAGAGAAAATTTCATCTCAAAATTTAGAAATTAAAAATATTGTAGCTGATGCAGGATATGAAAGTATTTCAAATTATGAATATTTGGAAAAAATGGACTATACTTCATATATAAAACCAATATATTTTGAAAAATCTAAAATCAGAAAGTTTAAAAATGATTTAAACGGAGTAGAAAATTTAATATATAATAATTCTGAAAATAAGCTATTTAGAAAAGATGGATTAGAATTAGAATTTCTATACTCTAACAAAAATAATACAGTTCAATATTTTTGGAATCCTGAAACTAACAAAAAAATTAAGTACAATGCGAGATTTAGAATTTTATCAAATAAATCAAAAGAGAATGTATCAAGCAATTATGGAAAACAATTAAGAATGAACAGAAGTATTCAAGTAGAAGGTGCTTTTGCAGTTTTGAAAGAAGATATGAAATTGCGAAAATTAAAAGTTCGAAGTAAAAAAAGTGTTTTAAGAGAAATATGTTTGTTTTGTATCGCTTACAACTTCAACAGATATCTAAGCAGAAATATAAATAATCGCTTAGGAACAACACTTCACTCATTAAAAGTAGCTTAGATAAATAAAAAATCATCTACTTCTTTTTTTGATACTTAAAAATAAATATAAAAATATAAATTAGCAGAAATCTATAAAATAGATTTCTATTTTTTTATAAAAAATAAGAGAAGCTGCACAAATTAGTTTATCAATCACTAATTTGCAACAGCCCCTTTACTTTATTTTTTATCTTTTTCTTTAAATTCTCCAAATAAAGTACTAAATGTAGTTAAATTTTGAAGTTCTGATGGAATAATTATCTTAGTAGATTTACCATCTGCTACTTTACTGAATGTATCCATTCCTTTAATCATAAGTACTTCTTTACTTGCATCTGCTTCTTTTAATAATTTGATTGCTTCTGCTTCTGCCCTTTGCACTGATAGTATAGCCTCTGCCTTACCTTGTGCTTCTTTAATTGCAACTTCTTTTTGACCTTCTGCTCTTAAGATTGCTGATTGCTTTTCTGCTTCTGCCCTCAATATTTGAGATTCTTTTTCTCCTTCTGCTACAAGAATAGCTGATTTTTTCTGTCCTTCTGCTCTCAATATAGCTTCTCTTCTTTCTCTCTCAGCTTTCATCTGTCTTTCCATTGCATCTTGAATCTCTCTAGGCGGAATTATATTCTTTAATTCCACTCTGTTTATTTTCATTCCCCATGGATCTGTAGCCTCATCAAGAATAGCTCTCATCTCAGTATTAATCGTATCTCTTGAAGTTAATGTAGCATCAAGCTCCATGTCTCCTATTATATTTCTAAGAGTAGTAGCAGTAAGATTCTCTATTGCATTCATAGGATTTTCTACTCCATATGTATATAATTTAGGATCTGTAATTTGAAAATATATTACAGAGTCTATTTGCATAGTTACATTATCCTTTGTTATAACAGGCTGAGGTTTAAAATCAATAACCTGCTCTTTTAAAGAAACTCTTTTTGCAACTCTGTCAATGAAAGGAACAAGAAAGTTTATCCCAACATTCCAAGTTTCTTTATATCCTCCAAGTCTTTCTATAACATAAGCTCTTGATTGAGGTACTATTCTCACATGAAAAGCTATTAATACCACAATAAATACAAATAGTAAAAATACAATAAATGAACTCATTTTTTTCCTCCTTAGTTAATTAATAATACACTTAAATCATATCATAAAATAGCTTTAAATAAAACAGATAATTTCAAATAAAATTTTCTCAATTCCTCATTTTATCTTAATTTCTAATTTTTACTATTTAAAAAAAGAGGCTGAAAAATTTTCAGCCTCTTTTTATCTCTATTAGAATAATCCAGGAATATTAATTCCTCCAGTTACTTTTCCCATTTCAGCCTCTGCTAATTCATCAGCTTGTCTCATCGCTTCTTTTACAGCTGAAAGAATAAGATCTTCAAGCATTTCTTTATCTTCAGCAGCTTCTTTTACTATTTCATCACTTAATTTAACTTCTAATAATTCTTTTTGTCCATTAACTCTTACTGTAACAGCTCCTCCACCAACTGATGCTATTAATTCTTTTTCTTTAAGCCCTTCTTGAACAACCATCATTTGTTGCTGCATAGATTGAGCTTGCTTTAATATATCCATTTGGTTTGAAGCTCCATTACCTGTTCTTCCACCCTTTAATTTTCTTACCATTGTTTTTTCCTCCTAAAGTTTTTGTTCTTCACGATTGATTATATCATAATATCTCATATTTTTTCAACATATAAGTTTATATATCATACGGAAAATAATATATAGGTTTAAAATAAAGCTCTTTATCTAAAATAAAGGAATCATATTCCTCTAACATTTTTACTGCTGGTACATATCTTTTTAAAATAGAATCATAATTTGGAGCATTTATAATTTCAATCGTGTCATACTCTACTAATTTAAGATCATCAGCAAGACCTTTAACTGCACTTTCTAAACCACCTATTTCATCTACCAACCCTAGTTCCAATGCTTCTTCCCCAAGCCATACTTTTCCTTGAGCTATTCTCTCTACATGCTGTCTATTAAGTTTTCTTCCAAAAGATACTGTATCTAAAAATTCATTGTATACTTTTAAATTTGAAGCATAAAGCTTATCTCTTTTATCTGCATTAAAATCTTTTACCATAGAGTAAATATCTGAATACTCACCCTTTTTCACTTCATCTACATTTATTGATATATTTCCCAACATTTTCTTTATATTTGGAATAATACTTACAACCCCTATTGAACCTGTAAGACTATCTTTATCAGCATATATCTTTTCTGCTACTGCTGCTATATAATATCCTCCTGAAGCTCCTACTCCTCCAATTGAAACATATATTGGTTTAATTTCATTTACCTCTATTATTTTATTGCTTATTATATTAGCTGCTAATGCTGATCCACCTGGTGAATTTATCCTTAAAACAATCCCTTTTACAGTATTATCTTTTAAAGCTTTATTTATTTCCTCTATTAATGTATTAGGAGTTATACTTCCTGAAATTCCGCCTGAAGAACTATCCATAAACATTGTTCCTTCAGCATATATTACTGCTATCTTATCTTTTCTTTTATTTCCATTTATTCCTAAAAGGCTATTTTTTGATAAAAAAGCATTATAATTTTCATAAGAAAGAAGTTTTTTATCCCCAATAACTTGCTTGAGCTGATCAAAATACATAAATTCATCCACTAAATTTAATTTTTTCATTTGGTTTGGTTCTGATGCCATTAAATCACCATTAAGAATTTTTTCATTAATAAAATCATGATTTACTTTTCTTTCAGCTGCTATATTTTTTATAAAATTAGCATATTTTCGATTATACATTCTTTCAATGTTTTCTTTATATTCCTTTGAAATATGCTCTTTTGTCAGGTTTTCTCCATATGCTTTATAATCTCCAACATGAATAACATTAAATTCTATTCCTAATTTATCTGCTAAAAGTTTATAATACATAAGTTCACCATAATATCCAGTAATATTTACTGGGGCACTCATTGTAGGAGGCATAAAAATATGATTGCTTTTTATAGCTAATGAATAATTTTTATTATCAGCCATTGTCATATATGAATATACCTCTTTTTTGCTTTTTTTCAAATTATCTAATTTCTTTCCAAGTTCCTCTACTTGAGCACTATCAAGAGATAGATTGTCTAATTTCAATACTACTCCTTTAATATCATTATCTCTTTCTATATAATCAAAAGTTTTCAACATAGAGAAAAAATTTGTATCCTGTCCTCTTAAAAATTCTGGTAAATTTTTCCCTTTTTCTTTATAATCTTTTGATAAATCTACTTCTATGTAGCTTCCCTTCTCAATAATTATTTTATCTTTTTCTAATGTTGTTTTCGCAAAAAAAGCACCTATTGAAAATATCACTAAGAGAAATAAAAAAGCTTTTATAAAAAAAGAAAAGATTTCTTTTATTACAAATAGTATTGTTCCTAAAATAAATTTTTTTAAAAAGTTTAAAAATTTCACTATGCTACACCTACCTCCATGATTTATTACTTATAGTTTTATAATAACAGTTCCACACAGCAGTGTCAAACTTTATCAGATTTTCTTTTTAATTAATTTCATTTATTTTATGACTATAGAAAATATAATAGTTTTTATAAAAAAAGCACAATTATAAATATTTTACAAATTATGTTTTAATAAAATTTAATATTATCCTTTTTAATATAATTAAGTATATTAATTTCATTATAAATTAAAAATATATAAAGTGAATTTTGTTAATTTATGTTTATTTCTATTTAAAATTATCTTTTTTTTATTTTTAAAGCAATTTATTTTAAATTTTTTTTATTTTCAAATTATAGATTTGTACTATTTTTTTATTGCTTTATTTCATTTCTTCCTATTAATCAACTTCTTATATACTCAGTTTCTTCGAATAATATATGAAATATATTATTTCCATTAGTAATTTCAAATTGATTTTAATATCATTTTCATGTATAATTTGTTCAGATAATGACTTTTGTTTTCAATTGTACACAATTTGTTAAAAAATTCAGTGAATATTGACGTCACAAAGGTCAAGAAAAAATTTTAGGGAGGATTTTATGAGTCAAATCAAACAAGAAAAAAAGGGCTTTTTTAATAAGTTCCTTGATTTCATCGAAGTTGGTGGAAATAAACTTCCACATCCAGTTACACTTTTCGTATTATTCTGTTTAACTATCATTATAGTTTCAGGAATTACTGAAAAAATGGGTGTGTCTGCTACATACAATGCTTTAAACAAAAAAACTGGAAACTTTGAAGAAATAACAGTTACTGTTAAATCTTTAACAAATGCTGCTGGTATCAGATATATATTTAACTCTATGGTTAAAAATTTTACAGGATTTGCTCCATTAGGTACAGTTCTTGTAGGTATTATTGGTATTGGAGTTTGTGAAGGAAGCGGACTTATGTCTTCTACTATCAAAAAAGTTGTTATGGGAACTCCAAGAAGAGCTATAACTGCTATAGTTGTTTTTGCTGGAGTTATGTCGAATGTTGCTTCTGATGCTGGATATGTTGTCCTTGTTCCCTTAGGAGCAGTTATATTCCTTTCATTTGGAAGACATCCATTGGCTGGACTGGCTGCTGCATTTGCTGGAGTATCTGGAGGATTCTCTGCTAACCTTTTACTAGGTACTACTGACCCGTTACTTGGTGGTATAACTACAGAAGCTGCTAAACTTATAAGACCTGATTATTTTGTTGCAGCAACAGCTAACTATTATTTCATGTTTGTATCTACATTTATCATCACTGCTTTAGGAACTATTATTACCGAAAAAATAGTAGAACCTAGACTTGGTCCTTACCATGGTGATGTTGATCATGATATGAAAGAATTAACTGATCTTGAGAGAAAAGGATTAAGAGCTGCTGGAATAGTTGTTCTTGCTTATATTGCAGTCATGTTAGTTCTTACTTTACCAGCTAATGCTGTATTAAAAATAGATGGAAGTTTAAAAGCTTGGACTTCTTCTGGACTTATTCCTGCAATGATGTTCTTCTTCTTACTTCCAGGACTGGCTTATGGATTTACAGCTAAGACTTTAAAAAGTGATAAAGATGTTGCTAAACTTATGGGTAAAGCTCTTGCTGGAATGGGTGGATATATGGCTCTTGCATTTACAGCTTCTCAATTTATAGCATATTTTGGATATACAAACCTAGGAACTATCCTTGCTGTTAAAGGTGCAGATACTCTTAAATCAATAGGATTTACAGGATTACCATTAATCTTAGGATTTGTTCTGTTCACTGCTTTTATCAACCTATTTATGGGTTCTGCATCAGCTAAATGGGCAATTATGGCTCCTGTATTTGTTCCAATGCTTATGGAACTTAACTACTCACCTGAATTTACTCAAGCTGCTTATAGAATTGGGGATTCATCAACAAATATCATTTCTCCATTGATGTCTTACTTTGCAATGATAGTTGCTTTCATGCAAAAATATGATAAAGACTCTGGTATGGGAACTCTTATTTCAATGATGCTTCCATTCTCAATTTGTTTCTTAATTGGATGGACTATACTTCTAGCAATTTGGTTTGTTTTTGGATTACCAATTGGACCTGGAGTATTCATAGAATTTAGTAAAATGATAGGATAATCTAATAAAATTATGGAACCTGATTTTAATTATCAGGTTCTTTTTTATTTCTCTTTTTATTTTTAGAAAAATATATTATAATGTATTTTAACAAATAAAAAACAGGAGGAAAAAATGAATTATCTTGGGGAACTCTATGCTTTAATTACGGCTTTTGGTTGGGCATTTAGCTCTATTTTTTTTGAAGCAGCTTCTAAAAAAGCTGATAGTATAACAGTCAATGTAATAAGACTCATTATGGGAATAATCATGTTGGGCTCAGCTACTTTTTTTACAAGGGGAGTATTCTTCCCTACTGATTCTACAATCCATAATTGGACTTTCTTAAGTATTTCTGGAATAATTGGACTTTTTCTTGGCGACATGTTTCTCTATGAGTCATATATCCTCATAGGAGCAAGAATATGTATGCTTTTTATGACTATGACTCCTCTTATTGTAGGTTTATTTGGATTTTTATTTCTTGGTGAATCTCTTACATTTACTCAAACTCTTGCTATGTTTATTACATGTTCAGGTGTACTTATGGTTGTTTTAAAACCTAAAAGCGAAAATCCTGAAGATAAAAAGCTCTCTCCCAAAGGAATAGCCTTTATTACTATAGCAGTTATTCTGGAAGCCCTTGGTAATATATTCACAAAGATAGGTGCAAAAGGATATGATCCTAGTTCTTCAACACAAATAAGAATGATTTGCGCTATGGGAGTATTTTTATTTTATCTCACATTTAAAAAGAAATGGGGAAAAATATTTTTTTCTTTCACTGATAAAAAACTTATGGGACTTATTTTATTAGGAACTATTACTGCTACTGTTGGTATTACCTTTTTAATTTCCGCTTTCAATTTAATAAATGCTGGAGTTGCTTCTACTTTTTCTTCTATCAGTCCAATAATAGTAATTCCTATTTCTATAATTGTTTTTAAAGAAAAAGTTAAAATGAGAGAAATTTTAGGTGCATTTGTTTCTGTTTTTGGTATTGCATTATTTTTTCTGTAAGGAGGTTTTATGAATTTAAAAATTTTACCTAATAATTTTTCCATTTGTAAAATAAAAAATCTAAATGATATAAACTATGAGGATGAATTTATTTTCATTGGAAAAACTGATGAAGAGCTTTCATTGGTATGTTCTACTAAGTATGTTCCTCAAGAATATATTGAATGTGACAACAACTGGAAAGGTTTTAGAATAGAAGGAGTTTTAGATTTTTCATTGATTGGTATACTTGCTAAAATATCTAGTGTTCTTGCTGAAAATGGGATAAGTATATTTGCTGTTTCTACATATAATACTGACTATATCCTTTTAAAGTCTGATAAGTTTGATAAAGCAATAGAAATCTTAAAAAACTCTAACTATATTTTTAAGTAAGTTTTATAAATATACTTTGACATTTATTCTTAAATTTGATAAAATCCTCTTAATTTAAATCAATTATTTAGGAGGATTTTTTTTATGGATGAATTACCAGGTACGACCAATGTTGTATCACAATTATTATTTCTTTTAATTTTAACTATTGCGAATGCTTTCTTTGCTGGTGCAGAAATGGCAACTGTTTCAGTGAATAAAAACAAGGTAAAAATGCTTGCAGAAGATGGCAATAAAAACGCTCTCCTTCTTCAAGAATTATTAAAAGAGCCTACAAAGTTTTTATCTACTATTCAGGTGGCAATAACACTTTCTGGTTTTTTAGCTAGTGCTTCTGCTGCTACCAGTTTCTCTCACCCTTTAAATGTCATTATGACAAAATTAGGAATTCCTTATGGAGAAACCATAGCAATTGTTTTGGTTACTATTATTCTTTCATTTTTTACTTTGGTTTTTGGTGAACTCGTTCCTAAACGTATTGCTCTACAAAAAGCTGAAGCTATAAGTTTGTTTACTGTAAAACCTGTTTTATTTATCTCAAAACTTACTTCACCTTTTATCAAACTCTTATCTTTTTCTACAAATTTTATTCTGCAAATTTTGGGAATGAAAGCTGAAAACCTTGAAGAAAACATTTCCAAAGAAGAGATAAAATCTATGGTAGAGGCAGGGCAGGCAAATGGTGTATTTAATGAAACTGAAAAAGAGATGATAAATTCTATATTTAAATTTGATGATATTCTGGCTTCAGAAATAATGATTCCTAGAACAGATGTTTATTCTATTGATATTGATATTCCTATCAATGAATATTTAGATGAATTATTAGCAACTAAACATTCAAGAATACCTGTATATGAAGAAGATATTGATAATATTATTGGTGTTCTTTACATAAAAGATCTAATTTTAGAAGCAAGAAATAAAGGGTTTGAAAATGTGGATATTCGTTCTATACTTCGTAAACCTTATCTTGTTCCAGAAAGTAAAAATATTGATGCATTATTTAAAGAAATGCAAAAATCTAAAAAATATATTGCCATACTTATAGATGAATATGGAGGTTTTTCTGGTATAGTTACTATGGAAGATCTTGTAGAAGAAGTAATGGGGAATATTGATGATGAATATGATGATAATGAACCAAAATTAGAAAAAATTGACAATCATACTTATTCGGTTGATGGCCTTTATTCTATTGATGACCTTATAGACAGCCTTGATATAGATATTATTTCTAAAAATCACAATACTATATCAGGATATCTAATAGACATATTAGGTGAAATACCTGATGATACATACCTTGATAAAGAAATAGAAGTAAATGATATTATATTTAAAATAAAAAGTATAAAAGAAAATAGAATAGATAAAATAGAACTTATCTTAAACTAGATTTTCACTAGGAGAAAGAAATGAAAAAAGCACTTTTATTTGGTATTGGAGCTTCTTTTTTCTTTTCCTTTACATTTGTCCTTAATAGACAGATGAATATAGGAGGAGGAAGCTGGTATTGGAGTTCATCTTTAAGATATATTTTTATGCTCCCAATACTATTTTTTATAGTAACAGCAAAAAAGCAACTGTTTCCAGTTATAGAAGATATCAAAAAAAATCCTGCTGCATGGTTTATATGGAGTACTGTAGGATTTGGATTTTTTTATGCTCCTTTAAGCTTTGCTTCAGTATATGGAGCCTCATGGCTGGTAGCTGGAACTTGGCAACTGACTATAATAGCAGGTGCTCTTATGTCTCCATTTTTTTATACAATAGTTGATGGAAAAAAAATAAGAAATCATATTCCTAAAAAATTTCTCTTTGTTTCTCTTATAATTTTAATTGGAATATTTCTTATGCTCTCTGAAGAAGCTAAAAAAATATCTATTCTTGATAGCTTTTTGGTAGTTATTCCTGTCCTTTTTGCAGCATTTTCTTATCCACTGGGAAATCGTAAGATGATGGAATTATGCAGCAGCAGATTAAATACACTTCAAAGAGTATTTGGAATGACATTGTGCAGTATTCCATTCTGGATAATTATAGTAATTCTAGGAGTAGTTCAGACAGGAATTCCTAGCCATAATCAAATTATTCAATCTTTTATTGTTGCTGTTTCTTCTGGTGTTATTGCAACAATAATGTTTTTTAAAGCTACTGATATAGTCAAAGGAGATAGTCATAAACTTGCTGTTGTTGAGTCTACTCAAGTTGGAGAACTTATTTTTACACTTTTAGGTGGAGTTCTTGTTTTTCATGATACTATCCCTACTGTATTAGGTATAATTGGGATAATCTTAGTTGCAATTGGAATGATGATAAATAGTTTTATTCAGGAAAAATAAAAGAGGAAGCAGTTTGAAAACTGCTTCCTTTCTTTTTAATCACTATCTTATTTATTATTTTCTAAATTTTCAAGTTCTTTTTCTAGCTGATCTAAAAGTTTATCAAATTCTTTTGCTACTGCATGGAAACTTTCTTCTTTCTCCAAATCTACTCCAGCTTTTTTCAACTGATTCATTGGATGGTCATTTCCACCAGATTTCAATAATTCAAGATAAGCAGAAGCTGCTGCTCCTCTTTCTTCTATTCCATATTTTTCATTAGTTATTCTATCATATAAATTTGCTGATGATGCAAAACTTGTTGCATACTGATATACATAATATGGTGAATTATAAAAATGTGGTATTCTTGCCCAAACTATCTTCTGTAATTCATCCATAGTAAGAGTTTCTCCAAAATACTGTTTAAATAAATTTTCCATTATTCCACTTAAAACATCTGGAGTTACAGCTTTTCCTTCTTCAACTAATTTATGAGCCTGATATTCATAGTTAGCAAATAAGGTTTGAATATAGAAAGTACCCACTATATTTCCCAAAGCCTGTTCTAGCAATGCTATTTTTTCTTTTGAATCATTACTGTTGTTTATCATATAATCAAGCATAAGCCTTTCATTAAATGTAGAAGCCACTTCAGCCACAAATATTGTATAATTAGAAGATGCATAAGGCTGATTTTCATTTGAAAGAATTGTATGCATTGTATGTCCAAGCTCATGTGCCAATGTAAATACATCATCCATAGTAGATTGATAATTTAAAAGCATATAAGGATGAACATCATAAATTCCTATAGAGTAAGCTCCACTTCTTTTATTTTCAGTTTCATATACATCTATCCATCCTTCACTAAGGGCTTTATTCATTTTTTCACTGTAATCTTTTCCTAGTGGAACCACTGAATTCAATACCATCTCTTTTGCTGTATCATATGAAAATTCTTTATTATAATCAACAATGTTTATACTGTTATCATAATAATGATAACTTCCCAACCCTAAAGCTTTTTCTCTTAGTTTCACATATCTTTGAAGTGGTGCATTATTATCTATTGCAGATTTTAATAGCGTTTCAAACACTTCTGTTGGCACATTTTTAGGTTCAAGAGCCTTGTCTAATGTTGAATTATAATTTCTAGCTTTTGAAGTAGCTGCATCTCTTTGAAGAAGTGATCTATATATAGCTCCATAAGTATTTTTATTAGCATCATATGATCCATATAAAGCTTCAAAAGCTTTTTTTCTATCTTCTTGATTTCTGTTAGTAGATAAAACTTTTGAATAAATACCATTAGTCACTGGTCCTTTATAACCATCTGAAAGCTCTACTTCGTTCCATTTTATATCTGAAATAGAAAGTTCTCCATATATATCATCTGGAGCTCCCATATATTGTCCATAATAAGACAAGAGTTTTTCTTTTCCTTCATCTAATACATGTCCTTGTAATCTATATATTTCCATCAAACTAAATTTATGTTCTTGTAAAATTGGATTTTTTTCTATCCATTTTTCCATTGTTTCTTTTGGTATTTCCAATATTTCAGGTGTCATCCAAGAAGTAGATACAGAATATTCTGTAAGTATTGCCATTATTTCCTGTAATTTTATAGAAGCTGTTTCATCTTTTGAATTAATATCCTTTAGCATATATGGATATATATATAATTTTTCTATTGTTCTGCCTATTTTTTCTTCCAACTGAATCATTTCTGTAAATTTTTCAGAACTATATTTTATTTTCCCTTTATATTCAGGAACCTTTTTCATTAATTCTTTTGTTTGCTCAAGTTCTCTGTCCCATGCTTCCCAATTAGGATAATATTCTTCCAGATTCCATTTATATTTTTTGTCTATATCTTCCCTTTTTAAAATTTTCTTTTCCATCTTTTCTCCTTCTTTTTCATCTTGTTTTTCTATTTTTATATCTTCTTTATTATGATTTTCTTTTCCATTTCCTTCATTTTGAAAATAAAATTTTGCACCTATGAGTGCAGCTAAAAATCCAATTACAAATATCTTTTTTATAGTTCTCCCTCCTCACTAGTACTAATTTTATACTTTTTTATTATAACATACTTTTACAAAAAAATCTTGACAAAAGTAACAACTTAGTTATAAAATAAAGTTGTTACTTTAAAAAAAGAATTTTTAGTTTATAGTCGAATAATAAATTAACATTTATATTTTATTTCATAATTAGGAGGTTTTATATGAAGAAAAAAATATTTACTTTCATTATCACTGGTTTTCTTACTTTGGCATTCTTGGGATGTGGTGGAAATGACAAAAAAGAGGTTCGTTTTGCTGATGCAGGATGGGACAGCAACAAAGTTCACAATGCAGTTGCTGGTTTTATTATAGAAAATGCGTTTGGTTATACTTGGAGTGAGGTTCCTGGTTCTACTCCAATTTTACATGAAGCTATTAAAAGTGGAGAGATAGATGTACATATGGAAGAATGGACTGATAATATTCCTAGTTATTATCCTGATTTAAAATCTGGTCTTTTTCAAGAGTTAGGAACTAACTTTGATGATAATAGACAGGGAATATATGTTCCTAAATATGTAATAGAAACTATGGCTCCTGATTTAAAATCTGTAAAAGATTTACCTAAATACAAAGAGCTTTTCAAAGATAGTGAGAACCCTGAAAAAGGACGTATTTATGGTGCTATTCCTGGTTGGGAAATAGATAATATTATGTATAAAAAATACGAAGCTTATGGTTTGGATAAAGATTTTGTATATTTCAGACCAGGTTCTGATGCTGCATTATCTGCTGCTTTTACTGCTGCATATGAAAAAAAAGAACCAATTGTAGGTTATTATTGGGAACCAACTTGGTTATTAGGAAAATATGATTTTGTTCTTTTAGAAGATGAACCTTATGATGCTGAAAAATATTTTGAAGGAAAAACTGCTTGTCCATCTGTAAAAGTAACTATTGGTGCTAGCAATAAATTTAAAGAAAAAGCTCCTGAAATTGCTGCTTTTCTTAGCAAATATCACACTTCAAGCAAATTAACTTCAGAAGCTCTGGCACATATGCAGGAAACTGGAGATAATTACAATGCAACTGCTAAATGGCTTCTTAAAAATAATGATAACTTAATAGATCAATGGCTGGATGCTGATAAAGCAGCAGCTGTAAGAAAAGCTTTAAATTAATAACAGGAGGATATTATGAATTGGATTTTTAATTTTCCCTTTAAATTGAATATTGATGTAGCTCTTATAGATAGAACTGTTAAGAATTTTAGTATTCAATTTGGTGGGTTCTTTAATGTTATAAAAAATATTTTAAATGGATTGATAGGTGGTATACTGACCATACTTAATTTTATCCCATGGTGGGTACTTGTTTTACTTGTATTTCTTGCTGGATGGAGACTTACAGGAAAATTAAGAAATGGCATCCTCTATAGTTGTATGCTTTTTTTCATAGGAGTAATTGGACTTTGGGATTTGATGAATGATACACTTTCTATTGTTCTTGCTGCTGTTTTCATCTCTCTTTTATTAGGATTTCCAATAGGTATATTAATTTCTGGTAATGAAAGGATAAACAGTTTTGTAAGACCTATACTTGATACCATGCAGACAATGCCTGTCTTTGTTTATCTTATTCCAGCAGTTCTTTTCTTTGGACTTGGAAAAGCTCCTGCAGTTATTGCTACTACAATATATGCTATTGTTCCTGTCATCAGACTTACAAGTCATGGTATCAGACAGGTAGACAAAGAAGTGGTAGAAGCTGCACGGGCATTTGGTTCTACAAAATTTCAAACACTATGGAAAGTACAAATACCTCAAGCTCTTCCTACTATTATGACTGGTGTAAACCAGACATTAATGATGGCTATGGCTATGGTTGTTACATGTTCTATGATTGGTGCTAGTGGTCTAGGTATGGAAGTTCTTATAGGAGTAAATCGTATTGAGATAGGACGTGGTCTTGTTGCAGGTACTGCTGTTGTTATAGTAGCTATCCTGATGGACCGTATCACTCAGGCATGGATCAATAGAAGTGAGGTGAAGAAAAAATAATGAACAAAAATATAGAAAATAATATTGATGAAAAACATATTTTAAGTGTAAAAAATTTAACAAAACTCTATGGTTTAAATAAAAATGAAGCAGTGAAAATGCTCAAAGCTGGAGCAGAAAAAAACGAGGTTTTTAAAAAAACTGGTGTAACTTCTGCTATCTGGGATATGTCCTTTGACGTGAAGCAGGGAGAAATTTTTGTTATAATTGGTCTTTCTGGTTCTGGTAAATCTACAGTTATTCGTTGTTTAAACAGGCTTCATAACCCAACATCTGGTACTATCCTATTTGATGGTAAAGATATTGGCAAATTTTCTCAAAAAGAGCTTACAGATTTTAGAAGAAATAAAATTTCAATGGTATTCCAAAATTTTGGATTGATGTCTCATAGAGATGTTATAAGCAATATCGAATATGGCCTTGAAATCAAAGGCATTTCAAAAGAAGAAAGAGAAAAAAAAGCTATGGAAGTATTAAAAATGGTAGGGCTTGAAGGACTAGAACATACAAATATCAACAGCCTTTCTGGTGGAATGAAACAAAGAGTTGGAATTGCTAGAGCTTTAGCTAATGACCCTGAAATACTTCTTATGGATGAACCATTTTCAGCTCTTGATCCATTAGTTCGTAGTGATATGCAATTTGAACTATTATCAATACAAAAAAAATTAAAGAAAACAATAGTATTTATTACTCATGATATAAATGAAGCTTTTAAACTTGGTGATAAAGTTGCTATTATGAAAGATTCAAGACTTATTCAGTTAGACACACCAGAAAATATGTCAGCTAATCCAGCTGATGATTATGTCCGTCAATTCATTGACAGTGCTGATAAAACTAAAGTTATAAGTGTAAAGCAGATAATGTTTAATCCTTCTTGTATAATTCGTTTGAAAGAAGGAGCAGGCATTGCTATTCGTGAAATGAAAAGCAACAGAGTTTCAAGTGCTTATGTTATAGATAATCATATGAAATTTTTGGGAATAATAACAATTGATAATGCTCTTAAATGTAGAAATGAAAATGGATTTCTTTCTGATTATATATTCAATGAAATTCCAACTACATCCTCAGATGCACTGATAAATGATATTCTTCCTATTGCCGTAAATACTAAATTTCCTATTGCAGTTATTGATAATGGAGAACTTATGGGAATAGTTTCTAAGGCTTCTATATTATCTACATTAATCTAAAATAGAATTTAAATGCTGCAATATATAATTAAAAACTTTTAAGTTATTATCAAGAGGGTTATCCTTAGATACTGGTAGCCCTCTTGGATATTTAAAACTTCTAAGTTACTATTCAATCCATAAAGTACCTCCTAAAATATTTTTACTAGTTTTATTTAAAAACTTCCAAGTTACTATTCAATATGGAATAGATAATGTACATGTACATTGTATGTTTTGATTTAAAAACTTCTAAGTTACTATTCAATATGGAATAGATAATGTACATGTACATTGTATGTTTTGATTTAAAAACTTCTAAGTTACTATTCAATATGGCTGGGTAGTTCTAAAAAATTCTAATGGACTACTATTTAAAAACTTCTAAGTTACTATTCAATGTATCAATAAATAATATCCATAGACTTTATAATGTTATTTAAAAACTTCTAAGTTACTATTCAATTACAGAAATATCAAAATTTTGTAATTTATTTCTTTTATTTAAAAACTTCTAAGTTACTATTCAATATAACAGAAGTTACAGGAGGGCGTGATGAAGAGGAATTTAAAAACTTCTAAGTTACTATTCAATTAAATATTTTTTTATGTTTTTTGTAAGTAGTTCCTATTTAAAAACTTCTAAGTTACTATTCAATAGAGACTTGTCTACAGAGTGTAAGAGAAGAGCTTAATTTAAAAACTTCTAAGTTACTATTCAATTAGGGTTTAACACTATACCGTTGTTGTATATCTCTTATTTAAAAACTTCTAAGTTACTATTCAATGCTCATAAATTCACAACTTTTACTTTTTAATATCTTCTCTACTGCTCTAATTATACCATCTCATTTTAATTTTTTCCAACCTAAATAAGTATTTAGATCTTTTCATTTTTTTCTTCTATTATATTCTAAATTTCTAAATTTAAAATCAAAAATTACTTTTTTAACTTGGAAATTAAAAAAAATCCACTGACCAAAATTTTTTAATCAATGGATTTATTTAACTAATCTATTTTCTTATTTATTGTCACTTCTCTATCTAATGGAAGAACTTTATTTAAAACCACTCCTGCAAGAGCTGCAAGAGCAAGTCCTGAAAGAGAAACTGTTTTCCATATAACAATATTATCTACTGCTATTCCAAACACAAATATCAATGATGCTATAATAAGATTTCTTGAATTAGAAAAATCTAATCCTGCATCCACTAATGTTCTTGCTCCTACTGCAGATATCATTCCAAATAATATTATTGAAACTCCCCCCATCACTGGAGCAGGTATAGTTTGAAGAATAACTCCAAATTTTCCTAAAAGTCCTAAGATAATTGCATAACACGCTGCTATCCTTAAAATTGAAGGATCATAAACTTTAGTTACTGCTAAAACTCCCGTATTCTCTCCATAAGTAGTATTTGCTGGCCCACCTAGAAGTCCTGCCACAATTGTAGCAACACCATCTCCCATAAGTGTTCTATGTATTCCAGGATCTTTAAAGAAATCCTTTCCTACAACAGCACCATTTGTTGTAATATCTCCGATATGTTCAATAAAAACTACCAAAGCTATAGGAGCTATTGCAAGTATTGCACTTAAAGAAAAAACTGGAAGTGTGAAAAGATCAGCAGCAGCTTCAGTTGAGAGTCCCAGCCAGTTTGCCCGTGCAATAGGTTCAAAACTTACAAGCCCCATACACATAGCCACTATATATCCCAATGTTACAGATATTAAAATGGGAACAAGTCTAAAAAATGATTTCTTCATTATTGTTATACTAATCATAGAAATAATAACTATCAAAGCTATTATTAAACTTTTTGGTTCAAACTTTCCATTTGCATATCCTGCCATATTTAGAGCTACTGGACTCATTCTAAGTCCTATTACCATTATAATTGGCCCTGTTACTACTGGTGGAAAAAAAGATTTAATTTTTTCTACACCAAAAACTTTTACTAAATAAGCCATTATTAAATAAATAAATCCTGCTGCTATAACTCCACCTTTTACAGCTCCTATTCCTTCTTCTTTCAACACCAAACTTAAAGCACCTATAAAGGCAAAAGATGATCCCAAAAATACCGGAACTATTCTTTTAGTGCAAAAGTGAAATATCAATGTTCCTGCTCCTGCTGCTATAAGTGCAATTGAAGGATTTAAACCAGTTAAAAAAGGAACTAAAACTGTTGCTCCAAACATTGCAAGAACATGCTGCGCTCCTAACAAGAGTTTTGTTTTACTTCCTATTTTTTCCATACTATTTTCCATTTTTCCCCCTTTTAAAATATATTATTTAAAACTTTATTTTTCCTTAAAAAAAGGATAGTACTGAGACTACCCCTTTAATTTATTTAAAAATTTTTCTTCATTTACTATAAATCTCTCATGCTTTCCTTCTCCAACTAAAGTATCTTTATGATACACTTTTACAGAAAATTCAAGTTTCTTCCCATCAACTTTTTCAAGAATAGATACACATCTGATTTTATCTCCTACAAGATTAGCCTTTAAATGTTTTATATTTACTGATATTCCTACTGTTGTCTCTCCTGCTGGAAGTTCTTTTTGTACCAACTCAAATGAGGTATTTTCCATAAATGCCATAAGTATTGGTGTTGCAAAAACATTTAAAGCTCCTGATGCAATTTTAGCTGCTGTCTCGTTTTCATTTACTATTTTTTCAAGTGTTAAACTCATTCCTTCTTTCAGCATTATTACCCTCCTGATATTAAATTCTCGAAAATTATACTACAATAATGCGTTTCTGTCAATAGTTTACTTCAATGTATCTTTTTTTAGTTTAGGTTTTCTTCCATTCAAGGCCATATATCCTATCCATAAAATAATATAAGAAAAGTATACTCCTAAATTATTTTTCTTTCTATTAAAATATTCAAATATTTTATAACCTGTTCTTAATACTCCTACAACATACTTATCATCTGATTCTTTTGTTGAACTTGCTAAAAGAACTCCAAAATATGCTGCAATTATTAATAATGATACTCCTATAACAATCCATACTTTCAACATATATTACCCTCCTGTATCAGTCTATTCACTTAATACTATCCCCATCAATTTCCCTGTATCAAAAGTCACTTTGCATGTATCCTCTATGGCTATATTGCTCATACAAATGGAATCCCCTTGATGAAGTGTATATTTATTTAATGAATATTTAAAACCTTCCAGTGTAAGCCCTTCAACTTTTTCAGAGAAAGGTACAAAAGAAATAGTTTTTCCTTTTAATTCTATTAATTCAGCTTTTTTCTCAATGGAAAATATCTTTTCTTTTTCTGTTACAAATTTAAGGTTTTTAAATTTAAATATGAGATTCAGATTTGTCAGCAAATGATCTATTCTTCCTCCCAATCCTCCAATTACAATAATTTCATCATAATTCAATTTAGAAATATGCTGCAGTATTAATTCACCATCTGTATAATCTTTATCCTTAGAAAATTTTTTTATTCTTACTTTATTATTACGATATTTTTCTATAATTTCCTTTGTTACAGAATCAAGATCACCCCATATTTCTAAAGGTAAAATACCTAAAGTTTCTAAATGGATAGCTCCACCATCAGCACAATAAATATCCCCTTTTTTTTCATTTATTAATTTTGTATAAAATTCTTTACTTCCTTCAAGCTGTCCATTAAAAAATACATATGCTATTTTCATTATTACCTCTATTTTTTAATCATCATCCTCTGATATTTCTACTACTATAAATATAGGAAGATGATCTGATATTTTATCTTTCATAAGTCTATATTGTCCCTGAGTAAAATCCAGAGCCCCACTTTTTCCTGTAAATTCTTTAGTGTATATTGTTGATAAAAACATATTATCATAAGAATTTGCCAAGTTTTTTTTCCCTAATGTTGTTTTTATTACTGGACTTAAAGCATATGTTATTTTATCTGGATGTGAAAGCAGTTTTTCAAATGACTCATCAAATCCTGAAAGATTAAAATCTCCAGCAATAATAATATCATTTTCTTCTGAATCCATATTTTGAAAATAATCATACACTTCATTCATCTTAAAAGTTTCTGCTCTCCTTGCACTCTCATTTTTACCAAATACTGAATGAACAAGAACAAATGTAAAATCAAATTCTCCTATTTTAAAATCTGCCCCATATGGTGGTCTTGCAAATTTTTCTTCTGCATCTTTATAAAAACCTCTTTCTTTTAAAAATTCTACTTTATCTCTTTTCCATATATAAGCAAAATATTCCTTATAACTGTTCTTTCCTACTGGATATGGAGATATATGATAATCCCATTTCTCCCCTGAAACTTTATTCAAAGCATTAACAAGCTTTTCTACTCCTTCTACATCCATTACTTCTATAAGTCCTGCTATATCAAACATTTCAAGAGTCTGAGCTGTCAAAGTATAATCTTTCTGACTTTTTCCAAGTCTTAATGTGTTAAAAGACGCTATATATCCTTCTTGAGCAAAAATTACTACTGTTAATAAAAAATATATAAAAATCAATTTTATTTTTTTCATATTTCACACACCTTTTTTACAAAAAATACTATTATATTAATTTTACCATATTTTAGTCAAGAAACAATGAGAAAAATTGACTTTTTTTTATTTTTGAACTATAATTTCTTAACATGGATAGTTAATTCCATATAAAAAATGAGGGGATGGTATATATGATTGCGGCATTTTTTGATATTGATGGAACAATTTATAGAAATTCTCTTCTGACTGAGCATTTTAAAAAACTTATAAAATATGAATTGTTGGATTTCAGAGAATATGATACAAGAGTAAAGGAAGCTTTTAAACTCTGGGACGAAAGGGTTGGAGATTATGATAAATATCTTCTTGGCCTCACACAAACTTATGTTGATGCTATAAAGGGACTTTCTACAAAATATAATGATTTTGTGGCAGATCAGGTAGTAGAATTAAAAGGAAATAGAGTTTATTCTTACACAAGAAGTATGATAAAATGGCATAAAGAGCAAGGACATAAAGTTATTTTTATTTCTGGAAGTCCAGATTTTTTAGTATCCAGAATGGCTAAAAAATGGAATGCTGATGATTTTTGCGGTTCTATATACCATGTAGAAAATGGAATTCTTTCTGGAAAAATTTCTCCAATGTGGGATTCAGAAAATAAAATGAAATCTATAGATATGTTTTGTAAAAAATATGGTATTGATTTAATGAAAAGTTATGCTTATGGTGATACTCATGGTGATTACAGTATGCTTCTTAGTGTTGGACATCCCAGAGCTATCAATCCAAGTCTTGAACTTTTAAATAGTATAAAAGAATCTGATTATCTGAAAAAAAATACAGAAATCATTATAGAAAGGAAAGATGTTATTTATAAAGTACATTCTAATGTAGAGACTTTATAATTTTTTAATTTTAATAAGGAGGCAAATATGACAATGAGATTATTTTATTTTGTAATTTCATTTATGTTTATGTTTTTTACTTCTAATTTTGATATTCAGGAAAAACATTCTGCTTTTAAAGATTTACCTCAAAATATTCTGCTTTTAGGTAAAATAGAAAGCACTAGAGAATATAGTTTTATAAAAATAGACAAAATAGAACTTGCAGATAGGGAAACTTTAAAAAATCCTATACCTGCTTTTTTAGAAATGACAGAGATTGTTACAGAAGAGCCTTGCATAAATACTGTTATTTATCCACAAAAAGATATTTTAACATTTTATACAATCCTTGAACGGTATGATTCCCGAATTCTTTTGATTTAACAATCTCTCATAAAAATCACATTATATTCAAGAAACAATAATAAGGAGATTAATTTATGAGAGAATTTCATATAGGAATGGATGTTGGTTCTACTACCATAAAAATAGTATGTCTTGATGAAAAAGATAATATTATTTATTCAATTTATCAAAGACATCTATCTAATGTTAGAGAAACAACTAAAAAAATGTTTGATGATTTTTTAGAACATATGAAAAATAATTTTGGTGAAGATATAAAATATAAAATAAGTATCACTGGTTCTAGTGGAATGGGAATATCTTCATGGGTAGGAATAGATTTTGTACAAGAAGTTATTGCTTGTATAAAATCTATTGAAACACTTATTCCAGAAACTGATGTAGCTATTGAACTTGGAGGGGAAGATGCAAAAATAACTTTCCTTAAAAATGATATGGATCAAAGAATGAATGGAAGCTGTGCTGGTGGTACAGGAGCATTCATTGATCAGATAGCTACCCTTTTGGATACAGATGCTTCAGGTCTTAATGAACTTGCTAAAGGATTTGACTCAATTTATCCAATAGCTGCCAGATGTGGAGTATTTGCAAAAACTGACATACAACCTCTTATCAACGAAGGGGTAAGAAAAGAAAATATAGCTGTATCTGTATTTCAAGCTGTAGTTAATCAAACTATAACTGGTCTTGCCTGTGGTAAAAAAATTACAGGAAAGGTGGCTTTTTTAGGAGGTCCTCTTTTCTTTTTAAGTGAGCTTAGAAATAGATTTATTGATACATTAAAATTAACCCCTGAAGATGTTGTTTTTCCTGAAAATTCACAACTTTTTGTTGCTCAGGGAGCTGCTTTTCTATCTAAAGAAAATGAAGCTGTTTTTTCTTATGAAGAGCTTAAAACTAAAGTAGAGCGTCTTAATGAAAAAGATACCTCTGATACTTCAAGATTACAGCCATTATTTGAAACTGAAGATGAACTGAATGAATTTCTTAAAAGACATGAAAAAGAAAAAATAGAAACAAGAGATTTAAATACTTATGAAGGAAATGCTTACCTTGGAATAGATGCAGGTTCCACTACAATTAAAGTAGTTCTTATTTCAGAAGAAAAAGAGATACTATTCTCACATTATTCGCATAACAAGGGAAATCCACTTGACAATATTATTGCTACACTCAAAGAACTGTATTCAAAAATGAATAAAAATATTATTATAAAAGGTTCATGTGTAACTGGATATGGAGAAACTCTTATCAAGGCAGCATTGAGAGTAGATATTGGTATAGTAGAGACTATGGCACATTATAAAGGATCACAATTTTTCCAGCCAGATGTTGATTTTATACTTGATATTGGTGGACAAGATATGAAATGTCTGAAAATACAAGATGGTATTATTACTTCTATTCTTTTAAATGAAGCTTGTTCTTCTGGATGTGGATCATTCCTTGAAACTTTTGCTCATTCGCTTGGAATGGATATTCTGGAATTTTCCAGATTAGGAATGGAATCTAAATCTCCAGCTGACCTTGGTACCAGATGTACTGTATTTATGAATTCAAAAGTTAAACAGGCACAAAAAGATGGAGTAGAAGTAGCTGATATTTCTGCTGGACTTTCTTACTCTGTTGTCAAAAATACACTTTTTAAAGTTATAAAAATAAAAAACAAAGATGAATTAGGAAAAAATATAGTTGTTCAAGGAGGAACTTTCCTTAATAACTCTGTACTGAGAGCTTTTGAATTGGTTTCAGAAAGGAATGTAATTAGACCTAATGTTGCTGGACTTATGGGAGCTTTTGGAGCTGCCCTTATAGCAATGGAACAGGCTGGAGAAAGTTCATCTATTATGACTCTTGATGAGTTAAATAATTTCAGCTGTACTACAAACCTTACTAGATGTAAGCTTTGCAATAATCATTGTTTATTGACTATCCATAAATTTAAAAATGGTGAAAATTTTATATCAGGTAACAGGTGTGATAACCCTCTTGGAAAAATGAAGAAAAATACAGCACCTAATATGTTTGATTATAAATACAACAGAATATTTAACTATACACCTTTAGAACCTTCAAAAGCTACTAGAGGAGAAATTGGTATTCCTAGAGTCTTGAATTTCTATGACTCATATCCATTTTGGTTTACATTATTAACTAACCTTGGATTTAGAGTAATTATATCTGATGATTCATCTAAAAAATTATATGAAAAAGGGATTGATACTATTTCTTCTGATTCTATATGCTACCCTGCAAAACTTGTTCATGGACACATTGTGGACCTTATAGAAAAAGGTGTAAAAAGAATCTTCTATCCTTGTGTTATATTTGAAGAAAAAGAAGATGAAAAATCTTCTAATCAGTTTAATTGTCCAATTGTCATGTCATATCCAGAAGTTATTAATAATAACATGGATATTTTAAAAGAAAAACATATAGATTTAATACTTCCATTTTTCTCATTTGAAAGTAAAGAAGTTCTTTATAAGACTGTCTTTGAAGAATTTGAAAGATTTGGAATATCAAAATCTGAAGCTAAAATGGCTGTAGATGCTGCATGGGAAGAAAAATATAACTTTAGAAAAGATATGAGAAACAAAGCTCTTGAAATAATTGCTGATCTAGAAAAAACTGGAAAAACTGGAGTAGTTCTTTGTGGAAGACCTTATCATTGTGACAAAGAAATTCATCATGGTATTCCAAACATAATAAATTCCTTTGGAATAGCTGTTCTTACAGGAGATGCTGTTGCCAGTCTTGCTTCTCTTGATGAAGAACTAAGAGTAATAGATCAATGGACATATCACTCAAGGTTATACAGAGCTGCTGCTTATGTAGGAAAAAGCAAGTGTCTTGAACTTATAGAACTAAATAGTTTCAGTTGTGGTATAGATGCAGTGACTACTGATCAAGTAGAAGAAATATTAGCCAATTATGGAAAGGTACATACTCTTTTAAAAATAGATGAAATAAGTAACCTTGGAGCTGTAAAAATAAGAATAAGAAGCCTTTTAGCTGCTCTAGACTATAAGAAAAATGCTCTTAGATCTTCTATTAAAAAGAAAATAGAATATAAACGAGCTCAATTTACTAAAAAAATGAAAAAAGAATATACTATCCTTGCTCCACAAATGGCACCAATGCATTTTAAATTATTAAAAACTGCATTCAAAGCTGAAGGATATAATCTTGAAGTGCTGGACGAAACACAAGAAGCATTAGATTGTGGACTTCAATATGTTAATAATGATGCTTGTTATCCATCTATATTGGTTATTGGAGAACTCATCGCAGCATTAAAATCAGGAAAATATGATCTTGATAAAACTGCTGTTATGATTTCACAAACTGGTGGAAGCTGTCGTGCTACTAACTATTTAGGGTTCTTGAAAAAAGCTATAAAAGATAGTGGCTTTGAAAAAATTCCTATTCTTTCTTTAAATGCAAGTGGTTTTGAAAAACAGGAAGGTTTCTCTATAACTCTTCCTTTTGCTCATAAATGCCTGATAGCTGTATCATATGGGGATATTCTTATGAAACTTCTTTATCATGTACGCCCCTATGAAAAAATTAAAGGAAGTGCTTTTGAATTATATGAAAAATGGAATGAAAAAGTCAAAGAAAATATATATAATGGTAAATTTTCTCAATTTAAAAATAATATAAATGCAATAGTAAATGATTTTTCTAAAATTGAAGTATCTGATGAAAAGAAAATAAAAGTTGGAATAGTTGGAGAAATACTTGTTAAATTCAGTCCTTTTGCTAATAATAATCTAGCTGAATTCATAGAGGCTGAAGGAGGAGAGGTTTATACTTCAAGTCTTATGAGTTTTGTTAAGTATTGTATATATAGTGATATATTTATAACTGAAAGATTTAAAGGCAAAATTGCAGCAATGAAATTAAAAGCTGCACTTTGGATAATAGAACAGTATACAAAAGTATTAAATAATGCTTTACAAAAAAATTCTAGATTTGGACATGAGGATTCTATACAAGACCTTGCTCAAAAGACTTCTCAGTACATATCAATAGGAAATCAGTCTGGTGAAGGATGGTTTCTTATGGGAGAAATGATAGAGTTCATTGAGAAAGATGTTCCTAATATCGTTTGTGTACAACCTTTTGGATGTCTTCCTAACCATATAACTGGAAAAGGTATGATTAAAAAATTAAGGTCAGAGTATAAAAATGTTAATATAGCTCCTATAGACTATGATCCTGCTTACTCTGAAGTTAATCAATTAAATAGGATAAAACTTATGCTGTCTGTTGCCAGAAAAAATCTAAAAAACTCTTAAAAAATATTTAATTTATGATATAATTAAAGAAATAAAGAGGTTTTAAATTTTTTGGAGGTGGATTGATTGTATAAAGCTAACTATCTTATGATGACTCCTGGACCTACAATGGTAAGAGAAAATGTTTTAAAAGCTAGATGCAGCTTTTTTGGAAACCCTGATTTAGACCCTAATTTTTTTGCTTTTTATGATAAATTATGTAAAAAAACTGGAAAATTATTTGGTGCTAAAAAAGCCCAGACTGTTATAATGAATGGTGAGGGCATGCTCGGATTAGATACTGCCTGTGCTTCGCTTACTGAACCAGGAGACAAAGTTCTTGTTATATCTAATGGTATCTTTGGAGAAGGGTTCAAAGGTCTAGTAGAAACTTATGGTGGAGAGGTTACCTTATTTGAAACTGATGTTAAAAGTACTCTTGATATAGATAAATTAAGAATATTTCTTGAAAAAAATAAAGATTTTAAATATGCCACTGTAGTTCATTGTGATACTCCTTCTGGGGTACTTAATAATGTTGAAATTATTTGTAAAATTTTAAAATCTGAAGGGATCATGACAGTAGTTGACAGTGTCGCTGCTGTAGGTGGAGTTCAATTAGATGTAGATGGTTGGGGAATTGACATTGCTCTAGGAGGCTCTCAAAAAGTTTTTTCCGCTCCTTCTGGAATTACAATAATGACAGTAAGCAATGATGCATGGGAGGCTATTGAGAATAGAAAAACTCCAATTGCTTCTTTTTACTGTAACTTATCTTTATGGAAAAATTGTGTAAAAGAACAGCTTTTCCCTTATACAATGCCTGCTAGTGATTTAATAGCTTTTGATGTTGCAATTGATAACATCTACAAAGAAGGAATAGAAAAAGTTAGAGAAAGACATCATACTGCTGCTGAGTATGTAAGAACTAGACTTATGGATATAGGAGTAGAGCTTTATTTAAAAAATGGATACTCTCCAACGGTAACTGCTTTCTGTCTTCCAGAAGGATATGATTGTAAGGAAGTATCTGATTATCTTCTTCATAATTTTGAAGTAATGATAGCTGATTCTTATTCTTATCTAAGCAATAAAGTACTTAGAATAGGACATATGGGTGAAAATGCTCGTTTCTACAGACTTGATTATACTTTAAAAGCTATTGAAAAAACTTTAAGAATTCTAAAAAAATAATATTTTGCATTAAAAGTCTCTTTTTTGACACTTCAAGTCCTAAAAGAGACTTTTTAAGTTCAAACTATTGCTTTTATTTAATTTAAACTATACATTATATAATGCAGATATTATAAATAATTTCAAATTCAGGGGAAGGAAACTTTATGTGTGATTTTGATAAAAACAATAAAATGCCATTATATGGTCAATTAATGAATTTTCTACTTTCAGAAATAGAATGTGATAAATTTAAAGAACATGAGAAATTACCTTCTGAAAGAGAGCTTTGTGAAAGATTTTGTGTAAGCCGTGATACTGTAAGGCAGGCTATTTTCCAATTAGAAAAAATGGGATATATCTATAAAAAACATGGCAAAGGAACTTTTGTTGCACCAAAACAATTGAAACCTGATCTATATAAATTTTATGATTTTACAGAAGAAATGAAAAAACTTGGAAAAGAAGCTCTTTCTAAAGTTTTATCTTTTGAAATAGTTCCTGCTGATAAATATATAGCAAAATTTTTAAAAATAAAAGAAAACAGTAATGTTCATAGGATTATCCGATTAAGACTTGTTGATTCTATTCCTCTTATTTTTGAAAAAACATATCTTCCTATGGAAAAATTTAATTGTTTTTACATTGATGAGTTAAACAATTCTTCACTCTGTAATATATTAAAAAATAGATTCTCTATAAAATTTTCCAAAGGAGAAGAAACTTTTTATCCAATTACTCCTGACGAAGAAATAATAAGATATCTTAATCTGATGAAGTTCCAACCAGTAATAAAAATAGAGAGAATTACCTTTGAAGATGAAAGTCCCATAATGTTTACTGAAAGAATAGTAAGAGGAGATAAATTTAAATATACAGTTACAACCTTATTCTAATTTTAAAAGAAACTAAATTAATAGAAATTCTTTATAATAAATATTTGACATAAAAATTTCTTTTTTCTAAAAATCCATACTATTAAACTATATTTTATGATATAATATTCCATAGTATATTTTTAATAAAAAGGAGTAAAAAATGAAAATAACACAGGAAACAAATTGTGCTATCAAAACTATTCTATATTTATCTACACTTCAAAAGGGCGAAATATCTCCTGCAAAAGTTATTGGAAAAGCTATTGATTTTTCTGATAAATTTGTACTTAAAGTTTTGAGACCCTTAACAAGTGCAAATATAGTTCTTCCTTTCAGAGGTGTTACTGGGGGATATTGCTTAGAGAAGACTATTGATAAAATTAACCTTTTAGATGTCATAATTGCTGTACAAAATGATATTAATATATTAACTGTCATGAAAAATATGTCTAAAAAAGATATCAAAAAGGATGAAATATTCTCTATATTTGATCAAATACAAGAACTTGAAAAAAAAATCTTAAAAAAAATAACTTTTGATATGATTATCAATAATAAAGTAAATTTAAAAGATATACTAGAAATTACTATCTAATAAAAAAAGCTGCCTGTAAAGATATTCTTTCTTCAGGCAGCTGCTCATTTTCTTCTCCAATTATTTAAATTGTTCAGAACCATTAGAATAATGGCATTCCTTTACTAATTTTCCTTCTGCGTCATACTCTTTATAAACACCTTCTAATTTTCCATTTTCTCCATAATTACATTCTATGTATAGAACTCCATTTGAAAAATATTCTTTATAAGAACCATACATAGCTCCATTTTTAAAATTAACATCAAGTTTCACTTGTCCATTCGGGAAATATTTTATATTTTTTGTTGTTGTAGAATTATTAGTATGCTCTGATGATTTTTTTAATTTTCCATTTGGGAAAAATTCTTCATAAAGTCCTACTGTTTCTCCATTTACAAGAGTACGCCTAGAACTTAATTTTCCATCACTGTAGAAAGTTTCATATATTCCATGGATATTTCCATTTTTATAGAATTTATGTGTTTCTACCTGACCATTCATATAATATGATTTATATTCTCCTTCTCTAATTCCATTTACATAATTTTTTTCTTCCTGAATTCTCCCATTATCGTAAGTTTTTACCCATAGCCCTTCTTTTTTACCATCCTTATTATACTGATTTGTCATGATTATTCCCCCTTTGAATAATGATAATGATGTATAGTTAATATTAGTATACCTCATAATCTTTAAGAAATAAAGAGATTAAATTAAATTTTTCCTATTTTGATATATTTTTTTCTGTTTTATAATGGAAAATATGAATATTTAACATATTAAAGTCAAATAATAGTTTTTTTCCAAATGAAATATTTGTGATTACATCTGTAGAAGCTCTTGCTGTGAACTCCTTTTCTCCTATTTTAAAATATATGTATACTTCATTCCCCATATTTTCTACTACACTGACAATTCCTTCTACCCTATTTTTTTCTCTGCTATTTCCATCTGATACTTTTATATTCTCTGGTCTTATTCCAAACCATATTTTTTCACCAATATTATTTTTTAATTTTTCATATTTTTCCTTACCTAAAGTTAAATAAGTATCAGTACTCAATTTTACTATAATATCCCCATTTTCCTCTAAAAGCTCTCCTTCGACTATATTCATGGCTGGTGAACCTATAAATCCAGCTACAAATTTATTTACAGGGAAATTATATATATTCATTGGAGTATCTACCTGCATAACTTTTCCTTTGTTAAGCACACATATTCTGTCTCCCATTGTCATTGCCTCTACCTGATCATGGGTTACATATATCATTATAGTTTCTTTCCCCTCATTGAGAAGTTCTTTATGAAGCTGTGTTATTCTTACTCTCATAGACACTCTTAATTTGGCATCTAAATTGGAAAGAGGCTCATCAAAAAGAAATACTTTTGGTTCTCTTACTATTGCTCTTCCTAATGCTACTCTCTGTTTTTGTCCCCCTGACATTTCTTTAGGTTTTCTATCAAGAATATCACTTATTTCAAGCCTTTCAGCAGTTTCTCTTACTTTCTTATCTATTTCTTTTTTAGAAAATTTTGCCATTTTTAATCCAAAAGCCATATTTTCATAAGTAGACATATGGGGATAGAGAGCATAATTTTGAAATACCATAGCTATACCTCTATCTTTAGGTGGAAGATTATTAGCCATTCTTCCTTCTATCCATAATTCTCCGCTTGTTATATCTTCCAAACCTGCTATCATTCTTAGCATAGTTGATTTAGCACATCCTGATGGTCCCACTAATACCATAAACTCTCCAGATTTTATTTCTAAATCTATCCCATGAACAGCTTTAAAACCATTAGGATATACTTTTTCAATATTTTTTAAAATAACTCCACTCATATCTGCTCCTTTTTCTGTATTCTTCAATAAGAATTATACCATATTTTTTCTTTGTTGTATAAAGGCAAAAGATAACTTGTTATTTTTAGTCTATTGACAATAATATTTGAATGTGATACAATTCATAAAATAATTAAATCCATAGAGAGAGATGGAGGGACAGGCCCTTTGATATCTCAGCAACCTGCTTTTAAGTGTGGTGCTAATTCCTGATAGATGGTTTAGATTCTAAGACTTTAAGCTTTTTTCATCTATCAGGTGGAAAAAGCTTTTTTTATTGGATTCAAACAGGAGATGAGCAAATGAAAATTTCAGAATTATTTAAAAGAAAAAAAACAATTGTATCCTTTGAAGTATTTCCGCCAAATAATATATATTCTTTAGAAGATGTCTATTCTTCCATTGATGAGCTTGCAAAATTACAACCTGACTTCATGAGCGTCACATATGGAGCTGGTGGAGCTACTCGTGGAAGAACAGTAGAGATTGCTTCAAAAATCAAAAATAACAACAAAATAGAAGCTCTTGCACATCTCACATGTCTGGGAGCTAAAAAAAATGAAATTGATGATATATTAGAACAGTTAAGAATAAATAATATAGAAAATATTCTTGCCTTAAGAGGAGATAAGCCTAAAGATGGTCTTCCTATTGAAGAGGGTGATTTTAAATATGCACAGGAACTTGTTTCATATGTAAAGAAAAAAAGGAACTTTTCAATAGGAGGAGCTTATTATCCAGAAGGTCATCAAGAAACAAATGATCTTCTTGATCTTTTTAATCTAAAAACAAAAGTAGATTCTGGAACTGATTTCCTTATCTCTCAAATATTCTTTGATAATGAATCTTTTTATCGTTTTAGAGATAAACTGGATAAACTTCATATAAACATACCATTAGTTGCTGGTATAATGCCTGTTACAAATGCAAAGCAAATAAGAAAAATAACTTCAATGTGCGGATGCAATATTCCTGAAAAATTTCAAAAGATATTAAATAAATATGAAAATAATACTCAAGCATTAAAAGAAGCTGGTACTGCATATGCCACTGAACAAATTATAGATTTAATAACATCTGATATTGATGGAATACATTTATATACTATGAATAAAGTAGATACAGCAAAAAAAATAATGGCAAATATTGCTCATATAAGAGAAATTTCTGGAGGTAGCAGATAATGATAAATGAACTAAAAAAAAGAATACTTGTATTAGATGGAGCTACTGGAACAGCTATTCAAAAATATAATCTTACAGAAGCTGATTTTCAAGGAAAAAAGGGCTGCAATGAAATTCTAAACATCACAAGACCTGACATTATTAAAGAAATACACACTGACTATATAAAAGCTGGAGCTGATATCATTGAAACCAACTCATTTAACTGCAACAGAATATCTCTGAAAGATTATGGAATAGAAGATATGTCTTATACTCTTTCAAGAAAAGGGACTGAATTAGCTAGGGAAATAGCAGATAATTTCTTTAAAACTTCTGGTAAAAGAATATATGTTGCTGGTTCTATTGGTCCTACAAGCAAAAGTCTTTCTCTTCCTATTGGAGATACTCCTTATGAAAGAGAAATTAATTTTGATCATATGAAAAACATATACTCTGAACAAATAGAAGGTGTCATAGATGGTGGTGCTGATTGTATATTGATAGAAACTATATTTGATGGATTAAGTGCTAAAGCTGCACTTATAGCTGCTGAGGATCTATTTGAAAAGAAAAAAATTCAACTTCCAATTATGATTTCTGCAACTGTAAACAAGCAGGGAAAAATTTTCTCAGGGCAAAGTATAGAATCATTAATTGTTGCTTTAGATAGACCTTCAGTTATTTCTTTTGGGCTCAATTGTTCTTTTGGAGCTAAAGACCTTATTCCAATGATAAAAAAAATAGCTGCTTTTACAGATAAATATGTTTCACTGTATCCAAATGCTGGGCTTCCTAATGAAAATGGTGAATATGAAGAAACTCCTGAAATAACAACTGGATATTTAAAAGAATTAGTAGATAAAAAACAGGTAAATATCCTTGGAGGATGCTGTGGGACACATTTTTCACATATCAAAGCAATAGCTGATTTAGTAGAAAATAGAGAACCCAGACCTATTATTGTTAAAGAAAATAAATGCTTTTTATCTGGAAATGAAATATATAATTTTAGTAATAAATTCACAGTAATTGGTGAAAGAAATAATGTAGCTGGCTCTAAAATATTTAAAACATTGATTGAGGAAAAAAACTATATAAAAGCCTTAGAAATAGCTCGTTCACAAATAGAAAAAGGAGCTGCTGTTTTAGATATCAATCTTGATGATGGATTACTGATATCTCATGAAGAAATGGAAAAATTCCTAAGAATAATACAAAACGATCCAATAGTTTCAAAAATTCCTATAATGATAGATTCATCAGATTTTCTTACTATTGAAACTGCTTTAAAAAATATAGCTGGAAAATCAATAGTAAATTCCATTTCTTTAAAAGAAGGGGAGGAGTCTTTCAGAAAAAAAGCCAGAATAATAAAAAAATATGGTGCTGCTGTTGTAATTATGGCTTTTGATGAAAAAGGACAGGGGATATCCTTTGAAAGAAAAATAGAAATCTGTAATCGTTCATATAAATTATTGAAAGAAGAAAAATTTTCAGACTTAGATATAGCTTTTGACCCAAATATACTTGCTATTGGTACTGGAAGTGAAGATGACAGATATAATGGATTAAATTTTTTAAAAACAGTTCAATGGATAAAAGAAAATCTTCCTCATTGCAGTATTACTGGAGGACTTAGCAATTTATCTTTTGCTTTTAGGGGAAATAATTCATTAAGAGCAGCTATACATTCTCTTTTTATCGAAATTGCAAAAGAAAAGGGAATGAATTTTGCCATAATGAACCCTAATGAAAAAATACCTCATCTGACTTCTTCTGAAAAAAACATCATTTTAGCATTGATAAATGGAGAAACAGAATCTCTTGATTCTATATTAGATCTTGCTGCAAGATTAAAAAATACTTCTATTAATTTAAAATCTAATAGTATACCTGCCAATAAGGCAATAAATAATGATTTTGAATCTTTAAAAACTAGAATAGAAAAAGCTCTTATCTATGGTGGAAGTACAACTTTTGATACAGATATAAATACTATTTTAGAAAATATGGCTCCTTTGGATATAATACAAAATATCTTAATGAAAGGTATGGATAAAATAGGTATTCTTTTTGAAAAAGGAGAACTTTATCTCCCACAACTTATAAGATCCGCAAGTGTTATGAATAAAGCAGTAGATATTCTCAAGCCTTATATGAAAGTAAAAGCTGATATAGGAATAAAAGGTAAAATTCTTATGGCTACTGTTGAAGGAGATGTTCATGATATAGGCAAAAATATTGCTGGAACAGTTCTAAAATGTAACGGTTATGAAGTAATAGATTTAGGAGTTATGGTAAGTAAAGAAAAAATATTAGAAGAAGCCATAAAAAATAATGTAGACATAATAACATTAAGTGGTCTTATTAGTCCTTCATTAAAAGAAATGGAAAAAACTCTGTTTCTTTTAAATAATAATAAAATATCTGTTCCTGTTCTTATAGCTGGAGCAGCTACATCAAAATTACATACTGCAGTCAAACTGGAACCATTGTATAAAAAAAGAACTTTTCATACTACAGATGCTTTGGATACTCTTACAATAATAAATCAACTTATCTATGGTGATAAAGAAGTCTTTATGGAAGAAAAAACAAAAGAGCTTGAAAACCTTTGCAGTATATATCTAAATACTAAAAAAGAAAATTCTGAAAAACAAATCTGTTTAAAAGATAATTTTTCTTCAGAAACTGTATTTCCAAATCAATTAGGAAAACAATATTTAGAATTTCCTCTCGAAAAAATTGAAAAATATATCAATTGGAATTTTCTTTTGCATAATATGAAAGTTAAAAATACTCCTTTAGAAGAACAGACATTAAATGATGCTAAATATATCTTCAATAAAATGAAAGAAAATAGTATAAAAATAAAATGTTCATTTGGAATTTTTTCATGTATAAAAAATTCAGATACTTTAACAATAAATGATGGAGATAAAAGCTGGAGCATCTCCTTTATAAGAGGAAAAATAAAAAATAAAGATATTGGAATAAGCGATTTTTTTAATAAAAAAGACTTTATAGGAGCTTTTGTTATTTCGGTAACTAGTTCTTTGTTCACTCATGATAATTATATGAGTATAATGGAAAATATCCTTCTTACAAGAATTGCAGAAGCAGCTTCTGAGTTTTTAGAAATTTATCTAAAAGAAGAAAATATCTGGGTTCCTAATATCAGACCTGCTATAGGTTATTCGTCAATTCCAGATCATTCTATTAAAAAAATTATTTTTGAAATCATTAATGGAGAAAAAACAGGAGCATCTCTCACTAATAATTTTGCTATGACTCCCTTGAGTACAGTATGTGGTATCTATATTTCCAATCCAAAAAGTTTTTATTTTAATTTGTAATAATTTTAAATACCTGATACAGTATATATTGAAGTTTATTAATTTAAGGAGGAAATATTATGATAGTTGTATATGCAAAATCTATTGTACCTGAAAAAAATATTGATAAATATTTAGAAATAGCAAAAAAGCTGGTAGAAGAAACAAGAAAAGAAAATGGAAATATTTTTTATGAACTGATACAAGACACAAATAATAAAAATATTCTTGCTTTTATAGAAAAATGGGAAAATATGGAAGTTTTGAATAAACATATGAAGACCTCACATTTTATTACACTTGTTCCCAAATTAAATGAATTAAGAGAGGGAGAATCTGAACTTACTATACATGAAATTTTATTTTAAAAAAAGGCAGTCTGTCTATAAAACAGGCTGCCTTTTTATTTATTAATCTCTGCATATTCCTTGTTCTCTTGCTACTTTTTCAACTGCATCTGCTACTGCATCTGCAACTCTTCTATCAAAAGCATCTGGAATAATATAATTTTCATTCATTTCTTCATCAGTAATAAGAGAAGCTAATCCTCTTGCTGCTGCAAGTTTCATCTCTTCAGTTATTTTCTTAGATTTTGCTCTTAAAGCTCCTTTGAATAGTCCTGGAAATACAAGAACATTGTTTATTTGATTAGGATAGTCTGATCTTCCAGTACCTACTATTTTTGCTCCTCCAGCCAAAGCATCTTCTGGCATTATCTCAGGAGTAGGATTTGCCATTGCAAATATTACAGCATCTTTATTCATTGTTTTTACCATTTCAGTAGTAAGAATATTTCCTACAGATACTCCAACAAAAACATCTGCTCCTTGTACTGCAAATGCTAAATCTCCAGCAAGATCATTAGGATTAGTTATTTCAGCCAACTCTTTTTTAGAAAAATCATAAGATTCTTTTTCACTTCTTCTAAGAATTCCTGGTTTATCAAGAACTAATATTTCCTTTGCTCCTAAATCTCTTATAAGTTTAGTTATAGAACTTCCTGCTGCTCCTGCTCCATTCACTACAACTTTAGCATCAGAGAATTTTTTCCCTACAACTTTAAAAGCATTAATAAGTCCAGCAGCAACTACTATTGCTGTTCCATGTTGATCATCATGAAATACAGGAATATCTAATTCTTTTTTTAATCTAGTTTCTATCTCTATACATCTAGGTGCTGATATGTCTTCTAAATTTACCCCTCCAAGTCCTGGAGCTAATAATTTTACAGTTCTTATTATTTCCTCTGGATCCTTAGTATCTAAACAAATAGGAATTGCATCTACCCCTGCAAATTCTTTGAATAGTACACATTTTCCTTCCATTACTGGAAGAGCAGCTTCTGGACCAATATCTCCAAGTCCTAATACAGCTGTTCCATCAGTAATAACTGCAACCATATTTCCTTTAGCTGTATATTTATATACATCCTCTTTATTAGCTGCTATTTTTCTGCAAGGTTCTGCTACACCTGGAGAATAAGCAAGGCTCAAATCATCTTTATTGGCTACTTTTACTTTTGAAACTATTGATATCTTTCCTTTGTTTTTTTCATGCATTTCTAGTGCTCTTTCAAATACTGTTGGCATAAATATCTCCCTCCATTATTATAAATATTTTTTAAAAATTTATTTTCATTTTTTATGGTAGTGCAAACTATATTTAAATAATATATATTTACCTTTAAAGCTTTATATGATGTATTATATCCCTTTTTTGTACAAAAGTAAAGTATTTTCTTTTTTTCTTGTCTCATTTACGTATTTAATATCTAATATTGATATAATAAACTTAAACTAGTACATATATTTTCTGAAAATAAATTTTTAAAATATTTTTTTCATAAGTGTACAATATATATTATTTATTATTTTATTTTTTATAAAAATTTAGGTGATTGAAAAAAAATTTTATTTTTCAGTCACCTTTATTTTATACAATATTTTTACTTTAGTATACCTAATTTTTTCAATTTTTCTTCATTTTCTTCTACAAACTCTTCAGTAATAGCATATGATGTGATTTTAGTAACCACTATTGCAGTTCCATCAAAAGATATTTCTACTTTTTTATCTTTTTCCAAAAATTCTTCTCCTCTTTCTACAGCTTTAGCCAAATTTTCTGCATCTATTCTGTCTTTTAATCCACCTCTCATAAAAATACCTCCTCTGTTAATATATTATTATTCTATATTATATTATACTAAATTAAAATTCCTTTCCTTTAAAATAAAAAAAGCTGAGTAACATTTAAAAAAAATGTTTTACTCAGCTCTCTTTTTTGTATAATATAGTTACCACCCTAATTATACAAAGGAGACATTCATGCAAATCAAACATATTATCTCTAAAGTCAATATAACAAATCTTTTAGGTAAAATCAAGAAATATTTTAAAAATGAACATTTTGAGGATGTTAAACAGACTATTCAAAAATTCTTAGCTTGTTCTATTGATAAATCTTTTCTCTCTCTTCAATGCCCTAAGTGTCATGAGGCGCATAAAATTAAAGTTACTTGTAAATCTAGATTTTGTCCTTCCTGTGGTAAACGTTATTCTGCTGTTTGAACTGAAAAAACTTCCACTTCTCTTATTGATGTTAAACATAGAAGTGTCCTTTTTACTATTCCTGAAGAACTTAGAATGTTTTTCTTCTATGATAGAGACCTTTTAACTAAGCTTGCTTATGCTGTTAATGATGTTTTTAAATATCAATTTCATAACATTAAAGCAAAAAATCAAAGAATTCATAAAATTTCAAAATATTCCTCTAAATACTTTACTAACTCAGATATCATTCATTATGGATTGATTACTGTTATTCATACCTTTGGGCGCGATCTTAAATGGAACCCTCATATTCATGCTATTGTTACTTTAGGTGGATTCAATAAAAACTTCCAATTTCTTGAAAAAAAATATTTTCATGTCAATTCCATTGCTGGACAATGGAAAAAAATGGTTATTGATATTGTTAAATCTGGAAATTATGACAAGCCTGAAATTAAAGCTAAAGCTTATGCTGCTGCTAACTACCTTTATCGCAAAAATACAAGATTCTTTTTCAATGTTGCAAAAAATGATTTAAATAATAATATTTATGCAATTAAATATATTGGCAGATATCTGTCAAGAGCTCCTATCGCAGAATATAAAATTGTTGATTTCTATGATAATAAGGTTACTTTCTATTATGAAAGTCTTGCTGATGATAAACAAAGAATTGAGCTTACTTTAGATGTGGAAACATTTCTTTCCAAATTAATTATTCACATTCCCCCTAAACATTTCAAAATGATTAGGCGCTTTGGAATCTATTCTAGAAATATTAAATCAGAACTTAAAAACATCATGAAATTCATGAGAAAATATGTCTCTAAATATTCCAATTCTACTTTTTATCAACTTGAAATATGGAACGCTTTTGGAGTAAATCCTTTTTATTGTTTTAAATGTAATGCCAGAATGAAAGTTAAAAAAATATCATATTTTAATATACATACAGGCTCCATTTGCTGGAAAGAATATCGCTAAACAGCTGATTAACAATCAGCTTTTTTGTGCTGTCAATTTTAATCTTATTCAATTAATATATCTAATATGAATACAAAATAATTAACATTTTTTATTTTTTCAACAAATTTATCAAATTATAATTTCCTAAGAAAAAATAAAAAAGAAGATAAATAAATATCTTCTTTTACGATTATATAAATAATGAATACAAGAAATTTGCTGCTATTCCAGCTGCTAATCCTCCAATAGTATGACTAAATATTGCTTTTCCAGTCAGATCTCTATACTTTAGACTGTCCATCATAGCTACATGAGTACTTAAATATCCACTCCAACACATCCCCATACTTGTAAAGACAGCAATCTCTCTTGGACCTATTACTCCTTCTTTTATAAATTGAGGTACAAGACCAATAGCGGCTCCCACTGCTCCAAGGGCTGTTATAGGAAAGGCTATTGCCTGTGGACTGCTAAATCCAAAAAGTGGTTTTAATATAAAATTAAGTTTTGCTCCAACTATTGGAAGTATTCCTATTCCTTCATAAGCAGCTCCTGTATACCCACCTTCTGGCATACCATTTGTAAGCATAAGCACTGTTGTACATATAATAATTACTCCAGGAATTATAGCAATTCCCATATCCACTCCTACTTTTCCACCTTCTAGCATTGCCTCTAAAAATCTTCCAAAAACTGTTCCTCTTCTTATTTCTCTTGTATCAAGAACAAATTTTTCTATTTCTTTTTCTTCCTCAGATTCTCCTATACTTTTAAAATATTTTTTACTATAATGTATCATTAAATTTACACTTACTATACTTCCAACTATTGCTCCAAGATTTCCAATAAGAACTGCTTTAAAAAGATTTTCTTTCATAAGTCCGCCTTGCGCAACCATAAATGCAGAAACTATAAACCCCATTCCAAAAGATGTTCCTAAATTAGTAAGAGCTGTAAACTGATAATTTTTAAAATATTTTCTAAACTCTTTATTAGCTGCCAAGCTTAGTACAGCTGGATTATCAGATATATATGTTGTCACTATTGCCAATGCAGAAGCTCCTGGCAATCTGTACAAAGGATAAATTATAAAATAAAGCAGTTTATTTATTAGAGATATCACTCCAAATTCAGATAATATCTCTGATAGAGCCCCTGCTAATACTGCTACCCCCATTATAAAAAATACTGTGTTTATTAAAAGATCATGTGCAGTTCCCATTATTGTATTTATCATATTTACAGGTCCCATTATATTAGCTGTTGCTATGCAAGAACCTATCAGCAACCCTAAACATATAAAAGCTTCTAGGCTTATTGCTTTCTTTTTCAATTTTTCCATGTATCTATCTCCTTGGTTTTTCTCATACTACAAAAGTATAACACTGGATATAAAAGGTGTCAATAATTTTGTATTTAAATGCTTTTTAATAAAAAAAGTGTATCTTTAAACATTGCTTTATCAACATCAAAGATACACTTAAAAATATATTCAATTTTCCTTACTTAATTTTTTTCAGCATTTCTTTTACAATATTAGCTGAATTATCAGCTGCAATTATGACAAAATCTTCATATGTCATTTTAGCACTTCCATCTGCTTTATCTGAAACTGCTCTCAATACAACAAATGGTATATTATACAAGTGAGCTACCTGAGCTACAGCTCCACCTTCCATTTCTACAACAGAAGCTCCAAAGACTTTTCCTATCATCTCAACCTTATCTTTATTGGCTATAAATTGATCTCCAGTTGCTATTCTTCCAATTTTAACTTTATCTTTCCCAAGAACTTTTACAGCAGATTCATAGGCAATATCTATTAAATTTTTATCAGCTTTAAATTCTATAGATTCACTGCCTGGTATCAGTCCCATAGGTCTTCCAAAAGCCGTTAAATCAACATCATGCTGCACTAAGTCTTTTGATACAACTATATCAGCAATATTTAATTTATTATCTACTGCTCCTGCAACCCCTGTAAATATTATGCTTTCAGCTTTAAATTCTCTAATAACTGTATCTGCTCCAATAGCTGCATTTACTTTTCCAACTCCTGTTTTTAAAAGTACTACATCCTTCTCTTCAAGTATTCCTTCGTAATAAGTTATAGCTCCTATTTTTATTTCAGTCACATTTTTCATAGAATTCTTAAGAATCTCTATTTCTGAATCCATTGCTCCTATTAAAGCAATTTTTTGTGCAAAAGTAGTTATTCCTAAACAAATCATTAGCAACACTGTTATTAGTCTTTTCATCCTCTTCCCCTTTTAAAAAAAGATGATCAAAAATCTAATTTTAAATTTTTGATTCATCTTTTTATATTTTAATTATTTATTTAAAACTCTTTTTAATTCTTCTACTTTATCAACTTTTTCCCATGGAAGATCTAAATCTGTTCTTCCTATATGTCCAAATGCTGCCAAATCTTGATATTTAAATTTTCCACTTCTTAATTCAAGCGCTCTTTCTATTCCTCTTGGTGTTAAATCAAATACTTTTTTTACTGCCTCTGCTAAATCATGTTCATCTACTTTTCCTGTTCCAAATGTATCTACTTTTACTGATGTTGGTTCTACTACCCCTATTGCATATGATAATTGTATTTCACATTTATCTGCCAAGTTTGCTGCTACTATATTTTTAGCTACCCATCTTGCGGCATATGCTGCTGATCTATCTACTTTTGAAGGGTCCTTTCCTGAAAAAGCTCCTCCTCCATGTCTAAAGAACCCTCCATATGTATCTACTATTATTTTTCTTCCTGTTACTCCAGTATCTCCATGTGGTCCTCCAATTACAAATCTTCCTGTTGGATTAATATGGAAATGTTTTACCTCTTCCGGATTAAGTTCATATGATCTTAAAACTGGTTTTATTACTTTTTCTATTACTTCTTCCCTAATCTGAGCTTGAGTTACATCTGGATTATGTTGTACAGATACTACCACTGTATCAACATGATCTATTTTCCCATTTTCATCATAAGCTAAAGTCACTTGTGATTTTGCATCTGGTCTTGCCCATGGAAGTTCTTTTGCTCTAGTCATTTTAGTAAGTTTTACCAATATCTCTCTAGCTAATACAAGAGCCAACGGCATTAGTTCTGGAGTTTCTTTTACAGCTCCTCCAAACATTATTCCCTGATCTCCTGCTCCTCCAATATCTACTCCCATAGCAATATCTGGTGATTGCGCATGGATAGCACTAAGTACTCCGCAATTTGAATCAAATCCCATTCCTTCTTTGTACCCAATCTCATCTATTTTACTTCTTACAATATCCTGAATATCTATATAAGTGGTAGTTGTAATCTCTCCTCCTACAACAACCTGTCCTGTTGTACAAAATACTTCACATGCCACTCTTGAATTTGGATCATCAGCAAGACATGCATCTACTACTGCATCCGAAATTTGATCTGATACCTTATCTGGATGACCAGGTGATACAAATTCTGATGTGAAATAAGTTAAATTTTTCATTTTTCCTCCTTAAAATATATTAATAATTTAATGTTTAAGATAAAAAAATCCCTTTCACCAGACAGATGAAAGGGATTAAGTGTTAAATCCAATATTCCATCTATCAGGAGTTAGCACCACACTTAAAAAGCAGGTTGCTGAGATTTCAACGGGCCAGTCCCTCAATCTCTCTTGATGGTATTCTTTATATTTATCATTTATACCTTATTATATATTTTTTTACTAATCATGTCAATAATTATTTAGTTATTTTTTACTTGTCTTACAACATCCACTACAGAACCATCTCTATATTGTACTACAGCAACTACTTTATCCTCAAATTCTATTGCTTCTTCTTTTCCTGTCATAGCCTCTGCTATTTCCTTTAGTTCTTCTATTGTTTTTATTGGAAGATTAGAATTTTTAAATTTCTCTATCAAGTCTTTTCTTAATGGATTTATTGCTATTCCTCTTTCTGTTACCAGTACATCTACTGTTTCTCCAGGAGTTGTTACTGTAGTTATTCTATCTTTCACTACTGATATTCTTGCATTTACAAGTTGTGATACTATTATACATAATTTTGATCCAGCAGCTGTGTCACTGTGTCCTCCAGATCCTCCCATAATAACACCATCTGATCCTGTAGTTACATTTACATTGAAATTTGTATCCATTTCTGTTGCACCTAGTATAACTATATCAAGCATATTTACTACTGAACCTTTGTTATTTGCATTTGCATACATTGTTGCTGACATTTTTATATGATTTGGATTCTCTTTTGCTGATTTGATTGCATTAAGATCAAAACATTGTACATCAAATAAAGCTTTAAAAAGTCCATCTTTATACATATCTACTATATATCCTGTTATTCCTCCAGCAGCAAAGCTACCTACTATATTTTTTGATTTCATAAGATTTCTAACTTCTGCTGCAACAGCAAGTGATATTCCTCCTGCACCTGTCTGAAAACTCATTCCATCTTTTAAATATCCTGATTGTTCTATAAATTTAGCTGTAAGATCAGCAACTTTTAATCCAATTGGATTTTTAGTAATCTGAGTAGTTCCAGATACTATTCCCTTAGGATCTCCAATAGCATCTACTACTAATACATAATCTATTAAAGTCTGATTGATTTCTATTGTTGTATTTGGATAAGGAACTAAATTATCAGTAATTGCTACTACTAATTTAGCATTTTCAACATCTGAATGAGCATATCCTAAAGCTCCACATGCTGATTTTCCATCTACTCCATTAATATTTCCATATTCATCTGATGTTGGAGCTGCAACAAAAGCTATATCTACTTCAACTTCTCCTGTTTCCATTATTCTTGCTCTTCCACCATGTGTATGCATAACAGCTGGTTTCTGCATTTTCCCTTGTGATATTGCTTGAGCTACTGGTCCTGACATATATCCAGCATATATTTGTGTCACTATTCCTTTTTCTATCATTTCTACTAAAGGTTTATGACATGGGAATATAGAACTTGCAACTATTGTTACATCTTTGTATCCTCTTTTTGCTATTTCTGCCATTACTAAGTTTAATACATAATCTCCATTTCTTAAATGATGGTGAAAAGACACTACCATTCCATCTTTTAATGGAAGTTTATCCATTAATTCTACAAAATCAGTATGAAGTTTTTTATCATTAGGAGTTACAGCTTTAAAACTATAATTCTTTTTTACTACTCCTGTTGTATTTGCTAAATATCCATTATAATGATTGATTTTTCCGTATCCTTCTATAAAATCAGGAACTTCTCTTCCTAAAATATTTTTCATCTATAAACACCTCACATATTATTGATTAATCTATCAGACCAATAAGTCTTGCAACATCCAATGTATGAATAGCTCTATTTATAATTGGAAGGTCAACCATTTTTCCATCTAATGAGAATACTCCAAGACCTTCTTTAGCAGCTTCATCTTTAGCAGCTATTACTCTTAAAGCATGATTGATTTCAGCTTGTGATGGACAATAAGCTGCATGAATTGTATCTATTTGTCTTGGGTTTATAGCAAGTTTTCCTGTAAATCCTAACATTTTTGCTTTTAATGAATCAGCCATCAATCCTTCATAATCATTTGTATCTGTAAATGGTGTATCAATTGCATCTACTTTACAAGCTTTGCATGCATTTACTACTTTAGTTCTTGCATAAAATAATTCATCTGATGATTTAGTTCTTTTTACTCCTAAATCAACTGCAAGGTCTTCTCCTCCTAATAGAACTGAAATCACTCTTGGACTTGATTTTATAGTTTCATAAACTGTTTCTACTCCATAAGTAGTTTCTACTAATGGATGTATTTTTATACTTCCAGCTTCAAATCCCATTTCTTTTTCTATTTCATTCAGTTTTTTATCTAATACAGCTATATCTTCAGGACATGCTTTTGGAAGAAGTATAGCATCTGGTTTCAATCTTGCTATTACATCTATATCTTTTTCTGCATATGGAGTAGATAAAGGATTAACCCTCACTACAACTTCTACACCATCATATTTATTTGTTCTTAAAGCTTCACTTATTAGATATCTTGCAGCATCTTTTTCTGTTAATGCAACAGCATCTTCTAAGTCAAATATAACAGCATCTGAACCAAATACAGCAGCTGTTTGGAGCATTCCTGGGTTATTTCCAGGCATAAATAACATAGTTCTTCTTAATTCCACGATAAACACCTCTCATATAAAAAATAATATAATTATTATAATCCTCTAGCAACAGCAGCTTCTATTCTTGCTCTGATAGTATAATCAAGAGCCCCCTTATCTTGAGCTTGAACTTTTACACCTTCAACCCCAAGTTCTACAAGTTTATTTTTTATAACTTCTCTTATATGAGCTCCAAATTGTTTTTCTACAGTACTTTCTAATTCTACTTCTATTCCACTTTCAGCTGGAGTTAGAATCACAAATATATCATTTGATTCTAGAGTACCACATTTAGCAGCTTTCTTTATTGTCATTTGATTCACCTCATTATTAAATTCTAAATAAAATTTTCTATAAATATTAGGACTAATTAAAGGAAAAAGGTAGTCATATAACTACCTTTCCCAAAATCAAAATAAATTATAATTATACTTTTAAAAGAAAACTATTTCTTTCTTCTGTTTACTAAAGCTTCAACTCTAGACATTTCGTTAAATACGATCATGTATCCTTCGTCAACACCCATTCCTGGTTTAGCAAGAACTTGAAGAGCTCCACAAGCCATACCGATGTTAGTAGTAACTTCAGCAGATCTGTTAGTTTCGTTACAAGTTCCTCCACAGTATGATCCGATTCCTACTTTATTACAGTAAAGAATTGCATCAGCTATGTTATTTACTCCTCCAAGATCTGGAGTTTTGATTTGAACTACATGTCCAGCTTTTTTATCAGCAAATAATTTAATATCTTCTAAAGTATTGCACCATTCATCAGCAACTAGTTCAACTTCGATTCCTCTAGCATCTACTTCTGCAGTTAAAGCAGCAAGAGCTTCGATTTGTTTATCTCTGTCTTCAACGTCCATAGGTCCTTCTATTCTTAATTTGAATGGTTTTGCAGCTTCTACTAATGTAGCTATGTAGTCAGCCATTTTTTTAGTGTCACAATCAAATGCAGCACCAATAGTTCCATAAACGTCTATGTGAAATATTGGAGAATAGTCAGCATCAGTTCTTTGAGAAATGATTCTGTCTCTTAACCATTTAACATAGTCAAGTAAGATTTCTCCGTGTAATCCTAATTTTTCTTTTACATTGTTAATCAAAGCATGAGGTAAAACGTCAGCTTCTTTGATTATCATTTTATCAGCAGCAACATATCTGTCATCTCCTGATTGAGTAAATATAGGTCTCTTAGTGATTTCTAATCCTGTATTGTAGTCAGCTTTAATAACTTCAGCTAAAGTTACTTTTCTAGCTTTTGCAACACCATCTAATAAAGCTTGAGTGATTCCATATCTTATTGCAGTATGTAATCTTTTTCCATTAACTTCTAATGCATCAAATTCTTCAGCAAGAGATTTGAAATTATCAAGTTCTCTTCCTATTAATTTTGGAGCGATTTCTTTTTCTATTACTGGAATAAAATCTTTTGCTAGGAATAAAGGATCTCTTCCTCCCGCACCTGAGTATTGAACAGCAGCACAATCACCATGAGCAACTTGTCCATCTTCAAGAACTAGTAAAACAGAGATAGCTTCTCCTGCTTGTCTGATTGATTTGAATCCTGGTGTAACTGGAGTTCCTAGATAGAACATACCATCATGTCCAGCTCCTGCTTTTATTGCTCTTTGGTCATCAAAATAGAATCCTGTTTTTCCTGCAGAACATACTACATCTACAATTTTCATAATTAATCCTCCTAAGATTTTAAATTATGTGGGAATTTTTCAATTCCCACTTTCTTCTTAATTATATATATAATCTATTTCCAACATAATTGCAACCAATATTTAAAAATTGATTTTCTAAATTATTTTCCATTTATCATATCAATTTTACAATATATTTCTTACATTTTTTGTTCAATAATCAAATTAATTGTTTTTCATATGCTCAGTTTCAGGTCTTCCAATAAGTGTTCCTTTTCCTACTGCAAATATATCATCAACAGTCATTTGGAATCCAACTGCTCTTCCTTCAAATTTAGCTCTTTCTTCTAATTGAGCTAAGTTAAAGTCTACTAACTCTTTACTTAATGGAACATTTCCAACAGCTAGGTATCTTACTTTACCTACGTTGTCTCTAGCTGGCATCATTTTACCTGCATTGTATTTAGATGGAGCGAATGGAACGTCTAGTACACCTTGTTCGAAAGCTTTAACTACACCAACAGCCCAGTCTCCTTCTCCTAATTCTAATACTTTATTTAAAATACATTTAGTTTCAGCTTTAATAATTTCAATTTCTTTTGCTAATTCTGGAGACATTGATAATTGTTGTCCTTTAAGAAGATTAAGAACCATTTTTGTAGCTTTAATTCCCATTGCATTAGCTTCTTTTGTAGGAACTCCAATTGCCTCATGAGGAGTTTTAACAATAACTTTTGTAGCTCCAGCAAGAGCAGCAGCAGAAGCACCATTAGAAATAACTCCAAATGCTTTAGCTTCATCTTCTGGGAATCCTCCCATCCATTGATGGAATACAGTTGTTAAATCAATATCATTATATCCATATTCTTTGAAATACTCTTCTCCTTGCTCAGTTAATGCTCTAATAGCAGCAACGTCTTGGATTAAGTTTCCACATTGTCCATATCCTAAAGTAATATTTTTAACTCCTTGTTCAGCAGCTAGTAATCCTTCAAGAATTCCAACAGCATTTGACATTGATGGTGGAACTAATGTACCAGTTAATGGTCCAAATGGTTCTCTGTTAATTGATACTCCATGCTCTTCATACCATCCAACTAGTCTGTCAACATATTGCCAGTCAATTAATGTTTTTTCTAGAGAAACTGATTTAGCATAAGGAACGTTATAACTGATTCCTCCACCCTCATCAGAAGTATATCCTGCTGCAATCATGATTTCAGAAAGTAATCTTGCATCTGGAGTTCCATGTCTCATTTGTAGAGGTAAATCAATAGCTTCAACAACTTGTCTACATCCAGTAACTCCATGGTTTACACCTGGGAATCCATTAAGAAGTGATCTTCCAGCTTTTTTAGATTCTTCTATTCCTTTTTCACAATTTTCATATTTATTTTGTCTTGTATAAGAGTCAATAGTTGATGGAAGTAAATCTGCTCCTCCAACTTTGTCTAAGTAGTCTAATAATTCTATATGTTGTTCTATTAAAGCAACCCCTGCTCTAGGTTGAGCTAGAGTAATTCCTGCATTTTTAGCATCTACTAATTTTTTAGAGAAGCTTTTTGATTCTGGTAACGCTTTATGATAAGCCACAGCTTCTTCTAAGTTCACTTCTTTACCTGTAGGCCATCCTTTTAAAACTTCTTCTCTCATTTCGAAGAACTCTTCTTCAGTCCATTTCTTAAATCTAAGTTTCATATTTAAATATTCCTCCTTATAATTTCTTATACTTCGACTAGATATTTTTTCATTATTCTAACAGCTAAATTTGGATAATCCTGAGCTAACAGTCCCATTGATGACAATATATATGTTTTATCTACAAGAAATTTTGGTGACATTGGTTTTAAGTGAACAGGATCTTGCTCATTAAAATTTCCAGCTTTCAATATTCCTTGAGGGTTCAAACTATGAATAATAACTCCTCCTGTACCAATAACATAAGGTGCATCAGTCAAATCCTTTCCACTTTGATTAAACATCGTTCCCATTGGAGTATAAACACATTCTAATACTCCACAGTGTCTTGTCATTGCTATTTCAGTAGCTGCCATTGCCATTGCCTCATCAAATCTAATTTCTTCTTCATTTTGAGGCACCATCTTGATGTGGTCATGTCTATATTTACATGCAGCTTTTACATCAATCTGTTTTAATGAATCGTGTAAATAGTTTCTGATTTTTCTTGTTCCTGCTGCTTCTAAAAGAGCTACTGATGAATATCTCATTCCAAGATCTCCTTCTACAGTTCTTTTAGCATATGGTTCTTCTAAACCTTTTATCATGATAGATGGTTTTGTAGGTTCTCCTTTAGCTATTGAGTGAACATCTGTTGTAGCTCCTCCAATATCTACTACTATTAAATCTCCTATTCCATCTTCATCATCAGTACCTTCCGCAAGTACCTCAGCAGCTTTTAAAACTGCTGCTGGTGTAGGCATCAGTATACCTTTTATAAATTCCTCTGCATTTTTCATTCCTTTAGCTTCTACTATTCTGTTCATAAAAACTTTTCTAATCTCTTCACGAGAAGGTTCAACATTTAGTTTATTTATGACAGGCATTACATTTTCTGTTACAAAATAGTCTATTTCAGCCTCTTTGAAAATAGCTTCCACCTGGTCAATAGCTGCTTTATTACCTGCAACTACAACTGGCACATCAAGTTTATGCTCTGCAATCATTTTAGCATTATGAATGATACAGTCTTTATTCCCACCATCTGTTCCACCAGCTAATAATATTATGTCCAGAGGAGTAGCTCTGATTTCTTCAAGCTCTCTGTGATTTAGTTCATAAGCATATGTCTTTATTACTCTTGCTCCAGCTCCTAGAGCAGCTTTTTTAGCAGCTTCGGCTGTAAGTTCAGGTACAAGACCTATAGCTACCATTTTCAATCCACCAGCGGCAGATGAACAGGCAGTTTTACTTACAAACTCTACAGAATCAAAATTAACCTTTTCATTTATTGCAGATTTTAACTTCTCATAAGCTTTATTAAATCCAATCATGATATCTTCTTCAACTGTAGTAATATCCTTTGCTGTCGCTAAAATAACTTCATTATCCATATCTATAGCAGTAAGTTTAGTATAAGTACTACCAAAATCTATGGCTAGATAAACTTTCATAACAACCACTCTCTTTTATTGTAAAATATTTTTGAAAAATTTCAGTTGACTAAGATTAAGCAATTCCTAAATCTTTCTTTAAATCTTCTGTTGTATCTTCGATAGGAGTTCCTGGTCTGTAAACTCTATCAAATCCCATATCTTTAAATCTTTTTTCTACTTCTTCCCAAACTTGTTTTCCAACAACAATGTTTCCACCTACATAAAGGATGATGTCATTAAGTCCTGCTTCTTTACATTTTTCTCTCATTCCTTGACAATCTAGTTCCCCATGCCCATATAAAGAAGAAACTATTATAGCATCAGCACTAGTTTCAACAGCTGCGTTGATAAAGTCAGCTTGTGGTGATAAAACTCCAATGTTTACTACTTCAAATCCATTAGACTCTAAAACGTGATGAATAATTTTGTTTCCAACTGCATGACAGTCTGATCCAATAACTCCAATTACAACTTTTTTTCCATTTTTTTCCATGAAAAATAGCCTCCTCTGTGTATGATATTTAAACTTTAATAATAATATACCTCTTTTTTGTAAAAAATCAAGCATTATTAATAATATGAATGATAAAAATTTATTTTTTTAATCACATATATCAAACTCACTATTTTCTACCATTTTGTTAAATATTTGTTAATTTTTTTCAATTACTAATTAACAGATTTCAATTTTGAGTTATATTTCTTTTTTTATGTTGTAAAAAATATATTTCAAAATTATAAAAAATATATGTTTTTTTTTATTTTTGAATAGAAAGTACTCAAGACAAGGTTTTTAATTAATATTTTTTTTGATTATTTACTTTACATAATTTTTTTCAAACAAATATTTTTTAAATTGAATTAAAAAAATATCCTTGCTTTTTCTTTAATAACCTTTATACATCTATGTTTTTCAATGAAACTCCTGTTAGTTAAATTTGATTTTTTTAAGAATATGTGTTATAATATCTTGAAAATAAATTATACTAGCTAATGTAGGGGAGTGGGTTTTTGTCCACTCCCTCTTTAGTAGTTATCTTGAAAGCGAGGTGAATACATACTTTATGGAAAAAAATAACAAGGAAAATATTTTGAAAAAAATTGAAACCATTGTTACACCAGTAATAAATGAAATGAAATTATCGCTTGTTGATATTGAATACCTTCAAGATGGAGGTTATTGGTATGTGAGAATATATGTCGAAAATCTGGAAGGTGATATAACTCTTGAAGATTGCGCAGCTATCAGCAATAAAATAGATGAAGACATAGATAAACTCATTGAACAAAGATTCTTTTTAGAAGTATCTTCTCCAGGGATTGAAAGACCTCTGAAAAAAATAGAAGACTATATCAGATTCAAAGGAGAAAAAGCCAAACTAAGTCTTAAACATAAAGTTGATGAAAAGAAAAACTTTGAAGGAATAATTGCAGACTGTAAAGATGGTATTATACATTTAGAAGTAGAAGATGAAAAAATAATGGAAATTCCCTTTTCAGAAGTAAGAAAAGCCAATCTTGTTTATGAATTTGAAGAATTTTAATAGAATTTTCAGGAGGTAATGAAAATAATATGAAGAGTAAAGACGCTAAAGTTTTTTTAGAAGCCCTAGATGAATTAGAAAGAGAAAAAGGAATAAGCAAAGAAAATCTTCTTTTGACTGTTGAACAAGCTCTTTTGGCAGCTTACAAAAAAAATCATGGTGAAGAGGAAAATGTAGAAGTTGAAATCAACAGAGAAACTGGTGATGTAAAACTTTATGAGGTTAAAACTGTTGTAGAAACTGAAGACCTTTATGATGCTGCTATTGAAATTTCTCTTGATGATGCTCAAGAAATTAAAAAGAGAGCTAAAGTTGGTGACATTGTAAGAATAGAAATCAATTGTGAAGAATTCAGAAGAAACGCTATTCAAAATGGAAAACAAATTGTTATCCAAAAAGTAAGGGAAGCTGAAAGACAATATATTTATGACAGATTTAAAGGAAAAGAAAATGATATTATTAATGGTATCATAAGAAGAATTGATGAAAAGAAAAATATTTTTGTTGAATTTGATGGTATAGAAGCTATTCTTCCAACAACTGAACAATCACCAGCAGATACTTACAGAGTAGGAGAAAGACTTAAAGTATTCCTTGCAGAAGTTGAAAAAACCAATAAATTCCCTAAAATAGTTATATCTAGAAAACATGAAGGATTATTAAAAAAATTATTTGAACTTGAAATACCAGAAATCACATCTGGATTGATAGAAATTAAAGCAGTTGCAAGAGAAGCTGGTTCTAGAGCTAAAGTTGCTGTATATTCAGCTGATCCTAATATTGATACTGTTGGGGCATGTATAGGACAAAAAGGTCTTAGAATAAAAAATATTGTCAATGAACTAAACGGCGAAAAAATAGATATTGTCATCTGGAAAGAATCTGTTGAAGAATTTGTTTCAGCAGTATTAAGTCCAGCTAAAGTAAAAAGTGTTGAAGTTATTGAGGCTGAAAATACAGCAAGAGTTATTGTTGATAATTCACAATTATCTCTAGCTATTGGTAAAAATGGTCAAAATGCTAGACTTGCTGCCAAATTAACTGGCATGAGAGTTGATATAAAAACTGAAAATAGTTCTAAGGATGATTCTTTAGAAGGAGAACAAAGTGAGTAATCAGGATTTTCCAGAAAGAACTTGTTTAATTTGTAAGGATAAAAAAGATAAAAAAGATTTATTCAGACTGGTTAAAACAGGGGAAGATAAGTATGTTTTTGATGAAAAACAGAAGCAGCAAAGCAGAGGCTACTATGTCTGTAAAACTCATGAATGTCTTCAAAGGCTAGCCAAGCATAAGAAGATAAAAATGAACACAGATGACCTGATGAAGATGTTGAATCTTTTGAAAAAGGGAGAAAAGGACTATTTGAATATTTTGAAAGCAATGAAAAATTCACAAGTTTTATCTTTTGGAATGAATATGGTTTTAGATGAGATAGAACATACTCATTTTTTAGTTCTGGCACAGGATATAAGCGAAAAAAATGAAAAAAAACTTTTGCTTAAAGCTAAAGAATTAAATATAAACTTTGTTTATTTTGGAAATAAAAATCAACTTGGAGATATTTTTGGCAAAGATGAAGTAAGTGTTGTTGGTGTCAAAAATAAAAAAATAGCCCGTGGCCTCATAAATTAACCTAATTTAGGAGGTAATTAATGAAAGTAAGAGTACATGAATTAGCTAAAAAATATGATATGGGAAATAAAGAATTTTTAAATCTTTTAAAGGATGATATTAAAATTACAGTTTCTTCTCATCTCTCTGGTTTAGCTGAAGAAGATGTGAAAAAAATAGATAAATATTTTAAAAATATAAATAATAAAGAAGAAGTAATTGTGAAGCCTGAAAAAACGACTTCAAATGGAAAAGGAGATAGTTTGAATAAAAAGGTTGTAGAAGTAGAAACAGATGATGATATATTTGAAGAAGAAGGATTAGGTAATGGTAAAAAATCTCAGCAAATAAAAATTGGAAAAGATAAGAAAAACTGGAAGGGAGCTAAACCAGCTTCTGGAGAAAAATCTAATGAAGATGAAAAATCTAAAAAAAATAAAAAGAAAAAAGGAAGAAGAACTGACTTTGTTATGAAAACAGTTGAGAATACTGGTTCTGAAACTATTGAAGAGGATGGAGTAAAAATAATTAAAGTAAGAGGAGAAATCACTTTAGGTGATTTTGCATCAAGACTTGGTGTAGGAAGTGCTGAAATAATAAAAAAACTTTTCCTTAAGGGACAAATGCTTACTATCAACAGTCCCATATCAATGGAAATGGCTGAAGAAATAGCTATGGATTATGATGCATTAGTTGAAAAGGAAGAAGAAGTAGAATTAGAATTTGGAGAAAAATTTGCTCTTGAACTTGAAGATAAAGATGAAGATCTTGTTGAAAGACCACCTGTAATAACTATCATGGGACACGTTGACCATGGTAAAACATCATTACTAGACGCCATTAGAGCAAGTAATGTAGTATCTGGAGAAGATGGTGGAATCACTCAAAAAATTGGTGCTTATCAAGTTATCAAGAGTGGTAAAAAAATCACTTTTGTTGATACTCCTGGACATGAAGCTTTTACTGATATGAGAGCCAGAGGAGCACAAGTTACTGATATTGCTATATTAGTTGTTGCTGCAGATGATGGAGTTATGCCGCAAACAATTGAAGCTCTATCACATGCAAAAGCTGCTAATGTTCCTATTATTGTTGCAGTTAATAAAATTGATAAACCAGAGGCTAATCCTCAAAAAGTAAAACAAGAACTCATGGAACATGGACTTGTTTCTATTGAATGGGGAGGAGATACTGAATTTGTTGAAGTATCTGCTAAAAAACAATTAAATCTTGATACATTGCTTGATACTATACTTATCACAGCTGAAATTCTTGAACTTAAAGCTAACCCTAAAAAAAGAGCTAAGGGAGTTGTTCTTGAATCAAAACTTGACCCTAAAGTTGGGCCTATTGCGGATATACTTGTTCAAGAAGGTACATTAAAAATAGGTGATGTCATAGTTGCTGGAGAAGTTTATGGTAAAGTAAGAGCATTAATTAATGATAGAGGAGAAAGAGTAGAAAAAGTAGAGCTTTCACAGCCAGCTGAAATTATTGGATTCAATCAAGTTCCTCAAGCTGGAGATACTATGTATGTTATTCAAAATGAACAACATGCAAAAAGAATTGTTGAAGAAGTTGCTAAAGAAAGAAAACTTTCTGAAACAAGTAAAAAAACTATTTCACTTGAATCATTATCAGAGCAATTTGATCATGAAAATCTTAAAGAACTTAACCTTGTATTAAGAGCAGATTCAAGAGGTTCTGTAGAAGCATTAAGAGAATCATTAATGAAACTTTCTACTAATGAAGTAGCTGTTAATATTATCCAAGCTGCCTCTGGAGCTATCACAGAAAGTGATGTTAAACTTGCTGAAGTTTCAAATGCTATTATAATAGGTTTCCACGTAAGACCTACTACAAAAGCTATAAAAGAAGCTGATCTCAATGGTGTAGAAATAAGAACTTCAAATATAATCTATCATATTACTGAAGATATAGAAAAAGCCTTAACTGGTATGCTTGAACCTGAATTTAAAGAAATATACCTAGGAAGAATTGAAATCAAAAAAGTATTTAAAGTTTCTAAAGTTGGAAATATAGCTGGATGTGTTGTTGTTGATGGAAAAGTTAAAAATGATTCAAACATCAGAATATTAAGAGATGGAATAGTTATGTATGAAGGAAAACTTTCTTCATTGAAAAGATATAAAGATGATGCTAAAGAAGTAGTTGCTGGACAAGAATGCGGACTTGGAGTAGAGAATTTCAATGATATCAAAGAAGGCGATATTGTTGAAGCATTTGAAATTCAAGAAATTAAAAGAACTCTGAAATAACTAGATCAATAGTTCATATAGAAAGAGAGTGATAAAAAATGAAAAGACAAAGATTGGCAGGAATAGAAAAAGAAATGGCTAGAGTTATATCTCAAGCTCTTCTTGAAGAAGTAAAAAATCCAAAAATAAAAGGTATTGTATCAGTTACAAGTGTACATGTTACTGAAGATTTAAAATTTGCAGATGTATTTTTCAGTATAATGGGTCAAGAAAATATAAATGCTGATGAAGTATTGGAAGGATTAAATCAAATCAAAGGATTTTTAAGAAAAAGAGTAGCTGAAGAAATCGAAATCAGATATATTCCAGAAATAAGAGTTAAAATAGATGACTCTATTGAACATGCAGTAAAAATATCAAAACTTTTAAATGATTTAAAAAGGTAGTGGTATAATGCATTGGGAATATAGTTCGCTACCTCAGACTCTTATTGATACTAAGGCTGCTCAATGGAAGAAGAATAGATTACTTACTACCTTACTACTCAATAGAGGCTTTGAAGATGGAAAAAAAGCAGATGAATTTATAAGCCCAAAAATTTCTGATTTTAGAGACCCTTTTAAATTTGAAAAAATGGAAAAAGTAGTAGATAAAATTTTAGAAAAAAGAGAAAAAAAGGAAAAAGTTTTTATTTATGGAGATTATGACGTTGATGGAATCACAGCAGCTGTATTTCTTGTTCTAGTCTTCAGAAACATTGGAATAGAAGTAGACTATTACATTCCTAACCGAATGGAAGAAGGCTATGGGCTGGATAAAAAAACCATTGACTTTATTAACACAGAAAATGGAAAGCTGGTTATCACTGTTGATACTGGTGTCAATTCTATAGAAGATGTAAAATATGCAGAGAGTTTAGGGATAGATGTGATAGTTACTGATCATCACAAAAGTATAAAAGAGGAGGAAGATGATCATCTCCTTCTCTTAAATCCCAAATTAAGTGATACTTATGAGTTTAAATATCTATCTGGTGCTGGAGTTGCTTTAAAAGTAGCTCAAGGTGTATATCAAAAATTAAAAATTGATATAAAAGATTTATATCAATATATGGATATAGTAATGATTGGAACTGTTGCTGATGTCGTTCCTATGACTGATGAAAATAGGATAATAATAAAACAAGGTCTTCGAGCTTTGAAAAAAACTAAAGTAAAAGGGCTTATGTATCTTTTGAAATATCTTAAATTTCAAAATAAGACTATAAATACAACTGATGTAAGTTATTTCATATCTCCTCTAATTAATTCTCTTGGAAGAATAGGTGTTTCTAAAATGGGAGCTGATTTTTTCTTAAAAGAGGATGACTTTGAAATATATAATATAATAGAGGAAATGAAAAAATCAAATAAGAAAAGAAGAGAGCTTGAAAAAAATATATATGATGAAGCCAACCAGGAAATTGCAAAAATAGGAATAAAAAATCTTAAATGTATATTTTTAAGTTCTGAAAAGTGGCATCCTGGAGTTATTGGTGTTGTATCTTCAAGATTAAGTGTTAAGTATAATATACCTGTAACACTTGTTGCCTTCAAAGATGAAATTGGAAAAGCATCTTGCAGAAGTATAAAAGGAATAAGTGTTTTCAATATATTTCAGAAAATGGGTAAAAAACTTGTCAGATTTGGTGGTCATGACCTTGCTGCTGGCTTTATAGTAAAAGCTGAAAACCTTGAAGAAGTAAAAAATATTTTTGAAGCAAGTATAGAAAATATAAAAATAGAGAAAGAAAAAAAGAGTTTGAAAATAGATGCAGAATATTCTATTGAAAACATTGATGAAGATATGTTTGAAACTATGGAAAGTATATCTCCATATGGACTTGAAAATCCACATCCTTTATTTATTGATAGAGAACTTTCTTTTGAAAATATCAAAAAATTTGGTGTAGATGAAAGACACTTTAATGGAATAATAAGAAAAAATGGAAAAAATTACCATATGGTAGCATTTGATTTAGGTCATAAAATAAATGAAATAGAAGCTAAAATTCAAAAGTTTGATATTGTTTATTATCCTGAAAAAACTCTATATAGAGGAGAAGAAATTTTCCAGATAAGGATAAAAGATATTAAAATAAAAGATGATTTTTATGAAATTTTTACTAAATAGATCAAGGAGGAAAAATGAAACACGAAATCAAAAAATTAGAAAACTCAGCAGTAGAAATTAAAATTTCTCTTACTGCTGAAGAAGTAAATCCTATCAAAAATGAGGTATTAGCAGAACTTGCAAGCAAAGCTGAAGTTCCTGGATTTAGAAAAGGAAAAGCTCCTCTAGACAAAGTTGAAGCTCAATTCAAAGATGCTTTAAAAGAGGAAGTTACTGAGAAAGTTTTACATAAATATTATGAAGAAGTGGTAAAAGCTGAAAACATCATGCCTATCAGTTATATTCATAGTTTAGTAACTAACCTTACTGATACTTTTGATCTTACTTTCAAAGTTGACATATATCCAACTGTTGAATTAGGAGAATACAAAGGATTAGAAGCTGAAAAAGAAACTTTTGAAATGAAAGAAGAAATTTTAAATAAAGAACTTGAAATTATGGTAAACAGTAAATCTAAATTAGAAGATACTGAAGCTGGACATAAAGCTGAAATGGGGGATACTGTTGATCTTGCTTTTGAAGGTTTTGTAGATGGAGTTCCTTTTGAAGGAGGAAAATCTGAGTCTCATACTTTAAAATTAGGTTCTAAAATGTTTATTGATAATTTTGAGGATCAATTAGTTGGTTATACAGCTGGTCAAGAAGGAGAAATTAATGTAACTTTCCCTGAGCAATATCATGCTGCTGATCTTGCTGGAAAACCTGCTGTTTTCAAGGTTAAAATCAACGCTATCAAAAAACTTGTTGTTCCTGAATTAAATGAAGAATTAGCTAAAGAATTAGGATTTGAATCTATTGAAGATCTTAAAGCTAAAAAAACTGAAGAAATTAAGGCTAGAGAAGAAGCTAGAATAAAAAATGAGTACATTGGTAAATTATTAGATAAAGTTGCTGCTAATTCTAAAGTAGAAGTTCCTTTCTCAATGGTAGCTACTGAAGTTAAAAATAGAATTTCTGAAATGGAAAATCAACTTTCAGCTCAAGGTATTGGAATGGATATGTACCTACAAATGACTGGAATGGATAGAGCTAAATTAGAAAACCAAATTGCACCTATGGCTGCTGGAAAAGTAAAAGTTGATCTTATACTTGAAGCTATAGCTAAAGCTGAAAACTTAGAAGTTTCTGAAGAGGAAATTACTGCTAAAATGACTGAAGTTGCTAGATACTATGGAATGGATCTTGCTAAATTAGAAGAAGAATTAAAAGCTCATAATAACTATGATAATTTTAAATATACATTAAAAGGTGAATGTATGATGCAAAAAGCAATTGATCTTTTAGTTGAAACTGCAAAATAATAATTTTAATACTATAGGAAGCAGCAAGCTGCTTCCTATAGCTTAAATAAATAATAAAATGATAGAAATTTCCATTATTTTATTATTTATTTAAGGAGGTAATATTTATGTATAGTCCAACAGTAGTAGAAAGCACAGGTAGATCAGAAAGGGCCTATGATATATATTCAAGACTTTTAAAAGACAGGATAATATTTTTAGGAACAGAAATAGATGATAATGTAGCAAATGCAATTGTTGCACAACTTCTTTTTCTTGAAGCTGAAGATCCTGACAAAGATATTATCATGTATATAAATAGTCCTGGTGGAGTAGTAACAGCAGGAATGGCTATATATGATACTATGAATTATATAAAACCTGATGTACAGACTGTTTGTATTGGTCAGGCAGCAAGCATGGGGGCTCTTCTTTTAGGTGCTGGAGCAAAAGGGAAAAGATACGCTTTAGAACATTCTAGAATAATGATACACCAACCTTTAGGTGGAGCAAGAGGTCAGGCTACTGATATAGAAATACAGGCAAAAGAAATATTAAGAATGAAAGAAATGCTGTCTCAAATATTGGCTGACTGCACAGGAAAGTCACTTTCAGAAATCATAACTGATACAGAAAGAGATAATTATATGTCAGCTGAAGAAGCAAAAAATTATGGTCTTATTGACCAAGTCTTTAAAAAATAAAGGAGAATGATATGAGTAAAAAAGCTAGATGTTCCTTCTGTGGAAGTACTGAAAATGAAGTTTCTAAATTATTCAGTGGAATAGATGGAGCTCTTATCTGTGACAGATGTATAGAAAGCTGTTTTGATATCCTTGAACTTTCTAACGAAAAAATGGGAGAAAAACTTCCAGAAGATATATCAACAGATTCTCTTTTGACACCAAAGGAGATAAAAGAAAAACTTGATGAATATGTAATTGGGCAGGATGAAACAAAGAAAATCCTTTCAGTTGCCGTATATAATCATTACAAAAGAATATTAGATAAAAATAACTATGGAGAAGAGGATAACAATGTAGAACTTCAAAAATCTAATGTCCTTTTAATTGGACCTACTGGTTCTGGCAAAACTCTTCTGGCACAAACACTTGCAAGATGTTTAAGTGTGCCTTTTGCAATAGCTGATGCTACTACTCTTACTGAAGCTGGATATGTAGGAGATGATGTTGAGAATGTATTAGTAAGACTTCTTCAAGCTGCTGATTATGATGTTGAAGCGGCTGAGAGAGGAATTATTTATATAGATGAAATAGATAAAATAGCAAGAAAATCAGAAAATGTATCTATTACAAGAGATGTTTCTGGTGAAGGTGTACAGCAGTCTCTTCTGAAAATAATAGAAGGAACTAAATCGCAGGTACCACCTCAAGGTGGGAGAAAGCATCCTAATCAGGAGCTTATCGAAATAGATACAGCAAATATCCTCTTTATAGTAGGAGGAGCATTTGAAGGACTTGAAAAAGTAATAAAATCAAGAACTAATAAAAAAGTTATAGGTTTTGGTGCTGATGTCAAGAGTGAAACTGAAGAAAAAGTTGGAGAAGTATTTGTAAAAGTTTTGCCAGAAGATTTGGTAAGACAGGGAATAATTCCTGAATTAGTAGGAAGACTTCCAGTTATAACTACTTTGAAGGATCTTGATGAAGGAGCTCTTATCAGAATACTTACAGAACCTAAAAATGCAATTGTTAAACAATATAAAAAACTGTTTAATTTAGAAGGAGTAGATTTAGAGTTTACTCCAGAAGCACTAAAAAAAATCGCCGTTCTTGCCCTCGAGAGAAAAATTGGAGCAAGAGGTCTTAGAGCAATAATAGAACAAACTATGCTTGAATTAATGTATGAAGTTCCTTCTGATGATTCAATTACTAAGGTTACAATTGGAGAAGAAGCTGTCCTTGATTCAACAAAAGCTATTATTGAAAAAGAACAAAAAAATTAGGAGGGATAACTTTATGAGTAAAACACTATTTTTACCTACTAGGGACTTAGTTATCTTCCCAGGTATAGTAACACCTATATATGTAGGTAGGGTAAAAAGTATCAATACACTAGAATCAGCTGTAAACAGCAAAAGTAAATTAGTACTGGGAATGCAGAAAGATCCATCTAAAGAAAACCCTGATCTTCCTGAAGATATATACAATATTGGGGTAATAGTCAATATACTTCAAATAGTAAAAATGCCTAACAATAATATAAAAGTATTAGTGGAAGCAGAAGACAGAGTTACAATAGAAGATATAGAGGTTGGAGAAACAGAATATAAGGCTGCATATAAAGTTTTAAAATGTACTAACGGAAAAACTAAAGAAACTGAAGCAGTATATAGAAAAGTCTTAAGCTACTTTGAAAAATATGTAGGACTAACTGGAAAGATATCTTCAGAACTTTTAGTTAACCTAAAAGGTATCAAAGATATTAACAATGCTTTTGATATTATTTCATCTAATCTTCCTGTAAAAAGTGAAATAAGACAGGAACTTTTAGAAATATTTGATATCAAAGAAAGGGGATATAAGCTATTAGAACTTCTTACTAACGAAATGGAAATAGCTTCTCTTGAAAAGAAAATAGATGATAAAGTAAAAACTAAAATGAATGAAGCTCAAAAAGCTTATTACATAAAAGAAAAAATAACAGCTATGAAAGAAGAATTAGGAGATTATTCACAAGATGATGATATGCTTGATCTTGTTGAAAAATTAAAGAAAGCTAAACTTCCTAAAGAAGTTAAACAAAAACTTGATGTTGAAATGAAAAAACTTTCTAAAATGCCTCCATTTTCTGCTGAAGCAACAGTATCAAGAAATTATATTGAAACTGTTCTTGATCTTCCATGGGAAAAGAGTACTAAAGATATTCTTGACTTAAAAAAAGCTAATGACATTTTAGAAAGAGATCACTATGGATTAAAAGATGCTAAAAACAGAGTTTTAGACTATCTTTCTGTAAAAAAACTTAATCCTAATATGAAAGGTGGAATCCTTTGTCTTGCAGGACCTCCTGGAATAGGTAAAACATCTCTTGTTAAATCTATTGCTGATGCCATGGGAAGAAAATTTGTAAGAGTATCTCTTGGTGGAGTGAGAGATGAAGCTGAAATCAGAGGACATAGAAGAACATACATTGGTTCTATGCCTGGTAAACTTATTAAAGCCATGAAAGATGCTGGAACTAAAAATCCTGTTATTCTTTTGGATGAAATAGATAAAATGTCTAATGACTATAAAGGAGACCCTGCTTCAGCTATGCTTGAAGTACTTGATCCTGAACAAAACAGCCATTTTGAAGATCACTACATTGATATGCCTTTTGATCTCTCAAAAGTTTTCTTTGTAGCAACAGCAAATGATCTTAGAACAGTTTCACCTCCTTTAAGAGATAGAATGGAAATAATTAATATTTCTTCATATACTGAATTTGAAAAACTTCATATAGCTAAAAATTATCTTATTAAACAAGCTAAAGAGGAAAATGGTCTTAAAGACTATGATATCCATATTCCTGATAATGTCATCTTAAAAATTATTGATGAATATACTAGAGAAGCTGGAGTAAGAAACTTAAAAAGAGAAATTATAACTCTTTGCAGAAAAATAGCTAGAGAAGTTGTAGAACAAAAGAAAAAGAAATTTACAATAAAAAGTTCAAGTCTTGAAAAACTTTTAGGTAAACCTAAATTTAGACCTGAAAAAACAAAAGAAAAACAGCCTAAACAAGGAGTTGTAAATGGATTAGCATGGACTTCTGTAGGTGGAGTTACTCTTGAAGTACAAGGAGTTTCTATCCCTGGCAAAGGAGAAATTTCTCTAACAGGAACATTAGGAAATGTGATGAAAGAATCAGCTCAAGTTGCATTTACTTATGTAAAAGCTAACCTTGATAAATATAAATTAGAAAACCCAGAATTTTTTGAAAAGAAAAACATACATCTTCATTTCCCAGAGGGAGCAACACCTAAAGATGGTCCTTCTGCTGGTATAACTATTGTCACAGCTATACTTTCTGTTCTTACAGGAAGGCAAGTAAGGCAAGACATAGCAATGACTGGTGAAGTTACTATTACAGGAGATGTCCTTGCTATAGGAGGAGTAAAAGAAAAAGTTATAGGGGCCCACAGAGCTGGTATTAGAGAAGTTATCCTTCCTGATGATAATAGAATGGATGAAAGTGATATTCCTTCTGAAGTAGCAAAAACTATGACTATCCACTTTGCTAAAACATATGATGATGTAGAAAAACTCGTTTTTGCAGATAAATAATTTTTTTAAGTGAGGAAAATTTATGAATATAAAACAGGCAGATTTTGTTAAATCGGCAGTTTATGAAAAAGATTACCCTGAGCAATTAAATAATATGGAATTTGCTTTTGTAGGAAGATCTAATGTGGGAAAATCCTCTTTGATCAACAGTATCACTGGCAGAAAAAAACTAGCAAAAACAAGTAAAACTCCAGGAAGGACTCAACTTATAAACTATTTCAAAATAAATAATGAATTCTTTATAGTTGACCTTCCAGGATATGGATTTGCTAAAGTACCTAAAGAAATGAAAGCTGAATGGGGAAAAACAATGGACAGATACATTGCCAGTCCAAGAAAAAAACTGGTTTTTGTCCTTTTAGATATAAGAAGAATCCCCAGTCAGGAAGATATAGAGATGCTTGTATACCTTGATCATCATGATATCCCTTTTAAAATAATTTTTACTAAAATGGATAAAGTTTCAAATAATGAAAAATTTAAAATAATGAAGGAAATAAAGAAAAAAATTGAATTTCACAATGAGGATGTTTTCTTTCACTCTTCACTTTCAGATAATGGAAAAGAAGATATTCTTAACTTTATAGAAACTATGCTGGAAAATAAAGATTAAATATTTTATATATAAGTTTATTGGGAGGAATTTTAAATGGAAGAACTTAATAAGACTTATTCCCCTAAGGAAATAGAGTCAAAATGGTATAAGATCTGGGAAGATTCTAAATACTTTGCAGGAAAAATGGAAGAAGGAAAAGAAAGCTATTCAATAGTCATTCCTCCTCCAAACGTCACTGGTATACTTCATATGGGGCATATACTTAATAACTCTATCCAAGATACTCTAGTAAGATATAAGAGAATGTGTGGTTATAATACTTTATGGCTTCCAGGATGTGACCATGCTGGAATAGCTACTCAAAATAAAGTTGAAAGAAAACTTGCTGAAGAAGGATTAAAAAAAGAAGATTTAGGAAGAGATAAATTTATTGAAGAAACTTGGAAGTGGAAAGAAAAACATGGTGGTATCATCACTACTCAATTAAGAAAAATTGGAGCTTCTCTTGACTGGGACAGAGAAAGATTCACAATGGATGAAGGACTTTCTAAAGCTGTAAGGGAAATATTTGTTCACTTATACAATGATGGTCTTATCTACCAAGGTGAATATATGGTAAACTGGTGTCCAAGATGTGGTACTGCTCTTGCTGATGATGAAGTTGAACATGTGGAAAAAGATGGTCATTTATGGCATGTAAAATATCCAGTAAAAGATTCTGATGAATTTATAATAATAGCTACTTCAAGACCTGAAACTATGCTTGCTGACGTAGCAGTTGCTGTACATCCTGAAGATGACAGATACAAACATCTTATAGGAAAAAAACTTATTCTTCCTCTAGTAGGAAGAGAAATTCCTGTAATAGCTGATGATTATGTAGATAGAGAGTTTGGAACTGGAGCTCTAAAAATAACTCCTGCTCATGACCCTAATGACTTTAATGTTGGAAAAAAACATAATCTCCCTATAATAAATATGCTTACAAAAGAAGCTACAGTTACTGATGAATTTCCTAAATATGCTGGACTAGATAGATTTGAAGCCAGAAAAGTAATGGTTGAAGACTTGAAAGAAAGTGGAGCACTTATTAAAGTAGAAAATATAAAACACAATGTAGGTCAATGTTATAGATGTCAAACTGTAGTTGAACCAAGAGTTTCTAAACAATGGTTTGTAAAAACTGAAACTTTAGCTCAAAAAGCTTTAGAAGTAGTAAAAAATGGTGAAATAAAAATCATGCCTAAGAGAATGGAGAAAATCTATTATAACTGGCTTGAAAATATAAGAGATTGGTGTATCTCAAGACAACTTTGGTGGGGACATAGAATCCCAGCTTGGTATGGTCCTGATAAATACATCTTTGTAGCAAGAGATGAAAATGAAGCTAAAGAAATGGCTGCTAAACATTATGGAAAAGAGGTAGAATTAATTCAAGAAGAAGATGTACTTGATACTTGGTTCTCATCTGCTTTATGGCCTTTCTCTACAATGGGATGGCCTGAAAAAACTAAAGAACTCGAAACTTTCTATCCTACATCTACACTTGTAACAGGAGCAGATATCATCTTCTTCTGGGTAGCTAGAATGATTATGTTTGGGCTATATGAAATGAAAGAAATTCCTTTTAAAGATGTATTTTTTCATGGAATTGTAAGAGATGAAATTGGAAGAAAAATGTCTAAATCTTTAGGAAATTCTCCTGATCCATTGAATCTAATAGATGAATTTGGTGCAGATGCTATCAGATTCTCTATGATATATAATACATCTCAAGGGCAAGATGTACATTTTTCTGAAAAACTTCTTGAGATGGGAAGAAATTTTGCTAATAAGATATGGAATGTTGCAAGATTTGTTATCATGAACCTAGAAAATTTTGATATAAAGTCTGTAAATAAAGGAGATCTTAAACTTGAATTAGTTGATAAATGGATATTCTCTAGAATGAATGAAACTTCTAAAGAAGTAGCTGACTATATTGATAAATTTCAATTAGATGATGCTGCTAAAGCTGTTTATGAATTTTTAAGAGGAGACTTCTGTGACTGGTATGTTGAACTTGCAAAAGTAAGACTTTACAATGATGATGAAGCTGGAAAGGCATCTAAAATAACTGCTCAATATGTTCTTTGGACAATATTAGAAGCTGGTCTTAGAATGCTACACCCATTTATGCCATTCATAACAGAGGAAATTTGGCAGAAAATTAAAGTTGATGGAGATTCTATCATGATACAGCAATATCCCACAGCTGATGAGTTACAAATCAACAGAGATATTGAAAATTCATTTGAATACATAAAAGAGGTTATTTCTTCTTTAAGAAATATAAAAGCTGAAATGGGAATATCTCCAGCTAAAGAAGTAAAAGTAATTATCAAAACTTCTGATGAAATGGAGCTAAAAACTCTCGAAGATAATTATATTTTTATAACTAAATTAGCTAAAATAGAAGAGCTTAAATATGGAAAAGATATGACTAAACCTGACCAAAGTGGATTCAGAGTGGCTAGAAGTTCTGAAGTGTACATGATACTTACTGGGCTTTTAAATGCTGAAGTTGAAATTAAAAAAATACAGGAACAAATAGAAAAAGTGCAAAAAGATCTTGATAAAGTTAATGCAAAACTTTCTGATGAAAGATTCACTTCTAAAGCTCCTGCCCATATTTTAGAAAGAGAAAGAAGAATTCAAAAAGAATATCAGGATAAAATGGATAAGCTTACTGAAAATCTTAAAAACTTTATGTAATATTAAAAATCTATTTTAAAAAATTTAAGAAAGTTGTATAATAAAATTGTAAAAGGCTTTTTTAAGGAGGTAGATCTTATGAATTTACAAGAGATGGTTTTCAGAGCCCTTTTGGACTACGAAGCTCAAGGGGAAATATATATAGAAAAAGAAAGAGTAACACTTGGCTGTATGGCAAATGGAAGTGAAATGGAAACTGTAAGAAAGTTCCTAAATACTGTGGAATTACAAGAGAAATTTAAAGATTATACTTTAAATGATATTAATAAAGCTGTACAAAGTCTTGTAGAAAAAGACTTTATAAAAGCTAGAATAGTTACTACTACTACTGGTATTAATTTCTATGAACTTCTTAATAGTGAATGTGATTTAGAAGAGTTCTTAGAAGGATAAAATCATTTTATTTTGAGAAAATAGGGCTGGCTCAAAAGTTAATTTTGACCAGCCTATTATTTTATTTTTATTTAAGGAGGATTAAATGATAAAAGCTGTATTTTTTGATATTGATGGAACTCTTGTAAGTTTTAATACCCATAAAGTCCCTGAAAGTACAATGAAAGCTTTTGAACTGCTTCATGAAAAAGGAATAAAAACATTTGTTGCAACAGGAAGACATCCTTCAATTATGTCATTAGGTAATAATCTTGATCAATTAAAATTTGATGGTTATATAACTCTTAATGGACAGTATTGTTTTAATGATAAAGAAATAATCTATAAAAACAGTATATCTTCAGAAGATATAAAAAATCTTATTGAATTTCTAAAAGATTATCCTCATCCTTGTGGCTTTGTAGAAGGTGAGGGAGGAATGTACATCAATCATATAAATGATAATGTTAAAACTGTTTTAGATGCTGTGAATCTTCCTATGCTCCCAGTTAAAGATATATCAAGAGCCTTAAAAAATGAAGTATTTCAATTAAATCCCTATGTATCTCCTGAAGAAGAACATATCTTTATGAATGCATTAAAAAATTGTGAAGCTACAAGATGGAATCCATTATTTTTAGATGTTATTCCAGCTGGTGGAGGAAAACATGTAGCTGTAGAGAAAATAAGAGAATATTATGGATTTTCCAAGGAAGAAACCATGGCCTTTGGGGATGGTGGAAATGATATTACTATGCTTACAAATGTAGGAATAGGAGTTGCTATGGGAAATGCTAATGAAGATGTGAAATTAATTGCTGATTATGTTACTGATACAGTGGATAATGATGGTATTTTTAAAGCTCTTAACCATTTTTCTATTATTTAAAAAATATACAATTTTTTATATTAAATATATAAAAAAAATTCTATTTATTATATTTTAATTATTGTATTATTTCTAAAAATAAAGTTCAATATATAAAAAATTTATGAAACTTAATTTTTTATTTCATTTTTATGAACTTTTAATTCAAAAATAAAACAAAAATTTATTTTTTTAAAAAAATAAATAAAAATATTCTGATTTTTTTTATAAAAAAATTATGAATTATAAGAATTTTATGATAAAATAGATGTACGCATAGTTATTTATTACATATATATTTCTTTGGGGAGTGGTCAAATGGATTTACATTATTTAAAAATATTTTATGAAGTAGCAAAAGAGAAAAGTTTTACTAAAGCAGCAAGCAAACTTTACATCAATCAATCAGCTGTATCTATTCAAGTTAAAAAATTTGAAGAAATCTTAAATGCAAAACTTTTTGACAGAAGTTCTAAAAAAATTAAGCTTACTTATACTGGTGAAGCTTTATATAAAATGGCTGAAGATATATTCGACAAAGTAAAAAGAGCAGAAAAAGAAATCTCTAGAATAATTGATCTAGATAGAGCCAGAATCTCTATAGGGGCTACATCTGTTATTGGTGAACCTCTTATCCCTAGATTAATGAAAGGGTTTTCTAAAGCTCATGAAGAAATCGAGTATGATGTAACTATTGCTGATAAGGCATGGCTTTTAAAACTATTAAAAGAGGGAGATCTTGATATCCTTATAATAGATGAGGAACATATTACTGACTCTAACCTTGAAGTTTTAACTATTGAAAAAATGCCTTATGTACTTGTAAGTAAAAAAGAGTATCATAGTATGGAAAGTGTATCTAAAGATCCACTTATCACTAGAAAAACTATTCCTAATAATAATGAAGCTATTGCTGTAATTGAAGATAAATACAGAATATCTTTTGATACAAAGATATCTGTGCTTGGAAACCTTGAAGTAATAAAAGGAATGGTAAGAGAAGAGATAGGAAATGTAATCCTTCCTTATTATGCAGTTCATAAAGAGATCGAAAGAGGAGAATTCAAAATAATCTATAAGGTTAATGAAGTAAAAGATGGATATCAGGTAGTTATCACAAAAGATAAGAAAAGCCTTATACAAATTATCAAATTCATCAACTTTATACAGGATTACAAGATTCAATATTAGGAGGTTGAATGAACTTAATAGATTCATACAAGACAGAACTTGTACTTCTTGAAAATTTTATCAAGGAAGAAGAAAAGAGAAAAGAAACTGAAAAAGTTGCCAAAGCTTTGGCAGAAGTTTTCAACAATGGAAATAAAGTATTGATATGTGGTAATGGTGGAAGCAACTGTGATGCTCTACACTTTGCAGAAGAATTTACAGGAAGATTCAGAGGAGACAGAAGAGCTCTTCCTGCTATAGCAATATCAGAATCATCTCATATAACTTGTGTAGGAAATGACTATGGATTTGATTATATCTTTTCAAGAGGTGTAGAAGCCTATGGAAAGTCTGGAGATATGTTTATAGGTATTTCTACCAGTGGAAACTCTGGCAATGTAATTAAGGCTGTAGAAGCTGCTAAAAAGCTAGGAATAAAAACTTGTGTACTTCTGGGAAAAGATGGAGGAAAACTTAAAGGAATGTGTGATTATGAATTTATCATTCCTGGAAAGACTTCTGACAGAGTACAGGAAATACATATGATGATACTTCATATCATCATTGAAGGTGTAGAAAGAATAATATTCCCTGAGAACTATTAATACAAAAAGAGCCTGAATGAATACATTCAAGCTCTTTTTTGATTTACAGAAATTTTTTCATATTCCTCTATATATCAGTATTACTATTTTTTAAAAATGTTCTTATCATTTTCATAAAGTTTATATCCAATATCTTGCATATTTTTAATAATAATTTTAGATTTATCTCACTTTTACAGTTTTCATAATGACTTACAGTCTTTTGTGTTATCCCTAATTCTTTAGAAAATTCTTTTTGAGTATATTTTTCTACTCTTACATTTCTTATTTCTTGAATTAACTCTTGATAACATTCATCATAAATCATTATCCACTTACTCATCTTCCCTCCAAAATTTTTTATCTCTTAATTTATTTCCAAAACCTTTGACTGTACAAACTTTATTGTCTTTTTAGGAACTATTTCTCTTACTTCTTTTGAGGTTGGACTGCCTATTCTTCTTTTTTTTCTTTTTAAAAGTGAAAATGTTCCCTTATTTTTAAATTTTACTTCCTCATCCATAGCTATTACTTCTGCTATAAGATTAAATATCTCTTCTATTTCCTCTCTTGCTTCTTCATATCCTACTGTTTCATCTTGTTCTTTTCTCAATTTTCTGTAATATGATATAAATTCTCTAGTGTTCATATTCCTCCTCTATGAGAGTATTGAGCTCATTTACTTTATCTATCATTTTCATTCTGGGTCTAAATTTAATAACTTTCTTTTCTTCTGTCACCATCATTTCTCTTGTTGCTAAGTTTAATATCTTTCTGGGTTTTACTTCCCTTTTCTCAAATATTCCCCAGTCTTTTATTATTACTTTTTCTTCTTCCTCTAAAACATCAAAAAGAGCTTTCCAGAAAGAATCTAATCTTTCTTTTGCTTCTCTTATGCTTTTTAGATTCCTTCTTTCTTTGTATAAGGTTAAAAACTCTTTTTCTGTCATTACTATTCCCTCTCTATAACTCTTCTACTGATTTCACTATTCTTTCTACTTCTCCATTATTTATAACAAATATTCTATCACAATCTTTTAATGTTGTAAGTCTATGGGCTACTATGATTAAAGTTCTATCCCTTGATACATCATAGATTTCTTTCATTATTTCTTCTTCAGTTTCACTATCTAATGCTGAAGTAGCTTCATCTAAAACTAATACTTCTGGTTCATCATAAAGAGCTCTTGCTATTGCTATTCTTTGTTTCTGCCCTCCAGACAGCATTATTCCTCCATCTCCTACTATTGTTTTTAATCCTTCTTTTTTCTTTAAAAATTCCCAAATTCTTGCTTTTTTTAATGATTCTATTAATTTCTCCTCATTGTACTCTCTATTAAATACAACATTATCTGCTATTGTTCCATCAAAAAGATAGACTTCCTGTGGTATATATCCTATGCTTTGTCTCCAATATCCAATATTTTTATCTTCTAACTTTGTATCATCTAAATATACATTTCCATTTTTAGGCTTATATAACCCTGTAATTAAATCTACAAGAGTTGTTTTCCCAGATCCTGACTCTCCTACAAATGCTACCTTTTCTCCTTTAAAAATGCTTAGATTTATATTTTTTAGAACTTCTTTTTCCTTTTCAAATTCAAAACATATATCTTTTAGTTCTATTTTTTTATTAAATTCTATAGGCTTATTTCCAATATTTTCAACTTTACTTTCTAATTCATTAACTATAGTATCAAGAGATTTCCTATAAAAAAGAATTCCTTGATAATAAGTAATAATTCTATTTACTGATGGTAGTATTCTATATAATCCTATAAAGAATATTGATATTACTGGCATTATTTTAGCTAATCCATTTTCATCATACATCATTACAGAAAATATTATTAATACTACCACTATTGAAAATCCTAAAAACTCTAATATTAATCTTGGTATCGGCTGAGAAGACATATATTTTTTATCAACTTTTATATATCTATTACAAGAATTTTGAAAATTATTCATTATTTTTTCATCATTAGATTGTAATTTTATAAACTTATAATTTCTGAATGTTGAACCAATTATTTGATAATACTCTTCTATAGCTTTACTTCTTTCTACTCCCCATTTTTTTGTTTTATTTAATATTAGGTATTTTATAAGAAGTATACTTACTCCCATAAATACTGTAACAAACAAAGTTATTTTTAAATCAACATATAACATTACTAAATATATAAAAAATACTACACAGATTTCACTTAGCATCATCAAAAAATTCTGAATTAATATAACTAACAAATTAGCTTCTGTTGTTATATTTTTCATAAGATCATTAGAATTTTTTTTCACAAAATTTTGATAAGGATATTTTAGATAATTCTCCATTAATTTACATGTAAATTGATAATAGGAATTTCTAGAAAAAGAACCCAAAATGTAATTAAAAAATATATTTAAAATATTTTTTATTAAAAATATTATTATTATGGCTATTCCAAAATAAAATATAAAACTCTTAGTACTTCCAAAGTTAAAAAAATTATATATTAATCTTAAATATTTATTCTCAAATATTATATTTTGATTAGTTACCATTGCCATAAATGGAACTATTGTTGATAATCCTACTACTTCACTTAAAGGAATTATTATTGAAAAAACTGTTATTTCTAGTAGTTTTCTTATTTCATTTTTAGAGAATAGTTTCTTTATTTTTTTTATCATCATTCTTCCTTTATTTATTTTTTTATTAAATACTCAGCTATTTTAAAATCTAGTTCATCATCTATATCTATTGAATTTTCTTTTTTCATTACATAGGCATAACTATCTTTATAATAAAAATTTTGATACTTTTTAAAATATTCTACATTTGCTATATAAAGAGCCCCATTAATTCTATAATATGTTTCTAACTCTTGCCTATTTTTATTTACATCAATTCCTTTTAAAAAAGAATCCATTCTTCTTTCTTCATTTAAAATATTTGCCCATAGAGGTGAATGTTCCATTTCACAAACTGAAACAACACTATTTGCTTTTTTTTCTAAGTACATTTTATAAGCTTCTATAATATTTTTTTCTGTTCTTAAAGGTGATGTTGGCTGCAACATTATAAATGAATCATATTTTTTTTCTACTCTATTTAAAATATCTAATATTACATCACTACTCTTAGCGTTATCATTTGCTAATTTTTTATCTCTTAAATATGGTACACTTCCTCCATATTTCTTTGCTATTTCTGCATATTTTTCTGAATCTGTTGATATTATTATATCCTCAAAAATTTTACTGTTTTGAGCTGCTTCTATAGTATAAGCAATCATTGGTTTCCCATTCATCATCTTTATATTTTTATCTTTTAACCCTTTTGAACCACTTCTAGCTGGAATTATTGCCAATATCTTTTCTTTCATTCTATGCCTCACTTAATATCATAAAATTCTTTTTTTAAATTAATATTTTTAATATTTTTTAATATATCAACTATTTTAAAACTGACTTCTCCATCTCCATAAGGTGAAACATTTTTTTGAACTTTTTCTTTATATTCATCAGTCAGCATTATTTTTATCTTTTCTATTATTTCTTCTTTTATTGGATTACAGTTCAAAGTTGAAGAGCTTTGAATTCTTCCCTTTTGTCTGTCTCCTATATTAAGATTTCCTACTTTTAAATATGGCAATTCTACTATTCCACTTGAAGAATTTCCTATTAATCCTTTTGAATATTTTAAAATGCTAAAATATTCTTCAACAGTCAGGGAAGAAAATACTTTATATTTATTATTATTTTTTTTAGAAAACTCTTCTATTTTTCTATTAATTTCCCTTCCACCAGAATCTGCATTACCTTTTATAAAAATAACATCTATGTTTTCAATTTCTATTGCTTTTAATAACTCATTTAATTGAGATTCAGCTGTATTTTTTTCTAATGTTACTGGATGAAAAATTACAACAAATATCTTACTTGTAAATTTTATATCCAATTTTTCTTCAAGTTCATTTTTAGATATTATTTTTAAATTTTTTATATTTTCTAGTCCAATAGCTCCAACATTAAAAACTCGTTCTGGACTTTCTCCAAGTTGAATTACTCTTTTTCGATATTCTTCAGTACTTGTAAAATGCAAGTAACTCATCTTAGTTATACAATGTCTAAAAAATTCATCATATGCCCCTTCTGTATTTTCTCCTCCATGTAAATGGCAAACAGGAATTTTTAAAATACCTGCACATGAAACTAGAGAAAAAATTTCAAATCTATCTCCTAAAACTACTATTAAATCTGGAATTAACCTTTCTAAAGCTTCTGAAAATAATATCATTCCTAAACCTACTGATTTGCAAATTCCACTGTCCTTATCTGAGCTTAATAAAATTTCTATTTTTTCATCTATTTTAATTCCATCTTCTTCTATTTGTTTATAAGTTAATCCAAATTCAGGAGATAAATGCATTCCTGTCACCAAAAGCTGCAATTGTAATTGATTCTCTTCTTTTATTCTTTTTATCAATGGTTTTAAAAGTCCATATTCAGCCCTAGTTCCAGTAACTATACATATCTTCTTTATCATATCTCTATCAACTCATCTTCTTCAAAATTTCTAATAGAAATCTTCCCTATAACTTCATCCCACTGCATTGGTGAAATTCCATTTCCTGGCCTCTTTACAGTTAAGTTTTCTTCTGTAAAAATTTCTCCTTTTTTTATATTTTTTTTAGCTACTATACTTTTTCTAGCTATATCTTTATTCTTTTTTTCAGATTCAGTTACTTCTTTCTGTTTTTTTCCTAAAGCTTCTTCTATATTTCTTATGCCTGCTACCATTTTCTTTAGTTCTTCTGGTTCAAGACTTGCTTTGTGATCTGGTCCTTCCATATTTTTATCTAAAGTAAAATGTTTTTCTATTATTCTTGCCCCTAAAGCTACTGCTGCTATAGGAACTTCTATTCCCAAAGTATGATCTGAATACCCTACTTCTACATTAAACTTTTCTTTTAATAACTTCATAGCTCTTAAATTAACATCTTCCATAGGTGTTGGGTATTCTGTATTGCAATGTAAAATTAATATTTTTTTATTTTCTTTTTTCAATATCTCTACAGCTTTACTTATTTCACACAAATCCGACATTCCTGTAGATAAGATTATCTCATCTGCTACTTCTGCTATTTTTCTTAAATAAGGAAGATTTGTTATTTCCCCAGAAGGTACTTTCCATATTTTCATTCCTAATTTTTTTAAAAATTCTATGCTATCCAAATCAAAGGGAGTTGATAAAAACTTTATTCTCATTTCATCACAATATCTTTTTAGTTCTATAAACTGTTCAAAAGACAATTCTAGTTTTTTTATCATTTCTAATTGGGATTCTTTGTTATTTGTATTTAATTTTTGATAGTTAGCTTTTTCTGTATTTCTAGAAACTAAATTTTTAGCTATAAATGTTTGAAATTTAATAGCATCCACTTTAGCTTCTACTGCTTTTTCTACCATTTTCTTAGCCAACTTCAAACTTCCATTATGATTTACTCCTGCTTCTGCTATTATAAAAACTTTATTTTTCTTCATAATCATTCCTTTTTATCACTTTAGCTGGATTTCCAACAACTGTACAATTATCTTCAATATCTCTTATAACTACTGTTCCTGCTCCTACTATTACATTTTTCCCTATTTTAATATTTGGTTTTATAATGCTCCCTGCTCCTATCCATGAACTTTCCTCAACTTTTACTCCACCACATAAAATTACTCCTGGAGAAATATGAACATAACTTTCTATAACATTATCATGTTCTATTATTGCTCCAGTATTTATAATTACATTCTCTTTTATAATGGTAAAAGAATTTATTGTAGTATTTGCCATAACTACTGTACCTTTTCCAATCTGTACATTTATTCCTATAATAGAAAAGGGATGAATAACATTTAATAATTTTATAGTTTGGTATTTTTGAGATATTTTTTTTCTTGTTAAATTATCTCCAATAGCTATAACAAAGTAACTTACTTCTTTTAGCTTTTCTATTAAAGAAGTATCCCCTAGTATAGGGAATCCCAAAATTTCTTTTTTCTCTAAATTATTAAAATTATCATCTAAAAAGCCTAAAATATTTATTTTTTCATTCAACAATTTTTTTCTCTTTAATAAAATATCTAAAATTACCTTTGCATGTCCTCCTGCTCCAATAATTACAATATCTTTCATTTTTCCTCTACTTCCTCAACTTTTATATTTTTTTAATTTCTCTATTACTACATTTACCTCTTCTTCAGTAAGGTTAGTACTGCATGGTATATTTAATATTCTATCAATGTAATATAGAGATTTTTCCATTTCATAGGCTTCGTTATTTAAATAAGGTTTCTGTTGATGAATAAGTCCCCATATTGGTCTAGACTGTATATTTTCTTCATTCAGCTTCAATAAAAGCTCATCTTTATTTAAGCCATATTTTTCTTTATCTACTAATAGAGAATAAAACCAATGATTCGATCTGATATTATCATTAAAAGGCATTAGATCCAACCCTTCTATTTTTTCTATTGCTTCTTTATATCTTTTATAATTTCTAATTTTTATATTTATAAAATCCTCAAGCTGATCTATCTGTTCTGTTCCTAAAGCAGCCTGAAGATTAAGCATTCTGTAGTTATACCCAATTTCATCATGAATAAAATACAGTGGGTTAGTTTTTGCTTGTACTGATAAAAATCTTACTTTATCTAAAAGTTCTTGGTTATTTGAAACAACCATTCCTCCCCCACCAGTAGTTATTATCTTGTTTGCATTGAAAGAATAAACTCCAATATCCCCTATTGTTCCTGCAAATTTTCCTTTGTATCTTCCTGATATATAATAAGTTCCTAATGCCTCTGTTGAATCTTCTAATACTTTTAAATTATATTTTTGGGCTATATCCATTATTTTTTCCATATCAGCCATATTTCCAAAAACATGGACTACCACTATTACTTTTATTTGCTTTTTAGTTTTCTTGTTATAAAATTTTCCTTCTATTATTTCACATTCTTCTCTACAAAATTTTTCTAATTTTATTGGGTCTATACAAAATGTATCATCACAATCTATAAATACTGGTTGTGCTCCCAAATAAGTTATTGGATTTACTGCTGCAATAAATGTTAATGTAGGGGCTATTACTTCTTCATCTCTTTCTACTCCCAATACTCTCAAAGCTGTATGAAGTCCTGCTGTTCCACTTTGTATTCCTACAGCTTCCTTTACTCCTACATATTTAGCTATTTTATCTTCAAATTCACTTATAAATCTTCCTCCAGTTGATACCCAACCACTCTCTAAACATTCACTTAGATTTCTTAGAATATTTTCTTTCCCCAGATTTGGAATTGATAAATTTATTACTCTTCCCATTTTCTTTTCCCCCATTTTATTTTGGCTCTTTATATGTTGGAACTATTAATTTCAAAATATTTTTTATTTTCTCATTACTATATTCATTTAATGATTCTTTTAATTTTTCTAATAATTCTTCTAAATTATCGTTTTCAGATTTTAATTTAGCTATATATATCTTCTGTGATTCAGTTTTTTCACAATGTTTTACATCATAAAGTAGTTCCTCATATAGCTTTTCTCCTGGTCTAAGTCCAGTTATTTCTATACCTATTTCTTTTTCCAATCCTGATAATTCAATCATTTTCTTTGCTAAATCTATTATTTTTATTGGTTCTCCCATATCAAGAACAAAAACTTCTCCCCCGTTGCCAAGGCTTCCTGCTCTTAATACAAGCTGACTCGCTTCAGATATTGTCATAAAATATCTTATTATATCTGGATGAGTTACTGTTAAATTTTTTCTTTCTGCTATCTTCTTTTTAAAAATTGGAATAACACTTCCATTACTTCCTAAAACATTACCAAATCTAACAGCCATGAATTTTGTTTTTCCTTTATCATTGTAGTGTTCCACAAGCATTTCCGTTACTCTTTTAGTTGTTCCCATAACACTAGTAGGATTTACTGCTTTATCTGTTGAGATTAAAACAAACTTTTCCACTTCATTTAATATTGAACTTTCAATTAGATTTTTAGTTCCATATATATTATTTTTTACAGCTTCTTCTGGATTTCTCTCCATTAACGGCACATGTTTATGAGCTGCTGCATGAAATACCAATTGAGGTTTATATTTATCAAAAAGATATTCTATTTTTTTCTTATCTCTTATATTCCCTATTTCAATATTCAATTTAATTTCTGGATATGTTTCTCTTAAAAAAAGTTCTAGAAAATATAGATCATTTTCATTTATATCCAACAAAATCAATTCCTCAGGACTATACTTTACTATCTGTTTTGATAGTTCACTTCCTATTGATCCTGCTGCTCCTGTAACTAGTATCTTCTTATTTTCTAAAAAAGTTTTTATCTGTAAAATATTATGCTGGACTACTTCTCTTCCCAATAAGTCTTCTATTTCAAAATCTTTTACTTGCGAGAAAAAATTCTTTGACATCATAAGTTGGGACATATTAGGAATAATTTTTATTTCTATCTTATTTAAATTTAATACTTTAATAAGTTTTTCTAAATCTTGTTTTGATATTGACGTACTAGCTATCACACAAATATCCACTTTATTTGATTTTAAAAATTTTTTTAAATTGTCACTTTTATCTTTTACTTCTATTCCTAAAAATTTTTTCCCCACTTTAAAATCATCATTATCCAAAAACCCTACAACATTATATTGAATTTTATCTTCTACTATTCCAGCAGCCACAGCTTTTCCTGCATATCCCGCGCCTATGATTAAAATATTTTTCATCTTTTCTCCTAACTATTTATTTCAATAAGATCTAAAACAATATCTTTTGTAGCTTTTAACTCCTTTTCATCATATAAATAGTTTTTATAATATTTTTGATATTTCTCTTTATCTACTTTTAATTCTATATTTTTATTAAAGTTAAATTTTTCAACTTCAATTAAAGTAGAATTTAATTCACCAATAGCAATCTTCTTAATAATACTTTTCATCCATTGTGGGAATTCTTCCATTATTAAAAAGATAATTGGTTTTTTATCAATAGTTGCCAAACTTAAAATGGTACTATAATGTGCAATTATAAATCTACTTTTTTTTATTTCCAAAGCAGTTTCTCCCTTTATAATTTTACGTCCATTAAAAAAATTGACATTATAATTAGAACTCGGATGTGCTGCTATTACAACATTTGTATTAAATTTTTTTTCTATATGTTCAAAAAACATATTCAATTTTTTATAATATTTATTAGCCTCAATTCTTTGAATATTTCTACGATCAAAATCTAGATGATAAGGTAAATTTTGGTCTAAAAAAACAACCTGATTTTCTTCTGTCTTTTTTATTTGATAATAATCACTTAAATCTTTATGCATTATTGAAATAAAATTTATTTCTTTATTTTTTAGTTTATATGTTTTTTGAAAATTAACTTTACATCCTTCGCCAGAATACAAAAGATTTATTTTGGGATCACTATTTTTCATTTCGTTTGACAATTTATTTTTATACACTTTGAACATTGTTTTTTCATAAACTCTTTTTAAGATATAAAAAGTATTCATATTAAAAATTCTAGTCATTAAATTTAAAATATATTTATCATTAATAGTAGGTAATCCTTGTGTCATTATTAAATTAAATTTAATTTTATTCTTTAATAATGCCCGATAAATTTTTAAATGAGCATAATCTGGTAACTCAACTATAAATACCATTGTATTTTTATCTAATTCCTTTATTTTTTTTAAAATATCTTTTGTTTTTTTAAAAATATATTTTTTTTCTATTTCTTTTTTATCTAAAATTTTTGATGGTAGTATTTTATTAGTTAAATAATAAATACTCCAATATTCAACATTTTTTTTTAACAATTCATCTTTTATTCCTAAGGTTTCTTTCGTTGGATAAAACCAAATAGATGCACTTATAAAAATAACTTTCATTTAAATTTTCTCCTTAAATAAGTGTAAAATTTATAATTAAAATTTTTCTTTAATACTTTTTTATTATATTTTTTAGTAAAATTATGGAAGGCTTATTATAAATTTTTTATTAGTTACTTTTTCTAATTTCTTTATACATTTTCTAAATTTGTCAAAAGACAAATGTTCTAATACTTGGCAACATAAAACGCAATTGAATTTTTTATCTACTATAATTATCTATTTTTAAAATATCTCCTATATAATCAATATTTAAATCTTCTGTTATATCAAAAATTTTTATCTTATCCTTTTTTTAATATTAGGTACTATTTTGTTTTCTGCTCCTATTATTAATATGTTTTCATTTTTCTCTTTTAATACCCTTTCTATCTGTTTATAATATGAATTTTCTCTTGCTTTATCTACATAGTTTAAGAAGTTATAATATTAATCAACTTATTTTTTATTTGTCCTCCATTTTTATATAATTTTTTTATTTCTCATTTATCATTTCAAAATTCTCAAACAGCCATATATTTTTTAATTTTTAATATTGGAATATTTTTCTAAAAAAGAATATATAATTCCTTGTTTTATTTCTAAGTTGCCCATTATTTATTTCTCTTTTTTAAAATAAAAAATCTATGATATTTATTTTCTAATGGAGTATACTCATTTTCAATATTAAAATATTTTCCTAATATTTTTCTTATTTTTCCCACTGGATATCCTTTTGTTCCAATTTCCCAATAATGCTCTCCATTAAATTTATATTTCACATAATTCTTTGGTAAAGACACATTTAAATTTAATACCGGTATTTTAGGTATTTTAAAAGAAATCCAAGCCCTAATATATTGTTGTGGAAGGCTTATTATACATTTTTTCTCAGTTATTTTCTCTAGTTTTTCTATGCATTTTTCAAATTTGTCAAAAGGCAAATGTTCTAATACTTGACAACATAAAACACAATCGAAATTTTTCTCTAATATATTATCTACTTTTAAAATATCTCCTATATAATCAGGATTTAAATCCTCTGCTATATCAAAAATTTTTACCTCATCCATTTTTGTTTTTAAAATATTAGGTACTATTTTATCTCCGGCTCCAATTATTAGTACATTTTCATTTTCTTCTTTTAATACTTCCTCTATCTGCTTATAGTATGAATTCCACCTTGGTTTATCTACATAGTTTAAGAAGTTATAATGTTTTTTATCAACTTGTTTTTTCACTTATCCTCCATTCATTTTATATTATCTTTTTTATTCCTCAATTACTATTTCAAAATTCCTAAGCAATCATATATTTTTTTAGTTTTTAATAGTTGGATATTTTCTTTAAACTCTTTATGTCTTTGTGCTAATACTAAATAATCTGCTTTTTTTAGAATCTCTTCTAAAGAATAAAGCTTAAATCCATCCACTTCTTTTTTATCTACATTTGGTTCACAAGCTATTACTTTATATCCTTTATCTCTTAATATCTCTGCTATCTCCATTGCTGGTGATTCTCTTAGATCATCTATATCTGGTTTATATGCCAGTCCTAATACTCCAACTGTCAATTCCTTATTTCCTTTAAGTATTTCATCTACTTTATTTACTATAAATCTTGGCTTAAAATCATTAATTAATCTTGCTTCTCTTATTACATTTGCTTCTTTGGGGAATTTTTCTACTATAAACCATGGATCTACTGCAAGGCAATGTCCTCCTACTCCAGCTCCTGGTGTTAGTATATTTACCCTTGGATGCTTATTTGCCAGTTTTATAAGTTCAAATACATTTATATTAAGCTTGTCACATATTACTGACAATTCATTTGCAAAAGCAATATTTACATCTCTGAATGTATTCTCTACTAATTTACACATTTCAGCTGTTATATCATCTGTTATATAACATGTTCCTTCTTTTACCATTGCTTTATATATTACCTTAGTATATTCAGCTGCTTCTTTTCTTTCAGCTCCTATTATTCTGTCATTATGCTCAAGTTCATATAGTATCTTTCCTGGTAATACTCTCTCTGGGCAATGAACTGTCATAAATTTATCTCTTGATATCCCTGATTCTCTTTCTAATATATCTGTCATTAACTTTGTTGTCATTGGAGGAACTGTTGATTCCAGTATAACCAGATTATTCTCTTCCAATACCTCTGCCACTTCTTTTGCTCCACTTTCAACATATGATAAATCTGCTATTTTTTCTTCATGTTCTTTTTTAAATGGTGTTGGTACTGCTATTATAAATACATCTGATTTTTCTAGTTTATCTGTAGGAAGTAATCTCCCACTTCTCAAAGCTTCTTCAAAAGCTCCTTGAAGATCTGGTTCTACTATATGGATATGTCCATTTTTTAAAGTTTCTATAACTTTCTTATTTACATCAAAACCATTTACTGTAAATCCAGCTCTTGCAAATGCTATTGCTGTTGGAAGACCTATATATCCCATTCCCAATATTGTAATTTTTAAATCTTTTTCTTCTGCTTTCCTTAAAAGTATGTTCATTCTTTTTCTTCCTCCAAGTCAACTAGATAGTTTCTAAATAGTTTCTTATTCTTTCTGATGTTTTTCCATCTCCATATGGATTATTAGCCTTAGACATTTTTTCATAAGTTTCTCCCTCTAATAGCTCCATATCCTTTATTACATCTCCATACTTTGTTCCTGTAAGTTTTGCTGTTCCTGCTTCTATTGCTTCTGGCCTCTCTGTTGTATCTCTCAGTACAAGTGTTGGCTTTCCTAAGCTTGGTGCTTCTTCCTGTACTCCTCCTGAATCTGTCATTATATAATGAGCTCCATCCATTATTGCTATAAACTCAAGATACTCCAAAGGTTCTATTAAAATTTTTCTTTCAAATCCATCTAACACTCTATGTGCTGTATCTCTAACTAGAGGATTTAAATGCATTGGAAAGACTAAGTAAATATCTTTATGTTTCTCCAAATAATCTCTGACTGCTCTTAGAGTTTCCTCCATTGGTTTACCCCAATTTTCCCTTCTATGCATTGTTATAAGAATATATTTTTTATCATCTACTCCATACTTTTTCTTAATTTCTTCTATATCCTTATTTTTATTTTTCTTTACCCAATAAAGAGCATCTATCACTGTGTTTCCACATTTTATTATCTTTTCTTTGGGATAATTTTCTCTTAGTAAGTTATTTACATTTACATCTGTAGGTGCAAAATGAATATCAGTTATATTTCCAACTAATTTTCTATTTGCTTCCTCTGGAAATGGAGAGTATATATCTCCTGTTCTAAGTCCAGCTTCTATATGCCCCACTGGTATTTGATTATAGAAAGCTGTCAATGCTCCTGTGAGAACTGATGTTGTATCTCCTTGAACTAAAATATAGTCAAATTTTTCTTTTTTTACTATTTTATCCAGTTCCAACATCAGTCTTCCTGTAAGTTCTGAAAGTCCTTGCCCCTGTTTCATTATTTCTAAGTCATAATCAGGTTTTATTCCAAATAGATCTAATACCTGATAAAGCATTTCTTTATGCTGACCTGTCACTACAACTTTTACATCTATTCCATTTTCCTTAAGTTCATGATATACTGGAGACATTTTTATAGCTTCTGGTCTTGTTCCAAATATTAATCCTACTTTCATTTTTTCATCTCCATATAATACTCAATTAATTTCTTAGCAATAATATCATTTGAAAATCTTTTATCTATTATTCTTTCTGGAGAATTTAAAATTTCTAATATATCAATTTCATCCTCTTGATAAGTTAATAGTCTAAGTTCATTTTTAAAATAATTGTATATCTCATTTTTATTTTTAAATAAACAAATTATTTTTTTATCTGTACCTAAGTAATCATATATTTTTCCAGGTATTTGAGTAGTATTATTTCCATTGTCAATAAACAATAAATAATCTGATTTTTTATAAACTTCTTTTATTTCTTCAAATGAAATACTTCCTTTATAATAAACAAAAGAAAAAACATTTATACTCTTTAAAAGATTTTCATCTACATTTCCATATATATTAAATTCTATATTCTTTAAACTTTTCTCATTATATTCTTTCAATAATTTTAAAAAATGTAATATATTTCTATTTTTATTCAAAACTCCTGTATATGTTATAATAATCTTATCTCTTTTGCTCTTAGAACTACCTTTAACTTCTTCCAAATAACCTCTTGGAATATATTTCATTTTATTACTAAATTCTGGATACATATCTCTCAAATCATTTAGTGTAAAAGGAGATACATAAAATATTCTATCTGCTTTTTTTAGTAACTCTTTTTCCTTAAATTTGGCTCTAATTTTTTTTAATTTGCTTAATCCTATATCACTACTCCAAGGATCCCCCCAAATTTGAAACCAAATTATATTTGGATATAATTTTTTTATTTTTTCTCCTATATAATGTGAAGTTTTAGTATCTGAAGATGAAATTATTAGATCATATTCTTTAAAATTTATATTTAATTTATTAAATTCTGTTATCCATTCTTTATCAATATCAGGGAAAAAATAAATTTCTTTTATTAAACCTTTCAATAATTTAAATATTTTATTTATATTTTTTATTTTTCCATCAATTTTAATACTTCTATTTAAATGTTCATAATAATAATTTAAAATTTTCAATTCTGATTGAAAAACTCTATTATCATTCTTTTTTACTAAATATTGATCTATTTCAAGTGTTGGATACTTTATTGTCAAAATATCCACCCCTAATTCAAGTTTATTTAATCCTAATATTAATCCCATATTTCTTATAGATGCAGAACTAGCCTCTCTAAAAACTAAAGATGATATATATAATATTTTCATTTTATTACCTTTCATTTTTGATTTTATAAAATTATAAGTGCTCTTACAGTTTATTTTTCTATATTTTTTATAAATTTTAATAGTTCTTCTTCAGATTCTTCCCAATACAATTTTTGATTATTTTTATAGAATTTTATATTATTTTGCAAATTTAAAATCTTTTCTTTATTTAATTGATTAATTATATTTTTTATTTCTTGTATATTATATGGATCTACCACAATGCCTATTCCATTTTCATGTACTAAGTTTCCTAATTGTGTATTTTTAGCAAAAAAGCAAGGTTTTTCAAATAAAATACTTTCAAAAAATTTATTTGAAATTGCAAATTTAACATTATAATCCTTATTAGGATAAACAGCCCATATCAAATCTGTATTAACATAAAATTTTTTTATTTCTTCATACTTATAACTATCTATTAACAAGATATTCTTTAATTTTTTTTCTTTAATAAAATTTTTAAATTTATTATTTTCAGCTCCTCTTCCTATTAAATAAAGTTCAATATTATTATTTTTTTGTATAGCTAATAATAAATTTTTCATTGTTTCAAAATATCTTAATCCTCCTATAAAGGAAATCCTTATTTTATTCCTTCTTTGTATATCAATTTCTTTTTGAAAATTAATTTCTTTTAATGGTAAATTTTCCAATAACAACTTTTTTATATTGTTTTCCTTATATATTGGAAGAAAAAATCTTGAAGCAAAAATTATCCCATCTATTTTTTTTAACATCCACTTTTCTAGCTTTAGTAAAAATAATAATATAAATTTATTTGAGCTTGTTGGTAAATCCAAATTTTCATAAATTATTTTTCCTTTAAATCCACTCAATATTGTTAATAAAAGCATATCCCATTGAGAAGCAATTATAAGTTCTGGTTTATATTCTTTTATTGTTTGTTTTATAAAACTTAAATAAGCCTTCATCCCTAATAATTTTTTTATTTTTTTCCCATAACCTTCATTACTTGAATAAATAAAATTATTTTTATCAGTGTATTGAAAATTATTTCTATTCCACGCACAAAATTTTATGGTATATTTTTGCATTAAAGTTTTGTATATTCTTAAATTTCTAGTATTTACTGGATATACACCATCAATTAATAATATTTTCTTCAAATTAAATTTTCCTTTCATTTCTTTGATAATTTTATATTTTGGGATTTCTATATTTTCTTATTCCTCTCAAAGCATAATTAAAAAAATAATAACAGCTCTTTACCAAATTTAGTTTTTCATGTTCTCTATATATTTTCCATGTCCATAATGCACTTTTAAACTTATTTGAAGATACACTCACTTTTCCTATCCTGCAAATTGAATCATACTTTTCATTTCTAATAGAAATATTTCCTTGATTTAAAATATTAAGAAAAAAAGCATAATCTTCATGTTTTATATTAGGAAATAGTTTTTTATTCAGAATTTCTTTTTCTATAATCACAGTCATTGTTTTAAATTGGTTTCCTAACAATAATTTTTTATAATCAATTTCTTTATCTACAGTTATTTTTTTTAAAATTTTTCCTTCTAAGTTACAAAAGTAATAATTTCCATGGCTGATTTTTAATCCTTCTTCCACCATGAAATTAATTTGATTTTTCAACTTATCTTTATACCAAAGATCATCACTATCTAAAAAAGCTATATATTTTCCTTTAGAAATATTTATTCCATTATTTCTTGTAATAGCTGGACCACTATTTTTCTTATTTTTTAGGTATTTTATTCTTTTATCTTTTCTTAAATATTTATCTATAATTTTATAACTATCATCTTTTGAGTAATCATCTATCAATATCAATTCCCAATTTTCATATGTTTGATCTAAAACTGATAATATGGTTTCTTCTAAAAATTCTTCTGCATTATATACTGGGGTAATTATGCTTACTAAAGGTTCCATATCAATATGCTCCCTTTTTTCCAATAACATTTTTTATCGTTTTTATTGTTATTGTCACATCCAGCCATAATGACCAGTTTCTTATATAGTAAAGATCCAGTGCTATTCTCTCATCATAGTTCTCTACATCTGATCTTCCATTTGCCTGCCACATTCCTGTTATTCCTGGTTTTACCATAAATATCTTTCTGCTGTTTTCTTCACCATAGTACATATCTACTTCTTTTTGCACTACAGGTCTTGGACCTACAAATGACATTTCTCCTTTTATTACATTTATAAATTGTGGAAATTCATCTAATGATGTCTTTCTTAAAAATTTCCCTACCTCTGTTACTCTTGGATCATTTTTAAGTTTAAAGTTCTTATAATATTCTTCTCTAAGTTTTTCATCTTTAGATAACATCTCTTCCAGTCTTTTCTCAGCATCAACATACATAGTTCTAAACTTATACATCTTAAAAGACTTCAAATCTTTTCCTATTCTAGTATGATAAAAGATTGCTTTTCCTCCATCCTTCTTTATTTTAGGTGTATATATTAAATAGAGTATTCCTAAAACTATGCAGCCTACTATTCCAGCTACAATATCAAAACTTCTTTTTAGGAATCTATTTATCGTTTTATTCATTCCATTGTATGAAGATATCAGCATTATTCCATCATAATCCTCTATCTCAGAATTGAAAGTATATGTTCCATTTAATTCTGGAGTAAATTTTATTCTTTCCACTTTTCCATCAAGCTTATTTATTATTTCTGCCATTTGGTTATTATCTGCTAATGGAAGGGCTATTATCACTTCGCTCACATTATTTTCTATAATAATTCTTTCTATATCACTACAATCTCCCAATATTTTTCTTTCATCTATTAAAATATCTTGATTTATTCCCTTTAAAGTATTAGCGCTTATATAGCCTAAAAGATTATACATAGTAAAATCATTCTCTTTTATTACTCGAGTAAGTTCTCTTGCTGTATGCCCTATTCCTATTATTATCAATCTTTTTTCCAGTGTTCTTCTAAAAATTTTTCTTATAAAGCTAATTATCAAAAGATTGAAAAAAGTAAATGTTACTCCTATTATTAAATGAACAGATATATATTCAACACCACAAAAAGCTATATCATTAATAATCATGACTGCTAAATACTCTATATGTACATAAAGTTGTTTCTTAACTTCCTCCCAGATGAGTACAGTTTTAAAGGAATGCATTTTTTTAGTAATATTCAAAAGAAGGTAGATGAAGAAAGTATTATACGCAATATAGGCTGGTACTTTAAAAAAACTGTTTATTAATAAGTAAAATAGAAATTGTAATCCTATCATTAGAATTTTTGGACTTTGTCTTTTCACTTTCCCCTTGCTCCTTGACTTTTATTTTAAGATGTTTCTTTTTTTATATTTTTTTCATTTTATATATTTTCATTTTTTATTTTCTTGATTTTATATATTTTGTAATATTTTTTATTTAAAATATTCATTTAATAGTTTTATTTAAAAAACAAATTTCAACTGATATTCTCTAACTTCTATCCCTTTTATTTTCACTCTTTTTTAAAATTTAATTCTCATATTTTTTTCAGCTTTCAAAATTAAATATCAATTTTAAAGTTTTGTAAAAATTACTACTTTCATAAAATTGAAAAAAGTTCGCATTATTACAATAATGAGAACTTTTACACAGCCAAAACTCAGCAAAGTCGTTCTAACATTTCTTAAAAATGTCAAATTGTGACTTTTTTTGGTATTGACAATATTCTATTTTAGTAGTATTATTTCACTATATCAATCTATAAATCTAAAAAGTTTTAACAAGAGTTTTTTCAAAAATATTTCTACAGGGCGCCTTATTGTAATAAGGCGAACTTTCATGCCACTTGAACCCTTATTTTTTAAGGAGTCATTTTTTACCTCTCTATTTTAGAACTTTTTTACTTTTCCCCTCTGATATAATTTTTTCTTTTCTTATATTTCAATTATCTATTTTATATATATTTCTTCATACCTTATTTGTTTTTTATATTTCTCTTTTCTTATTTTTTTCTTTCTTATTTTTATTTTTTCTTTATAGAATAGTTTTTAATTCACATAGCTACTTTTTCATACATTCTTTATTTTTTTCTTTTATTTAACTTAATTACATTAATTAAAAACCATTTGATTTATATGAGTTTTATTCTCTTATTCCTTTTCATTAAAAAAAGACTATATATTTTCTCTTTTAAAATTTTTTATTTTTCTAGAAATATATTATTTCTTATTTTTATATACACTTTAAATTTATTTTTAGGCATAAAAAAAGGAACCCTAATTATTTAAGATTCCTTATCCATTTTCAATATTTAATTTTTAGTATCCCATTCTATCCAATATTTCTTCTACAATATCATCAGAACGATGTCCTTTAAAATATTCACTGCTTACATTTTCAAATCCTATATTTCTATATTTACTTGGTCTTCCTATATATCTAGCAGCAAAATTGAAATTTTCATCAAGTATAGCTAAAGTAGGTACTACATATTTCTCTTCTGGTATTCCTAATTTCTCTCTTAGAAATTTAAATCCTCTTCCCTCTGTTATTATACTCATCTTTATATTAGGATTCAACTCTATCATTTTCATAAGCACTGGCACAGTTGCACGAACATATGGACACCATGATTCAGCACTTAACAGAAAATTATATTTTTTATCTATTTTCTTGATTCTTTCAATATACTCATCCTTTATTTTTACTACTGAAGTTATTTCTTTCATTTTATCTTTTTCAGCTGCACTAGCTATATTAAAAAAAGTATCAAATGACATTCCTGTTTCAAATAGTTCTTTGTATTCCATAATTTGTACCTCCCAAAATTAGTAATTAACTTTTTTTAGAACTCCTTTTATAGCTTCCTCAATAGTTTTGAAACTTTTAAGTTCTTCTCTAGTGATAAGAGTATTTATCTCTTTTTTACTGTATCCCAGTCCTTCAAGAGCAGAAATGAGTTCCTCTTCTATCATAAGATGTCTTGCTGCATCATTATTTCTTGTATCTATAGAAAGAGCATCTAATGTTTTTAATTTACTTTTTAAATCTAAAATTAACTGTTGAGATTTTTTTTCTCCCAGTTTAGGAACTCTTTTGAGATTATTATAGTCATCTGTTGCTACCAGATCTCTGATTGTATCTATATCAAAAGTAGACATTACTGAAAGAGCTAAAGATACTCCTATTCCCTTCACTCCAAGAAGCATTTCAAAAAGATTTCTTTCTCTTTCTTCTAAAAAGCCTATTAATTTAAAAGCATCTTCTTTTATATAGTTATAGATATACAACTTTACTTCTTCTCCAGCATTGATAAAATCATAAGTCCTTAAAGATATATTTACTTTGTAACCTATACCATTTACATCTAATGCCAGATAATCTGGTTTCTTATATTCTACTTTTCCTCTCAAATATTCATACATCTATTTCCCCAGCTCCTCTTTCTTTTTTCTTCCTCTTTTTTTAGGCTTCTCCTTATAATCTATCTCAGATACTTCTTCTGCAGCTTCTAGTACACTTTCATTGAATACTGGTGTTATTTTAGCTTTTTTCTTCTGAACTTTTTTATTCTCTTTTCTTCCTGCTCCTTTTAACATTCTGTCTATATACACAGCAGTATAACTTTCTTCTACATCAGATATTTCTTCTGGAGTTCCACAAGCTACTACAGTTCCACCTCTGTCTCCTCCATCTGGACCTATGTCTATTATATGATCAGCTGTTTTGATAACATCTAGGTTATGTTCTATAATAACTACTGTATTCCCTTTCTCTACCAGCCTATCCAGTACTTCCAAAAGTTTTCTTATATCTTCAAAGTGCAGTCCAGTAGTAGGCTCATCTAAAATATAGATAGTTTTACCCTTTGTCATTTTAGAAAGTTCAGTTGCAAGTTTTATCCTCTGAGCTTCTCCTCCAGAAAGAGTAGTTGCAGGCTGTCCAAGTTTTATATAGTCAAGTCCTACATCCATAAGTACTTTTAATTTTCTCTCAAGAGATGGTACAGCTTTAAAGAATTCATAAGCTTCTCTTACACTCATATTTAGTACATCAGAAATATTTTTTCCTTTATAGTATACATCCAATGTTTCTTTATTATATCTTTTACCTTTACATACTTCACATTCTACATATACATCTGGAAGAAAATTCATTTCTATTTTAATTATTCCTGCTCCCTGACATGCTTCACATCTACCACCTTTTACATTAAAAGAGAATCTTCCCTTTGTAAATCCATGCAATTTAGCATCTTTTGTTTCAGCAAAAATAGTTCTTATATCATCAAAAAGCTTAGTATAAGTAGCTGGGTTAGATCTTGGAGTTCTTCCTATTGGACTCTGGTCAATATTTATAACCTTTTCAAGCTCCTCTATTCCTCTTATTTCTTTATACTCCAAAGGATAGAGCTTTCCTTTATTCAGTTTATTAAAAAGTGCTGGAAACAGGGTATGATTAATAAGTGTAGATTTTCCACTTCCACTTACTCCAGTAACTACTGTCATAACTCCTAAAGGAATTTCAACATCTATATTTTTTAGATTATTTCCCTTTGCTCCTATTACTTTTATAGTTTTTTTCCATTTTCTTCTTTTTTCAGGTATCTCTATCTTCAACTCTCCTTTTAAATACTTTCCTGTAATAGATTCTTTATTTTCCATCACTTCCTTAGGACTACCATAAGCAACTATTTCTCCACCAAAATCTCCTGCTCCTGGTCCTAAGTCCAGTATCTCATCAGCTTGAAGCATAGTATCTTCATCATGTTCTACAACTATTAAAGTATTTCCTAAATCTTTAAGTCTTCCTAAAGTAGCAAGAAGTTTATCATTGTCCTTTTGATGAAGACCAATACTTGGTTCATCCAACACATAAAGTACCCCTGTAAGTCCTGATCCTATCTGAGTTGCAAGTCTTATTCTTTGAGCTTCTCCTCCTGAAAGAGTTTTTGTTTCACGAGCTAGATTTAAATAGTCAAGTCCCACATTTATCATGAATGAAAGTCTTTCTCTTATCTCTTTTAGTATCTCTTTAGCTATAAGCTCCTGTTTATTAGTAAGTCTTAAATCAAGAAAAAATTTAAGTGAATCTTTTATACTCAATTCACATATCTCCATGATATTTTTTTCTCCAACAGTTACAGAAAGAACTTCTGGCTTCAATCTTTTTCCATTGCAGACTTTACATATTCTTTCAACCATATATTTATTTTCTATTTCTTCCTTCATTGCATCAGAAAACGTTTCATGGTATCTTCTTTCAAGATTTTTTACCGCTCCTTCATATTGTTTATATCCATGAAATTGAAAATCATCACCTTCATAATCAAATTTAAATTTAACATCACTTCCATGAAATATTATATTCATATCTCTTTCAGAAAGATCTTTTATAGGCTTATTAATATCTATTTTCAAATGTTTTGCCATTGCTTTGAATATCTCCCAGCTATATCCTTTTCTAGCCATGGCACCTGGTATATACATACCTCCCTCGACAATAGATAATTCATCATTATCTATTAATTTATTTTCATCAACTTCAAGATTTTTTCCAATTCCCTTACATTCAGGACAAGCTCCAAATGGAGCATTGAAAGAAAATAATCTTGGATTAAGATCAGGTATACTTACTTCATCATGTTCTGGGCAGGCAAAATTTTCACTATATGCAAAATCCTGATTATTTACATTCAAAATAACTTTTCCATTTGAAAGTTCTGTAGCTGCTTCAACAGATTGTGTCAGTCTGCTTTGAAATTCTTTATCATTTTTTTTCAATACAAGTCTGTCTATTACTACTTCAATATTATGTTTAAGGTTTTTATCAAGGACTATATCGTCCTCAAGATAAAGAATAGTTCCATTGACTCTTGCTCTTACATATCCTTTTTTCAAAAGATTAAGAAAAAGGTTTTTATGTGTTCCTTTTTTATCTTTTACAACTGGAGCTAAAACTATTATTTTATCCCCTTCTTGAAATCTTTCAATAGCTCCCTCTGTTATCTCTTCTGTACTTTGTTTTTCAACTTTCCTTCCACAAATAGGGCAATGAGCTGTTCCTATATGTGCAAAAAGAAGCCTCATATAGTCATATACTTCTGTAATAGTTCCTACAGTAGAACGAGGGTTTCTGTTAGTTGTTTTCTGTTCAATAGATATAGCAGGAGCTAATCCTTCTATACTGTCTACTTCTGGTTTATTCATCTGTCCAATAAATTGTCTTGCATAAGCGGAAAGACTTTCTACGTATCTTCTCTGCCCTTCAGAATAAATAGTATCAAAGGCAAGTGACGACTTTCCACTTCCACTTACACCAGTTATAACTACAAATTTATTCTTTGGAATTTCAATATCTATATTCTTTAAATTATGTTCTCTTGCACCTTTTATTATTATCTTGTCTAACATATACACCTCTTAATTTAAAAGCATTATTAATTTATATTCATTACAAATATTATAACCCATTTTTCAACTTTTTTAAACTATTAATTTTCTGAAAATATATAGGATTACAAAACCACTTTAAACCGCTTTCTATCTATATTCACTTATAAGTATATCATCATTTTAAATAAAAAACAAGCTGGGAGAAAGTATTTTCTTTTCACCCAGCTTTTATTTATCTACATTTATGGCGGTAGCGTGTAGGAATCGAACCTACCAATGACTTTACAGCCACCACGACAGTTTTGAAGACTGCTGAAAACACCAGTTTTCCTCCGCCACCATTTATTTTTATCAATCTAGTTTTTCTATATGTTTTTTAAAACCTGCTTTTATTACACTATATTCTTCTAATTCTATCCCATTAGATTTAAGTAATTCATCTGCTTTTTTTTTATTTTCAAATTCTGTTTTTATAGAAAGACCACAAGTTGCTTTTACTTCTGAAGGAAGTGGAATTATTCTGCATTCTATTCCATTTTCTTTAAGTAGTCTCTCACTCTTGATTATAAGATGTGTAGATTCAGCAGCAAATAAAAGAAATTTTTCCTCTTTCATCATGGCTTTATTACCCTTCTTGCATTCATCTGTTTATTCACTATATTATACATATTAGTTATACTACCAATTTTTACTTCATCTGTCAACCCATAAAAATTGACACATGTTCCACAGCAGAGTATTTCTACTCCTCTTTCTTCAAGATTTTTTAAGTCATTTAAACTTTCAGAATTTTCTACAGCAAGTTTCACTCCTTCATTATAGAAAATTATTGTTTTAGGAAGAACTTCCACTTCTGTAAGAGTATAGATAAAACCTTTCATAAGTATTCTTCCAAGTTCAGGATCTCCTTTTCCCATATACATAGAATCTATTACAACAACTGTATTATCTTCATCCTCAAACTCTTCAACTTCTTCTTTTATTTTATTGATAACAATTCTAAACACGTCGCCTGTCTCAGCTATACTATAATCATAACCCATTTCTTTTGACATTTTTTGAAGATTCTCAAGAGATATTTTATTATCAACTAATACTTCAACTTCTCCTTCTTCTATATCTTTCAAAGCATTCTTTGTCATTATAATAGGAATTGGGCAAGTTTGTCCTACTGCATTTACTTTTATCATGATATTACCTCCTGATTTGCTCATTTTAAAACTCTATATTCATCAATTCTTTTGGTTACTCCATTTTCATCTAACTTTTCTAATATCAAGAGAATTGATTTTCTACTAATTTTAAATAATTCTCTAGCTTCTGCTAAGCTTATTTTTTTATTTTCTTCAAGATACTCTCTTATCTTTTTTTCACTTTCCCCCAAAAAACCTTTAAGCATAAAATTTTCTTCTTTTAACTCTGTAAGAAAAGAATTATACACCATATATGAATGAACTGTTGAAAATAATTCTGTATCTTTAAACAATTTTGATATATCTTTCCTACTTTGTGGAGTAAATCCATTTTTTTTATATATTGAAAATATATCTTCCTTCATTTTTTTCTGTTCTTTATTCAATTTTATTTTAAAATTCTTTTCAAAAACATATTCTTCATATATTTCAATAACATCTTTTTTCCTAAAATACTCTAGAATTATATTATACACCTTTATTGAATAATTTTCAAAAAATCTATTTTTTAGCTCTGACCTTTTTACCCCAGTAACCAATGGATATTTTTGATGATATTGTTCTAGATATCCTAAAATATTATTTTTTAAATTTTCTAATTTATCAGTATTTGTATAGATATCATCAAATATTTTCTCTATATTTTGTGAATTTTCTATTTCTGATTCTGATATTCTTTCTCCTAAAAAAAGTTCTATACTTTCTTTATTCATAAGCATACCATCACTATTTAATACTATACTTTCTATTTTTTTATATTTATTTTTAGAAGAAAGATTTTTTAATCTTTCTAAATATTCCAAATCTTTTCTTTTTGCTCTCTCTTTAGGAATGGTTATTATTTCTATTCCTCCAATAGTATTTATTGGTGAAAAACTTCTCACTATTCCTATATCGCCTACAGAAAAAGCTGACTCTCTCTCTAATTCTATTTGTACAAACTTTTTATCTCCAGAAAGTATTTCATCTTCAAGAAATATTTTCACTCTTCCAATAAGTTCTTCTGTTCCTATATTTATTCTTATTCTCTGATTATTTCTTACATTACAGCTTCCTTTTAAAAGTGTAAAAATACAATCTATTTTATTGGATATAATAAGAGAATCTTTTTTAGCTATAATATTTCCTCTTTTTATTTCTTTAGAATCTAAATTTATATTTAAGGCACACCTATTTCCAGCTTCCAAAATCTCTATTTTATTTCCATGGTTTTCTATCCCCTTTATTTTCACTTCTTTTTGCTGAGGATAAATCATTACAATATCTCCAACAGAAATTTTACTGTTCTTGGAAGTGCCTGTAACTACTGTTCCAAATCCTTTTACAGAAAATACTCTATCTATATCCATTCTGAAATCTTTAATTTCAGTCTTATTCTCTTCTATTTTCAATATCTCTTTTTCCAATATCCCTTTTAATTTTTCAAAACTTTGAGAGTCTTTATCTGATATTTCCAATATTATGCTATTTTCTAAATATGAATTTTTAAAAAGTTCTCTTACACTTTTTTTAAGTTCAAGTACCCTATTTTCATCTGCTAAATCTCTTTTAGTAAGAAGTATTATTCCTCTTTTAACACCTAATATTTTTATGATATCAGCATGTTCCAAAGTTTGAGTTTTAATTCCATCATCACAGGCTATGACAAAAAGAATCATATCTATTCCTGTTACTCCTGCTGCCATATTCTTTACAAACTTTTCATGTCCAGGAACATCTACTATTCCAACTTTTCTTCCATTGCTTAAAGTAAAAAAAGTAAAGCCTAAATCAATTGTCATTCCTCTTGTTTTTTCTTCTGGAAGAGTGTCAGTGTTTTGTCCTGTCAGTCCTTTTACAACAGTTGTTTTTCCATGATCAATATGACCTGCTGTTCCTATTATTACATTTCTCATAGAAGTATCCTTTCAGCAGCTTCCAATATTTCTTCAAAATCTTTTTCTTTCAATGTCTTTGCATCTATAATAAAATGATTATTTTTTATTCTTCCTATTATAGGAATATCATTTACTCTGAATTTTTTTTCTAGTAAAACAGCATCTCCACTAAAACAGACAGCATAACTTTCTACTGTTTCTTCTGGCATAGACCCTCCGCCTATTTTAGCTTCTGTTTCAATTATATTATTTTTTATATTTCTTTTTATAAGCATAGAGGATAATTTTTCTGCTCTTTCCAATACTTTTTCTTTATCTTCAGTTATCATATTTAAAACTGGAATCTCTTTTACAGCTTCCCTTTCGTCTTTATAATATTGAAAAATATTTTCCAAAACGGAAATAGTTATTTTATTTACACGAAAAGCTCTTAGATATTGATTTTTTTTCAATCTTTCTATTAATGGTTTCTTCCCTAAAATTATACCACATTGTGGTCCACCTAAAAGTTTATCTCCACTTACAGTAACTATATCTATTTCTGAATTGATACTCTCCTGAATGGTTGGTTCCTTAGAAAGCCCATATTTTGAAAAATCAATTAATACTCCACTTCCAAGATCTTCCATTGTCAGTAATCCATACTTTTTCCCAAGTTTTGCTATATCTTTTTTATCTGTTTCTTCTGTAAAACCGGTTATTTTAAAATTAGATGTATGAACTTTCAATAAAATTGCTGTTTCTTCATCTATATCATTTTCATAGTCAAAAATATGAGTTTTATTTGTTGTTCCTACTTCTTTTAATGTAGTTCCAGCTAATTTCATTATTTCAGGAATTCTAAAAGACCCACCTATTTCAACTAGTTCTCCTCTTGATACAATTGTATTCTTTCCATTTGCAAATTCATTCAGACATAAAATAACAGCTGCAGCATTATTATTTACTATTAATGCTCCCTCTGCTCCCGTTATTTCACATATCAATTTTTCTATATGAGAATATCTGCTCCCTCTGCTTCCAGTTTCTAAATCATATTCAAGATTACTGTAATTTAAAAGTATTTCTCCTAAATCTTCAGTTATTTTTTCATTTAAGATAGATCGGCCTAAATTAGTATGAATTATAGTTCCAGTTCCATTTATAACTCTTCTTAAATTCAATTTACTTTTAACTCCTGATATTTCTTTTATTTTTAAAATCACTTCATCTTCTGAAAAATTATCTATCTCTCTATTTTTAATTTTATTTCTAAAAAACTCTATTCCATCTTTCACTGCCTGATAATAATTGTGATAACTCAATTTTTTGCTTATTTCTTCCAGCTTTTCATTTTTCATAAGAATATCTACTTTAGGAAGTTTTTGAAACAGATTTTTATCCATAATTTCTACCTCACAATAATAAATTTATCCTTTTTATCTGCAACACTTCCAACTATATGCGCTTTTATATTTTTAGAATTAAATTCTTCCATCAATTCTTTAATATATTCTTTTTTTACTGAAAATAATAATCCTCCTGAAGTCTGAGGATCATATAATATTTCCTGCATCCATAAAGGAATATTTTGAAAATCTACATATTTTTGTACATAATTTCTATTTTTCTGTCCGCCACTTGTTATAAGAAAATCCTGTGCATATCCTTTTGCTTCCTCTATAAAAGGAATAAATTCAGCTTCAAAAATCAAAGTTTTTTCAGAGTTTTCAGCCATTTCAAAAGAATGTCCTAAAAATCCGAATCCAGTTATATCTGTACAAGCTGTAACAGGATATTTTACAATAATTTCCCCTGCATACTTATTTAAAGCAGTCATATTTTCTATAGATTTTTTTAAAGCTTTTTCACTTGCCATTCCTACTTTTGAAGCGGTTGTAATTATTCCTGTTCCTAAAGATTTAGTACATACAAGAATATCTCCAGTTTCACATCCATGATTTTTTAAAATTTTTTCTGGATGAGCAATTCCTGTGACTGACAGTCCATATTTTATTTCAGGATCATGTATTGAGTGTCCACCACTTAGGACAGCTCCTGCTTCTGCAACTTTTTCAGCCCCACCTCTTAATATTTCTCCAAGAATATTTATGTCCATTTTTTCAGGAAAACATACTATATTCATTGCTGTTTTAGGAACTCCTCCCATAGCATATACATCACTCAGCGAATTAGCAGCTGCTATTTGTCCAAAGACATATGGATCATCTACCATAGGAGTAAAAAAATCCAAAGTCTGTATCATAGCTATATCATCAGTAAGCTTATATACTGCTGCATCATCAGATTTATCAAATCCTACTATTAAATTTTTATCTTCCACACTTGGAAGTTTTGAAAGTACATCACTCAAGACCTCTGGCCCTATTTTGCTAGCTCAACCACCTATAGAACATCTGTCCAGATACAGTTTTTTCATTTTTCCACCTCCTGTTTATAAATTATATTTATTAAAGCATTTTTACTATATTTACCAGAATTTTTACTAAAAATTCTCTTTTATGCTTATCTTCTTCATTATATATAATATCAGCCATCTCTTTTATATCTTCTTTTATCTCCTCTTTTGTTGCGGGATCATAAGCATCACTTATCTCTCCTCTGAAATCCTGCATGAAATAATCAAAAATATTTCCTGCTACCAGTCTTCTTTCAGAAGATCTCCTAAAACTCTCATAAGCTTCAAGTATCCACTCAAGCCTTTCACTCATTTTTTCCTCCTTTATCATAGCTCCTGTCAGATTGTCTGATTCAGAAACAACTATCTTATCCCTATTTAATTCTTTTAAAATAGTTATTAAAATAAGAGTTCCTGCTATTATCACATCTGCTCTCTTTGGTTCAAGTCCAATTATTTCTTTTCTCTCTTCTATATTTTTTGAAATAAACAATTTTAAATTTTTTTCTAATTCTTCCACAGTTATTTCAGACATATGTACTTGCTGACTATCATATATTTTCATTTCTTTTTTTACTGATATCTGTGTAGTAGCTGTTCCAGCCACTCCTACAGTCTTAAACTCTTCATTTTTAATTCTTATTATTTCTCTGATATTTTCTTTTATCCATTCCTTACATTTTTCTATATTCTCTTCAGAATAATTATCTTGAGAAAAGAACTTTTCTGTAGCTCTTACAGCACCAATATCAATACTTTTTATAAAATCAATTTTATTATTTTTTCCAAGAGTAAATTCTGTACTTCCTCCACCTATATCTATAACCAGTATTCTCGCATCAAATACTAAAGAATTTCCAAGAAAATTCAATTCGGCTTCTTCTTCTCCAGATATACACTCTATTTTAATTCCTAAATCTCTGACTTTTTTCAGAAATTCTTCTCTATTCTCAGCATCTCTTGCAGCCGATGTAGCAAAAGCTTTCAGTTCCTTTGCTCCATATTTATCTGCTGTTTCTTTATACTTCTTTAAACACTTGATAGTTCTTTCCATTGCTTCTTCCTTGAGAAAATGATTTTTATTTACCTCTTCTCCTAGTTTTACAATTTCCACCTCTTTCACTAATTCATTTAAGATACTTATTCCTTTCTCATTTTCCATAACTTCAGCTATAAATAATCTACATGAATTTGTTCCTATATCTATTATTCCTTTTGTATACCTGCCACTTTTATCTGTCATTTTTCAGCCTCTCAATTTTATAATATTTTAAAGATATTAACTACTTCTCCCTATTATAGATTATACCCAAATTTTCCTTTTTATTCAACAGCTAGATAAAATTTCTAAACTTTGACATAAAAAAAATAATATGTTATTTTAGAACTAGATAGTGATATAATATAGTAAATTAAAATCAAAAAAGAAAAAGGAGTGAATAAAGTGAAAACTTTAAAAACTTTTATACTAATGGCTGTCATGACATTTATTCTTATGCTCATAGGAAATGCTGTAGCTGGAAGAGAAGGACTTATCTTCGCTTTAATAATGGCAGGAGTAATGAATTTCATCTCATACTGGTTTAGTGATAAAATAGTTCTATCTATGTATGGAGCACAACCTGTGGATGAAAACAGTCGTTTATATCAATTAGTAAAAAAACTAGCTATTGAAGCTGATATACCTATGCCTAAGGTATATATACTAAATGAAGCCCAGCCTAATGCTTTTGCTACTGGGAGAAATCCAAGCCATGCTGCTGTTGCTGTAACAAGAGGACTTATGGATATAGTTGATGAAGATGAACTTTCTGGTGTCATTGGGCATGAACTTGGTCATGTACACAATAGAGATATTTTAATAGGAACTGTTGCAGCTACCATGGCAGGAGCCATTACTTTCCTCGCCAATATGGCAAAATGGGCTGCAATCTTTGGTGGAAGAAGTAATAGAAATGATGATAGAGATGGGGGAAATCCTTTAGCAATGATTGCAGTAGCTATTTTTGCTCCTATTGCTGCTATGCTTGTACAAATGGCTATATCTAGAACTAGAGAATATAAAGCTGATGAATTTGGAGCAAAAGTCAGTGGAAACCCTTTATATCTTGCTAGAGCATTGAGAAAATTAGAAGATTACAGCAGAAGAATTCCTATGAGAAATGCTGCTCCAGCTACAGAAAATATGTTTATAGTAAGTCCATTAACTGGAAGTAAAATGGCTTCTCTTTTCAGCACACATCCATCTACTGAAGACAGAATAAGAAGACTTCAAGAAATGGTTTATTAATAATAAAAAAATAAAAACAACTTAAATATTTCAGGAGGAAAAATGAAAAAAATCTTAGCTATACTTGCAGTTTTTTCTTTAACTGCTTCAATTACACTATCAAAAGAGATAATCCCAGAGTATTATGTGATGGAAAAGCTTCTTATCCCCATTAGTGCTTCTCCAGTTTTCTCATATATTGGTGATAAAAAAATTAATGATTTTAAAGAAATAAAAGCTATTCAGGTAGATAATAAAGTTCTCCAAGGGATAGGTACACATGAAAATCCATTTTATATGAAAGACTCAGATGGAAAAACAGTTGCTGTTAGAGTTGGAGATTATGTTATTTCTCCTATGACACTTTCTACTGTTTATGCAATAAAAAAAGATGATTTTGAATTAAATTACAGAGATTTAAATGCACCTGATGTTTCTCTTGTAACTGCTGATGTAACTACTATTGGTGAAAAAATCAGAACTGATGAAATAGATGAGGTTAATAATAGGATAGAAGCATCTGAAGAATAATACATAAGATTTTAATACAGAAAAGAGGGGAATAGTATTTATGAATATAAAGAGAAAACTAATTTACTTTTTTAAGGAAGTAGCCAGACAGGGAAAAATATCCAATATAATTTCAGGTATTCAAAGAGCATTAGAAAATTATAAAAGAGCTAACTCTGCCCTCTGGGTTACATCTCTTTGTTTTTATACTCTACTGTCTCTTGTACCTGTATTTGCAATTCTATTCAGTTTAGGAAGCTGGCTGGGAGTAGCAGAAAGTATCATTATTCATTTAAGTAAATATTCTCCTTTAAACGAAGAAATGATTATATTTCTTGTAGAATTTTCTGAAAACCTTTTAGAAAATGCAAGAAGCGGAGTTTTAGCTGGAATCGGTTTTCTATCATTGGGATGGACTTTAATCACTATGTTTTCTATTGTTGAAAAATCATTTAATGATATCTGGCAAGTGGAAAAATCAAGAATGATTTTAAGAAAAATAACTGATTATATAGCTTTTTTTCTTTTATTTCCATTGCTCATACTTACTATAAATGGTGGTATGGTTATTATAGGAAAAAAACTGGAAGGGATTTATGATATTTCTCCATATCTTTTGCAGATAATCCCATCTCTTAGCATATTTTTGTTTTTTACAGCATTATATATGCTTATACCTAATACAAAAGTAAAATTGATACCTGCTTTTTTTTCAGCAATTTTTACATCTGCACTTTTTTCAGGGCTTCAATATTTCTTTATACATCTTCAGGTAATGATTATCACATACAATAAAATATATGGAAGTTTTTCTGTTATTTTTATTTTCTTCTTATGGTTGAAAATAATGTGGTTCTTTATTATTCTTGGAGCTCATTTATCATACTTTTTACAAAACAAAGATTTGAAATCTCATTCCAATAATGTAAATGGTATAAGCTTTAAATCTAAAGAATATACTGGTATGATAATAATAAGAGAACTTATAAGAAGATATTTAAATAATCTTTCTCCAATCACAGTAAAAGAGTTATCTGAAAATAGCAATATTCCTTATGATGTTATTCTTCACGTTCTTAATATATTTGAAGAAAACGGACTGGCAGCAAAAGTTGTTAATGTAAAAAATGATAATGAGGAAGGTTTCACTATACTTCAAAATATAGAACAAATAAATTTTAAAAAAGTATTTAATATTTTAGAAAGCTCTGGTGAAGATATTAAATTACAAGTTAATGACGATAATAGAGCTTTTTATAGAATAATTAAAAATAAAGACTTTGACTTTTTAATTAAAGATCTTTTAGAAAATAATAAATAATCATAAAAGGGTTGTGGAAACTTAAAATAGTCAATTACTATTACTAAAAAAGCTGACATGAAAAAATTCAAGTCAGCTTTTTTTATTTTAAAGTTTATGAAATCAGTAAAATAAATTACTAATTCAAACAAATCCTTATTTATTAAAATATATCCTTATTCTTACAACTATCTATCATTTCACTCATATCTTCTTTTTCGATAGAAATTATATCTATTTCAGAATTTTTCTGTTTTTTAACTATAAATTTATCATAAAGAAATAAGCATACAAAAGATACTCCTAATGCTATAAAACTTGAAGCAATACTTTGATTTTCAGAAAATCCCAGTTTACTTGCTATAAAATACCCCACTATCATTGCTATAGCAGGGAATACATATGCAATAGAAGCTGCTTTTATAACTTTTCCTGCTGCTATTTCAAATGTAACTGTATCTCCTATATCAGCTTTTCTATCTGTCACAAATTCAAAATCTTTTCCATATTTTCTATCTCCGCTGCATCCACTGCAATGTGAACATGCTGTATCTTTATATAATTTTACTACTATTTTATCACCATTTATCTCTTTGATTATTCCTTTATTTAACATATTTACCACCTTTCCATTTTATCTTTCTCTATTGTAAATTATAGCACAAAAAAAAACTTTAAAAAAGCTAAAGGTATATTTCTTGAAAACTATTTTTCTCTATGATACAATATAGAATAGTTTAATAGTAAATTCAGGATGAGGGATGATATGAAAAAAATATTGAAATTTCTACACTTGAAATATTTATATCTTTATTTTATTATTTATTTCATATCAAGTTATTTCTTTAATGGTAAATTAAAAAGTACTGGCATATATTCAGTTTTGGAAAATTATCTTGGTATCTTAATTTTTCCAGCTTTAATTATGTTAATACTTTCTCCGCTTTTTTTCTTTATTAAAGATCAAAAGAAAAAAATGGTATTTAATGTAAAATTACATGCCTTTTTAATTTTATTAATAAGCTGTCTCTATCTTTTTATAGCATATAAATTAAAACTGCCTTTTACTAAGGAGCTGGCAGATGACAATATCATAGAAAAATTTCTTGATCTTTCTATATATAAATACAAAATTGGATTCATAGCTGCTTATTTATTCTATCTTATTTTAAAGAATATTATGTTCTGCTATATTTATGCTGGGCTTGGTTTCTTAATATTCTGTACTTTTTTTCTTATAACTGCAAAATTTATAAAAACAACAACATGCAGAATTTATCATGAACATAAGGAAAAGAAAAGAATACAAAAAGAAGAACAGCTCTTAAGAGAACAGATAGCAATAAAAGAGGCTCTAGAGAAAAGAGAAGCTGATAAAAAATTAAAAATGGAAATAGAAAAAGAAATAAGAATAAAAGAGAGAGTTGAAGAAGTTATTCTAAATAAAGAATTAGTTTTAGAAAGCTACTCTATTGATGAAAATAAGAATAATGATATAATAAATAATATAGAAGAGCCTGATATGACAGAAGAAGATGAGGAATTTTTAAAAATAATTGATCCAGATTTTTTCAGTAAAACAAAAGAGGAAAAACCTAAAAAAGAAATTCAAGAACAGAAAGAAGAAAAAACTGAAAACCCAGCTTCTGACATGGCTTATGAGAGTACTGTAGATTTTCCATTATTTACTATAACAGATTCTCCTAGTAAAGAAAAAATAGTTGAAGAAATAGCTGATAATGCAGAAAGTCTAGTAGAAAATAATCTTGAAAAATCAATAAAAAAATCTAAAAAAGAAAGAGAACTTTTAACAATAAGAACACCTGGAGGAAAAAAAGATGATTCTAGCTTCTAAATCTCCAAGAAGAAAGGAGATACTTGAAGACACTGGATTTAAAATACAAATCAAAAGTGCCCAGATAGAAGAAATAAGTGATAAAGCTTTAGTTACTGATAAAATCATGGATATAGCAAGAAAAAAAACTATGGCAGTTGCTAAACAATATCCTGATGAATATGTAGTAGGAGCGGATACTATAGTTGAAGTAGATGGAAAGATAATAGGAAAACCAATCAATGAAGAGGATGCCTTTAATACATTAAAAATGTTGTCTGGCAGAAAACATAATGTTATCACAGCATATAGTCTAATTAACTTATCTAAAAAAATAGATATTACAGATTATGATATTACTAAAGTTTCTTTTAGGGAATTATCTGATAATATGATAAAATGGTATATATCTACTAATGAACCCATGGATAAGGCTGGTTCCTATGGCATACAAGGAAAAGGGGCGGTATTTGTCAATGGTATAAACGGAGATTTTTTCAGTGTAATGGGATTCCCTATTAGTAAATTTGTTGAAAAAATTTCTCATTTAGGTATAGAACTAAAAGATATAGAAAACATATAATAAAAAACATAAATACATTTAGAGGTGAAGAATGAAGAGATATTTTAACAAATTTTTAGGTTTTTTTTCTGAAGATTTAGGAATTGACTTAGGAACATCTAATACATTAATATGTGTAAAAGATAAGGGGATTATTTTAAACGAACCCTCTGTAGTTGCTATAAATACAAGAACAAAAGATATATTTGAAGTTGGTGAAAGAGCTAAACTTATGATAGGTAGAACTCCAAACAACCTTGATACAATAAGACCTTTAAAAAATGGAGTTATTGCTGATTATGAAATAACAGAAAAAATGCTTAGTTCTTTTTATAAAAGAGTAAGCCACAATAGATTTTTTTCAAGTCCAAGAGTTATTATTTGTGTTCCTGCTGGAGTTACTCAAGTTGAAAAAAGAGCAGTTATAGAAGTAACTAGAGAGGCGGGAGCTAGAGAGGCATATCTTGTTGAAGAACCTATGGCTGCTGCAATTGGTATAGGATTAAATATTTTTGAACCTGAAGGAAATATGATTGTAGATATTGGTGGAGGTACATCTGAATTAGCTGTTATATCTTTGGGAGGAGTTGTTAAAACTTCATCTTTTAGAGTAGCAGGAGATAGATTTGATACTACAATAATAGAATACATCAGACAAAAACACAATCTTTTAATTGGAGAAAAAACTGCTGAAGATATTAAAAAGCAAATAGGAGCTGTTGTTGAACTTGAAGAGGATATTTCAATTGATATCAGTGGTAGAAATGCTCTTAATGGACTTCCTAAAGATATAAAAATATATTCTTCTGAAATAGTAGAAGCTTTAAGTGAATTATTACAGCAAATAATAGAAGAAATAAAAGTTATTCTTGAGAAAACACCTCCTGAATTATCTTCTGATATAAAAAGAAGAGGAATCTATATCACTGGTGGTGGAGCACTTCTTAGAGGTATAGATAAAAAGATTTCTGAAAGTCTCAACCTAAATGTAACTATTTCTGAAGATCCATTAAATGCTGTTATAAATGGTATTCAAATACTTTTAAAGAATTTCCATATTTATAATAAAGTTTTAATTTCTCCAGAAACTGACTATTGATTTTAGAGAAAGAAGGGGTTATATGAAAAGATTTATTTTAATTTTTCTTATGATACATACCTTTTCATATAGTAACTATCTCATTAGTAATAGTGAGATAGTTCTTTTTTATGATAAAAATTTTAATAGTGTCCACTTCATAAAAGGAGATGTTTTTAATCCTATAGATATCTCTAAAATAGAAGGAAAAATAATTATTGATGGAAATGAAATAATATCTATCAATCGTTTTTTTAATAGAACTGAAATGGTTCCCGGGACTAATATTTTAAAACTTTACTATTCCATCAATGGACAGAATATAGATGTGACTATTATTCCGTCTATGCTGGAAAGAGAAAAGCTGTATGTAATAGTAGATTTAAAAAATTTAATAACTGATAAAAAAATAGGTTTTGCTTTCCATATATTCCCTCAACAGGACAATGGAAATATAGAATTTATACGAGATTCAAATTCTTACGTTTATGGAAAACACATATTTTTCAAATCAGAAAATTATGGTGGACAAGCATTCATTGGAAGAGATGACGTAATTGAAAACTTTGTTTTGGAACAAGTTACAGGTAAAACTAAAAAATATCAAGATGATAATTTATATTATATCATCAGTAATGTAGATAAAGATGAGCCTATTCTTTTTACATTCAAGTTTTTTGAAAATTTTAAAAATAATAACCTTATAAAAAGTAATGATGTTACAGCTGATGAATTCAATTACTGGCTTGGGCTTAAATCTGAACAGAAAAATTTTAAAAATCAAGAAAGTGTCAATACCCAGTTAAGAATGCTGGATATTATAACTTCAAGAGCTGTTATTCCTGATTCTATTTCTTACAATAACAGCAAAGAAAATCTTACTAATAAAATGAAGCTTTATTATATATCCAGCTTATTTAAAAATGATTTTGATGCAAGAAAGATGTTTGTTGATATCAATATAAGAAAAACTGAAACTGAAAGTGCTGCTTATTACACTTATCTTTTCAGATATTTAAATGACCAAAATAAAATGTTTGACAGTAACTTCTTTAACTGGAAAATTAAACCTGAAGTTCTTTCTATGGTTGACTCTATTGAAAATAATGGAGAAATATTTGATGGAAGAGATAATATTTATAATTATTATACACAATATAAACTTTTAGAAATAATATCACAATTAGATGAATTTAAAGAAGATATGAAATGGATTGAAGAAAGAAAAAATCTTCTTCATCAGTTTATAATAAAAAACTATACTTTTGAAGATGGAATAAAGACTAGAAGAGCAGATGGAAAAAGTAGTTATAAAAATGTAGCTTATTTGGACATACTTCCAAAAAATAATCAGAAAAAAATACTGTTATCTGATTATCAAAAATACTATAATGAAAAATCAGGTGTTCTGACTGATAAAAATAAAGATGTTGTAGACATAGAATATAACTTAAATTTCATTATAAAACTATATGAAAATGGATTTAAAGAAATAGCTGACAAGCTTCTTTTTAATCTTGAGACTATAATAGAAAAAAATAATTCGTATATAGTTCCTAAAATCTATTTAGATAAAAGTAATTCTGCTGGAATATATGGAGAACTTCTTTATTTATATTTAACAGCTGTCCAATATAGGGAGAATAACAATAATGAGCATACAAAATAAAATAGAAGCTATCCTTCTCTTAGGAGGAGATGAAATAAAAATAAAAGATCTTTGTAAGTTTTTTTCTCTTTCTATTGAAGAAATCATGAAAATACTGGAAGATTTAAAATTAGAACGAAAAAATAGTGGTATCAATATCGAATTCAGTGGTGAGTTTGTATATTTAGTAACCAATCCTCTTTATGGTGAATTTATCAATCAATATTTTGAACATGAATCCAAACCTAAAAAACTTTCAGGTGCTGCTCTTGAAACTCTTTCCATAATAGCTTACAGGCAGCCTATTACTAAAAGTGAAGTAGAATCTATAAGAGGAGTTTCTGTAGATAGAATAATTCAAAACCTTGAAGAAAAAAAATTCGTCAGAGTATGTGGAAAAAAAGAAGGTATTGGAAGAGCCAATTTATATGAAATAACAGATAAGTTTTTAGGATATATTGGAATAAGTTCTATAAATGAACTTCCTAATTACTTAGAAGTAAAGGGGAGACCAGAAAATGGAGGAAATGAGGATAAATAAATATCTAGCTTCTCTTGGAATTGCTTCAAGAAGAGAAGTGGATAAAATGATAGAAGAAGGAGCTATAAAAATAAATGGAGAAAAGGCTACTCCAGGTATTAAAGTCAGTGACAAAGATGAAATTTATATAAGAGGCAAGAAAATAGAAAAATATACTGAGAAAAAAGTCTATTATATTCTTAATAAACCTTTGGAAGTATTAAGTTCATCAAAAGATGACAGAGGAAGAAAAACTGTAGTTGACCTCATCAACTGTAAAGAAAGGATATTTCCTATTGGAAGATTAGACTATAATACTTCAGGTCTTATTATACTTACTAATGATGGAGAGCTTTTTAATAAAATAATTCATCCAAAAGCAGAAATATTTAAAGAATATTATGCTAAAGTTTTTGGAGAAATAAAAGAAAATAATGTTGAGCTCCTTAGAAAAGGAATTGAACTGGATGATGGAATTACTCTTCCTGCCAATGTTAGAGTATTAAGAAGAGAAAAAGGAAAAACTGAACTTTTAGTTGCTATAAGAGAAGGAAGAAATCGGCAGGTAAGAAGAATGCTGGACAAAATAAACCATCCTGTGATAACTCTGAGAAGAGAAAAAATAGGAAATCTTTCTCTTGGTAATCTAAAATTAGGAGAATACAGAGAACTTACAAATGAAGAAATAAATTATTTATATTCATTATAAAATTTAAATTTTGAGGAGGAAAATATGGCTTTGACTAGAGAAGAAGTTCTAAATGTGGCTAAACTTGCTAGACTTAAATTCGCCCCTGAAGAAATAGAGAAATTTCAGGTAGAGCTGAATGATATACTAGGATATATTGATATGCTGGATGAAATAAATACTGATGAGGTAAAACCTCTTATCCAGGTCAACAACACAGTTAATAATTTAAGAGAAGATGAAGTGAGAGAATCATTATCAATGGAAAAAGCTCTTTCTAATGCTCCTGATTCTGGAGATGGAGCTATAGTGGTTCCAAAAGTTGTTGGTGAATAATAAAATACAAGGAGGATTTTCTAAATGGAAAATTTTTATAAATTATCTGCTGTTGAGATAAAAGAAAAAATCTCAAAAGGTGAGATAAAATCTGAAGATGTTGTAAAAGAAATATTTGAAAGAATAGAAAAAATTGATGGAAATATAGGAAGCTTTGTTTATCTTAGAAAAGAAAAAGCTTTAGAAGAAGCAAGAAGAGTCGATGAGAAAGTAAAAAATGGTGAAAAACTTGGTATTTTAGCTGGAATACCTGTTTCTATAAAAGATAATATGGTTTCTGAAGGAGATATAAGTACTTCTTGTTCTAAAATACTTGAAGGATATACTGGAATATATGATGCCACTGCTGTAAAAAAATTAAAAGAAGCAGATGCAATCATTATTGGTATAACTAATATGGATGAATTTGCTATGGGAAGTACCACAAAAACTTCTTGTTATAAAAAAACAAAAAACCCTTGGGATACTGAAAGAGTTCCAGGTGGAAGCAGTGGAGGAGCTGCAGCTTCAATAGCTGCTCAAGAAGCCTTTATTTCTCTTGGGTCAGATACTGGTGGAAGTATCAGGCAGCCAGCTTCTTTTTGTGGAGTAGTTGGAATGAAACCTACTTATGGAAGAGTTTCAAGATATGGACTTATGGCATTTGCTTCATCATTGGATCAAATAGGTCCTATAGCTAAAACTGTGGCTGATATAGCTCTTTGTCTGAATGCCATTGCTGGTGAAGATGATTATGATGCTACTGTATCTAAAAAAGAAGTTCCTGACTATACAAAATTTTTAGGAAAAGATATCAAAGGAATGAAAATTGGTGTTCCTAAAGAATATTTTATTGATGGAATAAAAGCAGATGTAAAAAAAGTAATAGATGAAGCTCTTGCAAAATTTAAAGAACTTGGTGCTGAAATAATTAAAATATCTCTTCCTCATACTAAATATGCTGTTCCTACTTACTATGTACTTGCTCCAGCTGAAGCAAGTTCAAATCTTGCAAGATTTGATGGAGTGAGATATGGATATAGAAGCAAGGATATTAAAAATATAGATGATCTATACATTAATTCAAGAACAGAAGGTTTTGGAGATGAAGTTAAAAGAAGAATAATGATTGGAACTTATGTATTAAGTGCTGGTTTTTATGATGCTTACTTCAAAAAAGCTCAAAAAGTTAGAAAGCTTATTAAAGATGATTTTGATAAGGCTTTTGAAAATGTAGATATTATATTCACTCCAGTATCTCCAAGTACAGCTTTTAAATTAGATGATATAAAAACTCCTATTGAATTATATCTTGAAGATATATTCACAATTTCTGCCAACTTAGCAGGTATTCCTGGTATTTCCATACCAGCTGGACTTGCTGATGGACTGCCTGTTGGTATACAGCTTCTTGGAAAACCTTTCTGTGAGGGAGAACTTATACAAGCTGGAGATGCATTTGAAAAAATTAGAGGAGAATGGAAACTTCCTATATTGGATTAGGAAGCTTCTATTTTAGAAGGAGAGATAAATATGTTGAGAGAATGGGAATCAGTAATAGGATTGGAGGTTCACCTTCAATTAAAAACTGGAACAAAAGTTTGGTGTGGTTGTAGTGCTGACTATGATAATGCTGACTCTAATACACATACTTGTCCTATTTGTTTAGGACATCCTGGAGCTCTTCCTAAACTTAATAAGAAAGTTGTGGAATATGCTGTAAAAGCGGGACTTGCACTTAACTGCAAAATAAATAATGAGAGTGGATTTGATAGAAAAAATTATTTTTACCCTGATACTCCGAAAAACTATCAAATAACTCAATTTGATAAATCCTATGCTGAAAAAGGATTTTTAGAATTTAAACTTAATTCTGGAAGAATGGTAAAAGTTGGTATTACTAAAATTCAAATAGAAGAAGATGCCGCAAAATCTATTCATGCTGAGCATGAATCTCTTATAAACTTTAACAGAGCTTCTATACCATTGATAGAAATAATTTCTGATCCTGATATGAGAACTTCAGAAGAAGCCTATGAATACCTTAATACTTTAAAAAGTATTATTAAATATACTGGTATCAGTGATGTATCTATGGAACTTGGTTCTTTAAGATGTGATGCTAATATTTCTGTTATGGAAAAAGGTTCAAAAGTATTTGGAACTAGAGTAGAAGTTAAAAACCTTAACTCATTTAAAGCTGTTGCCAGAGCAATAGATTATGAAATAGGCAGACAAATAGAAACAATTGAAAATGGTGGAATAATAAATCAAGAAACTAGACTATGGGATGAAGAAGCTCAAACTACAAGAATAATGAGAAGTAAAGAAGAGGCTATGGACTATAGATATTTTCCAGAACCTGATCTTTTAAAACTTGTTATTACAGATGAAGAAATAGAAAGTATAAAAGAAATAATGCCAGAATCTAAAGCAGATAAATTATCAAGATTTATTTCTGATTATGCTATTCCTGAATATGATGCTAATATTCTTTGTGAAGACATTGAATTAGCTGACTATTTTGAAGCTGTAGTAAAAACTTCAAATAATCCTAAATTAAGTTCTAACTGGATTATGACTGAAGTTATGAGAAATCTAAAAGAAAAAAATATAACAATTGATATGTTTGCTATATCTCCAGAACATTTAGGAGAAATAATTGCTCTTATAGAAAAAAATGTTATATCTACAAAAATAGCTAAAGAACTTTTTGAAATAAAGCTTACTGACAACAGAACTCCTGAAACTATAGTAAAAGAAAAAGGAATGGTTCAAGTAGCTGATACTGGTGCTATTGAAGCTATGATAGATGAAGTTATTAATACTAATCCTAAAATGGTAGAAGACTATAAAAATTCTGATGAAGGAAGAAAACCAAGAGTCATAAAAGGACTTATTGGTCAAGTAATGAAGCTTTCTAAAGGAAAAGCCAACCCTAATATGGTTACAGAATTAATGACTAAAAAATTAAATTAAATCTAAATAAAGAAAGTGATGAATTAAAAAGTTAAATTAAATTTTAGAATTTTAAAAACTAGAAAAATTTATATAAATCTTTCCAGTATAAAAATTCTAAAACTATATTTCTGCTTATAAATCACTTTCTTTTTTATTTAAAAAGGATTCTTTTGATTTAATTAGAATAAGATATATATAGAAATTAAAAGAGTTTGTAATTATATTATGGAGGTGTTTTTAATATGTCTATTAGAGGTACAGAAACTGAGAAAAATCTATTAAAATCTTTCGCTGGAGAGTCTCAAGCTAGAATGAGATATACTTATTTCGCAGAAAAAGCAAGAGAAGAAGGATTTGAACAAATTGCTAATATTTTTATAGAAACTGCTGAGAATGAAAAAGAACATGCAAGAAGATTCTTCAGTTTCCTTGAAGGGGGAGAAGGTCTTGAAATACAGGCTGCTTATCCTGCCGGATATGTTGGAACTACTTTAGAAAACTTAAAAATGGCTGCTGCTGGAGAGCATGAAGAACATTCAGAACTTTATCCACACTTTGCAGAAGTTGCTGAAAAAGAAGGTTTTAAAGTTATTGCTGGTGTATTCAGGCTTATTTCTAAAGTTGAAATTGAACATGAAAAAAGATATTTGAAACTTTTAGAAAATATGGAAACTGACCATGTATTTAAAAAAGATGGAACTAACAGATGGAAATGTATCTTATGTGGATATGTGCATGAAGGACCTGAAGCTCCTGCTAAATGTCCAGTTTGCCTAAATCCAAAAGCATTTTTTGAAATAAAAGAAACTAATTATTAATAATTTTAAGAAAGAGAGCAGCCTTTTTAGGCTACCCTCTTTTTTATTTTACTCTTTTACTATTACAGCTCTCATCCATTTTTTAGATAAAAAGAATATTACTCCCATTAATACCCCAAATGTAGAAGCCAAAGGTGCTCCTAAGCCAAGTCCATACAAACCTTTATTTAAAAATACGCCTAAAAAGTAACAGGCTGGTATTCTTATGAACAATGATGCTGAAGCACTATTAATGAAAGAAAACTTAGTATGCCCTGCCCCTATAAATAGCCCATTCAGACAAAATACAAATGGAACAAGAAGATAGTCATAACTTATTGCACTTAAATACTCTACTCCACATCTTATCATTTCTTTGTCTTCTCCAAACATGTTTAAACACTCTTCTGGAAAAATTCTCATAATTAAAAATATTACAAAGGAAATTCCAAGAGAAAATATTATTCCCGTTTTTAAAGTCTGTACTGCTCTTCTTATTTGCTTTGCTCCAATATTTTGTGCACTCATAGCTGAAACAGAAGCACTTACAGCAACAGTGGGAAGTATTGCAAAACTATTCAATTTACTGACTGCACCTACAGCAGCAGAAGCAGATACTCCAAAAGTATTAGCTAAAGCTGTTAGAAATAGAAATGACACACTTACAATAGCATTTTGAGCTGACGTAGGTATTCCTATTTTTAAAAGCAAATCAAATCTGTCTTTATAAAATTTAAATGATCTTAATTTAAAATCAAATATAAATCCATTCTTTTTCAAATAGATTACACATAAAATCATACTTATAGCTTGAGAAACAACAGTTGCTATAGCTGCTCCCCCTGCTCCCATGCCATACTTAGCCACAAGAAGCAGATCCAGCCCAACGTTTACTATACATGCAACAGCAACAAAATATAATGGATTTTTACTATCCCCCATTCCTCTCATAACAGCACTAAGAGCATTATAACCAAATATAAAAACAGTTCCAAGGGTTGTTACAAAAAAATATGCTCTTGTTTCTGAAAAAGCTTCTGCTGGTGTCTGAATCAATCTTAACAATGGATCCATAGTAAATATCATTAAAGCAGTTATAACAACTGCCACTATTAATAATGTAGTAAATAAGGTACTTATTGTTTCCTTCATGGCCTTCCTATTTCCTATTCCCAAATATTGAGCTACAAGAACTGTTCCTCCTACAGTAAACCCCATTACCATATTTGTTATCATAAACTGTACCTGTGAACCATTAGCAACTCCTGACATACTTGTAGTAGCTGCATATCTACCTACTATCACCATATCTGCAACACTATACAATGTCTGTATCAAATTAGATATGAGAAATGGTATAGAAAATTTTATTAATTGTTTTACAACATTTCCCTTTGAAAGATCATTTTCAAATTTTTTCATTTACTCTCCCCTCAATATAAAATTTATCATATCCTTTTCATTTTACACTACTTTTTCTGGAAATAAAAGCATTTATTCTTCATCAATTCAATAAAAAAGAATGATCTATAAACAAAATATAAATTTAAAATTTCTTATTAAAAATTTTAAAATTTAATTCATTTTTTAATCATTCTTTTATGTTATTTTATTAAAATTCAATTAATTTTTAAAGCTATGTATAGGAGCAGGAATTCTTCCTCCTCTTTTGATAAAATTTTCACAGCTGAATTTATTTACAGCCATAATAGGAGCATATCCTAATAATCCTCCAAATTCTACCATATCTCCTACTTCTTTGCCTATTACAGGAATAAGCCTTGCAGCAGTAGTTTTATTATTTATCATTCCAATAGCAGCTTCATCAGCTATGATTCCAGAAATAGTTGCTGCTGTAGTACTTCCTGGAATAGCCACCATGTCTAATCCAACAGAACATACACAAGTCATAGCTTCTAATTTTTCAAGAGTCAAAGCTCCAACTTTTGCTGCTTCTATCATTGCATGATCTTCACTTACAGGGATAAAAGCTCCACTTAATCCCCCTACATATGAAGAGGCCATTACTCCACCTTTTTTTACATTATCATTTAATATAGCCAGTGCTGCTGTAGTTCCTGGAGCCCCTGCATGTTCAAGTCCCATCTCTTGAAATATTTCAGCAATACTATCTCCAACAGCTGGAGTAGGAGCTAGTGAAAGATCTATTATTCCAAAAGGAACATTTAATCTTTTTGATGCTTCCTGTGCAACTATCTGCCCGACTCTTGTTATCTTAAATGCAGTTTTCTTTACCACTTCACAAAGTGTTTCAAAATCAGCATCTCTCACTTCCATCAATGCTCTTTTCACAACTCCTGGTCCGCTTACTCCTACATTAATAACACAATCAGCTTCTCCAACTCCATGAAATGCTCCTGCCATAAATGGATTATCTTCTACTGCATTACAGAAAACAACTAGTTTAGCACATCCTATACTATCTCTGTCTTTTGTTAGTTCAGCAGTTTCTATTATTATCTCTCCCATTTTTTTTACAGCATTCATATTTAATCCATTTCTTGAAGTTCCTATGTTTACTGATGAACATACTCTTTCTGTAACAGCTAAAGCTTCTGGAATAGAATCTATCAGTATTCTATCTGAAGGTGTGCATCCTTTCTGTACAAGAGCAGAAAATCCTCCTATAAAATTTACTCCACATTCCTGTGCTGCTCTGTCAAGAGTTTTAGCAATGCTTACATATGAATCTGTTTTACATCCTGCAGCTGCGATAGCAATAGGTGTAACTGATATTCTTTTATTAACTACTGGCACTCCAAATTGTTTTGCAATTTCATCTCCAACTTTTACCAAGTCTTTTGCATATGCAGTTATTTTTTTATATATATTTTCATTAAATTTATTAATATCTGGATCAGCACAATCTATAAGACTTATACCCATAGTGATAGTACGGACATCTAGATTAGCTTCTGCTATCATCCTGTTTGTTTCCTGTATCTCTACTCTGGAAATCATGACATTCCTCCTTTAATTTTCAGCTGATTGATTAAATACGATGCATACAATTGAAGATATCTTCATGCTGCATTGAAATTATAACTCCCAATACTTTTCCTATTTGTCTAAGTTCTTCCCCTATAATTTCCATAGGTTTTGATGGAGCAGTGATATCCACTATCATCATCATATTAAAATAACCATCAACTATTGTTTGTGAAATATCAAGGATATTTACATTGGCATCTGATAAGTATGTACATACTTTAGCTATGATTCCAACTTTGTCTGTTCCTAAGACAGTAATAATACACTTCATTTTTTACCTCCTGAATTTTTTATTTATATAAATTTTTAATAATACAAAATAATCCTAAAATATTTTATAATTATACCAAAAAATCTATCTTTTTACAATGATAAAAGAAAAATTTATTTGTTTATATCTTTATTTTAAAAAATATTTTTTAAATCAAATCATTCATATTTTTTATATATACCTAATTCACGTTTTTTCTCTGAAACTTTTGCTAAAAGAGTTCCTTCAATTATATTTCTATATCCTTGTTTTTCAATTATACTCTTTATATAATCTATATGTGGACATCTCTCATAGTGATGATTATCAGTTACCATGCAGGAAGCCAAATGAATAACTACTTCATCTTTTTTAATAATATTTTCTTCTTTTAACTTTCTTGATAAATGTCCCAAAAGACTTGAAATTTCTTTGCCGCAGCATCCACCACATTCAAACATCATATATTGTATATTCTGTTCTTTAGAATAGATACTAAATGCTCTGTCTCTTTTATAAAAGGAATCCATACAATAAAATCCGCTGCATCTTCTTTTAGCTATCTCACATTGTATTATTACTATTAACTTTGTATTATCCATTTTTCCTCCTCATACATTTAATTTCTTTGTTAAAATAATAGTAGTCCAGAAAAACTTTTTTGTCAATTTTTTCAACCTAATTGTAACACAACTGTCACAATATCTTGGTATATTAATAATATAAAATCTTTCCCCAAGATGTTTTATAATATAGATTTATGAAGACAGGATAATTTGAAAAATGAGTTCAAATTATCCTGTTTTTCTTTACTAAAATTGAAAAATGTATTAAAATATCAATAGTCAGTAATCATTAAAATATTTAGGAGGAAAGAAATGATTAAAACAAACAAAGAATTTTTAGTTATGCAATCAGTAGGAGGAAAAGTACACAGCCCTACTATAGCTTCTCCTTACAGAATTTCCAGAGATGGAGACCCTATGATTTTACCAGCTACTGGTGGTATTTCTTACAATGTAAAAGTTGGAGATTCATGTATGACATGGGTAGGAGATCATGTTGAACCAGGAGTAAGTGTCAAAAATGATAATGTTAATGAAAATAATGCTCTTATGGTCCTTGGATGCATTGGAAATACAGCAAAAGTAATGACAGGAGATGCTAAAGGAGCTACTGGTTTTGTTACTGGTGGTCATGGTGGAATTGAACATACTCTTGTATATTTCGATGAAGAAACTTTAGAAAAATTAAATATTGATGATAAAATACTTGTAAAAGCTTTTGGACAAGGGTTAAAAATAGAAGGTTTTGATGATGTTGTATGTATGAATATTGATCCTGCTCTTTTAGAAAAAATGAAAATAAAAATAACTAAAGATGGATGCTTAGAAGTTCCTGTAGCTACAGAAATTCCTCCTTATCTGATGGGGTCAGGAGTAGGAAGTGCTACTGCCTTTTCTGGAGATTATGATATTATGACAGGAGATAAAGAAGCAAATGAAAAATATGGTATTAATGAACTGAGATTTGGAGATATTGTTTTGCTTCAAGACTGCAACAATTGCTTTGGAAGAGATTATCTAAAGGGGTCAGTTACTATTGGAGTAGTTGTTCACAGTGATTGTATAAAAGCTGGACATGGCCCTGGAGTCACTGCTATCATGAGCTGTCCTGTTTCAAAAATCAGAGGAAGAAAAGATAAAAATGCTAATATAGCATATTACCTAGGAATTACAAAGTAAATTAAGATATATCAAAAATTGTAATTAGATTTAATATATCTAAAAATTATAAATGAATTTAAAATATTAAGATGGATGACAAAAACTCATCCATCTTTTTTACAAAAAACTTGTTGCATAAGTTTTAAAAAGATGGTATATTAGTTTATGTGGTTAAACACATATTTTCAAAGGAGGATATATGGAAGACTATAATTTACAAAAATCATTGGGATTTAAGCTGGAACTTGCCTCTCGTCTTACAACTGGAAATTTCAGTAAAAAATTAAAAGAAGATAAGTTCCCTATTACTCCTGAACAATGGGGAGTTATCAATTTTCTTCTCCATGAAGATGGACTTACTCAAAATCAAATATCAAAACTAGTTGGAAAAGATCATACTTGTGTATCAAGACTTATAGAAAATCTTATTAAGAAAAATATTGTAAAAAAAATACCTGATGCAGATGATAAAAGAATCAATCTCATATATCTCACTGAAGAAGGGAAAAAAATACAGAACAATGTTGTTCTCACTGTAAAAGAAAACCTGTATAAAGTTTTTGCTAATGTTACAGATGAAGAGAAAATTATATTTTCAAAAGTATTAGATAAAATAATAAAAAATTTGGAGTAAAGATATTCTAAATTTTTTATTTAAATATGTGGTTAAACACATAAAATAAATGGGAGGATTTATAATGAAACAAATCAAATCTTTAAAATTTATGCTTCTGATATTTCTGTTTATTTTTGCAATTTCAGCTATAGGAAAAACTCCAGCAGGTGAACAGCAATTAAAAAGAAGCTATCTTATTCTCAATCTAACTGACCTCAATGATCTGCCTAAGGCTAACAGATGGCTGTTTAAAGATCATGCCTCTGACACAGTAAATATCAATGGACCTATCTTGGCTGGGTATTCTACCTATAGAGCTCTTCCTTTGCCTGAAGGAGCTGATCTTTATGGTGCATATAATTGGAGAATGACTGAACACTATTGGAGAGAAGATCCTTTTTCTATGGAAGATGAATTAAATCAAGGAACAGCTATGAGTGAAGTATGGGTAGAGGGATACAATGAAATGATAGGAAACCCTGTAAATTCTGAAAAGAGAGCTGACTGGGAAGAACAGGAAAATAAAAATGCTCACCCTGCTGCCTTTATTTTTGTAAACAGAAGAATAGACAACGACTTCAAAGGATATGGGCTCACAAGTGCTGATGGACCATTTTTTAGATTTGTAGCAGCTATCAAATATCCTGACAATGTTTCAGAAAAAGATGGAGAAGAATGGTTTATTAATTCTTTTATCCCTTCTATAATCAAACAGGATGATCTTCTGAGATGCTTTTCATATAAGGCTATTTCCCCTAAAACTTCCCCTTTTATAAGAGTAGTAGAATTCTGGTATAGGGATTCAAATACTTGGAAGAAAAATTGGGTAGATAATATGCCCGATACTGAAAAACCAAAATGGGCTGAAAAAAATCAACAGTTCCCTTATTTGAAGCCATATAAAGATATTGTGAGTATATTTTTAGAAGAGCATGCAGAAAGAGATTTTTTGAGAGATGGAACCGAGTACCATTTTACAAATTAATTAAAAAAGTAGAAGTAATAGTAATTTAAGGAGGAACAAATGAAAATATTAGGAATATCAGCAGGAACTAGAAATGGAAATAATGACTCCATGTGTAAAGAAGCTTTAATGGGCGCTAAAGAAATGGGAGCTGAAATTGAATTTATCAGACTTCTTGATCTTGATATAAAATATTGTACTGGATGTATAGCTTGTGTCAAAAGTCTAATGAGTGGTAAAGGTGGGCAATGCATATTAAAAGATGATTTTGAATGGCTGAGAGATAAAATGATGGATGCAGATGGAATTATCTTTTCTGTCCCTATTTTCGAAAAAGGAGCTGCTGCAATTTTCCGTTCACTGACAGATCGTTTTGGACCTAGAATGGATAGAGGAAATAATTTGGCTGCTACTGAGATAGCAAAGCAAACTAATCGAAAAGTTCCTGATCAAAGAGTTTTTAAAGAAAAAGTTATTTCATATATAGCTCTTGGAGGATCTGACTGGACTACAAGAATACAGTGTGATTTTGAAATGCTTTCTTTAATCCCTATGTGGAAAACTATAAATAATGAAGTTTTTTCATGGTCAAAAAATGTAATCATGGAAGATGAAAAAGTGGCTAAAATACATCAAATAGGAATTGATTTAGCTAAAGCTGCTGTTGATATGAAAAATGCTCAATATCTGGGAGATAAAGGAGTATGTCCTCACTGTCATAGCAGAAACTTCTACCTAAATGATGATTCTACTAAAGCTATATGCTGCCTATGCGGAATAGTTGGGGAAATAAAAATAAAAGATGGAAAAGTAAAATTTGAATTTCCTCATGAACAATTAGAGCATGCACATAATTCTATGCCAGGTAAATTTATTCATATGAACGATATTAAGAATAATGAAGGAGCATTGATAGAAACTAAAAAAACGGAAGCATATAAAGAACGTCTAAATAAATACAAAGAATTTATTCAGCCAGCTTTTCCTATAAAATAATTTTAAAATATTTTTATTATACTAAATATTTAAATATCAAAAAGGGGCTGTTGCAAATTTAAAACAGCCCAATTATCAAAAAAGCTGACTTGAAGTTTTCTTCTTGTCAGCTTTTTCTTTTTAAATAAAAAAAGGTATAAAATACTAAAAAATTTTTCAAATTTCTAATATAATATACCTATGCAAAAACCAATTAATAATAACATTTTTTTTCAATTAAATCAACCCAAACTTTTTAACTTTTTACAATATGAAATTTCTGATGATGATCCTGTAAGAAAACTTAGCTCAATATTGGAGGGATTAGATTTTAGTAGTTTAATGCAAGCATTTTCTTACAAAACAAAGGTACATCCTATCAGAATGTTTTCTATCATTGTTTATGCCTATTCGCGCAATTTAACTTCTACTAGAGATATAGAAATGGCTTGCCATGAAAATATTAAATTTAGGTTTCTTTTACAAGATTCTAAAATTCCTGATCACTCTACTATTTCTAGATTCTTAGTAAAAACTGAAGATATTCTTCCAGATCTATTTGAACAATTCGTTGAAAAAATTTTTGAAATGGAAAATATTTCCACTGAAACAATATATATTGATGGCACTAAAATTGAAGCATATGCTAATAAATATACATTTGTTTGGAAAAAATCTATTGAAAAATATAGAACTAGATTAGATGAAAAAATTCTTGAATTAATTTCAAATTTTAATGATGATTTCAACTTACAATATGACAACTTCCTTGAAATATATTCATATCTTTCTAATTTGAATTTTCAAATAGTCAAAGGTAGAGGAAAGAGAAAATCTAAAGAGCAAAAGTATTTAGAATTATGCGCAGAATACTTAGAAAAGTATCAAAAATATTCTAATCATTTTAAAAATCTTAATGGTAGAAATAGCTATTCAAAAACTGATATAGATGCTACTTTTATGAGAATGAAAGATGACCATATGAGAAATGGTCAATTAAAACCTGGATATAATCTGCAAATAGGAGTGATTAGTGAATATATTTCTTCATATGAAATTTTTTCTAACCCTTCTGATTCTAAAACTTTGATTCCATTTTTAGAGAAAATTTCATCTCAAAATTTAGAAATTAAAAATATTGTAGCTGATGCAGGATATGAAAGCATTTCAAATTATGAATATTTGGAAAAAATGGACTATACTTCATACATAAAACCAATATATTTTGAAAAATCTAAAATCAGAAAGTTTAAAAATGATTTAAACAGAGTAGAAAATTTAATATATAATCATTCTGAAAATAAACTATTTAGAAAAGATGGATTAGAATTAGAATTTCTATACTCTAACAAAAATAATACAGTTCAATATTTTTGGAATCCTGAAACTAACAAAAAAATTAAGTACAATGCGAGATTTAGAATTTTATCAAATAAATCAAAAGAGAATGTATCAAGCAATTATGGAAAACAATTAAGAATGAACAGAAGTATTCAAGTAGAAGGTGCTTTTGCAGTTTTGAAAGAAGATATGAAATTGCGAAAATTAAAAGTTCGAAGTAAAAAAAGTGTTTTAAGAGAAATATGTTTGTTTTGTATCGCTTACAACTTCAACAGATATCTAAGCAGAAATATAAATAATCGCTTAGGAACAACACTTCACTCATTAAAAGTAGCTTAGATAAATAAAAAATCATCTACTTCTTTTTTTGATACTTAAAAATAAATATAAAAATATAAATTAGCAGAAATCTATAAAATAGATTTCTATTTTTTTATGTAAAATAAGAGAGGCTGCACAAATTAGTTTATCAATCACTAATTTGCAACAGCCCCTTTTTACAATATCATTTTTTATTATTTATTATGACTTTCTAATATTTTAGCAAAAGCCTCTACACCTTTTAATAATACTTTTTCATCAAAATTGAAATGACAGTTGTGAAGTGGATGAGTGTATCCTTTCTCTTCATTTCTAGTTCCTAATAGGAAAAATATTCCTGGTACTTCCTGCTGATAGTAAGCAAAATCCTCTGATATTGTCAAAGCGTCCTGCTCTCTATAGTTCATATCTTTCATAGTTTCTGTAAATTTTTTATAAAGCTCTTTATCATTTATTACTGGCGGATAAAGAATAACAAGATCCTCATCTATTTTTACGTTATAAGTAAGTTCTATTCCTCTATGTATCTCTTTCATTCTTTTTATTATAAATTCTGAATCAGATTGTGCAAATGTTCTTGCAGTTCCCCAAAACTCAACTTTTTCAGGAATTATATTCTGAGCACTTCCTCCAGAGAATTTTCCTATTGTAATAACTCCAGGATCAAATGGAGAAAAATTTCTTGATATTATTGTCTGATAAGCATCTATTACCTTAGTAAAAGCAATAAGTGGATCTACAGCCTTATGAGGCATAGCTCCATGTCCACTTTTTCCAGTTATTCCCACACTTATCACAGTAGCTTGTGCAAAGAAAGGTCCTTCTTTACAAGCAACTACACCTTCTGGAAGTTCTGGAAACAAATGCATTCCATAGATAGCTTTTACATTATACTTTTTAAAAATACCTGTTTCTACAATATCTTTTGCTCTTCCTGGTGCTTCTTCAGCAGGCTGAAATATCAATAATACACTTTTCTCAAGTGGCTGTATTGTTGTAAGATACTTTGCAAAAGCTAGTAAAGTAGACATATGTCCATCATGCCCACAAGCATGCATTTTACCATTATTTTTAGAAACAAAATCTATTTCATTTTCTTCTTCAATATTTAAAGCATCAATATCACTACGAAAGGCTATACAATTTTCTTTGTCTTTTCCTTCAATATATATATATAACCCTGTTTCTACTATGTCATGCGGCTCAAGCCCAATAGAAACAAGATAATTTTTCAAATATTCTTTAGTTTTAAATTCTTCTAAAGCAGTTTCTGGCATTTGATGTAGTGCTCTTCTATTTTTTATTATATCATCCAATAAAAAATCTAAATTAAGTTCCATTATATATCCCCCTTTATTTATACAATTTTTAAGTATCTGACTACATATTAACATAAAAGCAGAAAAAATATAATAAAAATATGAAAAAGAACTTTTATATTTTTCTACTTGCAACCCTCCTTTGACATTCTGTAATCAAATATTTTCATTAATTCTATCATAGAGTAATGGCTAAATATTTATCAATATGGTAAAATCATACTATAGGAAAAAATTATCTTGGAGGAAAATATGGAAGAAGCTGGAAAAAGTTTTATTAAGATATATGGTGCATACCTTGTTCCTTTAGCTGGATTTATATTCCTATTTGGAGCAATCTTTAATTGGAAATGGATAACTGACCCTGCTGGAGATAAATTATTTATGAGGTTTATCTATAGAACATTTGGAGAAAAAGGCTACAGAATAACTATTGGAATATCTGGGGTTATTATTATCATTTGCAGTACCTTTCTTATAATAATGGATAAAAGAGGTTTTTAAAACATAAATAAAAAATCACAACAAACAAATTATTTAACATAAAACAGGAGGAATAAAATGGGAATGCTTGCACAATATATGGCTGTTGATAATAAAATATTCAATGGTATATTAAAAATGAATAATGAAGAGATAATTGATAAAATAGAAGAATTATCTGAAAATGAGCAGTGTGATATCTGTGATATTGATAAAATGTGGGATGGTCTTCATTTTCTTTTAACTGGAAGATCGGCTTCTAAACCAATAGAAAATAATAAATTAAGTGAAGCAGTTGTAGGAACAGGCATATTTGATGAAAATGGGGATGATTTTCTAACTTATATCAAATCTGAAGAATTGACAGCTATAATAGGTGCAATGGAAAACATTGATATTAATGAGCTATTAGATAAATATAATATGGATGACTTCAAAAATGCTAAAATATATCCTAATATTTGGAAAAAAGAAGATGAAAATGATATTCATGATGAACTTGTCTTTTGCTTTGAAAGCATGCTGGATTTCTATAAAAAATGCAATAAGAAAAATATGAATATTATAATAAGTATCTATTAATAAGCAGGGGGAAAAATGTATAGTATAGGAAATATTGGAAACTTTGAAACTATTCCAGAGCCTGCTGCTGCCATATATGAAAAAAATCTAAAAAAAATGCAGGAATTATATGAAAGAGGCTGGAATATAAATGAAAAAATAAGTCTAGGAAAATATTCAAATATAACACCTTTAGAAATAGCTGTAATCACAAATAATTCTGCTCCTTTAAGATGGCTGTTGGAAAATGGCGCTTCTCTGGATGTAGGGAACTTTACCATCATAGAACAGGCTGCTCAGCATTGTAATGATAAGATTGTATCACTTTTGCTGAATCATAATGCTCTTGACTTTTTACCAGAAAAGAAATACCCTGATATCTTTATTAGAATATCTTATGGAAAAAAATTTGAAAATATATCAATACTTGAAAAATATGGAATAACTGTAAAAAAATATGGTGGTCGTGCTTTAAGGTCAGCAGCTTCTGATGGCAATATGGAAGAAACAAAGATGTGGGCAGAAATGGGAGCTGATTTAAATTATCATGAGCCTGATATGGTATTTCCATATGCTTCTACTCCTGTTATTGAAGCTGCCAGAAGCGACCATACAGAAATTACGGAATACCTGATAAAGCAAGGAAGTGATATCACTATTACTGATAAATATGGCGATCGTCCATATTCTCTTGCCTCTAAAAATAAAAATCTTAAATTAATGGAATATTTAAAATCTCTGGAGCCTGCTGAATGGCATAATGAACAGGAAAAATTAAGGATGCTTAAAGGTTATAAACTTCCTGCTGATATGCTGGAATATCTAAAAAAAGAACCTGAAGAAATTAACTTTTCTGAAAAAGAATACTATCCAAAATATATCCGTTTCTACAAATTTATGGACTTACAAGAGATGAAATGGAAAAGAAAAAAACTTCTTTCTTTGGTAGAAGAAGTAGAAAATTATGAGATATTTATAGTTTGGTCTCCATCAGAAAAAGCCATCTGCTATATAGATTCTGAACATGAAATATTTGCAAAAGTATGTACATGGAAGGAATTTATCAGTAATACTGAAAAATATATAACTGATATAATAGATGGAAAATACGATAATTAAGAATAATTGGAGGTATAAATGAAAATAACATATTTTAATGAATTTGATCCTCAAATTGATTATACAGATACTACTATCATTTTAGATGGCAAAGAGGTACAATTAGATTTAAATTGCGAAGAGGTTATTGGCTCTACAGGTTGGATTGATGAATATGAAAAATATACAGTTCAGTTAGAGAGAATAAAAAAAGATATTTTACAATATATAAACAATGATTTTATTGAAGATGGATTAACAAAGGAATGGATAACTTTTCACTTAGAAGAAATAGATGAGGAATATATTGATGCTCTCTTAAAAAATGCAGAACAATTTTTAAGTAAAGAAGAACAGGCACTATCTCTATTAAAGCTTAGAAGAATTGGACTTTATCCAGAATATGAAGGATATGCTATATGGGATTTTGTCCTAGATGATGAGGTAAGTGATGAAATACTTACCCTGCAAACTGATATTAATGGCAATATATTAAATATTGCATGGGAAAGTTAAAAATTTTAAGGAGGAAATTATGAGTTATGATTTAATGGTATTTGAATTTTCTAAAGCTCCTAAAACACAAGCTGAATTTTTGCAATGGTATGAAATGCAAACTGAATGGGAAGAAGAACATGATTATGAAGATCCTGAAATAACTTCTCCTGCTCTTAGAGAATGGTTTATGGAAATGATAAAAACTTTTCCTCAAATGAATGGACCTTTTGCTCTTGAAGATGATGAAATTGAAGATGAATCATATCTTACTGATTACAGTATTGGAAAAGATATTATATATGCTGGTTTTGCTTGGTCTTTAGCAGATGAAGCTTATGATTTAGTAAGAGAACTTTCAGAAAAATATAGAGTTGGTTTTTTTGATGTTAGTGGTAATGGAGATATTATCTATCCTGATGGAATTATTTTTTCCCATAATGAAGAAGATATAGAGGAAGAATATGAATACAGCTATGATGAAACTACTCTTTATTCTCCTGTTAAAAAATTTGATAATAACTTTAAAATACTAGAAGAAATGTATAATGATAACTATTATCCAAATTTCTTAGTTGATAAAATAGCAGAAGAAATAAATAAAGTAATTTTATTCTTAGAAAATGGAACTCATACATATGGAGAAATACAGAAAAAATTTGATATGATGACTATTGCTATAAATGAACTGGAAGAAGAATTTGATGATAATGACAGTGAAATAGAAACTGTAGCAAGAGAAAGTATAGGAGCTGCTGTTGACTATATTCTTGAATGGTTTGGAATAGCTATAGATGTAGAGGAAGCTATAGGAGAAAGGGAATGGTAATAAATAATGGAAAAAAGATTGAAAGATGAATTTGAAAATCTATTAGAAAAAGCTGAGTATAGTAAAATAATAAAAAAAATAAAATCTCTTCCAAGTGATACTAGAGATTATGAAATCAACAGCTATATGGCTAGAGCATTCAGTGGAGAAGGAAAATTTGACAGTACATTGAAAGTATTGTTCTCTATTGAAAAAGATGGAATAGCTGATCCTTTATGGTATTATAGAGTAGGATTTGCTTATTATTCTCTTGAAGAATTTGAAAAAGCTCAAAAATATACAAAACAATCTTTGGAATTAGATCCTAATGACAGATGGACAATAATGCTTTTAAGAGTATTAAATAAAAAATTAAATATATATGAAAGTAAAAAAACTGGGAATGATCTTAAAGCTATAGATTTTAAAAAATCAGATGTATTTACTGCTGAAACTTTATTCAGCATCTGGAAAAATGATCTTACTGATCTATACATTGATACTGAAGAGGATTTTAAAATCGATTCTTTTCTTCCACAGATAAAGGACAAGTTAAAATGGATTGAAGATAATTCACAAACAATAGAAAAAGTGCTTATTGATGATGGAATGCTTGAATTAGCTGAAGATTGGGCTTCCAGTGCTGAAGAAGCAGAAGATGAAGAGCAGGAATGTTATGTTATGGAAGATGGAGAAAAAGTATTTTTTCCAATCTCTGAGAAAGATTTTACTGACAGTCTATATGTTGAAAGTATTACTATGAATATTGAAAACAATGAAATTTCTTTAGAAATATTTTTCTGCTGCAGTCCTGACTATTTTGCAGGACACTGCATAATAGTAGAAGTAGATAGAGATGGAAATATTACAAGTCAAAGTTTGGCTGGATAATAAAAAATAAAAAAGAGAGTTACCTATAAGTAAGATTCGCAATCTTCCCTAGGTACTCTCTTTTTTATTCACCAGCTTTAAAATTATATATAGGTATAATTCTTTTTATAATATCTACTGTATCCCCTATATTCTTTACAATATCCTCCATAGCTTTATATGCCATAGGACATTCATCTAAAGTATCTTTATTTACAGATGTAGTATATACTCCCACCATCTCTTCTTTAAAACTTTTTAAATTAAATACTTTTTTTGCTTTTGTACGACTCATTAATCTTCCAGCACCATGTGGAGCTGAATAGTTCCAATCTTCATTTCCTTTTCCTATACATATAAGACTTCCATCTCTCATATTTATTGGTATTAAAAGTTTTTCTCCCTTTTTAGCTGACACTGCCCCTTTTCTTAATATCATCATATCAGTATCAATATAGTTATGTATTGTTGTGAATTCTTCTATTATTTCTGTTTCCACCCCTTTAATTATTTCATTCATCATAGCTTTTCTATTTAATACAGCAAATTTCTGTATCAGTTTCATATCATATATATAATCATCAAAAAGTTCTTCTGATACATAAGCTAAAGCTGGTGGAATATCTGTTATTATCTGTTTTTTTATTTCTTTAATTGTTTTATTTATTTCTTTTTCTCTTCCTTCACTTTTTAATTGTTCTATAATTTTTTCAATATCTACATCACTTACTTTATTAAGAGCTTTATATCCCATCTTTTGATAATAATTAGCTACTTCCAACCCTAAATGTCTGCTCCCTGAATGAACAGTTATATAGATATTTCCTTCTTCATCTTTACCAGCTTCAATAAAATGATTTCCACCACCTAAAGTTCCTATGCTTCTTATAGCTCTATCCATTTTCACATGTCCTGTACATCTTAATTGATTCAGATCAATTTCATTTATTAATTCATGAGGAATTTTTCTTATATTATGACCTGATGGTATTTTTTCATAGATAAGTTTATCTAATTTTTCTAAATCAATTTCCTTATCTGCTATCATAACTGTTTCCATTCCACAGCCTATATCCACTCCTACCAAGTTTGGTATCACTTTATCAGTTATAGTCATTGTAGTTCCAATAGTACATCCTGCACCTGAATGTACATCAGGCATAATACGTATTTTACTTCCACTTATAAATTCCTGATTACATAATATTTTTACTTGTTCAACTGCTTCATTTTCTATCACATTTGTAAAAACTTTAGCAGTATTATATTTTCCAGTTATCTCATAAAATTTAGTTCTCATATTTTCTCCTTTTATCCTGCAGGTATTTTATATCTTAATCATACATGATAACTTTTCCATTATCATTAAAAAAAATCTGCGAACTAAAAAGTCCACAGTTTTTTTTGTTTTTTTAATCTTTCTTTTATTAATAAAATAAATCTTTTGGGATATGTTACTCTCAGCATTGGTCCAAATGACAATACTCTTATAAGAACTTCTGTCTCATCAATTGCTTCATAATATATTTCCATTTTATATTTTTTTTCTTCAATCTTCTCTGTTATTTTTTTAAAATCTGAAAAATGAAGCATGGCTCTTTCCAAAGCATCTCTAGCATCTATTAAATCAACTATTATTTTTCGCTGTTCTACAGGTATTATTTCCTTTTCAATATCTTCATATAATCCTGTTAATTCACACTCTATTATATTTGATATATTAAATATTTTCTCTTTTCCATCTTTTATCCCTAAAAAACGAAATTTATCATCTTTATATGAATACTCTATTTTATTTGGAACTACTTCTATCTCTGTTATTCTTTTTCCTCTATTTAGAGATTTTATCATTAATTTCTTTTTTTCACTTATACCTTTTAGCAGCTTTCTAAAATTTTTTATATATTTTTCATCATTGTAATTATCTCCATTCTTCTTTATATCAAAATAATAAAAATCTTCTTCATGATATAGAGGTTTTATATTGAAAACCTTTGGAGATTCATCACAAAAAAGTTTAATTCTTTTGTCCATAAAAATAGATTGCAGCCATCTTTTTTCTAATTCTGTAAGATAAGATTTTATTGGATTTTTTATCACTGTTTCCATATCTCTTGTTATAAGCTGCCATTTTTCTTCTTTTATAGATTGATATATTTGTATAAAACTCTCTGAAAAAGCTGTTTCCTTAATTATATCTATCACTTCTCTATCAGTTAATGTTCTTTTTAATAATTCATTTATGATTTTGGATATAGTTAGATAATATACGTTATTTATTTCATTAAATATCATTTTTTCCCTCCATCATAAAATCTATAAACAGATTCAAAATCTCTATAAAACTTTCTGCATACATCTTCATTTGTAGATTCTAAAGAAATTATTCTTCCAATAAAAGTTCTTATCCAAGGAAGCATTTCTAAAGCATCATATACCTCTATTTTATATTCCCATTTATCATTAGACAACTGATTCATTATTCCATGTCTTCCCTCATTTTTAAGCCTTTCTATTATATATTCTTCTTTTCTCCCAATATATAATACCATTTTTAATGTTTCTAATTTAAGTTTTTTAAAAGAAACACCCCATAAATACGGCAATTTATTTTCCATTTCACTTTTTAAGTTATCAAAAATTTTATCTTCTTCTAAAATTTTTATATTTTTTATTTTGTCAAGTCTATACATAAAAATAGAACCAGATTCTAAATATCCGGCAATGTATCTTCTTCCAGTTTGTACACTTATAAATATTTTCAATGGAAGTATTTTTTTCATGATACTTTTTTTATCCTTTTTTATAAAATATTCTAATTCTATTTTAGATTTTTTATTTAATGCTTCTAGTATCTTATATAAAATTTCACTTTCCATTGCATGAAATATGTAACTGTGTTTAAAAGTAAATTTCATATTTCTGATCTCAAATCTATCCATTATAAAACTTCCAATAACCCCTATTGGCGATATTTCACTAAAGATAGATATTATATCTTTATAATTAAAAATATCTCTGTCTATATTCCAAAAATAATAATATATTTCTTTACCTCTTTTTTCACACGTTAATATTCCTTCTTTTACATATTCTGAAAGTTTAAGTCTTATTGTTGCTGTATCTAAAATATTAAGTTCTTTAAATTTAAAAAAATAATCATCATTTATTTTATCTGCTATTTCTTTTAAAGTAAATTTTTCATTTCCAGATAAAATATCTAAAATTATAAAATGTAAAGTTATATCATTTTTAGTAAAAGACTTTGTTTTAAATACTTTATATAATGGATTTTCAGTTATTTTTCTGCTGTCTACTGAAAGAAATATATTTTTACCCTTCTCATTTTGATGAAATGCCATGTAACCAGATAAATAACTTTCTATACGTCTTTTATCATCATCATAGCTTCTAAGGCTTTTAGCAGCTAACTCTTCTCTGCTTTTGAAACCATAGATATAAAATTCTCTCATATAGTCTCTTATTTTATCAAATTTCTTTATTAATTCATTAAATTCAGCCATATTTCTTCCTTTCAGTTGAGAGATTTTACTTAATTCTATTTTATCATATTTTATTTTTTATATCAAAAGGGGCTGTTGCAAATTAGTGATTGATAAACTAATTTGTGCAGCCTCTCTTATTTTTCATAAAAAAATAGAAATCTATAAAATAGATTTCTGCTAATTTATATTTTTATATTTATTTTTAAGTATCAAAAAAAGAAGTAGATGATTTTTTATTTATCTAAGCTACTTTTAATGAGTGAAGTGTTGTTCCTAAGCGATTATTTATATTTCTGCTTAGATATCTGTTGAAGTTGTAAGCGATACAAAACAAACATATTTCTCTTAAAACACTTTTTTTACTTCGAACTTTTAATTTTCGCAATTTCATATCTTCTTTCAAAACTGCAAAAGCACCTTCTACTTGAATACTTCTGTTCATTCTTAATTGTTTTCCATAATTGCTTGATACATTCTCTTTTGATTTATTTGATAAAATTCTAAATCTCGCATTGTACTTAATTTTTTTGTTAGTTTCAGGATTCCAAAAATATTGAACTGTATTATTTTTGTTAGAGTATAGAAATTCTAATTCTAATCCATCTTTTCTAAATAGCTTATTTTCAGAATGATTATATATTAAATTTTCTACTCTGTTTAAATCATTTTTAAACTTTCTGATTTTAGATTTTTCAAAATATATTGGTTTTATATATGAAGTATAGTCCATTTTTTCCAAATATTCATAATTTGAAATACTTTCATATCCTGCATCAGCTACAATATTTTTAATTTTTAAATTTTGAGATGAAATTTTCTCTAAAAATGGAATCAAAGTTTTAGAATCAGAAGGGTTAGAAAAAATTTCATATGAAGAAATATATTCACTAATCACTCCTATTTGCAGATTATATCCAGGTTTTAATTGACCATTTCTCATATGGTCATCTTTCATTCTCATAAAAGTAGCATCTATATCAGTTTTTGAATAGCTATTTCTACCATTAAGATTTTTAAAATGATTAGAATATTTTTGATACTTTTCTAAGTATTCTGCGCATAATTCTAAATACTTTTGCTCTTTAGATTTTCTCTTTCCTCTACCTTTGACTATTTGAAAATTCAAATTAGAAAGATATGAATATATTTCAAGGAAGTTGTCATATTGTAAGTTGAAATCATCATTAAAATTTGAAATTAATTCAAGAATTTTTTCATCTAATCTAGTTCTATATTTCTCAATAGATTTTTTCCAAACAAATGTATATTTATTAGCATATGCTTCAATTTTAGTGCCATCAATATATATTGTTTCAGTGGAAATATTTTCCATTTCAAAAATTTTTTCAACGAATTGTTCAAATAGATCTGGAAGAATATCTTCAGTTTTTACTAAGAATCTAGAAATAGTAGAGTGATCAGGAATTTTAGAATCTTGTAAAAGAAACCTGAATTTAATATTTTCATGGCAAGCCATTTCTATATCTCTAGTAGAAGTTAAATTGCGCGAATAGGCATAAACAATGATAGAAAACATTCTGATAGGATGTACCTTTGTTTTGTAAGAAAATACTTGCATTAAACTACTAAAATCTAATCCCTCCAATATTGAGCTAAGTTTTCTTACAGGATCATTATCAGAAATTTCATATTGTAAAAAGTTAAAAAGTTTAGGTTGATTTAATTGAAAAAAAATGTTATTATTAGTTGGTTTTTGCATAGGTATATTATATTAGAAATTTGAAAAAATTTTTAGTATTTTATACCTTTTTTTATTTAAAAAGAAAAAGCTGACAGGAAGAAAACTTCAAGTCAGCTTTTTTGATAATTGGGCTGTTTTAAATTTGCAACAGCCCCTTTATTTTATTGGTATTTTTACTGCATACAGCAGCTCTTTAGGATCTTTTACAAATCCAGGTCCAGCCAGAAAATGTATGATAATATCTCCTTCGATTTCAAAATTATTATTCTTTATCCATTTTAAAAGTTTTTCAACATATTCTCTTCTGTCCCTAAATCTATTTTTACAATAAAGACATGCATATTTACTTTTAGGCAGCACTATTTTCTTTTCAATATTCTTTACATCACGCATAAGAATAATTTTTTCCTCTTTAAAACTTCCATTTTCAATATTTTTTTGAGGAATTATCAAAGCATATATTCCTATTGGTAAGGTAGTATTATTCAAAGGTACATCTATTTTTTTTGTTGTTTCAGATAAATTACTGTTGCTTAATGAAACATCTAATTTTTTAAATGCTGCCTGAATTATTTTTTTAGGATCTGTATCTAAAGATATATCTGTATATACAGCTTTTATTTCTTCAATTTCTTCTATAAAAAAAATGTCTATCTTCTCTTCAATTTCAATTAACTGTTTTATTTGATCAGCATTTTGCACTAATTCTTTTTCTATTCTTTGAAGTCTTTTTATTTCCATTTTTGTTTCTTCTATTATTTTTGTTATTAATTCTAAAGTGTGAGAATAATTAAGATTTTTCAAATGACTTTTTATGGAATCGTTGCTAAATCCTAGTTTTTTTAAATGTATTATTATTTTCAATACTGGTATTTGAAAACCAGTATAATATCTATAATTATTTTTTTCATCTTTTAAAGCTGGAGAAAATATTCCTTCACTGTCATAATAACGCAATGTAGAGATAGGAACTGCTGTAAGTTTTGATATTTCTCCAATTGTTAAATAATCTTCCATATCCTCTCCTCTTTTTTATGATTTTTTTAATAATTTTTTCCTAAATTTCTTCATTATAAATATAAAATCATCTATTAAATAATAAAATACTGGTATTACTACCAAAGTCAAAAGCGTAGCTGTTGAAAGACCAAATACAACTACAAAAGACATTCCTTTATATATTTCAGATCCTTCTCCATTACTGAACATCAATGGAATCATTCCAAGAACAGTAGTGAGTGTAGTCATCAAAATTGGTCTTAACCTTGTCTTTCCAGCTGTAATTAGTGCTTTATTCATATTATCTCCAGCAGCTCTTCTTATATTAATAAAGTCTATTAATACAATAGCATTATTTACAACTATTCCTGCCAGCATAACAAATCCTACTGAAACCATAGCATCTATACTGAGTCCTGCTGCATATAAAGCATAAAATGCTCCTGTTGTAGAAAGGGGTATAGATAATATAATAACAAATGGCATTATAAATGATTCAAACTGCCAAACAAGAATAAAGTAAATCAGAAATACTGCAATAGCAAATGTTGATTTTAGCTGAGCTCCCATCTCAGCCATATCAGCACTTTTTCCACCAGTTCCATAAGTTAATCCTTCTGGATATCCCATATCTTCCAGAGTAGCACTTACTCGTTTTTGAGCAGTTTCCAAATCAAGCTCATCTTTCAAATTTGCATATATAACTATTTTCTTTTTCTTATCTTTCTTTTCTATTTTTGAAGGTCCCTCTTCAGCTCTAAATTCAGCAACATCAGATATTCTAATGTTCCCTCCTTCAGGAAGAGTTATTCTTGAATCTAATATCAATCCTGTTGATTCTCTATATTTTTTCTGTAATTGAAGTGTTACATCTATTTCACTATTATCACTGTTAATCTTTATAGGAGTTCCACCTAATATCTGTGTCTGTATCATTGTTGCTATAGTTCTAGCATCTAGTCCATAATATTCAGCCTTTTCTCTGTCTATATAGAATTTTCCTTCTGGTTTTCCACCTTCAAATGATGAAGTTACATCATATATTCCATCTATTTCTTTTACTTTTTCTTTAAGTTCCTGAGATACTATTTGAAGCTGCGATTCATTATCAGAATAAAGCTCAAATTCTAAATCATATATTCCTCTTGTTCCAAATTTATACCCTGGAGTTATTGTTAATTCTACATCTGGAAATTCTACAAAAGTTTTTCTGAGTTCTCTTATTATTTCTTGCAGCGACTCATCTCTTGAAGTTTTTAGCCCTGCATTTATATTAAGAATAGTATGTGAACTATTCCCAGAAATTGTATAATCCTTTACAAAAGGTATCATAACTGCTTTTTCTTCAAGAATCTTTCCTATTCTATCAGCTTTATTTACATCTGCTCCTGATGGAAGTTTTGCAACTACAGCATATCTTCCTTCATCTACAGTTGGAATATATCTTCCACCTATTTTTGAGGCAACAAACATTGAACCAGCGAACAAAACTGCAAGTATGCCTAATACTGCTCCCCTATGTCTTATAGCCCATTTTAATGCAGCAACATATATCTTTCTGAAGTTTATCATTATTTTTCCTTCAGCATTCAAATCCTTTTTACTATCCATTACTTTACTTGCTATCATAGGTACAAATGTAAGTGATATTACCAATGAAGCCAATAATGAATATGATATTGCATAACACAAATTATTGAATTGCTCTTTTGCCAATCCCTCTTGAAAAACTAAAGGTAAAAACGCAGCAACAGTTGTCATTGTTGAAGCTAATACAGGAAGTGCCATTTCCTCTGCTCCATCTTTTGCTGCCTGTAATTTTGTTTTTCCTAACTCAGTCATATGCCTAAATATATTATCTACAACGACTACTGAGTTATCCACAAGCATTCCTATCCCTAAAGACAATCCCATAAGGGATATCAAATTGATACTTATGCCTTGAATATTTAATAAAAAGAAAGTAAAAATTATTGATATTGGAATAGCTACTGCTATTATCAAAGTAGCTGAAATACTCTTTAAGAAAACAAAAAGTATAACAGATGCTAAAATCAATCCTTGCATCCCACTTGTTTTTACATTAGCTATTGAATTCAATATTGTAACAGAAGAATCAAATTCATAATTTAATACAGTATTAATAGGAAGTGACCCCTTATTGCTTTCTATTATTTTTTTAGTTTCATTAACAATTGCAACCGAATTTCCATCGTCTGTTTTTGAAACAATGACTACTATACTGTCTTTTCCATTTTTCCTATATATTGATGTTCTATCCTTTGGGGCAACCTGTATCTTTGCTATGTCCTTTAGTTTTAAAAGATGTCCATTTTTATTGCTTAAAACTATCTCTTTTATTTGATCAGCAGTTTCTATTTCTGCCTCTATTTTTATAAGATATTCTTTTTCTCCTTCTCTTAATATCCCACCTGGAATATTAACACTGGCTTTGTTCATTTTATTATATACATCCATTATTCCCAGATTATAATTTTCTAGTTTATTTGGATCTACTTCCACAGATACTTCCTGTTCCTGTCCTCCAAAAACTTGTATTTGAGCTACTCCAGAAAGTCTTTCTAACATTGGTTTTAAATTATTTTCAGCATAACTTCTCATTTCCATTCTATCTCCACCTGCCATAGAAAATGTAATAGCAGGAACATCTGACATAGAACTTTTTCTTATAGATGGCTCTTTCATATCATCTGGAAATTTATTTCTTATTTGATTTATTTCATTTTGTATAAGAGTTATCTTTGTTTCAACCTCAGTACCATATTTGAATTTTACAAATATAAGTGATTGCTCAGCAGAAGATTCAGAAGTATACTCAACTATCCCTTCCACATTTGGAAGAACATCTTCTATTTTTCTTGTAATCATTTTATCTACATCTGATGGAGTAGCTCCATCCCATTTTATTCTTATTCTTACAGTAGGTTTATTTATATTAGGAAGCATTTCTATAGGCATTTTTTTTAGACCAAGTATACCAAAAAAAATCATTGATATTATAAACATTGTAGCTGTAGCTGGTTTTCTTATTGAAAATTCTGAAATTGATTTCATATTCTAGTTCTCCTTTATTTTATCATTATTATTAAGAAGATACTGTCCCTCTACTACTACTCTATCCCCTGTCTGATAATCCGGAAACTCAATCATCTGCTCATCCCCTATTGTAATGTCAGGAGTAATTTTATAAATAACAGCAGTATTATTTCTTGAAATAACTATATATGAATAAAGGTCTTTTATCATTATTGCCTGTTTAGGAACAAACAGTCCTTTTATATACCCTTGCTGTAATTTTACTTTTGCATACAGCCCTTTTAAAAGTCTTTGATTTTCATTACTTATATTAATTTTAACTGAATATTTTTTTGTATTGCTATCTGAACTAAGGTTTATTTCAGTTATTGTTCCAATCAGCTTTTCTCCTAATTCTTCTACAATAACTTCTGCTCTACTTCCAACTTTTGTATATTCAGTATCTTTTCCAGAAACAGCTATAACTAATTCCATTTTACTATTATCAATAATGGTTAATATTTTTTGAGAAGCTGTTACTTTTTCAAATTCCTTAAGATTTAAATCTGTTATAGTTCCATTTATTTTAGCTGTCACTTTTAACCTTGAAAAATTATCTTTAGCTCTTATAAAATTAGCTTCAGCTATTTTTAAACTCCCCATACTTGTTTCAAACTTATTTTTAGAATTCAAAAATTCATCTTCTGAAACAAGTTCCTTAGCATATAATTTTTTATATTTTTCATATGAAATTTTATCAGTTGAATAACTTGATCTAGCTTTCAAAAGATTTCCTTCTGCTTCATAGTAACTCGCTTCTGTTGAAGCATCAGTAAGTTCAAGTATTACATCTCCTTTTTTTACTTTATCCCCATTTTTAAAATTTATCTTTTTTACATCCCCACCTGTAGGAGTGATAATTGTCACTTCATTAACAGGTTTTAATTCTCCATTATAATCTTTTACATATTCAAGATTTTGTTCATTTAATTCAATTGTTCTTGCTAATTTAACCACTTCTTTTTTTTCTGTTTGAGCTGTTTTATTATCACCACATGCAACTAAAGAAAAAAGAGAAATAATTAATAATAATTTTTTCATAGTTCCCCCTGTTTTGTATACAAAATTCATTGATTGCAAACCAAACCTAATTTCTAAACTATAAAGTTACTTTAGGGTAATGGTTTTGCTTATAAGTAAATATACACTAAAAAAGAAAAAAATGCAATTTATTCCTAAATAAAAATAAGGATAACTTTTGTCCTTTTTGACATTTAAGTTATCCTTATTTTATATTATTTTTTTATTATTTTACTTTATGCTTTTCTTTTAATCTTTCTAAAAGTTCTTCATCAGGAACTATATCCTCATTTAAAAAATCTATTATAATTCTGTCTACTGGAATTACACCTGCTGTCATAACTATTCCATGTGGAAGCGACATTCTGAAAGTTTTCAAATTCTTCAGCATTTTATCCAGATTCTTCTCTGGAACAGTCAATATAAATGTACAGTCTGTTCCTGGCCAGACAAGAGTATTTTTATGTTTTACCTTAGCATCCCATACACTTTCCACCTTTTTCTGTACTGTATAGTAATAGAATTTTATTTCATCAAAAAAATCTTCTAGTCTTGCCTTTTGTGATTCATTTATATTTACAAATATCATTTTATAATTGTAATGTCCATCTGTCATTGTAAATCCTCCCTCCTTTTAGTCTCTTCCACTTAATTTTTTAGGTAAAAGATCCATAATCTTATTATACACTTTTTTAAGAAATTTTAAAATAGCATTATTCATATCCTCAATTAATGTATAAAGGATTGGGATTACAACCAATGTCAGAAGTGTTGAGAATGTCAATCCAAACATAACTGTTATGGCCATTCCTCTGTATATCTCTGATCCTTCTCCTATTCCCAGTGACAATGGAAGCATTCCCAGTACTGTTGTCATTGTTGTCATTAGAATAGGTCTTAGTCTTGTTCTACATGATTCTATTACTGCTTCCTGTCTCTCGCTTCCTCTTTCTCTGGTCATCTTAATAAAGTCTATCAATACTATGGCATTGTTTACAACCACCCCTGCCAGAAGTATAATTCCTATCATAACCATAATGTCTACAGGCTGCCCAGTTACCAAAAGCCCCCATACTATTCCTACTAATGCAAGTGGTATTGATCCTATAATTATCACTGGTAGTACAAAGTTTTCAAACTGAGCTGCCAGTAATGCATATATCAGGAATATTGATATTCCAAGTGCAAATCCTAACTGACTTGTTGCATCACTAAGGTTTTCTGAGTTTCCTCCCCATCTGTAATCAACTGATTTAGGTGGATTACTTGCATTATATGCCTCTACAAGTTTGTCCTGAATGGCTTTCATTCCAACCCCACCATCATTTGCAGATACTGTTACACTATATATTCTGTCTGTTTTATTTATCTCTGATGATCCTTCAGCCATTACTATATCTGCAACATCTGACAATTTTATAAATTTTCCGCTGTCTATTTTTATGTTAAGATTTTTTAAAGCATTAATATCATTTCTTTTATTTTTAGGCAGTCTTACCATAACATCTATTTCTTCTACTCCAGTTTTAACAGTTACTGTATCTCCTCTGTCTCCTCCTAATACTGAATAGTTAAGAGTTTGAGCAATTACTGAAGGATTGATTCCATAACTTTTTATTTTATCTCTGTTAAGAACTACTCTTGCTTCAATATTTCCCGGATCTAATGTTGATTTTATATCAACTGCTCCTGGATATTTCTTAATTTCTTCCAGAACTTTTGCTCCTACTTCCTTAATCTCATTAAGATTAGACCCAACTATATCAAACTGAACATCTCTCTGCTGTGATCCCATTGCAAAATCCTCTGACAGATTTGTTCTTGTATCTGGTACCCTTTCAACAATTGGTCTTAATTTAGTAATAATGTCAAATACAGAAGTCTTTCTTGTATCCTTTTTACCTATATCAACGTTGATAGAAAAACTATCATTTTCAATAATTGTAAAATAACTTTGAGTATTAGGTTCATTTATAACTATATCTTCTATCTGTTTAGCTATTGCTTTTGATTTTTCCAAATCAAGCCCTTTTCCTAACTCTGCAACTATTGAATATCTACCTTGGTCCTGTTTAGGCATAAATTCCATCTTTAAGAATCTTGGCACAGTTACCATTGAAAATATAAATATAAATACCGTTACTCCAACTGTTTTCCATCTATGGTCTACAGCCCAGTTTATCAATTTTAAATAATTACTTTTTACTGTTCCAAATATTTTTCCTTCCTTTGTAATATCTGCCTTATTTGTAAGGAATCTGCTTGCAAGCATTGGTATTAATGTAAGAGAAACTATTATTGCTGCAAGGTTTGAAAATATTATTGAATATGCTAAATCTCTAAATATTTCTCTTGCTATTCCTGGAATAAATAATATAGGGATAAATACAACCATTGTTGTAAGAGCTGATGCTATAACTGACATGGCAACTTCTGTTGTTGCATTATCTGAAGCCTCCATTACTGGTGATTTCAGTTCCGTCATATGCCGATAAATATTATCCACAACAACCACGGAGTTATCTGTCAGCATTCCCACCCCTATCGATAATCCCATCAATGAGATAAGGTTAAGTGATGTTCCATTCAGCGCAAGAAATGCAAATGTAAATATTACTGCTACTGGAAGTGCTGCTGATACCAGAAGTGTTGCTCTCATATTTTTCAAAAACAGATATAGAACTATTGTTGCCAGTATAAGTCCCTGTACTGCTGTTCCACTAACATTTGAAATTGATTGATTAATATCAATTGATGTATCAAGCAATACATTATAAACTGTCTCTGGAGGCATAATAGATTCCAAACTTTCAAGTGCCTCAAGGGCTCTTTTATTAAGATCTATTGTACTTCCATCTGATGATTTTTCCACTACTACTGCTATTGATTCCTTTCCTGATAAATATGAAATATTAGTTGCATCTTCAGTAGTAAATACTACATCGGCTACATCTTTAACTCTCAAAGTGTTTCCATTACTTTTTAAAATCATATCCTCAAAAGTATCTATATAGTTTAATTCTCCCATAAATCTTACTATTACATCTTTAGTCCCTGTACTGATAGTTCCCAATGGTACATTTAAACTTGATACTCTAATCATATCATACAATTCCATTGGTGAAAGATCATAAGCTGCAAGTTTGTCACTGTCTATTTGTATTTGAAGTTGTTTATCTGGATTACCAAATACATTTACTTGTCCAATACCAGGCAGACTTTCAAACTTAGGTTTTAAATATTCTTCAACAAAACTACTTAACTCTGTTTTATTTGGAGCACTCATCATTATTACCAGAGTCAGATTTCCTGCTCCAGCTTCTACTTTTTTTGCTATTGGTGTATCTGCTGCACTAGGCAGATCATTTGTTATTTTTGACAATTCTCTTTGTATCTCTGTTACTTTTTCATCTGCATTGATTCCATAATCAAATTTTACAACTATAGTTGATTGTCCATAAGTTGATGTTGACTCTATTTTATCTATTCCCTCAACATTAGGAAGTATCTCTTCTATTTTTTTAGTAACCTGTGTTTCTATATCTTCTGCTACTGCTCCCTGCCATGTTGTTTTTACTGTAACAACTGGAATATTCATATTTGGTAAAAGCTCTGATTTCATAGAAAACATTGCCATTAATCCAATGAACATAACGGATATCATAACCATTGTTGTAGCAACTGGCCTACGTATTGATAAACCTGCTAAAGTCATTTATTTATTCACCTCATTAATTTTGATTTAAAATATTATTTTGCTTCTGTGTTTTCTTCTACTTCATTTCCTTCTTCCAGTCCGAATATACCTTTAACTACTATTCTGTCTCCTTCTTTTACACTGTCAGAAGAAATTTCAGTATATGGAAGATTTGTAGCTCCTGTTTTTACCTCTACTCTTTTTGCTACTCCATCTTCCACTTTAAATACATAGCTTAACAGGTTTCTTACAAATATTGCCTCATCTGAAACTGATAATACATTTATTTCTCCCACTGGAATAGTTACATAGGAATACATTCCATCTTTTATAGCTTTTTCAGGATTATCTACTGCAACCTTTACCATAAACTTTTTAGTTGATGAATCTGCAATTGGGTTTATCTCTGTTATCTTTCCAGTAAATTTCTTCCCTAATGCTCCTACTTCCACTTCTAATTCCTGTCCAACTTTTATCTGAGTAAGCCATTCTGCTGGGAATCCTACATAAGTTTCCATAGAACTATCATTTACTACTGTAAAAATAATATCACTTGCAGCTATTTCATTTCCTTCTTTTCCAAAAAGATTTCCAATAACACCATCTATTTCAGCTTTTCTGAATAATTTATTGTAATCACTTTTTGCATTCTCATAAGATGCCTTCGCTGCCTCATAATTTCCTTTAGCTCCTACATAAGTATTTTCATATCCTACATATTCCAGATAAGATACCAGCTCTTTCTGATAAAGATTCTTAAACTTATCATAGTTGCTCTTTGCAATATTAAGTGAAGACAGCGCAGATGTATAATTTGCTTTTGCTGTAAAATAACTTGATTCTGTCGCAGCATCTGAAAGCTCCATTACCAGCTCTCCTTTTTTTACAGTATCTCCATTTCTTTTTAATATTTTCTCTATTGTTCCACCTTTTTCAGTTTTATGGTTAACCTTGTTTTTAGGTTCCAATACAGCATCTGATTTGAATACCTGATTCATTTTTCTTGTTGCTGCAGGTTCTGTAATAACATACTTAACTTTCTTTTCTATAACCTCTTCTTCTTTCTTTCCACAACCTGCCATAACTAATATTAAAAGCAGTATCAAATAACCTGTTTTCTTCATTTCTATTCCTCCTAAAATCCCTGATAATTAATTTCAAATTTGATTTATCAATATGAATAAATTTAAAAAAGTTTTAAAAGATACTAAATTACCTTATAAAACTTTTTCGAAATTATAAGTAATTATTCAAGCAGATAATTTATTATGTAATATATTAAATAAGCAGTGATCTGTATTTTTCAAATGCATACAAATAATCTATCACTATCTGATTATATGCCACTGTTGCTTCTCTCACCTGTGATTCAGATAATAAATAGTCTACTGTTGAAATCAATCCTGCATCATATCTTTCCTGATCCATTCTAAAGTTTTCTACTGCTGCTTCCATTGCTCTTTCTTTAGAATCTCTCTCTTTTTCCATTCTTATCAATTCTAAATAAGCATCAGTTACATTTATATCAATACTATCCTTAGATATCTTTTCTCTCAGCATTTCCTGCTCTTTTCCTATTGCAGCTACTCTGTAGTTATCATAATTCTTTCCAAACTCAAATACATTCCATGTTACTTCCACTCCGCCTCTCCATTCAGCTTCATCTATTGTTGGATTGTATTTTGTTCTTTCTGATGTTCCATAACTTGCAAAAGCATTTACTTTAGGAAGCATATCTGCTCTTGACACTATTTTAGAAGCCTCTGCTGCCTCTACATAATTTTTAGCTACTAAAGCATTTATACTCTCATTCATAGCCTGATCTAAATCAGCTTTGAAATTTATATTTCTGCTCAAATACATAGGAACTTCAAATTCTACAACTGTTACATCTTCATTTTTAGGAATTCCTGTTTTTATCTTAAGATTTTCTTTTTCAATAGTTATTCCATTTTGAGTTCCAATGATTTGTGACTCAACTTCTAAAAGAGAATACTCAGTTTTTAATAAATCTGTTTTAGTTATAAGTCTTAAGTCTAACTGAGCTTTCTGTTTATTATATCTAGCCTGAAGTTCTTTTTTAGAAGCCTCTAAAGCATCTAAATCCTTTTGGTATTTAACAATGTTGGAATAATTTTGAATAGTTCTAAGTCTTGTATCTCTTCTTTCTCCTAAATACAATAAGTTAGCTATACTTTTATATGCTTTGGCACCTTTTATTCCTCCTAAAACTGCTCCTCCCTGAAATAATGGCTGTGATATTGATATTGTCTGAGTATATCCGCCCTTTCTCTCTACTTGATCTTCCCAACCATGTTTATACATTTTACGTCCATATTCTCCTCTAGTATATGTTCCATTGTATACAACACTTGGCAGAGCATCTTTAAATGCGATTCCCACTTTTAATTTTGATACTTCAACATCTTTCTCTGAAACTTTGATTTCCTTACTGTTCTCCAGTGACATTTGTATAGCTTGATCTAGAGTAATCTCTCTAGCAAACACTGAACTACTTAATATTAAAAGTAATCCTAATATCTTTTTCATTGTTACCTCCTAAATATACATAAATTAATAATTAATTTTCAAAATTATCTTAATATTTTTAAAATACAATTATTGATAAAATCTATTCCCTCCTCAAGTTTTTCATTATTCATTTTCTCTATTACTATATCAAAATCTTGAATAAATATATTTTCATTATTACTTCTATCCAGGAAAAAACTCACTATCTTAAATTCTCGTATTATAGCACTAATAAGTTCTGAATATTTTTGAAAATCATCTTCTTTTGCTTTTAGTTCATTTTTAAATTTTATAAGTAATTTCTTTATGAAATCAATATTTATCTGTTCAATTCTTTTTAAAATTTCTCTTATTTCTGGACTTAAAGCTTCTATATTCTTTATTAAACTTATTAATACAAGTTCTCTTTTCATACTTTCATGGGAAAATTTAAGTCTTACCAGAATAATATTCTTTAAAGTTTCTTCAAAAGAAAAGCTATTCTTAAGAATATCATCCTGCTTCTCCATCATTTCATCTATTTTCTTTTCCGCAATAGTCTGTAATAATAAATTTTTTGACTTAAAATAAGTATAAAAACTACCTTTAGCTATCCCCATTTCATTAGTTATATCTTCTACTGAAGTATGTGAATAACCCTTTTTAAGTATGAGCTTTGTAGCAGCTTCCATTATCTGCTCTTTTTTTCCTATGACTGGCATACCCTACTCCTTATAATTTTTTTGACCAATAGGTCATGGTAAATTCTACACCTTATTGACTAATAAGTCAATCTTTTTTTATTATTTCAAAAAATAAAAAAATTAATGTTGTAAAATTTAGAAAACTAAGAATTTTAGATGAGTAGAGAAAATTGTTTTCTAAAACAACATTAATTTTAAACTATAAAGCTACTTGAGGGTCAAGAACTTTTTTTAATTAAATTTTATTGTAAATATAACATAATTTTTTTCTTTATCAAAAATAAGGCTATGCTCTAGATTTAAACTTGTTAATATATTTTTTACTATTGAAAGTCCTAACCCTGCTCCGCCATATTTTCTGTTTCTAGAGGAATCAAGTTTGTAAAATGGCCTGAATATATTTTTAAATTTTTCTTCTGGTATAAATGCCGAACTATTTGATATTTTTAAAATTTTATTTTTAAATTCTATCTCAATCTTTTTTCTGTCATCCACATAAGTAATTGCATTAGTAAAAAGATTGTTTAAAATTATAGATATGCGATATTTATCACTAAAAATTTCGCTTTCATCTATATTTATTGCCAATTCTATATTTTTTTTAATAAAATCAAGATTATATTTATTTAGTTTTTCATCTAATAATTTTTTTAATTGAAACTCTTCATAACTTTCATCTGAAAAACTGAATTCATACTTTAAGTATGTATTTAAATTCTTAATAAGTTTATCAAGAAATATCCCTTCATTATATATAATAGAATATACATTGCTTTTTTCTTCGGCTGATACAATATCGTCTTGAAGGGCTTCTATATATCCATTAATTATGGCAATAGGTGTTTTTAGTTCATGCCCTATTGAACGCATAAAATCTTTTTCAAAATTTATTAATTTCTCTTTTTCTTTCAATTCTATTTTCATTTGTGAATTTAAATTATTTAATTCATCTATATTATTTTTTAATTTTTCAGACATACCTTTCAAATTATTTCCAAGAGTTTCTAATTCATTATTATATTTAAAATCTATATTTGATGAAAAATCTAATTTTGATATTTTAGATGATATTTTTTCTAAAGTCACAATTGGATCAGAAAAATATTTTGAGAAAATATATGCTAAAACAAAAAGTATTGGTACTATAAAAGCTGATAAATCTAAATAAAATGATGACATCATTTTGGTTACAACATTTGGTACTATTGTTGGTGATATAATCACTAAAAATTCTGTATCTGATATTTTCTTTATAAGAAGAAAATAGTTAAGAAAATCTGTCATACTTGTCAACCTTATTGTATAATCTCCAGTATGGATTTTCTCTAAATTAGCTTTAATTTCAGTTTTATTAAAATAGTTAAAAAGTTCACTTTCCTTTTCAGATTTTTGAAAATTTATATATGCAATTTTTATATCTTTATTCTTTTTGCTGTCTATTATTTTATCCAAAGGAATATCCTTAATTGAAATATCTTCAGATACTTTTATTAATTGTTCTTTAGTATTTTGAACGATATATTTATCCATGTATAAAAAATTAAAATAATATATCACTATCAGTGGAAGGTAAGAAATCACAATAAAAGCAAAAAATATTTTATAAAAAATTTTTTTCATTAACTTTCTGCTCCTCCTAATTTTTTATCTCAAATTTATAACCTATCCCTCTAACAGTTTTTATACATTCATCTCCCAGTTTTTTTCTTAAATTCTTTATATGTGTATCTATTGTTCTATCACTTCCAGGAAAATCATATCCCCATACCTCTGTAAGCATTTTATCTCTGCTGAGAGCAATTTTATGATTTTTTATAAGGTATATTAAAAGTTCATATTCTTTAGGTGCTAAAATAATTTCTTCTCCTTCTACTGTTACTGTATGAGATGTATCATTAATAGCTATTTTCCCTAATTCAATAATGTGATCTGTGTTATTACTTGTATTTTTTATAAGAGTTTTTATTCTTGCTAAAAGTATTTTATTATTAAAAGGTTTTGTAATATATTCATCTGTTCCTATTTCAAAACCAAACAATTCATCTTCATCATCATCTCTTGCAGATAATATCATAACAGGAACTGAGCTGTATTTTTTTATTTCTCTTAAAACACTCCATCCATCTTTTTTAGGTAACATTATATCAAGTATTACTAAATCAAACGGCTTTTCATAAAAAAGTTTTATTGCCACTTCTCCATCTTCAGCCTCTGTCACATCGTAACCTTCCTTTAGAAGATATAATTTCAAAATATTTCTTATCTCCATTTCATCTTCTACTATTAAAATTTTTTTCATATATTTATTGTCCTCCCATTTTTTATCCTTACTTTTTAAATATATAAGAAAAAAGAGTTAACCAAAATAAAAGCTTTGGCTAACTCCCCTTTATAATGTTGGTTAGTTAAGAATGTCCTAAGTTGTAAAGTAATAACCTAACTTACTAGAATGAAGCTCTAAATCCTGCAAATACAGTTGGCTGCCATCTCCAGTCTTTAGCATCGCTTTTAGCAGTGATTGCCCAGTTTCTATATTCTGCTCCAGCTGCTGCATATACTTTAAAGCTTGGAGTTGCTTGATAATTTACTTGAACATATGGTAATGCATATAATTCATAATCTTGTTTTTGATCTAATGCACCATATTTTTTGTATTGAGACCAGCTATAATCATCATATCCACCTTCGAAGTTGAAATCAACTGTTACATCTCCATTAGTGTATAGATTAGTTGTATTGTAGATATAAGCCTCTACATCAATTGTAAAGTTTTTATCTTTTATTTTGTTTCCTCTGTCAAATACTTGATCTCTTCCATAGAAGTGTTGAGTATTGTACATATTGAACTCAAAAGAGAATCCCCATGGTAATTCGAAGTAAGTATATAAATCTGCTCCTACTTGATTATCATAATTATCTCCTTGATTAGCAGCATCTGCATTCCATTGATATCTGTATTTTGGTGCAACAACGAAATTAGTAGTTTTTATAAAATCATTGTTGAACATATACTCAGCAAAATTAAATCTTGCTTGATATTCTAATTCTTGATGCTTATCTGTATCTTCTCTGTCTCTATAGTGGATTCTTGATGTAAAGTTAACATTAGAATCTCCTACATTTCCATGATTATAGAAATATCTTAATCTTGTGTCAGTACCTGATTTTCCAAGTCTGTCAGAAGAATCATTTCCATAATTTCTGATTCTGTATTCGAAAGATTGATTTTCAGTCATGTTGATTTTTCCCATTAACTGAGTTCTTCCATATTTTGTAGCTCCTGCCCAGTCATTTTCAGCAGAAGTTTGGTTTTCAGTTTCTCCATACCATCTGTATTGTAAATCTACATATCCATTTGGTCTGAATCCTACTGGTGCTCTGTCTCTGTAGACAATAACTTCTTTTTCAACGATTTGTACTGGTGCTTCTGTTACTACAACTGGAGCAGGTACAACTTCTTTAGCTTGTGCCATTGCTGCAACTGTTAAAAATGCACCAACTAATAATAAAGATTTTTTCATAAAAAATACCCCCTATTTTCTATATTTTAAATTATATATACCGAAATATATAATAATTCACATTAAAGATGACAATTTACCTAATCTGGGAAACTGGTAAATCATCACCTTATTCTTGGGAAGAGCAATAATATATAAAAGATTAGCAACTTTTACAATATTTCTCTTATACAAAGAATATAATATAGAAAAGTGAAGAAAATATGTTTTATTAGTGTGCATCAACAGAAAAAACTCTTTTATTAAAAAGAGTTCTTCCTTTTATATAAAATATTTAGACTTTTATAGTTTAAAAAGTAGTCTTAAATCCTACAACAGCTGTTGGTTGCCATCTCCAGTCTTTAGCACTTTTTTGATTTATATTTGCCCAGTTTCTATATTCAGCTCCTAAAGAAGCGTATACATTAAAGTTAGGACTAACTTTATATGTTGTTATAATTTGTGGATAAGCATATAATTCATAAGTGTTATCATTGTAAGTATAATTAGCAGGATCTTTTAAATCTCCTTTTTCATTTATAGCTGTTCTTAATACTTTCTCTGAATTCCAGTTATATGGATCATATCCACCTTCAAAGTAGAAATCTATATCGACTTTATCATTTGTATATAAATTAGTTGTATTGTATAAATAAGCTTCCATTGTTAATCCAGTATTATTTTTTACTGTACTATGGTCATTAGTATATTGACGTTGCCCATAGAAATACTGGTCTCCATACAAATTAAATTCAAATGAAAATCCAAATGGAAATTGATGCATTGTAAATAAATCTATTCCTAATCTATTTTGATAATCATCACTGTTAGATGCCCAGTAATATTTATATTTAGGAGCGATTGTAAATTCTGTAGTTTTTACAAAATCATTATTAAATAAATAATCTGCAAAATTGAACCTTGCTTGATATTCTAATGATTGCGCATCATTTTCAGCTTCTTTTCTGTATTCTATTCTAGATGTTAAATTTACATTAGAATCTCCCAAATTTCCATGGTTATAGAAATATCTTAATCTTGTTTGAGTTCCATCTTCTCCTTTTTGTTTTTCGTTAGAAGAAGAGTTCCAGTCATTATATGATCTGATTCTATATTCTAAAGCTTGGTTCTCAGTCATATTAATTTTTCCCATTAACTGTGTTCTTCCATAATTGTTATTTACACCATTATTCTTGTAATTAAGTTCTTCAGCTTCTCCATAATATCTATATTGTAAATCAACATATCCATTTGGTCTGAATCCTTGTGGTTCTCTGTCTCTGTAGACAATAACTTCTTTTTCTACAACTTGTACTGGTGCTTCTTCTACAACTACTGGTGCAGGAACTATTTCTTTTGCCTGTGCCATTGCTGCAACTGTTAAAAATGCACCAACTAATAATAAAGATTTTTTCATAAAAATACCCCCTAGTATTTATTATTATAAAGTATAAGAGTATAACAACCTGGGAAATTGTTATATTCTTATAACTTTAATTTAAGAGAAAAATAATCATAAGATAATTAGCAACTCTTATAATTTCTTGTTTTCTACACTATTAATATAATAAATCTTGATGAAATCTATGTGAAAATGTCAAGAAATATGTCACCGCACTCTTTTATTCTTTATTTCAATATTTTTATTCATATTATATATGTGTATAAACGTATTAAATTCAAAATATGTGTCTATAAAATTTTTACTTTTCCATAAAAACCATGTATATTTTTTTTGTATTATTGTCACAATTTTGACATAAATAGTTTTAAGGTTTATAGATTATAAACTTATATTTTACACCAATAAAAAATTATTGTTAATATTTATTTCTTTATTTTAATTTTTAGAACAAAAAATTATTTTTATGCTCATTTTAAAAAAATAATTAAAATAATTTTAAGACTGAAAATATTTATTTTATTAAAAATATTTATTTTAATAGATTTTTCAATATAAACTCAAAATTAAAATTTTTTATAAAAAAACTTCATCTATAAATAAACAGTTTTTTTATTCCTTTAAACTGTCTACTATAAATGAAGTCTACATATTTTTTATTCAGTTTATTTTTATTAAATATTTTAAATTACTTCTGGTAATGATAAAATTGAAGCTACAATTAGTTTTGTTCTTTCACTAAATGAACTTATTACAGCTCTTTCTCTTATTGTATGATTTTCATAGCCCTGCACTCCCATTGCACAAATAGTTGGTATTCCTAAAGCTACTGTGTACGCAGCATCAGATCCTCCACCTAAAAAACATGGATATGGTATTCCTAAATCTAATTTTTCTGAATTTTCTTTTACTATTTCAAATAATTTTTTATTTTTTTCAGTTTCATCCATAGAGTCAAAAATTAATATTTCTTTTAACTCAGATTTAGTTCCTTTTACATATGATTTTTTTGTTACTCTATCTAAAAACTCTCTTATTTCTTTTATGTCTGAAGCTTTTCTATATCTTACATCTATAGTCAAAACACAATTTTCTGGAATACTTCCTACATTAGTTCCTCCATTAATTATTCCTACATTATAATGGGTATTATTGTAATCATTTTCTTCTTCTATTCTAAGGATTTTATAGGCAGCCTCTTTGATTGCACTTATACCATTTTCAGGTTCATTTCCTGCATGAGCCCCCTTTCCTTGAATTATAATTTGAAATCTTGCTGCTCCTTTTCTCCCCACTACTATTCTTCCATCTGTAAAACCTGTTTCACAATCTATAGCTGTTTTAAATCCTTTTGCTTCTTCCAAAAAGAATTCTTTTCCTTTTCCATTAGTAGGTTGATGTCCTACTTCCTCATCTCCTGAATACGCAAGTTTTATAAATTTATCATATCCAATATGATTTAAAACTCTTGCAACAAAAGCACCTATTACAACCCCACCTTTACAATCAAGAACTCCAGGTCCATAAACCATATCATTCTCCTCATCTACTTTTATTACTTCTTCTCCAAAGCTTCCTTTTTTGTGAACAGTATCTAAATGTCCTATTATAATTGTTTCAAGCTCCTTACTTCCATTATCAAAATAAGCAGTTATACTATTTCCTCCACTTCCATAATCAAATACCTGTGTTTTCATTCCAAAACTTTTAAGATTTTTTTCTAAAAATTCAACTGCTTCATTTACTCCTTCTCTATCAGAAGATTGACTTTCTATTCTACATAAATCAAACCATAATTTTCTCATTACTTTTTCTTCTTTTTCAATAAATTCAAAAGCATTTTTTAATTTATTTTCCATCCTCATTCCCCCTAATCTGTTTTAAATAATAATTATTTAATATAATACTCCATTTTTTTGATATGTAAAGAATTTTTTAATTTTTTTTCTCAAAAATATATGATGGATGATATAATCCTGTTGGTGAATAATAACTATCTTCTAAATAAGTGAATCCCAATTTTTTTATAAGATGTGCTGAGCCTACATTTTTAGGATTATGACCTGCAAAAATAGTGGAAGCTCCTAAAACATTAAATGCATATTCTATTATCTTTTTGCATCCTTCCAAGGCAATTCCTTTTCCCCAATATTCTTTTTTTATATGTATTCCCATTTCCAGTATATTTTTTTCAATATTATATGGTCTTAATCCACAGCATCCTACAAATACTTCATTTTCTTTTAAATATAATGGAAAATATTGTATTTCATATTTTTCATAATTTTCTATTTCTTTTTTCAGCCTATTTTTTATCTCTTCCTCATTCATTTTTCCAGAAGCAGTTATTAATTTAGTTACTTCTGAATCTCCCCAAAGTTCATATGCATATTTCAAATCATTTTCTTCCCATGTACTAAAAAATAATCTGTCAGTTTCAATAACTTTCTTTTTCATTTTTTCACCTCTAGAAAAATATTAATTTTCTTATTATATAATTTATTTTTTTAATTTACAACAAAAAGAGGAGGGCAAGCCTCCTCAATATAATTATACTTTTTAGATTTTATATTATTTTTCAATTATTTATTACAACAAGAGTTTTTTCTTTTTTCTGCAAGTGAATCAAATTTCATATCTTTTAGCCATTCTGTCAATGTCATTTCATTCAAAGAATTAAATCCATTTGTTGGTACAGCATTTCTTGCAAGGCTTACATATGGAGCACATGTTAAAGATGTTCCAATTTCTCCCGGTTTCATTATAGTATAAGCAAATCCTACATAAGTTCTTTCAAATAATACATCTGAATCTTGTCCACAGCTTACTACTGACCAGGCAACTGATTTTCTGTGTTCTTCCAAAAATTCTTTTAATTCTTCTGCATTGTCATTTTTAGTCCATAATCCAGCATCTTCTATAAATAAATCTGCACAGTTATCTCTGTCAGCAGAAAGTGATAAAGCTATGAAACACCATACTCCATAAGCTTCTCCTTCTTTTAATGGTCTGTCTTCTTTAGGTCTGTATGCAGTAACTCCTTTATTTGCACAGATAGTATGTGCTCCTGGAACAAGTGTAAATCTTCTTTCTTTTTCAACACCAAAAAGTTCCATTCCTGCTTCTAATAATGGTTTTGCATCATATACAGGCAATTTAGATCCATCAAATTGTACAGCTTCTAAAACTGGTTGAATTTTTTTAGCTGCAACATCATCATGAGCTGCTAAATCATGCCCCCATACTTGTCCTGCTATTCCACAGAAAGATGAGGCAGTAAGCATATTTATTTGTCCTACATAGGCATCATTTATTTCAGCTCTGTCATAAGATACTATACCATCTAATAAAAAGTCATCAGTCTTTTCTACAGTTCCTACAGATACTTTTAATACAGAAATATATCCATTTCCTTGAGCTCCAGGAGCTCCATATCCATCACAATAATTTTCATAAGGACTTATTGCAGTCTTATCAATTCTTGGTGCACGTACTTTAGTTTCTTTTTCCATTGTAAAACCTCCGAATTTTAATTTGATTTAATCTATGCTCTAAAGACTGACTCTTTTAGTAATTAATAGGAATAAAGCTATTATTGCTATTATTGTCAACCCTATTGCCAATATTTTTTCTACATTAGTAAAACTACTTTCATTTGGTGCTTTATTTTCTTTACGAGCTTTATCAAAAACTAATATTCCAATGGCAAATAGAATACTAGCCATTACTAAATATTTTAATCCAGCAGCATAAATAAGCCATGCTCCATAAATACTTCCCAAAACTCCAGTAATAAGTGCAGTTTTTTCTTTTATATTTGTACCTTTAGGAAATTGCCCTTTTGCACACATTTTCCATAAATAAAGAGTTGAAGCTATATATGCAGGAAGTATCATAACCCCTGTAATACTTAACATTACATTCCATGCATTACTAGCAAAATATACAAATATCATAGTTATTTGCATACCTATACTTGATACTAAAAGTGAGAAAGATGGAGTTCCATTTTTATTTACTTTAGCAAAAATTTTAGGAAAAGTTCCATCTTTAGCACAAGCATATGGAAGTTCAGCTAAAAGCATTGTCCAAACAAGCCATGAACTTAATAATGCAATTATTACTCCTGCATTCATAAACCAGCTACCCCATTTTCCAACTATATCTGCAAGTATAGAGGCAGAAGATGGTGGTGCCAATACTGATAATTCACCTTGAGATAAAGTTCCAAATGGAAGCATTGAAATAGCTACATATGATAACCAGCATAATAAAAATCCTATTAATGTAGCTTTACTTACTGCTGCTTGACTTTCAGCTCTGTCTGAAATAACAACTGCTCCTTCTATCCCAATAAAAGACCATAATGTTACAAGCATTGTACTTTTTATTTGTCCTCCTAAATTTCCTAAATCTACATCATGAAGAGATTTTATTGTTTCATCTCCCCAGAAATTAGTATGGAACATAGAGATTTTAAATACAAATAAAGTTACTAAAATAAAGACTGCAATAGGAACTAATTTTGCTATTGTTCCAATAGTATTAATACTAGTTGCCTGACGTACACCCGCCATTATCATAAAATACATTAACCATATTAAAATAGAACCTCCAATTACTGATGGAAGATTATTTCCTCCTTTAAAATGTGGTGGAAAGAAATAATTTAAAGAATCCATAAGTAAAATTGCATAACCTACATTGGCAAATATAGCTGAAAGCCAATATCCCCATGCCATCAAAAATCCTACAAATTTACCAAATCCCAATCTTGCATAACTATATATCCCAGACTTAGCATCTGGAACAACTGTTGATAGTACTCTAAAAGTATTAGTTAAAAAATACATTCCTATACCTGTTATTATCCAAGCAACCCCAACAGCCCCCGCTGATGCTGATTGTGCCATATTTTGCGGAAGATTATAAACACCTCCTCCAATCATAGCACTAATAACAAGACCTGCAAGTGCAATAACACCTAGTTTTTTAGTATTAGTAGTATTTGATGTACTACTATTTTCAGTACTCATATAACTCCTCCTTTAAATTTTCTTTTTAAAACTTTTATTGTTACCAATTGTTTCTAAAATGGGTATTCTAAAAATTTTATTTTTTCCTTTTTTAATTTTTTTTATTTTTTTTAAAAGGAAATCTTTTTTTTATGTGTATGACTATGACATGAGAAGTTTATGAGAAAAAATTTAAAATATCACATGAACTCGATTTTGAAAATATATAAGGAGGATTAAAATGAAAAGTTTAGAAGGTCAAAAATATACTACTGTTGTTATTCAAAACAGCTTTTTAAACGGAGATTCACCTGTAACTAAAAGAATTGCTCTTTTAAAAAATGATTTAAGAGAAAGAGGAATTGAAGTAATAGAAGTGAAAAACTTCAAAGAAGCAGCTGAAGAGGCAGCTATTAATAAATCAATAGACTGTTTGCTTGTAGATTGGGATATCAATAAAAAATCTATTGAAAAAGAAAATGAATTTGTTAATTTAATTACTGTATTACATGAAAGACAAGAAGGAGTTCCAGTATTTTTATTAGCTGAAAAAACTGATACTACATCATCTCTTGATGAATGTACATTAAATTCAATTGATGAATATATATGGATATTAGAAAATGATATTGATTTTATAGGTGAACGTATTTCTGAAGAAATAAAACAATATAGAGATGGACTTTTACCACCATTAGCTAAAGCTGTATTCAACTACAATAAAGTTGCTGAATACTCTTGGGCAGCCCCAGGACACCAAGGTGGAGTTGGATTTTTAAAAACTGCTATTGGTAAAAAATTCTTTGACTATTATGGAGAAAATCTTTTTAGAACAGATACAGGAATTGAAAGAACAAGTCTAGGTTCTCTACTTGACCATACTGGTGCTTTCTTAGAATCAGAAAAAAATATAGCAAGAATATTTGGAGCAGATAGAAGTTACAGTGTATTAGTTGGTACATCAGGTTCTAACAGAACTGTTTTCCAAGCATGTCTTACTGATGAAGATACTGCTCTTATTGACAGAAACTGTCACAAATCTATTGAACAAGGACTTATCCTTACAGGAGCAAAACCAGTATACATGACTCCTACAAGAAATAGATATGGAATAATCGGACCTATTCTTCCAGATCAAATGAAAAAAGTAACTGAAGTAAAACCTAAATATGTTGTAGTTACTAACTGTACTTATGATGGTGTTTGTTACAATGCTGCAAAAGCTGAAGACATATTCCAAGGTAATGCAGATTATATCCACTTTGATGAGGCTTGGTATGGATATGCAAGATTCAATGAAGTGTATAAAAATCACTTTGCTATGAGAGGAAATCCAAAAGATTACAAGAATAAATCTACAGTTTTTGCAACTCATTCAACTCATAAATTATTAAATGCTTTATCACAAGCTTCATTTATTCATGTAAGAAATGGTAATAATCCTATTGATGAAGACAGATTCAATCAATCATACATGATGCATGCCACAACTTCTCCACTATATGCAATAGCTGTATCAAATGATATTGGTGCTGCAATGATGGATGGAAATTCTGGTAAATCATTAATAAAAGAAGTAGTTAAAGAAGCTGTTGAATTCCGTCAAGAAATTGGAAAATTATATAAAGAATTCACTGCTAAAAATGACTGGTTCTTCAAACCTTGGAATGCTGAAAAAGTAACTGATCCTAAAACTAAAAAAGAATATAACTTTGAAGAAGCACCTATGGAACTTCTTACTACAGAACAAGACTGTTGGATAATGCATCCAGAAGATAAATGGCATGGATTCGCTAATCTTCCAGAAAACTGGGCAATGTTAGACCCTATCAAAGTTAGTATCCTTGCTCCAGGAATGGGTGATGATGGAGAACTTCTTGAAAAAGGTGTTCCTGCTGCTTTAGTTTCTGCTTATTTAGCAAAATATGGAATCGTTCCTACAAGAACAACAGATTTCCAAGTTATGTTTCTATTCTCAATGGGTATCACAGAAGGAAAATGGAGCACACTTGTAAATGTACTTCTTTCATTCAAAAAACATTATGACAATAACACTTTATTAAAAGATGTACTTCCTGAACTAGTTGCTGCTCATCCTGAACATTATGGAGAAATGGGATTCCATGATTTAGGAGATGAAATGTTTGCTTATCTAAAAGCTAATAACCCAGGAAAAGTTTTAAATGAAGCATATTCAACTCTTCCTAAATCTGAAATGTTGCCAAGAGAAGCTTACAACAAAATTGTAAGTAAAGAAGTTGAATTGGTTCCAGCTGATAAATTAGTAGGAAGAGTAACAGCCAACTCTGTTATCCCTTATCCACCTGGTATCCCAATGCTTATGTCAGGAGAAAACTTTGGAGATGAAAACAGTCCTCAAATTAAATATCTAAAAGCATTATCTCTATGGGATAAAGCATTCCCAGGATTTGAACATGAAACTGAAGGTACTCATGTAATTGATGGAGTTTATCATGTTCTTTGTGTAAAAGAAAAATAATAAAATTTGAATTCTCATTTTTAAAATAAAATAAGCAAAAAATTAAAGTACATCTAAAAATATTATATTACTAATATTTCAGATGTACTTTTTTATTTAAATTCTATTAATTTTATCTTTTTTATAATTAATCATAAGAGAAAATACTACAAGAAACATTGCAGATATTTGAATCATTGTGACCTTTTCTCCCAATATTAAAAATGCTAATCCTATGGAATATATTGGAATTAAGTTAGTATACATAGCTGCTTTTACTGCTCCTATCTTTTTTATCCCTTTCTGCTGCAGTATAAAAGCCAACAATGATGAAAATACTCCCATATATAATAATGACATTATCGCTTTCAAAGACACCTCATTTATTTTATACATATTTCTTTCCATATACAGTGCTGGGGACAAAATCAAAGCTGTAAAAATAAATAAAAAAGTTAATATTTTGCTGGGGGAATATTTCTTCAAAACTTTTTTTGAACCTATTATATATATACTATTTGATACTACTGCACCTAATATTATTAAATCTCCCAGATTTAATTTAATTGATAATAACAAAGAAATTTTTCCATTAGTTAATAAAAGTAATATTCCGCTTATAGAAAGTATCATTGATAAAATATTTTTTATATTTATTTTCTCTTTAAAAAACAGTATGCTTATTATATATACTATTACAGGAGTTGTACTGGATATTATTGCAGTATTGACAGAAGATGTCATCCCTATTCCCTTGAAAAATAATACACCATTCAAAACTATTCCTACAAATGACAGCATCAGAATATATAATATATCCTCACTGGCTATATGAAATTCTTTCTCTTTAATATAATGTATTATTCCCATTCCAATACCTGCCAACAAATATCTAATTAAAGTCAATGTCATTGGAGGCATTTCTGCTGAACAAAATTTACCTACTATCAATCCCAAAGCCCAGAAAAATGTTGCTGCAAGCAGATAAAAATTTTCTTTCTCTATCATTTTTACCTCTTTAATTATTTTTTTAAATAATTTTGAAAACTTTAAGTCTTATTTTATTGTTCTTCGTAACTGATTTCCATTTCTACTTTTCCACTTTTTTCACGGAAGTATCCAAATAACAGAGCAATTACGCACACTAATAAATTAACTCCCATTTTTGACCATGTCATAGTACGAAGACTCATATATGCTCCAAATATACTTGCCAAAGTTCCAAGTATTGTCCAGAACCATAATACCCCTGTAGTTGTATGCCAACGTGATTTGTTCCATTCATTAGGAATAACTTGCGGCAGACGAAATACGAATACTGCAAGGAGTACATCCATTACATTAGATGCGAACACCGCTGTTCCTGAAATAGTGTTCATATTAAAGCTAAATATTAATGGGAGTAATCCAACTAAATAAAAGAATAGTATTAAATTATGAGGAGTTTTATATTTAGAGTTTATAGCTCCTAATTTTTTAGGAAGCCATCCATCTATACAACCTTGAAGCAATGGCTTTGTGCACCAACCCATTTGAGCATTCAAAGTAGTTAGAAGTGCAAACATTGCTCCTCCAATTAAGAAAAATACATATAATGGTCCTGGTAAAATTTTAGAAGCCACCAGAGATAATGGCTGCCCCATAACATCTCCTATAGGAAGTATTCCAGTTGCAACTATTGCCATAAATGCATAAAATATAGCTACAACTGCTGTAGAAACAATTATAACAAATGGCATATCTTTAGTTGGATCTTTTGCTTCAGCAGAGAAGTTAATAATATTTTGAGCTCCTCCACAAGCAAATGTCAGTATAGCTGCTGCACTGCAAAATCCTAATGGTCCATCTGTAAACATTCCTTCTGGTTTCATATATTCTACATAATCAACTTTAAATATTCCAAATGCAGTAAAAATAGCTAATGCCGCCATTAAACATACAACCAAGAGCTGCTGTACTCTTGCTGCATTTTTAACTCCAACAAGATTAACCAATGTTACTATTGTCAAAACTACTATTGCTACAATTTGAATATTTATTCCATGGACCGCTTGTCCAAAATACTGTCCAATTGACAAGGCATACATGGATAAAGAAATATTACTTAAAATATGAATGATTAAATAAGCCCCAGCAAGTACATTAGTAGATAGCAAAGCAATATATGTATAACTACCCCCACGCATACGCACAGAACCCAATACAAAAAGTCTTGGAGCTAATTTCAGTAATGTAAGAACAGCTGCTATAGCAAATGCAAAACTTGCAGAACGACCAGTCAATCCTATAGCTTGTGGTAAAAGTGAAAAAATTCCAGCCCCTATAATCTGCCCCACAGCAATAGCAAAGAAATCCTTTTTCCCTAAAACTCTATCTAAATCTTTTGTGCTGCTAATAGTATTTGAATTACTCATCTTAATCCCCTCTTTCAAATCTTAGTTATTTAGCCATAGCAGAAACTAACCCATCAACTGCTTTTTCTACCCATTCTGGAGTTGTTGCCAAATTTAATCTGATAAATCCTTTTCCCCCTATTCCAAACCAATCACCATAATCAACAGCTAAACGAGCTTTATTTTGAACAAAATCTTTCATTCCATCTTCACCAGCTTTTCCTGTATAAGCACTTAAATCCAACCATGCAAGATAAGTACCTTCTAATGGACTCAATTTAGCTTCTGGTAATTCTTTTGCTAAACGAACCTTTATATAATTATAATTATCTCTAATAATCTCTATAACTGTATCAAGCCATTCTCTTCCATGGGTATATGCAGCTTCTACAGCATAATATCCCAGCATATTTCCTGTATCTTCATGAAGAGTAACTATCAAATCATCAAATTTTTTACGAAGTTCTTCTCCTGGAATAATAACAAAAGAATTTTTCATTCCAGCTAAATTGAATGTTTTTGAAGCGGCTGTTAAAACAATCATAATATCAGCATATTTTCCTTTTGATACTATTGCAGAAGGGATATGAGGATGGTCACCTATAATTAGATCATGATGTATTTCATCACTTATAACTTTAACATTATGTTTTTTACAAATAGCAAAAAGTTTATCTAATTCTTCTTCCTTCCAAACACGTCCAACTGGATTATGAGGACTGCATAAAATATATAATTTAACATTATTCTCAACTATTTTTCTTTCAAAATCATCAAAATCTACTGTATAAACTCCATTTGTGTTTATTAATTCACTGTATACCAGTTTTCTTCCAACATCTTCTATTGCATGATGGAATGGATAATACACTGGCATATTTATAATAATAGCATCATCTTTTTGTGTAAGCATATTAACACACCAGAAAATACCAGTTACAACTCCAGGAGTAAAACGAATCCAATCTTTTTTAACTTCCCAGTTATGATATTTCTTTTCCCACTGAATAAAAGATTCATAATATTCATCTTTTGTAAGTGAATATCCAAATATTCCAAAATCAATTTTTTTACGAAGTGCTTCTATTACTTCTTTTGGAGCTTTGAAATCCATATCTGCAACCCACATTGATATTAGTTCTGAATCTCCATATTTCTTCTCTAAAATATCCCATTTTGAACAGTTGGTATTATGACGATCAGGACAATTCTCCTTTAAAAATTTTTCTTTGTTCATAGTATATCCTCCTTTATAAAATATGGTTTAAGTATTAAACTATTTATAATTTGATTATAGTATAATATTTTATAAAAATCAAATATTTTCTTTGCTTCATAAATATTTATTTTAAATATTAACCTTATAATTATTTAATGATTAAATTATTTTTATTGTTTTAAATCATAGACAAACATTTTTTTTTATTATATACTAAGGTGTAATAATCTTTATTTCAAATAAATAGTTTAATTATTAAAATATTCGATATTTTAAGGAAAGGATAGATGAACTTGAAGAAGAAAAAAGAACCAAGTGCTGAACTTTTTCATATGATGAAAGAAAGAATTAATCATATTTATAACTTTGTAAAATTATACAATGATTATACTAATACTCCTCATACTTATGGAACTGAGGATAAGATAAATATGTTGGGAATACATATTCTTACTGATATTGAGGAAAATCCTAAAATCACTGTTACAGAATTAGCTTCTAAATGGTACAGAACTAAAGGTGGGATTTCCCAAATTATTAAAATGCTGGAGGAAAATGGATATATTTTTAAAGAGAAAGGTGAAACTAATAAAAAAATCTTTCATCTATATCCAACTCCAAAAGGTGCAGAATTAAGTCTTGCTCACAAAATGTATGATTTAAAAAATTTAAATCATACTATTGAATATCTTCTTGAACATTGTACTGAAGAAGAAATCTATGCTTTTCATAAAGTAATTGATTGCTATATTAAAATATTGAGCAATAACCAAACTCAAGGTAAATAATTATTTTTTAAAAGCAAAGAGGTCGAAATTAATCGACCTCTATTGGAGCAGACAAAAGAAAAATAATAGAATAAAAGGGATAAAAAACTTAATAAGACTAAATTCATGTAAGTAGAATTTAAACTTTTCAATTAAATGTTGTGCAAAGCTTATACTAGCTTGGAATTAAATTCACATAAATAAAAAAAATATTTTAGTAAAAAAATATCATCCATGAGGGAAATTCACCTTGTGGGTGATTTTTTGTTTTGGCAGATGATTTTTTATAAGAAGACAGTTTTAATATCAAAATAAGCTTCAGACTTTTTTATGGAAAAATTTACCAATGAACAAAAAATCAATGACGAGAATACCATTCCTGATAAAACCGTTCCCGAATTTTTAGAGCCATCAGAAGATAGTTTTTATTAGAAGATAATAAAAGAATAGAAGATATAAATAATACACACACAGGGGCATAACAGAAACTTAATCAGGGAAAAGGCTGTGGCAGAAGCTGCAGTCTTTTTTTACTCAAAAATAAAAAAATGAACAGTAATACAGAACTGTTTTTCAAGATAATAGCTACAACAGGAACTTTTTTATTGGCATATCACAAGTATATACTTTCACTGTTTGATAAAAAACTGGACAAGAGAGATTGTGAAAAAGAAAGACTGTATGCAGAGAAATTCAGAATAGAAAATATAAAAACACTAACTGATGGAATAAAAAGAATAGAGGAGAGAATGACAAGAATAGAAAAAGAATTGATGAAACAATACAAGAATTAATTTACTAAGTAAAATACTCTTTAATGCTATAAAAATAATAAAAGTTCTCTTTAATGTATAAAGGCGAACTTTTACATGTTTTAACTTTATCAATTATAATCTCTAAAATTGATAAAGTCAAGATAAAAATATTTTTAGAGAAAACATCCTTAAAAAATGACCCTCTGTAAATAAAGTAATTACGACTATTTTATGTTCGCTTTTATACATATAAGAGAACAATTATTTATTTTGCTGAATTTGAGATTATTATAAATGTAAAAAAAGTTGAATTTGAAGTAAAAAATATCAAAGGGGGAGAGGAAAATATGATTAAAGAAATGGAGAAAGCTTTAAAAAGATATCTAAAGGGAAAGAATAGAATAACAATGGGAGTGGTAGTAGCTTTTTTACTGGGAAGCAGTTTTGCATTTGGAGATGTTACGATAAAATATGATACTGCAGCTTCAACTCTTATTGTACAAGATGATTTAGGAACTAATATAGGAACAGTAACAAAAAATCCTGCTGGTGAATTTACCTGGACATTACCAGAAGGAGCAAATATAACTGAAACTGTAAAAATAGATGATACAGTAAATACAAATAATATTAAAGTAAATATAGTGAACAGTGGAACTATAAGCAGTTCTGGAACTACAGGTAAATCAGGAAATGGATTATTTTCTTATTCTGATACTTCAAGTAGTATAATAGGAAATATAACAAATAGTGGAAATATAAGTGGAAACAGTACTGGAGGAGATAGTTCAGGAAATGGAATTTATGCCTGCTCAGATTCATATATTTCCATTTCAAGTAGTATAATAGGAAATATAACAAATAGTGGAATAATTAGTGGTAGTACTACTGGTAGTAGAAACGATTCAGGAAATGGAATTTATTCTTCTTCTGTGAATGGAGATAGTACAATAGGAGATATAACAAATAGTGGAATAATTAGCGGAAATGGTTCTAGTAGTACTAGCGGAAATGGAATTTATTCTAGTTCTTATCGTTTTGATTCTTACCTAGAGAGTAAAATAGATAACATAACAAATAATGGAATAATTAGTGGAAATGACAGTGATGGATATGATTCAGGAAATGGAATTTATTCTTATTCTTCTACTACTAATGGTTCTACAAAGAGTAAAATAGACAATATAACGAATTATGGAATAATTAGTGGAAATAATAGTAGTAGTGCTGGACATGGAATTTATCTTCGTTCTATTTCTGGTCCGGCAATAATAGAATCAATTTCAAATTATGGTGTTATAATGGGAAATGGCAAGGGAATATATGTTGATGGAGATTCTAGGTCTAGTTCTAGTTCGGGAATTACTAACTACAATAACTATGGACTTATAATAGGAAGGACACCAGTTAAAATTGAAGGTGGAATAGAAATTACTAATCCTGAAGGACAGGGAATGGCTGTAACTCTTGATGGAAGTGGAAATATAACTTCTATTGCTTTAGGAACTGGAGGAAGTACAGGAATATATTCTATAGTGAATACTCAATTAAGAGATAATTTAGGAAGCGCAGTATCATCTGGTGCAGTAGATTCATATGATGTATATACAAGCGACCAAAGTATTTCAGATACTATTATCAATGGTGCTGGTGTAAATAGTGGAACAGTGACAATAGAAGCAGATAAGAATTTTTCACTTAATGGCGGAATTATTAATGCCTATAAAACTGCTGTTACAGTTAAAGATGGAGCTTCATTTACTGGTACAGATGTAACAATCAATGGTGGGGGCTTAGATAAAACTACTCCTGTTATTTCTGGAGATTCAGGAGCTAATACAGTAAATATATCTGGAAATTCTTTTATCAATGGAAAAGTTGATTTAGAAGATGGAGATGATACTTTATCTATTGGAAATTCCACTCAAATCAATGGAGATATAGATGGTGGAACAGGAACTGATACTCTTTATTTTGGTTCAGCTATTGCCAGAGCAGTGGGAAATGATAATATAAATCTTTTCCATAAAATATCAAATGTGGAAGAAATAAATATAAATCAAAAAGTAACTGCATTTGAAACTTCTGAAATTACAGGAGCAGATAAGATTAATATTGGTAAAAATGGGGAGCTTGTATTAAGAATAGATGGAACAAATAGTAATAAACATGCACTTTCCAATGGAAATAGTAGTGGAACAATAGATTCAGATGGTGGAAAACTTCTTCTTGCGCTTAATGGAGTATCTGATGGAAGTACAATAGATATGGGAATGAATCTTGGAGATGGAATATATGGAGTGGAAAATCCAGACATAGAATATAGAGATTTATTTACTTTAGATACAACTTCATATTTACATTCTATTAGAAAAACTCCTGGTTCTTCAACAATAACAGTTGAAACTAAATCTACACTTCCACTGTCACCAACAACACCTGAATATACAAATTATGGGAAATTAAATAAAATATATCAAAGTATGAGGGTTGTAGATGGTGTAAAAGAATTTAATGTAGATACTGATGAAAAATTCTCATCTTTTATGGGATACTTAAATGATATCTATGCAGGAAATCCATACTCATATTCTTCTGAACTATCAAGAAAATCAATGGGAATGTTCAGAGATATAGCTACTGAAAATTCATTTAAAGCAGATACAGGAAAATGGATGATATACGGCGGACTTACTCATATAGATGGAGGAACTAAAGATACATACTATGGAAAAGGATACTATACTTATGATATAGGAAGTTCTGATATAGATTCTGATACAAAAATCACAGGAGCATATATGCTTGGAGAGTATGGAGTATCTGATGACTTTAAAGCTGGAGTGGCAGTTGGAGGAAACAAGTTTAAATCTGACTTGTCTAATGGCTCAAAAGTTGATGGAGATGCGCTGTATATTGGAGGATATGCTAAGAAGTATCTTGGAAATCTAAAAGTAACAGCAGGAGCAGGATTCCAGTATGGAGATTATGATGCAGACAGAACAGCAGCAGGAAGAGAAATTACAGAAACAAGAAGCTATTCTTCAAGCTACAATGATTTGACTTATGATATTTATCTGAATGGAAGATATTCACTTAATATTGGAGATAATCTATACTTAGAACCTTATGGAACACTGTCATATACATATGTAAAACAGGATGGAGCAGATGAGGGAAATAAAACTTTAGCAATAGAAACAGATTCACAATCATTTGACTACACAGTTGGAAAAATGGGAATAGATCTTAAAAAAGTGATACCACATGAAAAAGGAAAGAGTACATTATCAGTTGGAGCAAGCTATACAAAAATACTTGATGGAGCAGATGAGGAATATATCACAGGAAGATTTAAAGGTGGAAGCGACTTTGATATATTAGTTGCCCACAAGAATGAACATAGCTTAGGATTGAATGCTAAATATGCACTTGAACTGGAAAATGGAATCTTGTTTGATGTAAAAGGAAGCTATGCAATAGAAAGAGATTCACATAATCAATCTGGAAAGAATAAAACTGGAGGTGAATGGATAGTTGGAACAGGACTGGGTTATAAGTTCTAAAGATTAAAAAGTGAAAGGCTGGCTGATAAATAGCCAGCCTTTTAACAAATAATCATGATATTTTAAGGGGGAAGTTATGACAGAAGGGGAATTTATAAGATTCTATAAAAAGAGAAATGGACTAAAGAATCAGCAGGAAGTAAAAGAAAAGATAGACTTATTCTGGAATACACTGCTAAAAGTTCTGAATGAAGGTGAAAAGATAACCTTTAAAAATTGGGGAACATTTGAAGAAAAAGAGGTAAAACCAAGAAAAATAATGATAACTAAAATAAATAAATCTGGTTATACAAAATCTAAAAAGAAGATAAGATTCAGAGCAGGAGCGGGCTTGCAGGATATAGTAAATGGAGCTGGTACTGATGAATAAGAGAGAATTAGCAAAAGTATACAGTGAAACAAGTAAAGGGGAAATATCAGCAAGAAAAGCGCTGAAAGAAATAGAAGTATTTCTTGAAACAATGCAGGAGGCTTTGCAGAAAAGTCATTCATTAATATTTATAAATATAGGAATATTTGAAGTGAAGGAAAGAAAACCAAGAGTAATAGTCAATCCAGTAACTAAAGAACCTATGAAGATTTATCCAAGAAAAACAGTGAAATTCAGAGAATCTAAAAAAATAAACAAAGGATAAATATTTTAATTAATTGAAAAGATAAAAAAAGGAAGAGGTCGAAATTAATCGACCTCTTTTATATATTCATCCATATTTCTACATCTAAAATTATTTCCTGAATATCATTTATTAGTTTACATGTATGATATCCATCAGCTACTGCATGAGTAGCAAATACAGAAAATGGAAGTAATACTTTTTTATCTTTTTCATAATATTTACCAAATACAGTTACAGGAAAAAGCATATTTGACTCACTGTAAGTATCATTGCTGTATCCTGTAAAACTTAACCATGGAATAGATGAAACTGGAGAAAAGTTATCAGGTCGTTCAGGTTTGCTTTTTATTCCTTTTATATCTTTATATTTTTCCATATCATTTACTATGTTGGAATAAAAAACCGAAAAATCTTCTGAATATTCACTCCATATATCTGAAAAAGTCTTGTCATCTTCATGAAAAATGGTATAAGAGGGATTGCAATAATCCCAATAACCTAAATTTCCATCTTTGTCATAGCTCATTCTAAATTCTCTATTTCTATTTATTCCTCTCATAACTGCATAAATAATTGTAGGATAGAATTTTAATTTCCTTTCTTTCACTAATTTTAAAAGTTTTGTTATATCCATATCAACATTAAGATTATATTTGGATTTTATAAAATTTATATAATAGTAATAATATTCTTTTCTTTCCCAAGTTTCCATATCTATCTTGTGAAACATACTGCTGCCTCCTAAATCTATTTCTTTAGACTCTTTACCAATTCTTTATCTTCTTCACTCACTCTGAATGATTCTCTTATTTTTTGGATAGCTTTATTTTGCGTCCATTTATCCAAAGAGTTATCTTTTAAGTATTTTAATGTTTCATCTCTGAATTTTATAAACAATGTTGAAATAAGCCATGCCTGCCCCATTTGTACATAATATTCTTTATTTTCTACTCTTGAACATATTTCAAATATTTCATCTATATACTCTTTTTCTATATAATAAGACATAAGGGTTATAAGCCCAAATCTTATTTTCCATTGGTCTTTAGATTCTGCCATATTTTTAACCATTGGATAAAAATATTCTTTCTCTTTTTTTATTATTTTCAGATTACCAATAAAACTGTCACACACTCCCCAATTATCTATTTCATCAGTATATTTTTCTATATACTCTTTTATTATCTCTTTATCTGCTTTAGCAAAACCTATGACTTGTCCTCTTAAAGTAGTTTCTTCATAATATTTTCCTTTCTTTTGAGCAAGAAAACCTTCCCAATCTCCTTTGGCTATTTTCTTAGCTATATCTTTCACCACTGGACTTCTTAAACCAATAACTTCAACCTCTGCTCCAATTATTTTATTATGAAATTCTCTGTATTGTTTGTCCTGCATTTCTTTTAATTCGCCAATAAACTCTTTATAATTTTCTTTATTCCATTTCATTGATGTATAATCCATTTTTATCCTCCCTGCTCATATTTTATGTTCTCACTTATATATATACCTTAATATTTAAAAAAAATCAAAATATCTCTTGCTAAAAATGATATTTTGGGGTAATAATTACATAAGACTTTGAAAGTACAGGAGGAGTAAAAATGAATTATGTTTTAAATGAATATCTGTCACACCAAAAATATTTTGAGGATATTTCCAGAATTCCTCATGGTTCACACAATGAAAAAGAATTAAGTGACTATCTTGTAAAATTTGCTGAGAACTTAGGATTAAAAGTAAAACAAGACAAATTGTATAATGTCATAATCTATAAACCTGCAAGTGAAGGCTATGAGAATCATCCTGCAATTATCCTTCAATCTCACATAGACATGGTTTGTGAAAAAAATGGAGACTGTGATTTTGATTTTGAAAAAGATTCTTTAAAATTATACATAGAAGATGGCTTTGTAAGAGCAAAGGGAACTACTCTAGGAGCTGATGACGGAGTTGGGGCTGCTTTGACAATGGCTGTTCTTGCTGATAAAACTTTAAAACATCCTGCTCTTGAATGTGTTTTTACAGTATGTGAAGAAGTTGGTCTTATAGGTGCTCAGGCTCTTGATAAAAATGATTTTACTTCAAAAAGACTCATTAACTTAGATAACAGCAGTTCATTAAGTACTTATGTTTCTTGCTCTGGAGGTCTGAGATTTAGACTAAAAAAGAAACTAGAAATGGTTAAATGCAGTTCTTCCGCTTATAGATTGGAAGTAAGAGGACTCTATGGAGGACATTCAGGAGGAAACATTCATCTTGAAAGAGGAAACTCAAATAAAATATGCAGCAGAGTTCTTTATCATTTAAACAAAGAAGCTGGAATCAATCTTGTAAATATAGATGGAGGTTCTAAGGAAAATGCTATTCCTAGAGAAGCTACTGCTATTTTTGCCAGTGCAGCTGATTTTGAAAAAATCAAAAATATCGTTACTGAACAAAGAGAAAAAATTAAAAAAGAACTTATGTACAGTGATGCTGGACTTACTATAGAAGTTTATGAAGATAAAGCAGAAAAAATGTGTTCAAAGGATATAAGTGATTCTATAATTACTATGTTCTACATGCTTCCTAATGGATTTAAACATAGAAGCATGGTAATTGATGGACTTACAGTTGCTTCTCAAAATATGGGTGTAATTAAAACTATAGATAATGAAGTTATTTGTACATACTCTCTTCGTGGAGCAATAGAATCATATAATGATGAAGGTATGGAAATATTAGTTAACTTCTGCAATATATTTGGTTTTGAATGGGAAAGCGGTTCACGTTATCCAGCATGGGAATATAGTGAAAATTCTGTTATGAGAGAAATCTTAAAAACTGTATATAAAGATTTTTATGATAAAGATATTCAGATAAAAGCTACTCATGGTGGTCTTGAATGTGGAGTATTCAAAAAAATTATTCCTGATATTGATATAGTTACATTGGGAGCTGAATCTTATGATGTTCACACTCCTAACGAGCGTTTAAACTTGGAATCATTTGACAATACATATAAGCTTCTCGTACAATATTTAGAAAATCTTTAGGAGGTTGTTATGATAGAAGGAAAGAAAATAATTCTGCGTGCTTATAAAGAAAGTGATATTGAAATTTCTTTTAAGCTTATAAATACTCTAAATATAAGAATGATGCTTGGAAGAGTTGATGTCTTTCCTTTCTCTATGGCTGCTCAAAGAGAATTTATAGAAAAAGCTATGAGTAACAGTGGTCCTGCTTTTAATTTTGCTATTGAAGAAAAAGAAAGCGGCAAATATATTGGTGGATGCGGAATAAATTCCTATGATTCTAAAAATAGGAAAGTGGTTATTGGACTATGGCTTGGAGAAGAATATCAAGGAAAAGGTTATGGAAGTGACACTCTTAGAACTCTTTGCAGCTTTATTTTTGATGAAATGAATATTCATAAAATTGACCTTGATTATTTCAGTTTTAATGAAAAAGGAAAAAAATGTTATGAGAAAGTTGGTTTTAAACAAGAAGGAGTAAGAAGAAAAGAACTTTTTAGATTTGGAAAATACCATGATATAATTGAAATGGGTCTTTTTAAGGAAGAACTTATTTTCAAAGAAGATTAAAAAAGCAGGAAGCTCTGATTTGAGCTTCCTGCTTTTTATATTACCATACATAATTTGCTGCTTCAGTAAATCCTCCTGATGTAGAAAAATATTTTGCATCTACTGGATCTTCTCCATGCATTAAAACTTTTCCTTTTGTACTCTCAATAGCTTCTTTAGCATCATCATTCTCAATCTGATTATTATATACCTGGCTTTCAGTAGTATCTTTTACATGAAATCCTTCATTCTTATATCTGAATTTCAAATAATCACTTAATGCATAAGTTCTTGCTGCAACTGCTTGAGCTTTAAGAGCTTCTACTCCAAAACTTTGCGGCATTTCACTAGGAACTACCTGTTTTAGATAATCCTCCATATAAATCTCATTTATTATTCTAATACCCTTGCTGGCAGTTCTTGAAGGTTTCAACTCTATTATCCCACGATAATTAGGACTTGTAGTATGCATCTTTTTTATACCTGCTAAAGTGATATAATATCCAGTCCCTTCAACTACTACTGGATTAACAGTTTTTACTCTTTGTTTTCCATTAACTTTTATAGAAAGTTTTTTTCCTTCATTTATAACCTCTATTTTATGTTTTACTGGTACATCTATTTTAAATCCTGAACCTATTATTTTTAATTTTCCACCGCTATAAAGTGTTACTTTTGTATGATCCAATCCACCATTACTGTTACTTATTCCAACTCTGATATTTTTATCTACTCCCTTCATACTGTACATATTTTTTATATCAGTATTAGGATAATATCTTTTTAATACATCTTTATATGAATAATTATAATTTTTAGTTAAATCATAAGCTGTCCATTGAGGCATTCCCACTCCATGACCATTTCCTCCACCATATAAAGTTATATTTCCAGAACTTTTTTCTATAGCAAAATAAGCTGATGGTAAAAGAGTTATATTATTTCTTAAAGCTTTTAAATTATAACTTTCAGTTCCACCTTTTGTTCCATATAAAGGAACCGTTCTGTTAGTTTTTATACTATTTTTATCTGCAGTAAGAAGTTTTCTTATATTCAATTCCTTAGATACTAAAAATTTGTTTTTATTTGTAGTTACCAAAAGATAAGTTATTACTCCAGATCTTCCTCTTGCAGCTACTTCTACATTTTTTACATCTCCAACTGTTGCTGCAGTTATAGGGAGAGATTTCCATTCTCCATTGCTTAATGTCATCACATCCCTTGGTCTTACTTTATATACCATAGGCAGATTACGAGCTGCTGAATTCATTAACTCCTTTTCAGTAAATGTTATCTTCCATCTCCAATAATTAGAATTTGAACCATATCCTGTTATTGAAGTATCTTTAAAAAATTTAAGCATCTCTTTCTCATTATATTTTTTAAAGAAACTATATCCATGTTCTTTTAATACATCATTTCCTGGTACAAGATATTCTACAGATTTTCCTTTAAAATTATCTGGAATTGGAAGTCCATTCTGTTTAAAAAAACTATAATCTAATTCATAATCAGCATCTGTATGCTGGGCTTTTTGTGGTTTAGAACTTGTAAATATTCCTCCAAATCCACCTCCAGAAGAAGGCTTTTTAGAAGGTGTAGAGCTACATCCAGCTATGTAAGCAGCCATTAATACAACTAGAAATATTTTACTTAAAATTTTTTTCATAAGTTTTGTTCCCCCTGAATGATGTTATATTATTTTATTTTTATATTATGTTTTGTGATGTACTCTCTAACTTTATCCAGTTCTTCCTGAGTATCTACCCCTATTATTTTATAAGGAGTTTCTATAACCTTAATTTTATACCCATTTTCTAACACTCTAAGCTGCTCTAAAGATTCTGAAATCTCTAAAGGAGTAGATTCCAGTTTTGAATATTCCATTACAAAATCTCTTTTATATCCATATATTCCTATATGTTTATAATAATTTTTTAAGTCTAGATTTCTTGGATAAGGAATTACACTTCTTGAAAAATATATTGCAAAATCATTTTTATCAGTTACTACTTTTACAGAATTTGGATTTTCTATTTCTTCCATAGTATTTAATTTATGTTTTAGTGTACTCATAACAATAGATTTATCTTTTAAAAATGAATCAATTATGGAATTTATCATCTCAGGTTCTATTAAAGGCTCATCACCTTGAATATTTACAATAACATCATATTCAGAATATGTTTCACAAACTTCTGCTATTCTGCTTGTTCCATTACTGTGATCTTTTCTTGTCATAATAACATTTCCATTAAAAGATTTTATTTCTTTTACTATTCTCTCATCATCTGTTGCAATTACTACATTATCTAATTTTGACAAAAGAGCTCTTCTATATACCCATTCTACCATTGTAAATCCACATATATTTTTCAATGGCTTTCCCTCTAATCTTGTTGAGGCATATCTCGATGGTATAACTCCTAAAAATTTCAATTTACATCCTCCTTCAAATTGTGTAAAATAAATGTATTGATATTCTTATTATACCTAAAAATAAAAGAATATTCAAAGAAAAAATATCATATTTACATCGGAGGGATTTTATGAAAATGAAAAAAGTTTTATCGTTAGTATTTTTGGCCCTTTTTCTTATCTCTTGTTCCAGCACTCCTATTACTGGAAGAAAACAGCTTCTTTTAGTAAATGAAGAAGAAACTATTCAAAGCAGTTATGCTCAATATGCTCAAGTTATGAAACAAAGCACTGTACTGAATAATAATGATGCAAAACTTGTAAAAAAAGTTGGAAACAATATTGCCAAAGCTGTAGAGAAATATTTTGAACTACATCCTGAACAAAGAACATCTAAAGTTAAATACCAATGGGAATTTAATCTTATAAAAGATGATACTCCTAATGCTTGGTGTATGCCTGGTGGTAAAGTTGCTTTCTATACTGGTATTCTGCCTTATACAAAAGGAGAACAAGGAATTGCAGTAGTAATGTCTCATGAAATTGCTCATGCAATAGCAGAACACAGCAGAGAACAACAAAGTCAAAGCTTGATACAAGGTGGAGTAGGGGCAGTTCTTCAAACTGCATTTGGTGTTCCACAGGAACTTTATGGAAGTGCTTCTAATTTAGTTATGCTTGGATACAGTAGAAAACAGGAAACTGAAGCTGATGAACTTGGACTTATTTTTATGAAACTTGCTGGATACAATCCTAACTATGCCCTTACTTTCTGGGAAAGAATGTCTAGTGCAAGTGGTGGAAAACAGTCTCCTGAATTTTTAAGTACTCACCCTAATGATAAAACTAGAATAGAAAATATTAAAAAGTTTTTGAATAGTCCTACATTTTTAAACGTTAAAAAATAAAAAGAATTTATTAAGAAGGGAAATATAAGCAAATGGAAATTTATTTTATCAGACATGGAGAAACACTATGGAATACTTTAAAAATATTTCAGGGAAGTTCTGATTCTCCACTTACAGAATTAGGAATATCTCAGGCAGAAAAACTTTCAAAAAAACTTAAAGATATCGAATTTACAGACTTTTATTCTTCTCCTATGGGAAGAACCATTCAAACAACAAAAATTATTATGGGAGACAGAAAACAAAAAATAAAATTCATAGAAGAATTTAAAGAAATTTCTATGGGTGATATTGAAGGAGTTCCACGCTCAGAATTTGAAGAAAAATATCCAAAAGAATTTTATGATTTTTTTAATAATCCTGTAGATTATGATCCAAAAGTTTATCATGGAGAAAATTATTATGAAGTAATAGAAAGAGTGAAAAAAGGATTAGATAAGCTTTTATCATATCTTAATGTCAATGACAAAGTTGTTGTTGTTACTCATGGAGTAACTTTAAAAGCCTTGTTTCATATTATAACAAAAGAAAAAATGGATGAATTAGGTGCTGCTAAAGTTCCACAAAATACAAGCGTTTCAATAGTAAAGTATGAAAATGGAAAATTCAATATAGAAGTTTTTTCTGATACATCACATTTGGACTAATACAGGAGATTAAACTATGAAAAGTATAAAACTTGTACTGGCTTCCTTTTCTGATTCTTTTAGAATCATCAATGGGGCTAAATTAAAAAAATATTATTTTCTGCCAGGAATCATTGGTATTTTCTTATTTATAATTTTAATATTTTTAGCAAATTTACTTTCATTTGAAGTAATGAATTCTCTAAAATCAATATTTGAACTAGAAAAATACCATACTTTAATTTCCATTTTAATCAGAATAATAATATGGATAGTAGCAGTTTTTCTCTATTATCTAGTATATAAATCACTGCTGTTACTGCTTTTATCTCCAATATTGGGATATATATCTGAAAGAGTAGACAGTTATCTTACAGGAAAAAAATATGATTTTACAGTCAAAGATAATATGAGATTCTTAATGAGAGGAGCTGAAGTAGGATTTAGAAGTTTTATTAAACAGCTCATTGGAACATGTGTTATTATGCTGTTAAGTTTTGTTTTTCCTATAAATTTATCTATTCCTTTGCTCATATTTTTACTTCAAGGATATTTTACAGGTTTTTCATTTATGGATTATACTTTGGAAAGACATAAATTTTCCCCTAAAGAAAGCCTTGAATTTTTGAAAAAAAAGAGATTTTATTCTCTGCTATGTGGCAGTATATTTACTCTTCTATTTTTTATACCATTTATTGGTATATTCTTAGCTCCTCTTGTTACATGTGTAGCAACTACCAAAGTAACTTTGGAACTGATAGAAAGAGATAAAGCTCCAGAAATAATAGATTAATAAAAATAGAGAGAGATTATCCTATAAAAGCTAGATTAAATTTTAGAAATTTGAAAATTAGAAAGGTTATGCAATTAATGAAGTAACTAAAACGTAAAAAACAGTATGTTTGAACAAAGTGAGTTTACTGTTTTTAGTTTTAAGAACAAAATTAATAATAAACCTTTCTACTGGAAAAGTTCTAAAATTATATTTCTATTAATAAGGTAATCTCTCTTTTTATTTTATCTAAAATATTTCATTCCAAAAGCTATTATTACTAAAATAAATAATATTACTAATTTTATTTTTATCCTTTTTACATTTCCATCTTTTCTATTAAACATAATCCACTTCTCCTCATCTTAGTTCATCGATCACTTTTTCTAATATTTCTATCCCTTCATCTATTTCTCCTTCATTGCATTGTGCAAAACTTAATCTTATGTAATTATATGATTTTTCTGAAAATACTATTCCTGGCAAAATTCCTACACCTCTTTTTGCAAGTTTCATATATACAGCTTCACCAGTTATTTCTTTTGGAAGCTCTATCCAAAAACACATACCACCCTTAGGTTTATTAATTTTTATATTTTCTATTTTTTTTAGCCTGTTATACATATATTTTTGTTTCTTATGAAATTCTTTTCTAGATTTTTCTATATGTTTATTCCAGATACCATTTTCTAGAAAATATTGAAAAACTCTTTGGTTTAAGCCTGAGTTAGATATATCACTGGAATATTTTCCTGCTAATACAGAATTTGCTATTTTTTCTGGAGCTATCATAAATCCTAATCTAAAACCAGGCATAAAAACTTTAGAATAACTTTTTATATATATCACTTTCTTATTTTTATCATAGCTTTTTATACTTTTTATTTTTTTATCATCAAAATATATATCTGAACTGCAATCATCTTCTATAATATAAAAATCATACTTTTCAGCTAATTTTAAAAGTTCAATTCTCTTTTTTTCTGATATTGATATTCCAGTCGGATTATGAAAGGTAGCTGCTGTATATATAAATTTTATTTTATCTCTTTTCAGAATATTTTCCAATTCTTTTATATCAAGCCCATCTTTTTTCATAGATATTCTTTCTACTTTTGCTCCATTATTTCTAAAACTTACAATAGCACCTTTATATGCTGGATCTTCTGTCACTACAATATCTCCTGGATATATTAATGTTTTACTCAATATATCTATCCCTTGTTGAGCTCCTGACATTATTTGAATATCTTTTGTTTCTACATCTATGCCTTCATCTTTCAATTCTCTTTTTATAGTTTTACGAAGTTCAAGATAACCTTGTGGATTTTCATAAAGAAGAGCTTTTCCACCATCTCTATCTAAAATGTAATTAATTGCTTTTTTTAATTCTTCAATAGGAAAAAAATCAGCATTTGGTGACGCAGTAGAAAAATCTATCCTATATTCAGAATTAAAGTAACCATATTTAAATATTTCATTTTCCATATGATCTTCCAGATAGAATTTTTTTTCCCTATTGTATTTTACATATGCACCACTACCACCTCTAAGATAAATATATCCATTTTTTTCCAATTGTTCATATGCTTTTACTACTGTAGAAGCGCTTACTTCTAAATTTTTAGCAAGATCCCTTATGGAAAATATTTTTCCTTTTATCTCTCCATTTTCTATTAATTCCTTTAATTTATAATAAAGCTGAAGATATATTTTTTCTCCATTCTCTTTAGATAACTCTATTTTCATTACCCCTCCAACAAAAAGTGTTGCGGTACAATTAGTAGTTTTTAGAATTGAATAATTTTACATTTTATGTGATACTACTATTATAAAATTAATTTTTTAATAAACTGTATCGATACTCTTATTATAATATTAACAAAAAAAATAATCAATAAATATATGGAGGTAAGACTATGTCAAGATATGATTTAAATAAAAATTTAGCTCAAATGTTAAAAGGTGGAGTAATAATGGATGTAACTACAGCTGCTGAAGCTAAAATAGCAGAAGAAGCTGGTGCATGTGCAGTTATGGCTCTTGAAAGAGTTCCTGCTGATATAAGAAAAAATGGTGGAGTAGCAAGAATGTCAGATCCTAAAATGATAAAAGAAATACAAGCTGCTGTTTCTATTCCAGTAATGGCTAAAGTGAGAATAGGTCATTTTGTAGAGGCTCAGATACTTGAAGCACTTGAAATAGATTATATTGATGAAAGTGAGGTTCTTACTCCTGCTGATGATAGATTCCATGTGGACAAAACATTATTCAAAGTTCCTTTTGTATGTGGTTCAAGAAATCTAGGTGAAGCTTTGAGAAGAATATCTGAAGGAGCAAGTATGATAAGAACTAAAGGAGAACCAGGAACTGGTGATGTAATAGAAGCCGTAAAACATATGAGGACATTAAACGAAGATATCAGAAAAGTTGTATCTTCCCCTGAATCTGAACTTTATCATGTTGCAAAAGAATTAGAAGCTCCATATGATTTAGTAAAATATGTTCATGATAATGGAAAATTGCCAGTTGTTAATTTTGCTGCTGGTGGTGTAGCTACTCCTGCTGATGCAGCTCTTATGATGCAGCTTGGATGTGATGGTGTCTTTGTTGGATCTGGTATATTCAAATCTGGTGATCCTGCTAAAAGAGCTGCTGCTATAGTAAAAGCTGTAACTAATTATAACAATCCAAAAATTCTTGCTGAAATATCAGAAGATTTGGGAGAAGCAATGGTAGGTATTAATGTTTATTCACTTGCAGAAGATGAAAAAATGGCTAAAAGAGGTTGGTAGATATGAAAATTGGTATTTTAGCCCTTCAAGGAGCCTTCTTAGAGCATAAAAATATCCTTGATTCTCTAAAAATAGACAATTGCTTAGTAAAAACTAAAGAACAATTAGAGGATATAGATGGCATAATACTTCCTGGAGGTGAAAGTACTGCTATGGGAAAACTTTTGAAAGATTTTAATATCCTTAAACCTCTTAAGGAAAAAATAAAAAATGGTTTTCCTGTATTTGGAACTTGTTCTGGTATGATACTTCTTGCAGAAAAACTTTCAAACAGTGAAGTTGTACATTTAGGAGTTATGGGAATAGAAGTTAAAAGAAATGCTTATGGCAGGCAATTAGGAAGTTTTGAAACAGAAGCAGATTTTAAAGGAATCAGCAAAAAAGTTAAAATGATCTTTATTAGAGCTCCATATGTAGAAAATACAAAAGAAGGAGTTAAAATATTGGCAACTGTAAATGAAAATATAGTTGCTGTTAGAGAAAAAAATATGTTAGCTGTATCTTTTCATCCAGAGCTTACTAATGATACTTCTGTTCATGAATATTTTTTAGATATTATAAAAAATTTTAAAAAATAGTTGACTTTTAAAAAAAATTAGAATATACTCATTACAAGAAATGAAACTATAAAAAAGGAGGTTATCAATATGACATTATCTAACTTAAACACTGTATTCCAATATTGGTGGTGGAGCTGCACAGAAAAACTGCATACAGAAATTTTTAATGTTAGATATAAGCTTACGTCTTTTGATAACTTTTATACTTCTGTGTAAACTCCTTCAAAATATTTGAAGATATAAATCATAATTTATATATCATGTTTTTGAGAGTCCACATGATATATAGAGAATATCATTTGTTTTTAAAGCAATCTAACCAGATTGCTTTTTTTTATTCTTAAAGAACTTTTTTACTATACAGAGGGGGAAACAAAAATGAAAAAGAAACTATTGGCTGTAATTTTTTTACTTACTTTTGCTTTATTATTAGGAGGAACAAAAGCTATAAAATCTGAAACTTCATCAGAAACTAAATTAAAAGACACTTTAGTCATTGCTCAAAAAGCTGAAATTAAAACTCTTGATCCACAGAAAAGTACAGATTCAGTATCTAATAAAATAATCCAGCTTATGTTTGATACTTTAATAACTATGGATAAAGATCTTAATCTTCTTCCTGGATTAGCAGAAAATTGGGAATCTATTGATCCTTTAAATACAGTATTTCATTTGAAAAAAGGTGTGAAATTTCATAATGGAGATATAATGACTGCTGAAGATGTAAAATTTTCTTTAGATAGAGCAAGAAGTCTTCCTCAATGTGCATATAATTTTACTCCAATAAAAGAGGTCACTGTAATTGATGAAAATACTATTAAAATAACTACAGATACTCCATTTGGAAGTCTTTTAAATCAACTTAGTATTACAAATTCTTCAATAATAAATAAAAAACTTGTTGAAACTTCAGAAGATGTATTTCTTACTAACCCTGTTGGAACTGGACAATTTAAATTTAAATCATGGGATATAGGAAACAAACTTACTATGGAAAAATTTGATAACTACTATGGAACTGTTTCAAAACTAAAGGAAGTAGTTATTAAATTTATAACTGAAAATAACAGCAGAATGATTATGTTGGAAACTGGTGAAGCTGATATCTCTTTAGATATGGGAGTTATGGATTTAAAATCTATTAAAAGTAATAATTCTTTGGATTTTATAGAAGTAGAAGCTCCTACAAGTCAGTTTGTTGGTTTTGATACTAAAAATGAACTATTAAAAGATAAAAGGGTCAGACAGGCAATAGCTTATGCAATAGATAATACTGCTATTACTCAAGCTATATATGGAGATTCAGCAACTCCTGGAACTTCTGTAGTTCCTCCTGCTATGACAGACTTTAATCCTAATGCTAAAAAATATGACTTGAATACTGCTAAAGCTAAAGAACTTTTAACAGAAGCTGGGTATCCTAATGGTTTCAGTATTGACTTATGGGTAAGTGATGATTCTGCAAGAATTGATGCTTGCGTTATTATTCAGGAGCAGTTGAGAGAAATAGGAATCAATACTGAAATTAAAGTTTTCCAATGGGCTACTTATATCAAAATGATTGAAAATGAAAATGAAGTAAAACCTATTTTCTATATGTCATGGAACACAGCTAATGGAGATTGTGATAAAACTATGTATCCTCTTTTCCATTCATCTCAAATAAAAGGTTCTATGAATGTAACTGCTTTTGTAAATAAGGACTTAGATGATACTCTTGATAAGGCAAGAATAACAATGGATCCTAAAGTTAGAAAAGAACTTTATGGAAAGGCTCAAGAAATATTACAGGAAGAGCTTCCTCATTACACTATTCTTTATCCAAAACTAAATCTTGGAATGAGAAAAAATATTCATAATCTTATTATGAAAAATAATGGTTATTTAGATCTTACAAATGTCTATGTAACTGAATAGCAAAACTTTCCCTCTCTAAAAAAGAGGCATTCCTTAAAAAGGAATTGCCTCTTTTTTTTTATATAATGATTAAAAGATATTTAAAAAGGAGATTATATTATGTTTGAAAAAAATAGAATAGAAGCATTTAGTGATGGAGTAATAGCCATTATTATAACAATAATGGTATTGGAACTAAAAGCTCCTCATAAGGCTGATATTTCTGAGCTTTCCAATTTATTTCCAAAATTTTTCAGCTATATCTTAAGTTTTCTTTATGTTGGTATATACTGGAACAATCACCATCACACCTTCTCTGCTGTCAATAAAATAAATGGAAAAATACTATGGGCAAATACTCACCTGCTCTTCTGGCTTTCTCTTATACCATTTACAACAAGCTGGATGGGTGAAACAAACTTCTCAGGAATCTCTGCTATGATATATGGCGGAATTCTTTTAGCCTGTTCAATAGCATATTTCATTTTAATTCATTTACTCATAAAATCACAAGGTAAAAATTCAAAATTAAGAAAAGCTATTGGAAATGATATAAAAGGAAAAATTTCTCCTTTTTTATATCTTATAGGAATAATTTCAGCATTTTTCCTTCCAGCAATCTCTTTATTTTTTTATGCTTTTACTGCTGTATTGTGGATAATTCCTGATAATCGTATAGAAAAAATTCATCTGGAAGAAGAAAAATAAAATTAATAACATTGTAAGATGAGCCAGGAACTATCAAAATTTTTCTTTTTTAGCTCATCTTTTTTTATAAAGTAATATATTCTTCCACAATCTCCAAACATCAGTTCAAAATCATCATCTTCTACTGTATCCAACTGGAATAAAAGCTGCCATTCTTTACTGCCTTTATTCATTTTTTCTTTCATAGACTTTTCTAGTTCATGAGGTTTTCCACATGAAATCCCATTTGTAACCTCTTCACATTCTAATTTCATATCACCCTGTATAGTATCTGCATACCCTAAAAATTTGCTTATAGTATTGCTGTCATTTTCAATATATTTCACAAGTTTTTCTTCATACTCATCATAAAATTCATCATCAATATCTTCATATCCCATATCATTTAATATTTCATCAAATTCTTCATAAGATGGAACATCTTTTCTATTACTAAATACTATTCTTTTTTCTGGCATTTTATAATCTTTATCTAATTCTTTTGGAAATTCTCTCTTTTTTAATTTAGAAATATCACCATTATAATAAAATACTTTTGCACTTCCTCTATCTTCTGGAGAAAATCCCCAAGTCATAGTTTCCATTTCATAAAAAAAGTACAACATCCCACTATCAGGGAGCTGATTTTCCTTATCATATTCTTTTATCTCTTTACAATTAATCTGAACTAAAAAACTTAATGGTCTATTTTCTACTTTTCCTTTGTATCCCTTCCCCTCATAATAAAACCATTCAAAGTCTTCTGGTAAATCTGGTCTTCCTCCAAATTTTGAAACACCTATTGAAAGCTCACTTTCCATTTTCTTTTCAAAATTTATAAGAATTGTATTTTTTCCCATTTCTTTAAATAATTTTTCTAATTCCATATTTTCCTCCTTAATTTCCAAATTTTGCCATATCATTTTCCATCTCATCTATTATATTTGAATGCTCATCTCCATTCTTTCCATAATTTACAGCAAAATCTTTTCCACTATAATTTGTCCACTAAAACTTATCTGATTTTTTATCTTTAAATTTAAAAGTTTTTTCATCATATTACCCCAATAAATTCTTAATTTTATATTACTTTTAAATTAAAAAAAAGTCAACCAACCACTGGTTTAGATAACGCAGCTGGCAGTTGACTTTTATTCTTATTTCTATTATTTTTTTAAATCAGGCATTGTTTGAGCTAATATTTCATCCATTTTTTCTGTCATTTCTTTATTAGCTTCTAAAAATTTATCCACATTCCCAGTAATTTCTATTGTTTCAATTATATCTCCCTGTTCTACTTTATTAACTACAGCTTGATCAGCATCAGAAACTACTTCTCCAAAAATAGTATGTTTATAATTAAGCCATTCAGTTGGTACATGAGTTATAAAGAATTGAGAACCATTTGTTCCTGGTCCTGCATTAGCCATTGCTAACTTACCTGGTACATTAAATGTAAGCTCTTCAATAAATTCATCTCCAAATTGATATCCAGGTCCCCCTGCTCCAGTTCCTGTAGGGTCTCCACCTTGAATCATAAAATCTGCTATTACTCTATGAAACTTTAATCCATCATAATATCCTTTTCTTGCTAAATGTACAAAATTTGTTACTGTTACAGGTGTAGCTTCTGGAAATAATTTTAAATTTATTTCACCTTTTGAAGTTTTTATTTTAGCATTTAAAACTATATTTTCCACCTTTGTTCCCTCCTTAATATTTAAATCAGCCGAACGACTTTTTCTTGAATGATAAAAAAAACCTCCTGCGATTATTAATAGTAATATTACTATTTTTACCATTTTCATTTTCTCCTCCATAATTCTATCATACTTTTCTAGAAATCATAATTATTTTTTCATAATTTTATTATAAGTTTCCAGCATTTCTTCTTTTGATATAGTTCCATATATTTCATATGGCCACTCTGACTCTAATCTTTTATTCAATACATCAAGTTTTTCTTGAACTTTTATTATTTTTTCTTCTATTTTTCTGAATTCAGCTCTTACAGGTTGAAGTTTATAAATATATTCAATCTGCTCCTCTTCCTGTATTGCATTCTTCATTTCCATAGAGAGTTTTTCTTCATCTTCCAATACTTTATCAGCTCTGTCCAGAAGATCATATTTAATTTTTTCAAGTTCTTTCTTTTCATATTGAAAAAATCTTTTTACTATTTCAGCTCCAGAATCTCCCTTTAATTTTTCTCTTAATTCTATCTGATTTTTTATATATTCCTCACTGAACTTATTTTCTTTCATTATATCTTCAATATATTTTTTAATAACAGAAAGCTGTTCTTCATCGAACTTTTCAACAGCTTCTCCTGTCAAACCACCATAAAGTTTTTCATATTTTGGTATAACATCTTTTTTCAGTATTTCTATTCCTGAAATGTCCCCTATCTCTTTCATTTCATCTATTTTTTTATTTATAGATTTAAAAACCTGTAAAATTACTTCTATAGAAAATTTTAAGATTTCATTATTTTTTACCATTTTTTCCATTACTTTCTCCATAATATTGATAATAATAGCATTTTATTCCACCATTGTATAATTTTCTATTTTTACTAGCTTTTCCACCAAAACATTTTTCAAATTCTTCATATGAAGTAATTATATAATAAGACCATTTTGGTATTCTCATTCTGCAAACATCTCCAAGAAGACCATACAGTCTTTCAACTGCTTTTTCATCAAGAAGTCTGTCTCCATATGGAGGATTTGTTATCAAACACCCTTGTCTAGCTTCCATTTCAATATCAAGGAAATTTTTACATTCCAATATTATATCATCTTCTACTCCAGCTTTTTTTATATTTTCTTTAGCAATCTCAATAGTTTCAAGATCTATATCTGAACCGTATATTTGTACTTTTTTTTCATAATCTTCATTTGAGAAAGCTTCATCTCTTACTTCTATCCATTCACTTTCAGGAATAATATCCCATCCTTCAGAAGCAAAATTTCTATTGGCTCCAGGTGCTATATTTCTGGCTATCATAGCTGCTTCTATCAGTATAGTTCCTGTTCCACACATAGGATCTAGTAAAGGCCTTTCTCCTCCTGCCCATCTTGATAATTTTACAAGAGCTGCTGCCATAGTTTCTTTTATAGGAGCTTCATTTTTTATAGCTCTATATCCTCTTTTATGTAATCCATCTCCGCTTGTATCCATCATTACTATAAAAATATCATTATGAGCTTGTATCTTAATTGCATATAAAGCTCCATCTTCATAAAAATAATCTTTTTTATATCTTTCTTTCATTTTTTCTACCATAGCTTTTTTAGCTATTTTCTGTATATCTGATTTTGAAAAAAGTTTAGATTTTACAGAGCTTACCCAGCTTATAGGAAATTCCCCATTTTCAGGAATATAATCAGCCCATTCTATTTTTTTCATATTTCTAAAAAGATCCTCAAAAGTAACTGCCTTAAATTCTCCCATCTTTATAAATACTCTATCTGCACATCTTAAATGTATATTTGCCTTAACTATGTCTTTTACAGTCCCATCAAATTCTACTCTTCCATTAAATGCTCTCACATTTTCAAATCCAAGCTCTACACATTCATCTTTTACAACACTTTCAAGCCCCATAGTACTTGAAGCTATCAAAGTTATTTTTTCCATTTTTTCTCCTTTTTATTTTTAATAATTTTACTGCTATTGTTATTAGTTTTTTTTAACTGTATTTCATAGATAAGTTTTATTATTCCAAAAGCTGGTACTCCAAAAAACATTCCTACTGGCCCCATAAGACTTCCTCCAATAAGTACTGCTACTATTACCCAGAATGTACTCATTCCAACTGTTTCACTTACAATTCTTGGTCCTACAATCCATCCATCTACTGCTTGTCCTACCATCATTGCAATAAAAAGATATATTATTTTTGAAGGTTCTGCTAAAATTACCAAAAATATAGCAATAGCCCCTGCAATAATAGATCCTACATATGGTATCATATTTCCTATCCCTATCATCAAAGAACTCAATAAGGCATATGGAACTCCCGTAAAAAATAATACAATAAAAGTCACAGCTCCAACAAAAGCAGAAGCTATTATCCTTCCCCATACATAATTTAAAAGAACATTTCTTGACTGATTAAAAAAATCACTCATATACATTCCTTTTTCTTTTCCCAAAATTATTGTAAGGATATTATTTAAAAATTTAATGAAATACTCTTTATCCAATAAAATAAATACAGCAAGAAAAAATCCTATAAAAAATTTACTCAATGCAACAGTCCACCATACAATATTTAAAAGAACTGATATTCCAAATTCCTGTAAATTTCCTATATTTCTTTTTAATAAGCTAATTATATTATCTTCTATCTGTTTTTCTCCAATTATCAGCAATTCTTTTTCTTTAAGAAAATCAAGAACTCTTTTTATAAGATTACCTAACTGTTCTTGCATATGAGGAAGCTTATTATACAATTCTTTAAAACTTTTTCCCAACTGTGGCAGTATAAGTCCAACAAACCCTGCAACTCCTATTATTACTAACACAATGACTATAGATACAGATACCCATCGTTTAAGTTTAAATCTATTCTCTAATTTACTCACTAGAGGTTCTAAGAATATAGATATAAATAATGCATATATCATTGGTATAAGATAGCCAATATAAGTACTGTATATATCTTTAAAAGCATCATATTTCTGAAAAAAGCTTTGTATTAGTATAAGTATTATCCCAGCTCCTAAAAATTTTAAAAAAGTCCATTTCTTTTCCACTATTCTCGCCTACCTTATTACGAAATCTAAATCATCCCCATTACTGCTGTTTTTTGAATCACCTACTATCTTTATTAAAAGTCTGTCAGGAACACCTATTATAACTTCTCCTGGATCTTTTATCCAGCCTTGTTTTACATTTAGCTTCAATGGTGAATTAGAAGTTGTAACTCTTACCATATTATCCTTAAATTTAACATTTACTCCTCCAAGGTTTGTATCAACAAAAATATCTCTTTCCTCTTCCTGCAGAGGATATACATATTGCAGATTTCCATCTACATATATTTCTACCTTAGAAGCTTTTTCTTGGGATAATTTTGTAATATTTATTCCTAAAGTAATAAAGAAAAACAGAAGAAAGGAATATATAATCAAATCTCCTATTTTAAAATATTTTGCCTTTCTCTTCATATTTCTCCTTATCTTTTATGGGTAATTCCTATTCTTTCTCCCATATATACTTTTGTTTCAATTCCTTTTTTAGTATTTTCAATTAAATCTTTATCTATCTCTATTTTATCTTTTTCAAAAACTAGTACACAAGTAGATCCTCCAAAAAAGAAATATCCCTTTTCTTCACCCTTTTTTACAAATGAGTCTGGTGTATAAGTTTGCTTGATTCCTCCTACCATAGTAGCTCCAACTTCAAACATTGCTATATCTCCAAATTTTTCTGTACTTAGAATAGAATACTCTCTTTTATTTTCACAGAATATTCTAAAGTTTTTCTTAACAGCATGAGTAGAAACTGAATAATAGTATCCATCTATTAATTGACTTTTACTTATTTTTCCATCAGAAGGGAAATGAAACCTGTGATAATCTACTGGAGCTAATCTTACTATAAGAAAAACTCCTCCTTCATATTTCTGAGCTAATTCTTTACTTCCAAAAAATTCTTCCAGAGTAAATTTATTCCCTTTTATAAAAAATTTATCTTTATCACTTAAATTTTTAAATACTATTATTTTTCCATCTGCTGGTGAAACAAGTATATCCTCATCCTGATTAATTGGTCTTCTTCCATCTTTTAATTCTCTATAAAAAAAATCATTAAATGAAGTAAATTCCTCTACAGACTTTTTCGCTTCCTCTATATTTATTTCAGCTTCTTCTATAAAAGATGGTATTTTCTTACAAGATTCTCTGCTGTCCATTTTTTTTCCATAATATTCTGTAAGAAACTTTTTTCTTACTATCATATTTAAAGGAAGTTCTCCAAGAGGGTTATAATATAAAAATTTCAAATACTTTTCTCCTGGCACTTTTTCCACAAGAATCTCTCCTGTTTTTCTCTCTATATATCTTATTTTACTAAATTCCACACTATCACCCTTTTTTATTTTGAAATTACTAGTAATTTCTCACAGAATTATTATATAATAACTATATCAATTAATTTCCAAGGGAGGAACTATAATAATGGAAAGAATCGCTCTTATAGCTCATGACAACATGAAAGATGAAATAGTTACTTTTGTAAAAGAAAATCTTGATTTCTTTAAAGATTTTGAATTAGTAGCTACTGGAACAACTGGGAAAAGAATAGCTGAAGCAACTGGACTAAATATCCATAGATATCAATCTGGACCAATAGGTGGAGATCAACAGATTGGAGCTGATATTGCTCTCAACAAAATCAAAGCCGTATTCTTTTTAAGAGATCCTCTTACTGCCCAACCTCATGAACCTGATATTTCTGCTCTTATCAGACTGGCCGATGTGCATAAAATCCCTATTGCTACTAATCTTTCTACTGCTCGTTTATTAGTGACAGCTTTAAAAAAATAGATTTTATATGATGACTCTCTTATTTTTTACGAGAGTCATCTTTTAATATTTCAGATTGTATAGTTTTTATCATATCATATTTTAATTTTATTAAATTTTCAGAAAGATCCACTTTATATTTATGAGGGTTTTCCAATCTCTTTCTTTCTGCTGATATTTTCTCTAAACTTTCCAGATAATATTTCTGAGAACCTAATACATCAAATAATTTTTCATATTCATCTGCAATAACTTCTCCATCTTTTACATATGTTCTAGTAAGTTTTTTTACACTATATGCGCCCTCTTTTAAATCACTAAATTTAAAATCATACTTCTCATCTCTGATAGTAATATCTTTCCCATTTATTAATTTTTCTTTATCACTGTCATTCTTTACAAGAGTTACTAAATCAGCATAAGCTAATCCATCTTTGTCATATATTCTATATACTTCCTTAAATCCAGGATTGGATATTTTTATAATGTCCTCTGATAATTTTATTACTGGTTCATTGTCTATTTCAACTATTTTATATACTCCTCCAAAGCAAGGATTAGATTTACTTACAGCAATTTCATCTCCTACTCCATATGTATCTGCACATACTCCCTGTTCTCTCAATGATCTGATAAGTTCTTCATTCAATGAGTTAGTAAGGAATATTTTTGCCTTTGTAAGTCCTGCCTCATCCAACATAGCTCTGCATTTTTTAGAAAGATAAGCAAGGTCCCCTGAATCTATTCTTATTCCATATACTCCAGGATAATTATCATCTATTCCACAAGCTTTGAATGAATCAATTGCATTTCTTATTCCTATTCCAATTGTATTATATGTATCAATAAGAAGAATGAGTGTATTTGATTTTCTATTTCTTCTATGTTTTATAAATGTATCAAATGCTATTCTTTCAGCATGACTTCCTACTCCAAAAGTCTGAATATATGAATGAGCCATAGTTCCTATGCTTGGCACTCCATATTTGTATTCAGTCATAAGGTTTGAATGACTTGTACATCCTCCTATGATAGCAGCTTTATTGCCAGCTACTGCACTGTCAAATCCATGAGCTCTTCTGCTTCCAAAAGATGAAACCTGAACAGGATAAGCTGCTCTTGTAACTCTTGAAGCTTTTGTAGCTATTGCCATCTGCATATTCATTATATTTAATATAGGTGTTTCTAATATTTTTGCTTCTATTAATGGAGCTTTCACAGTAATAACAGGCTCATTTGGATATGCTATTTCTCCATCTCTCATAGCATAGATATCTCCAGTAAATTTTATTTTTGAAAGATATTCAACTAACTGTTCTTCATGGATAAGTTTTGAAAAATACATTCTTTTTTCTTCTTCACTTGTACTGTTCAAAATTTCTATAAGATTAATCACTTCCTGTACTCCAGAAACTACAGCAAATCCTCCATCTTCTGTTTTTCTGAAAAACACATCAAAAACAGCTTCTTTTCCCTCCATATGCTCCATCAAGAAAATATCACTTTCTGTGTATTGGTATCTATCTGAATTTATCACTCTTGCAAACTCTGTTAAAACTATTTCTCTTTCCATATCCTAACTCCTTTTGACACAAAAATATAGTCTATAAAATAATATGTTTTATCCTAACAATTATATCATTTATTTATCGTTTTTCCAAATTCTTATTTGATTCAAATCATTTAATCTATCAATTTTTACTTCTTGCAAAAGTCAGAAATTTATAATAGAATTAACTAGAATATAAATTATTTAGAGGTGAAAATATGAGAGCAGTTATTCAAAGAGTAAAACATTCAAGTGTCACTGTAGATGGAAAAATTTTGGGTGAGATAGGAAATGGTCTTCTTGTGCTTCTTGGTGTGACACATACAGATACAGAAAAAGAAGTAAACTGGATGGCTTCTAAAGTAAAAGATCTTAGAATATTTGAAGATGCAGAAGGAAAGATGAATTTGGGACTGGAAGATATAAAAGGAGAGCTTCTGGTTATATCTCAATTTACTCTTTATGGTAATTGCATCAAAGGACGTCGTCCAGGATTCACAGAAGCTGCCAGACCAGACCTTGCTGAGCCATTATATAAAAAATTTTTAGAAAAATGCAAAAGTTTTGGAATAAAAACTGAATGTGGAGAATTTGGTGCAGATATGAAAGTGGAACTTCTTAATGATGGGCCTGTTACAATGATAATTGATACAAAAGATATTGCAAATTTAAAATAATAAAGAAGAAAAAAATTTCTTCTCTTATTTATAAAATTCTTTCTGTTGATTTAATAGCTGTCAAATGTTATCATATATCTAGATGTCATTCAGCAGCTATTTTTTTATGCTCTGAAAGGTATTTTTTATTTTGATTATATACAAACTTAGAACACTGAGATATTAAAATACCTCAAAAGTAAAAAGTAACTATAGGGGGTGTTATTGTGCTTTATACATCACAAATTAAAAATCTTGATTTATTTAAAATCAAAGATGATACAGCAGACAAGGTATTTTTTGGATGTGACCAGGAGTGGTATCTGGAAGAAATACAACGTCGTGCAGGATGTGGTCCTACTACAGCAGCAATGCTTACACACTATTACAGATATATCAAAGAAAGTCCAGAAAAGCTTCCATGTATAAAAAGTTCTATGCTCTCTCTAATGAACGAGTTATGGAAATTTGTTACCCCTGGAAATAAAGGAATACCAACTACTGAAATATTCTGTGAAAAATTTAAAACTTATTTAAAAGAAAAAAATATGACAGTTAATTTACATACTCTTGATGTTCCTGAGCCTAATGAGGATAAACCTTCTTTTGAAGTTCTTTTATCATTTCTTCTGAAAGCCCTTTCAAATGACAGACCTATAGCATTTTTAAATCTATGCAGTGGAGAAGAAACAACTCTTGATAGATGGCATTGGGTAATTCTTACATCCATTGACTATGATACAGAAAATAAGGTTATGCAGGGAATTATATATGATGAAAGTATTGAGAAAAAGGTAGACCTTGCTTTATGGCTTAAATCTACTACTCTTGGTGGTGGATTTGTATATATGGATTATTAACTGAAAGTAAAAGAGATTGACTCGTCATCAATCTCTTTTACTTTAAATATAATACTCATAATAGTCTGCTTGAAAATCTATTTTAAATCCTAATTTTTTATACAAATTATAAGCAGGCATATTATCTGAATCTACATCAAGAATAGCTCTCTTTCCTTTTTCAAATGCTTTTTTCAAAGCAAAATTCATTATTTCTTCTCCATATCCTTTTCTTTTAAAAGAATTTCTTATCCCAAGCCCATATAAAAAAACTCCATCTTCAGTATAATTCATATTAAAAATACCTACATTTTCTTCATCCAGATATCCTATATAGGCATCTCTATCAATTGATTTTATTGCATTTTCTACAAAATTTATACTTGTTCCTTCTGGCATTTCAAATATCTCTTCTGTCATTTGAGAATATATTTTTTTATTTTTTTCAGTAACTATTTCAAAGTTTAATTTCTTTTCGTCATTCCTTTCCTGAAATTTTTCTTTTGAATAACTCATTGTATATTCTGATCTTATCAATCTTATTTCACCAACTTTTTTAAGAACTTCTTTAGAACTTTCACTTTCGGGCTCAGTTACAAATAATATTTTAGATATATCATTTTTTCTTAAAATTTCAACAGACTCCTCAAAAAGTTTTTTGAATCTCCTTTCTTTTCTATACTTAGGATGAGTAAAAGCTGATATTTCTCCTTCTTCTTTTGTTGGCAGAAAAACAGTTAAAAAAGCTACTAACTCCTCTTTTTCATATCCAAGAAAAAAACAGGGAATTTCTTTATCAAAGTTTATTTCATTAGATAAAAAAACTTCTGCTTTAAGATTTTCAAATTCATTACAAATTTTTTGAAGATTAATAATACCATTTTTCTGTTCCTCTGTAAGAATGCATATTTTCTCTATTTTCAATTCTCCTCCTATAAAAACATAAAACTTATATATTCTAAATCATTATATTACAATTAATTCAGATATCATAATTTATTTTAAAATTTAAATAAATTTTCTATTTTAATTTTGATAAAAAATTATTTTTATGTTATATTATAAAAATAACTTATTTTTAATTGAGGAGGGGAACCAATGAAAGATTTAGAAAAACTTTTTATTGATGACAAAGAGATCTATGATGCCATAGAAGCCGAGAAAAAAAGACAAAATGAAGGAATAGAACTTATCGCTTCGGAAAACTTTGTATCAGAATCGATATTAGAAGCAGCTGGAAGCGTAATGACTAATAAATATGCTGAAGGTTACCCTGACAAAAGATACTATGGTGGATGTGAATGCGTAGATATAGCTGAAAAGTTAGCAATTGAAAGAGCAAAAAAACTTTTTGATGTAAAATTTGTTAATGTACAGCCTCACTCTGGCTCTCAAGCCAATATGGGAGTATATAAGGCTCTTTTAAATATAGGAGATACTATCTTAGGAATGAAATTAGATCATGGTGGACATTTAACTCATGGTAAAAATGTAAATTTCTCTGGAAAAGATTATAATGTCTATTCTTATAGCGTAAAAAAAGATGATGAATATATAGACTATGATGAAGTTGAAAAACTTGCACTGGAAATTAAACCAAAACTTATTGTTGCTGGAGCAAGTGCATATTCTAGAACAATAGACTTTAAAAAATTTAGAGAAATAGCTGATAAAATTGATGCTATACTTATGGTGGATATGGCTCATATAGCTGGTTTAGTTGCTGCTGGGGAACATCCTAGTCCTATTCCTTATGCTCATGTTGTTACTACAACTACTCACAAGACATTAAGAGGTCCTCGTGGCGGAGTAATAATGACTAATGATGAAGAGATAGCTAAAAAAATAGACAAAGCTATATTTCCTGGAATACAAGGTGGCCCACTAATGCATATAATAGCCGCAAAAGCTGTTGCATTTAAACAGGCTCTTGAACCTGAGTTTAAAGAATATCAAAAACAGGTTGTTAAAAACGCTAAAGTGCTAGCTGAAGTTTTAAATGCTGGTGGATTGAGAGTAGTAAGCGGAGGAACTGATAATCATATGGTTCTTATAGATGTAAAAGCTAACAAAAATCTTACTGGTGCTCAAGTAGAAAAAGCTTTAGGTAAAGCTGGAATTACAGTTAATAAAAATGGGATTCCATATGATACTGAAAAACCTATGGTTACAAGTGGTATAAGAATTGGCTCTCCTGCTATGACTACTAGAGGTATGAAAGAGGAAGAAATGAAACAAATCGCCAATTTTATCCTTCAGGTAGTAGATAATATAAATGATGATAAAAAATTAATTGAAATTAGAGAGCAAGTAAAAGAACTTTGTTTAAAATTTCCATTATATAACTAATATTAAAATAAAGGGGCTGTTGCAAATTTAAAACAGCCCAATTATCAAAAAAGCTGACTTGAAGTTTTCTTCTTGTCAGCTTTTTCTTTTTAAATAAAAAAAGGTATAAAATACTAAAAATTTTTTCAAATTTCTAATATAATATACCTATGCAAAAACCAACTAATAATAACATTTTTTTTCAATTAAATCAACCTAAACTTTTTAACTTTTTACAATATGAAATTTCTGATAATGGTCCTGTAAGAAAACTTAGCTCAATATTGGAGGGATTAGATTTTAGTAGTTTAATGCAAGTATTTTCTTACAAAACAAAGGTACATCCTATCAGAATGTTTTCTATCATTGTTTATGCCTATTCGCGCAATTTAACTTCTACTAGAGATATAGAAATGGCTTGCCATGAAAATATTAAATTTAGGTTTCTTTTACAAGATTCTAAAATTCCTGATCACTCTACTATTTCTAGATTCTTAGTAAAAACTGAAGATATTCTTCCAGATCTATTTGAACAATTCGTTGAAAAAATTTTTGAAATGGAAAATATTTCCACTGAAACAATATATATTGATGGCACTAAAATTGAAGCATATGCTAATAAATATACATTTGTTTGGAAAAAATCTATTGAGAAATATAGAACTAGATTAGATGAAAAAATTCTTGAATTAATTTCAAATTTTAATGATGATTTCAACTTACAATATGACAACTTCCTTGAAATATATTCATATCTTTCTAATTTGAATTTTCAAATAGTCAAAGGTAGAGGAAAGAGAAAATCTAAAGAGCAAAAGTATTTAGAATTATGCGCAGAATACTTAGAAAAGTATCAAAAATATTCTAATCATTTTAAAAATCTTAATGGTAGAAATAGCTATTCAAAAACTGATATAGATGCTACTTTTATGAGAATGAAAGATGACCATATGAGAAATGGTCAATTAAAACCTGGATATAATCTACAAATAGGAGTGATTAGTGAATATATTTCTTCATATGAAATTTTTTCTAACCCTTCTGATTCTAAAACTTTGATTCCATTTTTAGAGAAAATTTCATCTCAAAATTTAGAAATTAAAAATATTGTAGCTGATGCAGGATATGAAAGTATTTCAAATTATGAATATTTGGAAAAAATGGACTATACTTCATACATAAAACCAATATATTTTGAAAAATCTAAAATCAGAAAGTTTAAAAATGATTTAAACAGAGTAGAAAATTTAATATATAATAATTCTGAAAATAAGCTATTTAGAAAAGATGGATTAGAATTAGAATTTCTATACTCTAACAAAAATAATACAGTTCAATATTTTTGGAATCCTGAAACTAACAAAAAAATTAAGTACAATGCGAGATTTAGAATTTTATCAAATAAATCAAAAGAGAATGTATCAAGCAATTATGGAAAACAATTAAGAATGAACAGAAGTATTCAAGTAGAAGGTGCTTTTGCAGTTTTGAAAGAAGATATGAAATTGCGAAAATTAAAAGTTCGAAGTAAAAAAAGTGTTTTAAGAGAAATATGTTTGTTTTGTATCGCTTACAACTTCAACAGATATCTAAGCAGAAATATAAATAATCGCTTAGGAACAACACTTCACTCATTAAAAGTAGCTTAGATAAATAAAAAATCATCTACTTCTTTTTTTGATACTTAAAAATAAATATAAAAATATAAATTAGCAGAAATCTATAAAATAGATTTCTATTTTTTTATGAAAAATAAGAGAAGCTGCACAAATTAGTTTATCAATCACTAATTTGCAACAGCCCCTTTTATATTTTTAATTTTTTAATTTAGCTTTCAATAAGCTTAATCCTAAAAAAATATATATACATCCTGATACTTTACCCATTACCTTGGAAGCTCCTGATTTTTCAGCTATCATCCCTGCTGCAGAAGAAGCAAACAAAGCAAGAACTATTCCATACAAACTGCTTGTAATAAAAAAACTTAATCCCAACAAAAGAAATGGAATTATTCCATATTTATTATTCACATCTATAAATTGAGGTAGAAAAGCAAGAAAAAATAAAGCTACCTTAGGGTTTAAGACATTTGTTATCACACCTTGAAAATAAACTTCTTTAAGCTTTTCCTTTTCATTTTTTTCATCTTTTATAAATAAATCTTTTTTATCTAAAATAGTTTTTATTCCCATGTAAACAAGATATGCTGCTCCCATGTATTTAACAATATTAAATGCTGTTGCTGATTTTGCAAGTATAACAGATAGACCCAAAGCAGCTAATATTGTATGTATCAATACACCAGTAGAAATTCCCAAAACGGATATTACACCAGTTTTTTTATCCTTAGACATAGATTTTCCTAAAATATACATAGTATCTGACCCAGGTGTAATATGCAATATTAAACATGATGTAAAAAAAACTGTATAGTTTACCACTCCAAACATTATTTCTTCCCCCTAATATTTAATTTTCTTCTATACTTTTTACATATTCAAATAATCTTTCTTCCAACCAATAAGTTTTAGAAAATAATCTTGAAAAACCTACATGTCCCCCATATTTTGGTGTTTCCAATTCCACACAGTCATTTTTGGCTGCTTCTTTATAAGGATAACATTTCTTTGACATTATTGGATCATCTAAGGGCATTAATATGAGTGTTTTTTTCTTTATGTATGGTATAAAATTTATACTGCTGGTTTTTTCATAATAATCTATTGCATCTAAATAACCATTTAATGGAGCTGTAAAAAGATTATCAAAATCTTCAATATCAACTACCTTTGATATAAGATTCATATTTATTTTTGTTGGATAAAGAAGAGCTTTTTGAGCTGCTTTCTCTTTTAATTTATTAACAAAATATTTTCTATAAATTATATTTTTAGGTTGTCTGAAAGCAACAGAATTTGAAACAAGATCACATGGTGGACATACAGCCATTCCACATAAAAGATTTTCTGGATATATTTTTCTTTCACCTAGATATTTTAATACAAGATTAGCTCCCAAACTGAAACCTGCAATTACAAGTTCACTGTAATCCTTTGTTTTTTCAATTACAGTTTCTAAATCACAAGTCTGTCCCATATGATAAAAGGTAACTTTTTTATTCAGCTCTCCACTGCATCCTCTATAATTCATGGCCAATATATCCCAGCCTCTTTCTGAAAAATATTTAGCAGTTCCTTGAATATACTTACTTCTAGAACTTCCTTCCAACCCATGACACAACACTATTACTTTTTTATTATCATTTTTTATCCAGTCGATGTCTAAAAAATCTTCATCAGATGTTTTTATTCTTTCTCTGGTATAATTTACACTTATTCTCCTGAAAAGAGTTGGGAAACAAGTATTTATATGTGCATTTCTAAAAATTAATGATGGTTTATATTCCAAATTTTTTTCCCCCTTATTCAAGTAAAATTTCCCTAAAATTTATCTTGGGACTCTTTAAGTAAAACATTTTAATCTTTTGATTTTTATTCTCCCCCGAAAATAAAATTCATTCATTATATACTTTTTTTATACAATTTAATATAAGAATTTCCTTTTTTAGAAAAATTTTATTATTTAATCTTATAAAATTAACTTTGAGCGAAAAAAATCTCATATTTTAATATAAAACCATTAAAAATTTTATAACACTTATATTTATAAGTCAATCTTTTTTTAATTTCTTTATAAAGTTTTTAATTTAATATTGACTTTTTTTTAAGTTCAAGGTATTGTAACTACATAGAAACATTTTTTATATTTCATATCAAAATTCAGTGAGAGGATAATATGAGAAAAAGAAAATTATTTTTAATTCTCTTTCCACTTTTTTTAGGAATTGGAATTTATCTGCTCTACAGAAGCAGAGATCTCTTTTATTTCAAATTAATACATTCTACTTTTTTAAGCAGACCTATTTTGCACATAAGAGATTTTGCAAAATTATATAGGAAATTATTTTCTACATGGGTGGTTTATTCACTTCCTGATGGCTTATGGCTTTTCTCTTTTGGAGCAGCACTATTAATGGATAGAATATTTTTTTACTATGATTTTGTTATATTTACATGCATATACATTTGGATGATAATTTTAGAATTTCTTCAATTATATTTTGGAGGACATGGAAGTATGATTGGAACTTTTGATACTATGGATATATTATTTTTTACACTTGGATATCTCCTTATTGTATTGATATCTAAATACTATCATAAAAAAAATCCTCCAGATAAGTCTTTAGTTACCATTGAAAATAAGAAAAAAGAAGTTGTTTATAATATAAAAACTATATTCATATTCACAATTTTAGGTATTTTGCCAAGCCTTCTTTAAATTAAAGAGGTTAGTTATATGAGCATCTGCTGCTCTTTGACCAACCTCTTTTTATTTTATTCACTTCTTAAAGCATCTACTGGATTAAGCTGAGCTGCTTTTTTTGCAGGTGTTACCCCAAATACTATTCCTATCGCTGTTGAAACTATCAACGAAGAAATTATAGAAATTGTAGAGAAGATTGGTGGTATTTTTACTACAAAACCAATTCCTAGCCCTAATAGGATTCCTATAATTATTCCAAGTATTCCTCCAAGCCCTGTTAAAATGATAGATTCCATTAAAAACTGTATCATTATATCTGCATTAGTTGCCCCTATTGCTTTTCTGATACCTATTTCTTTTGTTCTTTCTATTACACTCACCAGCATTATATTCATTACTCCAATACCTCCTACAAAAAGAGATATTCCTGCAACAAAGGTAACAAATATATTTAAAGTAGATAATATATTATCAAAAGAAGCTGCTGCATTAGACTCAGCATTTACTTCATATAATTCTTCTATTCCTGTTATATCTGCCATAAGTTTTTTAGCATTGGTCATACTTTCAGCTAATTTTTCTGGATCTTTTGATTCTACTATCAATGAAGTATAACCTCCTGACTGCAAATCAAAAAGTTTATCATAAGTGTTGAGAGGCATTCTTAAAAATCTTGGTATTCTACGCCCTCCCATTATTTTTATCATCTGTTCCAGAGGATTTTTATACACTCCTACTATTTTATAAGTTATATCATTTCCCCTTCTCCCTTGTGAAAGCTCCACAGTTTGTCCCACTGCATTCTTTTCATTGGTAAAAAGTGCTCTAGCTGTAAGTTGATCTATTGTTATAACTTTTTCTCCACTTTCGTATTCAAAAGGGAGAATATTTCTTCCATAGACAATATCAATTTTATCAATTTCTTCAAAATCTGGAGTAGTTACACTGAGAAACATCATTTCTTTTCTTTCTCCAATTTTTACTGCAAAGTTGCTGCTGATTTTAGGACTGACAGCTTTAAATTTTCCACTTTCTTTTATTTTATCTATAATACTGTCATCTAGAAGATATTTCCATCTGAATTCTTCATCCTGTTTATCTACAGATATTGAAAATTTCCCATAACCTCCTTCTTTGAGGTTACCTGTTATATTTTCCTGACCACCTTTTCCTATTGCTGACATAGTTATAACAGAAGAAATTCCTATTATTATTCCCAACATAGTAAGAAATGATCGCATTTTATTTCCTTTAAGACTCTGAATGGCACTCTTCAAACTTTCTATAAAATTCATTCTGGCTCACCATCTCTTATTATTCTTCCATCTTTAAATAAAAGAACTCTTTTTACATATTTTGCAACTTCTGGTTCATGAGTTACTACTATTATAGTTTTTCCCTGTTTATTAAAATCTGTAAATATCTCCATTATCTCTCTTTCAGATACACTGTCCAGATTTCCTGTAGGCTCATCTGCAAGTATTATAGCTGGATCATTTACCAATGCTCTCGCTATTGCCACCCTTTGCTTTTGTCCACCAGAAAGTTCATTAGGTCTGTGGTGCATTCTGTCTCCCAGTCCTACTTTTTTTAATACTTCTTTTGCTTTTTCTTCTCTCTCTTTTTTCCCTACCCCTGCATATATCAAAGGAAGTTCTACATTTTCAAGAGCAGTCAATTTTGAAAGAAGGTTAAATGACTGAAATACAAATCCTATTTTTACATTTCTTATTTTACATAGTTCTTCATCTTTGATTTTTGATACATCTATACCATCTAAAATGTATGTTCCTTCTGAATTTTTATCTAAACAGCCAAGTATATTCATCATTGTTGATTTTCCACTTCCACTGCTTCCCATTATAGCTACAAATTCTCCCTCTTCTATGTGAAAGGACAAATCTTTTAATGCATGGAGTTTCATATCACCATTGATATAGTATTTATTAAGATGTTCTACTCTTATCATGCCCTTCCAGCTCCTTTTCTTTCAGAATTTTTAAACTGAAGAAATACTTTGCTCCCCTCCTTTAAACTTTCATCAGGAGTTACCAATATATTCTCTCCAGCTTTTAAACCATTTTTTACAACTATGTCATCACCTTTTATATTTTCTACTTCTATTCCTCTTTTTGAAAGTACTCCATCATCAGAACTTACAAATACAAAATACTTTCCACTCTCTTCAAGAATAGCTGTCTTAGGTATAAGTATTCCACTATCTCTTTGTTCCAGATATATTATTGCTGACACTTTAAATCCTGGTACTATATATGGAATAGCTTCATCAGGTTTTACTTCTACTTCCAGAACATTTTCTGATGTAGTTTCAGAAACTTTTGATATTCTTGATATTTTTGTTACTACCCCTGGATATGATTTTTTCTTTTCAAATACTTCAGGTTTTATCATCAATTTCTGTCCAAGTTCTATATCTTTTACATCATATTCAGGAACTTCCAAAACTATTTTAATATCTGACAAATCTGCAATTTCCATAAGAGGAGAGTCTGTATCTACTAGATAATTTTCCTGAGCAGTCAGAGATGTTATTGTTCCACTTACAGGACTTTCTATTTTTTCTGCTGTTTTAGAAAGGTCTTCCATATATTCTTCTATATTTATTTCTATTTTTCTTATTTCTTCATTTAATTCCTTTACAGCATTGTCAGAACTTCCACCTATTTTATTAAGTTCTCTCTCTACTTTAATGTCTCTTTTTAATTTAGCCAATGCCAGTCTTTCTCTTTCCAGTTTTCTCATTGTATTATTTCTTTCAGTTTCATCAAAAGTCATTAGAATCTGCCCTTTTTCTACATAGTCCCCTTCCTGAATAAAAACTTCATCCACTTTCAATTTTTTATCCACAAAGACTTTCTTAGTATCATTTGCAGCAACATTTCCATCAGCCTCTATATATCCTCTTCCACCATTATCTTTAACTCTCAAAGCTGCATATGTTGATATATCTTTTTTAGTATCAATTGTTGTTCTGTATCTTATAAATTCTACTCCTGCTACTATTACTATCAGAATTATCAAAAGTATTATTTTTATATCAAGCTTTTTTTTCATTATTCACCCCTAACCATAATTTCATATATATATCCATTCAATGTATTTATTGCTTTTTCTTTTGCTACTTCATAATCCAAATAATCATCAAAAGATTCCATAACATCTATATAATTAACTTTTCCCAAATTATATTCAAGTTTTCTTATATTATACTTTGATAATTCTAATTCAGCTTTATTCTTATTTACTTCATATTCTTTTAAATAATTATAATAATTATTCATAGCCTGTAATTTTTCAGCTTCATTCTCATCTATTTTTTGTTTTAATGTCACATCTTGCTCCAATAAGCTATTTTTTTCTTCTTCTAAATCAAGATTAAAATCAAATAATTTTTTTGAAAATTTTGCAACTACTCTATTTTCATCAAATTTTGTACTATGTTCTACACCCAATGATATTTCTGGCATTTTATCATCATACTTTAAATATTTTAAATTTTCATTTGTAAGTTCTTTTTGATATTTAAGTTTATCTAAGTCTTTTACACCATATTTTCTCAGTAATTCACTAATATTTTTTTCTATAGGTGATATTTCTGCCAAAGAGCTGTTCCTTATATCAAGTTTATATTCATAATAGAATCTTCCCTGTAGTTTATTTAAATTATCCTCTAAATTCTTTATTTCTATTTCAAGATTTCTTATACTATATTGAAGTGTATCTAATTCTATTTTTGCTATTGCTCCTAAATTGAAAGATTTTTTCATAGTATCTTCTTCTTTCTTTAAAGTAGTTAGTCCATTTTTTTTTATTTTAAGTTCAAGTTCATTTATTTTATAATCTCTATATAGATTGATAAGGTCTATTTTTTGAGTTTCCATATTTTTTTCATGTGTTACTTTGTCTATTTCTCTGCTTATTTCTAATTTATTAAGTTCATTATCACTTTTGGAAAAAATGAGATCCTTCAAACTTTTTTCAATACCAAAAGAAGCATAATCATCATCTGAGTTATAAGGTTTTGTTCCTTCAACATAAAAAGGTCCATAGCTTACTTTACCTGTAGTTTGTAAACTATCTTCTTGATTGCTGTATTCAGAAGTTACTGAAGTTTCTACTCCATTAAAAGTATCCAGCTTATAATATTTTTCTTTGGAATCATTTGTACTTTTCCTTATTTCATATATTTTATTTTGATAAGAAGTTCTTGATATTTCATCTAAAAGCATATCTAAATTTATCTCTTTCCCATAAGAAATAATTCCAAGAGAACAATATATTATTAAAAAAAATTTCTTCATCCCTTTCTCCTTCTATATTTTGTGTTTTATATTTAAGTATCTCACTTTTTTTTGTCCTAAATATGTCAAAATAAATCTTACCTATCTATTATATCAAATTTTTTATATTTTTCATTCTTTTATTTTGTATTTCAAATTTTTTTATTTTCTTTTTATAAATAAAAAAACTGACTAAAAAACCAAACTAAATTTGAATTTTCTCAAATATAGTTTTATATCTTATCTTTTTTAACAGTCAGTTTTATTATCTTTGCTTATTTACTTATTTTCATTTTTTATATTTTTTATTGTAGAGTAAAATACAGTTCCCAAAATAATTGTTCCTCCAATTATTTCTTTTATTGAAAGAATTTCATTTAAAAGAAATATCGAAAGTAATATTCCATATAGAGGCTCTAAACTAGAGACTATCCCTGCTGTTTGTGTTTTTATATCTTTCAAACTATTTATGAAAAGTGTATGTGTTATCCCTGTAAAGACAGTTCCCAAGAGCAGTAATAAAAAAATATCTTTTTTAGTAAGTACTGGTTCCATAATAAAGAAAAAAGGCAGAAGTACTGCAAGAGATACCAATTGTTCATAGAAAGCTATTACCACTCCCTTATATTCTTTTACATATTTTCTATTCAATAATGAAAGAACTGCATATGATAAACTAGATAAAATTCCATATATTACACCTATAGTCATTTCATTTCCCATATGAAAATCAGGTATAACAAATGTTACCCCAGCAAAAGTTATAAAAGCCAGTATTATATCTTCTTTTTTTAATTTTTCCTCAAAGAAAAAAGGTTCCATAAATGTTACAAAAACTGGGAAAGTAGAAAAAGTCAATAATCCTATTGCCACTGTTGAAAATTTTATTCCTTGAAAGAAAGTACACCAATGTATAGCTAATATTACTCCCATGAAAGCTATAATCAACATATCTTTTCTGCTTTTCAATTTTAAATTTTCTTTAGTTATTGTTAATCCTATATAAAGAAATATACTCGAAAAAAATACTCTCCCCAGCACAATTATTATTGATGGTTGTGTTAAAAATTTTCCAAATAAGCCTGATACTCCAAAAAGAAATACTGCTATATGAAGTTGTATCAAAGATGATTTCTTATTACCCATTTATTTTTCTCCATAGTTTTATATATATTTTACCATATAAATAAAAAAAGAGGTTAACTAAAATTCTATTTCAAGTTATTAGTCAACCTCTATATAAATTATTTAACTATCTATTTTTAATTTTTGGGAAATATTTAGTATGTAAAAGTTCATGTGCTTTATGACTTAATGGATAATCTAAATATTTATCATATATAGCTTTAACATATGGATTTTCATGAGATCTTCTGATTTTCATTCCTCTGTCTATAGCATTAAGCCCTTCTGCTCTTTTTTCAAGTGTTTCTTGTTTTTTAACAGCTTTTGGCTGTCCTCCTCCACCAATACATCCACCTTTGCATGCCATGATTTCAATAGCATGGAAAAATTCTTCTCCTGCTCTTATTTTATCAAGCATTTTTGCGGCTTCTTCCAATCCATGAGCAATACCTATTCTAAGTTCTATATGACCTATAGTAAGTTCAGCTGTTCTGAATCCTTCCCAACCTCTTAGCTCTTTAAATTCTATTTCATCAAGATGAGTTCCTGTTATCATTTCAATAGTACTTCTTGTTGCAGCTTCAATAACTCCTCCTGTTCTTCCAAAAATTATTCCTGCTCCTGAATATTCTCCTAGTGGATTATCAAATTCTTTTTCTTCTACATTTTTAAGATCAATTCCAGATTCTTTAAATATTTTAATAAGTTCTCTTGTAGAAATAACATAGTCTGTATCATAGTTATCTCCTCTTGAGAATTCTGGTCTTGAAGCTTCATATTTTTTAGCAAGACATGGCATTATTCCTACTACTGAAACTCTCTCTCTTACATATCCTTTTTCTTTAGCCCAGATATCTTTTGCTATTGTAGAGAATATCTGCATAGGAGATTTTACAGAAGATGGTACATCAAGCATGTCAGGATAACTTTGTTCAATAAATTTAACCCATGCCGGACAGCAAGAAGTCAGTATTGGAAGTCTTACTGTATCATCTCCCTTATAGTATCTTTCAAGTCTTTCTTGAAATTCACTTGCTTCTTCCATTACAGTAATATCAGCAGCCCAAGTTGTATCAAATACATAGTTTACACCTAATTTTTTTAAGGCTCCCACCAATTTTTTCTCAACATTTGTTCCAGCTTCAAATCCAAAAGCTTCTCCAATAGCTACTCTTACTGCTGGAGCTATTTGAACTACAACAATTCTGTTAGGTGTTGCCAAATCTTTTAACAGCTTCATTGTGTGATCTCCCTCAAATATTGCTCCTACAGGACAGGCAGCAACACATTGACCACAGTGAGTACATCTGCTTGTATCTAAAACATGTCTTTCCTTTATTTTTCCACTGATACATTTTACTGGACATACTCTGGCACAAGCTGTACATCCTATACATTTTTCAGTTATTCTGAACTTTAAAAGATGAATACACTGACCTGCAGCACATTTATGTTCTTCTATATGTTCTTCTATTTCTTCATAAAATTCTTCAATACTTTCCAGCACAAGATTATGTCTTTGATTTAATTCTGTCTTGATAGTCTCAGATAAACGCCTAAGAAGATATATATCTCTCATATTTGCTTTTCCTTTTGAGATTCTATCCAATATTCTCCATATTCTTTCTATTTCATTTTCCACTGATGTATATTGCACATACTCACTACGCTCTATTTTACTCATTAAAAATTCTACATAGAACTTAGCAAATGATACAATACAATCTTCTTCTGATAAAATAATAATATTTCTATCTATTCCCTCTGGAAATAAAGAAAAGTCAATGACTTTATCCAGACTTTTTTTTGTAAGAAATCCTCCAAAAGGTAATCCAAATTGAGCAGCTTTAAAACTTTTTTTATTTTTAATTCCACCTGCTAACCCAATTACATCATTTAAAGTTGCATTTTCTGGTATTGCTATAACTCCTGGATTATTTACTCTACCAGCAACTACCACCATTCTGCTTCCACTATCAATGCCTTCTCTCTCTTCAATATCTTCAACAGTAGAAAATACTGATCCAAATGAACTTTGGAGAATTATACTTTTGCTTGTCATTTGACCTCCTGATATATTTTAAATTTATTTAGTTTTAAAAATTTGACTTAAAATTCTATTAAATAGGACTTTATTTTGTAAAATACAGTTTAACTTTCATATGCTCATTAATATTCTATCAAAAAAAATATAAATTTCAAGTTATTTTTTAATTTTACAAAAAATCTTCATTTTTAAAAGATAATCCAATATTCTCGGTTAAATAAAAAGCAAAAAAATGTTTATTTTTTAGTCAAAATAAAAAATATTTATTCTATGAATAAAATCTATTAATTTTTATTAAATTCATTTTATAATACAAAATTTAAAAGAGTTGTTAAAAAAACTACTATCATTATCTTTATCATCAAAAGTTTTTGATATATAGGCATTTTTAATGTTTCAGCATAATGTTTTAGAGTTACATATCCCTTAAATTTTTTTTGATTGTTCAAAAATAAGAAAGCATCAAAAGTTATTACAAGCAAAATTATATAGACCATATTCATAAAATCCTCCCTTTAAAAAAAGGCTGACTTATCCTGTCAGCCTCATTATTAACCTCTATAATAAATAGTCAGTCCTTTTAAAAAGTTTCTGATATATTTATCTCCACACTCTCTGTAATTCTTGTGGTCTTCTTTTCTAAAAAGCGCACTTAATTCAGAAGATGATAGCTCTAACCCTGCTAATTTAAAAATTTTTAACATGTCATCACTTCTAAATGAAAGAGCTATTTTTAACTTCTTGAGGATGATGTTATTTATATTATTTTTATTTATTTTAACTGCTTGAACTGGTTCACCAGGTTTTGGTTCCTGTTTACCTCTTTTTAAAATAATAAGTCCATCTAAAAATGCTTCCAAAACTTTATTATTGCACTTTTCAAATCCTTCTTCATCCTCTTTCTTTAGTAGATTTAATAATTCTTCGTGCTCAATTATACAATCTGCTGATTTAAATATTTCCAACATTACAGAATCTTTTAAATTCAGTGCATACCTAACCCTTCTTAATATATCATTGTTTATCATTTTTCCTCCAAATATTTCTTTATAATCTATAAAATCATATTTCTGTAGATTTATTTATTCCTAATAATTGTACTCTATTTACTTATATTTGTCAATTTAGAATGATATTTTGGGTAATATAAAAACCCATAAATTTTAGAATTTTTATTCTTAAAATTATATGGGTTCAAAAAATTTTAAAACTTATATCCTATTCCTGCTCCTACTATCCATTCACCTTTAGTCTTATTCTTTCCAGATTGATTATATGAATCTCTTTCTACTGCATAGTTTCCCTTTACATCAAAAAGTATTCCATTTTCCAGTTCAAGTGCATATTTAGCATTCAATCCTAAGCTATGTTCATTTTTATGAGCAACTAATATATCAAAGTCGCTTCCACCTTTAAATCTTCCTGTAATATATTCTTCATCAGCTCCATCAAGTATTTTAGTATAGCTTATCCCTGCTGACAGTGTACTTTTACCTTTTTCATGAGGAATAACTTTTTTAAGGTCTGCCCCTACTTTTCCAACTGTATAATTAAACGATTTAGAATCAGTTTCTATAGCAAGAGCCTCGCTTCCTTCATTAGCTCCATCTTGATCTATGTATGTATATGATAGAGTTGCATAAGGTTCTAAGAATAGGTTCTCTCCAATATTATGAGAATATCTTCCATTCAGATAAATATCATAAGTTATATCATTGTAGTTGTCAGAATATTTCATCACTGGAGATGCTTGACTTGATGCTACTTTATTTATTGCCATTCTGTCAGCATCATAATATCCATACTGGAATCCTGCTCCTGCTGTTACTTTTAGATTTCCTACATATTTTTTAGCATAAGCTCCCAGATACAATGTACTTCCATCTACTTTTGACCCATTAGACATATCAGATTTTAATTTATTTCCACCAATTATCACTCCAGAAGTAAGTGTGTCAGATACTCCGTATTCTCCTAGCATATATGCCCCAGTTATCTTTGTATCTGCATCCATATCAGAACTTCCTATATCATAAGTATAATATCCTTTTCCATAATATATATCTTTAGTTCCGCCATCTACATGAGTAAGTCCGCCATATATCATCCATTTTCCTGTATTGGCTTTAAATTGATTATCAGTCACAATATCTCTAAACATTCCTGCTGATTTTCTTGATAGTTCAGAACTGTATGAGTAAGGACTTCCTGCATAGATGTTATTCAAATATTCTATGAATGTTACTAGCTGTTCATCACTTTTGATATTAAAGTTTCCTATTAAATCATTAACTGAACTAATTCCATGATAAATTTCATTGAGTCCTTTGTATTTAAGAATTTCAGGAATACTCCATCTAAGTACAAGTACTACTTCATTTGAATTTGCTCCAGCTTTTATTGTATGAACTTTTGATGTAATATCAAGAGTCTCATTATCTCCCGGTACTATACTATCTTCTAAATTTATGTTTCCAAAAGTTATTATCTCTGTACCATTTGCTCCATCAAGATCTAACAACATTTTTCCACCAGTTGATGAAACTGTGATTCCTGAATCAAATAGAGCATGTCCTTTTATTTTTCCACTATCTAAATCATTTTTATCAAGAGTTAAAAGAAGCTCTCCATCTTTTTCTAATACTATGTTATTTGTTCCAGTTATTGATAAATCACTGGCAAAAGTTACCTTTGTACCTACATTTATATTTTCAAAATTAGATATATTGTGTGAAATATTTATACTATCTTCCATATTATCTTCTGTAATTGAAGCCGGACTAGTAACTAAGTTTGTCCTAAAAGTAAGAGTGTCAGTACCATCTCCACCATTAAGAGTTGCATTAACAATACTTCCTGCTCCTATTGTCAGTTCATCATTTCCATCTTGCATGTCTATATCTTGAACTATAATTGATTTTTCTCCTAGTGTAAGTACATCTTTATTAGCAGTAAAAGTTACCTTTCCATTAAAATATACCTCTGATCCTCCTGTAAGATTAACTCCATTTGTTCCCATATCTATATCTCCATTGATATAGACCTTATTTCCCAATATAATTTCATTGTTTCCATCACCTAAATCTATCTTCCCGTTTATAGTGACATTATCTCCTGATGTGAAAGTATCTTTTCCATCTCCGCCTTCCACATCTCCATTGATGGTAGTATTATTTCCTGCTGTAATAGCATTTGTTCCATCTTTCTATCTATACTTCCATTGACTACAGTATTTTTAAGTACTAGTGTATCAGTTTTACTGCTGTCATTACTTCCTAATATAGCAAAGGTATCAGCTTTTATCCCGCCATTTACTGTTGTATTTGTTAGAGTAAGGCTTCCACCATTTGTGCTATCAAATTCAACTGTTGTTCCATAAGCATTGATTATTGCATTTGATAGACTGTTGCCGCTATTATCTCCTACAACTTTAAGAGTATTCTCTATTCCATTTAGAATAACCTTGTCTGTTGTAGCTTTTCCATCACTTATTGGACCATTAATACCTGAAGCATCAGTATTATCATAAGCAATATTACTATATAATGCTCCATCTTTTATTCCAAAACTTTTTATTCCTGTTACAGCAGCACCACTAGAACTGCTGGCTATAGTTGCTTCTACATTTCTAATAGTGTATTTAATTTCTCCAATAGTTACATCCTCATATGTGTTTCCAAAATTTCCATTCTTAGTAGCAGAACCATCTGTATTAACAATATCATAATTCTTATAGCCACCACTGCCATCAGCTGTAAAAGCTAGTCCATGGTTTTTTATTTTATTATTACCACCAGCATCATCATAAGCAACTATTGATAAGTTGCTATTTACTACACCCCCAGCACTATCACCAGATATAAGAAGTCCATAGTTATTCGCTTCATTCATTGTTCCTGTACTTTTTATTGCATTAGCCTTTCCATAAATAGCCCCTGTATTCAGCATATTTTTTATACTATTAGAAGTCTCATCATTTATAGCATTAGTCTCCCCAGAGATTACTCCATTATTTACCAGATTTGTTATAACTCCTTCATCAGAATTAACTATCCCACTATTTGTTCCATGAATTACCCCACTGTTTTTCAGAGTTGTTATCCCTTTATTAGAAGTATTACTACTATTATAAATTCCATTTCCTCTTTTTTCTGGTGTTATTAAACCTGTATTTATTAGTTCTCCTATATTTCCACCATTAACATTATAAATTCCAGTAGCTCCAGCATTACTTCCATCTCCTGTTATTAAACCATTATTTACTAGTCTTTCTATACTACCCCTATTATTTGCAATTCCATACCCTGCATGCCCAGATTTTGGTCCTGTTATTAAACCATTATTTTTTATAGTTCCTGTTATAGTTCCTTTATTTGAAATACCATAGCTGCTTCCATAGGGTTCACTTCCTACTCCAATTATTAAACCAGTATTTGTTATATCTTTTACTATACTTGGTGATAAAATCATTATTCCATAACCAGACTTACTACTACCCCCACTAGTTCCACTTATCGTTCCCTTATTTATAATATTTACTCCTGCAGCATTAACATTTATTCCACTACCTTCTCCATCTGCAGTTGTTCCAGATATTGTAGTGTTGTTTGTATAAGTTGTTGATTCTTCATCCCATATGTTTTCAGTATAGTCTTTACTGAATTTTATTCCACCAGTATCTTGAGTTATTTCTAATCCTGATACATCTCCCCCCAGTACTGCTGTACAAGATAGAAGCATTCCCACTACTGCTCTTATCGTTATGTTTTTTCCCCTCTTTTTGTTCCCGCTTTTTACAGCCTTCATAATTTTTTCTATCATCTTTTCCCTCCTCAAAATATGAACACATATTTTAACCTTATATAAATTCAAAAAAAATTCCAAACCTTGATTTTTAAACATTTTATGAACTTAAAATAGTATTTTGTTACTGTTCGTAATTATATACAAGTGCGAACAGTAGTCAATTTATTAATTTTAAAGAATGTTTTAAAATATAAAACATTGACTTTTTTGAGAAAATAATATATCATTTATTACGTAAGTATAGTGCATTAAATTATGAGTTAAAGAAATTTTTGGTATAAGCAAAATTGTAAGTGTTCGCACTTGTATATAAAAGTGTCCATTTCAAATGTCTCTTAAACACAAAAATCCTCAATAAATTTATACTGAGGATTTTTTTAATGAGAAAAGTTTTTTGATTTTTCAATGTTTTTTATAAAAAAACTCAAACTATAATAAGTTTGAGCTTTAAGTATACTGCTATTTTTTTTCTTCTTCTACTTCCTCTTCTCCATCATAATTCTCATTATCCAGACCTTCTTTTTCATAATCTTCCCTAGTATATCCATTGAAATCATATCCTTCCAGATTGAATCCATCTTTGTCATATCCTTCAGGATCATATAAAGTATTAGTTTCTTTATGTTTTCCAATATTCTTTCCTTCAATATAAAATCCTCTTTCATCAGTCTGAGCTCCACAAGCACTCATAACTATCAACAAAAAGAATATACCTATTATTTTTTTCACAAAATCACTCCCTTATAATATCATTTAAGGAATTTCCCCATATATATAATACAATATTTAATAAGAAAAATCAAACATTACAAGTTAGTATTATGTATTTTAATAAAGCTAAAATAAAATTTAATATTCTATAATTCTAATTTTTCTGTAAAAAATTTTTAATGATTTTTTTATTTCATGCTTATACTAATAATCAATTTTATAATATTCTTATTTTTTTATATTAAAAATAATTTCTATGTAATTAATTTATAAGCAATTATTTAATAAATTATTCTTTTTAAAGATGTATTATCTCTTTTATATCATCCAAATACTCTGAAAGTATTTTTCTATGACAGCTGTCTGCTTTATCTTCACTGCACAAAAAACAAATATTTCCAAAATTATAATTTTTATATTTTTCTTTTACTTTTCGTTCTTTCATCAAATCTAAATAATCAATTTTAAATTTATTTTGATCTTTATTTTCTCTATATTTTACCATTATATCTTTTGTAGGAGCAAAATCCGAAATATATTCATAATCTATATTTAATATTCTTTTTAGAAAAAAATTCAAGTCATTCATTTTTGTAAATCCACATAATTGTGTAGTATTATTTAATCTAATATCAATTACTTTAGTAACTTCATTATTATTTAACAGTGTAAAAAACTCCTCTGCATTTTTATCATTTACACCTATCGTAAAAATTTTCATTACTCCTCCTTATATTTAAAAAGGCATTTTATAAAACCATTTAGTATATCATGACTAAATTTAAAACCATTATTAATATAAAAATTGTAGGCTTTATCATTTCCATTTGATACATGAACCAAAATTAAATTTACATCTGGAAAATTTTTAAACCATTCCATTGATAAATCAATCAATTTTTTTCCTAATCCTATTCCACGATAATTATCTCTGAAATATAAATTATTTATATGTCCTACTTTTTCAGGAATATCCTTCCAATCTGGTATTAACTGAAATGGAGATTTTTTTAAATTTTCACTAAAATTGATTGTACAGAAAAGATATCCAATGGGAACATCTTTATCTTTGACTAAAAGAACATAATTTGATAAAGAATTTTTATAACTTGGTTCCATCCTTGTTTCAAAATTCATAGTATCAAATTTTTCCTTTCCCATATGAGCTTTTAATTTTTGAAACTGCATAAGCTCATCACAAAGTTCTTTGCACTGCTCAAAATCTTTTTCCACTAAGACTTCTATGTTTAAAGTATTCATTTTATTCACTTCCTTATTATTTTCAGGTACCTTTTAATAGTATTTTATTATATAATATAAAAAAAACAAGTAGGCACTATTTTGTAATCATACTTACCTAAAAGAAAGAATCTAAAATAAAGGAGTTTATAATGAATAAAAAATGTCCAATTGAATATACTATTTCTTTAATTAGCGGAAAATGGAAAGTAATATTGATAAAAGAACTTTCTAAGGAACCAGTGCGTTATGGAGAATTACTAAAAGAAATTCCAGCAATAAGTTCAAAAGTCCTTATACAACATTTAAGAGAGTTAGAAGAAGATGGATTGATTGATAGAAAAATTTTCCCTGAAATCCCCCCTAAGGTTGAATATTCATTGAATGAAAGAGGTCGAAGTTTATACAATATTTTTATTGAATTAAGAAAATGGGGATTGATAGAAGATAATAATGAAAAAGTTGAATGTAATTTCTGTGAAAAATGTAACATATTATTTTAATTTTATGACCTAATTTCTTAAAATTTATTAAAAAATTAGGTCATATTTATAATTAATGCTTCTCTATATAGCTATTTAAAGTTTCATGATATACATCAATTTTTAATTCTTGTGGATCCGTTGTTTCATTCAAAAGTAAATCTGCCATATGATGAGCTATTTTACCACCAATTGTCATTGATTTTATACATGATACACAATACACTACAACATCTTTGCAAGGCATTTGAGATGCCCTCATTTTTTGAAATTCAGAAATTTTTTCTATAGAAATTTTAGGATAAAAATTATCACCACAACAAATTGATTCAGTTCCACTATATTTAGATTCTATAATATCTATATTCATTTTTTTTAAAAGACTTCTTACTGCAAAATGGACTTGTGGTTTTTGTCTATATGAACATGAATCATGTACAGAAACACATTTTCCCATATAATCAGGCAAAGGTAAATTTTCTATTCCATCCAAAATCTCCCATATAGAAATTGTTTTTATTCCCTTATATAATGTTCTGTATCTTCTGTCACAACCAGCACAATTATTTATTATTGTTGCTCCTTCTGGTAATCCTGGATCATGATGACAACATATATTATGAATTTGAACTTTCCCAAAGTATTTGTTTAATATTTCCAATATTTTTTCTTCTAAGTGAGGTTTATAAACACTCAAAGCACATCCAGGGTTAAAATAGCATTTCGTCATATCAATTTCTGATATTTTTATACTCTCAATCTTATTTTTTATCATATTTTCCACTCCTATTTAAAAATAAATTTTTTATAAGGACCCTTTTAATTTCTATAAGAATAATTATATCAAAAAAACTCTTTATTATAAATCTATATCTTTTCAATTTTTCTCTTTTCTGTAAATTTTCAAATTATAAATAACTTGATATAAAAAAAGCTGAGTAACATTTAAAAAAAATGTTTTACTCAGCTCTCTTTTTTGTATAATATAGTTACCACCCTAATTATACAAAGGAGACATTCATGCAAATCAAACATATTATCTCTAAAGTCAATATAACAAATCTTTTAGGTAAAATCAAGAAATATTTTAAAAATGAACATTTTGAGGATGTTAAACAGACTATTCAAAAATTCTTAGCTTGTTCTATTGATAAATCTTTTCTCTCTCTTCAATGCCCTAAGTGTCATGAGGCGCATAAAATTAAAGTTACTTATAAATCTAGATTTTGTCCTTCCTGTGGTAAACGTTATTCTGCTGTTTGAACTGAAAAAACTTCCACTTCTCTTATTGATGTTAAACATAGAAGTGTCCTTTTTACTATTCCTGAAGAACTTAGAATGTTTTTCTTCTATGATAGAGACCTTTTAACTAAGCTTGCTTATGCTGTTAATGATGTTTTTAAATATCAATTTCATAACATTAAAGCAAAAAATCAAAGAATTCATAAAATTTCAAAATATTCCTCTAAATACTTTACTAACTCAGATATCATTCATTATGGATTGATTACTGTTATTCATACCTTTGGGCGCGATCTTAAATGGAACCCTCATATTCATGCTATTGTTACTTTAGGTGGATTCAATAAAAACTTCCAATTTCTTGAAAAAAAATATTTTCATGTCAATTCCATTGCTGGACAATGGAAAAAAATGGTTATTGATATTGTTAAATCTGGAAATTATGACAAGCCTGAAATTAAAGCTAAAGCTTATGCTGCTGCTAACTACCTTTATCGCAAAAATACAAGATTCTTTTTCAATGTTGCAAAAAATGATTTAAATAATAATATTTATGCAATTAAATATATTGGCAGATATCTGTCAAGAGCTCCTATCGCAGAATATAAAATTGTTGATTTCTATGATAATAAGGTTACTTTCTATTATGAAAGTCTTGCTGATGATAAACAAAGAATTGAGCTTACTTTAGATGTGGAAACATTTCTTTCCAAATTAATTATTCGCATTCCCCCTAAACATTTCAAAATGATTAGGCGCTTTGGAATCTATTCTAGAAATATTAAATCAGAACTTAAAAACATCATGAAATTCATGAGAAAATATGTCTCTAAATATTCCAATTCTACTTTTTATCAACTTGAAATATGGAACGCTTTTGGAGTAAATCCTTTTTATTGTTTTAAATGTAATGCCAGAATGAAAGTTAAAAAAATATCATATTTTAATATACATACAGGCTCCATTTGCTGGAAAGAATATCGCTAAACAGCTGATTAACAATCAGCTTTTTTGTGCTGTCAATTTTAATCTTATTCAATTAATATATCTAATATGAATACAAAATAATTAACATTTTTTATTTTTTCAACAAATTTATCAAATTATAATTTCCTAAGAAATAAAAAAAGCTGAGTAACATTTAAAAAAAATGTTTTACTCAGCTCTCTTTTTTGTATAATATAGTTACCACCCTAATTATACAAAGGAGACATTCATGCAAATCAAACATATTATCTCTAAAGTCAATATAACAAATCTTTTAGGTAAAATCAAGAAATATTTTAAAAATGAACATTTTGAGGATGTTAAACAGACTATTCAAAAATTCTTAGCTTGTTCTATTGATAAATCTTTTCTCTCTCTTCAATGCCCTAAGTGTCATGAGGCGCATAAAATTAAAGTTACTTGTAAATCTAGATTTTGTCCTTCCTGTGGTAAACGTTATTCTGCTGTTTGAACTGAAAAAACTTCCACTTCTCTTATTGATGTTAAACATAGAAGTGTCCTTTTTACTATTCCTGAAGAACTTAGAATGTTTTTCTTCTATGATAGAGACCTTTTAACTAAGCTTGCTTATGCTGTTAATGATGTTTTTAAATATCAATTTCATAACATTAAAGCAAAAAATCAAAGAATTCATAAAATTTCAAAATATTCCTCTAAATACTTTACTAACTCAGATATCATTCATTATGGATTGATTACTGTTATTCATACCTTTGGGCGCGATCTTAAATGGAACCCTCATATTCATGCTATTGTTACTTTAGGTGGATTCAATAAAAACTTCCAATTTCTTGAAAAAAAATATTTTCATGTCAATTCCATTGCTGGACAATGGAAAAAAATGGTTATTGATATTGTTAAATCTGGAAATTATGACAAGCCTGAAATTAAAGCTAAAGCTTATGCTGCTGCTAACTACCTTTATCGCAAAAATACAAGATTCTTTTTCAATGTTGCAAAAAATGATTTAAATAATAATATTTATGCAATTAAATATATTGGCAGATATCTGTCAAGAGCTCCTATCGCAGAATATAAAATTGTTGATTTCTATGATAATAAGGTTACTTTCTATTATGAAAGTCTTGCTGATGATAAACAAAGAATTGAGCTTACTTTAGATGTGGAAACATTTCTTTCCAAATTAATTATTCACATTCCCCCTAAACATTTCAAAATGATTAGGCGCTTTGGAATCTATTCTAGAAATATTAAATCAGAACTTAAAAACATCATGAAATTCATGAGAAAATATGTCTCTAAATATTCCAATTCTACTTTTTATCAACTTGAAATATGGAACGCTTTTGGAGTAAATCCTTTTTATTGTTTTAAATGTAATGCCAGAATGAAAGTTAAAAAAATATCATATTTTAATATACATACAGGCTCCATTTGCTGGAAAGAATATCGCTAAACAGCTGATTAACAATCAGCTTTTTTGTGCTGTCAATTTTAATCTTATTCAATTAATATATCTAATATGAATACAAAATAATTAACATTTTTTATTTTTTCAACAAATTTATCAAATTATAATTTCCTAAGAAATAAAAAAAGTTGTAGATATCTAAATCTACAACTAAAAAATAAAGTCTATTATTTATATTTTTAAAAGTTTTATTTTTCATTATTCTCTATTTTTGAGACTAATGGCGCTCCCAAGAGGAATCGAACCCCTAACCCTCTGATCCGAAGTCAGATGCTCTATCCAATTGAGCTATGGAAGCTTTTTTCTTATTTATCAATTTCTTTCAGCTATCAATTTAGCTGCTATTTCTCTTGCTATATTTTCTAATCTTTCTAAATCTTCAGTTTTTGGAGTTCCTTTTACTTCTACAGATTCTGCAACTACTTCTATTCCCTTTAGTCCATTAGCAAAAGCTTCTATTCCTCTTACTCCACCACCACTCCACATCATAGTTCCAAATATTCCTAAATATCTATTTTTTAATCCATAATTTTCTAATTTATGAAGTAATGGTTGTACTTTAGGATAAACTGAATTATTATGTGCACAAGAACCAATTACTAATCCTTTATATTTCCATATTTCAGCAACTATAAAAGAATGATCTGTTTTAGAAGCATCATATATTTTTACTTCTTTTATTCCTTGAGCATTTAATTCTCTTCCTATAATTTCAGCCATCTTAGCTGTATTTCCATACATACTTCCATAAACTATTACTACTCCCTCTTCTTCTGGAAGAAGCTGAGCCCAAGTACTGTATAATGATATAACTTTTGCTATATCTTTTCTCCATATTAATCCATGAGAAGGACATATAAGTTTAATTTCAAGCCCACTAAGTTTTTTAATTGCACTAGTAACCTGTGCTCCATATTTTCCCACTATATTTGCATAATATCTTCTCATTTCATCAATATAAAAATCAAAATTTACTTCATCATCAAATATTCCTCCATCTAATGCTCCAAATCCTCCAAAAGCATCATTAGAAAAAAGTATTTTTTCAGTAGTATCATAAGTTACCATTGATTCAGGCCAATGTACCATTGGTATCATAGCGAAAGTAAGTTTATGTTTTCCTAAATCTAGGATATCACCTTCTTTTACAGTCACAAAATTTTCATCTGGGAATTCAATATTGAACGCTCTAAGCATTCCTAGAGTTTTAGAATTTCCTACTACTTTTACATTTGGGAAAACCCTTAATATATCTTTTAATCCACTTGAATGATCTGGCTCTACATGGTTAATAACTATATAATCAAGATTTTTTCCAGCAAGTCCTAATATCACTTTTTCAATATAAAGAGCTGAACTTCCAAATTCAACTGCATCTATAACGCAAGTTTTTTCATCATTTATTAGATATGAATTATATGCTACTCCATATGGTAATGGCATATAGTTTTCAAATCTTTCAGTTTTTCTGTCATTAACACCTATCCATGACACATCATTTGTAACTTTAGTACAACAATACATTTCTTTCTTTTCCTCCTAATAAATTTATTTATTCAATAATTGATAATCAATATGAAGACATTCCTATTTTACAAATTTCCTATATCCTGTTTTAAAATCTACTAAATTTCTCATAGGTTTTTTTTCATAAAAAGATTTAAGATTCTCTATAGAGATTTTTCTTATTCTTTCAAGTGTTTCCTTTAAATGATATCCTCCTGATACATGTGGTGTAAGTATCAGATTTCTAGCATTCCATAACGGACTTTCTACTGGAAGTGGTTCTATATCTACTACATCCAATCCTGCTCCTCCCAATTTACCACTGTTTAATACCTCACATAAATCAGCAGTATGAACAGTACTTCCTCTTCCTACATTTAAAAGAATTGCTCCTGTTTTCATTTTTTGAAATTTATGGCTGTTAAATAAGTTTTTAGTTTCTTTTGTTTCTGGCAGTGACAAAGCTACAATATCAAATTCACAAAGTATCTCATCAAGTTTATCTAACTGATATATATCTTCAAGATATTCAGGTACCTCACTTTTATTTCTTTTTATTCCATATACTTTACTTCCAAGAGCATGCATTCTCATTGCAAACTCTCCTCCTATATCTCCCAAACCTACTACTAATGTTTTTGAACCATATATAGAAGTTACAGCTCCTTCGTCCTTCCACATATGCTCCTTTTGATTTACAATATAAAGATTTAACTTCTTCTGTAAACTCAATACCATACTTAACATATGTTCTGCAATAGCAAGTCCATATGCGCCAGTAGCATTTGTCAATATAGTTCCTTCTGAAAGGACTCCTTTTTCGGTATATTGGTTAGCTCCTGCACTATTAAGCTGTATCCATTTCAGATTTTTACTTTCTCTTACAGCATCAATAGAAACATTTCCTAAAATTATCTCTGCCTCTTGTACTATAGATCTTTCTGCTTTATCAGGTGTTAGATATATAACTTCAGCATCTGAAGCTATATTTGCTATTTTTCTCTTATGTTCCTCTTCCATTGGAATAGTAACTAATATTTTTCTTTTCATTCTTTCCTCCTGAAAGCTGTTCTATATACCTTTACCTTATAACTTTCCATAATCCTAAAAAATAACCCTATCTATATAATATTCGACTTATCAAAATATTTCAACTTTTTTATTAAATTTTTATAAAAAAGATTTTTTTTTCCCAAAACAGAAAAATTTGTGATATATTTTTATAGTTTTTTTAATTTCTGAAATTAAAGAACATTTAAGATTTAAAGTAGTTTTGTTTATATTTTTATATTATTTTATATATACACTATTTTCTTTATATTCTCTATTTCTTTTTTATTGTTTTTTTATTCATCTTATTTTCCCACATTATTTTTTAAAATATTAATTCTAGCCTTTTCTAGCACTTTTCAGCAAATTATGATATAATTTCTTGAAGAAAATTCATATCTAGGAGGTACTCTTATGCACCCAGTTTTATTTACTATAGGCGGATTTGAAATCCGTTTTTATGGTTTAATGTATGCACTATCTTTCTTTATAGGGATAGAAATTGCAAAATATATGGCAAGAGAAAGAAACTTCAAAACAAGTATAATTGAAAATTATGCATTTGCAGCTATGATTTCAGGTTTATTAGGTGGAAGATTATACTATGTAATGTTTAATTTGGACTATTACCTTTATCATCCAGCTGAAATACTTGCAACCTGGCATGGTGGAATGGCCATACATGGTGGAATAATTGGTGGAATAATTGGTACTTTTATCTATGCCAAAATTAAAAAACTAAATCCTTTAACTTTGGGAGATTATGCAGCTGCTCCTCTTTTGTTAGGACAAGCTCTTGGACGTTTTGGTAATTTTATGAACGGAGAAATACATGGAGTACCTACTTTTACTCCATGGAATATTATTTTCAGTATAAAGCCAAAATTCTATGAATGGTATTCCTATTATACATCACTTCCTGCAATTGATAAAATGGATTTTAACACACTTGTTCCTTGGGGGTTGGTATTTCCTACCTCCTCTCCTGCTGGGAGTGAATTTCCTAATATGGCGCTTCATCCAGCTATGTTATATGAGCTTATATTAAATTTTATTGGCTTTCTTTTTATCTGGTTTGTACTTAGGAAAAGAGAAAATAAGGCTCCTGGGTATATGTGGTGGTATTATATCATAATATACAGTATAATCAGAATTTTCGTAAGCTTCTTCAGAGCTGAAGATCTTATGATTGTAAATATAAGAGCTCCTCATCTTGTAAGCCTTATTCTTATTATATTTTCAATAATTATGATAAAACTTGGTGAAAAGAAGATGGCAAGATAATTTTCAAAATATTAAAAATAAAAACTCTGATCTTAATTTTTAAGACAGAGTTTTTTTATTAATACAGAAAGAAACCCGCTGCTCCACTTAATATCATCATTAGCATTGGATTTATTTTAAATTTTCTTAATAAAAATATAGAAATGATAAATATTACTACTGCCACTATATTTATATTTATTTTTTCTACTTCTTCTAATTTTGATATACCACCAAAAGCTATCAAAATTATTGTACTGGCAGATGAAGCTATCAATCCTACTGATACTGCTCTCAATCCACTAAGAATATTTAAAACAGTTTCAATTTTTCTATATTTATTAAAAAAATTATACAATATTATGGATATTACAAATCCAGAAATAACACATCCAAAAGTTGCAGTAATTGCTCCTGGTATTCCTGCTATTCTTATTCCCACAAATGTGGAAGTATTTACAGCAAGAGGTCCTGGTGTCATCTGTGAAATAGTTATTATATCTGTAAATTCTTGAAATGTCAGCCACTTATGTATGTTAACAACTTGTTCCTGTATCAATGGAATTGTAGCATATCCTCCCCCTATACTAAATAGCCCTATCTGTAAAAAACTTATCAGCAGAATTAAAATTAAAGTCCACATATTTTCTCTCCTTTTTTCTTTTTTATCCATCCATCAATAAAACAGACTACTGAACAAGATAAAATTATAAATATAACATTAATACGAAATATAAAGCTGGCTATAAATGTTATTGGTATAATCAAAGACATTATCCTTTGTTTTTCTTTAAAGACAGCTCTGCTCATATCTAAAACAATATCTACTATCAGTGCTCCTACTCCTGCCTCCATTCCTTTTAATATTGAAGAAATCATTTGATTATCTCTAAACATTAAATAATATACTGAAATTACTCCTAATATAATAAGTGGAGGAAATACAGCTGCTATACAGCTTATAACTGCTCCAATCATTCCTGCTGCTTTGTAACCAGATAAAACGGAAAGATTGATAGCTATCGCTCCTGGTGAAGACTGTGCTATTGCAGCCATATCCATTAATTGCTCATTATCAAAAAGTTTTTTTCTATCTACAAAATACTTTTTTATCATAGGAATAACTACATATCCACCACCAAAAGTAAAAGCACTTATAAAAAAATTTATTCCAAAAAGCCATGTCCATATTTCTATTTTACTATTTTTCATTCTTCATCTCCTTTTTTTCTGCTTATTATATTATATCAATTGATTTATAATAAATAAAATGTTATTATTTTATAAATAACATGATTTTTTACTAATGATAAAAGGGAGAAAAATTTGAATATAAGACATCTTAATATTTTTAAAATTGTTTGTGAAGAAATGAATTTTACTCGTGCAGCTGAAAAATTATACATGACACAACCTGCTGTATCTCATGCAATAAATGATTTAGAAGAAGAAATAGGACATATTCTTTTTGATCGTATATCAAAAAAAATATATTTAACTGAAATAGGAAAAATTTTTCTTAGTAAAACTCTAAGAATCTTGGAATTATATAATGATTTAGAAAATAATTTTTATAGTTCTGAAAAAGATATTCCTATACATATTGGTTCATGTATAACAATAGGTAATTTTTGGCTTCCAACTATTGTAAAGAAATTCAAAGAAATTTATACTGAAACTCCATTGAAAATAGAAATTGACAGTGCTGCTGTAATAGAAAAAATGCTTTTAGACAACAAGATAGATATTGCTCTAATTGAAGGAGGAATTCAAAATGAAAATCTTGTCAAAACACTTTTTTCTTCGTATGAAATAAGTGTAATTTGCTCTGTTAATCATCCTTTTTCTAAAAAAAAGTCTATCTCTATTGAAGAGTTTTTAAGAGAAAACCTTCTACTAAGAGAAAAAGGAAGTGCTATAAGAGATTGTCTTGATAATACTTTAGCCAGAAAAGATATCTTTGTTGTTCCTTCATGGACAAGTGTTAACTCTCAGGCATTGATACAGGGAGTTAAAAATAATCTTGGAATAACTGTTCTTCCAGATATATTAATTACAAGTGAATTAGAAAAAAATGAACTAAAAAAGCTTTTTATTAAAGATTTAAAATTAAAAAATAATAATTATATTGTTTATCATAAAGATAAATATATTTCAAAAACTATGTCTGCTTTTATTGAATTAATCAAAAAAATTACTTTATAATAAAAACAGACTTAAATAAAATTTTAAGTCTGTTTTTATTAAATCTATTATTTCCAACTTGACATTCTTTTATCTAGGTCTTCTTTTGCTTCTTCCAGACCTTTCATCATACTTTCAAGAATTTCTTTTACAGTAGTTTTCTCATTTACCATGGCTGCAACTTGTCCTGCCATCACACTTCCATTGTCAACATCTCCATCAACAACAGCAAGTCTTAATCTACCTGTTCCCATTTGTTCAATCTCTTCTTTAGGAACTCCCTCTTTTTCTTTTTCTAATATTAATTTAGCAAATTTATTTTCAATAACTCTTACAGGATGCCCAGTATAGTTTCCAGTTGATACAGTTGATCTATCTTTAGCTTTTAATATAGCCTGCTTATAATTTTCATGTACTGTACACTCTTCAGCTACTAAAAATTTAGTTCCTACTTGTATACCACAAGCTCCTAATGAAAGAGCTGCTAAAAATTGTTTTCCTCCTGCTATCCCTCCTGCTGCTATTACAGGAATCTCAACTTTTTCTACTACTTGAGGTACAAGAGCCATAGTTGTTATGCTTCCTATGTGTCCTCCACCTTCCATACCTTCAGCTATTACAGCATCTGCTCCAATTCTTTCCATCCTCTTTGCTAGCGCTACTGAAGCTACTACTGGTAAAACCTTTATTCCTGCTGCCTTTAATTTTTCCATATAAGGCCCTGGATTCCCTGCTCCTGTTGTCACTACTTGGACTTTTTCTTCTATACAGATGTTGATTTGTTCTTCTACATCTGCCATCATAAGCATTAAATTTACTCCAAATGGATTAGAAGTTATAGCTTTAGCTTTTCTGATTTCTTGTCTCAAAATATCACAAGGCATTCCACCACCAGCAATAATTCCTAGACCTCCCTCTTTAGAAACATGCCCAGCAAGATTTCCATTAGCGATCCATGCCATTGCTCCTTGTATGATTGGATATTTTATTCCAAGTAGTTTACAGATCTTGTTATTACTCATAAATCCTCCTAAAATATAAATTATTCCTTGAATACTTTTTTAAATCTATCAAAAATTTCTTTAACTGAAAGGATTTCATTTATTTTCCATGCATCTCTTCCAGCAAAAAATATTCCTTCCTCATAATTACCATCATGTGCTTTTACTAGTCTTTCATTTACACAAAATTTATATGTACATTTCTTTAAACATCTATCACAATGCTTTGGTGGTTCTGTAGTTTCATTTAAAACTTTTTTTACATAAGGAGAAATAATAGCATTAGCTGGCAGTCCAGCAGAACTCATCATTTCAACTACATCTCCCTCTTTACAATTTATATACATTTGCTTGAAGAAATCATCTACTTCACATTCTTCAGCAGCTATAAATCTACTTCCCATTTGAACTCCATCAGCACCTAATGCAAGCATTCTTTCTGCATCTTCAGGAGTTATTACTCCTCCCGCACCAAAAACAGGTATAGATACGTTTTCAGCAATCTCTCCAACTATATCCCATGAATCTTTTTCAGTTCCTAAGTGTCCTCCAGCGTTTCCACCTTCAACAACAATAGCATCTGCTCCTAATTTTTGAGAAATTTTAGCTAATTTAAGAGATGATACAACTGGTATTATTTTAACCCCAGTTCCTTTAGCCACTTCAAATATATCTCTTGAGAATCCAGCACCAAATATAATAACATCAATTCCTGCTTCAATAGATGCATGCACAAGATCCATAAAATCAGTAGTAGCATACATGATATTTACACCTAATGCTCCACCTTTATTTACAATCATATCTTTAGCTCTTTTAATTTCTTTTTTTAGTTCATCTATTGATAATGCTGTTCCAGCTATTACTCCTATTCCACCTTCATTTGCAACAGCAGCAGCTAGCTTTGCCATTGATGCTCTGATTGCCATTCCACCTTGGATAATTGGGATGTTTATTTTTAAATCACCTATTGCTAACATTAACTTTACCTCCTAATATATAAATAATTATTTTAAATTATAACATATGTAATATTATTAGTAAAGTATTATATAACAGGTGTTTTTTTAAATACCTTTTACCCTTAGATTTTTCCTTAATCTAAGGAAGTTCTCAAGGTTTTCTATTGATGAGTTTATTATATACTTTTCAGGAAAGTCAGTGTTTTTTAATAGCCTTTCAGCTTGCTCAAAATTCCCTATATCATATGAAATATGTGAATCTGTTCCTAATGAAACCATACAGCCATATTGTTTACACAATTCCAATATTTTTTGACAATTAGGTTCTGACCCTAATCTTGAAGAAACTAGAGATGAATTATTAAGCTCTATTGCTATACTTAATTCTTTAGCCTCTCTTACAACTGCTTCATAATCAATGGGAAATTGTGGATTTCCTAAATGAACCATTATATCTATTTTTTGTTTTCTCATGATATTGAGTACTGCTCTAGTATTTTTTTCTTTATTTCCTACTTCTCCATATGCTTCTACTGGATGAAGACCACAAAGAATTATATCCATTACATCATACACTCTTTGATTTATATCAAAGTTTCCACAATCATCCACTAAATTAGTTTCTACTCCTTTGAGTATTCTCATTCCTTCTACCTCTTTAGGAATCACTTTCATATTTACCAAACTCCACCAATGAGGAGAGTCTTGTAACGCTGGTCCATGATTAGTTATTGCAATAACTTTCATTCCTTTTTTTAGAGCAGAATTTATATCTTCTTCTAATGTACTGTATGCATGTGGATTTGCATTAGTATGTATATGTAAATCTATAAGATATGGCATCCCTATCACTTCCTTTCGTTATATTATATCATAACTTCACTAGAGTTCAAAATAATTACAGCAGTTATATTTATAATTTTTTGATAAAAAAGTAATTTTTTCAAATTAAGTTTTAAAAAATAGAATACAAGGCAGTAATAATTAGAAAATATTTTTGCTTTGTTTCAAAAAATAAAAAAAGCTTGGCAAGTTCCTATCCTCCCGGGAGGCTTCCCTCCAAGTACTTTCAGCGTTTACGGGCTTAACTTCTGGGTTCGGAATGGGACCAGGTGTACCCCCGCAGCTATTCTTACCAAGCTGTGTGTTTATCATTTCTAATAGACACTTGAAACTATATAGTAGCATACGCTTTCGCGCTTTTCAATCTTTAGGTTAAAACTTTGACTTATTAGTATTGGTCAGCTAAAAGCCTCGCAGCTCTTACACCCCCAACCTATCAACCTTCTAGTCTCGAAGGAGTCTTAAAGAATACTTATCTTGAAGCTGGTTTCCCGCTTAGATGCTTTCAGCGGTTATCCGTTCCAAACGTGACTACCCAGCTGTGCCACTGGCGTGACAACTGGTACATCAGAGGTTTGTCCATCCCGGTCCTCTCGTACTAAGGACAGATCTTCTCAATATTCTAACGCCTACAGTGGATAGGGACCGAACTGTCTCACGACGTTCTGAACCCAGCTCACGTACCGCTTTAATGGGCGAACAGCCCAACCCTTGGGACCTTCTCCAGCCCCAGGATGCGATGAGCCGACATCGAGGTGCCAAACTTTGCCGTCGATATGGACTCTCGGGCAAAATCAGCCTGTTATCCCCAGGGTAGCTTTTATCCGTTGAGCGACGACCCTTCCATTCGGAATCGCCGGATCACTATGTCCTGCTTTCGCACCTGCTCGACCCGTCAGTCTCGCAGTTAAGCTCTCTTATGCCATTGCACTCTGCGGTTGATTTCCATCCAACCTGAGAGAACCTTTGAACGCCTCCGTTACTCTTTCGGAGGCGACCGCCCCAGTCAAACTGCCCACCTAGCACTGTTTCCGTGGCTGCAAACCACAGATTAGAATTTCAACATTGAATGGTTGGTATTCCACCGACAACTCCGATACAGCTAGCGCCATACCTTCATAGTTTCCCAACTATCCTATACATGCAATGCCAAAACCCAATACCAAGCTACAGTAAAGCTCCATGGGGTCTTTCCGTCCTACTGTAGGTAACCGGTATCTTCACCGGTAGTACAATTTCACCAGGCCTCCCGTCAAGACAGCGCTCAAATCATTACACCATTCGTGCAGGTCGGAACTTACCCGACAAGGAATTTCGCTACCTTAGGACCGTTATAGTTACGGCCGCCGTTCACCGGGGCTTCAATTCGGAGCTCTCACTCCTCCTCTTAACCTTCCGGCACTGGGCAGGTGTCAGCCCATATACATCGCCTTACAGCTTAGCATAGACCTGTGTTTTTGTTAAACAGTTGCTTGAGCCTCTTCACTGCGACCCCCAAATGCTTCATATTGCTTGAATATTAACATTCAGGGGCACCCCTTCTCCCAAAGTTACGGGGCAATTTTGCAGAGTTCCTTAACGAGAGTTAGCCTGTCCGCCTTAGATTTCTCATCCTGACCACCTGTGTCGGTTTCGGGTACGGGCAGTTATACCTTAACGTTAGAAGCTTTTCTCGGCAGCGTGGGATTTGTGCATTCATCTTACGACTATATATCACACCTCAAGTCTAGTCTAGCGGATTTTCCTGCTAGACCACTCTACATGCTTCTACGGGAACTTCCGTTCTCCCGCGCACATACCCTTCTGCGTCCCTCCTTCACAAAATATAACTGGCACAGAAATATTAATCTGTTTTCCATTCGCCTACGCATTTTAGCCTCGGCTTAGGTCCCGGCTTACTCAGGGAAGACAAGCTTTACCCTGAAAACCTTGGTCTTCCGGCGAGGGGGATTCTCGCCCCCTTTCTCGCTACTTATTCCTGCATTCTCACTTCTGATACCTCCAGAGTCGCTTACGCTCCTCCTTCAACGGCCTACAGAACGCTCTCCTACCAATTGCTTGCGCAATTCCACAGCTTCGGTTTATAACTTAGCCCCGTTACATTGTCGGCGCAGAGACTCTCGACCAGTGAGCTATTACGCACTCTTTAAAGGTATGGCTGCTTCTAAGCCAACCTCCTGGTTGTTTGTGAATCTCCACCTCCTTTCCCACTTAGTTATAATTAGGGACCTTAGCTGGTGGTCTGGGTTGTTTCCCTTTTGACAATGGAAGTTAATTCCCATAGTCTCACTCCTGAGCTTTGAATTATGGTATTCGGAGTTTGATTGAATTCAGTAAGCAATATGCCCCTAGTTCATTCAGTGCTCTACCCCCATAATTAAACACTCAAGGCTGCACCTAAATGCATTTCGGAGAGAACGAGCTATCTCCTAGTTCGATTGGCTTTTCACCCCTAAACCTACCTCATCTCCCAACTTTTCAACGGCGGTGAGTTCGGGCCTCCACTGTGTCTTACCACAGCTTCACCCTGGACAGGCTTAGATCACCAGGTTTCGCGTCTACGCCCAGCGACTATGTCGCCCTGTTCAGACTCGGTTTCCCTTCGGCTCCGTTATACTTAACCTCGCCACTGAACGTAACTCGCAGGATCATTCTCCAAAAGGCACGCCATCACTCCGAAGAGCTCTGACCGCTTGTAAGCACACAGTTTCAGGTTCTATTTCACTCCCCTCCCGGGGTTCTTTTCACCTTTCCCTCACGGTACTATACGCTATCGGTTAGTAAGAGTATTTAGCCTTACGAGATATGGTCCTCGCAGATTCACACAGAATTCCTCGTGTTCCATGTTACTTGGGAGAGAACATACATTCTAATGAGTTTACCTGTACAGGATTATCACCTTCTACGATCCAGCTTTCCAACTGGTTCCAGTTCGGTCATTAGATATGTTGAATATCTTACAGTTCTTCAAACGTTCTTCCCACAACCCCATATAAGCAACGGCTGTATCCTTGACACTTATATGGTTTAGGCTCATCCCCGTTCGCTCGCCGCTACTTGGGGAATCGTTTTTACTTTCTTTTCCTCGAGTTACTTAGATGTTTCAGTTCACTCGGTACCCTCTTTCGTGCTAAGACTCCATCTTAGCAGATTGCTCCATTCGGAAATCTTGGGGTTGGCGCTCGTTTGCAGCTAACCCAAGCTTATCGCAGCTTACCACGTCCTTCATCGGCTCTTACTACCTAGGCATTCCCTGTGTGCCCTTAATTATTTTAACCTATTTTGTTTTTGTTTAATTTGATTGACAGCTAACTCTGTTTATATAAACAAGAGTTAAAATTGTATTTATCTACTATATAGTTTCCAATGTCCATTTGATAAGTTATCCAGCGCTTATACGCTGTAAGAACATTATCAATAGAATAGAGAAAGAGAAATGATCTCCTTAGAAAGGAGGTGATCCATCCGCACGTTCCCGTACGGATACCTTGTTACGACTTCACCCCAATCGCTAATCACACCCTCGGAACATCCCTCCTTACGGTTAGGCCTGTTACTTCAGGTGCAACCAACTCTCGTGGTGTGACGGGCGGTGTGTACAAGACCCGAGAACGTATTCACCGCAACATAGCTGATTTGCGATTACTAGCGATTCCAACTTCATGTACTCGAGTTGCAGAGTACAATCCGAACTAAGAATAGTTTTATGAGATTAGCTTACCCTCGCAGGTTTGCAGCTCTCTGTACTACCCATTGTAGCACGTGTGTAGCCCAGCGTATAAGGGGCATGATGACTTGACGTCATCCCCACCTTCCTCCTGCTCATCGCAGGCAGTCTCGCATGAGTCCCCAACTTAATGATGGTAACATACGAAAGGGGTTGCGCTCGTTGCGGGACTTAACCCAACATCTCACGACACGAGCTGACGACAGCCATGCACCACCTGTCACCAAGTTCCTCCGAAGAGGCACGAAAACATCTCTGTTAACTTCTTGGGATGTCAAACGCTGGTAAGGTTCCTCGCGTTGCGTCGAATTAAACCACATGCTCCACCGCTTGTGCGGGTCCCCGTCAATTCCTTTGAGTTTCATACTTGCGTACGTACTCCCCAGGCGGATTACTTATCGCGTTAGCTTGGGCGCTGAGGTTCGACCCCCAACACCTAGTAATCATCGTTTACGGCGTGGACTACCAGGGTATCTAATCCTGTTTGCTACCCACGCTTTCGCGCTTTAGCGTCAGTATCTGTCCAGTAGGCTGGCTTCCCCATCGGCATTCCTACAAATATCTACGAATTTCACCTCTACACTTGTAGTTCCGCCTACCTCTCCAGTACTCTAGTTTAGCAGTTTCCAACGCAATACGGGGTTGAGCCCCGCATTTTCACATCAGACTTACTAAACCGCCTAGACGCGCTTTACGCCCAATAAATCCGGATAACGCTTGCGACATACGTATTACCGCGGCTGCTGGCACGTATTTAGCCGTCGCTTCTTCTGTTGGTACCGTCACTGACTTCTTCCCAACTGAAAGCACTTTACATTCCGAAAAACTTCTTCGTGCACACAGAATTGCTGGATCAGACTTTTGGTCCATTGTCCAATATTCCCCACTGCTGCCTCCCGTAGGAGTAAGGGCCGTGTCTCAGTCCCCTTGTGGCCGTTCACCCTCTCAGGCCGGCTACCCATCATCGTCTTGGTGAGCCGTTACCTCACCAACTAACTAATGGGACGCAAAGCTCTCTCACAGCGCATATAGCTTTCATAACCAGATCATGCAACCCAGTCATAATATCCGGTATTAGCATTCGTTTCCAAATGTTGTCCCAGTCTGTAAGGCAAGTTCTTTACGCGTTACTCACCCGTCCGCCACCTTCACCCGAAGGATCAAGTAGACTTGCATGTGTTAAGCATTCTGTCAGCGTTCATCCTGAGCCAGGATCAAACTCTTCGTTCAATCTATTTACTCAGTTATTAAACTGATTGTTTACACCTATTTATTGTTTGTTGATTTTTTCATCTCTCTCTATTCTGTTGTTAATGTCCTTTTTTATTGCTTTTCTTTTCTGTCCCCTTTTCTCGTGGACAAGGATTATAATACCATAATTAATACTTTCCGTCAATAACTTTTTTTAATTTTTTTCAAATATTTTTTATCTCTGTCAAAAAACCGCTAAAATTAAAGGCTTTTCTCAATATTTTTTATAAAATATAATTATTTTTACCAAAAAATTTTTATTTACACAAACATTCTATTTACAAAAAAAGATGCTTAAAAGAATTTATATTCTCTTAAACATCTTCAATAACTTTTATATTTTTCTAGTATATTTCTTTAACCAATCTCTCTCCTCTTCATTTAGAAATGGAGAAATTTTTTCAAATACTACTTGATGGTAATTATTTAAAAAGTCTTTTTCTTCTTCATTTAAAAGTTCTGAAACTACTCCATCTAAATCTAATGGTGCATAAGTCATAGTTTCAAATACCATAAATTGTCCAAAATCTGTTTTTTCAGCATTTCTCACTATTAATTCATTTTCAAGTCTGATTCCATGAGAACCTTGAATATACACTCCTGGTTCATTTGTTACAGTCATTCCTGCTTCTAATACTTGTGGATTATATTGCCATCTTATACTATGTGGGCCTTCATGTACATTCAAAAGAAATCCAACTCCATGACCTGTTCCGCATTTATAATCTATTCCTCTTGACCATACTGGTTTTCTAGCTAATATATCTAAGTTTGTTCCTGTAACTCCATGAAGAAATTTAATTTTTGAAAGTGATAACATTCCTTTTAATACCAAAGTGAAATGTTCTTTTATTTCATCACTGCATTCCCCTAACACAAAAGTTCTAGTTATATCTGTAGTTCCATCTATATACTGTCCTCCAGAATCCACTAAAAGAAGATTTTTGGGTGCAAGTTTACTGTTTGAATCTTTACTAGCACTATAGTGCATCATAGCTGCATTTGCTTCATATGCTGAAATAGTATTAAAACTTGGTTCTAAATAATCTTTCCATTCTTTTCTAAAAGATTCTAATTTTTCAGCTGCACTTATCTCAGTTATTTCCTGATTTTTAATATTTTTTTTAAGCCAGTGCATAAATTTTGTAACAGCAACTCCATCTTTTATATGAGCATTTTTAAGATTTTCTAATTCTATATCATTTTTACAAGCTTTCATAAGAGTACTTGGATTTGGTTTATCTATTATTTCAGTTCCTATTGGAATATTATTATAAATAAGATAATTTACTTTATTTGTATCTAAAAGTACAATATCCTTTTCTGATATATTTTTTACCTCTTCATATATAGAAAAATAGTCTTTTAATTTGATATTTTTATTAACGAAATATTCCTTAACTTCTTCTGTTATTTTATTTTTATCTATATACAATATAGCTTCTTCAGTAGAAATCATTGCGTATGATAAAGAAACAGGATTATTTTTTATATCTCTTCCTCTCATATTATAAATCCATGCAATATCATCAAGAGAGGTTAATATATGCTTATTTGCATTTAAATTTGACATTTTCTCTCTTATTCTTTTAATTTTACTTTCAAAGCTTTCTCCACAATATTTCTCATCAAGTATAAATACATCTGATTTAGGAAGAACTGGTCTGTCATTCCATATTTCATTTACTAAATCATATCTATCTTCTATTTTTATTTTTTTCTTTCCAAATCCATTTTTTATATCAAATACATTTTTTACTGATAATACTTTTCCATCAAATCCCAAACATTGATTATTTTTTAAATTTTTTCCTATATATTCAATAAATGTTGGAACATTTTCTTCTCCTATCTTAAAAAGAGTTATTGAACTTCCTTCAAGTTGTTTTTCGGCTTGGATAAAATATCTTCCATCTGTCCAAAGACCTGCTTCATCTTCTGTCACCACTACTATTCCAGCAGATCCTGTAAAACCTGATATAAATTCTCTTGATTTAAAATATTCTCCCACATATTCACTTTGATGGTAATCTGAAGATGGAATAACATACATATCTATTCCTTTTTCTTTCATCAATTTTCTCAGTTTAATGATTCTTTCTCTTATGTTGCTCAAAAAATTCACCTCTGTTTAATATATTTTTTATTCAACAGTAACAGATTTTGCAAGGTTTCTTGGTTTATCAACGTCTAAACCTTTTGCTACTGCTGTATAATACGATAACAGCTGTAATGGAATCATAGATAACAATGGTGCTACCATATCATCTATCTCATCTATAAGTATCACTCTGTCAGATACATCTATTATTTCTTTGTAATTTGCTTTTGTAATAGATATAACAAAAGCTCCTCTTGCCTTTAATTCTTTTATATTAGAAGCTACTTTTTCAACCATATCTTTTTGTGTCGATACCACCACTATCATAGTTCCTTCTTCAATAAGAGCTATTGGTCCATGTTTTAACTCTCCAGCTGGAAAAGCTTCAGTGTGAATATAAGTTATCTCTTTCATTTTCAGAGATCCTTCTCTTGTTATCTTTTCATCTATTCCTCTTCCAATATAAAAACCATTTTTTCTATCTTTTATTTCATGAGCTATCTTTTCTATTTTTTCTTTATTAAAAAACATTTTTCCTATTTTTTCACTTAAACTATAAATTTTGTCTAAATAATTTTCATACTCTTCCAAAGATACTCTATTACATTTAAAAGCCACATAAAGTGCAAGTAAATAAAAAGTAACTACTTGTGTTGTATAAGCTTTTGTTGATGCAACTGATATTTCAGGTCCAGCAACAGTATATAAGACTACATCAGCTTCTCTTGATATAGTTGATCCAACAACATTTGTTATTGCAAGAGTTTTAGCTCCCTTGCTTCTAGCTAATTTTAGAGCCATAAGAGTATCCAAAGTTTCTCCAGATTGACTTATAAATATAACAAGGTTATCTTCATTTAAGAAAGGATCGCTATATCTGAACTCAGAAGCAATATCCACATTTGTTTTTATTTTTGCCATTTTTTTAAAGAAATATGCTGCTTGCAGCCCAGCATGATAAGCAGTTCCACATGCAATTATATCTATTTCTTTAATTTTTTCAAAATCAATTTTTTCAAATGCCTTACCAAAATCTACTTTTCCATCTGGTTTTATATAGACTTCCAAAGTTCTTTCTACAACAGCAGGTTGCTCTTCTATTTCTTTTAACATGAAATGAGGATATCCATTTTTACTTGCTTGTTCCATATCCCATTCAATTTTAGTAATTTCTTTTGTTATAGGTTTTCCTTCCTTATCAAAAATAGTTACTTTTCCTTCTTCAATAACAGCTATTTCATCATTTTCTAAAAAAATAACATCTCTTGTATATTTTAGAATAGCTGGAACATCTGATGCTATAAAATTCTTATCCTTTCCTAAGCCTATAATTAAAGGACTTTCTTTTCTAGTACAAATAATTTTATCTGGCTGTTCTTCATGAATTATACCTAGAGCATAACTTCCTCTTATTTTATCTCTTACTTTCATTATCGTTTCTAATAAATCTCCAGTATAAAGATAAGAAAAAAGTTGTGCTGCCACTTCACTGTCAGTATCTGAAGAAAAAATATATCCTTTTTCTATAAGTTCATCTTTCAATACAGCATAATTTTCTATTATCCCATTATGAACTACTGCTACTTTTTTATCATAACTGCAGTGAGGATGTGAATTAACATCTGTCGGTACTCCATGAGTTGCCCATCTAGTATGACCTATTCCTACATTTGAATAATGTCCTGCATCTTTTAACGAATTTTTCAAATTATCTAATTTTCCACTCTTTTTTTCTACAAAAAGATGCCCTTTTTCAATAATTGCAAGTCCAGCAGAGTCATATCCTCTGTATTCAAGTTTGCTCAATCCATCAAGTATTACTTCTACTGCCTTTTCATCATTTCCTACATATCCGATAATTCCACACATATGCAACCTCCTATTTAATTTTAAATGTCCATAGGAGACTTGTTACAGTTACCTCTTTGTTCTATAGGTTACCCTATAGCTTTGTTAGTAACGGTTGTAACCACCTCTGAGAAACCCGCCGAAATTTCGATTATCTCAGTCCTCGTCAACTTTTATTAAAAGTTCTGGCGCTTGTCTTACATTAGTCTCCTTGTCAGATTATTATATTATAAATAAAGAAACTGGTCAACTCTTTTATCGACCAGTTCCCCATAAATCTCTTTAGATTTTATTTATTTATTTTATTTAGCATCTTTAGCTTTTTTCAATTCTTCAGCTAATAATGGAGCTATTTTGTTAGCATCTCCAACAATTCCTAAATCTGCCACATTAAATATAGGTGCATCTTTATCTTTGTTGATAGCTACTATATACTCAGACTCTTCCATTCCTGCAACGTGTTGAATTGCTCCAGAAATTCCACATGCAAAATATATGTCAGGTCTAACTGTTTTACCAGTTTGTCCAACTTGTCTGTCATGCTCAATGTATCCGGCATCAACTGCTGCTCTTGAAGCAGATACAGTTGCTCCGATTTCTTTTGCTATAGCTTCTAATGCGGCAAAGTTATCAGCTGAACCAATTCCTCTTCCTCCAGATACAAGTATTTTAGCTTCAGAAATATCTATTTTATTAGCAGTTTCTTTAACTATTTGAACAACTTTAACTTTCATTTTAGAAGTGTCTAAAGATACAGAGAAGTTTTCTATTTCTCCTTCTCTTCCTTCTACTCTTGGAGCTTTTTGCATTACTCCTGGTCTAACTGTAGACATTTGAGGTCTATGATCAGGACAAACAATAGTTGCCATTAAATTTCCTCCAAATGCTGGTCTTGTCATTTCTAATCCTTTAGTTTCTTCAGAAATTTCAAGTTTTGTACAGTCAGCTGTAAGCCCAGTAGCCATTCTTGAAGATACTCTTGGTGCTAAATCTCTTCCTAAAGTAGTAGCTCCAAATAGAACTATTTCAGGTTTTTTAGCGTCTATTATAGCTTTAAATACTTGAGTATAAGCTTCAGTATCATAAACTTCTAATCTAGCTTGATCTACAACTACAACCTTGTCAGCTCCATATTCAACTAGAGTTTTTGCTAATCCAGCAACATTATATCCAATTAAAGCAGCTGTTACTGGCACATTTAGTACTCCAGCTAATTCTTTAGCTTTTCCAATTAATTCCAAACCAACAGTTTGAATTACCCCATCTCTTTGTTCTGCAAATACTAATATTCCTTTATAATCACTTAAATTCATTATCCTATCTCCTTTTCCTAAGGTTCATTTGTTAAATAACAAATTTTTCTTTTAATTTTTCAACAATTAAATTTACTGCTTCTTTTGTATCTAATTCAAATACTTTACCAGCTTGTTTAGCTCCTTTAGTAAATGATTTTTTAACTTTAGTAGGTGATCCATTCAATCCAATAATTGCTGGATCTATTGTTATATTATCAAAAGTCCAAGTCTCAACTGGTTTATCAAAAGCTTCAACAATTCCTCCAACTCTCATGTATCTAGGTTGGTTAGCTTCTGATAATACAGTAACTAGAGCAGGTAATTGAACATTTACTAAGTAATATCCATCTTCCACAACTCTTTTAATTGTTAATGAATTGTCTTCTGTGTTATATTGCATATCTTTTACATAAGATACTTGAGGTAACCCTAAGTGCTCTGCTATTTGTGGTCCAACTTGTGCAGTATCTCCATCAATAGCTTGTCTTCCAGCAATTATCAGGTCAGCTTCAATATTTCTTAAAGCAGCTGCAATAGTATTAGAAGTAGCTAGAGTATCTGCTCCTCCAAATTTTCTATCTGTTAAAAGAATAGCTCTATCTACACCCATTGCATATGCTTCTCTTAGGATAGCTTCTGCTTGAGGAGGTCCCATTGTGATAACTGTTACATGAGCTCCATATTTATCTTTAAGTTTTAAAGCCTCTTCCAATCCACCTTTATCATCTGGGTTCATGATACTAGGAACTCCATCTCTGATTAGTGTCCCTTTTACTGGATCCAATTTGATCTCAGTTGTGTCTGGAACTTGTTTTATACAAACTACTATTTTCATCTTCCATCCTCCATATATTAATTCATATACTTTTTTCTCTATTGGTTAATTATTTTAAAAGATTTCCTGCTATTACCATTCTTTGAACTTCTGAAGTTCCTTCATAGATCTCAGTGATTTTAGCATCTCTCATCATTCTTTCTACTGGATATTCTCTAGTGTATCCATATCCACCATGTAACTGAACTGCTTTAGTTGTAACTTCCATAGCTGTTTCAGCTGCAAATAGTTTAGCTCTAGCTGCATCTACTGTATATGGTAAATTGTTGCTTTCTCTCCATGCTGCTTTATAAACTAGAAGTCTTGAAGCTTCTATCTTAACTTCTAAATCAGCTAATTGGAATTGAGTATTTTGGAATTTTGCAATAGCTCTTCCAAATTGTTTTCTTTCTTTTACATATCCAACAGTTTCATCTAAAGCACCTTGAGCAATTCCTAATGCTTGAGAAGCAATTCCTATTCTTCCTCCATCAAGAGTCATCATAGCAATTTTAAATCCTTTTCCAACTTCTCCTAGTAGGTTTGATTTAGGTATTCTTACATTTTCAAATATCAATTCACAAGTTGATGAACCTTTGATTCCAAGTTTCTTTTCTTTTTTACCTATAGAGAATCCTGGAGTTCCTGTTTCTAATATGAAAGCTGAAATTCCTTTTAATCCTTTTGATCTATCTGTCATTCCAAATATTACATATACATCAGCATATCCAGCATTTGTTATGAATATTTTAGAACCATTAATAACCCATTCATTTGTAGCTTCATCTAAAACTGCAGTAGTTTGTTGTCCAGCAGCATCTGTTCCAGCATTTGGTTCAGTTAATCCAAAAGCTCCTAACCATTCTCCGCTTGCTAGTTTTGGAATATATTTTTGTTTTTGTTCTTCAGTACCAAAGTGTAATATTGGCCAAGTTCCTAGTGAAGTATGTGCAGATACAATAACTCCAGTAGTTCCACAAACTCTTGAAAGTTCTTCTACTGCCATTGCATACATTACATTATCTCCACCTGCTCCACCATATTGTTTTGGAATAGGAATTCCCATTAATCCAATTTCAGCCATTTTTTTAACTGTTTCAACTGGGAATCTTTCTTCTTCATCTACTTCAGCAGCTAAAGGTTTTACCTCTTTTTCAGCAAATTCTCTTATCATTTGTCTGAAAAGTTCATGTGTCTTAGGTATATTAAATTCCATTATCTTAATCCTCCTACTAGTCTTTGTTATCTAACTATTTTTTCATTATTTTTGCTTGACCTTTTAATACTTCTTTACCGTCTTGATTTGTACATGTTGTTGATAATATTACTCTGTTTTTTTCTGGAATTAATTCTATAATCTCAGCAGTTGCTGTGATTGTATCTCCAAAATAAACTGGTGCTGTGAACATTAGTTCTTGCCCCATGTAAATACTCCCCTCACCTGGGAGTTTTGTTCCTAATACAGCAGATACTAAACCTGCAGTTAGCATTCCATGTGCTATCCTGTGTTTGAAAATAGTTTTTTTTGCATGTTCTTCATTTAAGTGCGCTGGATTTATATCCAGTGTAATACCTGCATAAAGAATAACATCAGCCTCTGTAATTGTTTTTGTAACCTGAGCTTTCATACCTATTTTCAAATCTCCGAAATTCATATCCCCTCCAATCCATCATTCATAAATTTCTTTGATTAATAAAAAAACAGTAGATATAAATATAATTATATAGATATAAATATATTTTATTATAGCACTTTTTCAAAAAAAATTTAACCAAATATTTTCAGTTTAGCCTTGTTCTGAAATTGTACTATTTTGTTTTATATGTATCTAATGCTTTTTTTACATACACACAACCTGTCAATTGTACTCTATTATAAGTTATACCAATATTTTAGCTCAAAGTCAAGGGCTAGGGAAGACTTTCTATTTTTTTGTTCATTTTTTGCGTTATATTTATTAAAAAATAATCAAATTATAAAAAATTCTTCTTTTTTATTTTTGAACTAAAATTTTATATTTAAAGAATTCAATCATCAGATATTTTTTTATGAACAATGGTCTCTCACTTATCAAAATTATTAAGATAAAAGTAGTATCTAAAATTATAATACTAGTCCCATTTTTTCCGCTTTGAATATTTTTGCATCCATAGTTTTCAATTCATTTGAAATCAATGGCTTAAATTCCATTTGCCCTAATATATCTCTTTCTATGTCTATTCCTGGAGCTATCTCTATTAATGTTAATCCTTCAGGTTTTAGTTCAAAAACTGCCCTTTCTGTCACATACTTTACTTTCTTTTTATTTTCCTTTGCTAATTTTCCACTAAATGTAATCTGTTCAACATCTTTTACAAATTTTTTAATTTTTCCTTCTTGAAGTATTTTTAGTTTTCCATCAGCTATATCAAGTTTTAATCCTCCAGCAGTAAATGTTCCACAGAATACTACTTCTTTAGCATTTTGTGTTATATTTATAAAGCCTCCACATCCTGCTATTTTAGGACCAAATTTCGACACATTTATATTTCCATCTCCATCACATTGAGCAAGACCTAAAAATGCCATGTCTAATCCACCACCATCATAAAAATCAAATTGATATGGTTGATCTATTATACATACAGGATTTACAGATGCTCCAAAATTAAGTCCTCCTGCTGGAGTACCTCCTATAGCTCCTGGTTCAACTGTTGGAGTAAAATATTCTTCTTGTCCTTCTTCATTTAGTACAGCAGCTATTACTTCTGGCATCCCTATTCCATAATTTATTATTTTCTTTTCTCTTGAAAGAAGCATTGCACATCTTCTTGATACTACTTTTCTTTCATCTAATACTACTGATTCTATTTTTGGTGCTTTATCAGATATAACTCTAGTCACATATTCAAGATTAAAATCTTCAGCCAATGTTTGTTTATGATTTTCTAGATTTTCAGCAATCACTACATAATCTACCAATATTCCAGGTATTTTTACATTTTTGGGTTGAATTACTCCATTTTCTACTTTTTTCTTAACTTGAACAATTATCTTTCCACCAGCATTCTTTACAGCCATTGCTATTGATAATGTTTCCAGGGTTAATGGTTCTTCCTCAAATGAAATATTTCCATCCTCATCAGATGAAGTTCCTTTTAAAATACCAAAATTTGGTTTTTGTCCATGAAAAAATAACACTTCTCTTCCATTCAATGTTAATTTTTCAACAATATCTTCTATTGTAATACTATTAAGCTTTCCACCTTGGATTTCTGGATCCACAAATGTTCCTAATCCAACATGAGAAATAGTACCTGGTTTTCCAGCTGCCATATCTCTAAACATTTGAGCAATTACTCCTTGTGGGAGGTTATATCCCTGCATATCATTGTTATTTACCAGTTGTGCCAGACCTGGAGCTAATCCCCAATGTCCTCCTATAGCTTTTTTTATCATTCCTTTATGTGCAAAGTGATTAAGACCTTTTGTTTTCCCATCACCAAATCCAGCAGCAAACATAAGATCAAGATTCTTTGGTGTTCCCTTTTCCAAAAAAGACTTTTCCATCTCAATGAATATCTCCTCTGGACTTCCTATTCCCACAAAACCACATACCAGTAAAAATGAATCATCTTTTATTAATCTGGCAGCTTGAGATGCTTTAATAAACTCAGCCATTTAACTCACTCCTTATTTTTACAAAAATACCTATCAGAATATTTTTGTATTCTTTTTTAGAACTAAGTCATGCCATTTCATACACTAAATATGATTCTAATTTGTTAGTAGGATTATAGTGCATTCTTTATAGAAAAGTCAATAGATGTATCCAAAAATAAATTACTATCCTCGTTTATAAATATTTTTTCTTTAGTTTGAGAGAATTTTCTATTTCATAAAAATATGTTATAATACTTGAGCTACGGATAACTTATATATATTATTCATTTTTTCTTTTATGAATTTAATTCATACAGCATATGATAAAAAAGTATTTAATTTTATGTCACTAAAGAGTGTATACTCTAAGTATAAAGAAAACTATTAAAATCTAAATTTCAATTATCTGAAAAGGAGGGGATTCTTATTAATATAAAACTTTTGAATTACTTTGTTGAAATAGCCAGACAGGAAAGTTTTACAAATGCTTCTAAAAAATTATATATTTGTCAGTCAGCCTTAAGCAAGGCTATAAAAACTTTTGAAAGTGAATTAGATATCATACTGATAGACAGAACATCCAAAACTTTCAAGTTGACTCCAGAAGGACAGCTTCTTTATGAGAATGGTACCATTGCTTTGAAAGTTATAAATGAACAGCTCACTAAACTTCAAGATAGTATAAGTTTAGAAAAAGGAAGTATCAAAGTTGGAGTGCCTCCTGTAATAAGCACTATCTATTTTACCTCTACTATACAAGAATTCAGAAGTATGTACCCTAATATCAATCTAAGTGTTATTGAAGCTGGAGCTAATACAGTAAAAGATAAGGTTGAGAAAGGAGAGATAGATATTGGAGTGGTTATTCTTCCATTTTCATCTCAAGATTTTAATATAACTTCTGTATTTATGTCAGATAATGTTGTTGTTGTTCATAAAAACCATCCTTTAGCTTCTAAAAAAGAAGTTTCATTTTCAGAAATTAAAGATGAACCTCTTATCATTTTAAATGAAACTTATATGCTTCACGACAGAATAAAAGCTCTATGTGCTAAAGCTGGTTTTGAACCAAATATCATCTGCAGCAGCTCACAGTGGGATTTTATTGCTGAAATGGTGGCTCTTAATCAAGGAATAAGCATACTTCCTAGACCTATACTCAGTAAATTTCATTCTAAAAATATCAGACTTTTGACTATTAAAGATCCTGAATTTCCATGGAACATAGCTCTTATTGTGAGAAAAGATAAATATGTATCCAAAGCTATAAAACTTTTTATTGAATTTGTAAAAAATATAGATTTATAATTTCATTTTATCCCTTAATTTCATTTTTTATACCGTTGTATGATTTTTTTTCATAGTACTAATGAAATTCTAGTATTTTACTTTATCTGCTTATTGAAATATAATTTTAGCATAAAACTATCAGACCATTTTGTATATTAATTATAATTTTTGTTCTAATTTGTTGCTTTATAATTTCAATAACATGGTAAAAAATAAATTTAGGGAGGAAATATATGCTGGGTATACTTTTAGGTTTATTATTATTAGTTTTTCTTTCATATAAGGGATATTCTATTATATGGGTAGCACCACTTTCAGCTATAGTTGTAGCTTTATATGGATTTGGATTCAATGGTCATGTTTTGCTGGAGGCATATACTGAAAATTATATGGGATCTTTAGCTGGATTTACTAAATCATGGTTTCCATTATTCTTTTTAGGAGCTGTTTTTGGAAAGATGATGGATGTTACAGGAGCTGCTCGTGCAGTTGCGCATCTTCTTGTAAAATTTGTTGGAGCAAAAAGAGCTCTTCTTGGAGTTGTTGTAAGTTGTGCTGTCCTTACTTATGGTGGTGTAAGCCTTTTCGTTGTAGTATTTGCTATATACCCACTTGCTATATCTCTATTCAGAGAAGCTGATTTGCCAAGAAAACTTATACCTGGTGCTATTGCACTTGGAGCGTTTACTTTTACAATGACAGCTTTTCCTGGAAGTCCTCAATTAAATAATATAATTGCTGGAAGATATTTCAATACTACTCCTTATGCGGCTCCTATTATGGGTATAGTTGCTGGATTGATAATGCTTATTTGTGGGTATTTATATCTTTACTGGAAGCAAGAAAAACTAGTGAAAGCTGGAGAACACTTTATTGAACCTTCTAGCAGCATTAAAGAAGAAGAAGGGGATCTTCCAAATGAATATCTTTCACTAGTACCTTTAGTTACAGTTGTTCTTGTTCTTTATATACTGAGTAAAAAAGCTGGAATGGCTATAACACCAGCAAGTATATTATCCCTCCTATGTGGAAATATTGTTGTTGCTGTACTTAATTTAAAAAAATCTAAGTTCTTCATAAAGGCATTAAATGAAGGTGGAAATGGATCAGTAATAGCAATCTTAAATACTGCTGCTGCTGTTGGTTTTGGTGGAGTTGTAAGATCTGTGCCAGGATTCCAAGTTCTCACTGATAAACTTCTTGGAATTGACGCAAGTCCTTTAATTTCAGAAGCCTTAGCTATAACTCTTCTTGCAGGAGCAACTGGCTCTTCCTCAGGTGGTATGGGAATAGCATTGGAAGCTCTTGGTCCTCAATATATGGCTATTGCTGCATCTCAGGGAATAAGTGTTGAAGCTTTCCATAGAATAGCTACAATTGCTTCTGGAGGATTAGATTCTCTTCCTCATTGTGGTGCTGTTATAACTCTCTTAGCAGTTACAGGTATGACTCACAAAGATTCATACAACGATATTGGAATGGTTACTTGTGTTATTCCTCTAATTGCACTGGCTGCAGCCTTAATTTTAGGGATGATAGGAATAGTATAACTTAAAATTAAATATAAAATCTTAATAAAAAGCGGCTGTAAATTATCTTTAAGTTTAATTTCAGCTGCTCTTTTTTTCTCTTCTTAAAATTCTAATTTTAATTTAGAATTAAATTTGATATAATGCAATGGGAGGGAAAAACATATTATGATTATTAATGAATTTGAAACTATTATAGATCTTTTAAAAAAAGATATGAAGATAATCCAGAGAACTGACCACTTTGCTTTTTCTCTGGATTCACTTCTTATCACAGAATTTGCATCTATTACTAAAAATATCAATAATATTGTAGACTTAGGAACTGGAAATGGAGCTATTCCACTTTTCCTTTCAAAAAAAACAAAGGCAAAAATAACAGGAATTGAAATACAAGAAATATCAAGTGATCTTGCAAGAAGGAATATAAAACTTAATAATCTTGAAAATCAAATTACTATCATCAATGATGATATGAAAAACTGGAGAAAATATTTTACTACCCACACTTTAGATATGGTAGTATCTAATCCACCATTTTTTAAATTCAATGGCAATGAAGAACTTTTAAATGATCTTACACAATTGACATTAGCAAGGCATGAAATATCCATTACACTCGATACTCTTATAGAAACCGCTACTGGATTATTAAAAGATAAGGGATATTTTGTTCTTGTTCATAGAGTTGATAGACTCATTGAAATAATTGAGCTTATGAAAAAACATCTTATTGAGCCAAAAAGAATTCAATTCTGCCATTCCAAAACTGGCAAAGAAGGAAAAATATTATTAGTAGAAGGAATTAAATACGGTAAACCTGGACTTAGAGTGTTGCCTCCATTATTTACTCATGATGATAATGGACAATATTCTGCTGAAGTTTTAGAAATGTTCAAATAATTTATATTTTCATTCTTGGGGAGGAAGATTTTATGAATGAAAACAGGGTTCTCATACTGGCTAACTTAGTGGGAAAAATAGCATTACAAAGTGGTGCTGAAACTTATAGAGTAGAAGATATAATAAACAGAATATGCCGCCATTATGGATTGAATGCTCAATGTTTTGTTTCAATTACTTGTATTATTACTTCTGTAAGAAACCACAAGGGAGAACTTTTCTGTTCTGTAGAGAGAGTTCCTAACAGAACTACTAATTTAAATAAAGTACATAGTATAAACCAACTAGTAAGAGATATAAAAAAATATTCTTTTGATGAGTTTGCTAAAAATATAAATATAATAGATAAGGAAGTTCCTTATAAAAAATATATGTATTTTTTAGCCTACTGTTTTGGAGCTTTTTCTTTTGCACTTCTTTTTAAAGGAAAATTTAATGATGCCTGTTGTGCCTTTATAAGTGGAGGTCTTATATTTGTTATATCAGATTTTGCTGCAAAACTTCAATCAAATAGTTTTTTTATAAATACTTTAGGAGGATTTATTTGTACTATATGCTCCTATCTTTCATATAAAATGGGATTTACAGATACAGTTTCCTACTCCATTATTGGAGCTATCATGCTTCTTGTTCCTGGTATAGCTCTTACAAATGCAATAAGAGATTTAGTGGCAGGAGATCTTCTTTCTGGAATATCTCGTGCTGTAGAAGCTTTTCTTGTAGGGGCAGCTTTAGCCATAGGTACTGGATTTGCATTATTTATCCTTGTAAGATTTGGAGGTATATAAAATGTTGTTAGAAATTTTATGGGCTGCTGCAAGTACTTTCGCTTTTGGTATTATATTTAATCTTAAAGGAAAAAAATTATTCTGTGCAAGCGCTGGTGGAGCATTAGGCTGGGCTGTATATATCTTTTTTAAATACAATGGTAGTTCTATTCCAGCATCATTTTTATACTCTTCAATTGCAATTACCATATATTCTGAAATAATTGCAAGATTTTTGAAAACACCTGTTACATCTACCTTAATAGCCAGTCTTATCCCTTTGGTTCCTGGAAGTGGAGTATACTTTACAATGTCCTATCTTGTCGAAAATAAAATAGAGGATGCTGTAGCAAAAGGAACTGAAACCATTCTTATAACAGTTGCTATTACTGTAGGAATAGTATTTGTTTCCACTTTTTCTCAGATATATTATAAAATAAGAAGATATAATAAAATAAAGAAAAAAATAGATTTACGAAATTCTATAAAATTAAAAAAGCAAATAAATAAATTTTAATAAAAAAGAAGTTTCTCTAAAATTTTGTTTACCAGAGAAACTTCTTTTTTATTAGGTTTTATCTTAATTAAATTTTATATCAAATATTACAAAATTACCATTTTTTTCAAATTTCATACTATATTTAAGCTGGAGAAGTTCTAAAATATTTTTTACAATAGAAAGACCTAAACCTGTTCCTCCATATTTCCTATTTCTTGAAGAATCTAGTTTATAAAAAGGTTTAAATATTTGAGCAAATTTTTCTTCTGAAATAGACTCTGCACTATTTAGTATTCTTAAATTATTATTTTTATAATTTATTTCTATTATTCCTCTCTTATCTGTATATGAAATTGCATTAGTTAAAAGATTATTTAATATAATTGAAAGCTTTCCTAAATCTTCTACAATAATTTTATCTTCTATATTAACAAATAAATTTATTTTTCTTTCTTCTATATCCAATTGATATTTAGTTAAAAGTCCATCTATAAACTCTTTTATTTTTATCTCCCTTTTTTCTATTCTAAAGAAATTAGACTCATATCTATGATAAGAGTTTAAATCCTTTATCATATTATTAAGATAAATTCCTTCACCAAACATGACTGAATATATTTTTTCTATTTCTTTGGGATCTTTAATTATTTTATCCTGAAGCATTTCTATATATCCATTTATAATAGCAATAGGTGTTTTAAGTTCATGACTTATTGAGTTCATAAAATCTTTTTCAAATTTCATAAGATTTTCATTTGTTTCAAGTTCTTTTTTCAATTGTTTATTTACAAGGCTTAGTTCATCTATATTATTTTTTAATACTTGAGCCATATTATTTATATTTTTTCCAAGCCTTGTAAGTTCATCATCACTTTTAAATTCAATTGTTTTTGAAAAATCAAGATTTGACATTTTTTTTGATACTTCTTCTAAGAGTTCTATAGGTCTTGACATCTTTTTTGAAATAAAATATGTTAAAATAAATACTACTGGTATAATAAGAGCTGTTACATAAAAATATGCAGATAAGATTATATGACTTATCACTTCTGGTATTACCATTAATGATGATATCACAATAAATTTTTCTTTATCTACTTTTTTTATAATATATATATTATTCAAAAGGCTTGTTCTCTTTACAAATTTTACAATGCTCTCATTTATTTTCATATGCTCTATATCAATTTTTAAATCTCTATTATTAAGATATTCAAAAATATATGCTTTAGGTTTCTCGCTTGTTAAATCTACAATATCTATTTTTATTTCTTCTTTCTCTTCTATTCTTTTCTTATATTCAGCTGAAAATGAATTTATATTTACAAATGTTGTTATTTCTCTCAATTCTTTAGCTTTTTTCTTTTTAATATATTCATTGACATAAAAACTATTAAACCCATATATTATAACAAGGGGCATATATGTAATAATAACAAATATAAAAAATATTTTATAAAAAATTTTTTTCATAAATAACCATATTCCTTTATTCTATTTTATTTCAAATTTATATCCAACACTTCTTATAGTTTTAATATATTTCTCTCCAATTTTTTTTCTAAGATTTTTTATATGAACATCTACTATTCTGTCATTTCCTGTATAATCATATCCCCATATTTCTGTAAGCATTTTTTCTCTGCTTAAAGCTATATTTTTATTTTTTATAAAATACATCAAAATTTCATATTCCTTAGGAGCAAGATCTAAATCCTTTCCTCCCTTACTTACACTATGAGAAATATCATTTATTTTAATATTCCCGACTTCTATTTCATTATTTATGTTGATATTACTTTTATTTTTTAAAATCGTTTTTACTCTCGCCAAAAATATTTTATTGCTGAAAGGTTTTGTTATATAATCATCTGCTCCTATCTCAAAACCAAATACCTCATCATTTTCATTATCTCTTGCAGTTATAATTATCACAGGAACAGAGCTGTATTCTTTTATTTCACGACATATACTCCATCCATCTTTTTTAGGAAGCATTATATCTAATACCACAAGATCAAAGGGTTTTTCATAAAAAATTTTCATTGCCTCTTCTCCATCTGCTGCTTCTGTCACTTCATACCCTGCTGTCAGCAAATATACCTTTAAAATATTTCTTATTTCTTTTTCATCTTCTACTATCAGAATCTTTTTCACAATCCCTCCATCAACTAAAAAGTTCTTGTTTCCAAATTATATCATATAAAAAAAATAATAAAAAGAGAATCCTTGTTATTCTTTAAAATAAAAACCGATTCCTGAACTTCAGCAGAAATCGGCTTTTTAAAAATACCATAATTAATTTCATTATAAAATATAGCTACTATTTTTCATTCTATTAGAATGTAGTTGTAAATCCTGCTACAGCAACTGGCTGCCATCTCCAATCCTGAGAATCACTTCCATATCTATATCCATTTGCATATTCAGCTCCTAGAGATACATAAGCTTTAAATGAATCAGTTACATTATATGAAGTAATTATCTGAGGCCAAGCATATAAATTATATTTTGTATCTTCATATGTTTTTCCAATTAATCCAGCATCTGATTTATCAAAATTATTAGTTCTATATTCTCTTGCAAGAACATTTTCTGAATTCCAAGAATATGGATCTAATCCACCTTCAAAATAAAAATCTACATTAAGTTTTCCATTTGAATATAGATTAGTTGTATTATATAAATATGCTTCTACATCTACTCCAAAGTTATCATCTACAGTGCTATTTTTACCTGTTTGTTGATCTTTACCATAGAAATGTTGAGTTGCATATACATTAAATTCAAATGAGAATCCTAATGGGAATTCATGCATTGTATATAAGTCTACACCTATTTGATTATCATAATCGTCATTATTTGAAACCCATGCATATTTATATTTTGGAGCTACTACAAAATCTGTAGTTTTTACAAAATCGTTATTGAACATATATTCAGCAAAATTAAATCTTGCTTGATATTCTAATTCTTGAGAATCATCATCATGTCCATTATCTTGATAGTGAATTCTTGAAGTAAGATTTACCTTAGAATCTCCTAAATATCCATGATTATAGAAATATCTAAATCTTGACTGTGTTCCATCCATTCCTTTATCTTCTTTGTTTCCTGTTGAATTCCAACTATTATAATCTCTTATTCTGTACTCTAATGACTGATTTTCTGTCATATTAATTTTACCTTTTAATTCAACTCTTCCATAGTTATTACTTTTCCCATCATTTTTATAGTTTAACTCTTCTGCATCACCATAATATTTGTAATGTAAATTTACATAACCATTTGGTCTAAATCCTTCTTCCTTATCTCTGTAGACAATAACTTCTTTTTCAACTACTTTTACTGGTGCCTCTTCAACTACAACTGGAGCAGGTACAACTTCTTTAGCTTGTGCCATTGCTGCAACTGTTAAAAATGCACCAACTAATAATAAAGATTTTTTCATAAAAATACCCCCTGTACTTTTTTATATTAAATTATACATGCTTTATGAGCATCATAATAATTTACTTAAGGCAGTTTTAATCTGGGAATTTTGTCACTGCCCTGTCTTAAATTCAAGAAAAATCAGCACTATTACCTTTTCTTTCATAATGATAATATAATATGAAATTATGAATTTTTTATGAATTAAATATATTTTTTTCTACACATTACATCACTAAACGCTCATAATAAAATCATGAATTTACTATTGCAAAGTAAAGGGGCTGTTGCAAATTAGTGATTGATAAACTAATTTGTGCAGCCTCTCTTATTTTACATAAAAAAATAGAAATCTATTTTATAGATTTCTGCTAATTTATATTTTTATATTTATTTTTAAGTATCAAAAAAAGAAGTAGATGATTTTTTATTTATCTAAGCTACTTTTAATGAGTGAAGTGTTGTTCCTAAGCGATTATTTATATTTCTGCTTAGATATCTGTTGAAGTTGTAAGCGATACAAAACAAACATATTTCTCTTAAAACACTTTTTTTACTTCGAACTTTTAATTTTCGCAATTTCATATCTTCTTTCAAAACTGCAAAAGCACCTTCTACTTGAATACTTCTGTTCATTCTTAATTGTTTTCCATAATTGCTTGATACATTCTCTTTTGATTTATTTGATAAAATTCTAAATCTCGCATTGTACTTAATTTTTTTGTTAGTTTCAGGATTCCAAAAATATTGAACTGTATTATTTTTGTTAGAGTATAGAAATTCTAATTCTAATCCATCTTTTCTAAATAGCTTATTTTCAGAATGATTATATATTAAATTTTCTACTCTGTTTAAATCATTTTTAAACTTTCTGATTTTAGATTTTTCAAAATATATTGGTTTTATGTATGAAGTATAGTCCATTTTTTCCAAATATTCATAATTTGAAATACTTTCATATCCTGCATCAGCTACAATATTTTTAATTTCTAAATTTTGAGATGAAATTTTCTCTAAAAATGGAATCAAAGTTTTAGAATCAGAAGGGTTAGAAAAAATTTCATATGAAGAAATATATTCACTAATCACTCCTATTTGTAGATTATATCCAGGTTTTAATTGACCATTTCTCATATGGTCATCTTTCATTCTCATAAAAGTAGCATCTATATCAGTTTTTGAATAGCTATTTCTACCATTAAGATTTTTAAAATGATTAGAATATTTTTGATACTTTTCTAAGTATTCTGCGCATAATTCTAAATACTTTTGCTCTTTAGATTTTCTCTTTCCTCTACCTTTGACTATTTGAAAATTCAAATTAGAAAGATATGAATATATTTCAAGGAAGTTGTCATATTGTAAGTTGAAATCATCATTAAAATTTGAAATTAATTCAAGAATTTTTTCATCTAATCTAGTTCTATATTTCTCAATAGATTTTTTCCAAACAAATGTATATTTATTAGCATATGCTTCAATTTTAGTGCCATCAATATATATTGTTTCAGTGGAAATATTTTCCATTTCAAAAATTTTTTCAACGAATTGTTCAAATAGATCTGGAAGAATATCTTCAGTTTTTACTAAGAATCTAGAAATAGTAGAGTGATCAGGAATTTTAGAATCTTGTAAAAGAAACCTAAATTTAATATTTTCATGGCAAGCCATTTCTATATCTCTAGTAGAAGTTAAATTGCGCGAATAGGCATAAACAATGATAGAAAACATTCTGATAGGATGTACCTTTGTTTTGTAAGAAAATACTTGCATTAAACTACTAAAATCTAATCCCTCCAATATTGAGCTAAGTTTTCTTACAGGATCATTATCAGAAATTTCATATTGTAAAAAGTTAAAAAGTTTAGGTTGATTTAATTGAAAAAAAATGTTATTATTAGTTGGTTTTTGCATAGGTATATTATATTAGAAATTTGAAAAAATTTTTAGTATTTTATACCTTTTTTTATTTTAAAAGAAAAAGCTGACAGGAAGAAAACTTCAAGTCAGCTTTTTGGGTAATTGGGCTATTTTGAATTTGCAACAGCCTCAGTCATTTTTATATTTTATTTATTATACTGCTGTATATATTCTCACATCAGGATCTGTAATCCATAAAGGCTGTAAACCAATAAAAACATCATTTTTAAACATATCACTTTTTAAATATGATTTTGCATTTTCAATACTGTCAAAACCATGTAAAACTTGTACATCTTCGTCCCTTATGAGTAATTCTTTAGAAATGGCTCCTTTTATTTCTTTTAAAAAAGGCTCACGATAATCATTATAAACTTTTGCTGCTGCTGGCCTATTTAGTGAGTTAATAATCATTGTGATTTCAAGAAAAACTTTAGCTTCCATTTTTTACCTCCATGTAATATATGATTGTTATAAAGTAACTAAAGTATAACACAGCAACTAAAAATAATTAATATATTAGCAAATTTATTAGTAACTAATAAATTTAATAGTTTTTATTTAATTTAAATGGGGACATGTTTTACAGGCTGGTAATTTTTTTTCTATATTTTCTTCATTGTGATTTCTTGACCATATACAAATGCTTTGTAATATAGGAAGTACTGATTTTCCCTTTATTGTTAAAGAATACTCCACTTTTGGAGGAATTTCATTATATTGCTTTCTATCTATCATATCTGCTTCTATCAACTCTTTTAACATAGCAGCAAGAACTGCATCTGTAATATTTCCCAATTCTTTTCTTATTTCATTATATCTCATACATTCTTTAACAGAAAGGACACAGATAATTCTTGATTTCCATTTTCCTCCAAATATATCAAGCCCATATTCTATTGGACACATCATTTCTTTTTCAAGTTTATGTTCATACTTCATAAATTCTTCTCCTTCTATAAATTTTATACAAATTAGATTATAAAAAAAGCTGAGTAACATTTAAAAAAATGTTTTACTCAGCTCTCTTTTTTGTATAATATAGTTACCACCCTAATTATACAAAGGAGACATTCATGCAAATCAAACATATTATCTCTAAAATCAATATAACAAATCTTTTAGGTAAAATCAAGAAATATTTTAAAAATGAACATTTTGAGGATGTTAAACAGACTATTCAAAAATTCTTAGCTTGTTCTATTGATAAATCTTTTCTCTCTCTTCAATGCCCTAATTGTCATGAGGCGCATAAAATTAAAGTTACTTATAAATCTAGATTTTGTCCTTCCTGTGGTAAACGTTATTCTGCTGTTTGAACTGAAAAAACTTCCACTTCTCTTATTGATGTTAAACATAGAAGTGTCCTTTTTACTATTCCTGAAGAACTTAGAATGTTTTTCTTCTATGATAGAGACCTTTTAACTAAGCTTGCTTATGCTGTTAATGATGTTTTTAAATATCAATTTCATAACATTAAAGCAAAAAATCAAAGAATTCATAAAATTTCAAAATATTCCTCTAAATACTTTACTAACTCAGATATCATTCATTATGGATTGATTACTGTTATTCATACCTTTGGGCGCGATCTTAAATGGAACCCTCATATTCATGCTATTGTTACTTTAGGTGGATTCAATAAAAACTTCCAATTTCTTGAAAAAAAATATTTTCATGTCAATTCCATTGCTGGACAATGGAAAAAAATGGTTATTGATATTGTTAAATCTGGAAATTATGACAAGCCTGAAATTAAAGCTAAAGCTTATGCTGCTGCTAACTACCTTTATCGCAAAAATACAAGATTCTTTTTCAATGTTGCAAAAAATGATTTAAATAATAATATTCATGCAATTAAATATATTGGCAGATATCTATCAAGAGCTCCTATCGCAGAATATAAAATTATTGATTTCTATGATAATAAGGTTACTTTCTATTATGAAAGTCTTGCTGATGATAAACAAAGAATTGAACTTACTTTAGATGCGGAAACATTTCTTTCCAAATTAATTATTCACATTCCCCCTAAACATTTCAAAATGATTAGGCGCTTTGGAATCTATTCTAGAAATATTAAATCAGAACTTAAAAACATCATGAAATTCATGAGAAAATATGTCTCTAAATATTCCAATTTTACTTTTTATCAACTTGAAATATGGAAAACTTTTGGAGTAAATCCTTTTTATTGTTTTAAATGTAATACCAGAATGAAAGTTAAAAAAATATCATATTTTAATATACATACAGGCTCCATTTGCTGGAAAGAATATCGCTAAAAAGCTGATTAACAATCAGCTTTTTTGTGCTGTCAATTTTAATCTTATTCAATTAATATATCTAATATGAATACAAAATAATTAACATTTTTTATTTTTTTAACAAATTTATCAAATTATAATTTCCTAAGAAATAAAAAAAGCTCCATTGATATGGAGCTGATTTACTTAATCCTATTGTTTATATATTTTATTATAAAGATGCATAACTGCTTTTTTCATAGTAGTGCCTGTCATTACCTATAATAAATAAAACTGTTCTGTCCTTTATAGAATCTATAACATCTCTCGAAATGGTAGTTGGTATAGCTGGACACCCTTCACTTCTTCCAAGAAATCCATATTTTTCTATAAAATCAGGTTCTGCATAATCTGCTCCATGAACAACTATGTTTCTGCTAAGAGCATTTGAATTTATTCCAGCTTCTAATCCTTTTAATCTTAAAGAATATCCATTGCTTCCAACATATGAATCATTTGTCATATAAAATCCTAATGAACTCATATATGAATTTTTATTATTTGAAAAATTAAGAGCTGAAGTTAATCCAGAGTTTTTTCCATGTGTTACATATGTGCTGTAAGTAACCTTTCTTCTATTGAGATCTAACACAAAAAATCTTTCAACATTTGATGGTTTTGTATAATCAATTATTGTAAGAAGTCCTTCTCTCTTATCAGGTATCTGCATATAACCTTTATATGCCTTTCTAAAAATTGTGTACTCAATTTTCTGATTTAAATTTAAATCACTATACATTTTTTGAATATAACCTTCCTCCAGGTTTCTTTCTGCTCCAAAAGACAAAGTGCTAAACAAAGTTAACGCTAACAAAACTTTTTTTATCATAACTATACACTGTCCTCCTAGAAAATTTTTATATATAGAAAGTTTACATTGAAATTATATTTTTTTTCCGTTAAAATGTCAATAGAAATAAATATATAGAAAGGAGTTTTTTATGTATTTGAAAAAATTAAAAATTGTCAATTGGCAGTGTATAGAATATACAAAAGTTGATTTTGAGAATCTTATGCTTTTTATAGGACCAGCTAATAATGGAAAATCCAGTATTATGTCTTCTATAATGTTTTTTTTAGGCTATCGTAATTTAAGAACAAAAGATATACGGAATCAAAATATTCCCTTAGAACTAGAAGGAAGCTTTTCTAATTTTTCTAGAAAAACATTTAATGAATTAAAAGACTATATATATAACAAGGAATTAAAAATAAGAATAATTAAATATCCCAATCATGAAATTCAATATAAAATAGGTAAAAATAGGGACTGGACTGAAATAAATTATAATACATATATAAATATTGTTTCTAATATTCCCATTCTTTTTATTCCACCTTTCGCAGAAAATGAGCAGGCAGAATATTTTATCACTTCTTTTTTAAATATATTGAAAAAAAGAAATATAGATGAAAAATTTGTATTAAAAGAAATGAAAAATTTATCTGATACTTTAACAGCTGAATATGTGAGTAAAGGTTTATATAGATCCTTATTATTTGAGTTATTTAGAGCATTAGCTACAGAATCTAAAAAAATTGAAACAAGTATTATAGGAAATACTATGATATTTTTTGAAGAACCAGAATTATATCTTCATCCACAAGCTGAAAAAGAATTATATGATTGTTTCATTGCATTAAGTAAATTAGGACTGCAATTATATATTTCTACTCATTCAAGTAATTTTATAAGTTTAAAACACTATAAATCCATATGTATTATAAGAAATGCTGACAATGGAAGCAGAGCTTTTCAATTTAAAGGAAACCTTTTCTCTGGAGATGAAGTAAAATATTTTAATATGAACTACTGGATAAATCCTGATCGAAGTGAACTCTTCTTTGCTAAAAAAGTCATTTTAGTAGAAGGTCAAACAGACAAAATAGTTCTTGGATATCTTTCTAAAAAATTAGGAATTTACAAATATGATTATTCTATTCTTGAATGCGGTAGTAAAAGTATCATCCCACAATTTATAAAGCTTTTAAATGCTTTTAAATTGCCATATGTTGCTATTTATGATAAAGATAATCATTTTTGGAGAACTGAATTAGAAATAGAAAATTCAAATTTAAAAAATCACTCTATCCAGAAAAGTATCAATTATGACTTTGGTGATTTTATTGAATTTGATAATGACATAGAAGAAGAGCTTTATAGTGAAAAAAGAGAAAGAAAAAATTATAAAAATAAACCTTTTAATGCACTTAAAACAGTTTCAGAAGAAAACTATGCAGTACCAGCTCAATTAGAACAGAAAATAAGAAAAATATTTAGTTAAAGAAAATATCTTGGGGGGATCATATGGCTAGCTTAATTTTTCATAAAAAGAAAAAGAAACGTACTTTACCAAAAATTATTTTAATTATTATAATAGGAATCATATTTTTTAAAATGAAAGTAGATAAAGAAGTTGGAAAAGAGTTAGATAGTTTTAATAATGTAAAAATTTATTTTAATGGATTCCCAACAAAATCTTTTGGAAGAAACCTTTCTGAGGATGGATATAATATTGGAATGAAATATCAATGTGTTGAATTTATAAAAAGATACTATTTTGAATACTATAACCATAAAATGTCTGATACTTATGGAAATGCTAAAGATTTCTATAATGCCGAATTAAAAGATGGAGATATGAATGTTAAAAGAGGATTACTGCAGTTTTCTAATCCTAGTTTCAAAAAACCTTCTGTTGGAGATATAGTAATATTCAAACCATACATTTTAAATCCTTATGGGCATGTTGCTATAATATCTAATGTTGAAGATGATAATATTGAAATTGTTCAACAAAATGTTTGGAAAAAAACTAGAGAAAAATTTAAACTTACTTCTGAAAATAATAAGTGGTCTATAAACTCTAAAAGAATTATTGGAAGATTATCTCTTCCTGAATAAACAAAGATTGAGCCTGACAAAATAATTTAGTCAGGCTCTTTTCATTAAAAAACGTTTTATTTTAGTTTTATTTATTTTATTTTTTAACTTTTAATAAGTAAATAGTTCATTTTTTTATTTTTTTATTAAAATTTAAAAAAATAGTTTACTAACAAATATGCCTATTTATCGCTAATTGTAAAGTAGTTTACTTTTAAGTTTATTAAAATATGCAAAGAGTTTAAAATTTGATGCTTTTCTATCTATAAATAAAAAAATAAATCTTATATAATTCAAGTATCAAACTCTTATAAAGCTTTAGGAGGTAAAAATTGAAAAGAAATAATAAAATTGCAATTTTAAATCTTTTAATTACAAAGAAAAAAATAACAAGAAATGAGTTAGCTGAAATCTTAGGAATATCAAGAATGGCTGTGAGTAAGCTTGTAAAATCTCTCATAGAAAGAAAATATATTATTGAAACTGATACTGTTGATACTCCTAAAACAGGCAAAAAACCAAAATATCTCTACATAAATTTAGACAAATTTCAAAATATAATGGCCATTTATTTTGGATTAAGTAGTGTAACTATATCTATTGCAGATATTTATGGAAAAATTTTAACAACAGAATCAATTTCTATTGGCTCTAAAACAGATGTATTAAATACTACACTAAAAAAAGTAAGTGAAATATTAAAAAAATATAAAATTATGCTCATAAGTATAGGAATGAATGGAATAGTTGATTCTTTTAGAGGAATAGCAGAAATCTCTACATATTACCATTGGAAAAATTTGAATTTAAAAGAGATATTTGAAAAAAATTTCAATATAACAACTATAATTGAAAATGGAGTAAATCTTATTGCTTTATCTCAATCTAAAATTTATGAAAACCAAAAAGATTTTGTAATACTTAATATTGAAAATGGCGTTGGTTCCACTATATCAAAGTATGATCCAGTTTCTAATAAAAGAAGCTTTGAACTTAAAGAAATAGGTCATATTCCTTTTGATTATTCTGAATCTTCTCTTTTATGTGTTTGTGGAAATAAAGGATGTCTTGAAACTGTCATGGCTAACTGGAGAATAGAGGAAAAAGTCTACACTAAAACTGGTGAACATTTTTCTTATGACAAAATAATTGAAGAAGCTAACAAGAATAAATCTTTTTTTAGAGATGAGATATTAACTTTATTAAGACCTCTTTCTTATATAATTTTATGGATAAACAATCTTATAACGCCTGAAAAAATTATTATCACAGGTAAAATTACATTTATTGATGATTTCTTTTGGAAAGAACTAAAAAGAATATTAAAAAATAATTCTCTGGATAAAACAAAAGAAATAATTATAGAGAGATCTGATTATAATGATAACCTGATAATAAAAGGAGCACTCCAATATGGAATTGAAAATATAACAAATTCACTATTCTTTGAAAGTATGTTTAAAGGAGAAAGTAATGAATAATAAACCTAATATTATTTTAATAACTGCTGACCAGCTTAGAGCTGATACATTAGGTTATATGAATAAAAAAATAAAAACACCTGTATTAGATTCTCTAGCTGATGAAGGATATATTTTTACAAATTCATTTTGTACAAGTCCAGTGTGTACTCCTTCAAGAGCTGCTATATTCACAGGAAGATACCCAATGAATACAGGAGCATGGAATATTGGTACATGTCTTGATGAAAATGAAACTACTTTAGCAGATATTTTAAAAGTCTATAATTATTATAATGTAGCTGTTGGAAAAATGCATTTAAGACCACAACTTAGAGATTTTAATAATAATTTTGAAGATGTGGATTTCAGAGATAGAAACAGAATAAAAGATAATACTTATTATGGATTTGACAAAACTTTTATAACTGAAGATGATAAACAAGGAAAATATCTAGACTATATAAAAGCAAAAGGCTATGCTCTTGCTGTTGGTAAAGGCGAAGATGGCATAAATCCCCTTCCAGAAGAAATGAATCAAACTTATTGGATAGGTATGAAAAGTTGTGAGGAAATAATAAATCATGATTTCAAATCTCCTCTTTTTATGTGGACAAGCTTTGTTGATCCTCATCATCCCTTTGATCCCATAGAAAAATTTGCTTCATTATATGAAAATACAATTATTGATAAACCTATTTCAAAAAATTTCCTATGTAATGGAAGACCTGAACATTTGCAAAAACAAGGAAAAAATGGATATTGGCCTGGGGGTGGAGAACAACATAACTTCTCTGATGAAAAAATAGAAGAATTTACAAAATATTATTATGCTATGATTTCTTTTATAGACCAAGAAATAGGAAAAATTCTAAAGTCCTTAGAAGAAAAAAAACAGTTAGATAATACAATAATAATTTTTACAAGTGATCATGGAGAATATATGGGGGATTATGGACTTTTACAAAAGGGCCCATTTATGTATGATAATCTAATCAAAGTTCCATTATTAATCTGGGGTAAGGGAGTTTCAAAGGGAATCTCAGATGCTGTTGTTGAAAATATCGATATTGTTCCTACCATCCTTGAATTAATAGGAAGTAATATTCCTTATGGAATTCAGGGAGAAAGTTTAAATACTTTGATTAAAAATATTTCTTCAGCTAGAAAAAAATCTTCAGCAGTTATTACATATGATGCTAGAGATAGAGGAATTATGATAAAGACATATAGGGATAAAAGATACAAATTAAATTTATTTCTCAATGAAAGTTATGGAGAACTTTATGATTTAAAAAATGATCCTTTAGAGAAAGAAAATTTATTTTTTAATGAAAATTTTAAAGAATTAAAAAGTGATCTTCTATTAAAATTCTGTTATAGAATGATGGAATGTAGTGATCCTTTATCTGAGAGAACTGCCAACTGGTAATTCTCAACATATTATTTAAGGAGGGAATATGGTTTTTACAATAATAACATTTATATTATTCACTGCTCTTGTAGCTATAATTTCATGGTATTTAACAAAAGATGATAATCTTAATACTGAAAGTGGTTATTTTCTTGGAGGAAGAAGTTTAAGTGCAACAGTTATTGCTGGTTCTATGATGTTGACAAATCTTTCTACAGAGCAGATGGTTGGATTAAATGCTCAAGGATTTAAAAGTGGATTTTCAGTTATTGCTTGGGAATCTGGTGCATCAATTGGTATTGTTATTCTTGCCCTTTATTTTCTTCCAAAATATCTTCAAGGATCAATTACTACTGTTCCTGAATTTTTAGAAGAAAGATATGATAAAACAGTAAGAAATATTGTCAGTATATTTTTTCTGCTCACATTAGGAGTAGCATTTCTTCCTACTGTACTTTATTCTGGTTCTATTGCAATGATGAGATTATTTAATATCCCTGAACTGCTTAATATTTCTCCTGAAAGTGCTATTATTCTTTCAGTATGGATGATAGGAATTATTGGAAGTATTTATGCTATATTTGGTGGATTAAAAGCTGTAGCTGTTTCAGATACTGTCAATGGTGTAGGATTAATAATAGGAGGATTAGCTATACCTGTTCTTGGATTTATATATTTAGGTGAAGGAAGTATGATAAAAGGTATTGAATATCTATTTCAACATAATCCAGAAAAACTTAATGCTATTGGTTCAAAAGATTCTCAAGCTCCATTTGGTGCAGCAATTACTGGAATGAGAATCATGGCTGTCTATTATTGGTGTACAAATCAAGCTATAATTCAAAGAGCTTTAGGAGCAAAATCCCTGAAAGAAGGGCAGAAAGGTGTTCTTTTAACAGCTTTTCTGAAAATAATAGTCGCACCTTTAATACTTGTTGTTCCTGGAATCATTGCCTACAATATTTATGGCAATCAAATTAGTGGAGATATTGTATACCCTGTATTAGTTAATAAACTTCTTCCCAGCAAATTATCTGGTTTCTTTGGAGCAGTCTTATTTGGAGCAGTTTTGAGTTCTTTTAACTCTGCCTTAAATTCAGCTTCAACTATATTTAGTTTAAATATTTATAAACCATTATTCAATCCAAATATTTCAGAAAAAAATCTTATAAAAGTGAGTAAATACTTTGGTACTGTTTTAGCTGTTTTTTCAATGATTGTGGCTCCATTTATCTCAAAATCATCAGGAGGGCTGTTTGAATTTATTCAAAAAGTTGCTGGACTTTTCAGTGTTCCTATTGCAATAATTGTATTAGTTGGTATATTTTCTAAAAAAACCAGTGCTCTAGCTGCTAAAGTTTCTATGGGCTTCTTTGTCATTGTTTATGGATATACACAATTTATCAGCCCTGTAAAAATACATTTTCTATATGTAATAGCAATTCTATTTGTCATCTGTCTTTTCCTAATGTATATTGTTGATAAAATTATTCCACCTAAAAAAGAATATTCCCTTCCTGTCAGATATGAAGTATCTGTTGAACCTTGGGAATACAGATACACTGTATCAACAATGCTTATGTCTCTTTTAATATGGATATATATTATATTTTCAAAAATAGGATTACTTTCTCAAAGTAGAAATTTAAAAGGACGAATAGGAGTAATAACTGCTATATTTATTATTTTAACTTATTTTATCTGTATCTTTACTAGAAAAGCAGAAAAAAAGACTAGTTGAATTTTAAATTAATAAAAAAGCTAACTTAGAAATTAAAGCAAAATTTTTAAAATTTACTTTTTTCTCTTAGTTAGCTTATTAATTTTATATAATTAAATTCTTTTTCTAAGCATATCTAGTTCATTTAACTCTGTATCTATAGTTATTTTTACAAAAGAATTAGGATTTGCTGCCTCTACTTCTTCTCCTTCTTTTCCTCTTGTAATAAGAGTCATTTTAGGAAGAATTATTTCTCTTACATTTATTCCTGGACTTACTACTTCTAATTTTTCTCCAACTTCAAGTCTATTTCTTATAGCAAGAATATACTCATTCTTTGAAAGCTTTTTTTCCACTTTTGCTACTAATTGATGTGATTGACTGTAAGAATTTCTGTCATTATAATTTTGTCCATCTACACCAGGTCTTCCCATATAAAATCCATCTGTATATGATCTATGTGAAACAGATTCAAGTTCTTCCAACCATTTAGGATTAAATTTATAGTTCCCTGAATAGTAGCTGTCTATAGCATCTCTATATACTTTTACACAGTTAGCTACATAATATATTCCTTTCATTCTTCCTTCGATTTTAAGTGAATCTACTCCTATATCAAGAATTTTATCTATAAATTCTATTGTACATAAATCTTTTGAGTTGAATATATATGTTCCATGATCATCCTCAAATACGGGCATATACTCTCCAGGTCTTGTTTCCTCAACAAGAGAGTATTTCCATCTGCAAGATTGAGCACAATCACCTCTGTTAGCATCTCTTCCAGTCATATAATTACTTAATAAACATCTTCCAGAAATAGACATACACATAGCTCCATGTATAAATACTTCAAGTTCTATATCTGGTACCTTAGCTCTTATCTCTGCTATATTATCCAAAGATATTTCTCTTGCTAATACTACTCTCTTTGCTCCTAAATCTCTCCACATCTGTACAGAACGCCAGTTTGTATTACTTGCTTGAGTACTTACACTAATACGCAGAGCTGTATTTTCTTTTACTATTTGAAACACACCTAAATCAGCAACTATTACTCCATCTATTCCAATTTTTTCTAAAAATTTTACATAATCAGGTAAAAGATCTAATTCATCATTATGTGGTATTATATTTAAAGTAACATATACTTTTTTTCCTAAATTATGTGCATAAGTTACAGCTTCTTCTAATTCTTCATCAGAAAAATTGCTGCTCCCAGCCCTTAGGTTAAACATTTTTCCTCCTAAGAACACTGCATCAGCTCCATAATGGATAGCCATTTTGAACTTCTCAATATTTCCAACTGGAGCTAATAATTCTACTTTTTTCACTTTATCATTCCTCTCTCAATTATTCTATTTTATTTGTATAATCTGCAAACTTAGTAAGTTCATGAAAAAATCTCAATTTAACTGTACCTGTTGGACCATTTCTATGCTTACCAATAATTACTTCTGTTATTCCTTTATCATCTGTTTCTTCATTATAATAATCATCTCTATATAAAAACATTACCATGTCAGCATCTTGTTCTATAGCTCCAGATTCTCTTAAATCTGAAAGCATAGGTCTTCTGTCAGCTCTTTGTTCTGTAGCCCGTGATAACTGCGAAAGAGCTATGATAGGTACATCAAGCTCTCTGGCAATTCCTTTAAGTGATCTTGAAATATCTGATATTTCTTGCTGTCTATTTTCAGTTTTTCCACTGCTTCCTTTTATCAGTTGCAAATAGTCAATAAGTATCATATCAAGTTTTCCTGCTGCTTTTAATCTTCTGGCAATGGCTCTTATTTCAAGCACTCCCAAATTAGGAACATCTGCTATATTTATTTCTGTATTAGACAGTTTTCCACTGGCTATTCCCAGTCTTCCCCAATCTTCTGGAGCTAAAAATCCTGTCTTTATTTTCTGAAGTCCTATTCCTGCCTCTACAGCAAGAAGTCTTTGAAGCAATTGAGAACTTGACATCTCCATACTGAATAAAAGTACTGCTTTATCGCTTTTTAATGCAGCATTAAGTGCAAGATTCAATGCGAAGGCAGTTTTTCCCATTGCTGGTCTGGCTGCAAGTATTATAAGGTCAGATGGTTGAAATCCACTTGTCATTTGATCAAAATCTGTAAAACCTGATGAAATACCTATTGTAGTTCCTTTATTTGCGTATACTTTTTCAAGCCTAAGAAATTCATCTGTCATTGCATCTCTGATTTTTACCAAATCTTTTGATTCACTATTTTCTGATATTTTAAAAATCATTCCTTCTGCTCTATCTAAAATACTTTCAGCTTCCTCATATCCACTATATGTCATTTCTACTATTTTAGTTCCAACATCTCCCAGTCTTCTTAAAATAGCTTTCTCTTTAACTATTTTTGCATAAGCAGTAATATTGGCAGCAGTAGGAACCTCTTCTACTATATCATAGAATATTTGTTCCCCTCCTACCTCTTCAAATTTTTCATTTTTTCTCAGTCTATTCATTACTACTAGAGGATCAAGAGCCTCTCCTTTATTGTATATTTCCCTCATAGTTTCATAAATTATCTTATGAGCATTTTTATAAAAGTCATCAGGAGAAAGTATCTCTATTATATCACCAAATACATCCTGTTTAAGGAATATACCTCCTAAAACAGATCTTTCCGCCTCTAGGTCACTTGGAATTTTTCTCAAATTTTCAACTTCTGGCATTTTTTCTCCTTATTTCAACAAAAAAATTATTGAGCTTTTGCTACAATTTTAACTTCAGCTTTTACATCAGTATGAAGCTTTATAATTGCAGTATGTTCTCCTAAACTTTTTATATTACATTCTATTTTTTTTCTATCAATAGCTACACCAAAAGTTTGTTCTATTGCTGCAGAAACCTCTTTATTAGTAATAGCTCCAAATAATTTTCCATTTTCTCCAATTTTTACTCCAATTTCTATTTTTTTAGATTCAAGTTGTTTTTTTAGCTCTATTGATTTTTCTTTATCTTCTTGAAGTTTTTTTTCTTCTCTTTTCTTTCTATTTTCTATTTTTTTTAATTCCTCTTCGGTTGCTATCATACCTTTTTTATTTTTTATTAGGAAGTTATGAGCATAACCATCTGAAACAGTTATTAAATCTCCTTTTCTTCCTTGTCCTGCTACATCTTGTGTTAAGATAACCTGTATTTTTGCCATCTGCTTTTCCTCCAAATTATTTTTTTTCATTAAATATTGCTTTATCTAACTTAAATCCTGAAAGTACTCCAATCACAAAAGCTAAGAAAGGGAACATTACAGAAGTAAAAATTGCTATAAAGCTATTTAGAATTCTTATCTTTAATATTTTATTTAACATTGTATAAATACTTTTTAATCCAAAAAATATAAATATTACCTTTCCTATTTCCATTAAATTATATATATAGAAATTTTCTATTTTAAATATTTTCCATATAAAAAATGTTATTATATAAATTAATATCCATCCATATGATACTTCCCAATTTCCATAATCTTTCTTGTCCAAAGAAAAATATGTCATAAACGAGCACAGCATTGAATAAGTAAACATAAGCCATAAAGAATTGGCTTTTAATTCTTTAAAAATCAATTGAACATCTTCCATACTGAAATTTGTTCTCTGTTGATACATTTCCATTAGTGTTCCTATATTAGCATTTACATCCTTTTTGACAAGAAAAAATATTCCTGCCATAAATATAGTTACAACTATTGCTGTAATGGTTACTCTATCAAATTTCTTTACAGAATAATTAATTTTTTCAAAATAGTAATAAAAAAGTTCTATTACTATAAAAAATCCTATATATATACTTAAAAGCATGGGGTTCATCAATATTATAAGCATAATGGCAATAATATTGATCAATACTTTTTGTCTAAAATCTAATTCTTTCATTTTTTTTATTTTATAAACTGGCAATAAAAAACTAAATATTGGCATCATAAGAGAAATCATAAATAATGCTGCTACTGCCATTCCGTGAACTACAAACATTTTTCCCCCTGTTTTTATTAGTATTTACTTCATAATCTCTCCACCAAAAAAATCTACAATTTTTCTAGTAAAGTCATTTTCACCCTTGCTGATTTCTCTCTTTTTACCAACAAGTATATATTTTACTTTTATTTTGGGATTGATTACTTTTTTTACTACTCCTAAAAATACATCATCATAAGCACTTGTTTCCATTTGCTCTTTAGCAAAAGAATTTTCGCTTTCAAATCCAATAAATAATGTATCTCCTTCTATCTTATATGGTTTAGCACTTATTAAAAATGCTCCTAATGTTATTTTTTCTTTTTTAGCTTCTTCAACTATATCCTTCCATTGACTTATTATATATTCTAAAGTTACTCCTGAAAGATCAGCAGTTTCCTCTGTATTAGAGGTGTCTTGATATATAGTTACTGGTTTTTCAATTATTTTTTCTACTATTTTTTCTTGAATTACAGCAGTTTTAGTACTTAAAAGGTTATTAATAACTACATAACCAACCATTCTTTTGTCTTCTTCATATTTAAATTTATTTAAAGAATCATAAACAGCTCCAATTATCTCAAGTCCTTTATTAACTTCCAGTTCTGACTTACCCATAAGAGTTTTACAGTACTTTGCAAAATCTTTAAAGAAAAGCTCTATCTCTAAAGATTCACTCCAAAATTCATCAAGTATTCTTACAAGTTCTTTATATTTTTTTTCTATAACATTATCTAAAAATTCTTTCATTTTTTTTACTGGAGTTACTCCAAGAACTTTTTCACATTTTTCTAGAGTTATTTCTTCATCTAAGCAAGTTATCATAAGTCTTTCTAATATAGAAGTTGCATCTCTCATACTTCCACCAGAATTTTCATAAATCAGATCTAATACATCATCAGGTACAGAAACTCCTTCATTTTCAGATATTTCTCCAAGTTTTTCCTTCATTTCGGCTGGAGAAAGAGTTTTGAAATCATATCTCTGGCATCTCGAAATAATAGTTGGCAATATTTTATCTGCTTCTGTTGTTGCCAGTATAAAGATTACATGTTCAGGAGGTTCTTCCAATGTTTTTAAAAGAGCATTGAATGCTTCTTTGGTAAGCATATGTACTTCATCTATAATATATATTTTTTTTCTTCCTTTTGAAGGTTGATAATTTATTTTTTCCTTTAACTGTCTGATTTCATCTATTCCTCTATTAGAGGCAGCATCAATTTCAATCATATCCATAAAACTTCCATCATTTATAGATAAACAGTTTTCACATTTATTGCAAGGTTCATCTGTAATACCATTTTCTAGGCAGTTAACACCTTTAGCTATAAGTCTGGCTATTGTAGTTTTTCCCACACCTCTTGGACCTGTGAAAAGATATGCATGGGAAGTTTTGCTATTTCTTAATGAAGCTTTTAAGGTTTTTACTATTTCCTTTTGTCCTGCTATCTCTTCAAAATTTTTAGGTCTATATTTTCTATATAACGTTATATGCATTTCATCCTACTCCAAACCATAGTTACTCATTTTTGTCCTTAATGTATTCCTTGTTATTCCTAATATTTCTGCTGTTTCTACTTTTTTGCCATTAGTCATTTCCAATACTTGATGTATAAGTTCTTTTTCGACTTTCGAAATGATGTTTCCATAGTAGCCTTTTTGATTACTTGTTTTATACATCTCCATCTCTACTTTTATCCATTCCTTAAGAGCACTTGTTTGTGCATCCCCTTTTCTTTTTGTAACTCTTGTTCCCAACACATTACTTGGAAGATCCTCTATGAGTATAGAACCACCTCTACATAACGCTACAGCAGACTTAATTGCATTTTTAAGTTCATTTACATTTCCAGGCCAGTCATATCTCAATATCTTTTTCAAAGCTGGTTTACTTACACCCTTTACATTTTTATGAAGTTCTTCATTGCACTCTATCAAATAATGATCTATTATTAAAGGTATATCATCTTTTCTTTCTCTTAATGGTGGAATATTTACTTCAAGAACTTTTAGTTTTCTATACAGTTCATCAATAAATTTACCTTGATTTATAAGTTCTTCAAGATTCTCACTTGTACTAGCAACTACTCTTAAATCAATTTTAATAGGGTCAGCTCCTCCCATTCTAAAAAATTCTCCTTCTTCTAAGAAATAAAGTATCTTAGATTGTAAATCCAAACTCAAAGATTCTACATTTCCTAAATGAAGAGTTCCTCCATTAGCTTTTTCAAGATCACCTATTTGAGAAAAAACAGCTCCAGTAAATGCTCCTTTTTCGTATCCAAACATTTTCCTTTCCAGTAATTCATTTTGAAAAGAAGTGCAGTTTATACTTATAAGTGGCTGATTTGACCAATCGCTAAACTGATGAATGGATTTTGCTACACTTGTTTTTCCAGTTCCCTTCTCTCCTACTACTAGAACAGGTACTCTGCTGCTTGCAACTTTTCCTATCATTTTATATAATTCTACTATTTCTTTTGTTTGTCCTATAAGTTTATCACCAGAACTTTTATGTTTATCTACTCTTTCAGCTAACAATTTATAATCTTTTACAGATTTTTCTATTATTTTTATAACAGTGTTATTATCAACTGGTTTTAATATATAATCATATGCTCCAGCTTTTACACTCCCTGCTACTACTTTTAAATTAGAAGTTTCTCCAAGAATTATTATAACACCCTTTTTTTGATGTTCTCCCACTTTTTTTACTAAATTAATAAGAGCCTCTTCTTGAAGATTTCTTTCTTCTATAACTATAGTTTCATACTTTTTGTTTTTTAGATATTCTATAAAATCAGTTATATTTTCTGCGAAAGTTAATTCATTCTCAAAATTATTTTCTAATTCTTCTTTTAAACTTCTATCTAATCTAAACCCTAAAAGAATCAAACCATCCACCTCACAAATTAATTTTTTCCTCTTAATGTAAAATTATATTCCAGTATAACATCACCTTTTACATTCATTCCGTTTTTGCTCAGATATATCTTCCAAGTTCTTCCTATCTCTTCTATAGCACTATTAATTTCTGGAACACCACTTCCCTTTTCCAAAAATAAAGAATTTATATTTCCATTCTCATCAATATTCATTCTTATCTTTACTGTTCCATGTAAACCTCTCAATTGAGCACTCTCAGGATATACAGGTTCCCTATTAGTATTATCCCATCTAGCAACAATATTTCCATCCTCTGTTCCAAGTCTATATCCACTTGGAAGTCCTTCCACATCTCCATCAGCTTTCAATATTCTTTCAAATTCCAAGTCTTTTCCTTCTTCTGAGTTGAATGCAAGTTTTCCATCCTCTTCAACTAAAAACTGTTCTTTTCCTTGAGTATTTATATCTGAATCAGATGCTAAATCTAGTTTTTCTCCAACAAGATTATCTTTTGAAATAATTCCTTCTTTATCATTATTTTGTTTTTTAGGAATTGTTTTTACTTTTTCCCTAGCAACAGAATGGCCTATATCATTTATTCCAGACAAAACATCTATTTCAGGACCAGATATAGATTTAGCTATATCACTTAAAGTTGGTTTTTTTTCAGGCTCTTTAGATTTCACTTGTGTAACAGGCTCTTTTTTAACTGTACTTTCTTTTTTGACCTGAGTTTCAACTTTTTCTGTCTTTTTTCTAGTTTCAGCTGTCATATTTTTAGTTTTAGAGTTAGTATTTTTAGTTCCTTCCATTTTTATTCTGCTGTTATTATCATAAGAAACTAATCCAACTTTAATTTTTTTATCCACTATTGTTTCAACTGAAAGACCAGGTATAAGCAATATGATAAGCAGGTTTAGAAGTATAGAAAGACCAAAACTTACATAATCGACTCTTTTCATAATCCTCTCCTTATTTACTGCTTGCTGTATCAATATCCAGTGAAGCTGCTCCTGCTTCTTTAGAAATGGTCATTATTTCTACTATGAAACCATAATCTAAATTTTTATCAGCACTTATTACTATATTCTTTTCTTCAGATTCTTTTAATTTATTTTCAAGTTCTGTTTTTAAATTGTTCTTATTTACTTTAACTTTTTGATTTTTTCCTTTTTCTTTGAAGTTAAGAACAATTTCTTTATTTTTATTTATTGCAACTTGTATTTCCTTTACATTCTTTATTTCTCTGATCGTAGACTGTGGCAAATCTATTTTAATCCCACTGTTAATATCTTCAAAAGTAGTTGCAACCAGAAAAAATATCAATAAAAGAAACACAACATCAATAAGAGGAGTTATTTCTAATGCTAATTCTCCTTTTCCACGTCTTTTTGTTCTTTCGATTTTCATAATTTCTCCTATCTTCTGAAGTAGTTTATCAGCTCTGTACTAGTTTTTTCCATATCATTTATTGTTTCATCTATTTTTTTATTAAAATAATTATAGAAAATAGTAGCAGGGATAGCTACAAAAAGTCCACCAGCAGTAGTAAATAATGCTTCTGATATACCTTTTGCCAAAACAGAAGCATCTCCTGTTCCATGGATAGATACTGCCTGAAATGCCTTAATCATTCCTGTTACAGTTCCTAATAATCCCAATAAAGGAGTTATATGAGCAACTAGTGAAAGCATCCACATATGTTTTTCTAGAAGAGGTACTTGTGCCATTGCACTTTCCTTCCCTTTTTCTTCTAGTATAACAGGATCTTTACTGTTACTTTTATAATATTGTATCAATATATCTTTCAAAACTCTAGCAGCTGAAGCTTTTTTATTATTTAACAAAACTATTGCTTCTTTTATAGACCCTTTTTCTATAAGCTGTCTAAGCTCAGGATTTATTTTATTGAAACTATCTCTTTCACTAAGTTTAAAATAAATAAATCTCTCTATTACTACAGCTAATCCTATGATAGACATAGCTAAAATGAAATACATTAAAATTCCACCATTTTTAATCCAATACATATTTATTTCTCCTTTATACTTCTCTTATGTAAATTTAATTAAAGTGCTATAATTAAAACTACTACTCCCAATGCTCCTATTATATATTTAAGAAACGATTTTTTTTCTACACCTTGTGACAATTCATCTTCTAAAGCTGATTTTTCATTTTGAACTACTTTTATTTTTTGTTGTTGATTTTTAAGATTTTCTCCTGATAATTCAACTGAACCAGAATCAATTTTCTGTCCTTTTAAAAGCATTTCTTTTGTTTCTATTTCCTTCATTTCAAGCTGTTCCTTGTTAACACCAGTTACTTCTTTGTCTATTGCAGTCATATTGTCTTCTGCACTCACTACAATGGCACTTAATAAAAATAAAGATACTACTAATTTTTTCATTTATTTTCCTCCTCTTTAAAAAAATCCGTATATTTTTCTGCTTTTTTAGCATTGATTGCTTTTAACTCTAAATAATATTTTTTTCCATCTACTTTATTTTCAGCTTTTAAAGCAAAATAGATCATCTTTTCAAGAACAAATTCTTTATAAATAAGTTTTTTATCAAGCTCATAAAGTTCTTTATATAATACTTCTGCATCTTTTTCTTTGCCTATTTTTTCATTCAATTGAGCTGCTTTCAGTTTTGATACTTGAGAATATTTTCCATTATACATAACATATCCTTTAGTATATCCTCTCAAAGCTTCTTCATTTTTCTTTTCAATTTCATCTATAGTTGCAATTTGAAAAAGTACAAGATCTTTATATATACTATTCTCCATATTATTCACTTGATTATAATATTCTCTTGCTTTCTTATAATTCTTTTCAGCAAATAATTTAGAAGCTATGTTTACACAAGCATAATCCTTATATCTGCTGCTTTCCAAAAGTTTTTCATATTCTTTCATTGCAGCTTCTTTATTGTTTTGCTTTTCATAGATAAGAGAATTATAATAATTCTTGGTATCCATATTTGTTATATCTTCTATATATTTTTTTGCTTCTTCAATATTATTTTTACTCAAATGTATATCCAGTATCTTAGAAGCTGTATTTTCTTTAATTATTTTATCTTCTGAAGTTGAAAGAAGTTCTTTATAATTTTCAAGTGCTTTATCATTATTATTTCCACTTTCATATACTTCTCCAGATAATATTAAAAGATTATCTCTCATCTTACTTCCAGGATATTTTATAAGAAATGCATCTTTCTCTTTTTCAAAACTCTCTGTTTCTCCTAAATTGATTAAAGTAGTAAGATACCAATAATATGCTTTTTCTCCATATTGTCCATCACCATACTGCTCTGCAACATGCTTGTATTCTTCTTTAGCTTTTTCAAAATTCTTTTCAGCATAGTAAGTATCTGCAATTTGGAATTTCCCATATGCTTCAAATTCTGGAGATGTAGAAAGTTTATTGTAATATTCTCTGCTTTTTTCAAAATTATCCATTCTAAAATAACTAATAGCTAGTTTATCCATTATTTCATTTTTTCCTTCAGGATTTTCCAATAAAAGATATTCCTCTCCATACTTTATGGCATCTTCATATTTTCCCCATAGGAAATAATTTCTCATTTTATTAAACTTTACTTTTGACAAAAGAGCTGCATCAGAAGTACTATCTGTTTCTAATTGATTAAAAGCTGTTTCTGCTTCAGCATATTTTCCCATTCCTACAAAAGCTATTCCTTTTAAATATATATTTTCTTTCGAATTTTCTATTCCTTCATCATTTAAATATGTAAGCATTTCATCATATCTCTGTTCACTCAGTAATGAAACAATAAGATTATTTAAAATACTAAAATCCTTATCTGATGCTAAAAACTCTTTATACACTTCTATTGCTTCTGGCACCTTATTTCTCTTATAATATGCCTCTCCTACAGAAAAATAGATATTTCTTTTATATTCCTTATCTTCTGAATATTTAGCTTTATATTCTGTAAATCTTCTTGCAATATCATCAATATCTCCAACTTTGTTATCTATGACTATTATTCTATAAAGATTTTCTTTATTTGGATTTCTTGCATAGAGCCTTCCATAATAGTCTTTTGAAAGAGCATACTCTCCAACCTCATAAGCTGAATTAGCTATCATTAAATTAATATTATCAGTGTCCTGTTGATTTACAACCACTCTTTTTACTTCATCCCTGTTTCTTACTATTTTTTTATAATTTTTTAGTTTATAATCAATTGCAAAGATATAATATAAAGATTGATTATAATAAGTAGTATTTCTTAAGCCTTCAAAATATTTTTGGGCTTCTTTTAATCTATTTAATTTATATAATGAAAATCCATATCCATACATAAGTTTTGGATCATTTGGAGTATTAGTTTTTGAATAGTAACCAACAGCTTTTTCATACTCCCCTCTTGTAGCATAGAGATCCCCTATCATTCTCATTGCTTCACCATATTCTTTAGTATTTTCAAGCATAGTAAGATATTTCTGCATAGAATTAACATCGCCTCTATTGCTATATATCTCTATTAAACTTAATATAGATTTTTTACCATAAGAACTTGTCTTGTCTTTATTAGTAACTTTTTGAAAATATGTTACTGCTTCCTCTATTGAATTCAATTTATAATAAGCTGATCCATACAAATAGTTTAAAAGTGACTGATTGTTATTTTTATCCTTTCCATTTGAATATTCATTCAAAAATAAAAGTGTTCTTTTATAATCTGCTTTATTATATGATGACATTGCCATACTTAAAACAGCTTCACTATAATATTTTTTATTCATCTGCATTACTCTTTGAAATAACTCTTCTGCCTTTGGATAGTTTTCTTTGGCTAAATAAGTCATTCCAGAATCATATAGAGCTCTTTCATAAAAATCACCATTTTTATCTAGAGATTCCATATAAAAATCACTATTTTTTACATCTCCTAGTGCAGTATAACTTTTCATAAGATAAAAATTAATCTCATCTTTTTCTTTTGCTTTTACATCATTATTCATTAAAATAATTTTAAAATATTTTACAGCATTATTATAATCTTCCTGGAGAAAGTATGTCTTTGCTATTCTGTCCTGAATATTCCTTGTATATCTAGAATCAGGATATCTTTTTAAAAAGCTCACAGATTCTGTTATAGCCATTGAGAATTTTTTCTGTTTGTAAAGTTCATCTAAGAATGCAATATCTTCTCTCTCTGAGGCAGCTAAAATGATATTTGTGCTTAATAATAATGCAAGTATCAAATGTATCTTTTTCACATTTCTCCTCCTTGAGTTTTATATATTTCTTTTAAAAAATTTTTTATTTCTTCTCCAGAAACTGTCGTATTTATACATGGCTCATTTACAATTTTGTTGAATATACCATATACTTTTACAGGAAATGCATCATGTATTCCTGACATAAGATCTCTCTTGCATGCTACTGCAGCCACTAAATCTGGCTTTAATTCTTTTATATATTTTCTGGCAAGAGTTCCTCCAGTAGCTATTCTTATATCTATTGGAAATTCCTTTTTCATGTTTAAAAGCTCACCTATTACACATTGACCGCAATTCTTACAGTTTTCTATATCAGATGTTACTTTATATGGACATGTATATTTTTGAACACAATGTGGAAGTAAAATCAGCATTTTTTTTATTTCCCTTCCTTTTAAAGAAGCCATTACTTTTTTATTGTTGTAATTTAAAAATTTTACTGCTATGTTATTTACCTCTATTTCTTTCTTTTTTCTATCTACAATTAAAAATAACAAGTAGTAAAAATCATATACTATTTTTCTAAAAAAATTACTGTTCATCTTTTTACCTCTTCAAAATTATTAAGGAAATTATATCATATTTAAGTCCATATTTCAAACAATCATAAATTAATCATTAAGAAAAAATAGAGCTAATATTTCCTATTAGCTCTCATTTAAAATTAATCTTTTAATGCCAATGGCATTACTATATAAAGATAATTATTATCATTTTCTTTTTTTATTTTAACCGAACTATTCGAACTGATAAAATTAAGCATAATATTACTTTCCTTACTTAAATTTTGAATAAAATCAGAAAGAAACTTAGCATTTAGAGAAATTTTTATTCTGTCTCCTTCATATTCCACTTCTAGCTGTTCATTTATCTTAGCAATATCATTTACACCATTTACTTTAAGTTCTTTTCCTTCAAGTTCAAAAGTTGCCCCATACTTTGACTCTGCATTATTTCTTACAAATATTATTATCCTTCTAAGAACTTTTAAAAATTTCTCACTATTTATAATAAGAGTTTTATTATATGTATCATTTCCCAATATTCCTCTATAGTTAGGAAACGCTAAATCAATAACTCTGCTAATTATAAGAGTATCTTCTAATTTAAAATATACTTGCTTATTATAAAAATAAAATTTTATTTCTGTTTCTTCTATACTTCTTAAAAGTTTTGCCAAAGCTTCTACTGTATTTAAAGGAATACTTACTTCAAGTTTTTCATTCACTTTTTCTAATTCTTTTTCTAAAAATACAAGTCTGTAAGTATCTGTAGTTATAAATTTCAAATTATCTTCTTCACTTTCTAATCTTACACAATTTATAGAAAGGTTATCACTTGAACCAGAAGCAGCAAATTTTACTTTTTCAAATATATCAGCCAACTCTATACTATTCATTTTAAAGTCTTCTTGTCTTTGGAAAAAATCAGCTTCAACAAGTATTTTTGGAAAATCCTCTGCTTCCATAAGTGAAAATTCAGAAGAAGAATCAGAACTCTCAATAAAAAGATTATTATCTCTTACACTTAAAGTCACAATTTCATCCTTAATTTCTCTTAAATACTCATCTACTAACTGATGTTGAAATACTATTCTTCCTTCTTCCACTACTTCTTCACATTTCATTTCTGTAGTAATAGTAGTCTCAAGATTAGTTCCACAAAAAAATAGATTTTCTCCTCTAGTTTCTATATAAGCACAAGAAATTATTGGCTTTATCTTATTTTCATTTATAGCTTTTTCAACTATTTTTAATCTTTTTAAAAAATCCTGTCTTTTTAATTTTACAATCACTTCTTTTCCTCCTGTTTAAGCTTCTAAAAAAGGTCACCTTTTAACTCTTTAGTATATTTTGATCTAAGCTTTTGTAAAGTTTTTTTCTCTATCTGTCTAACTCTTTCTCTTGTTATATTAAGAGTATTTCCAATTTCTTCCAGAGTATGTATTTCATATCCATCTAAACCATATCTCAATTTAAGTATTTCTTTTTCGCGTTCTTCTAATTGATTCACCATATCTCTTACTTGTTTTCTACCCATTTCATTAAAAATTTCTTCTTCCATAGAAAAATCTTCTTGCTGAGCTAAAGTGTCTTCAAGATAGATATCATCTCCTATTTGTGTACTTAAAGACATCGGATCTTGAAAATCCATTATTATATCCTGAATTTTATCAGCTTCTATATTTAGCTCCACAGCTATTTCTTCTACTGATGGATAGTTTCCTTCATCCTTTAATCGTGACATAACATAACGATTTACTTTGTTCAATAGGTCATATTTGTATGATGGAATTCTTATTTCTCTTCCTTTTACTATAACAGCTTTGCTTATAGATTGCTTAATCCACCATACTGCGTATGTTGAAAATCTAAAGCCTTTTGTAATATCAAATTTTTCTATTGCATATATAAGCCCTAGATTCCCCTCACTGATTAAATCTATAAAACTTAAGCCTTTATTTATGTATCCTTTTGCAATATTAACAACTAATCTGAGATTAGATAAGATTAATTGATTTTTAGCCTCTTCATCTCCAGCTTTAGCTTTAATTAAAAGACTCAGCTCCTCATCTTTATCTAATATTTTATATTTTCTTATATCTGCTAAATAAAGTGAAATAAGATCCTTCTCTATCATTGCCATTCCCCACTTTTGTCAATTTTATTTTAGTAAAATTCCTCTTTCAAAGTTCTTTCCATAAGTTCTTCTACCATATTTCCAGCATTTGCATTTTTATATATGATATTGTATGTGGCTTCTAATATCGGCATTGAAATATTCAATTTTTGAATTTGCTCATATACTGCTTTTACTGTTGGAACCCCTTCAGCAACCATAGTCATTTCACTTAAAATAGTTTGTATATCTTGACCCTTCCCTAAACATTCTCCAACATGTCTGTTTCTGCTATGTTTACTTGCACATGTTACTATTAAATCTCCTATTCCACTAAGCCCAGAAAAAGTTATTTCTTTAGCACCACAAGCTTTTCCATATCTTATCATTTCGGCTATTCCTCTTGTTATCAAAGCAGCTTTTGTATTATCTCCAAAGCCCATTCCATCAGCTATTCCTGCTCCTATTGCCAAACAGTTCTTTACAGCAGCACCCAACTCTACTCCTACCACATCTTCACTTAAATATACTCTAAATACTTTACTATTAAAAAGTTCCTGTATTTCAGCAGCCTTTTCTCTTTCACCAGCTGCAACTATAGTTGTTGGAATTCCAACTGCTACTTCTTCTGCATGTGTAGGCCCTGATAAAACTACTATATTTTTGTGAAACTTACCTTTTATTTCATCTTTCATTACTTCTGAAAGTCTCATGCCTGTTGATACTTCTATTCCCTTGGCAGTATTTACAAGAAGCATATCTTCAGTCAAATCATTTGAAAATTCTCTTATTACTCCTCTTAATACTTGTGATGGAACTGAAAATACTACATATTTTATTCCTTTAAGAAGTCCTTCTTTTACATATGTAACATTTAAATTATCTGGAAATTTTATTCCAGGTAAGTATCTCTTATTTTCTCTATCCTTTTGTATTTCTTCTGCTCTCTCTTTATTAAATTCCCATAAAGTAATATCATAACCTTTTCTAGCCAGTACTAGTCCTAATGCTGTTCCCCAGCTTCCTGCTCCTATGATTACTACTTTTTTCATGCTAATCACTCCTTATTTAAGCTTAAATTTATTTTCTGTTCCTTCTATAAGCCTTTTGATGTTTGTTCTATGTCTATATATTACAAAAACTCCTATTAAAGTAGTCATCGCTAGAAGAGGAGTCTTCCCTATTCCATATCCTACTGGACTCAATGCAGTAAGAATTGGCAGAGCTGCTGCTGCTACAATTGATCCTAATGAAATGTATCTTGTAAAATAAACTACAAGAATAAAAACTATTAATAAAGCAAGGGTTACATTAGGTATCAAAAAAAGAAATACTCCCAAACTTGTTGCTACACCTTTTCCACCTTTAAAATGTAGAAAAAAAGAAAGCGAATGTCCTACAATTGCTAAAACTCCTATCAATAGCAACATATCTCCAGTTACTCCATATCTACTGGCAATAAATGGTGGAAGAAATCCTTTTAAAGCATCTGCTGCCAATACCATAAGTCCATATTTTGGTCCCAATACTCTATATGCATTCGTAGCACCTGAATTTTTACTTCCATGTTCTCTTATATCTATTTTTTTAAAATATTTTCCAATCCATACTCCATTAGGAAGTGCTCCCATTACATAACCTAAAACTAAAAACAATATTTCTTTCATAATTTCTCTCCTATGTTTATATCTCTTCTATGACTACATAGACTCTTGCTAACTTTTAAAATAGATTTTTTCTTGTCTTAAATTATATCATATAAAAAAAGAAGTATAAAGCTAGAATTCAAAATTCTCTATATCTTGTACATAAAACTTTGTTTTTTCAAAGTTTTTAACTTTATTTTTTGTACAAATTTTATTTTAATAAAAAATAAAATCAAAATTAATGACTAAAACATAACCTACTATATAAAAAACAGCTGCCCGTAAGCAGCCATTTCATATGTTTGATTATTTTCCTTTTTTCTTAGATTTTGCAGCTTTTTTCTCAACAACTGGATTCATTTTTTCTAATAGATTTTTTCCAGCTCTGAATTTAGCAACTTTTTTAGCTTCTACTTTCATAGGTTTTTTAGTTTGTGGATTAACACAAGTTCTAGCAGCTCTTTCAGCAGCTTCAAATTTTCCAAATCCTATGAATGACACATTTTCACCTTTTACCAAAATTTCTTCAAGAGTATCTATAAATGCTTTTGTAAGTTTGTCCGCTTCTACTTTAGTTTTTATTCCAGCTTTAGTTCCAAATAATTCTACAAATTCTTTTTTTGTCATTCTTATCACTCCCAACTATTTTATATGATATTGTGTTGCTACTACTATTACAGTAGCATTTTTTTTCAATAAACTCAATAGTTTTCGTAAATTTTTTTAATTTTTTTTCATAAATGTCATGTTCAATACAAATATTAAGAAAATTCCAATAATTAAATAGTTCCAAAAATTTTCATTCCCCTCAAAATATATATCAGATTTTTTCAAGCTTTGAAGATCATATTGATCAAAAGGTAAATTGTATGCTGCTGTAATTCCCTTGAGATTTAAAAGATAAAATACTGGAATTTCATCCTTTAAAAATTTACCTACTAATCCTTTTTGCATATTTGTCTTTTCATTTAAAATTACTTTAGAATTTATTATAATATCTACACTATCTCCAATAGATAAAAGATTTCCACCTATATTTACAAAAGCTTTTATTTGTTTATTGCTTTCTTGTATAAAATAGCTATATCTTTCTTCTATATTTTCTTCTATATTTTCATTATAAAAAAATTTAAGCCCATACTTTTTATTTTTTTCTATTATTTTTTCTTTTATTTCCTCTTCAAATTCCTTTCCTACATCTCCTATTCCACCTAAAGAAAATCCTCTGCTTCTATTTTGAATTATTCCTTTAGAAAAAAGATAGTTCTCCATATCAAGATATGTAAAATCTTCAATATTTCCTCCATATGTAGAAGCTCCAACTGAATTTATCATTATAGCATCTAATCCTAAAGTATCTGCTGCAGCTATCAAAGATAAATTTAATGCAGGGAAAGAACTTGAAAGATTTGCTGCTATTCTATCTCCTTTTTTTAGTCCTTTTTCTTTAAATAACTTTACTAACAGAGCTGCAAAGTCAGGATTTGTACTTGTCCTTTTACTTTCCAAATTTCCCAAAGTAGTTGTTATTCCACTCCATTCCTCTCCAATAAGTCCAGTTTCATTAATATCTAAATTTTTATCTATTGGTATTCCTTTTCTTATTCTTTCATTTTTTATTTCTATACTCATAGTTTTCATCTTTTCAGAAGCTTCAACCATTTCATTATAGTAAGGACTTTTTGTTTTTATTTCTCTATTTTTTAAACCATATTGAATGAAAATAAATAATAAAGCTATTATTGTAAGAATGATATTATTAATTTTTTTGTTCAATTCATTCCACCTGCCTTATAGATAACTTCCACTACAGCCTTTATAAATATTGAAAGTATCATAAGAGAGGACACTGTTCTTATAACTCCATGTCTATCTATTTCTTGTGCTATTATTCCCGGAATTATTACCCCTATTATGCTGCCTCCTAGTATATATACTTCATACTCATTTACTATATAAATATTAAAATATTTAACTAAAAGCCTTATTACAAAACTTATCATTATACACATGGCAAATTTTCTTCTTCCATATATAATAGTGTGATCTGATATAAATTTTACAATGAGAAAAGTTAATATTCCTGCAATTATAGTAATAGCAATTCTTTGAGGATCATTTATATAAAAAGCTACATATGCTGGAACAATTAACCCTCCTGGAGATATTTCTGTTATTTCATAAAATATTATGCTCAATATGATACCAAATATTATTATGTCATTAGCCATCTATTACCTCTCCCCTGATTTCTAAATAGTCTACTAATTTTTTTCCATGACCACATATATTTCCAACAGCAAAAATAAGTATTCCATCTTCTATTTCATCAAAATATTTTTCATTTTGTAATATTTCTATTTTATTTTTATCTACTTTATTTTTTAATAGATATTTTTTAAAAAGTTCTCTATTTTCCCCAGAAATTATTATCTTATCAAATTTTTCTTCAACACTTTTTACAAATTTTATATATTGTTCCCATCTGCTTACTCTGTCCCCTCTATTATTTACTAAAAGATATCTTTTATTATTCCAGTAATATCTTTTAGAAATTCTCTCCAAAATTATATCTGTAGAGTTCGGATCATTTGCTGCCATAGCATTTACAAAAAATACTTTATGACCCTTTTCATTTTTATACACTAATGTTTTTAGACATCCAGGATCTTTATGATAGTTTTTCATACCTTCTAAAGCTTTTTTTTCATCTATGCCTATATATTTACATACTTCTATTGCCAATGCTACATTACTGGCAAAATCAATCTCCCAATATTGATCTTTTTCATTTTCATTTATAAATACTTTTGAATTTCTTTTTTCAGCTTTACCCTTAAAAAATTCAAAATATTTTTTATCACTTGTAAAAATAGCCCCATTCTTGGGGATTGTATTAGAAAGTGATTCTGCTATTTCATCTAAAGTTCTTCCCATTTCATCCAGATGATCTTCTCTTACATTGGTAATTACACCAATATCAGAATTTAATATTCTATTCTCACATATATATTGTAAATCTGGTTTTACAGCCATACATTCTAATATTAAAACATCTGCCCTTTCCTTATAAGCCCAATTTATTGCTTTTATCTGTTCTTTAATATTTGCTTTTCCTTTTCTATTTATTTCCCTTTCTTCCCCAGAAACAGAAATAGTTCTAGGAGATGTTCCTGTAGTTTTGGTGAATGTTCTATAACCACCAGAACGTACTCCAGCATCTATAAGTCTAGAAACTGTTGATTTTCCCCTTATTCCATTTATATGAATAACATATTTAAAAGTTTTTCTCTGTTCCATAGCTCTTTTTTTCTCTATAAAAAGATATCCAATACAAACAAAACATAGTATAAGAATTATTTTTTCCATAATCTACTCCATTTTTAAATATTTTAAGGTTTTTTTAAAAACAGTTTCATACTTTTCTTTTCTCACTTCTACTTCATCTTCTCTAGAACTTTCAATAGTTATTACTGAAATATTCATTTTTTCTGAAATTTCTTTGTTCAAACTTCCTTTTTCTGCCCCTTGAAGAGGAGTAAATCCCTCTTCAAGCAGGCTGAATATAAGTTCTGGATATTCATCCATTGTATTTTGTTGAAATATTAAAGTATTTCCAATATAAAAATTGGGGTCTTTATTTTCATCATAATTATAATAAGATTCATGACAATCTAATATTATATTTGGTTTGTACTCTTCTATTACTTTTGTAATTTCCTGAGCTATTTTAGATGCTCTGTCATTATTATTCTGAAAAAAAGATCTGTTTAAATCCTGCATATAATATTCAGTTCTATTTCCGTTTTTTACTGCCTCTTTATTTGCTTCTGGAATTATTATAAGAGTTCCCTTTGAAATTTTATATTCTACAAGCTCTTTAGCCATTTCTATTCCAGATATTTCATCACCATGTATTCCACCAATTATCATAACCACTGGCTTTCCCCTTCCAGTTTTAAAATAATCAAATTCAGACAATGAAATTTTTTCATTTGGATAGCATATGATAGAATTAAATATCAATATAAGCAAGATTTTTTTTATCAAATTTCTACCTCTTTTTTTAATTATTTTACCTCTTTTAAATAATATCCTACACCGTTTTCAAGAAGCTCTGAATAAGATGGTGCTCCTTCTAGTATGATTTCTTTTTCAGGTTCATTTTCACCCATTACTGTAACAAGTTGAACAACTCCTGTCAAGTGTCTTCCTACTCTTTCTTCTAAAGGATGTCCATTTTCATCATAAGGTACAAATAATCTTCCTAATTTTTGAGCTTCTACATATCTTGGATCTTTTCCTGTTAAAACCAAGGCTTCATCTGTTCTTCCTCTAAGTCTTCCTTGAGCAGCATTTGCTGATTCCATAAGCACTGCATAAGTATCAGTATAGTCTCCTAACTCTCTATGAGTAAGTCCTCTTAAAGACACTGGAGATGGCTCCAATCCAATTGATATATCTTCAAATTCCATATTCATAACTACTTGTGATGTTATAGGCATTGCTCTCTCATGAGATACTATAGCATTTATTACTGGGTATTCTGGAGAGGCTTCATGAAGGTCAATAGTCATATCAATTTTATTTTGTTTTATCATTTCAGTTATTGCATAGGCCATTTTTTCTGTATAAGTTCCATCTGGTCTTCCTGGATATGCTCTATTAATATTTCTTGTTTCATTTCCTGAAAGCTGCTGTCCAGATGCTGCATGAATATATACATCAGGATCAGGCCATTGATCCAGAGGGTTAGTTGCTCTTGAACCATATCTAAACCATCTTTCTCCATATGGAGTTTTTAGGGTAAATCTTTGTGGTGATCCTTCTTGAGGGTCATTATGTGTAAGTCCACTTCCATTAGTTCTTGGAAGAATATATACAGTTCCTTTATCAACTTTCAAGTTCTCTATCATAAGTATCGCTGTCATATATCCTGAAGGTTCATTTCCATGAGTTCCTCCTAATACAAGAACACTTCCACCTTCTTCTTTTCCTTGAAGGATATAGACATCACTATCACCAGAAGTTCCTTTTAACGCTGGAAGATAATCACTTAATTTTTGCATTGAAGTTACTCCTTCCCCTTTTACTATAGGTTCTGGTTCCCTCATTTTTAAAAATTCTTTTCCTGCTAGAAATGCAACAATCAGAGAAAGAAAAATCATTGCAATTCCTGTTCCTCTATTTCCTTTCATTTTCTTTCCCCCTTATTTTATCATTAATATTCTCAATAATAGAGGAATTATAACAAGAGCTGCATTTACTTGTTTCATCAAATCTTTTTCCTCTAATAGATTTAAAACAACCATTACTAAAACATATAAAACTAAAGCTAAATATATATACATCATCATATTTTTATCACCTCATCCTAGTATATAATAGAACCTAATTGGTTAGAGAAGATTATCATAATTATAGAATAAACTATGATAACTACTGCTGGAACTGCTGCTTTTCTTAGTACAGGAGTATAATCTTTCATTCCCACTACCTGAGCTGCAAATATTCCTGCAAGTGCTGTAGGAGGCATCAAATCTCCAAGAGAAGCTATAAATGATATAGCTGAACCTGTAATAATCTGATTTTGTGATAAAAATACCATTAAGAAAGGTACTCCAAGAACTGAAGCTGCTCCAAATGATGATACGGCTCCAAATAATGGTATAGTTACAGCCATTGCAATATATATCAAAGATGGAGGAAGACTTAAACTGTTTACAACAATATATCCTCTCACTCCTGTCAATGTCATTACTTGAATAAACATTCCAACTCCCATCAGAATTCCCATTACTGGAAGAGTTTGATTAACTGCCTCTTTTGAAACTTTAAAAAAGTTTATTTTTTTACCACAGAAAAGTCCTGATATAGCACTCAATATAAATATTAAAGGCATTCCCAAACCAAATAGGCTTGGAGCAACTTTATCCATAGTCATTAAAAACATTGCTATAATGATAGGTATATACAGCTTCATTCCATATTCATCAATTGCTGTAAAATCTATTTCATTTTTTATCTCGCTATAATCTATTTTATTTACATGTTTTAGTCCAAGATACAATACTGAGAATATTGCTACTGGTACTGTCAATAATAATAGTGGAATAGTAAACCCAACATAAGGCATATCTATTCCTCCACCTATAATCATAGCTGGTACGTTAACTGGAGGAGCTATCATACCTAATATTCCTCCAAGAGCTATGATAGTAGCTGTTTCTATCATAGGTATTCCTATAAGCATCAATATAGGGGCAACAATACTTCCTGCTGTCAATACAGATGCTGTTGAAGATCCAGTTATCATTCCTGGAAACATTGAAATAAACATTAATAATACTAATAAAAGCCAAGGTGTTTTATGAAATTTACGTATTATTGAAGCACTTAGCGCATTTAATGTTCCTATTTCCTGAATAACTTTCATAAAAATCATAGCTGTTGCTATTACAAGAATTGTATCAATATACCCAAAAGTTCCTTCAATTAAATGTCTAACAGGAATACCTTTTCCTGCTATTAATGTTGCTGTTATAGATGATAATACCATAGCTATACTTACTGGCAATTTTGCTGCAAAACATGCAATCATAAAGACAGCTACCATAGCTAAAAACAATATAAGTTCAAGTGACATATCTTCTTTCCCTCCTTTAAATAATAGGGGACAATTTATTGCCCCCTATTAATCAAATTATTCAAATGCTTTCTTCAAAGGTTCTACTGCATTAGTAATCTTTGGAACTGTATCCATAGGAATATTCTTTTCAGTTGACATCTTTGTAAATAAACCGTCTTTATTTCCTTCTTCTACAATGATTAAATAATCTACATTTGGTGCTGCTGCATTTACGAATTTGTCAGATAATTCTCCTCTTCTTGCTGCTCCACCAATGTGCATTCCAATTATTTTTATTCCTTTATCTCTTGCACCTTTTATTAATTTAGCTGTTCTATCAAGTTCATCTTCAACTTTTATTCCAGCTGCTCCAAGTCCCTTTGAACTTCCTCCAATAGCAAGTATTAAAGTTTTTTCATTTGTTAATCCTTCTGCTGTTATTGATTTGTCAAATCCTGATTCTAATCCACCTTTCTTCAATAGAGCTTTTACCATTTGTACATCAGCACTTTGTCCTACTGAAGTAAGCATGATAGGTTTTTCAAATTTTGCTGCCATTGCTGCCATTGCTGTTAAAATAAACATCAATACTGTTAATAATTTTTTCATTTTCTTTATTCCTCCTGTATTTTATTATTGTCTTTATTAAATAAATATTTTACTATTAAAATCCTAAAGCTTTTCCATCTCTTCTTGGATCTGCTCCACCTCTAAGTTTTCCATCTTCTCCCATTGTTACTCCTTGAACACAAGGATATTCAAAATAGTCAGCTTCCTCTACAACATTATGTCCCATAGCTTTTAATTTTGCTATAACAGCTGGATCTATTCTTGTTTCACAAACTAATTTATCATAATCATCATGAATTCTTGGGAAGTTTATTGCTTCCTGAATATCCATTCCATAGTCAAGAACAAGACTTATTACTTGAGCTACTCCTGTTATAATTCTTGTTGCTCCTGGAGCACCTAAACTCATTACTGGTTTTCCATCTTTCAATACTATTGTAGGACTCATTGAACTTAAAGGTTTTTTTCCAGCTTCAACTGAGTTAGCCTTTCCATGTCCAGTATCAAAATCGTTCATTTCGTTATTAAGGATAATTCCTGTTCCTTCAGCTACTACTCCAGATGCAAAAACATTGTTTACAGTTTTTGTAACAGCTACTATATTTCCTTCCTTATCAACTATTGAATAGTGAGTTGTATCTTTTGATCCATCCCATGCCCAAGGATTTCCTGCTATATATTTTTTAGATTTTTTAGAATCTAATTGCTTTACTAATTCCTTTGCATAATCTTTAGAAATTATTCCATCAATTGGAACGTCTATAAACTCAGTATCTCCACAGAACTTAGCTCTATCAGCAAATGCCATTTTAATTGCTTCTGAGAATAAATGATAGTATTCTGCTGATCCTGGTTTTATATTTTTCATATCATAATTTTCTAAAATATTAAGGATTTGAACCACATGAGCTCCTCCAGATGAAGGCGGTGCTGATGTTACTATTTCATATCCTCTGTAGTGTCCTACTAAAGGATCATTAACTCTTATATCATAATTCTGCATATCTTCCATAGTTAAAGGCCCACCAGCATCTTGTGCTGATTTTACTATTGCTTTCGCTATTTCTCCTTCATATACAGCTTTTTCTCCATTTTTAATTATCTTTCTTAAAGTATTTGCTAAATCAGGATTTTTTATAGTCTCTCCAACTTCATATGGGAACCCTTCATTCAAGTAAATTTTTGATGTCTCAGGAAACATTTCTATCATGTCATATTTATTTTTGATGTCTCTACTTAAAACTGCTGATACTTCATATCCATTTTCTGCAAGTTCTACTGATGGTTGAATTACATCTTTTCTAGACATTGTTCCATATTTTTCTAAAGCATACATCATTCCTTTTACTTCACCTGGAACTCCAACAGCTTTTCCACCTACAGCTTTTTCATTATTTATTACTTTTCCATCTTTGTCTAATTTCCACATATCTGGAGTTGCATTTTTAGGAGCTATTTCTCTAAAATCTATAAATTTAGTTTCTCCAGTTTTAGCAAAACGAATTACCATAAATCCTCCACCACCAATTCCAGAAGATTGTGGCTCACATACTCCTAATGCAAATCCTACTGCTACAGCAGCATCTATTGCATTTCCACCTTTTTTAATTATATCTACACCTATTTTTGTTGCCTCATATTTTCCAGTTGATACTACTCCATTTACCCCAGTTGCATCCCTATCAATTCTTAGAATATTTCCATTGGCATCATATGGTTTCCAATTTTCTACACTTTGGACAGCAGCTATTGAATTTACATTATTCCCAGAATTAACTGCTGAACATGCTCCCAAAGATAAAGCTACTGCTGCTATTATCCCTGCCATAAAAAATCTTTTTTTCATTATTCTTCCTCCCAATTTGTTTATTTTTATAAACTGCTTCTGAAAGTTTTCAGAAGCAGTATTTATAACTTCATTTTTAGATTAGAATGATGCTGCTTGTCCATCTCTTCTTGGATCTGCTCCACCTTGAAGAGTTTTTGTATTGTAATCCATCATTATTCCTTGAACTCCACCAAAATAATTATCATAAGTTCCTCTCATATTGATTTCATGTCCCATTTCTTGTAATTTATTATAAGATTCAAAAGATATTCTTCCTTCTGCATTTAATTTCCCAGATTGAAATTGTGCTATTCTTGGTGCATTAATAGCTTCTTGAATAGTCATTCCGTGATCTATTACATTACTTATAGTCAATGCTACTGCTGGTATAATTCTTGTAGCCCCTGGAGAACCAATTGTCATAAGTGGTCTATTTTTAGGATCAAGAACTAGAGTTGGTGACATACTGCTTAGAGGTCTTTTTCCACCTTCAATAGAGTTCTTCATATTTTTTTGTGGAACAAAGTCATCCATTTCATTATTCATCATTATTCCAGTTTCTGGTACTACAACTCCAGAACCAAAGAAATAGTTAATAGTTTGAGTTACTGCAACCATATTTCCATCTTTATCCATTACAGAAAAGTGAGTTGTACTTCCACTTTCATATTTACTTGGATCTCCAATTTTTATATCTTTCCCAGCTTTTTCTAAATCTATTTTCTTAACAAGCTCTTTTGCATATTCTTTAGATGTAAGACCTTTTAATGGAACTTTTACATAAGCAGTATCTCCCATATATTCTGCTCTATCTGCAAAAGCCTGTTTCATACTTTCAGCCCATACATGCCAGCTTTCAGGAGTATTGTCTCCCATTGCTTTAAGATCATAATTTTCTACCATATTTAAAAGCTGTACTATATGAGTTCCTCCAGAACTTGCTGGTGGGCAAGAAATAATTGTATAATCTCTATATTTTCCAACTACTGGTTCTCTTTCTTCTATTGTATAATTTTTAAGATCTTCAACAGTTATAAGTCCTCCTTGTTTTTGAACTTCATCAGCTATCTTTTTAGCTACTTCACCCTCATAAAAAGCTTTTTTACCCTCTTTTGATATCTTTGTAAGAGTTGCTGCTAAATCTTTATTTACAAGTTTATCTCCAGCTTCATAAGGCAACCCATCTTTTAGATATACTGCCGCTGCTGCATCAAATTTCACTAATTTTTCATAATTATCTTGAATTATTCCTTCTAAATTTTTTGAAACTATTATTCCTTCTCCTGCATGTTTTATAGCTGGAGCCATCACATCTGCCCTTTTCATAGTTCCATATTTTTCCAATGCAGTTAAAAGCCCTGCAACTGTTCCAGGAACTCCTGATGCTTTTCCCCCAACAGTTATTTCATCATTTACCACTTTTCCATTTTCATCAAGTACAAACATATCAGGTGTAGCTTTGGCTGGAGCTTTTTCTCTATAATCTATGACTACTGTTTTTCCTGTCTTAGCCATTCTGATTAACATAAATCCTCCACCACCGATTCCAGAGGCATTTGGCTCAAAAACACTAATAGCAAACGCTGTCGCCACTGCAGCATCTACAGCATTTCCACCCTTTTTCATTATTTCCACTCCTATTTTAGAAGCCTCTGGATTAGCTGCTGCTACTACTCCATTTTTTCCTTCAGCATGTCTTCCATAAAGGTTATCTGGATTAGCTGCATTAGACACAGTAAAAACACTTACCATTAAACCAACAACCACACTACCAATTTTCATAAATTTCTTCAACGAAATCATATGTTCCCCCTTTTTTTATTTTTTTTGTTCTATTTTGAAATTTTTATATCGTTTTACTTACTATTAATTATATTTCAAGATATATAAAAAGTAAATCTTATACTTTTATTTCTCTTTTTCCTCTTTTTCCTCTCATCTTTTTTCTACTATTTTTACTTAAAATATGGTATCATTAATTTAATTTGTAATCATAAAGAGAATTTTAATAATTTTTAAATTTGAGGGGAATAATCATGAAAATCTTAGAGAAGAGAATTCACATTAGAATTCATAAAACAGAACTTTCATTAGGAATACTAATGGTATTAATAAGTATAGTTCTGCCAAATTTTTTATTATATAAAAATTTTGATATTTATGATTCTCTGGAAAAAAGTATAGACTTTTGGGATAAAGAATACCTTCTTCATGCCGCATTTGGTTTAGTATTTTTAAATACTATAAAATCATTCCCCATATTCTTTTCTGTTTTTCTCCTTATGGATTCAATGGAAATAGAAATAAATGAAAAATTGAATAATACTTTAAAAGTTATCTTTGGAATGTTGATAATTCAAATAATTTATTTTATAATATATAAAGTCTACTATGACATGGATTATTACTTTGGTAAAGTATCTATGCTTGAAATGATTTATCTTGCATTTCATTCAAGCAATCGTTTTAAAAATATCAGTTTACTTAAACGAAATATTGTTCTTCTTCTTGTTTTTACTGGCATTCAATGGCTCGATATTACAAAGTATTTTTCTGTACTAGATTATAAATCAACAGGAGAAATCTTTTTTGATTTAAAAAATATTTCTTCTTTAATGGAAGCTGACAATATTCTAAACTTAATTGGTTTTTTATTTTTTATACTTTTCTTCATTTTTTCTATAACTTTGCTTCTTGTATTCTTTGAACAGGAAAGGCGACAAAATATTTATGAAAAAGAAAAAGACATGACTAAAGCTATTTCAGATTTAAAATTACAGGAAGTTGAAAATAGATATCTAAAAGAAATTCAATACTTAGTACATGATTTGAAAACTCCATTATTTTCTATGGGAACACTCATTGAAATACTTGATATGCAGGAAGAGAATGAAAAGAAAAAAGATTACTATAATAGAATTGAGAAATCTTTAGAAAGATGCAATATAATGGTATCTGAAATTTTAAGAGATACCCACAAGAACCCTATTGATATAAACAAAGTATTTAATTTTATCCTCTCTTATCTCTCCACACATAAATGTATTGAGTTTTTAAATTACAATAATTATTGCACAGGAAGAAAAATAAAAGTTAATAAAATAGTTTTTTCAAGAGCCATTACCAATCTTATTATAAATTCTTATGAAGCTTTTACAGAATATGAAAATAATAAAATTGAACTTACTATAAAAGATTATAAAAAATTTTTACTCATAAAAATTGAAGACTATGGAAAAGGGATGTCTGAAAAAGAACTTGAAAATGCTTTTATAAATGGTTTTTCAACTAAAAATTCCAGTGGAGTAGGATTAAACTTTGTAAAAACAGTTATGGAAGAACATAAATGTAAATTCTTTATTCGAAACAGAAAAAAAAGAGGTATTGGGGTATATATCATTATGCTTGGGGAGGTTTTAGGAAATGAAGAATAAAATTCTTATTATAGATGATTCTAAAGATATTATCTTTGCTATTTCAGAATTTTTTCTTATGAAAGATTGGGAAGTTTATACAGCACTCTCAATGGAAGAAGCTCTAAAAATAGTAAGTACCAAAGAACTTGATATCATAATAATTGATTATCACATGCCATATATAAATGGTGTATTGGGAGTAAAATTAATAAGACAAATGAATGAAGATGTATCTATCATAGCTCTTACCATTGAAGGATTAGAAAATATTGCAGAAGAATTTTTTCTTGCTGGAGCTGATGATTTTGCTATAAAACCTATTAAAGTACTTGATTTATATTCAAGAGTAAATGTTCACCTTAACAAGAAAAAAGAGAAAATTCCTTCTTCTGAAGATTCTACAACAAAAAAAGAAAAATATGGTGATTATAAAAAAGGGATAAGTGTAAATACTATTTCATTAATAGAAAATAAAATGAAGCAGATTGATTCCTATATCACAATTGAAGAAATATCAGAAGCTACTGGTCTTGCTTCTCAAACAGTGAACAAATATATGAATTATCTTGTGGAAATAAAAATGGTTGATTTAAAAATCATCTATGGAAAAATTGGAAGACCTAGAAATGAATATTACTGGAAAAAATAAAAGAGCTCTTTAGGCTCTTTTTTTGTTTTTAAGTTTTTTTTCATACTTTTTCAATTCATCCAAAGCTTCTCCAGAAATTGGAATGATACATATTATATTAATTACAGTCATTATTCCTAATCCAAAATCTGCTAAAGACCATACAAAGAAATTTTGCTCTATCCCACCAATATATACCATAAGAACTACTGCAATATGGTATATTTCTTTTAAAATTGGTTTTGTACTTATAAAATTCATGGCATTTTTTCCATAATATGTAACACCTAATATTGTACTCAAAGAAAAGAAAAATAATACAACTACAGTAAATGGTATTCCAACCCAGCCTATATGACTTTTTAAAGATTCTTGAAAAAGAGTCATTCCAGTAAACCTATTTGTTATTTCTGTATCTGCTAAAAGGATAACAAATGCTGTAGCACTACATATTATAAGCGTATCCACAAAAACACCTAATGCCTGAACCATTCCTTGTTTTGCTGGTTCATCTATATCAACTACTGCAGCTGCATAATTAGAATTTCCACTTCCTGCTTCGTTAGAAAATAGCCCTCTTCTTACTCCCTGCATGATTATTCCACCAACTGCTCCTCCTAAGAACTCTTTTCCTCCAAAAGCCTGATAGAATATATTTCCTATCATTGCTGGAATTCCTGTTATATTGGTAATAATAACATAAATTACTACAATAAGATACATAACAGCCATTACAGGTACTATTTTATTGAGAGCCAATATTATTTTGTCTTTTTTACTTTTTCCAAATATAATCAGACCAACTACAATTGCCAGTATAACAGCTATTATTTTAGGATCAAATCCATAAGCACTTACAACTGATTCAGTTACAGAATTAGACATTACCTGTATAACTCCTATATAGCAAATAATAGAGGCTACTACATATATAACTCCCAACCATTTCATATTGAGTCTATTTTTTATAATCCAAGGAGTTCCTCCTTGATACTCTCCTTTTTTTACCTTTGTTCTGTGCATTACTGCAAGGCTTGATTCAACAAAAGATGTTGCTGCTCCAAGTAGAGCTACAAGCCACATCCAAAAAAGTGCTCCTGGACCACCAATAGATACTGCTGCTACAACTCCTGATATATTTCCGGCTCCTACTCTGCAAGCCGTTCCCAAGAAAAAAGTTTCTAAAGAACTTACTCCATCTCTTTCCTCTTCTCCATTTCCTTTTAATATTCTTATTATATCTCCAAATAATCTAAATTGCATAAACTTTGTTTTAAAAGTAAAATAAACTGCTGTTCCTATAAGCATTACTACCAGAATATTTTTACCCCATAACAAATTATTCACAAAATCAATTATTATCCTTATACTTTCCAATACAATATCCTCCTGACAAATTTTTCTCAGTTTATATCTTAACATTATTTAATACAAATTAACACCTTCAAATAAAAATATTTTTTGTTCGTATTTTTTTATATAATTCTTTATTTTTTAGGGTTTATTTTCTCTTCTATTCTAGATAATTTGTTCGATATTGAAAAAAATCTTATTTACATTTTAATATCTCTAATTTTAAAATTAAGAATTGTAGGTATTTTGTTCTTGACAAAAATCGTTCATAGTGTAAAAATATTATCGTTCATTTTTAATATTAGGCGGTGATCAAAATAAAAAGAAAAATTATATCTCTTATATGTGAAAATAATGTAATAAGCCAGAGAAAGATATCAGAATATTTGAATATTTCTCTTGGTTCTGTTAATAAGTATATTAATTCTCTTTTAAATGATGGTTACCTTACCAAAGAAATTATTTCCTATAGAAAAACAAAATACTTTATTACAAATTCTGGTAAGGAATTTGTAAATTTTGATAAAGATTTTATAAAAACTGCTGTTATTTTAGCAGCTGGTGAAACTTTAGATTTTGATAAACCTGTAGGATTTCTTGAAATATTTGATTCCACACTTATTGAAAGAACTATAAAATTACTATTAAAACATAATATTGAAAAAATAATAATTGCAGCTGGATATAAAGCAGAATATTACAAAAAATTATCAAAAAAATATACAAATGTTAAAATTATAGAAAATAAAAAATACAAAACTACAGGAAATATGTATTCTCTTTATCTTCTAAGAAAATATTTACAAGAAGATTTCATACTTTTAGAAGGAGATCTTGTTTTTGAAGAGAATTTAATTTCACTTTTATTGAATTCAAAAGAAAAAAATGTAACAATGATTGATACTTTTATATCTAATAAAGAAGATTCTCTTTATGTTACCACAAAAAATGGAGAACTTCTAAATATCTCTAAGGGAAAATACAGTCTTGAAAAAATTTCAGGAGAACTTATAGGAATTAGTAAATTAAAATATAATTCATATTTAAAAATGCTTGATAAATTTACCCAAATAGAAAATAAATTATTTTTTTATGAATATAGTTTTTTAGATAAAAATATTTTTTCAGATTTAAAATGTATATCTTCTAAAGAAAAAATATGGGGAGAAATAGATAATCAAAAGCAATATAGATATATAAAGAGCAATATATTAAAGAGTTTAGATAAAAAGGAGAAAAATTTATGAAAACAGCTGTAATACTTGTGGCAGGTATGGGAACAAGACTCAGAGGAGTAACCAATGATGAAATTCCTAAGCCTTTTTTAACAATAAACGGATTATCGCTTATTGAAAGATCAATAGAGAAATTGTTAGATTCAGGTATTAAAAAAATAATATTGGTTACAGGACATTTAGATTATTTTTTTGAACCTCTTAAAAAAAAATACAATAACATTATTACAATAAAAAATAACAATTATGCTAATACAAGCAGTATGGGAAGTTTCTATTGTGCTAAAGAGTTGATTGGCAATGATGATATTCTTCTTTTAGAAGGAGATCTTATCTATGAAAAGAATTGTCTGAATATATTGATAAATACTCCTGAAAAAGATACAATACTTTTATCTGAAGATAAAAAAATGTCTGATGATTATTATTTTGAAATAATAGACAATGGTATTGGAAAACTTACTTTCAATTTATTTGAAATTAAAGGAGAATATGGAGAACTTACAGGATTGCAAAAATTATCAAATGAATTATGCCATTTAATGTTTAAAAAATATGAAGATGAAAAAAATCTTAAATTAGGTTATGAATATTGTATGGAAAAAATAGCAAAAGATAGAAAAATTACTTGCAAAAGAGTAGATGGTATTATTTGGTCTGAAATAGATGATGAATTTCAGCTAAATAGAGTAATGGAAACTATTTATCCTAAACTTTTAGAAAAAGGAGAAAATTAATTATGAAAAAACTATTAAAAATTTCTGTTCTTTTTATTCTTTCTGCATTTCTTTTTGGATGCGGTAATAAAGAAAATAAAACTGTCTTAAATGTTTATACTGGATTGGAAGAAGAATATTTAAATCACTATATTGAAATATATAAAGCAGACTTTCCAAATATAGAACTTAATATAATTAGAGATTCTCAAGGAGCCATTGCTGCTAAAGTGATTGCTGAAGGGGATAATCCTGTAGCTGATGTTTTATGGGGAATGGCAAGTATAAATTTAATTGATTTAGCCAATCAAAAAAAATTGGCTGAATTAAATAAAGACTGGCTAGTAAATATTGATCCTGCATATATTGATTCTATCAATGAAAAGCCTCAATGGACAGGTATGACAGCTTGGACTTCTGCAATTACAGCTAATAAATATGAATTTACAAAAAAAAGTCTACCTCTTCCTAATTCATATATGGATCTTCTTGATAAAAGATACTATAAAGAAGTTGTTATGCCTAACCCTGCCTCTTCTGGAACTGGTTATCTTACAATATTGGGTTGGATAAGTATATGGGGTGAAGAAAAAGCCTGGGAATATATGGATCAACTTCATAAAAATATATCTCAATATTCTCATTCTGGAAGTGCACCAGTTAAAATGGCTATGCAGGGAGAACAACTAATTGGTGTTGGGATGGATAGTGAAAGTATCAGACTTGGAAAAACAAATGAATCTATAGTTACTATTCTTCCTAGTGAAGGATATGGCTGGGATATGGAAGGAATTGCTCTTGTAAAAAAGGATACAATTAAACCAGAAGCTATTGATTTTATTAATTGGGCTCTTTCAAAAAAAATGATGGAAGAATATTCAAAAAATATTGGGCTAGTTTCATATAAAGGTATGAATACAAAACTTGAAGGTTACCCTGCAGATTTTAAAGAAAAACTGGCTAACATAGATTTTAAATGGGCATCAGAAAACAGAGAAAGATTACTTAAAGAATGGGAAAAAAGATATGGTAAAGGAGAATAAAATGCCTTACTTAGTCATAAAAAATGTAAAAAAACAATTTAATAAAGTAGAAGTTTTAAAAGGTATTAATTTAGATATAGAAAAAGGAGAATTTATATGTTTTTTAGGTCCAAGTGGTTGTGGAAAAACAACTTTGCTCCGTATAATAGCTGGTCTTGAAAAACTTGATTCTGGAAATATTCTAGTTAATAAAAAAGAAATAACAGTTTTAGAACCTTCTCAAAGAAATTTAAGTATGGTATTCCAATCTTATGCTCTTTTTCCAAATATGACAGTTTTTGAAAATATTGAATATGGATTAAAAAAGAAAATAAAAGATAAACATCAAAGAAAAGAAAAAATTATGAATGTTCTTAAAATGGTTGGTCTTGATCATATAATTTCAAAGTATCCCGATGAAATGAGTGGAGGACAACAACAAAGAGTATCTTTGGCTAGAGCTCTAGCTCTTGAACCAAATATTTTACTCCTTGATGAGCCCTTATCAGCTCTTGATGCTAAAGTAAGAGAATCTTTAAGAAAAGAAATAAGAGAAATTCAGCAAAATTTAAAAATAACTACAATTATGGTAACTCATGATCAAGAAGAAGCTCTAACAATGGGAGATAAAATTGCTATCATCAATGGTGGAGAAATAGTTCAATTTGGAACACCAGAAGAAATATACAGTAAACCAAAAGATATATTTGTAGCTGATTTTATAGGCAAAATAAATTTCATTACTGATGAAAACAATGATATATACACTGTAAGACCTGAGGATATAGAATATTCTATAGAAAAAAAGGAAAAAACACATAAAGGAACTATTAAAAATATTGAATTTAGAGGTGCTTTTTATAGAATTACTTTAGAATTATTTGGAGATAACATCTACATTGACATACTATCTAAAGAAAAGGAAAAATTGAACCTTAAAATTAATGATTTTCTTTATATCAAATTAAATGAAAAAAATAACATTTAGGAGCTTTCTATGAAAAAAGATAAATTAATAAAAATAATTTTGTCTCTAATTTTAGTTCTTTTTCTTATTATCTCTATAATTTTTCCTATATCTAACCTTTTTATAAAAGCTTTTCAAAATAAAAATGGAAATTATGTTGGTCTGGAAAATTTTGCTGAATATTTTAATGATCCTGTTACAGCAAGCTCTCTTACTAATAGTTTAAAAGTATCTGTAACTGTAACTATTTTTACAATAGTTCTTGCTTTCTTTTTTTCTTATGGAATAAATAGAAGCAATTTAAAAGGAAAATCCCTTTTAAAAGGAATTGCTCTTTTACCTTTATTTTCTCCAACTATGACACATGGTATTGCTCTTATATATCTTTTTGGAAGACAGGGAATTATAACTAAAACTTTCAATCTTTCAATATCCATATATGGATTCTGGGGAATAGTTTTTGCAGAAACAATTTTCATATTTCCAATACTTTTCTTTATGATGGTATTAGCTTTTGATTCAGAAGATTATAGAAAATATGAAATGGCTGAAATAATGGGAATAGATAAATTAAAACAATTTTTTACAATAACTATCCCCAATGTCAAATATACACTAATAACTTGTTTTTTTTCTGGTTTTACTTTAAGTTTTACAGATTTTGGTGCACCTAAAGTTGTAGGAGGAAATTATAATGTTCTTGCTACTGATATATTTGAAGAAGTAATAGGACAGCAAAACTTTTCTATGGGATCAGCTGTTGGAATATTACTTATAATTCCTGCTTTTCTTGCTTTTATGTTTGATATTTTCATTAAAAGTAAAAGTTCAAAGATAGATTCAAAGTCTACTAAATATATTATAAAGGAAAATAAAGTAAGAGACACTTTTTTTAAGTTTTTTAACTATATTTTAAGTTTTATCATAATATCTTTTTTTGCAACAGTTATTTTTGCTTCTCTTGTAAAAACTTGGCCTTATGATATGAGCTTAACTTTTAAATCATATACTTTTACTATAATGGGAGAAAGTGTTTGGAAGATTTTTGGCAATAGTATTTTTGTATCAATTTTTTCTGCAGTATTTGGTACTATTTTATGTTTCCTTACAGCATATGTAGTTGAAAGAGAAAAAAATTATACTATTGTAAGAAAAATAGGATATTTTCTTTCTATACTTCCTAATGCTATTCCTGGACTGACAATAGGACTTGCATATATTTTCTTCTTCAATTCTAAAAGTAATATATTAAATTTTTTATATGGAAGTTTTGGAATAATTATCCTTGCAAATATAATACATTTCTTTGCAACGCCTTTTCTTACTATAACTGCAAGGTTAAAAACTTTAGATGATGAATATGAAACTATTTCTAATATAATGGGAGTTTCATGGTGCAGAACTATTTTTAAAGTTATAATTCCTCTATCAATAGATTCTATCCTTGAAAGTTTTTCATATTATTTTATAAATTCTATGATAACTATTTCAGCAGTTATTTTCCTCTACACATCAAGAACTAGACTTATATCTGTAATGATGATAAGTAAAAATGATGCAGGAGATATAGGAACTGCTGCTGCAATATCTGTAATGATTATTTTTGTAAATATAATTTTTAAGATAATTTTTGACCTTTCAATAAAATATATAAGAAATAAAAATTATAATAAAAAAAGAAAAGATTCAATAAAAAAAGAAAAACAAGGTGAAAATTTACTTTTGACTGGTAAAGAGGTTCTAGAAATATTGAATAAAACTTCTCAAAAAACTGGTGTAAAATATTGGCTGGAATTTGGAACACTACTTGGAAAAATCAGAGAAAATAATTTTATAGGTCATGACATTAACTTTGATATTGGAATAATGAAAGAAGAACTCATTCCGAAATTTATAATAGACATAGAAAATGAAGGATTTAAAAGAATCTCTTCTTTAAGTTTAAAAAATGAAGGTCTTAAAAATATAAAATATGAATACAAAGGAATTGAAATAGAAATGTTCCTTTTTGATAGAGAAGATAATAAAGTAATATGTTATCTGGAAGATAAAAATGGTATTATTTCAGTATATAAGCTTTCAAACTCTACATTAAAAGAAACTAAGTTTATGGGAATAGATACTTATATTCCAAGAAATTCTTTAAAAAGACTTCTTGAAATATATGGAAAAAATTTCAATATATCAGATCCAGACTGGAAGGAAGAAATGAGTCCAAGCAGATATATTTCTGAAAAAATAAAAGATGCATAATTCTAAAAGGGGCTGTTGCAAATTAGTGATTGATAAACTAATTTGTGCAGCTTCTCTTATTTTTTATAAAAAAATAGAAATCTATTTTATAGATTTCTGCTAATTTATATTTTTATATTTATTTTTAAGTATCAAAAAAAGAAGTAGATGATTTTTTATTTATCTAAGCTACTTTTAATGAGTGAAGTGTTGTTCCTAAGCGATTATTTATATTTCTGCTTAGATATCTGTTGAAGTTGTAAGCGATACAAAACAAACATATTTCTCTTAAAACACTTTTTTTACTTCGAACTTTTAATTTTCGCAATTTCATATCTTCTTTCAAAACTGCAAAAGCACCTTCTACTTGAATACTTCTGTTCATTCTTAATTGTTTTCCATAATTGCTTGATACATTCTCTTTTGATTTATTTGATAAAATTCTAAATCTCGCATTGTACTTAATTTTTTTGTTAGTTTCAGGATTCCAAAAATATTGAACTGTATTATTTTTGTTAGAGTATAGAAATTCTAATTCTAATCCATCTTTTCTAAATAGCTTATTTTCAGAACTATTATATATTAAATTTTCTACTCTGTTTAAATCATTTTTAAACTTTCTGATTTTAGATTTTTCAAAATATATTGGTTTTATGTATGAAGTATAGTCCATTTTTTCCAAATATTCATAATTTGAAATACTTTCATATCCTGCATCAGCTACAATATTTTTAATTTCTAAATTTTGAGATGAAATTTTCTCTAAAAATGGAATCAAAGTTTTAGAATCAGAAGGGTTAGAAAAAATTTCATATGAAGAAATATATTCACTAATCACTCCTATTTGTAGATTATATCCAGGTTTTAATTGACCATTTCTCATATGGTCATCTTTCATTCTCATAAAAGTAGCATCTATATCAGTTTTTGAATAGCTATTTCTACCATTAAGATTTTTAAAATGATTAGAATATTTTTGATACTTTTCTAAGTATTCTGCGCATAATTCTAAATACTTTTGCTCTTTAGATTTTCTCTTTCCTCTACCTTTGACTATTTGAAAATTCAAATTAGAAAGATATGAATATATTTCAAGGAAGTTGTCATATTGTAAGTTGAAATCATCATTAAAATTTGAAATTAGTTCAAGAATTTTTTTATCTAATCTATCTCTGTATTTCTCAATAGATTTTTTCCAAACAAATGTATATTTATTAGCATATGCTTCAATTTTAGTGCCATCAATATATATTGTTTCAGTGGAAATATTTTCCATTTCAAAAATTTTTTCAACGAATTGTTCAAATAGATCTGGAAGAATATCTTCAGTTTTTACTAAGAATCTAGAAATAGTAGAGTGATCAGGAATTTTAGAATCTTGTAAAAGAAACCTAAATTTAATATTTTCATGGCAAGCCATTTCTATATCTCTAGTAGAAGTTAAATTGCGCGAATAGGCATAAACAATGATAGAAAACATTCTGATAGGATGTACCTTTGTTTTGTAAGAAAATGCTTGCATTAAACTACTAAAATCTAATCCCTCCAATATTGAGCTAAGTTTTCTTACAGGATCATCATCAGAAATTTCATATTGTAAAAAATTAAAAAGTTTAGGTTGATTTAATTGAAAAAAAATGTTATTATTAATTGGTTTTTGCATAGGTATATTATATTAGAAATTTGAAAAATTTTTTAGTATTTTATACCTTTTTTTATTTAAAAAGAAAAAGCTAACAAGAAGAAAACTTCAAGTCAGCTTTTTTGATAATTGGGCTGTTTTAAATTTGCAACAGCCCCTTAAAATCCCATTTTCTTTAATTCAGAGACAAGCTGTACATAAAACTCTACAACATCAAATCCCTTATAATCCTGTCTTTTTAAATCTATAATATCTCCATGAGATATTCCTCTATGATATTCATTTTTTATAACACCTTTAAAAGTTCCCCATTTAGCAGAAGATATGCTTACTAATCCATCATTTTCTCCTTCCAAAATTTTAATAAAAAAATATGGAATAGTCAATAAAATATCACTAAAACAATCTTTCATTATAGAAATATAACTTTGATAATATACTAATGTAGAATCAACTACATTTTTATTAAATTCTTCACTGCTGTATGTTGTAAATTGATGAGTTGCACTATAAAAATCTGGATTTTTATCTCCCAATCTTTTAAAAATATTATCATAAAATTTAGCAACTCCTCTATAAATTCTTTCAGGTAATTTACACATTTTATCAACAAAAAGACATCCCCTATGTGGAGTACTTATAGTTGTAAGTGAAGCAGTATACTTGTCCATTCCCAATATACTTATAGCATAACGTGAATCCAATCCACCTTTAGAATGTGCTATTATATTAACTTTTTCACTTCCAGTTTCTTTTATCACTTCTAATATTTTTTTCTTAATATCTTCTCCATTATACTCAATAGTTCCAAATGCTTCCTGATTTCCATAATAAATAGAAACTCCATATCGCATTAATTCTCTTGGAATCCGTCCCCAATAATTAAAGTGCCTGGAATCTCTAAATCCAACTCCATGTACAAGTATTATTGGATATTTTGTTTTACATATATCTGATTCTGCTCTTATTTCCTTTAGAGATGCTTTATAGCATTCAAATTCATACTCCCATTTTATAATTCTTAAAGTATAAAAAAGAATTAAAATATTTATTACTGGTATCCAAATAGTGAATATTAGCAAAATTCTTTTTCTAAAGCTCAACCATTTTGAAGTAAAAAAAATACGAATAATTCCATTCAGAAAAAGGAAAAAATTTATTCCAAAAGCATATAATCCATTAAACCACAATATTTCATTATAGTTTATATCTTTAAGTAATGGATATAAAAATATAATTATCCCTGTTTGAAGTAAAAAACCATAAAAGGAATATAAACATAGAGTTCTTCCACCTATCATTATTCTTAATCTTTTTCCAGCATATTCTTCTTTCCTATGTGGGAAAAGATTAAGATATATCCATAAACTAAATATTAATAAACTAAATATAACTGTCAGAAAAATATTTCTAGTATTTTTATAAAAATAAAACATGAGTAAAGGAATATTAGCAGCAACAGGTATATAAAAAAATGAAAATATTTTTTTTATTAAGCGAAGTATCATTTCTCCTTTTCCTCCTTTAAACTTAAAAAAGTGATTCAAAGAAAATATTTTTTGAATCACTCTTTGATTATATTACTTTTCTACAATTTCATTTGTAATATCTTTAGCATAATAAAAAGGATATTTTTCATTAAAGAACTTTTCTCCTAAAATTTGAGTTTCTTTAATAAATCTTTTTATAAGGTCATACTCTCCAATAGTTTCAATAGAAGTTTCAACTATTTGTACTTTTTTTACTTCTTCATCAGTTAATTTTTTTAATATTTTGTTAATTTCATCTTTAGTATTCATATTAAGCCATTTCTTTATTACAGGATCATTTTCTGTTTCTAAAAAAATACTATAATACATATATACCCCTCCATATTTTATATTATCTCATTTAAGTCCCAATTCAGTCATCCATATAGGATTTTCCATCTCCCATGAAGCTTCGTTATGTCCACCTTCCACCATTAAATGAGGAAACACTTGAACACCTTTAAATGTTAATATTCTGCTTATAATCAGATTTTTTTCAGACTCTACAGCTAATTGTTTTTTAGAATGTACTTCATATCTTCCCCAGCTAATATAAAATTTTGTTTCTGAATTTACCTCAGTTTTTGACAGTTCTTCTACAAGTTTTTTAAATATATGCTCATAAAAAGGTGAAAGACAAGCTCCCATAGAAAATATATCTGATCTTATGGCAGTTCCATAAATTGACATAAGTCCTCCCATAGAACTTCCTCCAAGTCCAGTAAATTTCCTTTCTGGAAGTGTTGGAAACCTTTCATCTATCAGCGGTTTTAAATAGTCAGCTATCCAGTTTATTAATATTTTACCATATCCTTTTACGCTTCCAAAATATTTATCTTTAAAAGAATAAGGTGAAAATTCCCAAAGCCTTTTATTCCCCTCATGGTTACATTCCAGTCCCACAATCATTATTCTTGTATTAGAATTATCTAAAAAATCTTTTATTCCCCAAGATTTTCCATAAGTTGCATCTGAATCAAAAAATAAATTATGTCCATCAAACATATACATTACAGGAAACTTTTCTCCTTCTTTTATATCATCAGGAATATATATATGTAAAAGTCTGTTTAAACCAAAAGGTTCAATGAAAATCTCATGTTTTAAAACCATAGTAAGCTCCTTCAGTAAATTATAGTACTACATCTAAAAAATATGGAAACTGTATCTTCCACCATGGCCAATCATGATCCACATCATATCCCCAAAAATCAGTCCACACTGGTACTTGAAGATGTTTAAAACTCTCTTTTAGACTGTTTGTATCCTCTATACATTCTTTTTCCCATCTGCCTTGTCCACAGCAAAGTATTATTTTTGAGTTCCTGTACATATTCAAATAATAATGATTCCATGGCATATTTCTCATATAATCAACTGGAGAATTATTATAAATTACTTCATTATTATAATTTGGAAAAAAATATCCTGCATGATAAAGTCCGCTTAGAGCAATTACTCCATCAAAAATATCTGGGCGTCGAAGAAAAAAATTCAATGCATGATATGCTCCCATGCTGCATCCTGTTGTAAAAAATTTCCCTTTATAATATTCCCCAGAGCTTTCTCCATAAATTTCTCTAAACTTTGGTATAGCTTCCTCTATAATATAATTAAACCATTTCTCATGTTGTACTATTCTCCAATGATAATCTCCACCTATTTGTGACCAACTTTCCCAATCTATTCCATCTACACAAAAAAGTTGCAGTTTTCCTTCTTCAATAAATCTTGAAGCAGCATCTACCATTCCAAAATTAAAAAAATCATAAAATCTTCCATCTTGTGCTGGAAAAACTATACATGGTTTTCCATTATGTCCATATACTGTAAATTCCATTTCTCTTTCTAATATATGGCTGTATTCTTTATAGTAAGCTGTATGCATATTCTGTGTCCTCCTATATTTTAATATTTTTTCAAATAGAAATCAATAAATTCAAAACATTCTTGTATATCACAGAATCTTGCAGTAATCATATCATTTCCCATAGCTACCGAAAATATATCTGGCATTCTTTCTTTCATTACTATATTATCTCTATACTTAGCCAAAGTTTCTTCCCTACTGTAAACATATCTATGGTTATCTCTCCTAGCTGCATATACACAATTATATGGTCTAGATTGAGTATCAAAATACCCTTGATTATATGCCACCATATTTGCCCATATCTGATATACATCTATATCATTTGCAAAATTCATCATATCAGGAGTATATCCCCCTGGTGGACGCATATTTACTTCAAGACCAATTATTTCTCCTTTTTTTCCAAGACCTTTTTTATCGTTTAAAAGCCTAAAAAATTCACAATGAAAAAACCGGCTGTTAGTATCAAATGCTTGTATCACTTTTCTTCCAGCTTGTTTTAAATCTTCAGGAATTTCCTTATATGAATAGTACATAACATCAGCTTGTTCATTTACTATATCCATTATAGGAATAGGATATGCATGAGCTGTTTCAAATATTATTTCCTTATCCTTTCCAGCTATACCATCATATGATAAAAGTTCTCCATCTACAAACTCTTCCATAATGTACTCAACTGATGGAAGATCTCTATAAAAATATCCAAGTTCTACATCATTTATTAATTTGTACGTTGCTGCTGCTCCTACTCCATTGTTAGGTTTTACAACCACTGGATATCCAACTTTATCTATAAATGCTTTTCCCTCTTCATAATTAGTTACAATATGATATCGAGCACTTGGTACTCCAGCTTTTTCATAAAATTTTTTCATTACACTTTTATATTTTATTCCTGCTATTTTATCATTTTTAAGCCCTGTATTAATATTAAAATCTGTACGGAGCTGTGCATCTCTTAAAAGCCAATATTCATTATTAGATTCCAGCCAGTCTATATGCCCATATTTATATGCAAAATATGCACATGCACGATAAACTTCATCATAATTTTCTAATGAAGATACTTTATAATATTCATTTAAAGAATTTTTTAATTCATCTGTTAAACTATAGTATTCCTCTTCTCCTATTGCTAAAGTATTTATTCCATTATTTTTCAACCCTCTGCAGAAATTCCAATAATTTTTTGGAAAATTTGGTGAAATAAAAATAAAATTCATACAATTCCCCCCTTATATTAAGTATAAAAAATATTTTCTTTACATACTACCACAACAGTTGTTCATAATCAAATAAAATATTCTCAAAACTTAAAAAAGATTTCTCTCTTTTAAAAAATAGAGCAAAATTTACTCAATCTTAATTTTATAGATATAATATCTCAAGTTCTTTAGTACAAAAATTAACTAAAAAAATTCTTTTACCTAATATATTTTACAATCATTTATTAAACAATTAACTTTCTATTCTAATTTTATAATTCTTTGTTATTTACTAAATAAAAAGACTGTTTTAAAAAACAGCCTCAAAATTTTATTTTTTTTATCATAAAATTCTAATTTCAAAATCAAATAAAATTTCCTATCAAACTTTTAATTCCTATAATTATAAGAATCGTTCCACCTAAATATTGAGCTTTACTTTCTAATAATGTTCCAAATTTTGTTCCCAAAACTACTCCTACACTTGAAACTATAAAAGTAATTATTCCAATTTCACTAGATGACACAAAAATATTAAAATTCTTCAAAAATGAAAATGTAAATCCTATTGCTAATGCATCAATACTTGTTGCTATACCAAGTGCTAACAGGGCTTTTGAACTGCATCCATCTTCTGTACAACAATTATTTTCTTTTATTGCTTCTCTTATCATATTGAATCCCAAATATCCTAAAATAATAAAAGCAATAATATTACTATACTGTGAAACTTTTCCACTAAAAATACTTCCTACATAAAATCCCAATATTGGCATTACTGTTTGAAATAATCCAAAAGTAAGTGCTATTTTTATAGTTTTTCCTATTTTTACTTTTCCCATTACAAGTCCTTGACACAAAGAAATAGCAAAAGCATCCATTGAAAGCCCTATCCCTATTAAAAAAATCTGAAAAAATCCCAATCCAAACACCTCATATTTTAAATTTTGTAACCTTTTTATTTTACCATAATATTTATATAAATTAAATGATATTTAAAAAATAATAAAATTATTCCATTTATATAACTTTTGAATAATTTAGTCTAAAAAAATAAACAATACTTATCCTATTTCTATTTTTACCATTTTTCGAACTTTTTATAAATTTTATGTAATTTATTTAAACACTTTTATTGAAAATTAATTTTAATTTACATTAAAAATAATATTATTTTTCAAATTCAGAGACTATTTTAAAACAAAAAAAGTTGAAAAAAGACACAACATGTGATAGAATAATTTTTGTACATCAGTAAATTTATATTATAAATTTTATCATATAAATATCAACTGTAATTATTTTTTTATATTAATAAAATAATGTTTTATTAATATAAATAGTAAAAAAAATATATATAACCAATAAAATAATACAAAGGGATGTGAACAAATGGAAAAAAATGTACAAATGAAAAAAAATGGATTGTTTGAAAGATTCTTAAATTTTGTTGAAGTTGCAGGAAACAAATTACCTCATCCAGTAGCAATGTTCTTTGGATTTTTCGTAATAACTATTATTTTCTCATTTATACTATCAAAAGCAGGAGTTTCTGTTACTTATTCAGAAATTGCTAAGAGTACTGGTAAAGTAGTTCAAAAAACTACTATGGTACAAAATCTTTTAACTGTAAATGGCATTAGGGGAATTTTTACTTCAGCTGTTAAAAACTTTACAGGACATGCTGCTCTTGGATCAATAGTTGTGGCTATGCTTGGAGTTGGACTTGCTGATGGAACAGGGCTTTTAAGTGCTCTTATTAAAAAATTAGTTTTATCTACTCCAAAAGTTATGGTATCTGCTATAGTTGTATTTGCTGGAGTTATGTCAAATATAGCCTCTGATGCTGGATATGTTGTTTTGATTCCATTGGGAGCAGTAATATTTGCTTCATTTGGAAGACACCCATTAGCTGGTATAGCTGCTGCATTTGCTGGAGTATCTGGAGGATTCTCAGCTAACCTTCTTATAGGAACTACTGACCCACTTTTGGGAGGTATCAGTACATCTGCTGCTCAAATAGTTCTTCCAGGATATTCTGTTGATGCAACCGCAAACTACTTCTTCATGTTTGCTTCTACTTTTCTTATTACTATAATTGGAGCATGGATTACTGATAAGATAGTTGAACCTAGACTTGGAGAATACACAGGACCTAGATTAGAAGTTGATAGTAATTCTCAACTAACTACTGGAGAGAAAAAAGGACTAAGAGTTTCTGCTGTTTCAATAATCATTTTTATTGGAGTTATTTTATTCATGGTATTACCTGAAAATGCTATTTTCAAGTTAAATGCAAAAGAAATTGAAGCTTTTGTTGCTACCAACCACAGACAACCTGGTACAATGGAGCTTTTAAAACCATTCTTCAGTGAATCTATTGTATTTGTACTAATGCTTACATTTTTCATTCCAGGTTTATTCTATGGAATTTCTGCTGGAACTGTTAAATCACACAAAGATGTTATTAAAGCCTTGGTAAAAGCTATGGCTTCGTGCGGACAAGTATTTGTTATCATCTTTATTTCAGCTCAGTTCGTTTACGTATTTACAAAATCTAATATCGGAATTGTAATAGCTGTAAAATTAGCAAATATCCTGAAAGATATGGGCATCACAGGAGTTGCAGCAGCAGTAGGACTTATTTTCCTTACAGCTTTTGTAAATCTGTTTATTGGAGGAGCTTCTTCAAAATGGCTTATGCTTTCTCCTGTATTTATTCCAATGTTTGTAGAACTTGGACTTACTCCTGAATATACTCAGTTAGCTTATAGAATAGGAGATTCTACTACAAATATTATTTCTCCATTAATGTCATACTTCCCAATCATAGTTGGATTTGCAGCTAAGTATGCTAAAAATGAAGAAGATATGGGATTAGGAACTGTTATTGCAATGATGCTTCCATACTCAATGGTATTCTTGGTAGCTTGGACAATCTTATTCTTAGCATGGACTTTCTTAGGTATTCCTATTGGACCTGGAGTGCATATGTTTATGTAATAAATGATAGATAAAAAACTTTCTGTTTTGAGATACTTTTTCAGAGCAGAAAGTTTTTTAATAATTTATTTAATATCAAGTATTTTTTTCAAATCATTTGTTAAAAAAATATAGCGTTTAGCTTGAAAATGGTATATACTATTTCTATGTGGATATGTTTAAAATAATTAAATTTAAACATACAACAAGTAAAAGAGAAGGGCAGTTTTAGTCTTTCTTTTTTAAAAAAATTTTAGAAAGGGAAGGGGATTTATGAAAGAAATTTTTGAAATAAGATGGCATGGAAGAGGCGGTCAAGGAGCCAAAACAGCTTCTTTACTTTTGGCAGATGCAGCATTCAGTGGCGGAATGTTCGTTCAAGGTTTCCCAGAATATGGACCTGAAAGAATGGGTGCTCCTATCACTGCTTATAATCGTATCTCTAAAGAGAGAGTTACAGTTCATTCTAATATTTATGAACCTGATTTCGTTGTTGTTGTTGATGAAACTCTTATTGAAAGTGTTGATGTTACTAAAGGTCTTAAAGAGGATGGAGCTATCATTATCAATAGTTCTAAGCCTGCTTCTGAATTTAAAGCTCTTTTAAAAGGGTATAAAGGAAGAGTTTGTACTTGTGATGCAAGAACTATTTCTGAAGAAACTCTTGGTAAAAACTTCCCTAACACTCCTATGCTTGGAGCAGTTGTAAAAGTCAGTGGTGTAATGGAAGAAAAAGCTTTCCTTGAAGCAATGGAAAACTCTTTTGCGCATAAATTTGCAAGTAAACCAGAAGTACTAAAAGGAAATATGGCGGCATTAGTACGTTCTATGAATGAGGTGAAAGAATAATGAAAAATAAAGCTGGTGTACCAATAACTGAAGATATTAGCTGGAAAGATATAACTCCTGGTGGAGTAGTTTATGAGGCTGGAAGTGCTCAGCACTTTAGAACTGGTGACTGGAGATCTATGAAACCAGTACTTTTGAGAGATAAATGTATTGACTGTCTTTTATGTGTTCCTTGCTGCCCAGATTCAGCAATACCTGTAAAAGATGGAAAAAGATTAGAGTTTGATATGGATCATTGCAAAGGATGTGGAATTTGTGTAAAAGCATGCCCATTTAAAGCAATAGAATTGATAAAAGAGTAGTTCGGAGGTAGAATTAATGAGTATAAGAGAAAGAATGTCAGGAAATGAAGCTATTGCAATAGCAATGAGACAAATAAATCCAGATGTAGTACCTGCTTTTCCAATCACTCCATCGACAGAAATACCACAATATTTCTCTCAATATGTTGCTGATGGTTCAGTAGACAGTGAATTTATTCCAGTGGAATCAGAGCACAGCGCTATGTCAGCTGCAATGGGATCACAGGCTGCAGGAGCTAGAACTATGACAGCTACTTCATCATGCGGACTTGCATTGATGTGGGAAATGCTTTATGTTGTATCTTCTGCAAGACTTCCTATAACTTTAGCATGTGTTAACAGAGCTCTTACAGGACCTATCAATATCAATGCAGATCACAGTGATTCTATGGGTGCAAGAGATGCTGGATGGATTCAGTTATATAGTGAAACAAACCAGGAAGCTTATGATAATATGCTTCAGGCTAACAGAATAGGAGAACATCCAGATGTTCAGCTTCCTGTAATGGTATGTCAGGATGGATTTATAACAAGCCATGCTGTTGAAAATATAGAATTATTAGAAGATGACAAAGCTAAAGCATTTGTTGGAGAATATAAACCTGAAGATTATCTTTTAAATGCAAAAAGACCTACAGCAGTAGGACCATATGATATAGTTTCTTACTATATGGAGCATAAAGTAAATCAGGCTCATGCTATGATGAATGCTAAAAAAGTTATTCTTGAAGTAGCAGCGGAATATGAAAAACTTACTGGAAGAAAATATGGCTTATTTGAAGAATATAAGCTGGATGATGCAGAAGTTGCAATAGTAGTTATCAACTCAACTGCTGGAACAGCTAAAGCTGCAATAGAAGAAATGAGAAAAGAAGGTAAAAAAGTAGGACTTCTAAAAATCAGAGTATTCAGACCATTCCCTATGGAAGAAATAGCACAGGCGCTTAAAAATATAAAAATGGTAGCAGTAATGGATAAATGTGAGGGATTCTCAGCAGCTGGAGGACCAGTATTTGCAGAGGTAAGATCAGCGCTTTATGACTGCAGCCCAAGACCAAAAATGATCAACTATGTTTATGGACTTGGAGGAAGAGATATAACTGTTAATCATATAAAAGAGATCTTTAATACTCTACTGGCTGAAAAAGATCAGGAAGTTAAAGACACATATAGACATTTTGGTGTAAGAGGGTAGGAGGAAAGGAATATGGCATATAATTTCAAAAAAGAAATGGAAAAACCTGAAAGACTTACTGGAGGACACAGAATGTGTGCAGGGTGTGGAGCACCAGTAGCAGTAAGAGGAGTATTAAGAGCACTAAAAGAGGAAGATGAAGCTGTAATATGCAGTGCAACAAGCTGTCTTGAAGTATCAACTTTCCTATATCCATATACAGCATGGAAAGATTCATTCATTCACTCAGCATTTGAAAATGCAGCAGCAACAATAAGCGGAGCGCAGACTGCATATAAAGTATTAAAGAAAAAAGGAAAAATAGATGAGTCATATAAATTCATAGCTTTTGGAGGAGATGGAGGAACTTATGATATAGGATTCCAGTCACTGTCTGGAGCAATGGAAAGAGGACATGACATGGTTTATGTATGTTATGACAATGAAGCATATATGAATACAGGTATTCAAAGATCATCAGCAACACCTATAGGAGCAGATACAACAACAACACCTATAGGAAAAGAAAGCGCAGGAAAACCACAGGGAAGAAAGGATCTTACAGATGTAATATCAGCTCACAATGTGGCATATGTAGCACAGACAACATTTATAGGAAACTTCAAAGACCTTCATGAGAAAGCGGAAAAAGCAATCTACACAGAAGGAGCAGCATTCCTTAATATATTAGCACCATGCCCAAGAGGATGGAGATATGAGGGAGAAGATTTAATGGAAATGTGTAAACTGGCAGTAGAAACTTGTTACTGGCCATTATTTGAAGTAATAGATGGAGAATGGAAATTAAGCTACAGACCAAAAGTAAAATTACCAGTAGAAGAATTCCTAAAAAAACAAGGAAGATTTAAACACTTATTCAAACCGCAAAACAGACATATCATAGACAGAATACAAAAAGATGTGGATTTGAAATGGGAAAGACTTCTTAAGAGATGTGGAGAAGAAATTTAATCACATATAAAATTTAATGTAAAAGTGGGACCTAGTGTCCCACTCATTTTTTGTATCAAAAAATTATTAGAGGAGTCCCTTAATTTATGAATATACGAGTTTTAAGTTCCAGTTACATAGGAGTAGAACCTTTTCTAGTAGAAACTGAAGTTGATATTAGCAGTGGACTGCCTTTTTTTTCAATAGTAGGTTTGGGAGATACTGCCATATCAGAAAGTAAAGATAGAGTAAGAACTGCCTTAAAAAATAGTGATTACAAAATGGAACCAAAAAAAATAATAGTGAATCTTTCTCCTGCAGGAATAAAAAAAGAAGGAGCTCAATTTGATCTCCCTATAGCTATTGGTATAATGGTTGCTATGGGATTTATAAAAGATAGAAATTCAGTTCTTGACAACTATCTTTTTCTTGGAGAACTTTCTTTAGATGGAAAAATTAGAGGAGTAAAAGGAATAATAAATACAATGATTTTAGTAAAAGAAAAAGGATACAAAGGTGTAATTATTCCTGAAGATAATGTTCAAGAAGCTTCTCTTATTAAAGGGATAAATATCATTTCTGTTTCAACTTTAAAAGAAGCAGCTGACTTTATTTCTAAAGGTGAAACAAAACCATTAAATATAAAACCATTTCTTGAAGAAAAAGATTACAGCATTGATTTTTCAGAAGTAAAAGGACAAGCATTAGCAAAAAGAGGATTAGAAATTGCTGCTGCTGGTGGACATAACATCATACTAATAGGAAGTCCTGGTTCTGGAAAGTCTATGCTTGCCAAAAGAATGATAACTATTCTTCCCCCTATGAGTGAAGAAGAAATAATTGAATCTACAAAAATATATAGTGTTGCTGGTGAACTTAACAGTAAAAAACCAATAATCAGTCAAAGACCTTTTCGTTCTCCTCACCATACAAGTTCACTTACTTCCATCATAGGTGGGGGTAAAAGAATAAAACCTGGTGAAATAAGTTTAGCATCTAATGGAGTATTATTATTGGATGAACTTGCAGAATTTCCTAGAAGTGTTCTCGAGAGCTTAAGACAGCCATTAGAAGATGGAATGGTTTCTATCACAAGAGCTCAATACAGAGTAGAATTTTTAAGTACATTTCAGCTCCTTGCTACAAGTAATCCATGCTTTTGTGGAAATTATTATGAAGGAGCTTCATGTACATGTACTCAACATGAGGTTAATAAATATCTGAAAAAACTTTCTGGTCCCATTATGGATAGAATTGATATTCATATTGAAATGAGAAGATTATCAGAAGATGAATTAATGAATTCATCTGAATCTGAAAATTCGGATACTATAAAAAATCGAATAATAAAAGCTAGAGAAATACAAAGAAAAAGATATAATAATGATCTTTTAAATGGCAATTTAGGCCAAAAAGAAATAAAAAAATATTGTAAAATAGCTGACGAAGATAAAGAATATTTTAAAAATGCTATGAAAATAATGGAAATCTCTGCCAGGGGTTATGATAAAATTTTAAAAGTTGCAAGAACTATTGCAGATTTGGATGAGTGTAAGGAAATAAAAAAACATCATTTAATGGAAGCTGTTTCTTTCAGAAAAAAATAAATTTAAATTTTATAAATCGTAAATAATTTTAAATAATTATTTACGATTTTTTTTATTTATCATTTTACTATATTATAGTATTTTCAATTATAAAAATACTATAAATATATGCTTGATTACTTTGAAGAAAAAAAACTTATATTTTATTATTTTATTTTTATAAAACGAATTTTAGACTATTATTACATTAATAAAATAATTTGTTCTAAAATTTTATTGACTTTTTGAAATTTTTATGATTATAATCTGATTATAAAACTTGTCGACAAGAAATGAAGGGGAATAAATTTATGAGGAGGAATATCATATGGTTGTTTTTGTAGCATTGTTGCTTATATGTTCAATGATGTATCTGTTATTAAAAAATAAAGTATCACCTATTGTTGCCTTTGTGTGTTTACCTATCATTTCTGCTGTAATTTTAATTTTAACTGGAACTTTTACTAGTTCAGCTGGAGAAGTAATTCCATTGAGTACTCAATTTAACACCATGGTTGATTGGTGTTCCAGTGGTGTAAAAACTACAATGAGTAATGCTACACTTTTTATATTTTCTATTATTTATTTTGGTGTAATGAGCGATGCTGGTATGTTTGACCCTATTGTTAAAGGACTTGTTAAAATTGCTGGAAAAAGTCCTGTAATGATATACCTCACAACTGCATTAATTGCTCTTGTTTCTCAATTGGATGGAGCTACTGCTACTACTTATCTGATTACTATACCTGCAATGCTTCCGATATTTAAAAAATTGAAGCTTAATGTTTTAGGAATGCTTACTGTTATTGGAATTGTTACTGGATCTTGGAATATGGTACCTTGGGGCGGAACTATAATACGTACAGCTACAACAATTACTAATCTTGGAATCCCTGTTACTCCTCAAGAACTCTGGAAAATGATTCTACCAATAGAAGTTCTAGGTATGTTTCTTGGAATAGGATTAGGAGTATTCTTTGGTATCCAAGATAAAAAAAGATTAATAAAAAAATATGGTTCTGATTATTTTGATAAAGCAATAACTGAAGAACCAGTTATTTCACAAGAAGTTAATGATTTAAAACGCCCTAAACTTTTACCTTTAAATCTTCTTTTAACTGCTGCAATCATTATTGTTATGATAGTAAATTCAAAAATTCCTAGCTATTTGGTATTTTTAATTGCTACTGCAATAGCTTTAGTTATAAATTACAGAGGTTTAAAAATTCAAAATGAAAGAGTACAGGCTCATGCTCCAACTGCTGTAGGAACTGCTGCAACATTTCTAGCAGCTGGTATTTTTCTAGGTATTTTCAAAGAAACTGGAATGACAATTGCTCTTGCTAATGTTGTACTTGACAATCTGCCTAATGTTTTTCTTCCTCAAATAGGACGTGTATTTGGAGCATTAGGCTCTGCAATCGGTATAATACTCAGTCCAGATCTATATTACTATTCACTGTTACCAGTAGTTGGAGAAGTAGTTAAAGCTTTAGGAGGAAGCCCTATAAAAGTTGGTCTTTCTATGCTTATTGGAGAAAATATAGGAGTAATTGTTTCCCCTTGTATACCAACTACATTCCTAGCAATTGGTCTTGCAGGAGTAGAACTTAAGGATCATATAAAATTTTCTCTAAAATATTTTATTGCTGTATCAACGATTATGGTTATTGCAGCAATGATGATTGGAGTAGCATAGTTAAATTTTAGGAGGCATAACAAATGGAAAAAGGAGCACTTAGCAATATTAGAGTTTTAGATCTTACTCGTGTTTTGGCAGGTCCATACTGTACAGCTATGTTAGCTGATATGGGAGCTGAAGTCATTAAAATAGAAATTCCTGGAAAAGGAGACGATACAAGAGGTATGGGGCCTTTCAAGAATGGAGAAAGCATGTACTATGCAAATATAAATAGAAATAAATATGGTGTAACTCTCAACCTGAAGTCTGAAGAGGGGAAGGAAATATTTAAAGAATTAGTAAAAAAAGCTGATGTTGTAGTAGAAAACTATCGTCCTGGTGTAATGGATAAATTAGGACTAGGTTATGAAATTTTGAAAGAAATCAATCCACAGATTATATACGCTGCTGTTTCTGGATTTGGATTTTATGGTTCTTATCATGAAAGACCTGGTTATGATATTATTGCTCAGGCTATGGGTGGATTAATGAGTATTACAGGTCCTGAAAATGGCAGTCCTACAAGAGCTGGAAATGCTATGGGTGATGTTCTTGGTGGAATGAATTTAACAATTGGAATATTAGCTGCCTTAAATGCAAGGCAAATAATAAAAAAAGGACAAAGAGTTGATGTCTCTCTTGTAGATTCTGTTGTTTCAGCTTTAGAAACTGGAACTCAAAGATATTTTGTAAACAATGAAATACCTAAGCTACTAGGTAATAGATATGCTGCTGTTTCTCCATATGATTCTTTTAAATCAAAAGATGGAATGTTTGTTATTGGATGTGGAAATCAAAAATTATTTACCCTCCTTTGCAATAAAGTCCTTAAAAGACCTGATTTACTTGAAAATCCATTATTTCTTACTAATCATTTAAGATGTGAAAATCATGCTCCTTTAAAGATTGAAATAGAAAAATGGTCTGTAAATATTTCTTCAAAACAGGCAGTTGAAATGATTCTTGCTGCAGGAGTACCTGCTGCACCTATATTAAATTTAAAAGAAATTTCTGAAGATAAGCATATAGCTGAAGAAAGAGAAATGTTTGTTACCATTGAACACCCAATAATTGGAACTATGAGAGTAAATGGAAATCCAATAAAACTTATGGACACTATGCCTAAAATAAAAAATTGTGCTCCTTTGCTTGGACAGCATACAGAAGAAATTTATAAAAAAATATTAAATTTCTCTGAAGAAAAAGTAAAAGAATATAAATCAAAGGGAGTTATTTAGATTATTTAAACAGGAGGAACCTTAAATGAATTTACCTAAAAAAGTTCAAATAGTTGAAGTGGGACCTCGAGATGGTTTCCAAAATATAAAAACTTTTATTGAAACTAAACATAAATTAGAAATAATAGACTCATTAGAAAAAGCTGGATGTGACAAAATAGAAATTACTTCATTTGTAAATCCCAAATGGATTCCTCAAATGATAGATTCCAAAGAAGTATGTGAAACTTGTGTTAAAAAAAAGGACCAAAAATATGAAATTATTGTTCTTTGTCCAAATAAAAAAGGAATTGAAAATGCTGTTTCTTCTGGAGCTAAAGTAATTTCAGTGGTGATCTCTGTTAGTGAAGCTCACAATAAAGCAAATGTTAATCGCAGTGTTGCAGAAAGTTTTAATGAACTGGAAGAAATGGTATATAAGTATCCCTATATAAAATTTCGTTTAGACCTTGCTACTGTTTTTGGCTGTCCTTTTGGTGAAGAAATAAAACCTGAAAGAGTTTCTGAGCTTATAGAAAGAGCAAAAAAATTAGGTATTAATGAAATTATGCTTGCTGACACTGTCGGTTTAGGAAATCCTGCATTAGTTGAAAACATATTAAAGCAAGTAAAAAAACAAGTAGGAACAGATGGTATTATTCTTCATATTCATGATACTCGTGGAATGGGATTAGCAAATATGCTTATTGCTTTACAGCTTGGATTTTCTATTTTTGAAACTTCCATTGGAGGATTAGGAGGATGTCCTTTTGCTCCTGGAGCAGCAGGAAATGTTGCAACAGAAGATTTTGTCAATATGTTAAATGGAATGGGAATCGCTCATAATATACATCTTGAAAAATTATATAATTCTTTAGATTTAATAAACCAATATGTTAATGTAAAAATAAATAATAGTCACATGTATTCTGTTTATAAATCTAAATGCTCATTATAAATAATGCTAATGGAAGGAGAATATTATATGAAAGAAAATTATAAAGTTATAATATTAACTGGGGTTACTGGAAGTGGAAAAACTGAATTTTCTATTCAATATTCTCTTTTCTTGGCAAAGCAAGGAATAAAAGTAAATCTTGTTGACTTAGATGTAATAAATGTTTATTATCGTTCTCGAGAAAGTAAAAATCTATTAGAAAAACAAGGAATAAAAATCTGGGGGTCTTCTAATTTTAATTATAATGGCAGTGATCTTCCAGCAATAAGTTATGGTTTTGAATCTCTTTTAAATAAAAAAGAAAATGTTATTATAGACCTTGCTGGAAATACTAATGGTTTAAAACTTTTAACAGCACTAAAAAATAAAAATTTTAAATATGATATGTGGATGATATGCAATATTTATAGAGAAGAAACTGATAGTGAAGAAAAAATTCTTTCTTTGATTAAAGAATATGAAAAATTTTCTAATTTTAAAATAACAGGTATAATTAACAATTCAAACTTTTTAGAATTTTCTACAGAAGAAGATCTGCTTTTAGGAGAAAAAATTCTTTTGAATGTAAGTAAAAAATTAAATATTCCACTTATCTGTACTGTTCTTTTAGAAAAAAATAGAGAAATTCAAAGTAAATTAAGAAACAAAAATATTTTCTTTATAAATAAACTATTTAATAGAAAAACTTGGATGGAATAAAAAGTTTTATAGGTTGTCTTTATCAATCTAAATCTTATATAAGGAGGTTATGATATATAAATATCATAAAAAACTATGACTAAAATTAAATTAAACTTTAAAACAGATATTTGTAAGGGCTGTGGCCTGTGTATTGAAGTCTGTCCTCTAAAAGTATTAAAACTTAATGAAAATGCAGTTAATTCAAAAGGTTATCATCCTGTATATGAATTTTTAGAAAATAAATGTATCGCTTGTAAAAGTTGTGCTTTAATGTGTCCAGACTCTGTTATAATGATTGAAAAATTATAAAATTCTTACAAAAAGGAAGGTATAAAATGAAAAAAAAATTGATGAAAGGATCTGAAGTTTTAGGAGCTTCTGCTATCAAAGCTGGATGTCTGCATTTTTTTGGTTATCCAATCACTCCTCAAAATGAAATTCCTGAATATATGTCTAAAGAACTTCCTAAAATAGGAGGAATATTTGTTCAGGCAGAATCAGAAGTTGCTGCTATTAACATGGTCTATGGCTCTGCTTCTACAGGAGTAAGATGTATGACTTCTTCTTCTTCACCTGGGATAGCTCTAAAGCAGGAAGGAATTGCCTATTGCTGTGGTGCTGAACTTCCATGTGTCATTGGAAGTGTAAGTCGTGGAGGACCAGGTTTAGGAAGTATTCAACCAGCCCAATCAGATTATTTTCAAGCTACAAGAGGTGGAGGAAATGGGGATTATCGCGTTATTGTATATGCTCCCTATAATTTGCAGGAGCTCTCTGATTTAACTCAAAAAGCTTTCTATTTAGCTGATAAATACAGAAATCCTGTAATGATATTGATAGATGGAACTATTGCTCAAATGATGGAAGGAGTAGAAATCAAGGATATTCCATTCCCAGTTATTGATAAATCTAATTGGGCTGTAACTGGAAAAAAAGGAAGAAAAGAACGTCATATTATTACCTCTATCTACTTAGATACTGACACTTGTGAAAATCACAACCATAAACTATTTCAAAAATATGCTGAAATTGAAAAAAATGAAGTTGAAGCTGAACTATACTTGGTAGATGACGCAGAAATTATTATTGCTTCTTATGGAACATCTGCTCGTATCGTTAAAAATGCTATTAATGATTTAAGAAAAAAGGGAATAAAAGCTGGTATGATACGCCCTATTACACTTTGGCCCTTTCCATATAATGCATTCAAAAATATTCCTGAATGCTGTAAAGCGGTTATGTCAGTTGAACTTAGCATGGGACAAATGATACAAGATGTAAAACTTGGAGTTAATGGAAAATATCAAGTAGGTTTTTATGGAAGATGTGGCGGAAACCTTTTTGATAGCAAAGAAGTGATTACTGCTATAGAAAAATATTATAAAGAGGTGAAATGACATGGGAGAAATAATATTTAAAAAAACTGAAGGTCTTACAGAAAAAGAAACACATTATTGTCCTGGATGTACCCATGGAATTGCTCATCGCCTTGTTGCAGAAGTTTTAGAAGAAATGAAAGAACTGGATAATTCTGTATGTGTATCATCAGTAGGATGTTCTGTATTAAGTTATGAATATTTTAATGTAGATGCAGTAGAAGCTGCTCATGGAAGAGCTCCAGCTGTTGCCACTGGTATTAAAAGATCTCTTAAAGATACAAATACTCTTGTTTTTACCTATCAAGGAGATGGAGATCTTGCAAGTATTGGTCTTGGTGAAACAATGAGTGCTGCTGTCAGAGGAGAAAATATTACTATAATTTTTATGAATAATGCTATTTACGGAATGACTGGTGGTCAAATGGCCCCTACTACTTTAGAAGGTCAAAAAACTACTACCTCTCCTTATGGCAGAGACCCAAAAACAGCTGGTTTGCCAATAAAAATGTGTGAAGTTTTAGCTGAAATTCCTTCAGCTATATATATAGAAAGGGTAACTCTTACAACTCCAGCAAATATTAATAAAGCAAAAAAAGCAATTTTTAATGCTTTTAAATGCCAAAAAGAAAAGAAAGGATTTTCTTTAATTGAGATTATAGGAACATGTAATGTAGGTTGGGGATTGTCTCCAAAAGATGCTATTGAATGGTGTAAAAATGAAATGCTTTCTTATTTTCCAATAGGTATTTATAAAGATGTAAGAGGTGATAGATAGCTATGAAAAAAAAGATAATCTTTGCAGGTTTTGGAGGGCAGGGAGTTTTAACTCTAGGTCAAATAATAGCTCTCACACAGATGAATCGTGGTTTAAATGTAACATGGATTCCTTCATATGGAGCTGAAATGCGTGGAGGAACAGCAAATTGTTCTGTTGTTTATTCAGATGAACCAATTGGTTCTCCTATAATTAAACATGATATTGATATTCTTGTGGCTATGAATGAAGTCTCTTTACATAAATTTGAAAATGAAGTAATTTCTGGTGGAACAATAATAATTGAATCTTCAATAATAAAAAATAAAACTACTTCTCGAAAGGATGTAAATGTTTCATATATCCCTGCTACTGATCTGGCTACAAATTTGGGAAATATGAAGGTTTTAAATACTGTTATGTTGGGAGCTTTTGCCAAAATCACTAATGATTTTACTAAAGAAGAAGCTTTTGAAACATTAAAAGAAAAGCTCTCTGGAAAAGAAAATCTGTTTATTTTAAATGAAAAAGCAATAAATGTGGGATTTGAAAAAGCAACATAGCTTTAAAATCTTTTTGTCATTATACCTATATTTTAATTTTTTCAATAATAACCTGCTGTTATAGTAGGTTATTGTTTTATCACCATTTTGATTTTTATTATTTCATGTCAATATTCTATCAATTTTCATATTCTGTATCTAGATTTTTTTAGTGTATTATTTATAAATTTTATGATAATATATGTAATATAAGAAAAAATCACTAGAGAATGGAGACTTGATATGGAAATTTTTAAATTAGAAAGATGTGAAAATGAAAATAATCGTGACTTTATATACCGTTCTCTTAGAGAAAGTATTGTCAGAGCTAGTATAAAACCTGGGGAAGCAATCAGTGAACCTAAACTGCAGCAAATATTTAATGTGAGCAGAAGTCCTATTAGAGAAGCTATTTCTGTATTAGATCATGAGGGTTTAGTTGAAGTGCAGCCTAAAAAAAAGACACGTGTTGTACTTATTGATTATCAGCAAATAATAGAAAGTAGATTTCTAAGATGCATTGCCGAAAAAGAAGTTCTAGTAAATATGTGTGCTTCAAAAGATACTGGTCTTTTGGCTGATAAGTTAGATAAAATACTTGATGAAGCTGAAACTAAATATAAGAATAATGAAAACTTTCGTACTGTAATTTTTGATTATGATAATATGTTTCACTCAGCTATTTTTGAATATAATGGTTTTAGTTTTGTTTGGAGAATCCTTCGTTTAAACAATATTCAATATAACCGTTTCTTAAATCTTTACCTTGAAGAGCAGCTTTATGGGGAGTTTTTTATAAAAGATCATAGAGAAGTAGCTCAAAATATAAGAAATAAAGCTGTTGAAAAGCTAGTGGCGTATACACAACAAAACTATGAAAGAGTAGAAGGTTACCTGAAAAAATTAGTTCTACTTCATCCTGATTATTTTACTAATACTCATAATTAAAAAAAAGCAGTTAAAAATATTAAGTTTTTAACTGCTTTTTTTATTATTTTATTTTTTTAAAATCTTTATCTAATAAACATTTCAATCTAAGTTTTCCATTTTTCAATTCTATCACTTCAGCATATTCTGCTTTTTGGAATTTGTTTCCTGTTCCCTCCTGAAATAAATATGAATTTACTCCTATATCTATATTAAAATCAATCTTTTGAAAATAAATAGAAATTTCATTATTTGATGGTAGCAGATATTCTTTATCTATTCTTATAAATTCTGCTATTTTTAAATCATTTATTCTTATTCTTATATATCCTTTTCGTATATTTTCTGCTTCCTTTCTTGCTGAATCTGTAATATTATAATTAAGAATCATATAATCTCCCTGTATTAAAGAACGAGGATCAATAGGAGATGTTTTTATATAAAATGTATTTTTCTTCAAATTATTCTCTTCTCTTATTACTGAATGTCCAAATGCCACTATTAATAAAATTAAATTGAGTACTACAAGTAATTTTTTCATAGTTTTTCATCATCTCCTTTTAATCCAAATGTAATCTTAGATAAAATGAGAAAACCAATAAATATTAAAATACCACTTTTCATCATAAGATAAGATTTTTCAAGAAGTGTTATATGCATGCTGTAATAATAAAATGCTATTTCTCCACCTAAAAAAACTACTCCAGCTCCCATCATATACTTTTCATTTCTATACATATATAATAAAATAAGCATTATTCCTAAATTGATTCCATACATATTCAAACAGAAAAAACTTAAAAATCCTATTACTACAGCTATGATAAAAAATGTAAAGTAATTTTTTTTATCAAATATTTTATAAAGAAGACCTAATGCTGTTGCAAGTATTATTCCATTAACTATATATAAATCGTAATAATTATATCTGAAAATCGGACTATTGACTATTATTGCTTGAATAATAGCGGTAATCTCTGCCCCTCTTATTATTCTTTTTATTCTATTTATTTCAATTATTCCTATTTTTTCTCTACAACAAGATATTAAAATAAAAATAAGTGGTATTATAAGTATTATTGTTTTTGAATATTCTCCAGTGTTTGTAAAAATCATTATTATTCCAGAAATTATTATAGGTACTGCTAAAAAATCTAAAACTTTTGAATATCTTAAAGCATAGAAAGCTCCATATATTATCCATCCTATACTTACTGCTACTGTTATTGATAATTTCATTCTCCACTCAAAATACACAAGAATCAGTATTAAGCCTGATATAAATGTTGTAATTTCATTTTTTCCTTCTTTAAACTTTAAAACACTAGGCAAAATACAAGATGCAACAAGAAGTATTATTCCAGCTATTAAAATAGCCTCTTCTCCAAGTTTAAAAAATGACATCAATAATGCAAAAAAGGCTATTGTTAATATCACTAAAATTATTTTAAAAAAGTTTAAAATAATTCTCACTGAATTTGAGGATAAATAATTTTTAGTAATTATCATAATACTACCCATAAAAATACATATAATTAAAAATACTCCTATAACACCAGATCCAACACTTGATATTCTTCTTGTTATATAAGAAGCTACTACAAAAGTTATTGATACTATACTTAAAATATTTAATCCTTGTTTTTTTATCATTTTTTTTCCCAAAAGAAAAAATAATCCTGTAAATAGAATATATATTATTAAATACAGTGGTTCATCCAAATTAAAATTCCTGTAATATCCTCTATTCAAACTCATCCACGATGTTCCTAAAGTCATTAAGGCCACTGAAGAAAAAGCAAGAATATAAAAAAACCATTCTTTTATTTCAAACATCAATTTCTTTAAAATACAAATATAAGCAATAAGAAAAATTAAAATAATTATGGAACCTGTGATACATACTGTTGCAAAATTTCCATATAACCTTGAATAAATCATTCCGCTTATTGTAAAAACTGTTATATTTAATGCCCACAAAGGATAAAAATTTTCTACAGCAGAAAAAACCAATATAAACAATCCCCAATTTCTAAACAATGTATATGGATCAGCTCCTGTCTGATATATCTGTCCAAATACAGCAAACAATGTTCCTACAAAAAATGATGACGAAAAAAGAAAAAGTTGTCTATACAATACTTTATTTTGAAAAATAAACCAGCCAATTATCCCTAATACAATTAAACTTAGAGGAATAGACATTTTGGTAAAGTTTCCCATTTTATTCCAATTGTATGCAGTAAAACATGATATCCCTGTTATAAAAAACAATATTGAAAAATATAGAAAAGAATGTTTTAATTTATTAAGCATATTTATTACCTCCTATCAAGACAGGAAAAATTTATGTATTAGTATATTATACTATGTAAAAAGCAGACTTCAAAATTTTACTTTTAAGTCTGCCTTAAATTATTTTTTTACTTACTTATTAAAATTATAGAACTTCTTGGTTTAACAAGATATTTTCTATCAATCAAAGCTTTTGTATCTTCTTTAAAATTTTCTTCTTCTGATTCAGAAGTATCAACTAATAAATGCCATTTTTTATTTTGTAGAATCGGAAGTTCAAATGTTAATTCTCCATGATAAGAATTTAAAGCTATATAAAATGATGTATCAGTTTCAGTATCATGAAGAACAAATGCTATACTTAATGAATAATATGAATAATCTGGAGAATTAAGTTTTACTCCATGAAGTGAAACATCACAATTTTCACACTCTGAAAGCTCTAAATAATTTTTTCTCCTAAATATAGAATACTTTTTACGAATTTTTATCATATTCTTTACAAAATTGGTTATTTCAGAAAACTTCATTCCTCTTTCCCAATCTAACCATGTAGAACGATTATTTTGACAGTAAGCATTATTATTTCCAAACTGTGTTCTTCCCATTTCATCCCCCATCAACAACATAGGGACTCCTTGAGAAATAAAAAGTATTAAAAACATATTTTTAATCTGTCTTTTCCTCACTTCAAGAATAACAGGATCATCTGTACCGCCTTCTATTCCATAATTATATGAATTATTATTATTTTCTCCATCATTATTATTTTCTCCATTATTGAGATTATGTTTATTATTATAACTTACAAGATCCCACATTGTAAAACCATCATGACATGTAACAAAATTTATATTACTCATTGGCCCTCTATTATTTCTTTTAAAAATATCAGGACTTCCAAATATTCTTTTCAATAATTCAGGTATTAATCCAAATTCTCCTTTTATAAATTTTCTGACAACATCTCTGTATTTTCCATTCCATTCACTCCAGCCTACTGGCATATCTCCAACATAGTATCCACCAAGATCCCAGCTTTCTGAAATTAATTTACACTGGGATAAAATAGGATCCTGTACCAATTCATTTAAAAGAGAAGTTTCATTCCATTGTCCATCTTCTCCTCTTCCAAGAATAGAGGCTAAATCAAACCTAAATCCATCCACTCCCATTTCAAGATACCAATATCTCAAAGAATCTATGATAACATCTTTCACTACTTTATTATTGCAATTAAATGTATTTCCACATCCTGAATAATTTTTATATTGGGTATCTTTATTTTCAAGCATATAAAAAGTTTTGTTGTCCATTGCTTTGAAATTATATACTTTCCCTCCATTTCCACCTTCAGCAGTATGATTATATACTACATCTAAAATCACTTCTATCCCATGGTCATGAAGATTTTTTACTAATTCTTTAAATTCTACTATTTCATCATCAGAATCTAAAGTCTGGTTTTTAGAAAATTTCTTGGTTGGTGCAAAAAAACCTATTGGATTATATCCCCATACATTTTTTAATTTTGCTCCATTTGTTATCCCAGTATTTCCTGTAAAATCATCCCATTCATATACTGGTAAAAATTCTACTGCTGTTATTCCTAATTCTTTTAAATATGGTATTTTCTCTTTAAATCCACTATAAGTTCCAGGGAATTTTACCATTGAATTAAAATTTTGAGTAAAAAGTTTTATATGCACTTCATAAATAATTGTATCTTCTAACTCTGTATTTAAATGTTTTGTTCTTATATAATCTTTTTTTACAGCTATGCTCTTTCTTCTTGAGTAATTTCTATTATTTGTATAAGACAATGCATAAGGGTCTAGCAATTCAGGAGAGTCATCTAATTTCCAAGTATACAAAGTTTTAGCAGGAGCACCCTTTAAATATATATGCCATATATTTCCTGTTTTATTCATAGTTGGGTCTAAAACGAAACTTTTTTTAGGAGCTAAATCTGAACCAGAACTATAAATATTTAAAACTACTTTCTTTTTATTTTTAGCAAATACAGCAAAATTAATTCCTTCATTTTCTACGGTTACCCCTAATTTAGGAACCCCAACTTCCCAAACACACATATGTTCTCCTTTAAAATTTTTTTCCATATAGTTAAATTATATAATGTGGCTACTGAAAAGTCAATTCACAGATCAAAATCCCACTTTTCTCAAAGTTAGCTTTATACTTTTATAATATTTATGGTAAAATATATTGAGCAGAAATAAAAAGATTGTAATACTTAAGGAGGAATCAATGAACAAAATCATAAAACTTTTTATAATAACAGTTATTATCTTCAAATTAGTTCCTAATTTATATTCTGCTGAAAATTATCAAAATAAAATTCTAAAATATGTAAATCAGGAAAGAAAGAATAACAAACTTCCACCTCTTATTATGAATGAAAAATTAAATAAAATAGCTGTAAAAAAAGCTGCTGACATGGCTAAAGAAGAAACTCTCTCTCATGATAGTAAAAACTTTGGAATTACTTTCAATTTAGTAAAAAAAGAAAATATAAAATATAAATCCGCTGCTGAAAATATAGCAAAATGGCATGATACTCCAGAGTTTGTTATGGAAAGATGGATGCAATCTAAAGGACATAGAGATAATATATTGAATAAAAATTATAATGAAATAGGAATAGGGAAAGCTGTAGATAAAAATGGAAAAAATTACTGGGTGCAGATATTTATTGAGAAAAAGAAATAATGTTATGTTTTTCCTTACAAATATTATATTGACTTTTCTTGTGGAAAACTCTATAATTGTGGAATAACACTTAATTCTAAAACCATTTTGCTTTTTATATAATGAATTAGATTCAAATACCGATTTAACGTAATAAAATACATCTTTTATCTAGTTTATCTATTTCGTTTTTTCAATATTAAAATTTTATGTACCTAAAACATTATTTAAAGACCAAAAATCAAATTTGCACATGATTTTATCATGATAACAATATGTGAGGGAATAATGAGGATATTATCATTTATATATTATTTAATAACTTCTTTTAGAAACTTTCTCTATGACAAGGGAATACTTCCTGCCAAAAAAGTATCAGGTGTTGAGGTAATCTGTATAGGAAATATAACAGTTGGTGGAACAGGAAAAACTCCAGCAGTTCAATATTTTACTAAAAAACTTCAAAAAATGGGAAGAAAAGTAGCAGTAGTTTCCAGAGGATACAGAGGAAAAAGGAAAAGAGAACCTCTTTTAGTCAGTGATGGACGAGAGATATTTGCCACTACTAGAGAAAGTGGTGATGAACCATTCATTCATGCTCTCAATCTAAAAGTTCCTGTTATTGTAAGTTCTAATAGATATAAAGGATGTCTATTTGCTAAAAAACATTTTGGAGTTGATACAATAGTTCTTGATGACGGATTTCAGCATAGAAAACTTTCAAGAGACAGAGATATTGTACTCATAGATGCAACAAATCCTTTTGGATGGGGAGAGCTGCTTCCTAAAGGAATGTTGAGAGAAGATTTCAAAAAGGCAGCTAAAAGAGCCAGTGAATTTATAATAACTAAGTCTGATCTTGTCAGTGACAGAGAAGTAGAAAGAATCAAAAAATACTTAAGAAAAAAATTAGAAAAAGAGGTTTCGACAGCTAAGCATGGAGTAACCTCACTTTGTGATTTAAAAGGAAATCCTAAACCTCTTTTCTGGATAAAAGGAAAAAGAGTTCTTTTATTTTCAGGTTTAGCCAATCCACTAAATTTTGAAAAAACAGTTATCTCATTGGAACCTTCTTACATAGAAAGAGTTGATTTTATGGACCATCATAATTTCAAAAAAAGAGATATTGAACTTATTCAAAAGAGAGCAGATAGTATGCAGGCATCTTTTATCATAACAACTGAAAAAGATCTTGTAAAATTGCCTAGAGATTTGAATATTGAAAATCTTTTTGTATTAAAAATAGAATTTACAGTTTTAGAAGACAACAGCCTAAAAGATATTGGAGGAAAAACAGATAATGAGTAGTGATAAGATACTTACAATAATAAAGGAAAAAAAGAAAAAAGAAATAATTAATATGCTTGAAGCAGATGGAAAAATAAAGACACTTTCATTTTTTGCAGAAGTATTAAATAAAAGAGCATATTTTACCCTAAATAGTGATGGTATGATAAAAAGAAATGAATTAAATTTTATCCTTCCAATATTTGCTTTTTCTGATGATTTAGATTATCTGGCTGATTCTATAATCAATTTTTCAGATTTAAAAGAAAGGGAGAAAATAAGTGATATTTGTAGATTCTCAAATGCAGAAATCCCTAAACTCAAAGAAAAATTAATAAAAACATTATCCAATGGAAATCTTGATTTTTCAAAGAAATATGGAAAAGAACTTTTTTTAAGAGATAGAGAAGAATTTTATAAAACAATTTTAGAGTTTAGCTTTTTAGGCGATATAAAAAGTTTAAAACCTCTTTTAGTTCTTTCTTTTAAAAAACTTTTTGAAAATGAAAAATATGAAGAAAAAGTATTTTTTCTTTTGATTTCCTTTATTACTAAATATAGGGATAATTTCTATTTTTATGAAAAGTGTAAAAAAGATAATAATATTATCAGTCTTGAAAAGTTAAAAGAAAGCGTATTATCCAATAAAGAACTTTTAGAAAGCAGAGAGGGACTTGAAGTCCTTTCTACATTAAAAGCATTAGAAATGTATAAATTTAAAAACTTTGATAAATTTTTATCAAAAATGGCTGATGAAATCAGAATGATAAAAAATCTAACTGCCTTAGATGAAACTACCAAAAAATTATCAATAGCTTTTTTATAAGGGGGGAAATAATGTTAGAGTACTTCAATAATAAACTAATAACTACAATAGAGGGGAAACATTCCAAAGAAGAAATCTTACAAATATTAGTAGATCTCATTAGAAAAAATACTGATATTTTAGATAATGAAACTAACTTTTATGATAATATTTTAGCTAGAGAGGAAATTGGGAGCACAGGGATAGGTATGGGAATAGCTTTACCTCATGCCAGATGCGAAAATATAAAAAAAATAGTAGTTGCGGTAGGACTTTTAAAAGAAAGTGTAGATTTTCATTCACTTGATGGAGAAAATGTAAAACTTGTAGTTTTAGTTGGAGCACCAAAAAAATCTACAAAAGAATATTTAGCCCTTGTTTCTGACTTAATCAGAGCTTTTAGAAACCCCAAAACTAGAACAGCTATTTTTGAAGCTGTTGATAAACAAGAACTTATTGGTATACTAGCGGAGTTAAAAAAGTGAAAATAGGTATATATGGCGGCTGTTTTAATCCTGTCCATTATGGACATCTAAATATTGTGAAATATGTTCTTAATCAATTAAAACTTGATAAAATTATTGTTATTCCAGTAGGAAAACCATCCCATAAAGCTAATAATTTAGAATCAGGTATACTAAGAACTGAGATGTGCAGAGCAGCTTTTGAAAATCTCCATAATGTAGAAGTCTCAGGAATAGAAACTGATAAAGACAAAATTTCATATACAATAAATACTTTAAAAAAAATTATAGAAATATATGGTGAAAAAAATGACTTCTATGAAATAATAGGAGAAGATTCTGCTTATCATTTCAAAGAATGGAAAAATTATGAAGAAATATTAAAATTAAGCAAAGTAGTAGTTTTAAGAAGAAAAGGATACATTGGGGCAATTCAGCATAAAAATATGATTTATCTTGAGAGTCCTTTTTTTGATATTTCTTCCACTGAAATAAGAGAAAAAATAAAAAATAAAATAGATATAAGCAACCTTGTTCCTGAAAAAGTAAAAAAAATCATAGAAGAAAAAAAATTATATAGATAATTTTTAATTTGAAAGGGGAATTATGAAATTATTTGTAATATCAGATATTCATGGATCTTTATATTTTTTAAAAAAAGTTATAGATATATTTGAAAAAGAAAAATATGATAAATTACTTATTCTTGGGGATGAACTCTATCATGGTCCTAGAAATCCTTTACCAAAGGACTATTCTCCTAAAGAAGTAATAGATATATTAAATAGATACAAAGATAAAATAATTGCTGTCAGAGGAAACTGTGATAGTGAAGTAGATCAAATGGTACTTAACTATCCTATCATGAGTGATTATAATATTTTATTTTGGAATAATAAAAAAATAATAATGACACATGGACACATTTTTAATAAAGACAATCCTCCACCTATGGAAGATGGAGATATACTTTTATACGGCCATTTTCATATTCCAGCAGCAGAAAAAATGAATGGAAAAATATTTTTAAATCCTGGCTCTATATCTTTGCCTAAAGAAAATTTTGAAAATAGTTATGGTATTTTTAAAGATGATTATTTTATTATAAAAAATCTTGAAGAAAAAATTATAAAAAAATTAAAATTATGACTTTTGTTAAATAAGATTTAACAGAACTAATAACAGAGAGGCTTTGACAGTATCATATGCTTTTCTGTTTTTTTATTTTTTGTATTTTTTATAGTGTGCACAATAAAAAAGGGTTGAAATATTTTAAAAACTGTGGTAAATATAATATTAACAACAAATATTATTAACTACACTTTTAAATAGTGAACACTATATAAAAGGAGGAAAAACTTTGACACTAACCGAAAGACAAAAAGAAATCATAGATATTGTAAAAAAATATCAACCTATTACTGGAAAAGAAATTGGGGAAAGATTATATCTTACAAGATCAGCTTTAAGAACAGACTTCTCAATACTTACAGGAATGAAAATACTAGAATCTAAACCTAAAATTGGATACAGTTATATTGAAAAAAAAGATTCTGAAAAAGTAAAAGATATCATGGGACCTTCTATTACTGTAGACACTAATCTTTCAGTTTATGAAACTATACTTAATATATTCTCTAAAGATGTGGGAACTATTTTCATAACTGATCATGATTCATTAGTAGGAGTTGTTTCTAGAAAAGATCTCTTGAAAATAGCTATTGGAAGAACTGATATAGAAAAAATTCCAATAAACATTATAATGACTAGAATGCCTAACATAATCTACGCAGAAGAAAACGAATCAATTCTTGAAAGTGTAAAAAAACTTATTAAACACCAGATAGATTCACTGCCTGTAGTCAGAATTGAAGAAAAAGACGGTAAAAAAATTTATCATACTGTAGGACGCTTGACTAAAACTAATATAGCAAAATTATTCATGGAGACTTTATCTAAGAATTAAGGAGGAAAAATGAAAAAAGTTTATGCATTTAACGAAGGTGGTAAGGATTTAATAAACATATTAGGAGGAAAAGGTGGTAACCTTTCTGAAATGAAAAAAATAGGGCTTCCTATCCCTGAAGGTATTATTGTTTCTACTACTGCATGTAAAGAATTTTTTAAAGATGGAAAAAAGATAACAAAAGAGTTAGAAAGTGAAATTCTAGAAAAATTAGAATATTTACAAGAAGTAACTGGAAAAAGATTTGAAGGAGAAAATCCTCTATTGGTATCTGTCAGATCAGGTGCTCCTGTTTCTATGCCAGGTATGATGGACACTATATTAAATCTTGGAATGAATGATAATACAGCAGAAAAAATGATAGCTATATTCAAGGATAAAGTTTTTGTACATGAATTGTATTGCAGATTTATTCAAATGTTTTCTGAAATAGTAATGGGAATAGAAAAAGAATATTTCTTCAAATTAAAAGAACAGCTTTTTACTGAAAGAAAAGACGAAGATAAAATAGAAACATACAAAATGGTAATTAAAGCATCTAAAGAATTATATAAAAAGGAAACTGGAAAAGATTTTCCTGAATCACCAAAAGATCAGTTATTTATGGCTGTAAATGCTATATTTAATTCTTGGGAAAATGACAGAGCGATACTTTATAGAAAAATAAATGGCATAGATGATTCTATGGGTACTGCTGTTGTAATTCAAGAAATGGTATTTGGTAATCTTAATGATATATCTGGTACTGGTGTAGCTTTTTCTAGAAACCCTTCTAATGGAGAAAAAGAAGTATTTGGAGAATATCTGTTAAAAGCTCAGGGAGAGGATATTGTTGCAGGAATAAGAACTCCTGAACCTATATCTAAACTAAAAGAACAACTTCCTGAAATATATAATCAATTTATTAAACTTGCTAAAGTTCTTGAAGATCATAATAAAGACATGCAGGATATTGAATTTACCATTGAAAATGGAAAATTATATCTTCTTCAAACAAGAAATGGTAAAAGAAGTCCTTATGCAGCTGTAAAAATTGCTGTTGATATGGTTAATGAAGGAATTGTTACTAAAGAAGAGGCTATAATGAAAGTAGACCCTAATGTACTTCCTCAACTATTACATGGAAACTTTGACCCAGAGGCTACTAAAACTGCAGTTCTTCTTGGAAAAGGACTTCCTGGATCAGCTGGAGTTGCAATAGGAAGAGTCATGTTCGCTTCTGAAAGAGTTGAAACTAGAGCACTTTCTATCCTTGTAAGAGAAGAAACTTCTCCTGAAGATATTAAAGGAATCAGCCTTGCTCAGGGAATTGTAACTGTAAAAGGTGGGGCTACATCACATGGAGCAGTTGTAGCAAGAGGTATGGGTAAATGTTGTGTTACTGGTTGCGGAGAGATACAAATCAATGATATAAAAAGAGAAATGTATATTGGGGGATACACAGTTAAAGAAGGAGATTTCATATCTATAAGCGGATATACTGGTGAAATTTTCCTAGGCAAAGTAAAACTTACTGAACCACAATTTGATGACAACCTTAAAGAATTTGTTTCTTGGTGTAAGGAAATAAAAAGAATGGGTGTAAGAATGAATGCTGATACTCCTGCTGATGCTTTTCTTGGAAAAGGCTTTGGAGCAGAAGGAATTGGACTTTGCAGAACTGAACATATGTTCTTCCAAAAAGATAAAATATGGACTATCAGAGGAATGATTATGAGTGATAATCCTGAAGAAAGAGCAAAAGCTTTGAAAAAAATGCTTGAAATGCAAAGAGAAGATTTCTATAACATTTTCAAAATAGTTGGAGATGAAATAGTAATTGTTAGACTTCTTGACCCACCTTTACATGAATTTTTACCAAAAGAACCAAAAGATAAAGAAAAAATGGCCGAAATATTAAATCTTCCTCTAATAGAAATTGAGAGAAGAATAAGAAATATGAAAGATGAGAACCCAATGTTAGGACATAGAGGATGCAGACTTGCTGTTACTTACCCTGAAATCTACAATACTCAAGCTAGAGCAATAATTGAAGCTGCTATTCAATGTGAAAAAGAGGGAATAAAAGTTAAACCAGAAATTATGATTCCTCTTATTATAGGTGTTGGGGAACTTAAATTTGTTAAAAATAATATTAAAGCAGAAATAAACAAAGTTTTTGAAGAACAAGGTATAAAAGTAGAATATAAAATAGGAACAATGATGGAAACTCCAAGAGCTTGTCTTCTTGCAGATGAAATAGCTGGTGAAGCTGAATTTTTCTCATTTGGAACTAACGACCTTACTCAAACTACAATGGGACTTTCTAGAGATGACTCTGTTAAATTCATGGACGAATACCATGAACATGGAATTTTCAAACTTGAACCATTTGCTTCAATAGATGTAAGAGGTGTTGGTAAACTTGTTAAACTTGGTGTGGAATTAGGTAAAAAAGCTAATCCTGAGCTTGAAATAGGTATCTGTGGAGAACATGGTGGGGATCCTAAGAGTATTAATTTCTTTGAAGAAACTGGACTTGACTATGTAAGCTGTTCTCCATTTAGAGTGTTAGTAGCAATTGTAGCTGCTGCTCAAAGCCATATCAAAAGCAAAAAATAGAAAATTATTCAGTAAAGGGGATAACATATGAGTGGATTAGAAAAAGAAATAGCAGAACAAGAAAAAAAATATTTAACTCTTCTTTCTACTAAATTTAAAAATATCGGAGAAACTGCTACTGAAATAATCAACCTACAGGCTATAATGAATCTTCCTAAAGGAACAGAGCATTTTCTTACAGATATCCATGGAGAATATGAAGCTTTTAACCATGTACTGAAAAATGGATCTGGTGCAGTAAGACAAAAAATAGATGAGGTGTTTGGGGATGACCTGAACACCTTTGAAAAAAAAGAACTGGCTACAGTTATATATTACCCTAAAGAAAAGATAGAATTTCTTGCAAAAGAACTTAAAAATATGGATAAGTGGTACAAAACTATTATATATCGTTTAATTGAAGTATGCAGTGTTGTATCTTCCAAATATACAAGTTCAAAAGTAAGAAAAGCTATGCCTAAAGATTTTTCATACATCATCCAGGAAATAATATATGAAAGAAAGGAATTAAAAAACAAAAGAGAATATATAGCCAATATTATAGATACTATCATTTCAATAGGAAGAGCTAAAGAATTTGTGATAGCTGTTTCTAATCTTATCCAAAGGCTTATAATAGACAGACTTCACATAGTTGGAGATATATATGACAGAGGTCCTAGTCCTCATCTTATAATGGATACCCTTATAGATTATCATAATGTAGATATTCAATGGGGAAACCATGACATACTTTGGATGGGTGCAGGTCTTGGAAGCAAGGCTTGTATTGCCAATGTTATAAGGATATGTGCAAGATATGGAAACAATGACATTTTAGAAGATGGATATGGAATAAATCTTCTCCCTCTTGCAGCTTTTGCTATGGAAAAATATGCAAATGATCCTTGTGAACATTTTAAAATAAAAACAAATAAAACTACTCCTCTAAAAGCTCAAATACATAAAGCTATCACTGTTATACAGATGAAAATAGAAGGAAATGTAATTGAAAGAAATCCAGATTTTGAAATGAACCATAGAAATATGTTTAGAAAAACAGATTTTAAAAAAGGTACTGTTACTATTGATGGAATAGAATATGAATTAAGAGATAAAAACTTTCCCACTGTAGATATAGATAATCCTTTAAAATTAACTCCTGAAGAAAGTGAAATTATGGAAAATCTTAGACTTGCTTTTTTAAGAAGTGAAAAATTACAAAGACATATAAGATTCCTTTTTGCAAAAGGAAGCATTTATTTAAGATGTAATTCAAACTTACTTTATCATGGCTGTATTCCTTTAACTGAAGATGGAAAACTTAAAGCAGTCAATGTAAGAGGACAAAAAGTCAAAGGAAAAAAATATCTGGATCTTGCTGAAAAAATATGCAGAGAAGCATATTTCAACAGAGCTAACAGTGCCAAAGAAAAATTAAATTGTGATTATGTGTGGTATATGTGGTGTGGTAAAGATTCTCCTATGTTTGGCAAAGATTCAATGAAAACTTTTGAAAGATATTTTGTAGAGGATAAAACTACTCACACTGAAAAGAAAAACCACTACTATACTTTTTATAATGAAGAAACAACTTGTGATATGTTACTGGAAGAATTCGATTTGAACCCTAAAATTTCCCATATAGTAAATGGACATGTTCCTGTAAAAGTTAAAAAAGGTGAATCTCCTATAAAAGCAAATGGAAAACTCTATATAATAGATGGCGGCTTTTCAAGGGCTTATCAACCTGAAACTGGTATTGCAGGATATACCTTGATATATAATTCATATGGATTGAAATTAGTTTCTCATGCTCCTTTCGAATCTACAGAAAAAGCTATAAAGGAAGGAAAAGATATAATCTCTTCCAGCCGTATAGTAAATACTAGTCAAAACAGGATAAGAGTTAAAGATACAGATATAGGTAAAGAACTTCAAAATCAAATTAATGATTTAAAAAAGCTGCTAAATGCCTATAGAAAGGGAATAATAAAGAGTAATGATGAATAAAGCATTAAAAATTTTTAATGCTTTATTCATTTTATTTTAACTAACTAGTGTTATATTACATATGTTATATTACAAATTCGTGGGAGGAAAAATGAGAAAAAAATTAGGTATACTTGCATTAACTGCTGTATTAGGGACAGGAGCTTATGCTGCATCAATTGACCATATTCAGACTTATACCCCTGAATATTTAGGTAACCAAGCACAAAATGGTATGATAAATAGTTCTTCTGTTTTCTATAACCCTGCTGGTATTATGCACCTTGAAAATGGAACATACATTCATTTAGGAGCTCAGCTTGCTGTTGGAAAAGAAGAAATGGATTATAATGATAAAAATTATGACGCTGACTTACTTCAATATATTCCTACTTTCGCTTTATATAGTGTAAGAGATGAAAGAGCCATATTCTGGACATTTGGTGCACTAGGTGGAGGTGGAGACCTTGAATATAAAGATGGAGTTGCAGGAACAGCAGTGGTTCCTGACATTCTAAATAGCCTTACTCATTCATCTAACTTTAAAGATCTTGGTTCCTCAGCAGAAGGAAAAAGTCTTTATGGTCAAACTACTTTAGGTAGAGCATGGATGATAAACGACAAACTTTCTATGTCAATAGCTGGTAGAGCTGTTCTTGGTTTAAAAAAACTTAAAGGAAATATTGATGTTGCTGGAGGTCCTTATCCTATTCATGCTGATATAGATTCTGAAAGAACTGCATGGGGAATTGGAGCACAAATAGGATTTAACTATAAAGCTACTGATAAATTAAATCTTGCTATGAGATATGATTCAAGAGTAAAATTAAATTTTAAAGCCAGTGGACATGAAACTCCTGCTGATATAAATTTGGGATATGGTAGTATGGGAGAAGTTAAGTTTAGTAATTTCTATCCTGAATTTGAGCCTGGAACTAAAACTAGAAGAGATTTACCTGCTATTTTAGCTCTTGGAGGATCTTATCAGGCAACTGACAGATGGACTATTGCATTAAGTGGAAACTATTACTTTAATAAAGATGCAAAAATGGATAGAAAGGCTGGAAGTGTAAAACTAACAAGTCCACAAGGACCTATTGAAATAAAAGGATTAGAAGCAGAATATGATAATGGTTGGGAAATTGCTTTGGGAACTGAATATAAATTAAATAATAAATGGACTTTATTAGGAAGTATCAACTACGCTGATACAGGAGCAAAAGTAAGTTCATATGATGATGTAGAATATGCACTTAATTCTATAACTTTAGGAACTGGATTAAAATATAAACCTACTGAATATGATGAATGGGTATTTACAGTCTGCCATTTCTTTTACGATTCAGAAAAAGGACATTACAATGAAAAATATGCAAATTATCCAAAAGTTAAAAACCCTGAATATGATAAGAGTATAACTGCATTTGGAGTAGCATATACTAAAAAATTCTAATTGATTATAAAATGGAGGAGGAATACAGTGCCTAAAAAAGCCATATTTACAAAAGAACAAATATTTAAGAAAGCCTTTGAGGTATTCAAGCAGAATGGATTGGAAGCTATAACTGCTAGAAATCTGGCAAAATCTCTGAATTCCTCTCCAGCTCCAATATACAGTTTTTATACTTCATTGGACATATTAAAAAAAGATTTAATAAACAAGGCTAAAGATGTATTCATGGAATATGTAAAAAAGCCCAATACAGAATATATATTCCTCAATATAGGAATAGGTGTATGTATGTTTGCAAGAGAGGAAAAACAGCTTTTTCATACTATTTTCCTTAAGGATAGTTCATACAGTGGGCTTGTAAGAGAGTTTAGAGACCTGATAAAAGTTGAAATGTCTAAAGACAGCAGATTTGATAAACTTGATGAGGAATTTAAAACAAAGCTTTTCCTTGACTGCTGGATGTATGCTCATGGTTTTTCTACATTGATAGCTACTAATTATTTTAAAGATGTATCTGATGAATTTATAAAAGAAAGACTGGTAGAGGGAGCAGCAACTATGCTGTATAAGAGATTGAGAGATTACAATAAAAAAAGTTAATTTTAAAAGAGCCTGTAAAAAGGCTCTTTTTTAGATTATTTATTTACAACATTTTTAGATTTTCCTTCTAAAAATGATTTTAAATTATCAAAACATATATCCATTATATTTTGTCTTGATTCTATAGCTGCCCATGCTATATGAGGAGTCACATTTATCCCTTCACAGTTTGCCATTGGATCATTTAAAGCAGGAGGCTCATTGCTCAGGACATCTACTCCTGCTGCATATACTTTTCCTTTTTTGACAGCTTCTGCAAGATCCTCTTCATTTACCAATGGCCCTCTTGATGTATTAATTATTATTACCCCATCTTTCATCTTCTCTATATTTTCTCTACATATTATATTTCTAGTTTCTGGCAAAAGAGGACAATGCAGAGTAATTATATCTGATGTTTTAAAAATATCATCAAGAGGTAAATTTACTACATCTGAATGATTATTTTTATCATATACAGCTACATCCATTCCAAAAGCTTTGGCTATATTTCCTACTTCTTTTCCTATATTACCATATCCTATTATTCCTATTCTTTTTCCTTTTAATCCGATAATAGGTTTATACCAATAACACCATTCTATATTATTTGCCCATTCTCCTCTTTTTACTGACTCACTATGAAGAGCTACATTATTAGTTATTTCAAGTATATGGGCAAATGTCATTTGTGCCACTCCACTTGAACCATAATTAGGAGTGTTAGTTACTGTTATTCCCAATTCTTTTGCTGCTGCTGTATCTATAATATTATAGCCTGCAGCTGTCACTGCTATATGCTTTAAATTAGGAAGCTGCTCCATTCTTTCCCTATCAAAAGGAACTTTATTAGTAATTACAATTTCTGCATCTCCTATTCTTTCCAGTACTTCTTCTTCTGGAGTCCTGTCATATATTGTTACATCCCCCAATTTTTTGAACATATCCCAAGAGAGATCACCAGGATTTTCTGTATATCCATCTAAAATAATGATTTTCATAATTTCCTCCTTAAAAAGTTCTGATTATTAATTTATATCCTATTACTATAAAAAATTCAAATATTTATTTTTTATTTTGATTTAATGTGATTTAGTCACAGACAAAATTTAAAATATGGTGTATAATAAAAACATAAATAAGAATAAAATATATTAAAGGAGGAAATGACATGGCAATTTTACATATAACAAAAGAAAATTTTGAAAAAGAGGTTTTAAAATCAGAAGTGCCTGTATTAGTTGATTTCTGGGCTGCTTGGTGTGGACCTTGTAAAGCTTTGGGACCTATCCTTGAAGAAGCAGAAAGTGAATTAGCTCCAGGAGTAAAAATAGCTAAAATAAATATAGATGAACAAGAAGAATTAGCTGCTCAATTTAGAGTAATGAGTATCCCTACATTATTACTTTTCAAAAATGGACAGCCAGTTGAAAAATCTGTAGGACTTGTATCAAAAGATAAAGTTATTGAATTAGGAAAAAAATAATATAATAAAAAGGAGGATTAAAACCTCCTTTTTTTATTTCAATGCTTCAAGTTTCTTTTTATCTTTTATAATGATACTTCCTCTTGATAAGGATACTATTCCTTCATTTTGAAAATATTTCAGCATACGGGATACCACTTCTCTTGCACTTCCTAAATTTTTAGCAATATATTCATGAGTAAAGTTAAGAACCTCACTTCCTTTTTCTCTGCTTTGTTCTAAAAGAAAAAAAGCTAATCTTTTGTCAAAACTTGTAAAAAGTATCTTCTCCATTGCCCACATAGTTTCAGAAAAATGACAATTTATTATATCATTTGTAAAACTTTCTACTTGTATATTTTTATTTTTCAATTCCTTAAAAGCTGCTGAACTTATAAGAAATACTTCACTATCTACCTCTGCATCTACCATTATACTAAATGTAATATTTTTCAAAATACATGCTGCAGTTAAAAGGCATGTATCTTTTTCTCCAAGTCTATATAAAGTGACTTCTCTTCCCTCAGGTGAAAGAATATATATTCTTAACTCTCCTTTTTTTATCAAAAGAACTCCTGTACATTCTGTAGAATCATGTATAGTTGTTCCAGCTTTATATAATTTTAATTCAGTATTATTATTTATCAGTTTTTTCTCATCAGAAGAAAGTTCCTTCCAAAATGGAAATGACTCAGAAAAAAAAATTTTATTTTCTGAATTAATCATTTTTCCCTCCTAATTTGCTTCCTGTCAAATTCAGATACATATTTACATTTTCTTAAAACAGTTTCAATATCTTTTATTACCATATCAAATTTATTTCCATCTATACTGCTTTTATCTATCATAGGATATAATACTGTTCTTTCTGTAAAATTTATTATATCTTCCACTTTTACATAATCTACTTCATCATTTTCTTTTAATATGTTTTTTACAAATTTCAAACATACTCCATAAGCTATACTTACATTTATTTCTGTTCCTTTTATAGAAATTATATGAGGGGATTTTACTATAATAGAATGAAGTTCTATCATAAGTTCTTTTAATGTATTTTTTTCTTGTTCATAGTATGCTCTTCTGCTGTTCACTTGTTTTAACCCCCTTAATTTTATTTTACATTATATCATATTTTTGGATTAATTCCAAAAAAGATATCACTAACAAAGATACATATATGAAAAAAATATTATTATCTCTATTAAAATATATCAATTATATCATTTTAATTAAAATAATATAATTGACAATAGAAAAATATATAGTATACTTCTTTTGAAATAAATGCAGTATTATTTTGACCAAAACAATGTCCAAAAAAGATGGAGGGGTATAAAATGAGTAAAAAAACTATTGAAGATGTTGCAAAAAATATTTGGGAATATGCTGAAATAAGATTTAAAGAATATAAATCAGCAGAAGAATTAGCTGAATATGCTAAAGAAGCAGGATTTCAAGTAGAAATGGGAATTGGTGGATTAGAAACTGCTTTTAAAGCTACCTATGGCAAAGGGCATCCTGTAATAGCTATCCTTGGAGAATATGATGCTCTTCAAGGACTTTCACAAGCAGAAGATTCCACTCATAAAGAAAAAGGAAAACAGGAAATGAATGGTCATGGATGTGGACATCATTTATTAGGTGCTGGTGCCCTTTATGGAGCAGAAATAATAAAAAATTATTTAAAAGAAAATAATTTAAAAGGAACTATTGTTTTTTACGGATGTCCTGCAGAAGAAGGGGGCTCTGGAAAAACATGGATGATGAAGAATGGAGCTTTTGAAGGAGTAGATTTAGCACTTACATGGCATCCATTTCCATATAATGGAGTTTTTTCATTAGCTACACTGGCAAATTATCAGGTTTATTTTAGATTTGAAGGAAGAGGTTCTCATGCTGCTGCAAGTCCTCAGCTTGGAAGAAGTGCTCTTGATGCAGTAGAATTAATGAATGTAGGAGCTAACTATCTTAGAGAACATGTAATCCAAGAAGCAAGATTTCATTACGCTGTGACAAATACTGGAGGAATATCTCCAATGTGGTACAACCTGATGCTGAAGTTTTATATCTTATAAGAGCTCCAAAATTAAACCAAGTGGAAGATATATTTAGAAGAATATGCAATATAGCCAGAGGAGCAGCCCTAATGACAGAAACTAAAGTAAAAATGGTTTTTGACAGAGGAACTAATGAATATAAAGGAAATAAAGAAATAGAAAAAATAATGTTTAAAAATTTAAAAAAGTTTGAAAATATCGAATATTCAGATGAAGAAATTGCTTATGCTAAAAAATTTAAAGATACCCTTTCTGAAAAGGAAATAACTTCTGAATTTGGCTGGATAGAAAAAGCTAGTGGAAAAGAATGGAAAAATATTAAAGATATGATGTTAAACGAATACATTTTCAAAGGAAATATTCCTTATGATGAAAACTTCAATTATCTCTTGTCAGGTTCTACTGATGTAGGAGATGTAAGTAAAAAAATGCCTACTGGTCAAATATTTACAACATGCTATGCTCTGGGTACTCCATCTCATTCTTGGCAGATGGTAGCACAAGGAAAAAATAGTATTGCAATGAAAGGTATGAAATATGCTGGTCAAGTATTGGGACAGACTGCTATTGATATCTTTGAGGATCCTGTTCTTTTTGAAAAAATAAAAAAAGAATTTGAAGAAAATTATGAAGAATATATTTCACCTTTGAAATATGACAAAGTACCAGTAGAATTATAAAATTTAAAAGGGGGGTTATATGCAGCAGATATTTTATGTAGTATGTTTTTTAAGTTTCCTTCTTATTCTTGGAGTTTTTATTAAATCTAAAGTAAAAATATTTCAAGAACTTTTTATACCAGCTTCTGTTATTGGAGGTTTTATTGGATTAATATTTGGACCTGAGGTTTTAGGAAGAGTATTTTCCTTTTCCCTCCCAGCTGCATGGTTAAAAGAAATGGCTCTTCTTCCAGGACTATTAATTGTTCCTGTAGTTGCTGCTGTTCCTTTAGGATTAGAATTTAAGGGAAGTAATGGAAAAGGTGTAGTAAGAGATGTTGGAATAATGGGTGGTATCCTTTTTGTTGTCACATTTTTACAGGAAGTTGTTGGATATTTTGTAAATTTCATATGTACAAAATTTTTAAATATTGATCTTTATGGTTCTTTTGGAGTAGAACTTAATGCTGGTTTTTCAGGTGGGCATGGAACAGCTGGTATGATAGGAAGAACTCTTCAGGAAATGAATATGGATTATTGGGCTGTGGCTCAAGGTATAGCTACCACTACTGCTACTTTTGGGCTTATTGGTGGAATACTATTTGGAATATTTTTAATTAATAGAGCATGTCGAAAAGGAGAAACTTCACTTTTGAAAAAACCTTCTGATATTCCTATGGAGTTGAAAAGAGGTTATTATACAGACACCAGCAAACAAGCAAGTATTGGAAGAGAAACTATGCTTTCATCATCCATAGATGCTCTTGCTTTTCATGTAGCAATAATATTTTCTGTATGTGGTATATCATATATCATTTTAACACTTGTAAAAAAATATAAGGTTCCAGTACTTTCTTCATTTTCTGTATGGGCATTTGCAATGGTAATAATGATATTTGTATGGAAAGCAATTAAAAAACTTGGATTAGAATGGTGTATAGATACTAAAGTTAAAAGCAAAATAACAAGTATGCTTACTGAATTTGCAGTTGTAAGTGCTGTTGCCACTCTTCCTTTAAGAGCTGTATTTTCATATTTTATTCCAATAATGGCAATGATGATACTTGGATTTATAGCTACTTGGTGGTGCATAAAATATTTTTCATATAAGTACTTTAAAGGAAATTATGCATTTGAAAGAGCAGTTGCAATGCTTGGAACTTGTTTAGGAGTATTTCTTACAGGACTTCTTTTATTAAGAATATGCGATCCTGAATTTTCTACACCTGTATTGGGAGATTATTCATTAGGTTTTTCTCTTACAGCACTCATGGGTCCTATTCTCATGGTGTCATGTATTAATCTTAGTCTAGCCTATGGACCTCTTGTTCCTATATTATTAAATATCGGACTTATAGTTGTATTCTATATTATTATGGTTGGACTAGATAAAAAAGGAAAAAGTGCATGATAAAAATTGCTGTTATCTCTCCTGAAAACTCACTTCCTTTTATAAAAAAAGGAATTAAAGAAAATGATAAATATTGTGTAGAATATTTTATCTATGAAAAATTAGAGGAAACTGTAGAGATATACAAAAAAAACTTTCATAAATTCGATGTTTTCCTCACAAGTGGTGAATTAGGAAAGACATTTCTTGAAGGAAAACTTAAAAAAATAATCAAGCCTATTTATTCTCTGGAAATAAAAAGAGAGGAACTTTATCAGATACTTTTCAAAATTCTAAAAAATAAACCAAATATTGATTTTTCAAAAGTATATATTGATTTCATAGATAAAAGTAACAAAGATTTTTATTTTAAAAATATATTTGATGTGGATGAACCTTTTACTACCGAATTCAATATTGAAGATCCTATTCTTTATGAAAGAATACTCCATAATCATTTTATTCTCCATAAAGAAAATAAAATACAGCTTTCTATTACCAGATTAAGTAATCTGACAGAAAAACTTGAAAAGGAGAAAATTCCATTTATATTTCTTTTTCCTTCTGAAGATAATATAAAAGATACCATAGATTATATGATATCAGAAATAAAAATTGCTGGATTAGATGATAAAAAAATAATAGTAGGAAAAATTAAACACTTTGATACTAATAAAAACTATAAATCTATATTAGAAAAACATATTAAAAATTCAATAATTTATGAGTTAGAAAATGAAATCGAGATAATAATGATTAAAAGAGATTTCAAAGATTTTACAGAAAATCTATCTGGAAAAGTTTTTTCAACAATAGGAATGATAACAGTAGGCTGGGGATGTGGGGATAACATCTCTGAGGCTAGGTTAAATGCAGAAAAAGCTTATGAAAAAAGTGAAATCTATGGGGAAGAAATCAGTTATTTTCTCGAAAAAGGAAAATTTACAGCTTTAAAGGGTTTGAGAAAGAAAGATGTAAGAGATTTTGGAATATATGAAAAACTAAGAAAATTAAATATTTCTAGAACTCTTTTTGAAACACTTTTGAAAATCTATGAAAAAAACATCTGGATAACAGCAGAGGAACTGGCTGGTTATATTGGTCTCAGCAGAAGAACTGCCAGCAGAATATTAACAAAACTAGAAAACAACAATCTCGCTGTTATGTCTTTAATTGAAGGTTCTATTGGAAGACCTTCTAAGAAATATAAATTAAATTTTTAGAAAAATAAAATAAGAATACTTTCAAATATTAAACTATTTGATGTGTTCTTATTTTTTATTTATGGATAAATTATTCTATGATATAATATTTCATATAAATACAATATTTGTAGAATAATTTTGGAGGAAAAAGTGAGCATTAATACATTACAATTTAAATTAAACCAAAAATTAAAAAAGAAAAATGATTTTTTTGATTTCGTTAAGGATTTATTACTTAATGAAAATCACACATCTCTTTTGGATATGATTAATGGTCATTTTTTCAAAGAGATTGAAAATCTTTATGGACAAAAATTTATAAAAATACTTAAAAATGTATGGAAAAATACCTTGAACTTCACCTATGAAACCAATCCTATGAAACCTGCTTTTAGAGATAAAAGCAATGAAAAACTCTACCTTTATCCTGCAATATATAAATTATGGTGTTTATTAAAGGTCTGGGAAAAAAACTTTAATATTGTAACTCTTATTAAAGCCCAAAAAGTCTCTCATGATTGCACTATTGAAGATATAATTGCTTATGAAATTAATAACAAAAATGATAAACTTTTATTTTTATTATCAACATATATTGACAATGAAAATCATAATATTACAAATGATATAGTTCGTGGAATTATAAAAAGTTCTGATTATTCTCTTCATTTAAAATTATTTAAACTTCTTCTTAAAGAAGATCTATCTTCTGAATTAAAAAAATCTATTCTATCTAATTCTCCTTGTGGAGATATTGAAGCTTTTAAAATTCTAATAAATTTTATTTTACACAATGGCTTATATTCTTCTAATGAGGTTGTAGATTCTATATATGGATGGACTGGTATTAAACTGATATTTTTATATACTGAAGAAATAAAATTATTTTTTACAATAATAAATGATGTCCTTACTGATCAAAGTAAAAAAAATATGATTTATTCCCAAGGAAATGGATTAGAATATATATTTTTTTCTCTTTGGGCAGAAGGAATAAAAGACTTTTCTTTAATGAAAGAAAAAACCTTTCTTTTAAATAGTGGTAAAAATAATATAGAAATTTTAAATGCTCTCCATTATATTTATTTATTTGGAACTAAAGAGGAAAGAATGGAAGCTGCAATATATAGATTAAAAAAGAAAATAGATCCTTTATATGCTTATTATGTTATTCAAAATTATATAACTTATGTCACTTATCCTGAACAATCAAATGCATTTAGAAATACTATTAAAACTCAGAAAGAAATGACAATTATTTCTAATAATTTATTTTTAAAAGACAGAAAAATTTTAGAAAAACATTTTGAATCATTTTACAATTTAGCAATTGATATGAATCAATATTTATATTCTTATGAAAAACCATTTTGCTGGTCTGAATATATAAAAGATCCTGAAAGTATATTCTATAAGCTTTTTGATATTGTTGCTTATGATAATTATTCAGAAGAAAAAATTGATAGACTTTGTGAAATTGTAACATATTCAACTGATGAAGTAATTCTTTTCTTTTTAATTAATTTTGTAAAAGATGGAAGAACTGAAAAACAAAGAAGTTTTATTCTTTTCCTTTTAAAAGAAGGGTCTTCTCTCTTGAAAGAAAGAGCAGCTTTTTCTATAAAAATCTTTAAAAGAACTCTTAGTTCTGAAGAAAAAGAAGCAGTTATAAATCTTTTTGATACTTCAGTCAAAAATTCTCATAGGACATTGATTGCATCACATATTTTAGGATTTCAAAAAGATTTAATGTTAGAAATTGTAAGCGAAATTATTCTTACAAAAAATCACCCTTTAAAAAAAGATGCAGCAGAAATATTTCTGAAACGCCTCAGAAATGACAATACTTTCCATTTTTATCTTCAAGAATATAAAGAAAAGAGGGATGAAGCTTCTATAAGACGAAAAAAAAGAGAAACTCCTCCAAAAGAACATGAAACAACAACTGAAAAAGAAAAAATCTATTTGCGAAAATTTATAAAAAAAGGTGGATTTGGAATATATAATTCCCAAAACTCTCCTTTTCTATTTGAACCTGAAGATATAATTATTTCTGAAATTTCTTCTATTAAGGATTTTTTTAATTTAGATATTAATAAATTGGAAACTGAAATAACTGATTCCACATCTAAAAATTTTCTGCAGTATCTTCCATTAAATAATTTATTAGAAATGGAGTTTGCTTTAAAGTATGAAAACTTTTTTGATTTAGAATCAAAACCAAATAATAGAAATCATTCTATTTTTTCACTTTTTATTTCAAATAGTTTCAATACTGAAAAAATGAAACAAATTGCTGTTTTAGCTCGAAAAAAAGAGAGTACTCCCCAAAAAATATTAGAAAAAATAGATTATTTATATTCTAAATTTAATATAAAAGAAATCTTCAATATGAAAATAGATATAATAAACTGCTTTTTCAAAAGTTTATCTAATGAAGCATATCAAAATACTGAAATAATTGATTTTATGAAGTCTTTATTTGATCTTATATCTGACAAAGAATTAGATAATACTAATATGTTCAGAACTTTTTTCTCTACTTATTATGTTTTTTATTATAAAAGTGGTTTAGCAGAAGAATTAAAGAAATTAAATATAATTCATTTTCTAAAAGCTTTTAATATGGGTCTTATTCCAGCAGATGAAATATATAAAGAACTTCTTGAAAGAAGGAATAGCTTTAAGCAGCTCTCGGATTTTTTTAATTTATCTCCAGAAGAAAAGAAAAAATATTCTTTTGATCCAAAAGCTGAATCAAAAATAATTTATGCTGTAGTAAAATTAGAAATAAACAGAAAGAATGATTCTAAAAAAAGTGAACTAACTCATTTAGTCCCTGTTATAAAAAAAATAGAAGGAATATCTTTACTTTTCTCTATATTGGAAATTATGGAATATGAAGAAATAGAAATAGTATCTGATTTTTCATTAAAGTCATTGCATAAAAAAGATACTTTAAATTATCTTCTTTCTATTTCTCAACCTGCTGAAAATGACACAGTTGAAGCTATAAAAGAACTAACTTTTTTATTGGATAATCCTTATTCATTGAAAAAATTTCTGTTATTTACAGCAATTCATGTCCCTAAATGGAGACCATTATTATCTACTTATCTCAATTATCCATATTTAGATGAAGTATGCTGTTTTTTTAAAGCACATCTAAATTATGAAAAAAATTTTGAAAATAGAATAACTCTTTTTAAATATACTTCAATAAAACCTGAAGAATTCGAAAAAGGAAGATTTGATATTAAATGGTTTAAAAGGGTTCATGAGTTATTAGGAGAATTAGAATTTGAACAAATTTATGATTCTTATAAAAACAAATTCTCAAAATCTGAAGCTTTTGAAAGATTTAGTGCATCATTATCTGGTATTTTTAATTTTAAAGATATTGATTCATTAGAAAAAGAGATAAAAAAACAAAATAAAAAAGCTTTGCTTTGTTATTCTCTTCTTCCTTACAAGAAAATTTTAGATAAACCAATTGAAACTGTTTATGATACAATTAGATATCATGCTAAAACAGATGATTTGTTGACAAAAGCTCAGTTAGAAATTACTGATATTGCATTAAATAATTTTTTAGATAATATGGGGTTCTCCTCAAGAATATTTTTAGAATTAAGTTTAGAAAAAGAGCACCAGCCTCTATTAAGAAATTTTTTAAAAAATGATAATATAACTGCAGCATATATTGCTTTAGTTCCTCCAAATAAACTTATTTTAAAAAAATCTGATTCTGGAGAAGCTAGCAACTATAGAAGAGAAAAATATACAATGAAAGCCTATGAAGCTGTAAGAAATTATAATATTCTCATAAAAGATTTAATAGAATATTTGAAGTTCTGTTTAAGCACAAGAAGCGAATTAATAAATAATGAAATTTTTTCTGCTGGAAAAAATCCTTTAATTTTCTTAATTATCAAAAATATTATATTTGAAATAGATGGATGCAATTTTGGATTTATAAGAGGAAATTCTTTTGTGAATTTAGAAAATAAAACAATCTTAATTAATAAATCTAATAAAGTTAAGATAGCTCATCCACTAGAAATGCCTCCTGATGTTGTAGATGAATTTAAAAATTATTTTAAAAAAAATAATATTGTTCAAGAGTTTAAACAACTTGAAATGGAAACTTATATATTAAAAAATAAGGAAGCTTACAAAAAAGAAATAATTCATTTTCTTGACATATATCTTTGTTATAATATTCTATATGAATTTCTTATCAATCATAACTGGGAAAAATTTGATGAAAATACTTTTATCAAGCCTTATATTCATGACAATCTAGTTATTAAGTTAGAAATTGAATATAAAACTACTGCTCCTAACAGTAAAAAAACAGTGTGCATTTCTTCAATAATTTTTCTTAATATTCAAGATAATGAGCCTGAATCTTTTTCAAAAATACCTGTTAGAATTTTATCAGACATTTTATATGACTTAAATCATATTTTTATTCATTCTGATAATAAAAAACTAAAGTAATATGGAGAGGAAATATGACTAAAAAAATATTGATAGTAGAAGATGAAAAAAATTTAATAAAAGTAATTGAAGATACTTTACTTGAAGAGTCTTTTATCACTTATAAGGCATTAGATGGAGAAACTGCTCTGGATATGTTTTATGAATACAATCCTGACCTTATACTGCTTGATATAAATCTTCCAAAAATGAATGGTTGGGAAGTTTGTCAAAATATAAGAAAAGAATCTAATATTCCTATAATAATGATGACTGCTCGAGATTCTGAAATTGATGAGTTGAAAGGTTTAAGTATTGGAGCTGATGATTATATAACAAAACCTTTTAGCTTAAAAGTTTTGAATATAAAAGTCAAAAAAATGCTTAAAATAGATGAGAATAGTTCTTATAAATTTAATGATCTTTCTTTTGATTTTCGGAGTGGTGAATTAACAGTAAATGGTGAAAGTGTTGAACTTACAAGGAGAGAAATTCAATTTTTAGAATATCTCATAAAGAATAAAGGAATAATTTTTTCAAGAGATGTTCTCTTAAATGAAGTCTGGGGTTTTGATTTTGAAGGTGATGACAGAGTTGTAGATACTTTAGTAAAAAGACTTAGGAAAAAATTGGGAAACTATAGTGATATGATAAAAACTGTAAGAGGAATGGGGTACATATTTGATGAAAATAAAAATTAATTTTTTCCAAAAGATTTTTATCTTTTCAGTTTTTATAGTTATCTTTACTGTTTTAACTGGATATATACTCAACATATTCTTTCTTGATGATTTCTATGTATATAGAAAAAAAGAAAAAATGATAGAGGCTGTCAATATTTCTAAATCTCTAGTGAATGATGAAGAAATTTTTAAAGAATATGTAGAAGATCTAAGGGATAAAGAAGGAATAGATATAGCAGTATTTAAAAAAAATAGTATGCATAAAATGCGAGGAAGAAGAGAAGATATGCACAATAATAACTCTCCCCCTCCTACAGGTTTTAATGTTACAAGCATTTCAAAAACAAATATAAAACTCCTTATATATAATGAACCTCTCCCAGATGGTCGTATCTTAACTTTAAGAACTTCTTTGTCTGTTATGAGTGCTCATAAACATGAGATGTATGTATTTAATATTCTTACAACTATAACATCAGTTCTTCTTAGTATGATAATTGGAAGAATTTTTTCTAAACAAATAACTAAAAATATAAAAAAATTAAACAGAGTTGCTGGAAAAATATCTGTACTGGATTTTTCTGAAAAAGCTGAAATCGAAAGTGGAGATGAAATGGAAGAATTAAGTCAAAGTATTGATAAAATGTCTGATAATCTTTCTCTTTCCATTGAAAATTTAAGAGCTTTCGCTTCAAATGCTTCTCATGAATTAAGAACTCCAATCACAGTTATAAGTACTTATGCTCAAGCTCTTATTAATGGAATTGTTAAAAGCGATAATGAGAAATCCAAATACTATAAAGCAATAGCAAAAGAAAGCATGGACATGAACGAATTAGTTGGGAACCTCCTTACAATATCACGGCTTTCTTCTCCTGGAATAAAACTAAATATGGCAGAAAATAACATTTTATCTATTCTGAAACAAAGTATTGAAAAATATGAAATGCTCGAATTAGAAAAAGATATAGAATGGAATATAAAGCTCAAAGAAGAAAAAGTTTTTTGCGATATAAAAATATTCAAAATAGCTTTTGATAATATTATTCAGAATGCTCTAAAATATTCTAAAGAAAATGACATTATATCAGTCTATAAAGTGAATGAAAGAATATGTATTGAAAACAGCATTGATGGCCGAAGTACTGGAGATACATCTAAATTATGGGAACCTTTTTCTCGTGGTGATAATGCAAATGAACTAAGTATTGAAGGAAATGGATTGGGGCTTTCAATTGTAAAAAAAATTATGGAGTTAAATAAAATCCCTTGTGGTATAAATCTAAAGGATAAAAAATTTACTTTTTGGTTTGACATATTGAGGTCATAATCGCATGATATTATTTTGTTACATAAGAAAGAACAAAATAATATGGAGGATGATAATTATGAAAAAATTTACAATAATAGGAATTATGATATTTGCTCTAGGTGCTACAGCTTTTGCAAGAGGACATCAAAATTGGAATGGAAACAACATGGAAAAAGGATATCATTCTGGATCTTCATATTGTGGTTCAGGAAATCAAAATGGATTTAAAAGAAGCCCTGAAATGGAAAGAGCAAGACTTGTTATGGATGAAAAAAGATTAGAAATCAGAAAGGAACTTGTTAAAGATAAACCAGATTGGAATAAAGTTGAAAAACTAAATACTGAAATCGCTAATGAACAGGGAAGAATGAGAACTACGATGATGAAATCAAGAGTGGAATACAATCAAAATCTTGCAAACAAACCACAATAATCATTAATTAAGAGAGTCAAAAAATATTTTTGACTCTCTTTTTTTATTTTCTTTGAGTAATTGTTCTCTTTACTTTCACTACCATAATAAGGTAAAATGTAATTAGAATACTTAAAGAAAAAAAATCAGATATGGGACAGGGGGAAACAAAAAATGAAATTAGTTGTATCAGATTTAGATGGAACTCTATTAGATACAAAAAGCCAAATCACTGATTATACAAAGGCAGCTGTAAAAAAATTAGTTGATAATGGAATTGAATTTGCTATAGCTACTGGAAGAGGTCGAGCTTCTGCTGTAAGGCTAAAAAAAGATATAGGATTAGATATCTATCTTATTTGTAATAATGGTGCTAATATATATGATAAAAAAGAAAATAGTATATTTGAAAAAATTATTGATAAAAAAACATCACAAGAAATAATAAAACTTTTAAGAGATAGAAAAATAGCATATAATGGATTTATAGATGATGATTTTTACAGAGATGAATATGATAAAACTGATTATAGCAGAAGAATTGATTTTATAGAGCATATTCTTGTAGATATTGAAGATTGCCCTGCTCTTCATAAAATAATAATAGTAGAAAATACAGATATTATCCTTAAAATAAATAAAGAACTGCGAGAAAAATTTTCTGATGCAGTAGAAATAACTATTTCTGATCCTGAATGTATTGATATAGTTCCTAAAGAATGTAGTAAGGGAAATGCACTTAAAGTTATAGCTCAACAGCTGGGAATAGATATGAAGAGAATCATGGCTTTTGGTGATGGAGAAAATGACCTTGACATGCTTAGAAAAGTTGGTCATCCTGTGGCCATGGAAAATGCTCAGGAAATAGTGAAAAAAGAAATAAATAATACTGCACCCAAAAATATTGAAAATGGTGTAGCTTTATATTTAGAAAAATTTTTTAAACTTTAAAATAAAATATTAGGGGGAAAAATGCTGGGAAATATTGTAAATACAGCTGCTGTTATCCTTGGAAGCCTGCTTGGTATGTGGTTGAAAAAAGGTATTCCTGACAGAATAAAAGATATAATAATGACTTCTATGGGACTTTCTATATTAGCTTTAGGAATTAAAGATGGAATAAACTTTAATAATGGAATGCTTATAATATTATTTATGGTTATTGGAGGAATTATTGGAGAACTTTTAAGAATAGATGAAAGACTTACAATGCTTGGAATTTATTTAGAAAAAAGATTTTCCAAAAATAAAAGTAATGATATAGTTAAAGGTTTTGTTACTACAAGTATAATGTTTAATGTAGGAGCAATGGCCATTGTTGGTTCTATAAAAAGCGGTCTTTCTGGAAATAACGAGATACTGTTTATCAAAGCATTGCTTGATGGTGTAGCTTCTCTGATTTTTTCATCAAAATATGGAATAGGAGTTTTATTTTCAGCAATTACAGTCTTTCTTTATCAGGGAACTATATTTCTTTTTGCTTTTTTTATAAAAAGTGGTCTTGATGATGCTATTATTAATCAAATATCTGTTGTTGGAGGTCTTATGATGATAGGACTAGGAATAAATCTTTTATTCAATAAAAATATAAAAATAGGAAATCTTATGCCAGCATTATTCATTCCTATTATATATAAAGTTATTGTATCATTTTTTTAGTACTACAATAAAAAAATATTGACACATGTAAAAAAAAGTAGTAATATTAATACCATAAACAAAATTCAATTGAAAAAGGAGATATTTATGTCAAGCAACACTTTAAAAACAGTCATAATATATATACATATACTACTCATATCATGATTTAAAGGGTTGATTTTTTTACATAAATTTCTTATGTTAATCAAGCCTGTTTTCAGTATACAAAATACAAAAAGGCTTGGGATTAAAAAGGGATTAAAAGCTTAGGCCTATTCTATATATTTATAGACCTAAGCTTTTTTTATTAAAATTTTTTAAGGGGGAGAACATGAAAAAAATATTTTTTATTTTTCTTGTTATGTTAGGACTCATAGGATGTTCTGATAAAACAGAAAAAACAGCAGGAACTGAAAAACCTAAAAAGGAACAAGTTTTAAGAGTTGGATTAAATGGAAAACCAAAAGGTGTTGATCCACACATGTATTCAGAAGTAATTGGGGGAATAATGTCTCAACAGATTTTTAACAGTCTGGTAGAGATAGATGAAAATGGAAACATAGTTCCTGAATTAGCTGAAAGCTGGGAATTTAAAGATCCTACTACACTTATATTCAAATTGCAAAAAGGAGTTAAATTTCACAATGGTGATGAATTAAAAGCTTCAGATGTAGTATTCAGTATTAACAGAATGAAAAATAAACCAGCAAGTATGGTTATGGTTGATCCTATTTCAGGAGTAGAGGCACTTGATGATTGCACTGTAAAAATTACTCTGTCAAAACCTTTCTCATCAATATTGTATAATCTTGCTCATCCGAGAACTTCTATATTGAATGAGAGAAGTGTAAAAGAACAAAATGATGATCTTTCTATAGCTGGTATTGGAACTGGACCTTTCAAGCTTATTGAATGGGGAACTGGGGAACAGATTACTTTAGAATCTTTCAAAGATCATTTCCAAGGAGCACCTAAATTTGACAAGCTTCTAGTTAAAACTATAACAGAAAATACTGCGAGAGCTATGGCACTAGAAGCAAAAGATATAGACATTGCTTATACAGTTGCACCTATTGATTTAGAAAATCTTAAAAATAATCCTGATTTAGTAATTATAAGTAAACCTGTAGTTCTTACTGAAGCAATTACATTTAATTTTAATAAAGAAAAATTTCACAACAAAGCTCTTAGAGAAGCTATTGCTATGGCCATTGATAAAAAAGGAATTATCGAGGCTATTTATAATGGACTTGCTATTGAGGCAAATTCCCCTGTAAGTAATGTGGCTTTTGGATATTCAGATAAAGTAACTGGACTTCCTAGAAATATGGAAAAAGCTAAACAGTTAGTTGAAGAAAATGGTCTAACTGGAACTAAACTAAAAGTAATAACTAATGACAATCCATCAAGGGTACAAGTAGCTCAAATTATTCAATCAAATCTTAAAGAAATAGGATTAGAACTTGAAATTGAAGTTGTAGCATGGGCTACTTATCTTCAAGATCTTGCTAATGCTAACTTCGAATTAAAACTTGGAGGATGGAGTGGTGGAACTGGAGATTCTGATAATATCCTTTTCCCTTTATATCATAGCAGCTCAGCTGGTGCAGCTGGAAATCATGGAAGATATAAAAATCCTGAACTTGATAAATATATAGAAGCTGGTAGAGCTACTTCTGATCCAGCAGAAAGAAAACGTAACTATGAAATAGCTCAGCAAATGATTCAAGATGATATTGTTTGTGTACCTTTATATTACTCAATGGACAATATGGTAATGAGAAAAAATATCAAAAACTTTAAATTCAGATCTACATATTTCCATGTTATAAAAGATATTGAGTTTTAGTTTAATATAAAAAATTAATCGTTAATCAAGGGGGAAAATTTATGACGAACGCAGGTTACATGTTTTTATTTTTATTTTTGACGGTATTATTCTTTGCAATTGGAGATTTTTTAGGAGTTTTTACAAAAGCTAAACTTTCATCAGTTTTTGTTGCAATGTTTTTATTTTTAGTTGGATTTATGACTAAAATGATACCAGCTGATATGATTCAAAAAGCAGGTCTATCTCAATCAGCTGCTTGGAGTGCTCCTTTGCTTATTTTTCACATGGGAACTATGATTAATATCAAAGAACTTATTGATGAATGGAGAACTGTTGTCATGGCAATCATTTCCATGATAGTAGGAATAATTGCTGTCTTTGCCGTTGTTCCTTTAGTTGGAAAAGAAGCAGCTGTTGTTTCTATTCCTATCATCAATGGAGGTATAATTGCTACACAGATAATGACTGGTGCTGCCATGGAAAAAGGATTCCAAACTGTTGCTGCACTTGGTACTCTTGTATATGCCATTCAAAAATTTGTTGGTACACCTCCTGCTTCATATTTCGGTATGAGAGAAGGAAGAAAAGTATTAGAACAATTTAGAGCTGGAAAAATACAAGCTGCTACTGATGATAAAAAAGCTCCAGTTAAAGAAACTAAAATAACTTTTGCTAAAAAGAATGAAAAATATTTTACATCTTTTACTTGTATGGCTATTGCTGCTGCTGCTGCTTTTATTTCAAGAATAGTTCAAGAAAAAACTGGACTTAATGCCAGCATTACAGCACTTTTATTAGGAACTATCCTTTCATATACTGGGGCTGTTCCTAATGCTATACTTGATAAAGCAAAAGTTTCTGGATTCCTTTCATTTGCAGTTTTTGCAAGCTTGATTCCATCTCTTGCTAAAATATCTTTTGGAGACCTTACTACTTTGGGATTCCAACTGCTTATAATATTTGCTGCATTTGTAATAGGAACTTATCTTTTAATTTATCTTCTTCCTACATGGAAAATAGTTGGATCAAAAGATCTGGCAATGGGGATAGCTATGGCTCAGCTTTTAGGATTCCCTGCTACATATCTTATTGCTAATGAAATAGCAACTGCTCTTACAGATGATGAAGAAGAGAAAACTGCTATTCTTAAAAGAATAATTCCAGCGTATGTTGTTGCAGGACTGGCTTCTGTAACCACAATCTCTATTATCATTGCAGGGATATTTGTTGAATTTCTTTAATATCATATATAAACTTTAAAATTAATTTTCAGGAGGAATAAGATGCTAAAATTTGATTCTACTATTTATCCATATCCATCAAGAAGAAATGTAATGTATGCCAAAAATGGTATGGTGGCAACTGGATCTCCACTTGCTGCACAAGCTGGGCTTGAAATACTTAAAAAGGGAGGAAATGCAATAGATGCTGCTATTGCCACTGCTGCTGCTCTTACTGTTGTAGAGCCTACTGGCAACGGTATAGGTGGAGATGGATTTGCTATCCTCAGTGTAAAAGATAAAATTTATGGGCTTAATGCCAGCGGCCCTTCACCAAAACTTCTTGAAGCACAGGAATTATTAAATAAAGGTTTGAAAGAAATGCCGAAATATGGACTTATACCAGTTAATGTTCCAGGAATACCTAAGGCTTGGGCAGAACTAAGTAAAAAATTTGGAAAACTTCCTTTAAGTGAAGTTGTTACTCCAGCTGTAAAATTAGCAAGAGAGGGATATGCAGTTCCTGTAAATGTTGCTAAATTATGGAAAAAGGCTTCTGTAAATTTTGGAAAAGAAAGTGGAGAAGAATTTAAATACTGGTTTGAAACTTTTACTGAAAATGGAAAATGCCCAGAAATAGGAGATGTAGTGAGACTTCCAGATCATGCAGATACTCTTGAGATGATAGGAGATACATATGCAGATGCTTTCTATAAAGGAGAACTGGCAGATAAAATAGATGCTTTTTCTAAAAAATATAATGGATATATAAGAAAAGAAGATTTGGAAGAATTTGAGGCAGAGTGGGTGGAGCCTATTTCTGTAAAATATCATGGATATGATGTTTATGAACTTCCACCAAATGGACATGGAATAAGTGCTCTTATGGCGCTTAATATCTTAGATAGATTCCAGTTTGAAGCAAGAGAAACAGTAAGATCATATCATACAATGATAGAAGCAATGAAGCTTGCATTTGTAGATGTACAGAAATATGTAGCAGATCCTAGATTTATGAAAGTAACTGTTGAACAATTGTTATCTAAAGCATATGCAGAAGACAGAGCTAAGTTAATAGGAAGTACAGCTATAATGCCGGAAGCAGGAGATCCATACTGTGGAGGAACAGTATATCTGGCAGCAGCAGATAATGAAGGAAATATGATATCATATATTCAAAGCAACTATATGGGATTTGGTTCAGGAATGGTAGTTCCTGGAACAGGAATAGCGCTTCATAACAGAGGAAACAACTTTAATCTTGATCTTGAAAGTGCAAACTGTGTAGGACCATCAAAGAGACCATATCATACAATTATCCCAGGATTCCTGGGAAAAGATGGAAAAGCAATTGGACCATTTGGAGTAATGGGAGGATTTATGCAGCCGCAAGGACATGTACAGGTAGTAACTAATACAGTGGACTTCCTGATGAATCCACAGGCAGCTTTAGATGCCCCGAGATGGCAATGGGTAGGAAAGAAAAATATAGAACTGGAATATGGAGTTCCAGAACATATAGCCTATGAGCTGGCAGCAATGGGTCATGACATAAAAGTATTATATGATCCATTAATGATGGGAAGAGGAGAAATCATCTGGAGAATGGAAAATGGAGTTTTAGTAGGAGGAACAGAACCTAGAACAGATGGACATATTGCTTTATATTAGTATGAAAAAAATACATTAAAAGAGTATTAGGAGGCTGTTGCAAATTCAAAATAGCCCAATTACCCAAAAAGCTGACTTGAAGTTTTCTTCTTGTCAGCTTTTTCTTTTTAAATAAAAAAAGGTATAAAATACTAAAAATTTTTTCAAATTTCTAATATAATATACCTATGCAAAAACCAACTAATAATAACATTTTTTTTCAATTAAATCAACCTAAACTTTTTAACTTTTTACAATATGAAATTTCTGATAATGATCCTGTAAGAAAACTTAGCTCAATATTGGAGGGATTAGATTTTAGTAGTTTAATGCAAGTATTTTCTTACAAAACAAAGGTACATCCTATCAGAATGTTTTCTATCATTGTTTATGCCTATTCGCGCAATTTAACTTCTACTAGAGATATAGAAATGGCTTGCCGTGAAAATATTAAATTCAGGTTTCTTTTACAAAATTCTAAAATTCCTGTTCATTCTACTATTTCTAGATTTTTAGCAAAAACTGAAGATATTCTTCCAGATCTATTTGAACAATTCATTGAAAAAATTTTTGAAATGGAAGATATTTCTACTGAAACAATATATATTGATGGTACTAAAATTGAAGCATATGCTAATAAATATTCATTTGTTTGGAAAAAATCTATTGAGAAATACAGAGATAGATTAGATGAAAAAATTCTTGAACTAATTTCAAATTTTAATGATGATTTCAACTTACAATATGACAACTTCCTTGAAATATATTCGTATCTTTCTAATTTGAATTTTCAAATAGTCAAAGGCAGAGGAAAGCGAAAATCTAAAGAACAAAAATATTTAGAATTATGCGCAGAATACTTAGAAAAGTATCAAAAATATTCTAATCATTTTAAAAATCTTAATGGTAGAAATAGCTATTCAAAAACTGATATAGATGCTACTTTTATGAGAATGAAAGATGACCATATGAGAAATGGTCAATTAAAACCTGGATATAATCTACAAATAGGAGTGATTAGTGAATATATTTCTTCATATGAAATTTTTTCTAACCCTTCTGATTCTAAAACTTTGATTCCATTTTTAGAGAAAATTTCATCTCAAAATTTAGAAATTAAAAATATTGTAGCTGATGCAGGATATGAAAGTATTTCAAATTATGAATATTTGGAAAAAATGGACTATACTTCATACATAAAACCAATATATTTTGAAAAATCTAAAATCAGAAAGTTTAAAAATGATTTAAACAGAGTAGAAAATTTAATATATAATCATTCTGAAAATAAGCTATTTAGAAAAGATGGATTAGAATTAGAATTTCTATACTCTAACAAAAATAATACAGTTCAATATTTTTGGAATCCTGAAACTAACAAAAAAATTAAGTACAATGCGAGATTTAGAATTTTATCAAATAAATCAAAAGAGAATGTATCAAGCAATTATGGAAAACAATTAAGAATGAACAGAAGTATTCAAGTAGAAGGTGCTTTTGCAGTTTTGAAAGAAGATATGAAATTGCGAAAATTAAAAGTTCGAAGTAAAAAAAGTGTTTTAAGAGAAATATGTTTGTTTTGTATCGCTTACAACTTCAACAGATATCTAAGCAGAAATATAAATAATCGCTTAGGAACAACACTTCACTCATTAAAAGTAGCTTAGATAAATAAAAAATCATCTACTTCTTTTTTTGATACTTAAAAATAAATATAAAAATATAAATTAGCAGAAATCTATTTTATAGATTTCTATTTTTTTATGAAAAATAAGAGAGGCTGCACAAATTAGTTTATCAATCACTAATTTGCAACAGCCCCCTTTTGTTTTTTAGATATATAAAAAAGGAATTGTTGTAAATTTAAAAGAACTCAATTACTGTCACTAAAAAAATTAACTTAAATTTTTTCATATAAATTTTTTTCTATATAGTATAAAAATTAGCAGAAATATATATAATGATTTCTATCTTCTATTATTTAAATACCAGCTTTTCCCAAGTTTATATATTAATTATTAATTTCTGCTTGATTTTTTACATATTCTTTTTCTTCTTTAGTACGTAGCAAACCAAATTGAATTGTAATAATTGCTGCTAAAATTAAGAAATAACAGTAAAAATTATATTTTACTACCTCAAGAGGATTTAGTGCTGCATAAAATCCAGAAAGTGTCAGCATACCACCTGCATGTGGAGCAAGTCCATGAACAGCACAGGCAAAGATATCCATTAAACTTGCATTTCGTTTAGGTGAAATATGATGTTCTTCTGCAATATCTTTTGCTATAGGTGCTGTTATCATTATAGCAATTGTATTATTAATAAGTGCAAAGTCTAATAAACCTGACATAGCTCCTATACAATATTCTGCTCCTTTACGAGTCTTGACATTTCTACGCAGTATTTTTATAAGCCATTCAATTCCACCAAATTCTTCAATCAATCCTATAAGACCTCTTAAAAGCATTGCTACTATTGCAGTAGTCATCATTCCAGACATTCCTGTCCCAATTGATTGAACAAATGTTATCATTGTCATGGTTCCAGCAAACATACCAACAATTCCTGCAAAGAATGTTCCAGAAACAAGAACTATAAATACATCCATTCCTTTAACTGCTGCCACTATTACATAAATATATGGTAAAATAAGCAATACATTATATGGAAGTGATTCAGAGCTTATTGTTACATGGCTTCCTGTTATATAATAAAGTACAACTGAAGCTATTGCTGCTGGTAAAGCAATCTTAAAGTTCATTTTAAATTTATCTTTCATCTCACATCCAGCACCTTTAGTTGCTGCTATAGTTGTATCTGAAATAATAGACAAGTTATCACCAAATAAAGCTCCACTATAGACAGCTCCAAAAAACATAGGAATACTTGTTCCTGTAGTTTCAGCTATTGCAAGAGCAATTGGAGCAATAGCAACAAGAGTTCCTGAAGAAGTTCCAATAGCAGTTGCAACAAGTGAAGATATTATGAAAATTCCTGGTAATACAAAACTTGTTGGAATAAAAGAAAGCCCTAAATTTACAACACTGGCTACTCCCCCCATTTGTTTTGCTACTCCTGCAAAAGCCCCTGCAACCAAGAAAATCATACACATCATTACTACTCCATCATTTCCTGCTGCAATACAAAACTTTTTAATTTTTGTTTCAAAAGGCATTTGTCTATACATAAGACATGCTACTATGATTCCAATAAATATTGCAGCATGACGTGGAAAAAGATTCCATGCATTACTTACACCTATTATTGTAAAATAGCATCCACTGCCCAAATAAAGAATAAGAAAAACTAACATAGGAATAAACGCAGATCCACCTAATTTTTTTTCTTTCATAATCTTTCTCCTTTATATGTTTTTATGATACCCCTATTTTAAAAAATTGAACATAAACTATATATTTACCACTGCCTATACATAAGCAATTTTTATGCCATAAATACAACAACTGACAATTAAAGAATATATTAAAAATTTTATTAAAAAAAAATCTATAATTTGCCATAAAAAATAGGATTATATTCCCAAAAATATTTACTATAAAAATATAAATTGGTGAAATAAGGATAAAAACAGGATAAAATAAAATCAAAACAGGATATTCAACCTTTATATTAAATTAATCTTGACATCCTATTTTTTCCCACCTATAATACAATTGAACATAAACTTAAATATTTGCCTTATTATTTTTTTAAAGGCGGATGATTTTAATGAAAATAGAAAATTTAAAAAAAGCTAATGTTGGTTATACTAATACTCCACTTGAATTTATGAAAACACTTTCTCAAAAACTTGGCAAAGGAAATTTATATATTAAGCGGGATGATATGTCTGGCTTAGCTTTAGGTGGTAATAAAACAAGAAAACTTGAATACTTGGTTCAATATGCTATTGATAATGGCTATACTGCACTTATGACATTTGGTGGGGTACAGACAAATCATGGTAGATTGACAGTTGCTGCTGCCATAAGGTATGGATTGAAACCTATTTTGATTTTGAAAGGAAAAAAACCTGATTATTTATCTGGAAATCTTCTTCTTGATAGATTGATGGGAGCTGATATCTATTTTGTTGATTATTCATCAGTTAAAAATTTGCCAAAATCTAAACGACAAATTGCTGAAAAGAAATTTTTAAAAGAATGTACAGATAATATTTTAAAAAAATATGAATCTCAGGGAGAAAAAGTATTAAGCATTCCTGTAGGAGGACAAGGAGTTATTGGTTCTGCTGGATACGCAATGTTTGTTCCTGAAATTATAAAGCAAATGCAGGAACAGAATATCAATGCTAAATATATTGTGTGTGGTTATGGCTCAACAGGCACATTTGCTGGTTTATGGGCTGGTGCAAAATACTTTAATGCCCCTTTTGAAGTTATTGGCATTCCAATAGAGCCCGATTTTTGTCCTATTGAAGAAACTGTAAAATCAATAAATGAAATAAGTGAATATTTTGATATGGGATTTACATGTCAGAAAGAAGATATCCATCTTGAAATTGGTAATGATCCAATTCCCTATGGAGGCACTGATTATAACGAACCTGATTTAGAAACTCAAAAAAGTATAGAACTAATGGCTTCTACTGAAGCAATTATACTTGATCCCTGCTATACTGGAAAAGTTTTTAGAGGATTTATAGATTTAATAAAAAAAGAAATAATTCCAGCAAATGAAAATGCAATATTACTTCACTCTGGTGGTGCTCCTGGTTTATTTGGAAAGGAACATTGTGATTCTTTACAAAGTTTACTATGGTCAGATGAGGAAAATGATCATGTAACAGTCATGAAATTATAAGGAGTGACAATATGTATATACTAATTAAAAATGGCTTGATTTATGATGGAACACTAGAAAATAAACCATTTATTGGAGATATTCTTATTAAAAATAATATTATAAAAAAAATAGATAAATGTATCACTTTTAAAGATGCAAAAATTATTGATGCTGAAAATAAACTTATAACTCCTGGATTCATTGATATTCATCGACATTGTGATCTTGCAGTTTTTAAAAAAGATTTTGGAAAACTTGAATTAGCTCAAGGAATTACTACTATAGGAACTGGAGTTTGTGGTTTTTCATTTGCTCCTTATACTGAGAATTCCAGAAATCTATACGACTACTGTGTTCCAACACATGGTTATCCTGTAAATAATATTAAATATTCAAAACTAAGTGATTATATTGCAGATTTGAAAACTATAGATAAAGCTGTCAATATTTCAACATTACAAGGTACTGGTTCTGTTAGAGTTGCCGTAAAAGGATACAGCCCTTCTGCCTTTACTGAATCAGAAATGAAAGAAGCACAAAAATATATCAATGAAGCTATTTCTTGCGGAGTAAAAGGATTTTCATCTGGTTTAGTATATCTCCCTGAAGTATACAATACTACAGAAGAAATGAAAAAATTATTTATTCCATGTAAAGGGAAAAAAATGATTTATATGCCACATATGCGTGATGAAGCTTCAAGACTTGCAGAAGCTGTTAAGGAAAGCATTGATATTGCCAAAGAAAATGAAATGCCTCTCCATATAAGCCATTTAAAGGCATTGGGTCCAGATAACTGGGGAAAAACTCTTGATAAAGCAATTGAGTTAATAGAGGAAGCTCGAGAAAAAAAAGGAATGGATATTACAGTAGATTTTTATCCTTATCATGGAACTGCTACTACTTTAGCTGCAATTCTTCCAGTTTCTTTTTTAGATAAACCTTTTACTGATATATTAAACGAGATTACTTCTCATGAAAGTATAAAAAAAATGCGTTATTGCTATTATAATCCTGGACCAAATGATGAAAATATTAATCCTGATTTTCGTTGGTCTCATTCCATGATCAGCAGTCTTTCAAAAAGTGAAAATAAAAAATATATAGGAAAAACTATCCATCAATGTGCTGTTGAATATGGTTATAAAGATGAAATAGAATTCATTGCTCATTTGCTTAAAAATGAAGATGGAAAAATTGGAATTGTTGGTTTTAATATTTCTCCAGATGATATTATAAAAATTGCACAATTACCTTATTCACTTGTAATTTCTGATGCTCTATATGATGAGAGTGATACACCACATCCTAGAAAAATGGCCACTTTTACACATTTTCTTAAATATTATATCAAAGATTTAAAAATTCTTTCATTACAAGAAGGAATTCATAAACTTACACAAATGCCTGCTGAAAGATTACAGTTTCAAAGACGAGGAGTTTTAAAAGAGGGATATTTTGCAGATATACTTATTTTTGATATTGATAAACTTGGAGATAACTCAACTTTTGACAACTCTAATAATCTTTCTACAGGAATGGAATATGTTCTGGTTAATGGAAAAATTGCCTGGAAAAATGAAAAGTTAATTGGGAAATATGGAGAAGTTCTTCATTAAAAGCTGTTTTTTAACAGCTTTTTTTGCATATACTTATAAAGGAGGGAATAGTGATGAAAAAATCAATAGGAATAATTTCTAAAGCCAGTTCTATTGCTAATTTTTACAAGGATATATTATCTGAGGTTTTCACTGATAATATTGATATTTATACTTACAGTATTGAAGAAAAAACTATAAAGCTCCTTCATAATTGTGATTTATATCTTTTGTCAGCTACAAGTGATGATATAAAGAAGTATAAATGGGCAGAAGATTTTCTACCTCCAGAGTCTAAAACTGTCAAGGCCGATATTGTTTTTTCTAAAAAGGCAATTGATATTTTAAAAAAATATCCTGTTGGTACAAAAGCATTGATAGTTAATCAAAATAAGCATATGTCAATGGAAAGTTTATCCCAATTAACTCATTTGGGAATTTCTAATATTGAATTTTTTTTATATTACCCTAAAATGAAAAAGGTTCCTTCAGTTGACCTTGCTTTTGCAACTGGAGAAAAAGAACTTATCCCATCTAAAATACCTAATTGCATTGATTTAGGCTGTAGAAAATTATCTATTAATACTATTTATGAAATAGCTTTAAAATTAGATCTTACTTTTGTATTAAAAGAAAAAGAATTTGAAAATTATATCAATTCTTTAGCTGTAAAAGATTATTCTCTTCAAAAAATATCATACAACAACCTTACTACTGAATTAAAATTAGAAGCTATATTAGATTCTCTTGATTCAGGAGTTATCATTATGGATGAGCAGAATAATATTACCATGATAAATGATGTAGCAAAAAATTTACTCCAATTAAAATTTAATATTCTAGGTAAATCAATAAAAGAAGTTTTTCCATGGCTTTCCACTACCCCACTACCTATTTTTACAAATGAAAATTCGAAACTTATTAAAATAGAAAATAATGAAATCAGTGTATCAATAATGCCTCTGCTTTTAAAGAATAAATTTTTAGGTAATTTTGCTTTATTACAAAAATTTGATTTATCTGAAAAAAAACAAAATGCATTACGTATACAAAAAATCAAAAAAAAATCTTATGCTAAATTTACATTTGAAGACATCATAGGAACAAGTTCTGCAATTCAATCAGTAAAAGATATAGCCATACGAATGGCTGCAAATAACTGTTCTATAATTCTTGAAGGAGACAGTGGAGTAGGTAAGGAAATGTTTGCTCAAGCTATTCACAATGCTTCTCCCAGAAGAGATTCAGCTTTTGTAGCAATAAATTGTGCTGCTCTTCCTGAAACACTTCTTGAAAGTGAACTTTTTGGATATACTGAAGGTTCTTTTACTGGAGCAAAAAAAGGTGGTAAAATTGGTCTTTTTGAATTTGCAAATGGAGGGACACTTTTTTTAGATGAAATTGAATCAATGAGTCCAATGATGCAAGTAAAATTATTAAGAGTTTTACAAGAAAAAGAAATAGTTAAAATAGGAGCAACAGAACCTATTGGTATAGATGTAAGAATAATTTCATCTACAAATGAAAATATTCTTGAAAAAATTGCTCAATCTAAATTCAGAAAAGATTTATATTATCGATTAAATGTAATTCCTATTAGAATTCCTTCATTAAAAGAAAGAAAAGAAGACATTTTTTCTCTTATTAAATATTTTCAAAATGAATTAAATACAAATTTTGAATTAACTGACACAGTAAAATCTATATTTTTAAGTTATCCATGGCTGGGAAATGTTAGGGAATTACGAAATTTAATTGAATATTTTTCATGTCTGGATGTATCTAAAATAGATTATATTCATTTACCAGAACCATTTCAAAATAGTTTAATTCAAAATCATATAAAAGTAAATTTCAAAAAATCATCTGTTTATAATAACTTACATTTAAAATTTCTGCCTCAAGAAGTTGCTGTTTTACGAGTCTTGGAAAATCGTTACTCTTATGGTAAAGGATTTGGAAGAAAAGGAATTATAAAAGCCTGTGAAGATATAGGCTGTCTTGTAACTGAGCATGAAGTTAGAGAAATATTGAAAAAATTTCAAAAAGAAAAGTATGTCAGAGTAAATAAAGGAAGAAGTGGTACTTATTTAACTGAAAAGGGAAACAATATTATAAAAAAATTAATTTTATGAAAATAGAAAAGGTATCTTTGTAATTAAGATACCTTTTTAATTTTTATTTTTTATATGCTGTTTTTTGAAGTGGAAGAGAAGTTCTAAATTCTCCATCATATTTAAAATAAGCATTTTGAACAGCTGGAGCTGTAGGAATAACAACTATTTCTCCTACTCCCTTTGCTCCATAAGCTAATTCTGCTTTATTTTTTTCTATTATTATAGCTTCTATTTCAGGAGTATTTGCAGCTCTAAATAATCCAAGAGTTCCAAATTTTACTTTAGGTATTCCTTTCTCAACTGGCATGACTTCTGTAAGTCCATATCCCAGTCCCATAACAACTCCACCTTCTATCTGCCCTTCTAACGCTTTCGGATTGATAGCACGACCTACATCATGAGCTGCTGTTACCTTTTGAACTTTACCATTTTCATCTAATATAACTATTTGAGTAGCATATCCATAAGCCACATGACTTACAGGATTAGGTTTATCTGATCCCATTTTGTCTGTAATTCCAGAATATTGACCTTCATAGTCCCATCCTTCAAGTTCTTCCAATGTTTTTCCTTCAAGTTGTTTTTTTAATTCTAAAGAAGCTACTCTCGTTGCTTCCCCAGTAAATACTGTTTGCCTGGAAGCAGTTGTAGTTCCACTATTAGGAGTAATTTCTGTATCTGGAGAATCTACAATTATTTTATCTATTGTCAATCCAGTAGTTTCACATAATATTTGTAAGCATACTGTCCCCATTCCCTGTCCTATACAAGCTGCTGAAGTCCTTATTCTTACTTTTCCATCTTGTACAGTAAGTCTGCATCTTCCTATATCTGAAAGCCCTACTCCTACTCCTGCATTTTTCATTGCACAGGCAATTCCTACTATTTTATTATTGAAATATTCATCTTTCACTGCTTCAAGAGTTTCTACTAGAGCTGTTCCTTCATCTGCTATCTGTCCATTGGGTAATACTTGTCCTGGTCTTATAGCATTTCTATATCTTATTTCCCAAGGAGAAAGACCTGTAAGTTCTGCAAGTTGATTTATGTTAGATTCTATTGCAAAAGCCGACTGTGTAACTCCAAATCCTCTAAATGCTCCTCCTACAGGATTATTTGTATATACAGCTATTCCTTCTATATCAATATTTTGATAGTTATAAGGTCCAGCAGCATGAGTACAGGCTCTTTGTAATACTGGTCCACCTAATGAAGCATAGGCTCCTGTATCTGCATATATTTTACATTTCATTCCTGTAAGAATACCATTTTCATCACAACATGTGGTCATTTCTATTTTCATAGGATGTCTTTTTGTACTTATATTTATACTTTCCTGTCTGCTTAAAGTAACTTGAACAGGTTTCTTAAGAACATATGCAAGAAGAGCTGCATGATGCTGTACTGACATATCTTCTTTTCCTCCAAAACCACCTCCTACATATGCAGATTTTACTCTTACTTGATTTTTTTCCAAGCCAAGAAGTCTTGCTATTTCTCTTTGTTCATCATACACTGATTGACTAGAAGTATATATTTCTATACCTCCATTACCATCTGGCATTGCCAGTGCCGATTCAGGCTCCAGATAAGCATGTTCAGTGGCTGGTGTCTCATATATATTTGTCACTTTATATTTAGAATTTAACAGAGCCCCTTCATAATCCCCTCTTTTCAATACCTCTCTTACCAAAACATTATTAGGTTTAGAATGGATAAGAGGAGCTCCGTCAGCCATGGCTTCCTCTATTGTAAATAATCCCTCAAGTTCTTCATATTCAACTTTTACAAGCTTTTTTGCTTCTTCTAATATTTTTTTATCTTTAGCAGCAACTAATGCTACTGCATCACCAATATATCTTGTTATTCCTCCAACTGGTATGAGGGCATCCCAGTCGGAAATAAATTCTAAATGTCCTATATTATTTTTTCCTGGAACATCTTTAGCTGTAAGTACACCAAGTACACCTTCTAACTTTAAAGCTTCACTATAATCAATAGATAAAATTTTTGCTCTAGGATATTTTGTCCTTACTGCACTTCCATAATACATTCCATCTACTTTATAATCTTCAGCATATTTTGCTGTTCCAAGTGTTTTTACAGTTCCATCTACTCTATGTACATGGGTTCCTACTAATCCTTCACATTCTACTGCTGGAATTTCCAGTTTTTCTCTAAATAATTTTGCTGCCAATAGTATTGCTTCTTCTATTTTCACATATCCTGTACATCTGCATATATTTCCAACTAAAGCTTTTTTTACTTCTTCTTTTGCAGGATTAAGTGTTTTTAAAAAAAGACTTTTGGCTGCTATAACCATTCCAGGAATGCAAAACCCACATTGAACTGCTCCACATTCTGTAAAAGCATATGCAAAAACTGCTTTTTCCCTTTCAGAAAACCCTTCTATAGTTTCTATTTCTTTTCCAGATATTTTTTTAGTTGTGAATATACAGGATTTCATTGCCTTTCCATCTATTAATATAGTACAAGTACCGCAAGCTCCTTCTTTACATCCATTTTTTATAGATATAAGCCCAAGATCATCACGCAGAAAATCCAATAAGTTTTTTTCTTCAGAAGTTTCTATTTTCTGCCCATTTACTATAAAAGTATATACCTCTCCCATATTTCCCTCCATTATTTCTTATCTAACTATATCCATAGCTTTTGTAGGACATTTAGAGACACATACTCCACATCCAAAACATTTTTCTCTATTAATAACAGCTTTTTTCTCAATTATTTCTATTGCCTTATATCCACATACAGTCTTGCATACTCCACAGCCAATACATTTCTCTAATGTTACAACTGGTGGATGTGTTATATAATTGGCTTTTTCTCTTTCAGATAAATATTTTACAGTTATTCCTCTTATTTCATCTAATGAACTATACCCATGTGCATCAAGCCATTCATTAGTTTCTCTTGCTATTCTTCCAAAAGCTTTAGGTCCTTCGATTATTCCTTGTGTACATACTTGAACTGCTGCTGCTCCTGCCATTACCATTTCAATTACATCTGCTCCACAAGTAACTCCACCTACACCAAATACTGGAATTTTTACTGCTTTTGCAAGTTCATATACAACTCTTAGTGCTATTGGTTTTATAGCTGCTCCTGACATCCACCCATATCCTGTTGAACTTCCCATAAATGGCTTTCCAGTTTCTATATCTATTGAAAGACAAGGTCCTACTGAATTAATTGCAACCAAACCATCTGCTCCATTTTCCTCAAGGGTTTTTCCAACTTCTCCTAAGTTCTCCACTCCTGGTGATACTTTCATAAATACTGGCTTTTTAGTAAGTTCTTTAGCTGCCCTCAATGTATTCAACATAGGAGTAAGATCTCTTCCTACATAATGACTCGATATCTCATAGGCATCAGCATATTTATCAAGCATAGGAATAAGTTTTCTGATATCAGATTCAACATATCCCATTCCTATTATCAAAGGTTCATTTTTTACTTTACATTTTTCATACTCTTCAGCTATCCAATGTTCTACTGATAATTCAGACCATAATTCTGTATTTATAAAAAGTTTTCCCTTAAAGTCATGCATACATGGCTTTGGTACATCTGCTGGAACTGCTGATACAGTTTTTGCAACTACTCCTGCTGCTCCATTTTCTACACATGCTCTGCATGCTTCTGCATCCTTTGAAGGTGGGCCTGCTGCCACAATTACTGGATTTTCATACTCTAAACCTGCTATTTTAACTCTTATATCTGCCATTTTTTCCTCCTAAAATTACATTTTAATTTCTATTTTATTTTTTATTTTTTCCTAATTCATTAAAAATTATATTTAGTATCAATACTGAAAGACATCCTAAAGTTACTGGACTCTGAAACAATATCTTTCCCCATCCTGGAAAATGCTTGAAAAACTCTGGTACCGCTATTGGTATTAAGGCTATTCCTATACTTGTAGCAACTATCATAAGATTTTTGTTTCCATTGTAGTTAACTTCTCCAAGTCTTTTTATTCCATTAGCAGCAACTATACCAAACATAATTATCCCTGCTCCGCCTAATACAGGTTCTGGAATTGATGTCAGTATATTTATTAACTTTGGAAAAAAACTTACAGTCAAAAGCATAACTCCTGCTGCTGTTCCTACAAAACGACTTGAAACTCCAGTTATTGAAGCTATTCCAACATTCTGCCCAAATAGTGAGTGGGGAAAAGTATTAAATATTCCTCCTAATACTGAAGAAAGTCCATGCGCTCTTAATCCTGCTACTAATCTTCCTTCATCTTTTTCATCAACCTTACATATATTGCTGAGATTCAATTGGTTTCCTGTTGCATCTGTCATAATTACTAACTGTACTAAAAATAATGATAATACTGCTGTGATATCAAATTTTGGCATTCCAAAATATAATGGCGTATTTAAATTGAAAACTCCTGCATTAGAAATATTTGAAAAATCCACCATCCCCATAGGCATAGCTATAATCGTTCCTGCTATTATTCCTATCAGTATTGCTATATTTCCTAAAAAACCTTTAGATAATTTTTGAATTCCAATTATTATTACTAAAGTTATTCCTGCAAGCAGAATATTTTTGAAGTTTCCAAAATGTTCTGCTGATGGATTTCCTCCTCCTATCCATCTTATGGCTACTGGAATAAGGGATAATCCCATACATGTAACTACTACTCCTGATACAAGAGGTGGAAAAAACTTTAATAGTTTTCCAAATACTGGTGCAACTATGATGCAAAATACTCCTGAAATAATAGTCGCTCCCATCATTACTTGTATTCCCAGTACAGGATCTGCCTCTCTATAGGCTACTCCTACCGCTGTAAGAGCTGCAACTCCAGCAAAACTTACTCCTTCTATCATTGGAAGTTTTGACCCAATTTTTTTTCCAATACCTAAAGTTTGAATAATAGTTCCCAATCCTGCCATCATGAAGGATGCAGCAACCAATATACTGATCTGATTGTAAGACATTCCTAAAGAATTTCCAAGAATAATAGGAACTGCCATAGCTCCTGCACACATTGCTGCTATATGCTGCATTCCAAATAGAAAGAGTTCCTTTAAACTAAGCATTGTATCTATTGAACTTATCTGTTCTCCATTTGCTGTTTTTGTGTTCATCATTAAAATACCCCCAAACCCATATTTATATTACATTCTATCCCATAATTTTTGTGCTGTTTCTCTCGAATGTCCAAATATCCTTTTTTCATCTCCTACAAGTAATTTTCTATCTTTCATTATTACTTTTCCATTGATTATAGTTGTGGTAACACTTCTGCCCATCATTCCAAATAATATATGTCCATTAAGATTATTTCCGTCCATAGGAGTAAGAGGATCATAGTCTACCACTATCACATCTGCCAAAGCTCCAGCTTTAATTACTCCTATATACCCTTTAAAATATTTCTCAGCTATTTTTTTATTATTTTCAAATAAAGCTGTTGGAACTTCTGTCCATGCAACTGATGGATTTTTCTTTTCATGTTTATGTATAATATTAGCTACTTTCATTGATTCAAACATATCACTTGTATATCCATCTGTTCCTATTCCAATATTTATTCCTTTAACAGACATTTCTAAAAATGGTGAACATCCCACTGCATTTCCCATATTAGATTCTGCATTATGTACTACATTTGTTTTTGTATCTTTAAGAATATTCATCTCTTCTTCATTTATATGTATACAATGAACTGCTATTGTCTTATCTCCAAGAATATTAAAATCTCTCAGCCTTTCAATTACTCTTTTATTATATTTTCTTAGTGAATCTTCTAAATCAGCTTTTCCTTCTGCTGTATGCACATGATACCCAGCATTTAATCCTTTCATTTCTTTATCACATTTTTTCAAACTTTCATCTGAAAGAGTAAACGAAGCATGAAGCCCAAACATTCCTTTTATCATATTTTGAAAATCAGTATTATATTTTTTTATGAAATTAACATTTTCTTTTATTCCTTCTTCCATTATCTCTATTCCATCTCTATCAGAAACTTCATAACACAAACATGTTCTTATTCCTAATTTTTTTGCAGCTTCTGCTATAGTTTCAAGACTGCCTGTAATAGCATAAGGACTTGCATGATGATCAAATACTGTTGTTACTCCATTTTTTATACAGTCTATATATGTTGTAAGGGCACTATATTCAATATCTTCTAAATTTAGTTTTTTATCTAATTTCCACCAAAGATTTTCAAGTATATCTACAAAATTTTCTGATGGTTTTCCATTAGATTTCATCCCTCTGGCAAATGCACTGTAAATATGATGATGTGTATTTATAAGTCCCGGCATTATTACTTTTCTATCTACATCTTCAATTTTTTCATCAGGATATTTTTTTATCATATCCTCAGTATTGCCTAAATCTATTATTTTCTCTCCTTTTATGACTATACTTCCATTTTCAATGTATGGTCTTTCAATATCTTGAGTTATTATTCTTCCATTAATTAATATCAAAATATTCCCTCCTATATTATTTACTTGTTAACTTTAAAAGCAATATGTATGCCAATCTTATAAAATTATAAAAATTATTTCATATTCACTTGATTTTTAACTATTAATATAAAAATCATTTAAATTTTATAAAATTTATTCTAAAAAATCCTTATCATTATCATAATGATAAAAAATAACTATCATTTTGATAAACACTCATTTCAGTTTTATAAAATATATGTTATAATAATCAAAAGCGGTTATAATTATAATCACTGTTTTTGGAGGTCATTAATGTCTAAGTTAAAAAAAATAGAAAACCATGTAAAAAAATATGCTAATATAATAGCAAATGTCATAGAAGCTGAAGTGGAAATAGTAGATAACGAACTTGTAAGAATAGCTGGAACTGGTTTATTTCAAGATAAAAATAATGAAATAGTTAGTGGTGTTGTATATAAAGAAGTAATAAAAACAAAGAAAAGTCTTTTAATTAAAGAACCTAAAAAACATGAGCTCTGTAAAAAATGTGATTACAAAAAAGAATGCAAAGAAAAGCTGGAACTATCTTCTCCCATATTATATAAAGAAGAAGTAATTGGAGTAATTGGTCTTATCTGTACTACAGATTTACAAAAAAATAAAGTTCTTAATAATCTTGATTCTTATCTCAATTTTCTTGAACAAATAGGTGATTTTATATCTGGGAAAGTATATGAATATCAAAGTGAGATAAAAACACAGGAAATAAACGATATTTTAAAACAAATACTTAATAATATGGATAAATGTGTTCTCTCTTTAGATGCCAACAATTATATAATCAATGCAAATAAATCAGCAATGAAAACTTTGAAACTAGGAGCTGAGTATGCTTCAAAACAAGTTAATATTATATCTAAAAAACTCACTATCTTAGGAAAAGATATATTCGAAATAACAATTGATGATAAATATTTCAATATGGTTGGAATCTCCATTCCAATATCTTCAATAAATGAAAAAGTTTATAATATCTTTATTTTTGATAATGTTAATACTGAAATTCCTAAAAATCTAAAAATATCTAATGATTCCTATGCTTTAGATGCTATAATTGGTGAATCAGAAATTATGCAAAATTTAAAAAATAAAATAAGAAAAATAGCAGATACAAAATCCACTGTATTAATAACTGGAAAAAGTGGAACAGGAAAAGAGCTTGTAGCCAGAGCTATTCATGATAGTGGTGAAAGAAGAAATAGACCATTCATAGCCATTAACTGTGGTGCTATACCTGATTCTCTTTTGGAAAGTGAGCTTTTTGGTTATGTAAAAGGAGCATTCAGTGGAGCCAGTTCAGAAGGAAGAGTAGGAAAATTTGAGCTTGCTAATACTGGAGATATTTTTTTAGATGAAATAGGAGAAATGCCTTACTCTTTACAAGTAAAACTTTTAAGAGTACTTCAAGAAAGAACTTTAGTCAGAATTGGTTCAAATAAACTTATTAATCTGGATTTAAGAGTTATTGCCGCTACTAACATGGATTTAAAAAAAATGGTGGAAGAAAATAAATTCAGAGAAGATTTATATTATAGATTAAATGTAATTCCTATTGAAATTCCGCCTTTATGTGAAAGGGGAGAAGATCTTTTCCTTATTATAGACAAACTTATAGAAAAATATAATAATATTTTTAATAAATATGTACACACTATAGATGAAGATGTAAAAGAAATATTAAAAAGCTACTCATGGCCTGGAAATGTAAGAGAACTTGAAAATATTATTGAATTTATGGTAAATATGGCTGATGATTCTGGAAGAATCACTAAAAATATGCTGTATGATAATATCCTCAAAAATAAACAAAATATAAAAAATGATAGAAATATATCATTTAATGATAGTAATGATGTTTATACTATTGAAGAAATGGAAAAAATTCTTATAAAAAAAGCGTTAGAGCTATATAAAGATGATTCTAATTGTAAAAATAAAGCTGCCAGTAAACTTGGGATAGGTATTGCCACACTTTATAGAAAAATAGATAAATATAAATTAAACGAAATATAAAATATTCTTAAAATTGTGTTTATAATTTCAAATATAATTTCAGTAATTATGGCAGTTCAAAACTGCCTAATTACTGAAATTTTGTTTCATTTACATAATATTATTTTTAATATTTTTATTACACTATATTTTTATGTTATTTCGTTATTTAATTATAATATTTTCTGATTTAAAATTACTGTAAAATCTGCCGCTTTCAGCAGTAAACTTTAATACACAGTAATCTGGGTCAGTAATTCCTTTTTGATAATAAAGCTCATCCCCATCTTTCCATATCATTTCTTTACTTAAATTATCTTCAAGGATTTCCATTTTTCCCTTTAACATAATACCTCTAAAAAAACGCCTGTCACAAAAATAAATACAAGCTTTAGAATCTGTTTTATACTGTTTAACACGCATAGAAGAAGTGTTTGTTGTAAAGTAAAAAACTTTAATTCCTTCTCTTTTTCTCGGTGGAAGCATTGCCTTAGTATTTGGAAACCCATCTTCATCTATTGAGCTTATATATGTTACTCCTTGTTTTTCTATAAGATTTCCCAATGTTTTTTCTGTATCTTTCATTTTAATCCCTCCTCATATATTTTAGTATACTATATTTTCTATCATTATGATATTGAAATTATCATAATGATAATTTTTTTAAAAATACTTGAAATATTGCATTAAAAAACACTTTTTCTTTAAAAAATCAAATATTATTAAAAAATTTTGATTCTGGCACAGAAATTGCTTATTATATAATTAAAATAAAAAATATATATTAAGGAGGATTTCAAAGTGGAATTATTAAAATGGGTACACAATAAAAAAAGCAGAGATGCTGGATATAAAAAATCTGAACTTTCAGGATTTAGCTCTGAGGAAATGAAAGAGGTTTATGACTTTCATAAAAGTCTCCCTGATTATCAGGCAACTCCTTTAGTTGATTTGAAAACTCTTGCTTCATACTATGGTGTTAAAAAAGTATGGCTGAAGGATGAATCTAAAAGATTTGGACTTAATGCTTTCAAAGTACTTGGGGGATCATATGCAATAGGGAAATATCTTAGTAAAAAACTTAATAGAGATATGAAAGATCTTCCTTTCAATGTGCTTATCTCTGATGAAGTAAAAAAACAGCTTGGTGATGTTATTTTTGTTACTGCTACTGATGGTAACCACGGTAGAGGCGTAGCATGGATGGCTGCAAGACTTAGACAAAAATCTGTTGTATATATGCCTAAAGGTTCTGCTCAAATGAGATTTGATGCAATAGCTAAAGAAGGAGCAGATGTAAGTATAACTGATCTTAACTATGATGATGCTGTAAGACTTGCTAATAAAGGTGCGCAGGATCATGGATGGATAATGGTACAGGATACTGCATGGGATGGATATGAAGAAATACCTTTATGGATAATGCAGGGATATTCAACAATAATAAATGAGGTTGTAGAACAGCTTGAAGCAGTTAAAGAAGAAAAACCGACTCATGTATTTCTTCAGGCTGGAGTAGGATCATTCGCAGGGGCAGTACAGGGATATTTAGCTCATCTTTATGGAGATGACAGACCAGTTACTGTTATTTGTGAGCCTCATGGAGCCAACTGCATATATAAATCTATGAAAGCTGATGATGGAAATCCTCATAATGTATCTGGAGATCTTACTACTATAATGGCTGGACTTGCTTGTGGAGAGCCAAATACTATCAGCTGGAAAATATTAAGAGATAATGCAGACTTCTCTGTATCATGTGATGATCAGATTGCAGCCAGAGGAATGAGAGTACTTTCTAGTCCTCTTGGAACAGATACAAGAGTTATCTCAGGAGAATCAGGAGCTGTAGGGCTGGGACTATTCACTATTCTTTCAGAAAAGAAAGAAGAATACAAAGAACTTATGAAGGAACTTAAAATAGATGAAAATTCAAGAATTCTCTGCATCAGTACAGAGGGAGATACAGATGTAGAAGGATTCAAAAATATAGTATGGAATGGAGCTTATCCAAATAAATAAATCATATTTTAAATAAAAAATTCAGGAGGAATTTAAATGTTGACTAATGAAAGAAAAGAACAGATAGTAAAAGTACTTCAAAACCTTATTCAAAGAAGAAGTTATTCAGGAGAAGAAAAAGAGGTAGCAGAATATATTAAAAAATTATGTCTTGAAGTAGGATATGACACTGTACATATAGATAAATATGGAAATGTTATTGGTTCTGTAAAGGGAAAATATGAAGGACCAAAAGTACTTATGGATGGTCATATAGATACTGTTCCAGTAGATGAGGAAAAATGGACTAAGAAACCTTTTGCTGGTAATATAGAAGATGGAAAACTTTATGGAAGAGGAACTACTGATATGAAGGGAGCTGTGTGCGCAATGCTTTTAGCAGGAGCATACTTAGCTCAAGACCTTAAAAAAGAATTCGCTGGAGAAATATTCATTGCTGGTGTAGTTCATGAAGAATGTTTTGAAGGAGTTGCAGCAAGAGAAATAAGTAAATATGTAAAACCTGATTATGTAATAATAGGAGAAGCTTCTCAGCTTAATCTTAAAATAGGACAAAGAGGAAGAGGAGAAATAGTAGTAGAAACTTTTGGTAAACCAGCTCACTCAGCTAACCCAGAAAAAGGAATAAATGCAGTATATAAAATGATGAAGATAATTGAAAATATTCAAAAACTTCCAATGACTCATCATGATACACTAGGATATGGAATACTTGAATTAACAGATGTAAAATCATCTCCATATCCAGGAGCATCAGTAGTACCTGACTACTGCAGAGCTACTTATGACAGAAGACTTTTAGTAGGAGAAACTCCTGAAAGTGTACTTGCACCTATTCAAAAACTGCTGGATGAAATGATGAAAGAAGATGACACTCTGAAAGCAAAAGTATCATATGCAAAAGGAGTAGAAAAATGCTGGACAGGAGCAACAATAGAAGGGGAAAGATTCTTCCCGGGATGGCTGTTTGAAGAAAAAGATGAATATGTACAAAAAGCATTGAAAGCTTTAAAAGAAATAGGACAGACACCAGCAATAACCCATTACAACTTCTGTACAAATGGGTCACACTATGCAGGAGAAGCAGGAATAAAAACAATAGGATATGGACCATCAAGAGAAAATCTGGCACATACAATAGATGAATATATAGAACTGGATAGTTTGTATAATGTAACTGAAGGATATTATGCAATTTTAAAAGCTTATTTAACAAAATAGATTCTATTAAGGAGTATTTTATGCTTTTGATAAAAAATGGAAATGTTCTCACAGGAAATAAAATTGAAAAACTTGATATTTTAATAGAGAATGAAAAAATAAAAAAAATAGATAAAAATATTTCTGAAAATATTTGTGACAATGTATTAAATGCTCAAGGAAAATATATTATTCCTGGAGGCATTGATGTGCATACTCACTTTAATATTGATGTGGGAATAATTTCAGCTGATGATTTTTACACTGGAACTGCTGCTGCTGCTTTTGGAGGTACTACCTGTATAGTAGATCATCCTGGTTTTGGTCCTAAGGGATGTAATTTAGAATACCAGATAAATAAATATATAAAAGATGCTGAAAATTCAAATATAGATTATTCTTTTCATGGCGTCGTACAGGAAGTCTATGAAGATATATTTTCACAAATGGAAAGCTTAAAAAAAATGGGAATAAATAGTGTCAAAATATATATGACATATGCCTATAAAATGACTGATGATGATGTTTTAAAAATGTTTAAATATGCAAAAAAATTAAATATGATTGTGTGTGTTCATTCTGAAGATGACAAAGGAATTGAATTTCTAAGAGGAAAATTTACTGAAGAAAGTAAACTTGCTCCAATATATCATGCTGAATCAAGACCTGATTTTATTGAGGGATGTTCTGTATATAAGCTTCTTTCATATGCTCAAATAACTGGTTTTGAAAAATTATATCTGGTACATATATCTTCTAAAGAATCTATGAAAATAATTGAAGACTTTAGAAAAAAAGGAGTAAAGTTTTTTGTTGAATCTTGTCCTCAATATATTTTTCTTACTGAAGAAAAATATCTGGAAAAAAATGCTCTTGATTTCATTCTCAGTCCCCCTTTGAGAAAAAAAGAGGATACAGAATATATAAAAGATTCTTTAATTAATAAAAAAATAGATGTTATTGCAACTGACCACTGTTCTTTTACTTTAGAAGATAAATCAAAAGGAAAAAATGATTTCAAACTTTGTCCTAATGGTATTCCTGGTGTAGAAGAAAGAATTCCTTTACTTTTTAATGAAGTTATCAATAACAGACTATCAGTAGAAATATTTCTTAAAACAGTTTGTGAAAATCCTGCAAAAATATTTGGATTATTTCCTAAAAAAGGTATATTGACAGAATGCAGTGATGCTGATATAGTAATACTTGAAAAGAAAGATTCAAAGATAGAAAATGTGCACACTGCTGCCAAATATAGCTGTTATAACAACTTTCCTCTTTCAGCAGTAGTAGATACTGTCATATTAAGAGGTAATATAATAATTAAAAACAATGAACTTATAAAAAAATCATTAGGTAAATTTATAAAAAGAATATAAAACATAGGAGGAAAAATCAATGAAAAAAATAATTCACACTGAAAAAGCACCTGCTGCTTTAGGACCATATTCACAAGCTATAGAAGTTAATGGAACTCTTTATGTTTCTGGACAAATTCCATTTGTTCCTGAAACAATGACTCTAGTTTCTGACTGTGTAAAAGCTCAGACTAAACAATCTCTAGAAAATATTAAAGCTATACTTGAAGCTGCCGGATATACTTTTAAAGATGTAGTAAGAGCTGGAGTATTCATTAAAGATATGAATGATTTTGCAGCTGTAAATGAAGTTTATGCTGAATATCTTGGAGATGTAAAACCTGCAAGAGCATGTGTTGAAGTAGCTAGACTTCCAAAAGATGTAAAAGTTGAAATAGAAGTTATTGCTGTAAAATAGTAATATATATTTTAAAATGGGGAGAAATCCAACAGTTGGATTTCCTCCATTTTTTTATTAATTTATGAATTAAATTTTTCTATTTTCTTTTATTGACAAACAAAAAAAATGTTATATACTTAAATTAGAAAAATATATAGTGCTTTTATAGATTATAAAAAAATGATTGATTTATAATATAATTATTGGAGTTGAATTAATTATGATGACTGATAATTACATATACATTTTAGGAGTTTCTAAAACAAACTTTGATAATGCTATAACTAAAAATTATAATATGCTTTTTGTTGGATTTCTAATTGATAAAAATAGTGATAAAATAGTTGATGTTGAAGCTACAATGATTTTAGAATTAAGTAATAAGTTTATAAAAACACTATTTATAAATAAAAATTTTATTAAAGATTATGATATAATTATCAATGAGTTTGAAAAAAGATATTTCGGCAGATCACAAAAAGCCCTTATCACTGCCTATAAAGATGCTTTAAAAAAATATGAAAATATATAATGAGAATTTTTTATACACTTATTTGTTCACACAAATGAGGTCCAAAATTCCACCTGTAAATGTTACTGGTTGAGTTTTGGATTTTTTTATTTTTATAATAGGGGGGAATGCTGTATGTATGATTTAGTAATTTTAAATGGAAAAGTTTTTGATGGAAATGATGGCGTCAGCAAAAAATTAAATATTGGTATTACCGATGATAAAATTGCTGTTATAACAGAATTACCTGTGACAGGTAAAAAAATTATTGATGCTTCTAATAAATATGTATCTCCTGGCTTTATTGATGTCCATGGACATTCTGACCTTGTTCCTTTACTGGGAGCGAATTACAACAGTAAACTTTACCAAGGTGTTACCACTGAAATAAATGGCAATTGCGGTATTGGTCCTGTTCCCTCATCTCCCAAAACAGCAGAACTTACAAAAAAATATATGAATGATAACCTCTCCATATCAGATAAAAAATTTGATTTTGAAAATATTAATTCTCTTAATAAATTAAAAAAATTAATGAAATCACATCCTTTTAATATAAATCAAGGTTATCTTATTGGTGGTGGCAGTATTAGAATAGCTGTTATGGGATTTGACAACAGAGAAGCTTCTCAAGAAGAAATAGAAAAAATGCAGCTTCTTTTAGAAGATGAATTAAAAGCTGGAGCATATGGAATTTCCTTTGGTCTTATTTATCCTCCTGGTTCCTTTACTTATACTAAAGAAATAATAGAAATGTTAAAAGTTATAAAAAAATATGATAAAGTAGCTGTTTTTCATATGAGAAATGAAGGAGAGAAAGTTTTAGAATCAGTTGAAGAAATGATTTTTATAGCTAAGGAAAGTGGTGCAAAAGTTGAAATATCTCATTTTAAAATAATGTACAAACCTCTATGGGATACATCTGAAAAGTTAATAAAAATGATTGAAGAAGCAAGGGAGAAAGGAGTTAAAATATCTTTTGACCAATATCCTTATGTAGCTTCTGCCACAAGTCTTTTTGTACTTATTCCTTCAGATTTATTTGCTGTCGGGTTAAAAGCTATGATAGAAAAATTAGATATCAATGATAAAGCTCTTCTTGACCAAATTAAAGATAAAATTGAGAAAAGAGGTGGGGCTGACAGAGTTGTTATCGCATCTGTCATAGAAAAATTTAAAGAAAGTGAAGGAAAAAATCTTTTAGAAATCAGTAAAATATGGAATATTTCTCCTGAACAATGCGTTGTCAAATTTATAAAAGAATCTACTGGAAAAGTTAATGCTATTTATTTTTCAATGAGTGAATCAGATGTGGAAAATATAATGAAACAAAAATATGGAATAATCGCCAGTGATGGATATTCTTATCCATTAGAAACTCCTGAAGGATTTGGATTTCCTCATCCTAGAAATTTTGGCACTTTTCCGAAATTTTTAGAGACAGTAAGAGAGAAAAATCTTCTTTCTATTGAAGAAGCTCTTAGAAAAATAACATCTATTCCAGCTAAAGTATTTAATATAAAAGATAGAGGAGTTCTAAAAGAAGGAGCTTTTGCTGACATAACTATATTTGACTTTGAAAAAATAAAAGATAATTCTACTTTTATCAACCCTTTCAGAAAACCTTCTGGAATTGACTATGTAATAGTCAATGGAAAAGTAACTGTAGAAAATGGAATATATAATCATATAACTAATGGAAAAATAATATAAATAAGGGGGAGATTTTATGGGAAGCTGGTCACTTATTAATTCACCATCACTTTTGGGGTTGATACCTCTTATTCTTTATCTGATTCTTGTTTTTAAAGGTTATAAAGCAACTACTGCTGTTGCTGTTGGATTAACTACTGGTTGTATTCTTACAGGGCAATCAATTTCCAGTATTTCCAGTATGCTTGCTAAGGCAACGGGTTCTTTTTTAGGTATAATTGGACTTATAATTATGCTAGGCAGCGGACTTGGCTATGTAATGACAAAAAGCGGTGTTGCAAAGACTATAGTTTATTGGATAGTAAACAGAATAGGAGTAAATAATGAAAAAAAAGGTATTATTGTTACAATGATTTGCTCACTTGTTATAGTTGCCTTATTAGGTACTTTAGCAGGAGGAAATGCTATAATTGCTCCTATTATAATTCCAGTAGTTGCTGCCGTTGGAATTACTCCAAGTACTGTGGGTATTATATTTCAGGCAATGGGAGAAACAGGATTGATATGGGGGCCATTTACTCCACCTGTTATAGGTCTAATGGCTATTACAGGACTGTCTTATGGAAAAATGATGATTTGGGCTGCTATTCCATATGGAGTTATATGGATAATAATCACATACTTTGTTGCTCAGAGAATACAAAAAAGTACTAAAGCAAAAGGAGAAAAATATGAGAATGTTGAGATAGCAGAAGAATTTACTCCTACAGCCTCTCAAAAAAGAACTACTGTTATTTTTCTTGTAAGTTTTCTTTTATTTATAATATATGGAATAATTACAAAACAGGGAACTAACTATGTTATAGTATTTATAATTCTTTTAGCACTTATTTTAGGCGTTTCTTCAAAAATGAAGTTGGATACAATAATAGGAGAAATGGCACAAGGTATGGGAAAAATGACAGAAATGTATTTGCTGTTTATACTTCTTGAACCTTTCATTAATTTAATTGTTATAAGTGGAGGATTTGAAGCTCTCTCTAAATTTTTATTGAATATCTTCCCTAATCCAAATTCCTTAACTGTTATGATGATGGGTAGTTTGGTAGGAGGATTTGGAGTAGATGGTGCTGTAGTCGCTCAACTCAAAATTACAAATGATTTATTTATAGACCTTGTGAATAAAATAGGTCTGCCAATGGAAATGTGGGCTATTGCACTTATTGCTGCTTCAAGAATAACTACAAATGTCTATCCAACAGCCAATATGGTTGGACAGATGGGAATAGCTCGTTCAAAAAATATTAAAGCTATGCTTATATCTGGATGGTGTGTATCTATGGCTATTCTTGTTTATATTTTCCTTTGGTCTTTTATAGGACAAAAGATTTTTTTCTGATAAAAAAGAAAAGGGGCTGTTGCAAATTTAAAACAGCCCAATTATCAAAAAAGCTGACTTGAAGTTTTCTTCTTGTCAGCTTTTTCTTTTTAAATAAAAAAAGGTATAAAATACTAAAAATTTTTTCAAATTTCTAATATAATATACCTATGCAAAAACCAACTAATAATAACATTTTTTTTCAATTAAATCAACCTAAACTTTTTAACTTTTTACAATATGAAATTTCTGATAATGATCCTGTAAGAAAACTTAGCTCAATATTGGAGGGATTAGATTTTAGTAGTTTAATGCAAGTATTTTCTTACAAAACAAAGGTACATCCTATCAGAATGTTTTCTATCATTGTTTATGCCTATTCGCGCAATTTAACTTCTACTAGAGATATAGAAATGGCTTGCCATGAAAATATTAAATTTAGGTTTCTTTTACAAGATTCTAAAATTCCTGATCACTCTACTATTTCTAGATTCTTAGTAAAAACTGAAGATATTCTTCCAGATCTATTTGAACAATTCGTTGAAAAAATTTTTGAAATGGAAAATATTTCCACTGAAACAATATATATTGATGGCACTAAAATTGAAGCATATGCTAATAAATATACATTTGTTTGGAAAAAATCTATTGAGAAATATAGAACTAGATTAGATGAAAAAATTCTTGAATTAATTTCAAATTTTAATGATGATTTCAACTTACAATATGACAACTTCCTTGAAATATATTCATATCTTTCTAATTTGAATTTTCAAATAGTCAAAGGTAGAGGAAAGAGAAAATCTAAAGAGCAAAAGTATTTAGAATTATGCGCAGAATACTTAGAAAAGTATCAAAAATATTCTAATCATTTTAAAAATCTTAATGGTAGAAATAGCTATTCAAAAACTGATATAGATGCTACTTTTATGAGAATGAAAGATGACCATATGAGAAATGGTCAATTAAAACCTGGATATAATCTACAAATAGGAGTGATTAGTGAATATATTTCTTCATATGAAATTTTTTCTAACCCTTCTGATTCTAAAACTTTGATTCCATTTTTAGAGAAAATTTCATCTCAAAATTTAGAAATTAAAAATATTGTAGCTGATGCAGGATATGAAAGTATTTCAAATTATGAATATTTGGAAAAAATGGACTATACTTCATACATAAAACCAATATATTTTGAAAAATCTAAAATCAGAAAGTTTAAAAATGATTTAAACAGAGTAGAAAATTTAATATATAATAATTCTGAAAATAAGCTATTTAGAAAAGATGGATTAGAATTAGAATTTCTATACTCTAACAAAAATAATACAGTTCAATATTTTTGGAATCCTGAAACTAACAAAAAAATTAAGTACAATGCAAGATTTAGAATTTTATCAAATAAATCAAAAGAGAATGTATCAAGCAATTATGGAAAACAATTAAGAATGAACAGAAGTATTCAAGTAGAAGGTGCTTTTGCAGTTTTGAAAGAAGATATGAAATTGCGAAAATTAAAAGTTCGAAGTAAAAAAAGTGTTTTAAGAGAAATATGTTTGTTTTGTATCGCTTACAACTTCAACAGATATCTAAGCAGAAATATAAATAATCGCTTAGGAACAACACTTCACTCATTAAAAGTAGCTTAGATAAATAAAAAATCATCTACTTCTTTTTTTGATACTTAAAAATAAATATAAAAATATAAATTAGCAGAAATCTATAAAATAGATTTCTATTTTTTTATAAAAAATAAGAGAAGCTGCACAAATTAGTTTATCAATCACTAATTTGCAACAGCCCCTTTTTCATTTTAATTATATATTTTTATCATATTTTTTATCATCTCTATCATTTTTTCTCTTACTTCTACTGGTTCTAAACATTCACACTTATTTCCAAAACTAAGAAGTAATTCATATCCAAAATCATCATCTACAAATGGAAAATCAACAATCATTTTATTTTTTCCACAATATGTTATATTTTCTTCTTCACACCTCTCTAATATTTTTTCCTTAATTGAAATATCTGCAAGAAGTTTTATATTTATAATTCTTTTTTCTATCCAGTTCATCCTTAAAGTTTCTATATCAAATTTCCTTGGAGAAAATTCCTCATCAAGAACTTTTAAATAAGAAATTCTTGCTAATTTAAAAAGGCGAAAATCATTTCTCAAGGTACAATAACTATTTATATACCATTTTTCTTCTTTCCATAGAAGTTGATAAGGTTCTACTTTTCTTTCTGTGTTTTTTCCATTACCATCTAAATATTTAAAGATAAGATAGTTTCTTTTATTCAAAGCTTCTTTTATTTTAGAAAGGTTCCCTTGAAGTTTTTTATTTCCGCTCCATGTGGTCAAATCTATTATTATCTGTCCTGATTTTAATTTTATTTCCTGTTTATGTTCTTCTGGAATAAGACTTTGAAGTTTTGTCAGCACTTTTGTCAATTCAGCATTAGGTACTGCTGAAGATATACTTCCTAACCCTGTCATAATAGTAGTTATATCCTCTTTAGTAAAAAATTTTTTATCCATTTTATATTTTTCCAAAATACCAATTCCACCATTAATTCCAGTATAGGTAACAATTGGCACTCCAGCTGCCTGTATTGTTTCTATATCTCGATATATAGTTCTCGATGTTACTTCAAACATTTCAGCTAATTTAGATGCACTTATTTTATTATGTTCAAGAAGAACCATAATAATAGAAAGAAGTCTATCAATTTTCAACTTTTATCACTTCCTGCTTTTTTATTTTTAAACCATGACACACTGATGTCAGATTTTAAATGCTATACTTAAATAACAATAGATCTATTGAACATAAAAATTATGGAGGTAAAAAATGGATTTACTTAAAGAATTCTATGAAATAATGAAAAAACAAAATGATATTGCTTTAGCTACAAGTGTAAATGAAATACCAAATGTTAGGATAGTTAGTTTCTATTTCTGTCCTGATAAAAATATTTTATATTTTAGCAGCTTTAAAGACGAAATTAAAACAAAAGAATTTGAAAAAAATAATAAAGTATCTTTTACAACTATTCCAAGAGAAGATATAAAATATGCACGCACAAATTGTGGAATAGTCAAAAAAAGTAATTTACCTATGTCTGACTTTAAACAGGCTGTTTGTGAAAAAATACCTGATTACAAAGAAATGATAGATAATTTTGAAGATAAACTTGTCTTATATGAAATAACTTTTAAAGAAGTCTCTATCACTATGGAGTATGAAGAATATAAAATAACTCTATAAAATAAAAAAGAGAAGATTTAAAACATTTATTAGATTTTTTATCTTCTCTTCAATATTTTTTAAAAGATAATTTCTATAATAAAAATTATTTATTTATCTGACTGTCTTTTTTTAATTGTTCTACATCTACCTCTTTTATAAAAGCAACTATATCTTTCCACATTGAGTGATATCCATATCCGCCATTTAACATTTCAGATAAAGCTTCTTCTCTTTCCCAATTTTGATATACCATTCGATACAAAGCAACCATCATTCCTGTTCGATCTGCACCATGATAACAATGAATTAATATTGGCTTCTCATTTGCAGATAAATTATCCGGATTTAAAAGCTGCATAACTTTTACTGCATCTTCATATCTAGGATTCCATGCTCTCATACTTACATGTATAAGTTTTAAATCAGTATTTTCAGCCAATTCTATATCTTTCTGTTTAGAGCGCAAAGATATTACTGTTCCAATTCCTAATTCTTCTGCTTTTTTCATACCTTCTCTTGTAGGCTGAGCTGAACGAAAAAGGGTTTCTGAAACTTTATGAAAATTATCAAGTCCTTTTACTTCTACTGGAATTGCCCACTGTTTAGACTTTTCTATTTCATTTATTTCCTGAGATGAACAATTGCTCAAAATAAATAGACTAAAAAATAATGTAATAATCAAAAAAATTCTGTTTACTCTATAAGCTTTTTTTAAGATATTAATTTTCATTTATCTTTCCTTCCTATAATTAATCTATGGTTATTTTTTTTATTTACTTTTAATATAGCAGATTTTCCTTTTTTTTCAAATCTTTATCTTTAAACTATAAAGAGGGTGGAATACAAAACAGATATTAAATTCTGCTTTTTTCCATCCTCTTTCATTTTAATATTTTTTATTTATAACAGATATGTTTATTTTTTACTACCTGTTTTCCATTTTTATAAACATCTTTTACATGATTCATTCCAAAATTGTAAAATATGTAATTAAGATTATCTGTATCATATATTATAAAATCTGCCTTTTTACCTATTTCCAAACTCCCTATACTATCCTCTCTTTTTACTGCCCTTGCTCCATTTAGAGTTACTGCTTTAAATATTTCTATTGGTGTCATTTTTAATTGTGAAGAACATATCTGCATTACCAATTGTATATTTTCACATGGACATGATCCAGGATTATAATCAGTAGATACAGCGATATCTACCCCTTCATTTATCATTTTTCTCACAGGTGCATAAGATTTTCCAAGATTAAATGAAGTGGCTGGAAGAATATCAGCTATTACCCTATTTTCCTTCAGGCTTTTAATTCCTTCATCACTTACTGCCATAAGATGCTCTGATGATATTGCTCCTACTTCTCCTGCTAGCTCTCCTCCACCTAGAGATACTATTTCATCAGCATGTATCTTTACCATAAATCCTTGTTTTTTAGCCTCATTTAATACTTTTCTGCTCTCTTCTACTGAGAAAACTTCATCTTCACAAAAGATATCACAAAATTCTGCAAGTTTTTTTTCTTTTATTATAGAAAGCATTCTTATTACTTCTTCAACATAACCTTTTGAGTTTCCTTTAAATTCCTCTGGTATAGCATGAGCTCCCATAAATGTAGAAACTATATCAATTGGATGTTTTTCATCCAATCTTTTATTTACTTCTAATTGCTTTATTTCATTTTCTAAATCAAGCCCATATCCACTTTTTGATTCTACTGTAGTTACTCCAAAACACAGCATTCTATCTAATACTTCATATGCCTTATCAAAAAGTTCATATCTTGTAGCTTTTCTTGTAGCTCTTACTGTACTGAGTATACCTCCACCATTTCTAAGTATTTCAAGATAAGGTACTCCTTTTAATTTCATAGGAAGTTCATTTTCTCTGGAACCATAATGTACAAGATGTGTATGTGAATCTATAATTCCAGGAGTGACTACTTTCTTTTCTACATCTACAAGCTTTGTCCATTCCGACTTTAAACTTTCAGGTATATTTCCAGCTCCAATTTGAAGTATTTTTCCGTCTGCTACAGCTAGATAAGCATTTTTTAATATCTCTATATTTTCCATTCCATTATCAAAATCTGCTCTGTCCAATTCTCTGGAAGTTACTAAAGTTCCAATATTATATAATATCAGGTCTGCTTTCATCTGCTCCTCCACTATGTATAATTTTTATTTATTTTATTTTTTCGGCAATAAGTTTCTTAATCAAGTCATCATCAGCAATATATGGAAGTGTAATATGATCGGTTCCTTTATTATTGTTGTTATATTCAATAACTGTTTCTATTGAATGAGGATTTCTAGCCCATGCTCTTCTGGCTACTCCTCCCATTACATCCCAAGGCATTGCCTGCATCAATATCTCATCAACTCTGTGACTTCCATCAAGAACCATTCCAAATCCACCATTAATAGATTTTCCTATTCCAACTCCCCCTCCATTGTGAAGAGCTATCATAGTCATTCCTCTTGCTGCATTACCAGCAAAACATTGAGTTGCCATATCTGCCATTATGTTGCTTCCGTCTTTTATGTTTGAAGTTTCTCTAAATGGTGAATCTGTTCCAGATACATCATGATGATCTCTTCCAAGCATTACTGGTCCTATCTCTCCATTTCTTACCATTTCATTAAATTTCAAAGCTACTCTTGTTCTGCTCATTGCATCCTGATAAAATATTCTTGCCTGTGTTCCTACTACAAGTCCATTTTTATCTGCATCTTTTATCCACATATAATTATCTCTGTCCTGATATCTTCTTTCTGGATCAACAAGTTCAAGAGCTGCATGGTCAGTTTTTAATAAATCTTCTTTTTTGCCAGATAGACACACCCATCTGAAAGGTCCATATCCATAGTCAAATAATTCTGGTCCCAAAATATCTTCTACATATGAAGGGAATATAAAACCACCTTTATCATCTCTTCCATTTTTAGATATTTCTTTAATCCCTATGTCATAAATAGATTTTAAAAAACTATTTCCATAATCAAAGAAATATACTCCCTTGGCTGTTAATTTTTTAATAACTTCATAATGTCTTTTTAATGTTTCATCTACAAGTTTATTAAAAGTTTTTCTATCTTCTGCCAGTAATCTTGTTCTTTCTTCAAAAGTTATTCCTACTGGACAATATCCTCCATCATATACTGCATGGCATGATGTCTGATCTGAAAGAAGATCTATATGTTTATTGTTTTTATCTGCATATTCTAAAAGATCTACAATATTTCCATGAAAAGCTATTGCATATGGAGTTTTAGCCTCCTGTTTCTCTTTTGCAATAGAAAATGCCTCTTCTGGAGTCCAAGCTATTTTATCTACCCATCCCTGTTCAAGTCTTGTGTGTATTCTTGAAATATCTACTTCTGCTACTATTCCTACCCCTTTAGCAATTACTGTAGCTTTTCCTTGAGCTCCACTCATTCCTCCCAGTCCAGAAGTAACAAATAACTTTCCTGCAAGATCCCCATCTTTTGCTACTCCACAAAAAAGTCTTGCTGCATTAAGTATTGTAGAATAAGTTCCATGCACTATTCCCTGTGGTCCTATATACATCCAGCCTCCAGCTGTCATTTGTCCATAATTAGCTACTCCGATAGCTGCTGCTCTTGCCCAGTTATCGTAGTCATCAAATGCTCCCACCATAAGTGCATTAGTTATTATGGCTCTTGGTGCATATGGATTTGATCTGAATAATCCTGTAGGATGTCCTGAAGCTACTACTAATGTTTGATCTTGAGTAAGATTTTCAAGATATTTTTTTATAAGCAGATACTGCATCCAATTTTGACATACTTGTCCTGTTTCTCCATAAGTAACTAATTCATAAGGATAAAGGGCTATTTCAAAATCAAGATTATTATCTATCATTACCTGCATAGCTTTAGCTTCTATACACTTCCCTTTATATTCATCAATAGGTTTCCCATATATTCTTCCTTCTGGTCTGAATCTATACCCATATATTCTTCCATGCTCCATTAGTTCATTTAAAAATTCTGGTGCCAGTTTTTCATGATATTCTTCTGGTATATATCTTAAAGCATTTTTTAGTGCTAATTCAATTTCATCTTTTTCCAGATGTACTACCCTTTTAGGTGCCCTTCTTATTTTAGGATCCATTTCAGGCACTTTTTCTGGTATATCTTGAGCTGCCAGCTTTATTGTCATTGCATTAAATATGTCTTTGTTTATCATTTTACATCCCCCTATATTTTTAATTCTCCAATAACTTTTTCTACATTTTCAACTATACTGTTTTTTTCTATTAACGTTTCTACAGCATTGATATCAATATTCATAACTCTGTCTTTATCATAATATGATACTATTTCTCTTACTGCTGTATATGCTTTTTCAGTTCCAAGTCCAAGATTTTTACTTACTTTTTTAAGATCTATTCCCTGACAAGCCGACAGAATTTCCATAGCTATTACTTTTCTTGCATTTTTTAATATCTCTCCTGCTTTTCTGGCTGCTATAGTTCCCATAGATACATGGTCTTCCTGATTTGCTGAAGATGGTATAGAATCCACTGAAGCTGGATGAGCTAAAACTTTATTTTCTGATACAAGAGAGGCCGCACTATATTGGACTATCATAAATCCAGAATTAACACCTCCATTTTCAACTAAAAATGCTGGAAGTCCACAATTTAAACTTGGATTTACAAGTCTTTCTATTCTTCTTTCAGAAACATTTGCCATTTCTGATATTGCTATTCCTAAAAAATCAAATGGAAGTGCCATAGGCTGTCCATGAAAATTTCCTCCTGAAATAACATCATCTGTATCACAGAATATTATTGGATTATCGGTTACTGCATCCATCTCTATTTCAACTTTTTCTCTTACAAATTCAAGTGCATCCTTACTTGCTCCATGTATTTGAGGAATACATCTCAGTGTATATGGATCTTGTGTTCTCATTTCTCCCTGTCTTGTTGTACATTTACTTTCTGTAAGAATATTTCTAAAATTTTCAGCTGTTTTTATCTGACCTTGGTGTCCTCTTACTTCATGGACTCTAGAATCAAATGCACAAGTTATTCCATTTAAAGCTTCCATTGTAAGAGCTCCTGCAATATCCAGATGTTTCATGAGATTAATTGCATCATATGTTATATGGGCCCCAATTGATGTCATTACTTGCGTTCCATTAATAAGTGCTAATCCTTCTTTAGAAGAAAGTTCACCAAGAATAGATACTCCAGCTTTTTTCATAGCCTCTGCTCCATTCATAAGTTCTCCATTTACATAAGCTTTTCCCATTCCCAACATTACCAATACCATATGTGATAGAGGAGCTAAATCTCCTGATGCTCCCAATGATCCTTTTTCTGGAATGAATGGTGTTACATCTTTATTAAGCATATCTACCAATGTATCTAAAATTATTTTTCTTACTCCTGAATGTCCTTTGGATAAATTTACTACTCTAAGAAGCATTATTCCCTTTGCCATATCTACTGGAAGCGGATTTCCCACTCCACATGAGTGACTCATTATAAGATTTTTTTGAAGCAGTCCTGTTTCTTCTTCTGAAATAACTGTATCTGAAAATTTTCCAAATCCTGTTGTAATTCCATAAGATACTTTCTTCTCTTTTACATATCTATCTACAAGCTCTCTAGCTGCTGCTGCTCTTTTATATGCTTCTTTTGAGATTTCTACCTTATATCCTTTTCTTGTAACATTAATCAGATCTTCTAATGTAAGTCTTCTGTCTCCTATTACCAATCTCATTAAAAATCGCCTCCTAAGTTATTTTATATCTATTTTTTAAAATATTAAACTTCCTATAAATCCTGCTATAAATAATGGTATACAGAAATGTAAAAATGTTGCCATACAGGTATTTCTTATATGTTCATGCTGCCCATCTGCATTTAATCCTGATGTTGGTCCCAGTGTTGAATCTGAAGCTGGTGATCCTGCATCCCCTATGATGGAAGCTGCTGTAATTAAAACTATCATGGCGGCTGGGGAATATCCCATTTCTATTGTAAGAGGAACATAGATTGTTGCAAGTATAGGTACAGTTCCAAAAGATGTCCCAATACCCATTGTAATAAAAAGACCTACTGTAAGCATTGCTAAGGAAGCAATTACTTTATTTCCACCACATATTCCAACTACTCCTGTAACAAGAGTTTCTATAGCTCCAGTTTCTCTGATTACTCTCCCATACCCTGCTGCTACAAGCATGATAAATGCTATCAACCCCATTATAAGCAACCCATCATTTAAAACACTATCTAATTCATTCCATTTTACTACTTTAAAAATTATCATTATACCAAGAGCAGCTAAAGCTCCTAATGGAAGAGAACCGCTATATAACTGTATCCCAAAAGCTGTTAGTGCTGCAATCAATGTTATCCAATGTTTCTTTTCCATCTTTTCACTGTCTACTTCTTCCATTCCCTTTAAAGGAAGATCTTGATATTCTCTATCTTTTCTGTAAGTGATAAATATTGCTGTGAGTAATCCTATAACCATAGCTAATCCCAGTATCCATGTAGATCTCCAGATTTCTCCAAGTTCTACATTATAGCCATTGGCCGATATCTGATCTTTTACTATTGTATGAAATATCAGTCCAAATCCTACTGGTAAAACAACATATGGAGTTTTTAATCCAAATGTCAATGAACATGCCATTGCCCTTCTGTCTAATTTTAATTTGTTCATTAATTTTAATAAAGGTGGAATTAATATAGGAATAAATGCTATATGAACTGGTATAAGATTTTGTGAAAAACAAGCCAATCCTGCTATTAATAAAAGTAGTACCTTTTTTCTTCCACTTACTATACCTGCTATTTTTTTAGATATTATACTAGCCACCCCTGTACTATTTATAGCTACTGCCAATGTTCCAAGCAAGAGATAGCTGAGTGCAGTTTCAGAATTTCCTCCCATACCACTTATCAATATCTTCATAGTTTCAGGCAGTCCTATCCCAGAAGTTATTCCTGCTATCAAAGCTGCTATGAGCATAGAAAAAATTACATTTAATTTAAGCAAACAAAGAATTATCATAGTTAAAACTGATAATATTACTGGATTAAGCAGCATAAAAAAACCTCCTAAGTTATAAAATCTTATTTTACATGTTAGAATAATCTTAATGAAATATTAATTTTTCTTCTTAATATTATTTTATGATATCGCGACATAAAATAAAACTTGAACCTAGGTCTTTATTAAAAATTTTATTTTTTATTATTAAAAACATTTTAATAATATACTAAAATAAAATAATAATTTTTTTCGATTTTTTTCCGAAATAATTATTAAAAACATTTTAATAATATTTTATCTAATAATAGAGTAGCATGTTAATTTATTAAAAGTCTAATATAATAAATATATAATTTAATATACAATTTTTATAATATGTTTTATTTCTATTTTTTTATTCCTTTATTTGTACATTAAATTTTATTTTTATTCATAAATAATAAAAAATATAGAAAATATTTCTGAAGTTCTATAATATAAATATGGACAGAGATAAATCTCTATCCATATTCTGCTCTTTATTTTATTAGTGGATTATTAACTGGCCAACTTGGTTTTTCATTTGACAAAACTTTTATAATTTCTGAAGCTGCCTGTACTGCCATAAGTATCATACATTCTTCTGTATTAGATGCCATATGAGGAGTTGTAATTACATTATCCATTGAAAGCAGCGGATTATCATTTTTAGGTGGCTCCTCTTCAAACACATCTAAAAAAGCTCCAGCAATTAATTTTTCATTTAAAGCCAAAATAAGTTCTTCTTCATTTATTACTTCACCACGGGCGCAGTTTATAAGATAAGCAGATTCCTTCATATTACTAAATTCTTTCATCCCAACACATCTTATATTTTCTTTTACAAGTGGCATATGTAAAGTTATAATATCAGCTTCTTTAAATATATTTTCCCAACTACAAATAGTTGCATAATCAGGATAATCTTCTTCTTTTAAATATGGATCATACGCAAAAATTTCCATTCCTAATCCATAAAAAGCTTTTTGAGCCACTTTTCTTCCTATACGCCCAAATCCTACTATCCCTAATTTTTTCCCAGTTAAATCCATTCCTTTATGAGTATTTTTAAAGAAAAAATCTCCTTCTTTCATTTTTCTATTCATTAAAAATATTTTTTTAGAAATTGCCAGAATAGCTCCTAATACAAATTCTGCTACTGTATTGGTAGTAGAATCTGGTGCATTAGTTGCCCATATTCCCAGCCTAGCTGCTGCTGCTAAATCAACATTATTATACCCTGCACCATGTCTTGCTACAATTTTTAAATTTTTACCAGCTTTCAGTACTGCTTCTGTACAAGGAGCTGTTCTTAACAAAATTGCATCACAATCTACTACATCTTTTATTAAATCTTCCTCTTTTGCCCCTGAACCATTTTTTATTTCAAAGCCATAACTTTTTAATAATTCAATTCCTTCTTTTGCCACTGCTTGTGGTATCAATATTCTATATGACATTTACTTCTCCCTCATTATAACTTTTTTTAGATTTTATTATTTGAAGAGTATATATTGTTCCTAAACAGATAAGTCCAAATATATCTGATTTCACTCCTGGCATCATTGTAGAAACACTTCCTAAAAGAACAATTATCGTTTTTGGCCAAGATAAATTTCCTTTAAAATATCTTTGAACTGCTGTTGCCAGACCATAAGCACCTATTAATGCACTTATTATAGCAAGAATAATTTCTCCTTTTGTTCCCTTTCCAAGTAATGCTGGATTCATGCAGAACATAAATGGCATTAAAAATCCAGCTAAACTGAGGCGCCATGCTACAAATCCAGTTTTCATGGCATCGCCTTTGGCAATACCTGCTGCTGTATAAGCTGCTACTGCTACTGGCGGAGTAACATTTGCCATAATTCCAAAATAAAATACAAAGAAATGAGCAGCAATTTTAGCTATTCCTAGATTTTCCAAGGCTGGTACAATCAAAGTTGCTAATAAAACATAAGCAGCTGATGTAGGCATTCCCATTCCTAATATTACTGAAGTCAACATAGTAAGAACAAGCAGCAGCATTACATTTCCCTGAGATAAACTTATAAGTAGAGAGGATAATTTATATCCTACTCCTGTCAGCATAAGCATTCCAACTATTATTCCAGCAGTGCCTGTTGTAAGAGCAACACTAACCATTCCTTTTGATGAACTGGCAATAAGATGTAATATTTCAGATATAGATCTTTTCTTTCCTGGATACACCAACATTATTATAATTAAAAATATTATAGAAAAGAAAGCTGATTTCTGTGCTGAATATCTTACCCCAACCAGTAAAAATACTAACAATACTAATGGCATAAGCAAAAGCCATCCTTTTTTCAGTTCTTCCATAAAGCTAGGCAATTCCTCTTTATTCTGTCCTCTTAAGTCTTTTTTTAGTGCTTCTAAATCAATCATTATAAATAATGCTATATAAAATAATATTGCTGGAATTATGGCTGCTGTCAATACTTCCTGATATGAACCAATATAATCAGCCATAATAAAAGCTGCTGCTCCCATAACTGGCGGCATAAGCTGTCCTCCACTAGAGGCAGCAGTTTCTACAGCACCTGAAAACTCTGGATCAAATCCACTTTTCTTCATCAATGGAATAGTGAAAGACCCTGTTCCTACAACATTTGCTACAGCACTTCCTGAAATTGTTCCAAATAAACTGCTGGCAACCACGGCAACCTTTGCTGGTCCCCCTCTGAATCCACCAAGTAATGATTGAGTCAACCTTATAAATATATCCCCTGCTCCAGAAGCTTCAAGAATTCCAGCAAATATTACAAAGATGGATACATATATAGACGAAACTCCTAAAGGAGTATTAAATATTCCATTTGTTCCTTTGAATAAAACCTCTGTAATTCTTATCCATGTATACCCTCTGTGAGCAATACTTCTGGGAAGATTAGGTCCGAACAATGCATATAAAATACATAAAACAGCGATTATTGGCATTGCTGCTCCTACTGTTTTCCATGTGAAGAAAAGAAGCAGAACTAAAAGAACTGTTGCTAGAATAATTTCCAAGTCAGACATAGTTCCACTTGATTTCCACATGGTATCTGCTATGGAATAAGAATATAATCCTATAATTGATACAACTGCAATGATTCCAACAGAAAATATATTTTTTATTTTCTCATTCTTCATATTGAATAAATTATAACATAATGGTACCAACATCATACTAAGTGCCAGATGCACTACCCTATGCTGATATGATGGTAACGCTCCAAAGTATGAAGTATATATATGAAATAATGCTAATGTTAACCCTATTACAAAAAACATGATTTTAGTAAGTTGATTATTTGTATTTTTCCCCTCCATCTTTACACCCCTTTTATATTAGTTCATAACCCCTTTTTCTTTCAAGTATTTTACAACTCCAGGATGCATTTCTATTAATCCTTCCAATCCTCTAGTTGCATTTTCAATATTCCATTCATTACATTGTGGATAAGCAGCTACTAATAAATCATTATTTTCAAACAAAGCTTTTGCCATGTTGTAAATATCTTCTTCTGGCATATCTCTATAAGTGATTAAAATACTTGCACTTCCAAAAGTATATTCTACTTCCTCATTTTGTCCATTATATACATCTGCATTTATTTTAGCTGGAATATAATATGGACATTCTGCCATTATTTTATCAAAATATTCTTTTTCTAATCCCAATAAACGAATTGGCTTTGAAGCTGCTGCTGTTGTAACTGGAGAAGCTGGCAGAGTACTCATTATACATACTGCATCTACATTTCCATCAGTCAAAGCTTCTGCTCCATCACCATGAGATAAATATTCAGGTTTCCAATCTTTATTTATCTCATATCCATAAGCATCCATTATTGTTTTCATTGCATCTCCAGCTACACTTCCAGCAGGGCCTACAGCTATCTTTTTTCCTTTTAAATCTTTAAAACTTTTTATTTTTCCATCTCTTAATGTATATACCTGTAATGTTGTCATATGCCCACCCATTACACCTCTCAAATCATCTTTTTCTATTTTTTTTCCTTCAAAACTTCCCTTTCCCTCTAATGCAAGTGCTAGGACATCTGATGCTGTCATAGCCAGCTCTACATTTTTATTTCTAGCTAATAAAATATTCTCTGAAGAACCTCCAGTTATTTCTATATTTGCAGAAACATTTGGATCATTTTTATTTATAATATCAGACATTGCTGTTCCTATAATAGAAAAAGCCCCACCTGCACTTGAAGTTGCAATAGAAATATACTTTACCCCAGCTGCATATGTAGATATTCCTAGTAATAATAACAAAATAAAACTACCAATGACCTTTGAAACTTTAAAGTTCTTCATAAAATACCTCCACTTTTTATTTTATAATATAACTGTTATAACACTTATATGAAACAAAAGAAAATAACTGTTACATTTATTCAACCATTTTTATAAATTTGCTATTATCAGCTCTAACGAGTCATTTACATGCATTCTCATCAGTTTTTCTGATTCATCAGCATCTCCTTTTGCAATAGTATCTATCAAGTACCTATGCCAATATCTTGGATAAGTAGCTTTAGGAGCATTTGTTCCTATGGCCTTGCATAAGATCCAAAACATATTTATTTTTTTTAGAGTATTTATCAATAAACTATTTCCTGTAAATTCTGTAAGTTTTGCATGAAATAATATATGTGAATTTCTGCTATCAAAAACTGTTTCTTCTGTATAAGGTATAGTATCCAATTCAGCAGCAATTGACATAAGCTGTTCATATTGTTCTTTAGTCATAGTTTTAGATAATATCCTTGCTGATTGACACTCTATCGCTTCTCTGAGTTGATAATTTTCTATAATTTTTTCCTTAGTAGGAACTATCACATAGGAACCCCATTGTGGTTTTGATTCAACCAAATAATTTTCTTCTAATTTCTTTAAAGCTTCAATTACTGGTATTACACTAACTCCAGTTGCTTCAGCCATTTTTCTTCTTGATAATTTCATTCCTGGAGAAAACTCCCCATCCAGAATTTTTTGTGAAATTATTCTATAAGCTATATCAGATGCGGTTTGGAAATTCTCTTCTACCACTATTATCACTCCTTTAATTATTTCGAAATTACTGTTATAACATATTTTTTATATAGTTTTATCTATAATCAGTACAACTATACTCGTTGTAAAACGTTATTAACTATTTTAGTGAATTGTATCATAATTTAATTTTTATAAATATATTCCCTATACTAAAATTACAAATCAAAATATATTATATATAACAAAAAAATTTAGTCATTCCTCAATTAGATTAAATAATAAGACTTATAAAAAATTACAAAGGACAGAGAAAACTCTCTGTCCTAACATATCTGTAAATAAATTTTTTATATTTTTTCATTAAATTTTTTCTTTAATGTTTTTCCCTGCTTAAATACTATTTTATTTGTTGCAGGTATTTTTTCTGATTTTTTTGTTCTTGGATTATTAAATATTCTCTCCTTTATTTCTTTTATTTCAAAACTTCCCCATCCCTTAAAAATAAGTTTTTCATCCTCTTTTAAGATATCTGTCAAAGTTTCCCAAAAAGTTTCTACTTTCTCTTTCGCTACTTTTAAATTTTTTAGTTCTCTTTTTTTCCTATACTCTCTTATAAAATCTGTTTCTTTCATATAATATGCCCTTTCTCTTCTTTTTCTTCTTGTAACGCAAGTTTAAAAAGCCCTAATAAGACTTCTGTATTAGACATTCTTAATCCATCGGTTTTACATAATTTTTTTAGTCTTTTTTTTATAAAAACATATTCTTCTTTTGTAAAGTGACAACCATATATTCTGTATCCTTTTGACTTTATATTCTTTCCCTTTTTTATTTCCATTATTCTTCCCTATCTTATAGCTTCAAATATACTTATTATTTCTTCTTGCTTTAGCATATCTGCTTCTAGTTCCTTTTTAGCCTCTGCATATTTTTTTGCTAATTCTTGGTACTGATCTTTATAAAATTTACTATCTTTTACACTTAATATTCTTTTTTCCTTTTCTGAAATTTCTTCATACATTTTCTTTTGAGATGCCAGAGTTTTTTCAGCTTCTTCTGCTTCTGCTTTTCTTTGGTTATACATTGCTCTCTCTTCTGCCTCTAATTTTTGAAGATTAAGTTCAAGTTGTTCAAATGTTGACATTACATTTGTTGCTGAATATGATACTGCTGATACTGCTAAGATACATCCAATTAATATTTTCTTCATCTTTCCCCCTATTTTTCTTCCTTTTCCAATTTTATATATTCTTTTAGTACATCATTTATTTTATATTTTTCAACTATTTCATTTATTACTTTCACTTTTTCTTCTCCAAGTTTTTGATTAAATAATGCTTGTTGAAGTTGTGGATATACTTCTACTGTATTTTTATCTTTCAGCAATTCAGCATTATTTTTATATACTTCTAACAGTTCATAATCATATATTTGAACTGTTTTTTGAGCTATTGAATTAAGATAAAATTCTATCTCCATATTCAGATTCATCTCTTCTAAATATTTCTTTTCTTCTTCTGTATATTCTTTCTTTTCCATTTCTGTAAGAATAGCCTTTCTTACCAAAAGTTGAGCTATTCCATCTTTATTTCCATTCAATTTTTCTATTTCTTCCTTTGTTAATTTTATCTGCATATTCTCTCCTTATTTTATTTTTTTATTTATTTTCCTACCAATCATTTCCAATTGAATTTTGTCATATTCTTCAAATAAATGTAAAATAGCCTTTTTATTTGTCTTATACTTAACTTTTAATTTAGCAAGCCCTTCTTTTATTATTTGAGATTCTTCTTCACTAACTCTTATTCCCAAAACAACTCTGCTTTTATTTCCACTTCCTAAAGGTCTTCCCCTTTTTTCTATTCTTTCCATATTCTTTCCACCTTTAGTTTTGTAGACTGTCCCTAAAAAGAGACAGTCTGCTTAATTTAGAATTTGTAATTAAATCTTACTCCATATTTAACTGATGTATCTTTTCTATTTCCTTCATCTGCTGCCTCCACTTCAAATGTTACTCCCATGTGGTTGGCTTTCTCCACTGTCAGTCCTACTTTTCCTGTCAGTTTCCCTTCTCTTTCATCTGGAGTAATCAGGCTGTAATATCCTTCTCCTCCATTTTTTAGTCTTGCTTTGTTTCCATCATAGTTATCTCCAAGTTCATATGCATACTTTACATCTGCTGTCACTTTTACTGATACATCATTTCCTGCATAGATTCTCTGCTGAGCTTTTACTCCTGCTCCCAGCTGTGCGCTTAGGTAGTCGTTATCCTTAATCTGTACTTCAAGTCCCCCTTTGCTTCCAGCGCTTTCTGTAAAGCCATCTACTTTTCCATACTCTAAATCTAAATCAGCATATACATCCAACTGTCTGGAAAGATCTGTATAGATAACTTTTGTCACTCTGTTGTCAAGTGCTACAGAGTATGTATTGTACTCTCCTTTATTCTCAAATGTTTCCTGAAGATTAAGCTTTCTCTTAGCTATATGTCTGTTATATCCAAGTTCCAATCTTGTAAGCCATGATACTTTATTCTCTTCACTTAGATTTTTAACTCTATGTACTCCTGCTCTTAATGAATATACATCCTCTTTTGAACCTCCATCATCAAAATCAAACTTCGATCCAGTAAATCCTAATGTATACCCATATTTACTTCCATACTCTGTTCCTTCTTTCTCTTTCATATAAAGAACACCCATTACCTTGTAATCATAATCATCTATTCCTAAAGTTGGATCCTTGTAGTTTCCATCAGTATAAATTACACTGTATTTGCTGCTGTCTTTAGTCAGATTGTATGATGATTCAAGTTCATAAAAAGAGTTGTCAAATGCTCTGTTGATATCCTGCATTCTTCCCTGGATAGTTGAATAGATATCCCCTCTAGTTTCTGCAAGTTTTCTAGATGTTTCTCTTTCAAACTGATCTGCTGGAAGTCCTTCAAGATACTGATTCAATCCTTTCAATATATCAGCATCTTTTCCGCTTCCACCACTGTTTTTAAGAATATTATCCAAACCTTTTTCCAGCGCATCAAACTGATCTCCTATTGTTAAATCAGCATATGGTCTTTTAACAATAACCAGATTTCCTTTATCTGTTACTTTTGCAATAAACAGTGGTGATGTTACTGGTGTAAGCTTATTCCCTGTTATTGTTCCCATTGCTGTATTTATAAATCCTTCTATTTCATAAGAAATTCCATTTCCTGTTGATGCAAAGTTTGGAAGCAGTCTTACCTCTCCGCTTACACTGTTTGCATTAAATAATGGTGTTCCTGTTGTTACATCTACATATGCTCCATTTACTACTATATTTCCTGCTGTTGAAAGTGTTCCTCCAATAGATACATATTTATCATTAATTGTTATTGTTCCATCTGATTCTATTTTTACACTTCCTATTTCAGCATTAGATACTCCCACATTTGCTCCTGGAGTTCCATTTCCTCCTGGAAGAACAACTATATGCCCATAGTTGTTTAAAGCTCCTGGTCCTTCAATTCCTATTCCGTTTTTTAAATAAATAGTTCCACTGTTGTCAAATGCTGCTCCTACTCCTATAAGCATTCCAACACCTTCATTAACAGTTATTATCCCAGCATTTTCTATTCTCGCACCACTATATGCCGCCATTCCCACTGTTGTTGCTGTACATGGATCTGGAGCTGATGTACTTCCTAAGATGATATTTCCTCCAGCAGCATTTACAGCTACTGCTCCATCTCTTACAAGAATTCCTACTCCTCCTCTATCAACATTGATAGTTCCTGTATTTTGAATCTTTGTTCCTGAGCCATCCCCATAGATTCCTACTGAATGATCGTAGTTTACAGTTATATTTCCAGAGTTATTTACAGTAGTTCCTGCAGTTGCATAGATTCCTATTGAGTTAAGGTGATTTTCTATCTTATCATGATCACCTTTTACATCTGTTTCTCCTACAACTATATTTCCTGTATTATTAATTACATCTACTCCACTTGAGAATATTCCCACTGCTGACATTCCTAGTGTCATATCTGCGCTGTTATTAACTGTTGTTCCCTGACCTTTTAAATAAATTCCATATCCGCTGTTTCCTACTGACCAGTTCCCTGATGATGTGATTGTTGATGGCGCTGTTCCTCCAAGTTTGTATATTCCTACAGAACCTGTTTTTATTTTATCAGCTATTGTCATATTCCCTGTATATGTTACATTTCCATTTCCTTCACTTACTATTCCTATACTTGTATTTGTTCCAATAGTCATATTTCCTGTCACTGCTGAATTTAGTCCCTTAGCATATACACCAATAGAATTTTTATCACTTAGAGTTATTGTGCCCATTGACAAGTTGATATTTCCATTTCCTTCTCCATAAATACCTGCTCCATTACTTCCTACATTCATGGTTGTTCCGCTTTGTGAAATTGTTCCACCAGTCATATTTTTTCCATAGATTCCAATACTGTTATTTCCTGCTGAAACGTTTCCTGCAGTTCCTGTATATGATGAACCTTTATCTAAAAATACCCCTATTGATGAATTTGTCAATGAAGCTGCTAAAGCAGCTGATATATCTCCAGTCACTGTTATTACACTGCTTTCTCCATATACGCCAATATTACTGTTTCCTCCTGTTACAGCTACTCCACCTGTCACTGTTAGATTAGAGTTTCCTTTTGCCATTACTCCTACCTGATTGCTTCCAGAACTTCCTATAGAAATTCCCCCAGATGCACTTCCAGCTGAATTATTTAATATTCTGCCTATTGTATAATTTCCTGTTTGTGTAACTGTTGGCATTGCTCCTATTGATGCTACACCATCATAATAAATTCCTACAGAATATTTTGCTGGACTGGAATCTGTTTCTGCAATTCCACTTTGAACTGTAATTGCTGTTGTTCCAAATGTTGGTGCTGCATTTTTTATATATGCTCCTATTCCACCATTTTTAGCTGTTATAGCTGAGCTTCCACTTGCAGTTACGCTTCCTCCATCTGCTACTATTCCTATTTGATTATCAGCTGTTATATCTCCTGTGAAAGTCAGAGCAGAACCTTTAGAATACATATATATTCCATCTGTTCCTACTGATATATTTCCTGTGTTTAAAACTGTAACTGCTGCTCCTTCAGCATATACTCCTATTCCGCCTTTTCCAGCTGTGATTGATGCTGTTCCTGCCAACGTTACATTAGAACCACCTTTTACTACTAATCCTATTGCACTTTTATTAGAACTTGAAACTCCTACTTTAATAGTTCCATCAATTGCAGAAGTTGTTCCTGATACTACCATCACTCCTACACTTTCATCTCCTAAGATGATAGTTCCTGCATTTATATTTGATGTTACTCCTTCAAGAACTACTCCTGTATTTCTTGAACTTCCTGAAGTTATATTATTTGATACAAGTCCTCCAGCAGTGCCTTTAAGATATACTCCTATTCCATCAGTTCCTGTCATAGTCATTGTATCATTTTGTACTGATCTTCCACTGTCAGCGCTATAAATCCCTATTCCACTTGTTCCTACATTAATAGTTCCTGTATTTACTACTTCAGCTATATTTGTATAAATTCCAATAGAAGGTGAAGGAACAGCTCCAGTTGATATTCCCTCTGCATTAATTATCCCCGTATTATTTATTGTAATTGTTCCTGTTGGGGTGCTTGTTCCAGGTGTTATAGCTGCAAGACCTATTCCTCCAGTATGAGCGCTTATTGTTCCTCCATTATTTGTTATATTTTTTGGTGCTGTAGTTCCACTGTCATATGTTCCAAGAAGTCCTGTTCCTCCTTCACCTATACTTAAATTTCCAGATGAAGTTAAGTCACCATTTGATGTTGCCGCAAGTGAACCTGAACCTGCTGCAGTTATATTATTTCCAAGAACAAGAGTTCCTCCATTATTGTAAACTCCTATTCCTCCGCCAGTTCCAAAATTAAATGTAAGATTTCCTGTTGTTCCTAGGTTAGCAGTTCCTCCAGCTACATATACTCCAGTTCCTCCATTAATATTCATAACTGATGTACCTGTTGTCAAAGAAGTTCCACTTTTTACATATATTCCTATTCCATTTTCAGTTGTTATATTTCCATTGTGGTTAAGAGTCATTCCTGTTCCATTTAAATATATTCCTACTCCATCTTTTGCATTTACAGTTACATTATTCATAGTATATGTACCTGTTATTCCTGTATCAAAAAGTATTCCTACTGATGTTTTAGCATCACTTGCTCCTGGAGATGACTCTGGAATACTTGCTCCTGTTTCTATAACTGCTCCATTAAATGTTACTGTATCATTAAGAAGGAATGCTCCAACAGAACCCTGTCCTGTTTTAATATTTCCTGAAATTACTGAATTTCCTTTAGCTGCAACTCCTACTGCTCCTGTTCCTGAAACATTTACTGCAAAGTCAATATCTGCATTTTCTCCAAATACTCCAACTCCTCCTGAAGCTATATTTAAAGTACCTGTATTAGTTACAGTTCCTGCTGTTGTATCTTTCAGATAGATTCCAACTGCATCTGATGTGATGCTTCCTCCAGCTCCATTAAAGCTGTTTCCTGAACCATCTACATATACTCCTGTACCTGTTCCTGAAACTGTTATACTTCCTGTATTCTTCCCAGAACTTGTTCCACTTCCTGCTATGTACATTCCAAGATTAGATCCTGTTTTTATTTCTCCTATATTTTCTACTGAAGCTGTATCTGTTGCAGTATCAGTTTTAGCCACCATTCCTGCTGATGATGTTCCTGTTGCCCCACTTATATCAATAATTCCACTATTTACTCCAGTTCCTTTTCCAGTATATATCCCTATATTATCTGCCCCTGCCATAGTTATATTTCCATTTGAAGTAAGTGTTGAATTTCCTCCTACATACGAAGCTATATTATTGTTTGTTCCCACTCCTGTTGATGTTACATCTTTACTATTAACAAGGTTTATTCCATCAGCTGCATATATTCCTATGCTTTTAGTTCCTGTAAGTTCAATTTCAGCCCCATTTGTTACAATCCCTGAAGCAGTTCCCTTACTGTAATATACTCCTATGTTATCAACAGCAGCTGTATTGTTCACAGTAATTTTTTCTCCTGCTGCATAGGCTCCATCAACAAGATACATTCCAGTTCCTTTATCTGCATCTGTGTTAAGAGTAAGTCCTCCAACGCCTATAGTTACAGCACCATCACTTCCATATACTCCAATCGCTCCTGCAGATGCAGTTCCTTTTACGGTTACTGTTCCTGCTATAGTAGAATTTCCATCTATAAATACTCCTGTTGTCTTTGCTCCATTAGCTGTTACGTTTACATTCAAAGTATTATTCCCTTTAGAATAGATTCCTACTGCTTCATTTTGGACAATAAGCTGTCCTGTTGTATTACTTGTAAATGTATTTCCAGTAGTTTCATTTTCAAGATATATTCCTACAGTCTTATTTCCTGTTGTTGCTGGAATTCCCATTCCATCTACTGTTACAATTTTTCCAGAATCTATTCCTACAGCAGCATCTTTACCATAAACATAAATATTTTTATTTTCATTATTATTTGTAAAAGTCAAATTATTTTTAAAGTTTACTGTTGCATTTTCTGCAAAAACTCCTACACTTGATTTCCCAGTAAATGCTATATTTCCATTAAGTTCAGCTGTTGCACCAGATTTTACATAGATACCAGTAGAACTATCTGCATTCAGGTTAATTGTTCCTATATTGCTAGCTTTATTATTAGCTCCCTCTGCATACATACCTATTTGAGAAGAATCTCTTACTTCAATAATTCCAGCTATATCATTAACGATATTAGCAGTTTTAGTATACATACCTACTGCACCTGTTTTTCCAGATGTAAGATCAATAGTTCCTGCATTTGTCCCTGTATTAGCAGAAGTTCCCTTTACAAAAATACCTATTCCTTCTGTTCCTACATTTAAACCTCCTGAAGAAGTAATATTCATATTTTCTGCATATACTGCTGTCCCTTTTACAAAGTCTGATGCATTTATATTTATATTTATGCTTTTAGTATCAGTTCCACTTCCTTTATAGAAAATACCTGTTTTCCCATTAATATCTGCCCCTGTACTTGTTAAAGTGACACTGTTAGCTGTAATAGTTGATGTTCCATCAACCATTACTCCTATTCCGTCTGAGCCAAGATTTAATGTTCCAAGTTTTGTAACATTACTTCCTTCTGCTGCATAGATAGCTACTCCGCCACTTCCTACTGTTATATTTCCCTGATTTGCAATTGTGGCTTTTTTTCCATAGATTCCTATAGCTGCAGCAGAATCATTTGAATTTCCTACTGTTATATTTCCTGTATTACTTACTTTTGTATCAGTTACTGCTCCAACAGTGTTATTGTTATCTGCATAAATACCTATTGTTCCTGTTCCATCAAGGGCAATATTCCCTGTATTTGCAATAGTTACTTTCCCTTGTTCAGCAAAAATGCCTCCAGTTCCAAACTCATTCACTATTATATTTTTTGAAGAATCTTCTCTATATGCCATTCCTAAAATACCTATAGATTGATTTCCTCCTACTTCTATATCTCCTGCATTTGACACTGTACTTCCATTTACTGCATAAATTCCTACAGCTCCATCATTTGATGTATTTCCTCCAGAAGTTATTTTTTCCACTTCTATTTTAGAACCTGCTTTCAAGTCTACTGCTCCAAAGTTCATATATAGCCCTATAGCTCCTGCACCTGCATCTGTTCTGTCTGCTATTACTTTAGAACCTGCTGCAAGATTTATCTGGGCATCTGCTGCACTTGCTGCTGATTTACTTGAATTCATTTCAAGTCCTACTACCTGTCCTTTAAAATACGCTGCTGCATCAGAACTGTTAATTTCTGATTTTACTTCTATATCAGCTAAAACATTCAGATTAAGTCTTTGTCCTAAAAATCTTCTATAGTAAAAAAACCCTGTTGAACTTGTATTAGTATCTGATTTATCCATATTGGCATTAATGTTTAAAGTTCCTCCATCTACAGCTGCTATCTTGTACTTATCAAATACTTGAGTTCCATCTGTTCCAGCAACTATATCTACTCCATTTCCTAATTTGTTTTCTATATCCTCTTTAAGTGTTCCTATATTTAAAGTTCCTATATTTTTAAGATTAACTCCTACTGCATCATTAGACATTACTACAATTTTAGCTCCAGTCAAAGTTATCGGATTAGAAGAAGGGGTACTTAAATCTAACTCAAGAGCTGTAGCTTTTCCTCTCAGAATTATTTCTCCATCTGTTAAATCAACAGTTCCTCCATTTGAAGTATAGACAGCATATCCACTTCCTTCATAATCTACAATTCCATTTGTTATATCAATTTTTGACCCTGCACCAACTGAAGCTATACCAACAGACCCATCTTTTACTTTTACATATGTGTTTTTAACACTGATTTTTCCTCCATCACTTGTATAAATTCCCAGTCCTGTTGTACTTCCATCAGCTTGTATTTTTCCTTCTACATATATATCTACTGGAGTAATTGGTTCTGGAATATTCCCATTACCATCAGGCTGAGAAAGTGTCAAAGAAGTTCTGTCTGCTATAATACTTCCCTGATTTGTTGCAAATATACCTGTGCTATTTCCTGATAAATTCAAACTCAATTTATCTTTTGCTATATTTATTACTGTTCCGCTGTCTTTAGCATATAAGGCAACAGTATTCTCAATTTTCTTAGTATTATCTCCAGCTGTCACATTACCATTTATTGTTATTGTTTTTCCATTTTGGGCAATTGCTACTTGATTGTTTTTTCCGCTTTCTATTAAAATATCTCCCTCAAACTTTACATCTCCACCTTGAGCAATTATTCCAATATTTCCTTCTCCGCCAGATATTTTTATACTGCTGTTTTCTGCTGGAGCTCCATATGGTTTTAAAATTTCAATTGTTCCATTTTTTCCAAATATTCCTATTCCACCATATGAATATTCACCTATTTCTATCTGGGCTGCTGTTTTTGTTGTACTTGAATTATCCATCAGTATTCCAATGGCTTGTTCTACTAAATTAGGATCATTTCTTCTTATAGTACCATCAGGATTAATAAAAATATCAGTTGTTGAATTTCCTTTTAATATGGTTTGTTTTTTGTTCCCAATATTAAATTTTACTAGATTTTTTTCATTTGTTATATTAGTATTTTGTGCAACTAAACCAACACTTTTATCTCCTAATAATTCGATTGGTTTTTTTATATATGCTGCATGTCTATTGTCAAAAACACTATTATTTGACATATATAAAGCAATTGCTTCCGCTCCTCTTATCTCAACAATTCCTTCATTTACAAATGCAGCCCTGTTATGAGATAAATTTGAGTAAGCCCACTGCATCAATGAAGCTCCTATTCCATCTACATATATTTTTCCAGTTGGTCCATTTGAATAAATATATGCTTTGGACTGACTTGTATCAGGAGAATGCATATATACAATAGATCTGTCTCCATCAACAGTAATTGTTCCTTCATTATCCAAATAATTAGTTCTATAATTTCCATTAGTATGTGATGTTGTAAAAAAATATGCTGACCCTGTTCCATTTATTTCTACTTCACCTTTATTAACAAATAAAAGTTCTGTTTCATCTTCTCCTTTTATTCCTGTATACGTCTGATACCCTCTCAATCTATCACGTGTTATTGAAGTTATCAGTCCTTCTGCTACTCTATTGTCTAAATTTCCATTTACAGTTCCTTCAGTTTCAAGATCAATAAGTTTAGCATTATTTGAATTAAAAATTATTTTTGTATTTTCTCCGTAATATGAATACGGTACATTTAATAAAGTATGAAAAAATTGTTGAGAAACATTATAAATTTTATTTTCTGTTGGTTTAGTTCCTTGAGGAGTTGTTCCAGGAAATGCTTCAGCATCATAATCCGTTACTCCTACACTATAATTTCCTGAATTTCCACTTATGATGTATTCTCCAGATTTTAAACTTATTTGAGATATTACTCCATTATTTCCATTCCACCAAAAGTATTGTACACTTGGATTTGCTCCACTTCCTGCTATTGATGGGGATGAAACATTTATTGGAACTATTACTGGCAGCGAAGGTGCTGTTGGAAGAATTATCATTGTTGGTTCATATCCTTCAGGTGCTGTTGGGGCACTTACTGTTATATTTTTTTCTGCTGGTGTTGCTGGTGTTGTTACTGTTGGGGCACTCACTGAGATTTTACCAACTGCTGATGGTGTTGACACATTTACACTCAAACTTCCTGGTGCTGTTGGTGGTGTTATTGATGGTGCTGTTACTGTTGATATTGATGGCACTACAGGACTTACTGTTCCTGGCAATGCACCAAGATTCACCACTGGTGCTGATACATTTACTGATACATTTGGATTGATCGTTGGTAATACTGGTTCAACAGGTTTTATATTGGCTCCCACTTCTATTGTCTCTCTAAAGACTTCATTATCAACTACCACTCCATTTCCAGCCATCACTTTATCTTTTCCTATATTTCCTGTAGCTTTCAGTAAACTGCTGCCGTTTGATGTTCCATAATATTTATTAACTGCATCAATAGTTTTTGCAAATTCCTTGTCTGTTACATCTTTCATCTTTCCATTATCTAAATACTGATAACTGAAAAAAACTTGTGTACTTGGCATCAAGGGCTTAGAGTAAAAATCTCCCTTTCTTACAAGTTCTACAAAGTCCGAATTATATTCTTTTATTAATCTTTCATTTTCTGCTATTTTTCTTTTTATTTCTTCGCGCTCTGTCTGAATTCTAGTTAAAAGCTCATTTTTAGTTTCCTGTATCTCTTCTGCTGTTATTCCTGCACCTAAAGATATCCCGCCTGTTATCATAAAAGCTATTAAAAGCGATAAAGAATAACTTACCTTTCTCTTTAAAAATCTTTTTAGAGATTTTTCAATATCATTTTTTTTCATATATCTTCTCCCCTTAGTTTCCTACTTTTACCTTCTGTTCCATTCTATCTAGTCTACTCAAGTATTCTTTAAGTTTTTCATTTTCAAGCAAAAGAAGTTCTACTTCATTATTATTTGAGTTAAACTTATCATTTACTTCATCAAATTTCTGACTTAAAAATGCTCTGTTTTCATCTGGCTCTATTCCTAAAACCTCTTCTAGCTTCATAATTTCCTCTTCTTCTGCCTTTAAAAATACCATTCTTTCCTTTCCTATTTTAAAAGCTTCTCCTGCTGCTGCCATTCTTGCTTCTGGATTGTTTTCACTTCTGAATACTTTTTCCTCAAGAGATTCATTCATATTTCTTCTAATGTCTTCAATTATTTTCTTTCCTTTTTTCTCCTCTGCTTTTTCAGCAGCTATTCTGGCTTTTTCCTCTGCTGCTTTGATTTTTTCTGCTTCTTTAGCAGCTCTTTCCTTTTCTTTTTCTTCCATACGAATTTCTTTTCTTATTTCCTCAAGAACTTTCATTCCCTCTTTTTCACTTATTTCCTGTGAATAAAGAACTGTTCCTAAGTTAGCTAAAAGAAAAACACCTATAATTGCTTTCTTCATAAATCCTCCCTTTTATTAATATTGAAAATATATAAACCTTACTTTATGTTTTAAGGTATTTTTAATTTAAAATCTTTATTTCGCTCACATAATGATTATGTTTATTTATTTTTGCCATTAAATACCCTTTTTCCTCATCTATAAATATTTTTTCTACTTTCCCTTCATATATTTCTCCATTTGTACAAACTTTTAAACTTTTTTTATTTTTTTCAAAAGAGTTTATGCATATAATTTTTTCCCAAAATAAAATAGATTCTCTAACAAATGGTTGAAGAACAGCATATTCAGAAAAAATTTTTCTGATTTTTTCTGAATCATTTTTTCCATCTATTTTTTTGCTCAATTCTTCATAGTAAATTTTATTTGTCTTATTTAAGTTAAATTGAAGATATTCATTTTTATTAAATTGAATATCACAATAACAATTTAAATTTTCTCTTGAGAATTTCAACAAAATTTCATTACAAAGTTTTTCTTTTGTTATGTCAAAATGTTTTTGATCTTCCTTTAAAGTCTTTAATACGAACTCAGGAACTGCAACTTTAATTTTTTCTTTCAAAATTTTCCTCCCAGATCATAAATTAAAACTTATATTCAGAATAAAACTTTTTAAGTTTTAATAGTATTATTATACTTTATTTTATCTTTTTTAATAATACAGGTAAATTCTAATTTTTAAGTTCTATTTTATGGATATTTTTTTTATATTTTTATCTGTAAAAAATAGCTTGATATAAATTATTATTAATAATTTTAAAGAATATTATCAAAAAAAATTATATTATTTTTTAGAATAAATTTCATAAAATTAGTTCTTGATTTTTCAAATGCTACATATTATATCAACATATAAAAAAACGATAATTTCCTATAATTCTACAAAATTTTATCAATATAAATAGTATATTTTTATATTTCTTTTTATATATCTAATAAAATCCAATAAATATTATCATAATTAGAACACTTTTACAACATAATAAATTTATATTTATTCTTTATTTTTCAAGTAATAAAATAGTATCGACTGCGTTCAATATTTTTTTCTTCAAAAATATATAAATAAATTTTATTTTTTTATATAATTTCAATTTTCACTAAAATTAATCTAGTCCAATATATATGATAAAAATAAACTTGAATTTTTAATTTGAATATAGTAATATTTAACTTAAGTTGTTTTATATTAAAAAAAAATATCCATGGAATTTTTAAAAATTTTCTTTAAATATTTAAGTAACTTTTCCAAAAGCTTTTGAAAGACTTTGACATAGAATACTGAATTTACTAAGGAGAGTTAAAATGGATAAAAGAGGGCAAGAAGTTAGATACATAAATTCTGATGATTTAGTACAAATAAGAAACTATTTTAAAAATAATAAAAAAGTAGTAATACTTTCTTTAATAAATATAGGAGTAAATGTTGGATTGAGAATTTCTGATCTTTCCAAATTAAAGTTTGAAAATATAAACCCTGATTATACAATAAAATTAAGAGAGAAGAAAACAAAAAAAATACGAAAAATAAAATTTAATTTAGTCTGCCAAAAAGCAATTAGAGATTTAAAGGAATATTATGAAGGATTAGGTTATTCCTCAGAAAAAGGATTTTTATTTAAATCCTTAAATAGAAAATATGTAAAAGAATTATATGATAAACCTCTTTCTAATGTTGGCATTTCTAAATACCTAAACAAAGCAAAAAAAGATTTAAATATCAGTTATCCCATTGGAACTCATTCTCTAAGAAAGACTTGGGGACATAGGGTTTATAAAGGTACTCTTGATATAGCAGTAGTGATGTCTATTCTCAATCATTCTTCAGCAGAGCAAACATTAAAATATATTGGAATAGATGAAGACCGAACAAATGAAATTTATGAAAATTTTAAAATTTAATATAGAACAGATATTAAATTAAAATTTTACAAAAATTATTTCAAGGCACACTTTTAATGATTAAGTATTATTAAAAGTGTGTCTTTTTTTAATAATAAAAAAATGATATAATAAATATATTATTTTATACATTTTAATTATGAAAAATACTTTATAAATATATCAAGGAGGAAATTATGAGAATAAGTATTGTAATACTTGGAATTATTTTTATGCTGATTTCTACATTTTCTTATGCCTGTACAGGAGTAACTATAAAAACTAATACTGATAAAATGATTCAAGCCAGAACAATAGAGTATGGAGAGGGAGATTTAAATAGTGAGATTGTCATATCACCTAAAGAAAAAGAGTTTCAATCTTTAACTCCTGATGGAAAAATGAATGGGCACAAATGGAAAGCAAAATATGGTTTTGTTGGAATTGCCATTATCTCAGATTTATTTATAGGAGAAGGTATTAATGAAGCTGGACTCAATGCAGGACTTTTTTATTTTCCACATTATGGAAGCCTTACAAAATACAATGAAAAAATTTCAAAAGAATCTGTAACAGATATGCAGCTAGTGACTTGGATACTTTCTAATTTTTCAACTGTTGATGAAGTAAAAGAAGGACTAAAAAAAATTAAGGTGGTAAATATAGGAAATGATAAAAATGGTCTTCCTTTACCTACAGCACACTGGAGAATTGCAGATGCTTCTGGAAAAAATATAGTTCTTGAAATAATTAATAATGGAGAGGTTAAGATATATGATAACGAAATAGGAGTTTTAACAAATTCCCCTGATTATGAGTGGCATTTAAAAAATTTAAATAATTATATTAATCTTTATTCAGGAAATGCAAAAGATTATACTATGAACAATCACAAAATATTTTCATTTGGAGCTGGAACTGGAGCTTTAGGCCTGCCAGGAGACATAACACCTCCTTCAAGATTCATCAGAGCTTTTTATTATTTAAATACAATGAAACCTGCAAATACTTCCTTAGAAGGAATACAAGAGGCTTTCCATATTCTAAATAATTTTGATATCCCTATTGGAGCTGAATATCCTTTGGAGCACAAAGAAAACATACCTGATAATCTCTTAAGTGCAACTCAATGGACATCAGTATGTAATATAAATGATAAAGAATTTTATTATAAAACTATGCACAATAGCCAAATAAGAAAAATAGATTTAAAAAAAATAGATTTTTCAAAGACAAAATATCAGATACTTCCTTTAGATAAAAGCTTTGAAGAAAGTATTTCAGAAATAGATATAAAATAATTTTTAAATAAAAAATATTTTAATTTATATAAAAAAAGCTGAGTAACATTTAAAAAAATGTTTTACTCAGCTCTCTTTTTTGTATAATATAGTTACCACCCTAATTATACAAAGGAGACATTCATGCAAATCAAACATATTATCTCTAAAATCAATATAACAAATCTTTTAGGTAAAATCAAGAAATATTTTAAAAATGAACATTTTGAGGATGTTAAACAGACTATTCAAAAATTCTTAGCTTGTTCTATTGATAAATCTTTTCTCTCTCTTCAATGCCCTAATTGTCATGAGGCGCATAAAATTAAAGTTACTTGTAAATCTAGATTTTGTCCTTCCTGCGGTAAACGTTATTCTGCTGTTTGAACTGAAAAAACTTCCACTTCTCTTATTGATGTTAAACATAGAAGTGTCCTTTTTACTATTCCTGAAGAACTTAGAATGTTTTTCTTCTATGATAGAGACCTTTTAACTAAGCTTGCTTATGCTGTTAATGATGTTTTTAAATATCAATTTCATAACATTAAAGCAAAAAATCAAAGAATTCATAAAATTTCAAAATATTCCTCTAAATACTTTACTAACTCAGATATCATTCATTATGGATTGATTACTGTTATTCATACCTTTGGACGCGATCTTAAATGGAATCCTCATATTCATGCTATTGTTACTTTAGGTGGATTCAATAAAAACTACCAATTTCTTGAAAAAAAATATTTTCATGTCAATTCCATTGCTGGACAATGGAAAAAAATGGTTATTGATATTGTTAAATCTGGAAATTATGACAAGCCTGAAATTAAAGCTAAAGCTTATGCTGCTGCTAACTACCTTTATCGCAAAAATACAAGATTCTTTTTCAATGTTGCAAAAAATGATTTAAATAATAATATTCATGCAATTAAATATATTGGCAGATATCTATCAAGAGCTCCTATCGCAGAATATAAAATTATTGATTTCTATGATAATAAGGTTACTTTCTATTATGAAAGTCTTGCTGATGATAAACAAAGAATTGAACTTACTTTAGATGCGGAAACATTTCTTTCCAAATTAATTATTCACATTCCCCCTAAACATTTCAAAATGATTAGGCGCTTTGGAATCTATTCTAGAAATATTAAATCAGAACTTAAAAACATCATGAAATTCATGAGAAAATATGTCTCTAAATATTCCAATTTTACTTTTTATCAACTTGAAATATGGAAAACTTTTGGAGTAAATCCTTTTTATTGTTTTAAATGTAATACCAGAATGAAAGTTAAAAAAATATCATATTTTAATATACATACAGGCTCCATTTGCTGGAAAGAATATCGCTAAAAAGCTGATTAACAATCAGCTTTTTTGTGCTGTCAATTTTAATCTTATTCAATTAATATATCTAATATGAATACAAAATAATTAACATTTTTTATTTTTTTAACAAATTTATCAAATTATAATTTCCTAAGAAAAAAGTAAAGAGGTCGAAATTAATCGACCTCTATTGGAGCAGACAAAAGAAAAATAATAGAATAAAAGGGATAAAAAACTTAATAAGACTAAATTCATGTAAGTAGAATTTAAAAATGTTGTGCAAAGCTTATACTAGCTTGGAATTAAATTCACATAAATAAAAAAATATTTTAGTAAAAAAAAACATCATCCATGAGGGAAATTCACCTTGTGGGTGATTTTTTGTTTTGGCAGATGATTTTTTATAAAAAGACAGTTTTAATATTAAAATAAGCTTCAGACTTTTTTATGAAAAAATTTACCACTGAACAAAAAATCAATGACGAGAACACCATTCCTGATAAAACCGTTCCCGAATTTTTAGAGCCATCAGAAGATAGTTTTTATTAGAAGATAATAAAAGAATAGAAGATATAAATAATACACATACAGGGGCATAACAGAAGCTTAATCAGGGAAAAGGCTGTGGCAGAAGCTGCAGTCTTTTTTTTACCCAAAAATAAAAAAATGAACAGTAATACAGAACTGTTTTTCAAGATAATAGCTACAACAGGAACTTTTTTATTGGCATATCACAAGTATATACTTTCACTGTTTGACAAAAAACTGGACAAGAGAGATTGTGAAAAAGAAAGACTGTATGCAGAGAAATTCAGAACAGAAAATATAAGAACACTAACTGATGGAATAAAAAGAATAGAGGAGAGAATGACAGGAATAGAAAAAGAATCGATGAAACAATACAAGAATTAATACACTAAAGAAAATACTCTTTAATACTATAAAAGCAATAAAAGTTCTCTTTAATGTATAAAGGCGAACTTTTACATGTTTTAACTTTATCAATTATAATCTCTAAAATTGATAAAGTCAAGATAAAAATATTTTTAGGGAAAATATCCTTAAAAAAATGACCCCCTGTAAATAAAGTAATTACGACTATTTTATGTTCGCTTTTATACATATAAGAGAACAATTATCAATTTTACTGAATTTGAGATTATTATAAATGTAAAAAAAGTTGAATTTGAAGTAAAAAATATCAAAGGGGGAGAGGAAAATATGATTAAAGAAATGGAGAAAGCTTTAAAAAGATATCTCAAGGGAAAGAATAGAATAACAATGGGAGTGGTAGTAGCTTTTTTACTGGGAAACAGTTTTGCATTTGGAGATGTTACGATAAAATATGATACTGCAGCTTCAACTCTTATTGTACAAGATGATTCAGGAACTAATATAGGAACAGTAACAAAAAATCCTGCTGGTAAATTTACCTGGACAATACCAGAAGGAACAGATATAACTGAAACTGTAAAAATAGATGATACAGTAAATGCAAATAATATTAAAGTAAATATAGTGAATAGTGGAAATATAAGTGGGAGCAGTACTGGTGGAGATAAATCAGGAAATGGAATTTATTCTTATTCTGAAAAAGGAGCTAATACAATAGGAAATATAATAAATAGTGGAACTATAACTGGTAGTACTACTGGTCGTGGAGAGAGTTCAGGAAATGGAATTTATTCTAATGGTAATGAGAGTAAAATAGGTGATATAATCAATAATGGAATAATTAGTGGAAATGGTCTTGGTAGTAGTAGCGGAAATGGAATTTATTCTAGTTCTTATAGTTTTTATCTTTTCCCCATAGAGAATAAAATAGGTGATATAATCAATAATGGAATAATTAGTGGAAATAATAGTGGAAGTTATCCAGGAAATGGAATTTATTCTAGTTCTGGTGCTGCTAGTTCTACTGCAAAGAACAAAGTAGGCAACATAACGAATTATGGAATAATTAGCGGAAATGGTGGTAATCAAGGATATGGAATTTATTCTTATTCTAATTCTGATTCATCAATAATAGAATCAATTTCGAATTCTGGTGTTATAATGGGAAGTCAAAATGGAATATATATTAAAGGAGATTCTAGTTCAAAGATTGATAAATATAGCAATTATGGACTTGTAATAGGACAGACACCAGTCAAAATTGAAGGTGGCGGAACAGTAAACACTCTAAAAGAACAGGGAATGGCTATAACTCTTGATGGAAGTGGAGATATCACTTCTATTGCTTCAGGAACTGGAGGAAGTACAGGAATATATTCTATAGTGAATACTCAATTAAGAGATAATTTAGGAAGCACAGTATCATCTGGTGCAGTAGATTCATATGATGTATATACAAGCGACCAAAGTATTTCAGATACTATTATCAATGGTGCTGGTGTAAATAGTGGAACAGTGACAATAGAAGCAGATAAGAATTTTTCACTTAATGGCGGAATTATTAATGCCTATAAAACTGCTGTTACAGTTAAAGATGGAGCTTCATTTACTGGTACAGATGTAACAATCAATGGTGGGGGCTTAGATAAAACTACTCCTGTTATTTCTGGAGATTCAGGAGCTAATACAGTAAATATATCTGGAAATTCTTTTATCAATGGAAAAGTTGATTTAGAAGATGGAGATGATACTTTATCTATTGGAAATTCCACTCAAATCAATGGAGATATAGATGGTGGAACAGGAACTGATACTCTTTATTTTGGTTCAGCTATTGCCAGAGCAGTGGGAAATGATAATATAAATCTTTTCCATAAAATATCAAATGTGGAAGAAATAAATATAAATCAAAAAGTAACTGCATTTGAAACTTCTGAAATTACAGGAGCAGATAAGATTAATATTGGTAAAAATGGGGAGCTTGTATTAAGAATAGATGGAACAAATAGTAATAAACATGCACTTTCCAATGGAAATAGTAGTGGAACAATAGATTCAGATGGTGGAAAACTTCTTCTTGCGCTTAATGGAGTATCTGATGGAAGTACAATAGATATGGGAATGAATCTTGGAGATGGAATATATGGAGTGGAAAATCCAGACATAGAATATAGAGATTTATTTACTTTAGATACAACTTCATATTTACATTCTATTAGAAAAACTCCTGGTTCTTCAACAATAACAGTTGAAACTAAATCTACACTTCCACTGTCACCAACAACACCTGAATATACAAATTATGGGAAATTAAATAAAATATATCAAAGTATGAGGGTTGTAGATGGTGTAAAAGAATTTAATGTAGATACTGATGAAAAATTCTCATCTTTTATGGGATACTTAAATGATATCTATGCAGGAAATCCATACTCATATTCTTCTGAACTATCAAGAAAATCAATGGGAATGTTCAGAGATATAGCTACTGAAAATTCATTTAAAGCAGATACAGGAAAATGGATGATATACGGCGGACTTACTCATATAGATGGAGGAACTAAAGATACATACTATGGAAAAGGATACTATACTTATGATATAGGAAGTTCTGATATAGATTCTGATACAAAAATCACAGGAGCATATATGCTTGGAGAGTATGGAGTATCTGATGACTTTAAAGCTGGAGTGGCAGTTGGAGGAAACAAGTTTAAATCTGACTTGTCTAATGGCTCAAAAGTTGATGGAGATGCGCTGTATATTGGAGGATATGCTAAGAAGTATCTTGGAAATCTAAAAGTAACAGCAGGAGCAGGATTCCAGTATGGAGATTATGATGCAGACAGAACAGCAGCAGGAAGAGAAATTACAGAAACAAGAAGCTATTCTTCAAGCTACAATGATTTGACTTATGATATTTATCTGAATGGAAGATATTCACTTAATATTGGAGATAATCTATACTTAGAACCTTATGGAACACTGTCATATACATATGTAAAACAGGATGGAGCAGATGAGGGAAATAAAACTTTAGCAATAGAAACAGATTCACAATCATTTGACTACACAGTTGGAAAAATGGGAATAGATCTTAAAAAAGTGATACCACATGAAAAAGGAAAGAGTACATTATCAATTGGAGCAAGCTATACAAAAATACTTGATGGAGCAGATGAGGAATATATCACAGGAAGATTTAAAGGTGGAAGCGACTTTGATATATTAGTTGCCCACAAGAATGAACATAGCTTAGGATTGAATGCTAAATATGCACTTGAACTGGAAAATGGAATCTTGTTTGATGTAAAAGGAAGCTATGCAATAGAAAGAGATTCACATAATCAATCTGGAAAGAATAAAACTGAAGGTGAATGGATAGTTGGAGCAGGGCTGGGTTATAAGTTCTAGTGGAAATAACAGGGGGAAGTTATGACAGAAGGGGAATTTATAAGATTCTATAAAAAGAGAAATGGACTAAAGAATCAGCAGGAAGTAAAAGAAAAGATAGACTTATTCTGGAATACACTGCTAAAAGTTCTGGATAAAGGGGAAAAGGTAACCTTTAAAAATTGGGGAACATTTGAAGAAAAAGAGGTAAAACCAAGAAAAATAATGATAACTAAAATAAATAAATCTGGTTATACAAAAGCTAAAAAGAAGATAAGATTCAGAGCAGGAGCGGGCTTGCAGGATATAGTAAATGGAGCTGGTACTGATGAATAAGAGAGAATTAGCAAAAGTATACATTGAAACAAGCAAAGGGGAAATATCAGCAAGAAAGGCACTGAAAGAAATAGAAGTATTTCTTGAAACAATGCAGGAGGCTTTGCAGAAAAGCCATTCATTGATTTTTAGAAATATAGGAACATTTGAAGTAAAGGAAAGAAAACCAAGAGTAATAGCCAATCCGGTAACTAAAGAACCTATGAAGATTTATCCAAGAAAAACAGTGAAATTCAGAGAATCTAAAAAAATAAGCAAAGAATAAATATTTTAATTAATTGAAGAGATAAAAAAAGCTGAGTAACATTTAAAAAAATGTTTTACTCAGCTTTTTTTACATCTTAATTTATTCTATTTATTTAAAAAATCTACTGCCAGTTGTGAAAGAGCTTTTGCACTTATCTTTAAATGTTTTTCATTCCACAATAATTTTGGATGATGAAGCATAGCCTCAATATCCTCTTGAGTATCTCTTACTCCCACTAAGAAAAAATTAGAGGGTATTTTTTTTCCAAAATACGAGAAATCTTCTGACCCCATAAGAGGTTCCTTCATTACTATTATATTTTCCTCTCCTACTACTTTTCCTAATGTTTCCTTTGAAAACTCAAACATCTCATGATTATTTTTTACTGCTGGGTACATTCTATTTACATCAAATACATAAGAAGCTCCATAAGAGCTTGTAATCCCTTTTATAATACATTCCATTCTCTCAACAATCTCATTTGTCAATTCTTCATCAAATGTCCTTATAGTTCCTTTTATAGTCAGCTTATCTGGAATTACATTATATGTTTCTCCTGCCTTTATACTACAACATGATAACACTGCAGGTTTAAGTGTAGATATATTTCTGCTCATTATATTTTGAAAATTTGTTACTATCTGGCTTCCTATTATAATTGGGTCTACAGTTTTTTCTGGCTGTGATCCATGTCCTCCTACTCCTTGTATCATTATATCAAAAGAAGTTGTATGTGACATCATATCCCCATCTTTTACTAATATTTGTCCTGCTTTATACGCTGGCCAAATATGACATCCAAATGCTGCATCTACTTTTGGATTCTCAAGTATTCCAGCTTTAATCATAGGATCAGCTCCACCTGGTCCCTCCTCTGCTGGCTGAAATACAAGTTTTATATTACCTGATATTTCGTCTTTCAATTCATTTAAAATCATTGCTGCTCCCAAAAGTCCTGCTGCATGTCCATCATGTCCACAGGCATGCATATTCCCTGCTATTTCAGATTTAAATTCACAATTGCTCTCTTCATCAATAGGCAGTGCATCTATATCCGCTCTCAACAGAACTGTTTTTCCATCCTTTTTTCCTTTTATAAGGCCAACTATACCTGTTACAGCTATTCCACTGTCATATGGAATCCCTATTCTATCTAATTCCTTTTTTATTATCTCTGCTGTTTTAAATTCTTTAAATCCCAACTCAGGAAATCTATGAAGTTCTCTCCTTACTTCCATTATTCTTCCTAAATGTTTTTCTGCCAGCTGTTCAATTTTTTCTTTCATTATATTTCCTCCTGATATTTTATATTATAGTCCAAATGGTAGTCCACAAGTAAAGAACACTGCAAGAAGAAGAATGCTTACTATAAGTGTTATTAGTGAATAAGGAATCATATTTGCAATTAGAGTTCCTATACCAAAATTTTTATCATATTTTCTTGCCACTGCCAATACTAATGGTAAATATGGGAACAGTGGTGAAAGCATATTTGTAGAAGCATCTCCTATTCTATATGCCATTTGTGTAAGTGAAGGGTCATATCCCAGCAGCATAAACATTGGAACAAATACTGGAGAAAGAATAGCCCATTTAGCTGATGCACTTCCTATAAATATATTTATAAAGGCAACTAAAAGAATGTATGCCACCAATAATGGCATTCCTTCAAGTCCTAATCCTCTTATCCCATCAGCTCCTTTTATTGCCATAATTATTCCTAGATTACTTTTAGAAAAAAGGCTTAAAAATTGAGCTGAAATAAATACTATAAATATATATCCACCCATTTCCCCCAAAGTCTGTGATATCATCCTTACAACATCTTTATCACTTTTTATTTTTCCAGTAATTTTTCCAAAAACAAGACCTGGTATAAAAAATGCAAGTGCCATTATAGGAATAAGTCCAGCCATCAATGGAGATTTAGTCGATACAAGAGAACCTGCATCATCTTTCAAAAAAGCTCCCTTCCCAACTGCTAAAAATATAATCAATACTGCATATATTAAAAAAGAAATACCAGCATATCTAAGTCCTTTTCTTTCAACTTCCAATATTTCTTTCTCTTCATTTTCTCCTAATTTTTTCTCAGGAGCAGGAAATCTTGGCTCTACAAATTTAACCGTTACCCATGCTATAACAAATATCTGAAGTATTGAATTTGTTATATTAAAATAAAGTGTCATAGCTGGACTCTTAGTAAAAGTTGGTGACAAAAGCTGGGTGGCTGGTATAGTAAAAGATGTAAGAAGTATATCATTCAAACTTACAAATAATCCTGAACAAAAACCTATTGCTGCCCCTGCAAATGAAAGCAGCATTCCAACAATTGGATTTTTTCCAAGATTAAGAAATATTAAAGCTGCTAAAGGTGGAAGTACAATAAATCCTGCATCTCCTATTCCAGTAAATATCAATCCCATTATTACAACTGTAAAATATATTAAATTGCTTGGTACCTTTTTTACTACAACAGTAAGAAGACTTTCTAAAAATCCACTTTTATCTGCAAGCCCTATTCCTATCATTGCCACTAATACTACCCCTAAAGGTGGATAAGTTTGAAAAACTGTTACCATACTCATAAGTATTTGTTTTAAATTCTCCTTATTCAATAAATTTTCAGCAGTTATCATATTATGAGTGAGTGGATGTTCAACTGCAACTCCAGCCTTGCTGCAGACAAAAGATATTATTAATATTGCTATACATAATATTAAAAATATAGATACTGGATCTGGAAGTTTATTTCCAATTACTTCAAAACAGTTTAAAATTTTATCCAATGCTGTTATATTTTTTACATCTGCATTCCTTCCTTTTTTTTCAATCTTCCCCATTTATTTTCCTCCTTGAAGTTCAAAATTCTTAGTATTTTCTTCAAAAATATACAATTTTATTTTTAAAAAATATCTTTTTAAAATATTTTTATCATATTTTAAAATATACTATTCAAACAAAAAAAACTCAAATATATTAAATATATAACTTTGATTTTTCATTACAGAATTCATTTTTAAAATAAAATGATAAATTTATAAACTATTGTTTTGCTTTTGCAGACAAATATTATATAATAAATTATAGTTATTTTACCGGGGGAATATAAAGGGGGAGTCGTTATGTATCAAAAAAACATTAAAGAAAACAATGAAAACAAAATCTTTGAATATGTTTTCAACTCTAATCACAATTTTGTTATTAATGAAGTTGCAGAAAAGATGGATATGAGTTTTCCTACAGTAAAAAGAATAATAACTTTTTTTCTGGAGAAAAATATCATAATTGAAGAGGACAAGGTAGGTAGTGGAGTAGGTAGAAAAGCCAGAGAATACTCCTTCAATGATTTTTTCTGCCATTCTGTAGGGGTACAGATTTCAGAGGAAAAAATTAAAATGGTCCTTACAAATGCTAAAGGTATTGTTATTAAAAAGCACTCTAAGACACTTCAAAAAGGTGGTCTTTCTATTACAGATGCCTTAATGGAAGAATTAGAATTCTTTTTAAGCAGACTATCCAAATCTGTTTTTAAAAGTATTATTGGAATAGGAATATCTGTTCCTGGAATAGTAAATGAAGAAGGGAAGTTTATAGAATTTAATTCCAAAAATAAAACTGATATTTCCATAATTGAAAAAATAAAAAAAAGATTTGATATTCCTGTTCTTGTAGAAAATGAATCAAATCTTTCTGCAATTGCTGAAGCCTTTTTAAGTGAAAATTCACTTTTATCGAATTTCACAGCTCTTACTATTAATGATTATGTTGGAATAAGCTCTTTTACTAGAGAAAAAAATCAAAATGATTTTCATTTCAAAGCAGGAAGAATGCACCATATGATTGTCAATCCAGAAGGAAAAGCCTGTGATTGTGGTTCAAAAGGTTGCTGGGGGGCATATGTTTCAAATCATGCTTTGGTTGAAGAATTTCATAAAGTATTTAAAAAAATAAAAAAATATGAAAACATTTTCCAAGATGAATATTTGGAAACTAAAGAAGGTAAAAAAATATTAGCTGAATATATAAAATACCTTGCTATTGGTATTAAAAATCTGTTATTTTTTTCCAATCCAGAAAAACTTATAATTTCAGGTAAAATATGCCAGCAGCAAAAATATATTAAAGAAAAACTTCTAGAAGAAATATATAGTGAGCATATTTTCTATCGTGGAAAAGAAACTATAACTTTTTCTTCTTTCGAAGAAAATTCAAGTCTTATAGGTGCTGCCATATTTCCAATAGTAGACTCATTATTTTAAAATAAAAAAATTCCCTGTATAACTACACTCTCTGTCTTAAATAACTAAGATGGAGGGTGTTTTTTATTTAATTATTTCTTCTTTTCTATTGTAATTATAGCTATTTTTTATACCTTATTTTTCTTTCTTAAAATTTATATTTTACTCATATATTTATTTTTTTTATTCTCTGCTCCTCTTCATATTATTAAAATTTAAAATAAATTATTTAAGTATATATAATTTTATTTCGATTAATTAAAAATCATATTTACAAATATTTTTATATATATATTTCTTAATTATTTTCTCTTTACTTCTTTTTATTTATTGCATTTTAAAACAAAAAATAAATACAGATTTTCAAACATCAATATTTTTCTATTCTACATGAGCTATTTCCCATAAAACTTATTTATAAATCACTACTTCTATACTTGACTTTTTCTCATTAACATGATAAAAATTTTATAGTTTAATTATAAAATATTTTGCTTTATAAAATATTTTTAGCAGTGTATAATATAAAGTATTGATAATTAAAAAATTTTTAAAGGAGCAATTGAGAATGGATAATATAAGAAAAATAGCAATATATGGAAAAGGGGGGATAGGGAAATCTACTACAACATCTAATTTGTCGGCAGCTCTTGCTATAATGGGGAAAAAAGTAATGCAGATAGGGTGTGACCCTAAGTCAGATTCAACCAAAAATCTTATGAAGGGAAAAAGAATTCCAACAGTCTTAGAAATGATAAAAGAAAAAGGAGAAGATTTAGAACTGGAAGATATAGTTTATGAAGGATTTGGCGGAGTCCTCTGCGTTGAAGCAGGAGGCCCTACTCCTGGTGTAGGATGTGCTGGAAGAGGAATAATATCTGCTTTTGAAAAATTAGAAGAACTTGAAGCTTTTGAAAAATATAAACCTGATATTGTTATTTATGATGTATTGGGAGATGTTGTCTGTGGAGGATTTGCAATGCCTATAAGAGGAGGCTACGCCAGAGAAGTTTATATAGTCAGCTCAGGTGAAATGATGTCTTTATATGCTGCCAATAACATAGCTATGGCAATTCGAGGCTTTGGTAAACGTGGCTATGCTAAATTAAATGGACTTATACTGAACTCTAAAAATATTGAAAATGAAGTGGCTATTGTAGAAGAAGCTGTAAAGGAAATTGATACAAAAATTGTTCAATATATTCCTAGATCATCCGAAATACAAAAAGCAGAAAGCATTGGTGGTACTGTATTTGAAGCATTCTCTCAATCAGAAATGCAGAAAGTATATCAACAACTAGCAGAATATGTATTAGCTCAGGAATATTAAAATATAAAAGATGGAGATAAAAGATGGATGGAATAAAAATGGCTGAAAGCCTAAAAAAATTAAGAGATGTAAGGAAGATTAAAGATGTCGAACCCTTAAGCAACGCACTGTTTCCAGGATATCATTGTCCACTTATGGGAGCTATGCTTACAATAAAAGAGATAGAAGATGCAATAATGATGGTTATAGGTCCTGATGAATGTACCTACTACACTAAAATGGCTACAAGCAGAATGCGTGGTGTTGGCATGACTGGAGCTGTAGGTGCTTCTGGTGGATCAGAAGGAAATATAGTATCTCTTGTCTTAGATGGACATGATGTCTCTTTTGGCTGTAAAGAAAAATTGGAAGAAGCATTTGAAGAATTAGTGGAAGAATACCAACCTAAAACGGTTTTTTTAGTTACTACCTGTGTAGTAGAAGTTATTGGAGATGATATTGATTCTTTAGCTGAAGTTTTTGAAGAAAAATATAATTTCCCTGTAAAAGTTGTTCATGCAGAAAATTTTAAAACTGATGATCATCTTCCTGGAATACAAGATACTATGACTGTATGTATCAATCTTATGGAAAAGCAAGAATGTAATGGTAGTATCAATGTTCTTGGACAACGCCTTGGTGATTTCAATAAATCAGAACTATATAGAATATTAAAAGAAGCTGGAGTCCTAAAGGGGCTGCAATTACCTGGACAATGTACTTTTGAACAGATAAAAACTGCTCCTTCTGCCAAAGTAAATATTGTAGTTCATCCTATTGGAATTCCTCTTGCTAAAAAAATGAAAAAGAAATTTGATATTCCATATATAATGTTTGAAAGAATGTCAACTCCTGAAAATATTTATAATTCCTACAAAGAATTATTTCAATTATTAAAAAAACCTCTCCCTGAGGAAATAGAAACTCTATATAAATTATCTAAAGAAAAAGAAAAAAATATAAAAAGTTCTATGAAAAATCTAAAATACTTCAGCGGAAATACTGCTTTATCAACTTATGAATTTCATTCATATTTGATTGAATTAGGTCTTGATCCTATTTTAATTCAGACTTCTGATATTCCATCAGAAGATGATCCACATTTAAAAATTATTCTTGAAAAAGCAGATCCTTTTGTAACAAGAGCTGCCAATATAGGTCCTCTCAAGTATCTTTATAGTGTATTGAAACCTGATATAAGTATAGGAGCTGGTAATTCATCTGAAATGAGAAAATATGGAGTAGTACCAGTTATATTAACTAATGCTTACAACATATTAGGATTTGAAGTAAATACTATGGTATTGGAAACTATTTCAAAAGCTAATAAAGATTCAAAACACTTAAAAGGAGGGAATATAAATGAGCTTATGTAGAACTTATCCTACTCCATCAAATAGAATGGCAGTAATATGGAGTTTAATGCCTATAAAAAATTCAGTTGTTTTAGAATATGGCCCAGCTGGGACTACTCATTTTGGTGCTGGATTCTATGGTTCTTTTAATATAGACTTAGAAAATTCATTATTCACTACTCATATAAGTGAAGATGATATAATTATGGGAGATGTATCAAGATTAGAAAAAGCAATAGTTGAAGTAGATGAAAGCTATCACCCAGAAGTTATATTTATAGTGGCATCAGCTGTGATTGCAGTAATAGGAACTGATATAAAAGGAGTCTGTACATATATGCAGGATAAGGTTAAAGCAAAACTTATCTGCTTTGATGATGGTGGATTTGGTGGAGATTATACTATGGGATTGGAAAATACATATACATTATTTATTAAAGAGTTTGTTCTTTCTGAAAATTCATTTAAAAACTCTGATAAATATAATATCCTTGGAGCTTCAGCTGCATCTTATAGAATAAGATCAGATGTCTGGGAAATAAAAGATTTAATGAAAAGAGCTTTCACTATGGAAAATGGTACAGTTCTTGGGCTTGAAGCTGGGATAGATGATTTAAAAAAAATGGGAGAAGCTGCTTTGAATATTGTTCTTAGAAAAGAGGCACTTCCAGCAGCAAAATTATTAAAAGAAAAATTTGGTACACCATACATATATCAGTGCCCATATGGATATAATGGAACATTAGTATGGGTTGATAAAATATCCATATTATTATCTAAAAAAATTGAAGTTTCATTTAAAAAACAACTTGAAGAAAAAATAAAAGATGTTAAAGATATGTCCAGAATGATGATGGCAACACGTATGAGAACACAGCCTGCAGCGTCAATAATTGGTGATTATGATACTATTGTAGGATTTAGTGATTTTTGTAGAGAGTTTGGTTTTATGATAGATAAAAAAATCTGTAATCATTCTTTAAAAAATATTGATGCAGATAGTGAAAATATAATTTCTTATAAAAAAGAAAAAGATAAAATCAATGTTCTTAAAGCTATCAATGGGCAACTTGTATTTGGAGATGAAATTTCTCTAAATATCTGCAATAATTCTAATACTAAAGTATGCATAAGTTTCCCTTATCCTAGTAAAACACAGATAGCAACACATCTTCCATTCATGGGAGAAAGAGGTACAGATTACCTTATGGAAATAATAAGAGAATATCTTTCTAATATGAAATAAATAAAAAAGGTTGAAAAACTTAAATTTTTTCAACCTTTTTACTTTTTCTGTAAATCAGCTTTCATGGTTCTTGCAACTTATCTTCTATTTTTGATGCTTAATTATTCTAATTCCTCTAAACGTTTGAATTTTTTTACTATAGAAGAAGGCAGAAGAAATTGGTATTTTTCCATAAGTTCAAAAACATTTTTTAAAAAAATACATTCTATATCTCTATCTCCTAATTCCTGTTTTTCTTCATTAGTTGTAAATAAATATATTTTTATTTTTTTCTTCATTTTATCTATAGCTTCTAAATCAATTAAATCATTGTCAATTTTAACAATAATTCCAACTCTCTTTCCTTCCATATCTAACATTTCAAGATCTATAAAAGGATACTTGTTAAGCCTTCTTGTAGGTGCTATAAAAAGCCTTTTTGTCAATTGAAGATATACTATTAACACTTTTCTTATATCATAGCTTCCAAATATAGTTGCCCATTTTCCTAAAAATATTTTTTTGTTCTTATTTAATATTTCATCATTTAAAGGACTGCTTATAAACTCTCTTGTAAGTGCTAACAACATTTTATTCTTATTTTTATATATAGGCAGGACTTTTTTTATCATTTTTTCTACATATTTAAATTCTTCTGCTGTAAAACGACATCCAAGTGCTCTGTATACCCTTTCTTCTGTAACAGTTTTTTTCCTCCCCATCTTCATTGGAGTTTTAGTTTTTTCAGTAGTTTTAGTCTTAGTTTTAGAACCAGTATTTGTCTTTGATACAGCTTTTTTTCTCGGTTTGGCTTCTGTTTTTACTGTTTCTTTAGCTTTATCTTTCATATATTACCATTCCTTTTATAATTTTAGATAATAATCTTCATCTTTACCATTATTTTTCATCTTTATTTTGAACAGCTATATGTTTTTCATAAAATTCGAATAACTTTACTATAACTTTTCCATTTGTTTTATATTTCTTTTTTAAGATTTTAAAGTATTTCTCAATAAAATCATAATCTTCTTTTTTATATTTACTGTCCATAAACCGATATCTTTTTACCTTTGCTTTCTTTTTTCCCATTGTTTCTGTTTTTATATTTTTTTCAATTTTCATGATCCTCCTTTTTCAAGAACCTATCTATATTATTTTTTTATTATTTACTTATTTATTATCCTAAATATCATAAAGAATACTCATTGATATTTTTATTCTTTTATTCATTAAACTCTTTTTTTTATTTTAACATATATTTTTATTTTAGAAAATTTATTTTCTAATGATATATTCTGAATAGTTTTACCAATAAAATCTTCTTTAATTTCTTACTATAAATTAATATTTTTTATAATTTCAAATTTTATCAAATTCAACTTATTGCTCAATTTTACCCCTATACCATAAAATAGTTATTGCTTTTTATTATATCATATTTTCTAAAAAAAGACTCCCATTTTTTTAGTATTTTCTTTCCTTTTAAATATTATTCTTTATTTACAATTTTAATTTTTTCATCAAATTTTTTCAATTTTCCATGTTTGTTTTTTTATATCTTAAATCTTAAAAAAATAAAATATGATTACAAAATAAAAAACATTTTCTTTAATAAAAACATCTATTTTTTAAAGGAAATATAATAGTCCACTTGTAATAAATAATATATACAAAAATAAGGAGGAATTAAACATGAAAAAAATATCTATTTTTACATTAGCACTTTTAACTACTGTTCTATTAACTGGTTGTGGTGAAAAAACTATAGAAAGTGCAAAAACTGAGGCTGCTCAAAAAGTAGAAGAAGTTAAAACTGAAGCTAATAGAAAGGCTGAAGAAGTTAAAGAAGAAACTAATAAAAAAGCAGAAGAAATTGATCAAAAAATCGACGAAACTAAAGAGGCAGCTTCTAAAAAAGTAGAGGAAATTAAAACTGAAACTACTCAAAAAGCTGAAGAATTAAAGAACGAAGCAACTCAAAAAGTAGAAGAAACTAAGGATGCTGCTTCTAAAAAGGTAGAAGAAATTAAAACTGAAACTACTCAAAAAGCTGAAGAATTAAAAAATAAAGCTGACCAAAAAGTTGAAGATGCTAAAACTTCTGTTAAAGAAAATGCTGAGAAAGCTGATCAAAAAATTGATGAAACTAAAGAGGCTGCTTCTAAAAAATTAGATGAACTTAAAGAAAAAGCTCTTCAAAAAACTGAGGAAACTCTTAATAAGACTGTTGATGCTGAAACAGCAAGCCAATCTTAATTTCAATAAAATTACATTGAACTAATTTATAAACAGGCAGTTATAAAAATTATAACTGCCTGTTTATTTTCTAATCTTCTTTCTCTACATCTTTTATAAAAAAAGCATATCCTCTAAGTTCCTCTTCTTCTTTTTCTATATGTGCTAAAGATTTATCAATCCACAATTCCAGCCATTCAAAGAATTTCATGCTTTTTCCTGTTTTTGGGCTTGTCAATGGATAAACACCAGCATCATTAGCAAAATCAAAATACCATATATTTCCATATTCTGTCCCTTTTACAACAAGTACACTATACATCCCACATCCTTCATGAGCAAGAAAAATTATTCCTCTTACAGATTTCTCATATATTTCATTTAAAAATATTTCCTGTTCTTCCTCATTATCATCATCTATTTCATCCATACTTTCATATACATCAAATAAATTCAGAGGTTCTTTATATGTATATGGAAATTCCATAGATAAATCTATAGAATTATTATCATTTTCTTCTAATTCAAGTAAGCCATAAAAAGGTCCTGCCCCTCCATTTCCCACATTTTTTAAATACTCTTTGTATTCCTCTGGCAAAGTTATTTTATTTCTTTTTTCAAACTTTTGAAGTTCTTCTCCTGTAAACTTTGAATTAATTACATATCCATGTGAATTTGAACCAAAAATAGAAAATTCTTTATCTAATTCTATCAATTTTTTTAATTTTTCTTCAATTCTTTTACATTCCATATTTTCCTCCTTTTAGTTTAATATATTTACTTAAGTATATCATATCTGATTTTTTTATTCTTGTGATTTCTTTTATTGATTTCATATAGCAAAAATAAAATGTCTATTAGGTAAATTTTATTTTTTGTAAATTATCTTACAATTTTAGAAAGAAATCACTTCTGAGAAAATAATATGATTGACTGCCCCTTGCAAAACAAAGTATAATCTTATAAAGCACTGATTGGAGGTATGATTATGGCATACAGTTTTAAATATGGATTTAGAGAAAATTTAATTCTTCAAAAAGAAGTTTTAAAATCGGAAAAAACTCTTCAAGAATATGAATTAGAAAATATATTTTATGAACTTGAGAAATTTTTCAATTTAAATTTTTTAGAATTAGAAGAAATAAAAGATGAATACTATGTTGGAGATGTAATTGAACTTTTATCTAAAGTTAAATCTCAAAAAATCTATTTTTCTCAAGAATATGCACGTTATAATACTCTTGAAGAAAAAAGAAAATGTCTTCTGGATAATATCAAAATATTATTGGATATAGAAGATGCAAAAGATAGTTTAATTATAGAATAGAGGGAGGTTGTTAATGCTGAAAAAATATTTATTCTTATTATTGATTATCATAAGTTATACTGCTTATGGAGAGGATAATAACTCATTGTATCAATTAGAAAAATTAAAATATGAAATAGAAAAAGAGCAATATAAAGGTGAATATGTTATTATAGGCAGATTAAATGACATTGTTGGAGAGGGAACAGTTAATCTCAATCCAGAATTTTTTATAATGAACTTTGGGCTTAAAACTGAAGAAAGCTCAGTAGCTTTTGGAAATGATAAAGACAGCAAAGTAAAAGCTTCTGAAGAAAATGCTAAAACTATTAAAGAATTTAAAGATTATCTTATCTCTATTGGAGTAAAACCAGAAAATATAGCAACAACAAGATATACTGCTAATACAGCTTCTAAATCAATGGTTTCTCAAACAGCAAGTGTAAATCATGAAATAAAAGTAAAATTTGATATCTCTACTGATATTGGAGGAGTTCTAAAAAAAATTGAACCTACTGATATAAAATATATTGGTGATATAGTTTATGGAGTATCAGAAAAAACTAAAAAAGAGGCAAAATTAAAAGCTTATGAAATAGCCATGGAAGATGCTGTTAATCAAGCTAAAATACTTACTAAAACTGGAAACAGTCAACTTGGAGACCTTAGAAATATCTATGAAAATAAAGGTGCCTCTGTAAACAGAGTTGAAAACAGAATTGCAAACTTTAATCTAAAAAGCAAAAGTGCTGAGTCATCAGGTAAAAGTGAAGCTCCTATTCCTATTTCAATAACTCAGGATTTTAAAATATCTGTAACTTTAGTCTGTTCTTTTGATATGATAAAAAAAATAAAATAACTAAAAAAGTGGATAAACTAAAATATAATACTTTTTAGAATATCCACTTTTATTTTATCTTCTTATTATTCTATCTGCTACCATAGCAGCCCTTTTGTTTTCAAGCACATCATGTACTCTGACTATATCTGCTCCTTTTTCTATTCCTATTACAGTTGTAGCAATAGTTCCTTCCACTCTCTGATCTACAGGAGCATCATTTAAAATTGTTCCAATAAATCTTTTTCTGGAAGTACCTAAAAGTATTCTTCCCATATCTCTTAATTCTCCCATTCTACCTAAAACCTCTAAATTTAAATTTATATCCTTTCCAAAACCTATTCCTGGATCAAGTATTATTTTTTCCCTACTTATATCAAATTTTTTTGCTATCTCATGTGTCTTTTGAAAAAATTTTCTCATACTTAAAATTATATCTTCCTCATATACCTTATTATTTTGATTATGCATAGCTATCAATGGAACATCATATTTCTTTGCAAGAGCAGCCATTTCTCCGTCGTCATATTGTAATCCCCATATATCATTTAGTATATGTGCACCAGCTTTTAAAGCTGCTTCTGCTACTTCATGCTTATATGTATCTATAGAAATTATTGTATCCAATTCAGAATTTATTCTTTCTATTACAGGAACCACTCTCATTATTTCCTCTTCCACTGATATCTGCTCATGCCCTGGTCTTGTTGACTCACCACCTATATCTATTATATCAGCTCCATCTTTTATTAATTTTGCAGCCTGTTTTACAGCTGTTTCTATATTTGTATATTTCCCACCATCTGAAAAAGAATCTGGTGTTACATTAAGAATCCCCATTATTAGTGTTCTTTTTCCTAGCTCAATACTTTTTTCTCTGCATTTAAGTAACATTTTTCTCCTTTCTTTTGCTATAAATTTTTCAAGTAAAAATAACTTTATACATAGATTTTAATATATGTAGAAAATAAAAACAAGAAAATACTAAAAAAATTCTTGACATAGCAAGTAATTAATTATATAATCAAAATATAATAATTACAAATTAAAAGTAATTACAAAATAAAGTAATTCAAATTAATTAAGGAGGAAGAAAATTATGTCGTTAATTGGTAAAAAAGTATCAGAATTTAAAACAATGGCCTACCATATGGGAGACTTTAAAGAAATAACTAATGAATCTATGAAAGGGAAATGGGCAGCAGTGGTATTTTATCCAGCTGATTTCACATTTGTATGTCCTACAGAGCTTGAGGATCTGGCAGAACATTATGAACAATTTAAATCTGAAGGATGTGAAGTATATTCAGTTTCTACAGATACTCACTTCGTACATAAAGCATGGCATGATACATCAGATAGAATAAAAAAAGTTCAATATCCTATGCTTGCTGATCCTACTGGAAAATTAGCTAGAGATTTTGAAGTTATGATAGAAGAAGAAGGTTTAGCTTTAAGAGGAAGCTTTATCATCAATCCAGAAGGAGTTATCGTTGCTTATGAAGTACATGATAATGGTATCGGAAGAGAAGCTGGAGAACTACTTAGAAAACTTCAAGCTGCTAAATTTGTAGCTGAGCATGGAGAAGTTTGTCCTGCAAAATGGAAGCCTGGTAGTGACACTATAAAACCAACTATTGACCTTGTTGGAAAACTTTAAAAATATAAAAGAGGAAGACTGATAGAGATTTATTCAGAAGTCTCCTCTTTTTTTAGATATAATTTTTTAATAATAGAAAGGAAAAAATATGGAAAAAATTTATGATTTAATAGTAATAGGTGGAGGTCCTTCTGGATTATCTACAGGTATATATGCTGGAAGAGCTATGTTAGATGTTCTTATCATAGAAAAGGATAAAGCTGGGGGACAAATATGTTTGACTAATGAAATAGTTAATTACCCTGGAATAACTGAAATATCAGGAAGTGAATTTGGAACTCAGCTGAAAAAACAAGCTGAAAACTTTGGAGTAGAATTTGTTTCTGATGAAGTAAAAGATATGGATTTTTCCCAAGATATAAAAACTATAAAAACATCTTCTGGTGAATATAAAGCTCTTTCAATAGTACTTGCTACTGGTGCTTCTCCTAGAAAACTGAATTTCCCAGGAGAAGAAGAATATACTGGAAGAGGTGTAGCATATTGTGCTACTTGTGATGGAGAATTTTTTACTGGAATGGAAGTTTTCGTGGTAGGAGCTGGCTTTGCTGCTGCTGAAGAAGCTATATTTCTTACAAAATATGCTACAAAAGTTACTATAATTGCAAGAGAACCTGAATTTACTTGTGCTAAATCAATAGCTGAAAAGGTTTTAAATCACCCTAAAATAGAAGTGAGATTCAACACTGAACTTCTTGAAGCTAAAGGAGATATTCAGTTAAGAAGTGCTGTATTTAAAAACAATATAACTGGAGAAATATCTGAGTATAAAGCTAAAGATGGAAAATCTTTTGGAATATTTATCTTTGTAGGATATGAGCCTCAAAGTAAACTTTTCAAAAATCACATAGAGCTTGATCAATATGGATTTATTCCTACTGATGGAGATTTACAAACTAATGTAAAAGGTGTATATGCAGCTGGAGATATCAGACCTAAAAAGCTTAGACAACTTGTAACTGCTGTATCAGATGGTGCTGTTGCTGCTGTAAATATTGAAAAATATGTACATGATTTGAGAGAAAAACTTGGATTAGTAAAAGAGGAGAAAGAAAATGAAAATACTTCTCAAGCTCAAATTAAAGATGTAGAATTACTTGACAGCAGTCTGAAAGAACAGCTTGGAGATATTGTTTCAAGATTTGAAAACAATATTGAACTTGTTGTTATAAAAGATTCTACTGTGGAAAAATCTTCAATGATTGAAGCTATGGTAAAAGAAATATGTTCTGTTTCAAATAAGCTGAAATTCACTTCTTTTGAAAAAGGAGAAAATCCTGAATTTGAAAAGAAAATTAAAGCAGACAGATTTCCTACAATAGCTATTTTAGATAAAAATGGCTATTTCTCTGGAATAAAATTCTCTTCTCTTCCTAGTGGACATGAATTGAATTCTTTTATTCTTGCTATGTACAATATTGCAGGTCCAGGTCAAAAAATATCTGATAATACTATGAAGAATATTAAAAATATCTCTTCTCCTGTAAGTATAAAAATAGGTATATCACTCAGCTGTACTAAGTGTCCAGAAACTGTTCAGGCAGCACAGAAGATAGCTATAGAAAACAAGAATGTAAATGTAGAGGTTATTGATGTATTTACATTCCCAGATTTCAAAGAAAAGTATGATATTATGAGTGTTCCAGCTATGATAATTAATGACAAAGATATTTTCTTTGGGCAAAAAAATATAGATGAAGTAATAGAAATATTGAAATAGATAAATAAAAAAGAGTAATCTTAATGAGACTACTCTTTTTTTAATTTTATCTAACTAGCCAGCCACCATCTACAGCTAATATATGCCCATTTATATAATCTGAAGCTCTGCTTGCTAAAAATACTATTGCCCCCATTAAATCAGATGGTTCTGCCCATTTATCTGCTGGTATTCTACTTAGTATTTCAGCATTTCTTTTTTCATCTGCTCTTATAGGTGCTGTATTTGCTGTTTTTATATACCCAGGAGCTATTGCATTTACCTGAATATTTTTACAAGCAAGTTCATTAGCAAAAGCCTTAGTCAAACCAGCAACTCCATGCTTACTTGCAGTATATGGAGGTACAAATTTTCCACCTTGAAATGAAAGCATTGAAGCTACATTTATTATTTTTCCACTTTCTTGTTTTGCCATTATTTTAGCTACATCCTGACTCATATAGTAAACTGCATTCAGATTAATATTCATTACTGCTTCCCAGTCAGAATCTTTATATTCCAGCAAAGGAGCTCTTCTTATAGTTCCTGCATTATTTACTAATATATCTATTTTCCCATAGACCTTCATACATTCCTCTACTGCTGCACTAACTTGAGCTCTCTCTGTTAAATCTGCTTGAAAAAAATGAATTTTTCTTCCTTCAGCCTCTACAAGTTTTCTTGTTTCTTCCCATTCTCTATCATAAGTAGTAACAAATAAATCTGCTCCTGCTTTAGCAAATGCCACAACATATGCCTGTCCTAGTCCTGTATTCCCTCCTGTTACAATTACTATTTTTCCTTTCAAAGAGAAAAAGTCCATTGAAAATTCGCTTAACATTTTTTGCCTCCTAATAAAATATATATTCTGCCTTTATCTTATATCTTCCATTGCTACGTGATCCATATCTGTAAATGTTTGATTTTCTCCTACCATTCCCCAGATAAATGTATAGCTTGCTGTTCCTACGCCACTATGAATTGACCAAGATGGTGATATTACTGCTTCTTCATTTTTCATTACAATATGTCTTGTTTCTTTGGGTTCACCCATCAAATGAAATATTCTTGTATCTTCTTTCATATCAAAATAAAAATATACTTCCATTCTTCTATCATGAGTATGAGTTGGCATACTATTCCATACTGACCCATCTTCCAACATTGTCATTCCCATAACTAATTGGCAAGATTGACATACATCTGGGTGAATATATTGATTTATTGTTCTTTTATTTGAAGTCTCTATACTTCCTAGCTTTACTTTTCTAGCATCTTCTAAACTTATTTTTACTGTTGAATATTTATGGTGTGCAGGTGCTGAGTTTAGATAAAATTTTGCAGGATTTTCACAGTCTACAGATTTAAAGAATACTTCTTTAGTACCCATGCTTACATACATAGCATCTTTATTATTCAATGAAAATTCTTCTCCATCTAAAACAACTACTCCAGCTCCTCCTACATTGATAATTCCAAGTTCTCTTCTTTCTAAGAAAAAGTTAGAACCTAATTCCTTGCTTCCTTCCAGTTTTAATACATCTCCATGAGGACAAGCTCCTCCTACTATAATTCTATCTATATGTGAATATACTAATTTTATATTATCTGATGTAAATAAATCTTCTATTAAGTATTCCTCTCTCAATCTCTCTGTATCATAATCTTTTGCATCTTTATTGCTTGAAGCATAACGAATTTCCATTTCTCCTCCTCCAATATATAATTTTATATTTTAATTTAACTTTATTATTTTATCAATCCAAATGCCTGTGGTAATATCAATGAAAATCCTGGTATAAAAGTTACCAAAAATAATATAAGGATTGTTACTGCATAAAATGGCAGCAGCCATTTAAATACCTCCTCAATACTAACTCGTCCTACCTTGCATCCTGTAAATAAAATCGGTCCAACTGGTGGTGTTATTGTTCCTATACATAAGTTAAATACAAGCATTATTCCAAAATGAACAGGTGTCATTCCAAATCTTTCTACTATTGGTAAAAAAATTGGAGTAAATATTAAAACTGCAGGTGTAGGATCCATAAATGTTCCTATCAATAAAAGTATTATATTCATAATTATCAATATTATTATTTTACTGTCAGTTACTCCTAAAAGCAATTCAGCTATTTTTTGAGGTATATTTGCAAAAGCCATTACCCATGACATTATAGATGAGACCCCTATCATAAATATTACTATTGCTGTCATTTGAGCAGAACTTAAAAATATTTTAGGTAAATCACTAAGTTTCATTTCTCTGTATACCAAAGAAAGAATCAACGAATATACAACAGCTATGGCTGAACCCTCTGTTGCTGTAAATACTCCTTTTAAAATCCCTCCTATTACAATTATTATTAATAATAAACTTGGAACAGCATCTAATACTGTTTTTACTATTTGTTTTACATTTATATTTCCTTCTGATTTATATTTTAATTTTTTAGCCATAATTCCAGCAACTGCCATTACTCCCAATCCCCATAGTATTCCAGGCAGATATCCTGCTATAAATAGAGCTGAAATTGAAACGCTCCCTGCTACTGTTGAATATACAATCAATGTATTGCTTGGAGGAATTAGCATTCCTGTTGGAGCTGAAGATATATTTACTGCTGAACTAAATCTTTTATCATATCCTTCTTTTTCTTCTATTGGAGAAATTGTTCCCCCTACTGCTGCAGCTGCAGCTACTCCTGAACCACTTATAGCTCCAAAAAGCATATTTGCGACAACATTAGCCTGAGCCAGTGGCCCATAGAATCTTCTTCCAAAAAGTTTTGCACAATTAATAAGCCTTATTGCAATTCCACCAGTATTCATTATATTTCCAGCTAGAATAAAAAATGGAATTGCCAATAATGAAAAAGAGTTAGTTCCAATAAATACTCTTTGAGCAGATGTTCCCATTGCCCCATCAAATGGCAGTATAACCAGCATAGCTATTGTTGAAGAAAGTCCTATACTTATACTTATTGGAACTCCTATTGCTAAAAAGATCACTAGTGAAACAAATATAAATATTCCTATTTGCAAAGCTAAATCCATAATTTCTCCTTTTTTATTCTTCTTCTTTATTAAAAATTATTTTCTTAATATTATATATTACATAGAAGACTATGAAGACTCCACTAATTGGAATTGCAGAATAAATAATCCCTATCGGTATTTGTAATACTGCATCTACCTGCGTCATTTGCTTCAAAGAAGAAAAATAACCTCCATATATCATTACTCCCAAAACAAATATTGATATTATTATTTCTTGAATAACATCAATTATTCTTTTTATGTTTTCAGGTGCCATATCCCTTATAAAAGAAATCTGCATATGCTCTCTTTTTCCAAAAACGTAGGCTGAACCATACATTACTAGCCAAACAAATAAATATTGAGATGTTTGTTCTGTAAAAACACTGGGTTTATTAAAAACATATCTAGTTATAACCTGCCATGTTACTAACAGTGTCATTATTCCCATTATGGCGATACAAAAAATTTCTATAATCTTATCAAGAACATTTTTTATTGCTTTCATCATTTTATCTCCTTACTTAAATAAGATTATTTTGCTAATTCTCTTACTTTAGCATATATATCTTTAGTCAGTTCAGAAGAATTAGCCACTTCTTCCTGTAAAGGTTTTACTCTTTCTTGAAATGGTTTAATATCTACCTCAATAAATTTTGCTCCATTTTCTATTGCAATTTTTTTAGCTGCCTCCACATTTTCATTCCATACTTCAAATTCATTTTCAATAGTTTGTTTCATTAAATCATCAAATATTTTTCTATTTTCTGAAGACATTCCATTATATAATTTTTCATTAATAATAATTAAATCTGGAACCATCAAATGATTAGTATAAGAAAAATAAGGTGCTATTTCATAGTGTTTTAAATCTACATAAGTTACTTCATTATTTTCTCCACCTTCTATAACTCCCTGTTGAACTGCTGTATAAACTTCTCCCTGCCCCATAGGAGTTCCTATTCCTCCCATATAATCTACCATTTTCTTCATTGTATCTGACTGCATCACTCTAAATTTATACCCTTTTAAATCCTCTGGTTTCATCATTGGTTTATCTGTATAAAGACATCTAGCTCCTGCTGTAAATGCTCCTATTACCTCAAATCCGCTTGAAGAAACAGATTTAAATAATGGTTCTAATACATCTGATAAAAAAACTTTTTTCTGATGCTCTAAATTATCATATAAATATGGCAGCCCTATAACACTAAAATCTTTATTAAAGCTTTCAACAACTGGATTCCCTACTACTGACATTTGAATAACTCCATTTTGCACCAGTTCAGCTGTTGCTCTTTGATCTCCCAATAAAGCATTTGGAGATATTTCTAATTTATAAGCTCCTTTTGTCTGTTCTTCCAATTGATTGCTGAATTTTGTTAATGCTTTATATTGAGGATGGTTTTCTGATTGATTAAAAGCAACTTTTAAAACTTGAGTTTTAACTTTTTCTTCAGCTGCAGTTTCTTTTTCCTTTGAACATCCAATAAACATCCCTATAAGCAGCAAACTTCCTGCAAATAATATTTTTTTCATTTGTGAGCCCCCTCTGAATTTATTTCTTAGTTTTGTTCTTATTTGCGAACAAGTTCGTAAATAAGTATAAATAAAATATACTCTAAGTTTTTTAATAAGTCAAGTATTATTTTAATTTTTTATTATCATATTATGGATTTTAAGTCCTATAAAAATACAAAAATTCTATCTAAATTTTTAGACTTTAAATTTTAATAGCTTTTTCTTATTTTTTTTGTTAAGATATTAAATAGAATTATTTTTAAGAAAGAAGGAAAAGATGGAAACTTTATTACATAATCCTACAGAGAGAGTCACTAATATTTTAAAAATTATAGCTAAAAATTCTGATAAATTAAATTTTTCAAGCATTTCAAAATTAACTAATATGCCTAAAAGCACCTTATCTCCAATTTTAAAAACCTTAGTTGAACTTGAATTTCTAGTTTTAGATCCTATTTCTCAAACTTATTCCATTGGTTTAGCCACTTTTCAGGTAGGACAAGCTTATTTAGAAAATGTAAATGGTCTTGAAATTATAAAATCCCATATGAGATCAATAGTTGCCCAATGTAATGAAACTTGTCAAATAGGAATAAATCACAATAATGAAGTTCTTTATTTAACAAAAGTTGAATGCTCTCTCCCTATAAAGTTAATGTCCTCTATTGGAAGAAATCTTCCTTTATATTGTACAGGGCTTGGAAGAGTACTTCTCTGTGAGTATTCAGAAGATGAAATAAGAAATTTATATTCTGATGGAATGAATCAATTTACAGAAAATACTGTCACAAATATAGAAGAACTACTTGAAATCGTAAAAAAAGCTAAAATCAATAAATTCGCTGAAGAATTTGGAGAGGTTACTTCTGATGCATGCTGCATAGCTGTTCCTATAATAATAAATAATAAAATAAATGCTGCTATGGGTGTCAGTCTGCCAATTTTTAGAGCTAATCAAGAAGATATTTTAAAAATAAAAAATCTTTTAAAAGAACATTCGTTATTAATTTCAAAAGAATTAGAAAATTTAAATATAAAAAGCATTATTTAATAAAAAATATAAATTATTTTATAGGTTTTTGTTAACTTTTACTTTAATAGAAAAAGCTGACATGAAAAAATTCAAGTCAGCTTTTTTAGTGATAATAATTGAGCTATTCTAAGCTTGGAACAGCTCTCTTTTTTATTTTAACTTAATACTTCATTTTCTTCTTTATCTACAGCTTCATCTAAAATTCTTTTTAGATTAAAGATTGTTTTTTTCTCCAAAGGATGAACTGCATTTGGAGCTATTTCACACAGTGGGTCAAGTACAAAGCTTCTATCACACATCCATGGATGAGGTACAGCCAAATCATCTTCTTCTATTACTTCTTTATCAAAAAGGAGTATATCTATATCAATAATTCTAGGTCCCCATTTTTTTATTCTCTTTCTTCCCATCTCTTCTTCTATTCCCAAAAGTTTTTCTAAAAGCTCATGAGGGTATAGAAGTGTTTTTACTTCAAGACAGACATTAAGAAAATCATCCTGTTCCATTACTCCAAAAGGTTCTGTTTCAATGATAGTACTTATTTTTGTAACACTTGTATTTTTAAGTTCTTTTATCTTTTCTACAGCAGTAAGAATATTTTGTTTCTTATCTCCCATATTTGAGCCAATAGAAAGATATACAGTATGTCTTTTTCTTATTATCTCTACAGCTACATTTTCAAAATGCATCTGCAAAGGTGCCCAAGGTTTCTTCACTGTTACTTTTACTTCAGAAATCAAAGGATATTTACTTAATATCATCTCTGCTATATCTTCAGCACAAGTTTCAATTAAATCTATGCTTTTCCCAGTAAATATTTCTCCTATATCATTAGCTACAAGTCCATAATGAGTAGACTTTTTCAAATTACCAGTCTTCCCAGCTTCTCTTGTTGATGTTGTCATCTCTGCTGAAACCAGAAACTTCTGTCCCAGTTTCTTTTCTTCTGGGAATACTCCATGATATGCTATAAATTCAAGGTTGTTGATATATATTTTATCCATGACATTCTCCATAAAATTTTATTTTAGCAGTGAAAGAATCTCCATTCTTCTCACAGCATCATCTTCAAATACCCCTCTGTAAGAAGTGGTTATTATCTCACTGTTTACTCTCTTTTCTCCCCTCATAGTCATACACATATGCTTAGCTTTTATGACTATCATTACCCCTTGACAATTAAGAGTTTCATATATTGCATCAGCTATTTGAGCTCCTAATCTTTCTTGTATTTGAGGTCTTTTAGAAAGTATATCTATTACTTTTATTATATCACCAAATCCAACTATTTTTCCATTTGGAATATATGCTATATCTATTTTACCAAATATAGGAAGAAAATGATGTTCACACATAGAATAGAAATCTATATTTTTTTCTATTATCAAATCATTTTTTTCCACTTCAAATGTTCTTTTAAGGACCTCTTCAGGATTTTGAAGCAATCCAGAAAAAAGTTCTGTATAACTTTGTGCTACTCTTTTTGGTGTATCTTCCAATCCTTCTCTTTTTACATTTTCTCCTAAAGCATCTAATATATCTCTAAAAGCATTTTCTATCTTATCTATATCTATTTTTTTCATTTTTCTCCTTTGAAATTATAGATCCAATTTCAAATCTCCATCTTTTATCCAATTTTTCTTTCTCATAAAATTAGCTATGAGAAGTGTAAGTACAGCTGGAAGAATAAAATGAAGCATTAGTATCCCTATATAAAGAGATGCTCCTCCTCTTCCTAACCCTTCCATGGTAGAAAGAGTACCAAATTGTCCTACCAGTCCACTTGTTCCCATTCCTGCTGCTATTGGAATATTTTGATATTTCAATATTACAGTTGATACTGGTCCTAATATAGCTGAAGCCAATGTAGGAGGTATCCATATTTTCCAGTTCTTAACAATATTTCCTATTTGCAGCATAGATGTTCCCAGTCCTTGTGCTACAAGACCTCCCCATCCATTTTCCTTAAAACTCATTACTGCAAATCCTACCATTTGTGCTGAACAACCTACTGTGGAAGCTCCTGCTGCCAATCCACTCAGCCCTACCATCATACATAGTGCTGCACTGCTAATAGGAAGTGTCAATGCTATCCCTACTACTACTGATACTATTATTCCCATATAGAATGGCTGAAGCTCTGTTGCATACATTATGAAAGCTCCAAATGCCTCCATAAATCTTGCTACTCCAGGACCTACATAATATACAACTAATGCTCCTGTAAGAATAGTAACTGCTGGAGTCACTATTATATCTATTTTTGTTTCTTTAGATACCATTTTTCCAAATTCTGCTCCAACTACTGCTCCTATGAAAGCTCCTACTGGTCCTCCATAAATAGCTCCTGCTGCTCCAGTTATTGTAGATGAAAACAATACAAGATGAGGTGCTTGAAGTCCATAGGCAACTGCTACTCCAATAGCTGGCCCTGTCATATCTCTTGCTATTTTCCAGATAACATCTGTAAGAAAAGTTATTCCCAGTTTTCCTCCAATTGTATTAAGTATAGTTCCTATAAGAAGCGTTGAAAAAAGTCCCAAAGCCATATGACTGAAAGCATCTATACAATATCTTTTTACTGTTATCTCTATATTTTTCCTTTTAAAAAAATTTTTTAATGATTTCACTTTTTTCCCCTTTACATTCTTTATGAGAAGAGCCTGATTTCTCAGGCTCTTTAAGTATTTTATTATCTTTCTTCTATCTGGTTAAGATCAGCCATTTTTATAAATAAATCAGCTAGAAATTTAAGTTGAGAAAGTCTGTTATTCTTAACATCTTCATCTTTATCCATTACCATTACTTCATCGAAATATCTGTTAATAATATCTTTGCCTGAAACTATAGCCTGAAGATATCTATTATAGTCTTTATTATTCAAAGCATCTATTACTTTTGAATTTAATTCCAATGAGAAATTATATAGTTCAGTTTCTACTGGTTCTTTAAATAAATCTTGATTTATAATACCTTTTTCATGATCTTTGGAAATATTTCCCACTCTTTTCAATACTGGAAGAAGTATTTCAAAGGCTTCTTCTTTAGCAAAAGATTCTAAAGTTTTTATTTTTTCTAAAGCTTCTACAGCATTGTCACTATCAGTGTTAAGAACAGCTGTAACTATATCTTTACTGTATTTCATTTCAGTAAATATATTCGTTTCTCTTTGCTTAAAAAACTCTAATACTTCTGTAAGTACAGTCTCTCTATCTCTTTTTAATACTCCACATCCTTGAAGTGCATCTAAAGCTTTTTCAATTAAAGCTTTTAAAGAAATATCCAATCTTGAATTAAGTATTACATTTACAATTCCAAGAGCTGCTCTTCTCAAAGCAAATGGATCTTTTGATCCGCTTGGAATAACTCCTACACCAAAGCACCCTACCAATGTATCTATTCTATCAGATATTCCAGCTACTATCCCTTCTAATTCTGTAGGAAGATTATCTCCTTGGAATCTTGGATAATAATGTTCTTTTATACCAAGAGAAACTTTTTCTCCCTCTCCAGATTTTAGTGCATAGTCTGCTCCCATAAATCCTTGAAGTTTAGTAAATTCCTTTTCTCCTATCATATTAGAAACGAGGTCAGCTTTAGCCAGTAATACAGTTCTTAATATACTGTCTTTTCTGTCATTATACCCAAGAGTATCTATTAAATATTTAGCTATTTCAGTTGCTCTTTCTATTTTAGAATAGATAGTTCCTAGATCTTTTTGGAATACTACTGTTTTTAATTTTTCTATATTATCAGCAAGAGGTGATTTTAAATCTTCCTGATAGAAGAATCTAGCATCAGCAAGTCTTGCAGATAATACTTTTTCATTTCCTTTTCTTACTTGTTCAGAAGTTTCTACACCATTTCTAACAACTACAAATTTAGGTAGAAGTTTTCCATTTGAATCAAGTATAGGGAAATATCTTTGATGTACTTCCATTGATATTATAAGTACTTCCTGTGGTACTTCCAAGAAATCTGAGTTGAAGCTTCCAACTATAGGACATGGATATTCTATAAGATTAGTTACCTCATCTAAAAGCTCATCTTCTACAAGTACTTGTTCTCCTGAATTTGTACAATTTTCATTAATAAGTTTTTTAATAAGAGTCTTTCTTTCTTCAATATCTATTATTACATTATTTTCTCTTATTTTTTCAAAATATTCATCTATGGTATTTACTTCAAACTCTTTCCCAAAGAATCTATGTCCTTTAGATTTATTTCCACTTTCCATTCCTTCAATTTCAAATTTTACCACTTCATTATCACAAAGTGCTAAGAACCATTGTACAGGTCTTGCAAATCTTAATTTTTTATCTGACCAAGTCATAGATTTTTGGAAGTTTAATTCTAATACAAGACTTTTTAATATTTCAGGAAGAAGCTCTTTAGTTTCTTTTCCTTTCATAAATTTTCTTGCAGCTATATATTCACCTTTTGGAGTGCTTACTATTTCAAGATCTTCTGCTTCTATTCCTTGTGATTTAGCAAATCCAAGTCCTGCTCTAGATATCTCTCCATTACTTCCATAAGCTACATTTTTAGCTGGTCCCATATTCAATATATTAAGATCTTCCTGCTGTTCTCCTAACTCACATACATCCAAAACCAATCTTCTTGGAGTCCCATAAGTTTTTATATCCTTAAAACTAATTCTTCCATCTTTAAGTTTTGCTTCTAAATTATTTTTTAAATCTTTCAATGCCTGATTTAGAAATCTTGCAGGCAGTTCTTCCATTCCAATTTCAAATAGTAATCTCAATGTTCTTCCTCCTCTTCCATTTCAATCCACTCTAATAAAATAATTTTTCAAAATCAACTATTTTTTTAAAAGAGGGTAACCTAGATCCTTTCTGTTTTGTACATAAACTTCAGCACATCTTCTTGCTAAATTTCTAACTCTTAAGATATAAGCCATTCTTTCAGTTGTAGATATAGCTCCTCTTGAATCTAAAACGTTAAATGTATGAGAGCATTTCAATACATAGTCATAAGCTGGCAGAACTAATCCTGCATCTAAAATTTTAGCTGCTTCTTTCTCATATTCATCAAACCATTTGAAATGACTTTCTAAGTCTGCTAATTCAAATGAATATTTTGAGTTTTCATATTCAAACTGAAATCTCATATCTCCATATTTTACACCAGGAGCCCATTCTAAATCATATACATTTTCTTTATTTTGAATATAAAGAGCAAGTCTTTCTAATCCATAAGTTATCTCAACAGGAATAGGATCTAATTCCAGTCCTCCTACCTGTTGAAAGTATGTAAATTGAGTAACTTCCATACCATCTAACCATACTTCCCAACCAAGTCCCCAAGCACCCAAAGTTGGAGATTCCCAGTCATCTTCAACAAAACGAATATCATGTTTTTCAGGGTCAATTCCCAATACTTTTAAACTTTCAAGATAAAGTTCCTGAATGTTTAATGGAGATGGTTTCATAATAACCTGAAATTGATGATGTTGATAAACCCTGTTAGGGTTTTCTCCATATCTTCCGTCTTTTGGTCTTCTTGATGGCTCTACATAAGCAACATTCCATGGTTCAGGTCCTAAAGACATTAAGAATGTGTTAGGGTTAAATGTTCCTGCACCTTTTTCGATGTCATAAGGATTCCCCAATACGCATCCTTTAGAACTCCAGTATTTTTGAAGAGCAAAAATTATCTCTTGAAATGTCATTTTTAATCCTCCTCTATTTTTTCTTCTTTTTTTCTGCAAAAAAGTAATCTAGAAGTATCAATACAACTCCTATATTTATCCATACATCAGCTAGATTGAAAACAAAAGACCAGATACCTCTAAAGTCTATCATATCAATGACAAATCCTCTCCATATTCTGTCTATCATGTTTCCTATTGCTCCAGCTAAAACAAAAGTAAATCCTAATTTTTCTAATAAGGGCATTTTATTTCTGCCCTTATACAAATAATATGCAATAGCTACAATTGCTATAACTGTAGCTATGCTTATTACATCAAGCTTCCCTTGAAACATCCCAAAGGCTATTCCTCTATTTTTTACATATGTAAAATGGAAAAAATCAGTCAGTACACCGATAGTATCTCCCTCAAAAAAGTTTTTATCAACGATGTATTTAGATATTTGGTCTAATAGAACCAGTATAAAGACTAAAATTATATAGATCATATTATCTCCTAGCTATTCTTTAATACACTTGCACATCTTGGACAAAGAGTTGGGTGTTCAGGGTCTTTTCCAAGTTCAGTAGAATATTTCCAGCATCTTTCACATTTCTCACCATCAGCATGAAGCACTTTGATATAAAGATCTTGAGTCTCTTCTCCCTTTACAAAAGTATCATCTGCATTTTCTGCAATCTCTACTTCTGAAACAATAAGGGCAAGTTCGAGTTTCTCTCTATTTTCAACTAAGAATTTTTGTATTTCTGTATCTGTTGAATGAAGTATTACTTTAGCATCAAGTGAGTTTCCAATTATTCTATTTTCTCCCTGTCTTGCTTTTTCAAGTATTTTATTAGCTTCTTTTCTTACTTTAATTATTTCTACCCATTTATTTTCTATATCTGGATTTAAATATTGATCATTTTCTTTATACCAGTCAGTCAGCAGAACTGATTCACTATCTCTCAATACTTCTGGCAGAGTTTCCCATATTTCTTCTGAAGTAAATGAAAGTATAGGAGTTATCATCTTAGTAAGAGTAACTAAAATTTCTGTCATAACAGTTTGAGCTGCTCTTCTTTCTATTGAATTAGTTCCCTCAGTATATAATCTATCTTTTATTATATCAAGATAAAATGCAGACATATCTATTCCAGCAAAATAATGAATATCTTGGAAAAGATTGTAGAATTCATATCTATCATAATTTTCTGTCACTTTTCTTTTCAGTATTTCTAATTTATTTAATGCCCATTTATCTATTTCCATCAATTGTTCATATGGAACTTTATCAGTATTAGGATCAAAATCATTACTATTTCCTAATATATATCTTGCTGTGTTTCTTACTCTTCTATATGCTTCTGCCATTTGTTTTAAAATATTATCTGATATTTTAACATCTTCTCTATAATCTACAGAAGCACACCACAATCTAAGGATATCTGCTCCATATAATTTTATTACATCAGATGGAACTACTGTATTTCCAACTGATTTAGACATTTTCTTACCTTCTCCATCATTTACAAATCCGTGAGTCAGTATCTTTTTGAATGGAGCATCATGTGTAGAACCTATAGAAGTCAGAAGTGATGTCTGAAACCAACCTCTATGCTGGTCCGATCCTTCCAAATACATATCAGCTGGTCTATGCAAAAGATCTCCTCTCGTTTCAAGCACTGCTCTATGAGATACCCCTGAATCAAACCAAACATCCATGATATTTGTTTCTTTTCTAAGTTCTAATCCTTTAAGTTCATATTTTTCCATCAGCTCATCGCCAATAAGTTCTTCAGCTGAATATTTAAGCCATGCTGCTGTTCCTTCTTTTTTGACTATTTCAACTACTCTTGCAAGTATTTCTTTATTGAATATCTCTTTTCCATTCGCTTCATTAAAGAATACTGGGATTGGCACTCCCCATACTCTTTGTCTTGATATACACCAGTCAGGTCTTGTTTCAAGCATAGATCCAATTCTATTTCTTCCCCATGCTGGTATAAATTCTACATTATCCAAAGCTTTTAAAGCTCTTTCTCTTATATCTGAACCTTCAACATTTACAAACCATTGTTCAGTAGCTCTGAATATAACAGGAGTTTTTGATCTCCAATCATGTGGATAAGAGTGTTCTATCATTTTTAGCTTCATCAAATGCCCTGATTTTTCTAAATAAGCACATATCGCCTTATTAGCTTGTGCATAAAATAATCCTGCAAATTCTCCTGCTTCTTCTGTTAGTACTCCTTTATTATTAATTGGAGAAATAACTGGAAGTCCATATCTAATTCCTACTACATAGTCATCTTGTCCATGTCCAGGAGCTGTATGTACGCATCCTGTACCTGCATCAGCAGTTACATGAGTACCTAATATAACCATTCCTGTTCTGTCGAGAAATGGATGTTGATATGTAGTTCTTTCTAAATCCTTACCTTGAAATTCTTTTATTAATTCAAACTGCTCAAGATCCATTTCAGTAAATGCTTTTTCTGCAAGATCTTTTCCTAATATCAGATTTCCTTTTTCAGTTTTATATACACCATACTCAAAATCTGGATTTAAACTTATAGCAACATTTGCAGGTAAAGTCCAAGGAGTAGTTGTCCATATTACTACCCATGCTTCTTCAGTAAGTTCTAATCTTTCTAAAAGATCAGTGTTAGCTTTCATTCTTACATATATTGAAGGTGATGATACATTTTTATATTCTATTTCTGCTTCTGCTAAAGCTGTTTCTGTAACTGGCGACCAATATATAGGTTTTAACCCTTTGAAAATATATCCATTTTCATAAAGCTCTCCAAATACTTCTAACTGTTTACCTTCATATTCAGGTTTCAAAGTAAGATATGGATTTTCCCAATCTCCTAATATTCCTAATCTTACAAATCCTTCTTTTTGGATTTCTACCCATTTTTTAGCATATTCAGCACACAATTTTCTGATTTCTACTGCTGACATTTCCTTAGCTTTTGAACCTAATTTTTCAGTAACTTTTAATTCTATAGGAAGCCCATGTGTATCCCAACCAGGCACATATGGTACTTTATATCCTCTTAATCTTTTATATTTTAAGATTATATCTTTAAGAATTTTATTCAAAGCATGCCCTATATGAATTTCACCATTTGCATATGGTGGTCCATCATGCAGAATGAAAGTCTGAGTACCTTTCTTCAAGCCCTTTGAATAAATATCCTTTTCCTGCCACATTTTTATAAATTTGGGTTCCTTATTCGGAAGATTGGCTTTCATCTGAAAACTCGTCTTCGGAAGGTTCAATGTAGCACCATAATCTTTTTCGCTCATTGTTAAATCTCCTCCTTATATACATTTAAAGTTATTTTTACATCTGTTCCTTCATCCACTTTAGATGAGAATTTAATTACTCCATGATGATCTTTTATAATTCTATGCACTATTGCAAGTCCTAATCCAGGAGTATTTTCATTAAAACTTATAAATGGGTCAAATATATTAGAAAGCTGTTCTTCAGTCATACCAATTCCATTATCTATTATATTTATCCTTATTTTATCTATATTCTTATCTTTTGTTACTAATAAATTAATTTTTTTACTGCTTATATTTTTATTCATAACTGCTTGTTTAGCATTTTTTATTAATTCGTGAAATACTTTTTCTAGTTGTTTTTTATCTCCCATTATTTTTCCATTATAATTAATAAACATAGAAAGTGTTATATTATTAGCTTCTAAATCAGGCTGCATTTTTTCTATAACATCATATAAGAATTTTTCAAATTCTATTATCTCCATTTTGTTTTCATAACTTTTAGAATACTCTTTTAATATAGCATTTTCATGTTTTATTTTAATCACTTCTTCTCTAATAGAATTTATTCCATTTCTAAGACAACTATTATTATAGTCGCATTCTGCCATTCTTTCAACAATAGAAATTACTTTTTTCAAAGAATCTTCTCTTCTGCCAAAAAATCTATCTGCAAGTTTTCCAATAGTAGCAGTTCTTTCATAGTCTATTTTTTCTTCTTCCAGCATTTTATTTCCAATTCTTATAGAAGTATTTATACATAATAATGTCATAAGTTCAGCTTCTTCTTGAGAAATTATATTATTTTTTCCAAAATAATCTACAAGTATACATCCATAATTTCTGGAATCTGTATATACAGGAAATATCAAAAAATTATTAATTCCCAGACTTTTAAAAAGATCATTTCCAAGATTATATCTATACCCTTTATCATTATAATAGATAATCCTCTTTTCCTTTAATGCTTTTCCTAAAAGATTATCATCTTTAAAAGGAACTTTGATAAGTGCAACTAATTTAGTAAGAGTGCTTATTTGGAATTCAAATCCATCACTTTCTTCCTTTTGAGTTTTCATCATATCATTTTTTACTACACTGTTTACATGAGAACATTCTCCTACAAGAGTATCTATTTCCCTACTGTATCTAAAATACATTGCCCTGCTGTATCCTAATCCCATTTCTGAAGTAAATGCTGATTGTAGACTTCTTACAGTTAAAGTTATATCATCTTCTATTTGTAATCCCATAAGAATTTTTTCAATAGCATCAATTCTGTTAAGATTTTCCTGCAGTTTTATATTTTTTTCTTTCATTATTTCTTCATTATTTCTAATACTTTCAGCCATTTGCTCAAAAGACTTTGAAAGTGTCCTTATTTCTTCTACATCTTCATTTTTAAGTGTAAAATCATAGTTACCCTTACTTATTCCCTCAGCAGCATCTATAAGTTTACTCAGAGGAGATAAAAGTTCATAAAATATACGTGCACATATAGTTGTACTTGTTACTATAAGCCCTACTACTATCAAAAGTATTGAAAATGAAACCTTAACTTTTGTCCTAAGTATACTATCTCCAGAAAGTGCTATTCCAATGTTTCCTATATATTGCTTATTATAATTATGAATATTATACATTGAAAGATAATAAGCCTTATTATTCACTGTTTTTTTGCCATAAAAATAGTCATATTCCCAATTTAACTTCTTTTTAAAAAATCTTTCACCTTTTTTTAATTCCATATCCCCTAATTGATATGTATTATCAACTACTAAGAATATCTTATCTTCTTCAGTTAGACCTACAAAATTTCTTAATTCATTTAAAACATTATCATTTATTGGCATAGTCATTACAATAAATTTTTTTTTGCTGTTATTTCCTTCAGAAGTATAAGGTAAAAGTATTCTTGCATATATATCCTTACCTACTTTTGAAAAATAATAATTACTCATCTCACTTTCACTTCTTGAAAGATTTCTTTCAAGAATATGTCTGCTTCTTTCATCTATTCTGAAATAATCTTTTCCATTTCCTGATTCTCCTAGTGTACTTCCATCAGCAGAAACTATTGTAATTAAACTTTCTGAATACATTTTAAGATTTTTTTTAGTGAGTTGATTTCTTATGAGTTTTGCTACAGTATTATAAGTAATTGTATTATTTAAATTTTTTCCTGCAAGAACATTTATATTTCTAGATACTTGAAAAAGATCATCTTTTGCATTTATAATAGCAGCATTATAACCTCTGCTCAAAAGAATTATTTTATCTCTTCCAGAATCTATTACTTTATTTTCAAGACTTTCAAAAGAAATAAAAATTAGAAAAAGAGCAATAGTAACAGAAGTTATCATTATTGCTATATCATTATAAAATATTATTTTAATAAGAAGAGAATTCTTTTTTATTCTCATCAATTAAATCTCCTTTTTAGTTAACGCCACTCTTTCTCTTTCTTTATCCACATCTTTAATCCTAACTTTTATAATTTGTCCTACTGAAAGAACTTTGCTTGGATCATCTATGAATTTATTAGATATTTCAGAAATATGAAGTAAAGCATCATTTTTTAGTCCAATATCCACAAAAGCCCCAAATTTAACAACATTTCTCACGGTTCCTTCTATTTCCATTCCTACTTGTAAATTTTCTATTTTAAGTATATCTGATTTCAATAAAGGTTTTTCAAAGCTATCTCTAGGATCTCTCCTGTCTCTGATAAGCGATTGGTATATATCCTTTACAGTTTCTACTCCATATTCCTTTTCTTTAGCAAATGAAGTATAGTCAAAAGATTTCAATTTTTCTCTTGCCCCATTTAAATCTTCTCTGTAGTTTTCCAATGTAAATCCTACTTTTTCCAATATTTCTTTTGCTATATGATAAGATTCTGGGTGAATTATTGTATTATCAAGAACATTTTCTCCATCGGGTATCACAAGGAATCCTGCCATTTGTTCGTAAGCTTTTGCTCCTACTCCTTTTACTTTAAGAAGCTGTTTTCTGTTTTCAAAATTTCCATTTTCTTTTCTGTAATCAACAATATTTTTAGCTATATTCTTTTTTATTCCTGATATATGAGATAATAATGCCCAAGAAGCTGTATTAAGATTAGCTCCTACATTATTTACTACATAAGTTATTACAGAATCAAGAGATTCATCAAGACGCCCTTGATTAACATCATGTTGATACATTCCTACTCCTATTGATTTAGGATCTATTTTTACAAGTTCAGCAAGAGGATCCTGCACCCTTCTTCCAATAGAAATAGCCCCTCTTACAGTTACATCTAAATCTGGAAATTCTTCTGCTGCTATTTTAGAAGCAGAATATATTGAGGCTCCAGCTTCGTTTGCTATAAGATATTTTACAGAAAGATGGTTTTTCTTTATTACATTTGCAACAAAGCTTTCTGTTTCTCTTGAAGCAGTTCCATTTCCTATAACAATTATATCTATTTCATATTTTTTTGCATAATCTACTATTCTTTTTTCAGCCTCAGCGAGCTGTTTTGGAGAATGCATTTCTTCAACAAGAAAAAACACATCTTTTTCTCTATAAAATCCATTTTTATCTATAATTGCTACTTTACATCCTGTTCTGTATCCTGGATCAAGTGCTAATATATTTTTTTCTTTTAAAGGTGCCTGCATTAAAAGATTTTTAAGATTTTCTTTAAATACAGCTATTGCTTCAAGTTCAGCCTTATCAGTAAGAATATTCCTTACTTCTCTCTCTATTGAAGGAAGAATAAGTCTGTCTAAAGAATCTCCTATTATTTTGAGATAAGTTTCTTTTAGATTCTTGTTAAGAAAATCCTTGAGTATTAAATTTTCTACTCTGTTTCTACTCATTTCATCAAGAGTTACAGAAACTGATAAAATATCTTCTTTTTCTCCTCTATTTACTGCAAGTATTCTATGTGGAGGTATTTTAGAAACAGGTTCTTTATATTCATAATAATCTCCATATACTTTTTTGACATCTAGCTCTTTGGCCTTTTTAGTTTCCTTTGTAACTAAAATTCCAGATTTAAGCATTATTTCTCTAATTTTCTCTCTATATACAGGAGTTTCAGATATATTTTGAGCAATTATAAGCATGGCACCTTCCACAGCTTCTTCCACAGTAGGAACTTCTTCTGTTATGAATTCGCCAGCTTTTTCTATTACTTTTTCCATTGATGAAAGTTTCATCATTTCATCAGCAAGAGGCTCCAATCCTCTTTCTTTAGCCACATCAGCTTTAGTTTTTCTTTTTTTTCTATATGGAAAATATATGTCTTCCACTTCTTGAAGCTTTTCAGCTGCTTCAATATTTTTTTGTATTTCTTCAGTTAGTTTTCCTTGTTCTTCAATTAATCTTATTACTTCTTCTTTTCTTTTTTCCAAATTTCTTAGATAAGTTACAGTTTCAAGTATTTTCCCTATTTCTATCTCATCCAGATTTTCAGTCACTTCTTTTCTATATCTTGAAATGAAGGGTACTGTTGCTCCTTCATCTAAAAGCTGCATTGTATTAGTAACTTGAGATATTTTTAGTCCTAAGTTTTTGGCTACTACATTATATATTTTTTCCATATTTCCCCTTCTTAAAATTATTATAAATTTTCACACGAATTTCTCTATATTATACCAAATCTTTTAATTATTGTCTAATTAAAGATTAGAAAAAGAGGCTCTACACCTTGGTATAAAGCCTCCCTTTATAATATTTTTAGACTATTTTCTTTTAGTTTCTTCGAATTTTGCCCATACTCCTGCCTTAACTAAAATTGATTTTACAGTTCTAGTAGGTTGAGCTCCATTGCTTAGGAATTTAATAATTTCTTCTTCTTTTAGTACTACTCTAGAATCTTCTAATGGGAAATAGTTACCTAAATAAGCAATAGCTTGCCCATCTCTTTTTGATAAAGCTTCCATAGCTACGATTCTATAAGAAGGTCTTTTTTTGTCTCCTAATCTTGTAAGTCTTAATTTTAACATTGTTTCACATCTCCTTTTATTTCTTTGAATTTTATTTATTTCTTAAAAAGGGAATCTTCCTCCCTTTCCACCTTTCATTCCTGGAAATTGCGGCATTTTTCCACCACTGAACATCTTCATCATACTCTTCATTTGTTCAAATTGTTTCAGCAATCTGTTGATATCAGCAACTTCTGTTCCGCTTCCTAGAGCTATTCTTCTTTTTCTATTGGCCTTAAGTATATCAGGTTTCTTTCTCTCTTCTTTAGTCATAGATTGAATTATAGCTTCTACTTTTTTCATTTCTTTTTCAGCAGGTGCTATATCTCCAATTTGTCCCATTCCTGGTATCATTTTTAAAATACTTCCAAGAGAACCCAATTTTTTTATATTCTGAAGCTGTTTCAAAAAATCATTTAAATCAAATTTTTGCGTCCTTATTTTCTCTTCCAGCGACTTTGCATCATCTTCATCTATAGCACTTTGTGCTTTTTCTACCAGCGATACTACATCTCCCATTCCTAGGATCCTTGATACAAGTCTCTCTGGATGGAAAAGCTCTATATCATCTATTCTCTCTCCAACCCCTACAAACTTAATTGGTTTACCCACAACAGATTTAATTGAAAGAGCTGCTCCCCCTCTTGTATCTCCATCTAATTTTGTAAGTACTATTCCATCTATACTAAGCACATTGTTAAAAGATTCTGCTAGATTTACAGCATCCTGTCCAATCATAGCATCTACTACCAACAAAATTTCTTGAGGTCTTACAGCTTTTTTAATGTTTCTAAGTTCATCCATAAGTTTTTCATCTATGTGAAGTCTTCCAGCTGTATCTATTATCATATATGTTGAATTTAACTCTTTTGCTTTAGCCAGTCCATGTTCACAAATAGCCACTGCGTCTTTATTATCTTCCTCTGCATATACAGGAACATCTATTTGTTCTCCTAATACTTGAAGTTGCTTTATAGCTGCTGGTCTATATACATCAGCCCCTACCATTAAAACAGATTCTCCCTGTTTTTTTAGATAATTAGCTAATTTTGCAGCAAAAGTAGTTTTTCCTGCTCCTTGCAATCCAGAAAGCATCAGTACAGTAGGATTTCTTACTCCCTTAGTAAGTCTTGAATTCGTTCCTCCAAGAAGCTCAACAAGTTCATCATTAACAACTTTTATAAACTGCTGACCTGGATTTATACCTTTCAATACATCTGTTCCTATAGATTTTTCAAGTATTTTATTCGTAAAATCCTTTACTACTTTGTAATTGACATCAGCTTCCAGCAATGACATTCTTACTTCTTTTAAAGCTTCTTTTATATTACTTTCACTTAGTTTTCCATGACCTCTTACTTTTTTAAAAATTTCCTGAAATCTAGAACCTAAATTATCTAACATATTCACCTCTACCTAAAATAGCTTTTCAATTATATTGTTTAAATTTTCTATTTTAAAATCTTTTTTTAGTTCCAAAAGTTCTTGATAAACTTGTTTCTCTCTTTCATGAAAACCTAGTTTTTCTTCATAATCTTTTAATAATTTAATTCCTCTTTTGATATTATCATAAACAGCTTGTCTACTCACATCATTATTTTTAGCAATCTCTGATAGTGAAAGATCATCTTCAAAATGATTTATAAGATATTCTCTCTGTTTATCACTAAGAAGATTTTTATAATAATCTAAAAGAGTTGAAACCTCTAAAAACTCATCTAACTCCATCATATCACCAATGTATTATATAAAATTTTATAATTTATGTCAAGTGTTTTTTCTTTACATTATTATTTTTTATGAGTTATATAAAAAGGGAGGTTTCTGCTCTCCCTTTCTATTCAAATTAAATTTTAAATTTCTCTGATATGAATATTTTGTGATCTATCTGGTCCAACTGATACAACACTTATTGGACACCCTAAAAATTCTTCCATTCTTTTAATGTACTTCTTACAATTTTCTGGAAGTTCATCATAATTTTTCATTTGAGTGATATCTTCTTTCCACCCTGGCAACTCTTCATATACAGGTATTGCTCTGCTCAAAATTTCTGTTGATGCTGGAACAGATGTATATCTCTTCCCATCTATATCATATGCTACACATATTTTTACAGTATCAAGTCCACTAAGAACATCTATTTTAGTAATAACTATATCTGTAAGTCCATTGATATCTACTGCATATTTCCCTACTACAAGATCCAGCCATCCACATCTCCTAGGTCTTCCAGTAGTTGCCCCATATTCAAATCCAGTTTTTCTTAATTGTTCTCCAAGCTCATCTGTGAGTTCTGTTACAAATGGTCCTTCTCCTACTCTTGTTGTGTATGCCTTCATTACTCCTATACCCTTAGTTATTTTTCTAGGAGATACTCCTGCACCTGTAGTCACTCCTCCAGTTGTGGGTGATGATGATGTAACATATGGATATGTTCCATAATTAATATCAAGCATCATGGCCTGTGCTCCTTCAAAAAGAACTAATTTATCCTCATCTAAAGCTTTATTTATTTCAGGAATAGAATCTATTATTCTATGTTTAAGTCTATCTGCATATCCTTTATATTCTTCAAAAATAGTATCAAATGATAAAGGTTCAGCTCCATATATTTTAGTAAATATTAAATTTTTAGCATCAAGACCTCTTTTTAATTTATCAGCAAAAATATTCATATCTAAAAGATCAATTGCTCTTATTCCTACTCTATTAATTTTATCTGCATAACAAGGCCCAATTCCTCTTTTAGTAGTTCCTATTTTATGTTCACCACTATTTTCCTCACACAATTCATCCATTCTTACATGATAAGGCATTATTATATGAGCTCTGTCACTAATAAACAAATGATCTATCTTTGCTCCTTTTACTTCAAGAGTATCTAATTCTTTCAATAAAACTTTAGGATCAATAACAACACCTGGTCCTATTATACACTTTCCATTTCCATGAAGCATTCCAGATGGTAACAAGTGTAATACAAATTTTTCTCCATTTACCACTACTGTATGTCCTGCATTATTTCCACCTTGAAATCTAACTACATAATCAGCCTTGTTTGCTAAAACATCTATTATTTTTCCTTTTCCTTCATCTCCCCATTGGGTACCAACTACTACATATCCTGCCATATAGACCTCCTATTACGATTATTTTATTTTTTCTATCTCAATATAATTGATATTTTTATTATGTTTACATAAAAACAGCTGTTCAAATTCAGTTTTAATATTATCTGCTGCTTTTTCACTTTTATGAAGATCTGATGTATTATATATTATTTTATATCCTTCTATTGAATTTACAAGGTCAATAACATCTTGATAGTATTTGTCATGGTCAGTCTTAAAGAAAAATTTCCCATTTTTTTTCAATATTACATCAAGTATTTTAAAAAAACTTTCCTGTACAACTCTATTTTTTTCATTTTCTTCCCAAGGATCAGGAAAATTTACATATACTCCTTCTATTTCATTTTCATCAACAAAGGAAAGTATCTCTTCTCCTCTTCTTCTTAAAAACAAAACATTTTTGGAATTATCTCTTTTTACTTTTGTTGCAGAAAGTACTAATCTCTTAAATCTAAGTTCAAGTCCTATATGATTTCTCTTAGGATATCTTATTGCCATACCTTGAGCAAAATTTCCGCTTCCAGAACCTATTTCAAGATAGACAGGATTGTCATTTTTAAAAAACTCCTTCCATCTCCCCTTATATGAATCCATAATTTTTTTGTCAAAAATAATATACTCTGGATAGTCAAGAAGTTTTAATATATATGGATTGTAATTTTTTCTTGGATTTTTAAAAAAATGCTTCCATAACTCATCTTTTACGCTATCGTTTGCCATTAATCCTCCATTTTTAAAAGTTTATCTATTCTCACTAAAATTTTTTCAGCTGTTTTATTATTTTCTTCAAAAAATATTTCTATATTTTTCTTATATATATCACTATTTTTTTCTATTTTATTCACAGCTTCTAAAAATTCATCTGCATCCTCTACTTTATATCCTATATTTTTTTTCAAAATCTCTTTAGAAATATCTTTTACATTTTGTAGATATGGTCCAAATATTGGTGTTTTTCCATAAAAAAGTGGTTCTAAAAGACTATGTCCCCCTATATCTACAAGAGTTCCTCCTACAAATGCTATGTCAGCAATTGAGTATAATTTTCTTAATATGCCAATTTTATCCACAAGTATTATATCAGTTTTTTCAAAATTGTCACTATCTATTTTACTGTATTTTTTATATGTCATGCCTTCTTTTTTTATTAAAACTTCTATTTCAGGTACTCTCTCAATATGTCTCGGCACTAATATAAGTAATGTATTTGTAAGTTTCTTGAAAACTTTAAAAATAATTTCATATTCTCCAGTTCTTGTACTTCCAGCAGTAAATATTTTTCTTTCATATACACCTAAAGATTTTTTTAAATCATCTTTAGTTTTCTCATCAAATCTTTCAAGCTCTATATCAAACTTTAAGTTTCCAAGAATTTCTACCCTACTCTTATCTGCTCCTATTTTGACTATTTTTTCACTATCAAGCTTTGACTGCATATAAAATCCATCTACATCTTTAAAAAGATTTTTAAGATAAAAATTCAATTTTTTATATCTTACATAGCTTCTGTCTGATATTCTTCCATTAACTATTATTACTTTTCCTTTTTTGTGAGATTCATGTATAAGATTAGGCCATATCTCTGTTTCAATAAGAATAAGAATTTTCATCTCTATTTTTTCCAATATACTTCTTATAATTTTTCTATTATCTAAAGGAAAATACAAAATATCTACCCTACTATTATCTTTATATTTATCTTTTGCTGTTCTCATCCCAGTATCTGTCATTACTGTAAGAAGTACTCTTTCTTTTCTTTCAGAAAGTATTTTTTTTACCAGTGCCTCTGAAAGATTTACTTCTCCTACTGAAGAACAGTGTACCCAGATATATTCTTCTTTTTTCAATATATCCAAATTTTGATTTATTCTCTTATAGAAAAATTCTTTTTTTTCTTTATTTAAAAGCATATACATATATATAAATGGTGTAATAAATATTCTCAGAATGTCATATAACATTTAATTTACCTTCCTGTCTATACATTTAGATATAGCTTGAACCACTTCTTCTATCGTCATTTTGCTGCTATCTATCTCCACCGCATCATCTGCTTTCATAAGAGGACTCTCTTTTCTTGTAGAATCTATATGATCTCTCTCCTTTATAGAAGTTATTACAGATTCAAAATCAGCTTCTATTCCTTTTTCTTTGTATTCATTAAATCTTCTTCTAGCTCTTTCTTCTGGTGAAGCAACTAAAAATATTTTAACTTGAGCATTTGGAAAAACCACTGTTCCTATATCTCTTCCATCTAAAATAGTTTTTTTGCCTTTGCTTATTTCTCTTTGCAATTCTACGAGTTTTACCCTGACAGCTTTTATTGCTGCCACTGGAGAAACTATTCCACTTACTTCAGGTGTTCTTATTTCTTCTGATACATCTTCTCCATTAAGAAAAAACTTATTTTCTACAATATCCAGTTTTGTATTTTCCAGCATTGCTTCCACACTTTTTTCATTTTCAAGATTTATATTATTTCTTAAAGCATATAAAGCAATCATCCTATACATTGCCCCTGTATCTAAATATGTAAGTCCATATTTAGCTGCAACTATTTTAGCTATTGTACTTTTTCCGCTTCCTGCTGGTCCATCTACTGTTACTATGAATTCTTCCATTTTTCCCCCTGATTATTAATTAGCTTTTATAAGCATTGCTCTCCATTCTTTATCAGCTTTTATCTCTATTATCTCAAAACCTAATGCTTCGATTTCTTTTTTCAATATTTCGCATTTATCTTCAATGATACCAGAGAAAATTATTAAACCATCTTTTTTTACTACTTTTGATATATCATTAAGTAAAATTAAAAGTACATCAGTAAGTATATTAGCAACTACTACATCAAACTTTTTATCTTCAACTACAGATATAAGATCTCCTTTAAATACTTTAGCTTTATTTTCATCGATTTTATTAAGTTCGAGATTTTCTTTTGCTGACTCTACAGCTAATTCATCTATATCTGTTCCATATATTTCAGAAGCTCCAAGTCTATCAGCAGCTATCATAAGTATCCCTGATCCTGTTCCTACATCTATTACACTGTCTCCTTCTTTAATATTCTCTTCCATTAATTTAAGACATAAAGATGTTGTAGGATGTGAACCTGTTCCAAAAGCTCTTCCTGGATCAAGTTCTATTATTAATTCATTATCATCTGCTTTATACTCTCTCCAAGTAGGTTTTACTACGAATTTTTCGCTTACTTTTTCAGGGAAAAGATATTTTTTCCAGCTATTTTGATAATCTTCTTCATCATATTCATAAAAATCAACAGTATATATTATATCATCTCTTTCTGAAAATTGCTCTTGAAATCTTTCTAATATAGTATTTTTTCTTTTTTCAGAATATGGATTTAATGGAAAATAAGCTGATATAGCATGATCCACCATTAAAAAATCTTTTTCATTTTTATAAAAATCCAATGGGTTTTTATGAGAAAGAGGTTCCTCTATCTTTAAACCTGTAACTCCAAAACCATAAAATATATCTGATATTTCTTTTGTGGCTTTTTCTATATCATCACTTTCATAAATTACTTTTATTTCTACTACTTTCATTCTCATCTCCATTAACTAAAACTTATTTCAGTAAGTGATTTATTTATTCTCTCTATACTTTTACATTCTCCAGTTTCCATATCTATTTCCACTTCTATCCCATTCAGCCTTTCATTTCCTTCAGCTATCTCAAATCTTTGAGGCAGTGCATTCAAAAACTTTGGAAGAATAGATTCAACAGACATCCCTATTACTCCATTATCTGAGCCAGTCATACCAACATCAGTAATATATCCTGTTCCTTCTGGCAATATTTTATTATCTGCTGTCTGAATATGAGTATGTGTTCCATATATTACTGAAACATATCCATCTACATGCCACCCCATAGCTATTTTTTCCGATGTAGCTTCAGCATGAAAATCTATTATAATTATTTTTGTTTCTTTTTTTATCTCTTCTATTAACTCTTTTGCCTTTTTAAATGGACAATCAATAGGCGGCATAAAAACTCTTCCTTGAAGAGAAATTATTCCAATTTTATTTCCATTTCTATCCTTAACTATAGTATGTCCTATCCCTGGTACTCCATCTGGATAATTTGCTGGTCTTAATACCTTATCTGTCTTATCCAAATAATCATAAAATTCTTTTTTATCCCAAATATGGTTACCTCCAGTTATAACATCACATCCCCAGCTAAATAACTGATCTGCTAGTTTTCCTGTTATTCCAAATCCTGCTGCTGAATTTTCTCCATTCACTATAACAAGATCATAATTCTTTCTCTTCCTTTCTAAATACACTCTAAGCGTTTCTCTTCCAGGATTTCCTACTATATCTCCAACTATTAAAATTTTCATCTTCTTCCTTCTTTCTATATCGTTTTATCCAACACAAATTATATCATTTTTTCTTCAATTTTAAAACCCCACTAAAATATATGTTCAATATTTTAGTGGGGTGATTATTTTCTATTATATTTTTTTCTTATTTAGCGTATTCTACTGCTCTAGTTTCTCTAACAATAGTAACTTTTATCTGTCCAGGATACTGCATTGTTTCCTCTATTTTCTTAGCTACATCTCTAGACATCTTAGTTGCTGCATCATCACTTATAGAATCTGGATTGATTATTATTCTAATCTCTCTTCCAGCTTGTATAGCATAAGATGATTCAACTCCATTAAATGAATTTGCTATTTCCTCAAGACTTTCCAGTCTCTTCAGATAAGCAGTAAGAGTTTCTCTTCTTGCACCTGGTCTTGATGCTGATATAGCATCTGCTGCCTGTACAAGTATAGCTTCCACAGTTTCAAATTCAACTTCATTGTGATGAGCCATAACAGCATTTATTACATCTGATTTTTCTCCAAATTTTCTTAAAAATTCTCCACCAATAATAGCATGAGAAGCTTCTATATCATTTTCAAGAACTTTTCCTACATCATGTAAAAGTCCTGCTCTTTTTGCTAACTCTGTATCTGCACCTATCTCAGCAGCTAAATTAGCTGATAATTTTGCTACTTCTATTGAGTGAGTAAGTACATTTTGCCCATAACTTGTTCTAAATTTTAATCTTCCTAAAGTTCTTATTACTTCAGGATGCATTGCTGGTATTCCTAATTCAATTAATGCTTCTTCTCCAGCATCTACTATTTCTTTTTCTATTTCTTTTTTAGCTTTATTTACTACTTCTTCAATTTTACCTGGATGAATTCTTCCATCAGTAATAAGTTTTTCAATAGCTATCCTTGCTATTTCTCTTTTTACTCCATCAAAACTAGAAAGCACAACTGCCTCTGGAGTGTCATCTATTATAATATCTACACCTGTTAATGCTTCAATAGCTCTTATGTTTCTTCCTTCTCTTCCAATTATTCTTCCTTTCATTTCATCATTAGGAAGATTTACAACTGAAACAGTTGCATCTACTACATAATCAGCTGATGCTTTACCTATAGAAGTTGAAAGTATTCTTCTAGATATTCTATCCTTTTCATCTTCAAGTTTGCTTTCAAATTCTTTAATAGCTACAGCAGTTTCATGTGTAAGATCATCTCTCAATTTTGCTATAAGAATATCTCTTGCTTCAACTTTCGAAAGTCCAGATATTCTCTCAAGCTCATTTTCCTGCTGTAATCTTATTTTATCTATTTCTTCTCTTTTTAATTCAAGTTCTTCAGTAGTTCTTTCAAGTTCTTGGCTTTTCACTTCTAATTTTTCTATTTTATTATCCAAAGTTTCTTCTTTTTTAGTAAGTCTTGCTTCCTTTTGAAGAAGTTCATTTTTAGAATTTTTAATTTCTCTTTCAGCTTCTTCTTTTAATTGGTATACATGTTCTTTAGCCTTAAGTTCTATTTCTTTTCCTTTTGCTAATGCTTCTTTTTCAGCTAATTCTATTATTTCTTTAGCTTTTATTTTCGATTTTGTAACTTCATCCTCTAAATCATTTAACTCATTTATTTTTTTATCTATAACAGACTTTTTATACATCAGTGAAATGATAATACTAAGTCCGATTATCGCTAAGCCTATACTTATTCCTATATTCATAATTTATCCTTTCTCCATTTTTTTATTTTATTTAAAGCTTTCCACTGCCTCATCTTCTGTTTCATATATTTCAAATATTTCATCTAATCCTATCATTTCGAATATAGTTTTAATATTTTCATTTAATTTTATAAGTTTTATATCTCCACCTATTTCTTTTACCACTCTTAATTTTCCTCTTAGGATTCCCATAGCTAAACTGTTTATATGAACTAATTCTTCAAAATCAATTATAAATTTTATTGTGTCCATTTCAACAAGTTTTGTTATTCTTTCTTTTAATTTTGGAGCTACTAAAGCATCTAATTCCCCAACTACTTTTATAACTTTTATATCCCCAACATTTTTTTCGATTATATCAAAATTCTCTACCATTTTTTATACAGCCTCCTTAATTCTCTTTTCTATCTTAAAAAGTGTTCCATTTAATTTTTTTTCAATTTTAAAATTATCAGCTATGGCTCTTGCTATATATAATCCCATTCCGCCTTCTTCTTTACTTAATTTTTCCTCATCAAAACCTATTCCATTATCTTCTACTATCAATTGTATTATATCATTTGACTTTTGTATTTCTAGAATAATGTCTCCTGGTTTATACTTATATCCATGTTCTACCACATTTGTTGAAAGTTCATCTACAACAGACAACAGTTGAAATATATCTTTCTCATTTATATGCTGAACTTCTAAATAAGTTTTTACCAAAGCTCTAATAAGAGATAAATTCTCTAAAGAAGATGGGATTGACATCCTAATGATATTTTTCACTCTCCTATCACCTTCTCTCTTTAAATTCTGTTATTTTCCATTCCCCTTTTTCTAATAAAAATTTTACATCAAAGTATATAGTTCTATCTTCAAAATTAAATGCAGTTATGTTACTGGCATTTTTTTTATGAAATTTTGGCTTAGTAACAAATATATTCATTTGAGAAAAATCTATTTTTTCTATTTCATTCCCTAAAAAAACATTTTTTAAAGAAAAATTAAGTGTTTTTTGTAAACTCTTTGTATCACCACTCTGCAAATCTATCTTCAATTTCTCTATCAATGTTTCTAGAGCAATTTTATCTTTTTCTCTTTCAGCTAATAATTTTTGATATTTAATAATCAGTAAATTTTCACCTTGTGTCATTTTGTTCTCATTAAGTTGTTTTTTAAGATTTTCTAAATCCCAATTCTCGTATAAATATACATATTGTTTTTCATACTCATTTTCAACTCTTTTATTTATTAAATTAGAACATCCTGTCAAAAAAAAGACTGAAATTATCCAAATAAAAATCTTCCTCATAATTATATACACCTAATCCTTATTACTATTAATAATACCATATCACTATGTTTTTATCAAGAATTTAATTACACTTGATTGCAGTTAATCATAACTTTAATTCAGATGTTATTTTATCTATTATTCTTTCTTCACCCATTTTATCTAGATCATACCATATATATGAAGGGTCATTTTTAAACCATGTAAACTGTCTTTTTGCATATCTTCTTGAATCTCTTTTTATATTTTCAATGGCTTCTTCAAAAGTACAATTATTATTAAAATAATCTATCAGTTGTGTATAACCTATAATATTTATTTTTTTTAAATTTTCACCATATTTTTCATATAATTCTTTTACTTCTTTTACAAGACCTTTTTCTATCATTATTTCTACTCTTAGATTTATTCTTTCATAAAGAATATCTCTATCTCTTTCCAAAGCTACTTTTAAAAAGCTGTAATTATTTCCTTTAATATTTTTTTTAGAAAGGACTGAAAATTTTTCTCCTGTCAATTTAAAAACTTCAAGAGCTCGTTCCACTCTCCTTCTATTATTTTTATGTATATCCAATGCAGCCTCTGGATCTATAGCTTTAAGTTCATTGTATAGTTCATCTGTATCTTTTTTCATAAGTTCTTCACGAAGTAGTGAATCAGCTGTTGGCAAAGAAGATAATCCCTCTGTTATGGAACTTATGTATAATCCTGTTCCTCCTGTTATAATAATATTTTTTTTCTCTTTTTCCTTTTCTTTTAAAATATTATCTACATTCTTTTGATAATCTCCTACATTATACTTTTTTATAGGTTCTACCACATCGAGCATATGATGTTTTACTCCCTGCATTTCTTCTATATTAATTTTAGCTGTTCCTATATTCATTCCTTTATATATCTGGGCTGAATCTGCTGAAATTATATCTGCCCCAATTAATTTTGCCAACTTAATAGATAAATCTGTTTTCCCTACTCCAGTAGGACCTGCTATAACTAATCCTTTTAGCATCTATTTTCCTTTCTAAATCACAAAAAAGCTGAACAATGTAAATTCAGCTTTCATGTTTTTTATATACTTATTACTCTACATATTCAAACTCTACATCTGCTATTCTTACATTGTCTCCATCTTGAATTCCAGCTTCTTTCATAGCCTCTTCCAATCCAAGTGATCTCATCATATGAAGGAAATTAATGATAGATTCTTCTTCCATAGTAATAACATATTTAGCAAGAACTTCATCTAATATTCTTCCCTCTATTACATATGTTCCCTCTTCATCTTGAGTTATTACAAAATCCTCCATATCCCCTTTTATTTCTCTTAATACTTCATTTACATTTACTTCATCCTCAAGTGGTTCTCTCTCTATTTCTTGAAGCATTGAATAACTTCTATAGAGCACTTCTTTGATTCCTTCATTTAGTATAACAGAAACTGGGAAAACTTCATGTCCCTGTGCTTCCACATGAGTTTTAAATTTTTCATATTTTTCCATATCCCATAATAAATCCATTTTATTAGCAAGCACTATCTGTTTTTTAGTTGAAAGTTTTTCGCTAAATTTCTTTAATTCTTCATTTATTTTTTCATAATCTTCAATAGCATCTCTTCCTTCTATTTCAGCAACATCTACAAGATGATATATCATTTTACATCTTTCTATATGTCTAAGAAATTTATCTCCAAGTCCTACACCTTCATGGGCTCCTTCTATAAGTCCAGGTATATCAGCTATTACAAATGATTTTCCTTCTTCAAGTCTTACTACTCCAAGTTTTGGTTCAAGAGTAGTAAAGTGATAACTTCCAACTTTAGAATTAGCAGCTGATACTTTATTAATGAAACTTGATTTTCCTACTGATGGATATCCTACAAGAGCTACATCTGCTAATAATTTCAATTCAAGTTTTACTTTTATTTCTGCTCCTTCTCTACCTTTTCCTGCTATCCTTGGAGTTTTTCTTGTAGAAGATTTAAAGTGAACATTTCCTGCCCCCCCTCTTCCACCTTTTAAAAGTATTCTAGGTTCTCCTTCTGTATTCATATCTAAAAGAAGTTTTCCTGTTTCTATATCTCTTACCTGAGTTCCAACTGGCACTTTTATAACAAGATCTGCTCCAGTTTTTCCATACATTTGTTTTTTTTGTCCATTCTCTCCATTTTCAGCTTTAAATACCTTTTTAAATTTAAAATCTATCAGAGTATTTATGTTAGGATCTGCAATAAATATTACATTTCCTCCATTTCCTCCATCTCCTCCATCTGGTCCACCGAACTGGATATACTTCTCTCTTCTGAAAGCTGCTGATCCATCTCCTCCATTACCGGCTTTGACCGTTACTATTACTTCATCTATAAACATCTTATTTTCACTCCCGATTATATATCAAATTTACTATCAATATATTTTACCTTAATTTATACATTTTTGCAAGTTTTCTTCATGATGTTTAAACACAGATAAAATATTTTTTTATTGCTTTTTTTCGGAATTTATTGTATATAATATCTATATGTTATCTATTATTTTAACTTTTTCTTGGGAGGAATATATTAATGATGAAAAAATCTATTGTAATTCTTGCAGGAGTTTTGTTGATTCAACAAATATCTCTTTCTAAAGTTATTAACAAAGATATAACTTTTACTGAAAAAACTTATGGAGTATGTTCTACTGAAATGACTGTTTCTGTTAAAGATGGTAAAATTGAATCATTTTTTGCTGTAAAAGGATGTCCTGGAAACCTTGCTGCAATTGGGAAACTGCTGCCTGGTATGGAAGTAACTAAAGTAATTGAACTTTTAGATGATAATTATTGCTCTGGAGCTCCTTTAGCAGGATATACTTCATGCATGGATAACTTAGTTGAAATGCTAAAACAACATGTTACTGGAGAAGGAGAGGGCCCTTTAATTGAAGTCAGAAAAGCTCAAAAAGCAGCTGCTAATAAAGTAGCTTTTGCTGGTCATGTTTGTTCTGGTTGTGGTCTTTGTCAAGCTTCTTTATCTTAAAAATTACTTAAATTTATAGGAGGAACAAAATGAAAAAATTACTTATTTCTGCTTTAATAGTTGTATCTTCAGTTGCTGTTTTTGCAGCATCAGAAGGAATAGGATTTGGATATAAAGATGAAATTAAAGTTTCTGTGGAAAAAGATGGAGATAAAATTGTTGCCATCAAAGTTTTAGAAATGAAAGACACTAAAAGAATAGCTGAACCAGCTATTGAAAAACTAACTTCTGAAATTATAGCTAAACAATCTGTTGAAGTTGATGATGTAGCAGGTGCTACTTATACTTCTCAAGGATTCAAAGAAGCTGTAGCAGATGCTTTAAAAAAATAATAATCTTTAAAAAAAGGGGCTGTTGCAAATTTAAAACAGCCCAATTATCAAAAAAGCTGACTTGAAGTTTTCTTCCTGTCAGCTTTTTCTTTTTAAATAAAAAAAGGTATAAAATACTAAAAATTTTTTCAAATTTCTAATATAATATACCTATGCAAAAACCAACTAATAATAACATTTTTTTTCAATTAAATCAACCTAAACTTTTTAACTTTTTACAATATGAAATTTCTGATAATGATCCTGTAAGAAAACTTAGCTCAATATTGGAGGGATTAGATTTTAGTAGTTTAATGCAAGTATTTTCTTACAAAACAAAGGTACATCCTATCAGAATGTTTTCTATCATTGTTTATGCCTATTCGCGCAATTTAACTTCTACTAGAGATATAGAAATGGCTTGCCATGAAAATATTAAATTCAGGTTTCTTTTACAAGATTCTAAAATTCCTGATCACTCTACTATTTCTAGATTCTTAGTAAAAACTGAAGATATTCTTCCAGATCTATTTGAACAATTCGTTGAAAAAATTTTTGAAATGGAAAATATTTCCACTGAAACAATATATATTGATGGCACTAAAATTGAAGCATATGCTAATAAATATACATTTGTTTGGAAAAAATCTATTGAGAAATATAGAACTAGATTAGATGAAAAAATTCTTGAATTAATTTCAAATTTTAATGATGATTTCAACTTACAATATGACAACTTCCTTGAAATATATTCATATCTTTCTAATTTGAATTTTCAAATAGTCAAAGGTAGAGGAAAGAGAAAATCTAAAGAGCAAAAGTATTTAGAATTATGCGCAGAATACTTAGAAAAGTATCAAAAATATTCTAATCATTTTAAAAATCTTAATGGTAGAAATAGCTATTCAAAAACTGATATAGATGCTACTTTTATGAGAATGAAAGATGACCATATGAGAAATGGTCAATTAAAACCTGGATATAATCTGCAAATAGGAGTGATTAGTGAATATATTTCTTCATATGAAATTTTTTCTAACCCTTCTGATTCTAAAACTTTGATTCCATTTTTAGAGAAAATTTCATCTCAAAATTTAAAAATTAAAAATATTGTAGCTGATGCAGGATATGAAAGTATTTCAAATTATGAATATTTGGAAAAAATGGACTATACTTCATATATAAAACCAATATATTTTGAAAAATCTAAAATCAGAAAGTTTAAAAATGATTTAAACAGAGTAGAAAATTTAATATATAATCATTCTGAAAATAAGCTATTTAGAAAAGATGGATTAGAATTAGAATTTCTATACTCTAACAAAAATAATACAGTTCAATATTTTTGGAATCCTGAAACTAACAAAAAAATTAAGTACAATGCGAGATTTAGAATTTTATCAAATAAATCAAAAGAGAATGTATCAAGCAATTATGGAAAACAATTAAGAATGAACAGAAGTATTCAAGTAGAAGGTGCTTTTGCAGTTTTGAAAGAAGATATGAAATTGCGAAAATTAAAAGTTCGAAGTAAAAAAAGTGTTTTAAGAGAAATATGTTTGTTTTGTATCGCTTACAACTTCAACAGATATCTAAGCAGAAATATAAATAATCGCTTAGGAACAACACTTCACTCATTAAAAGTAGCTTAGATAAATAAAAAATCATCTACTTCTTTTTTTGATACTTAAAAATAAATATAAAAATATAAATTAGCAGAAATCTATTTTATAGATTTCTATTTTTTTATGAAAAATAAGAGAGGCTGCACAAATTAGTTTATCAATCACTAATTTGCAACAGCCCCTTTTTTATTATTTTACCACCAATTTTTTCTTTTAAAAAACAAAATCATTCCTATAACAACCATAAACATTAGTATCAAAATAAAATAATATCCATATTCCCAAGATAATTCAGGCATATATTGAAAATTCATCCCATAAACTCCAGCTAAAAAACTCAAAGGAATAAAAATAGTAGATATAGTTGTCAATACTCTCATTATTTCATTCATATTGTTTCCAATAGATGAATGACAAAGTTGGATTAAATCATTACTTCTATTATACATTATTTCTATACTTTCGTAGATAATAGTTCCATGATCATGAAGATCTTTCAAGTATATACTCATGCTCTCATCAAAATAATCAACATTTGAAATTTTTGTTAAAATTTCTTTAATAGGCATAACATTCCTTTTAAATTTCGAAATTTCTTTTTTTAAGCTCATAATATCTTCAATGATTTTTTGTGATGGATTCTTAATTATTTCATCTTCTAAAATTTCCATTTTTTCTTCAAAATCCTCTAAAATTAAAAAATAATTATCCACAATAATATCAAAAAGGGCATAAGCCAGATAGTTTTCTTCTTTCTTTCTTATTCTTCCTATTCCTTTTTCTATTCTTTCTTGTAAGTTTTCAAAAATATTTCCAGATTTTTCTTGAAAAGTTATTAGATAGTTTTCTCCTAAAAGAAAAGAAATTTGTTCATATTCAATTTTATTAGTTTTTTTATTTAAATATATCATCTTCAAAAAAAGAGCTATGTACTTATCTCTTTCTTCAAATTTTGGACGTTGATTTATATTTAGAATATCTTCTAATATTAAATTGTCTATTTCATAAAAAATTCCTATTTCTTTTATTAATTCAACATTATGTACTCCTTCAATATTTATCCAATTTACAGAATCTTTTTCATTAAAAGAAGATAATTTAACAAGGGAATTCTCAGTTACTTTTTTTACAGTTCTGTCATTATATGAATAAAAAGTAATTTTAATTCTCTCATCTTTTAATTCTCCTGTATATATAAGAGTTCCTGGTGCTAATCCAACTTTTTTATTTTTCATATAACTCCCCCTTAAAATATTTTATTTTAATTTTACTTTTTATTCCTCCTTATTCCTTTTAATTTATTAACATTTATTATTTAAATTCAATAAATTGTCCTATTTTAATGAAAAATCAATTGAAAAAACTGCAAATAATGAATATATCTGCAGTTTAAAAATAAAGTTTACTTTTTATATCTCTCTGAATATATTATAGTTAACTACAGCAAATGGAGAGAGTTCATAAATATTATCAGAAAACTCTGATACTTTTATTTCATAATTTTGTTCATCTAAGGTCACTTTTTTTACTTCATTGACAAGAGTCTTAAATAAAAAACTGCTTTTAAATATAGCACCAAAAAGAATTATTTTTTCAGGATTAATTACTGAAATTATTCCATCTACAGCATGAGCAGTAAGATAAATAGCTTCATTCATTATATTCAAAGTAAGTAAATCTTTTTCTTTTACAGCTTTTATTATATCCTCAATATTCAATGTTCCTTTTTCATTAAGGATATTCTTAAGACTACTGTAATTATTTAACTTTATTTGAGATATTATTTTTTTAATAACAGCTACATTTGATACCTCAGTCTCAAGACACCCTCTTTTTCCACAAGAACATTTTTCTGAACTATTTCTTTTTACAACCATATGTCCTAATTCTCCTGACATGGATCCATATCCTTGATATAGTGAGTCATTAAGAAATATACTTCCTCCAACTCCATCCCCTATATTTAATACAACAAAATTATGTTTATCCTTACATGAGCCAAATATTTTTTCTGTAAGAGCCATTCCTCTAACGTCATTCTCGATAAAAACTCTTTTGTTAAATTTTTCCTCCAATACTTCTTTAAGTTTTATATTTTTCCAGTTATAATGTGGAGAAAAAATAGATACTCCTGCTTCACTATCAACCATCCCATTCATTATAACAGATATTATTGTTATTTCTTTATTTCTGCTCAATTCTCTTTTTATAATGGCTTCAACTGTTTTAAGTATATTATTTTCCTTTTTTAATAATCTTTTCTTTAATGAATATTTTATAGTTTTTAATACTTTTCCATTTATATCTCCAAGAGTTACTTGAATAAATCTTGGTGCTAGTGATATTCCCAAAATTAACCCTATATTTTCCTCATTTATTCTTAAAATAAGAGGTTTTCTCCCTCCAGTAGAAATTCCTTCACTATACTCTTTTATAATTCCTCTTTTTAAAAATCCATTCACTATCTTTCCAATTCCTGCTGGGGTAATATCTAATTCTTTAGCTAATTCTACTCTTGAAATTCCATCACTATTTTTTATAAATTCCAAAGTTTTTATCTTTGCGGTTGCTGTTTTCATATTTTCCCCCTTTCTTCTGTATATTTTTATTATACAATATTTTTTCTAAAAATCCAAAATCTTATTTTACTAAGTTTATAAAGTTGATATGTTTTTTCATAATTTTTATTGTTAAAAGTAATTTATACTATATACTTATATTAAGATAGACTAGATTTTTAGAAAAGAATTTGCGGAGGTTGAATATAATTATGATAAAAGGATTAGTACAAGATTTTAAAACTCTATTTAATTATTCAGGAGCTGTTGAAGTATTCTTTTCTCCTGGAAGAGTAAATCTTATAGGAGAACATACTGATTATAATGGCGGATTTGTATTTCCTTGTGCCTTAGATTTTGGCACTTATGCTATTGTAAAAAGAAGAGAAGATAAAATTTTTAGAATGTATTCTAAAAATTTTGAAAGATTAGGAATAAAAGAGTTTTCATTAGATAAGCTTACAAATACTCCATCAGATAACTGGGCCAATTATCCTAAAGGAGTAATAAAAACTTTTATAGATGCAGGATATAAAATAGACAAAGGATTTGATATCTTGTTCTTTGGAAATATCCCAAATGGTGCTGGACTTTCTTCTTCAGCTTCAATTGAACTCCTTACATCAGTTATTTTAAAAGAAATTTTTAACCTTAGCATAGATATGATAGAAATGGTAAAACTTTCTCAAAAATCTGAAAATGAATTTATAGGAGTAAATTGTGGAATAATGGATCAGTTTGCTATTGGAATGGGTAAAAAAGATAATGCTATTCTTTTAGACTGCAACACTCTTGAATATCACTATGCTCCTGTAGAATTAAATGGTGCATCAATAGTTATAGCTAATACAAATAAGAAAAGGGGTCTTGCTGATTCTAAATATAATGAAAGAAGAAATTCTTGTGAAGCAGCTGTTAAAGTTTTAAATGAAAATGGGATTAATATAAGAAATCTTGGAGAACTTTCAGTAGAAAAATTCAATAAAGCAAAACATTTCATAACTGACGAAGAACAACTAAAAAGAGCAACTCATGCTGTAACTGAAAATGAAAGAACTAAAATAGCTGTTGAAAAATTGAACTCTGGAGATGTTGAAGCTTTTGGAAAACTTATGGATCAATCTCATATTTCTTTGAGAGATGACTATGAGGTAACAGGATTTGAACTTGATTCTCTAGTAGAAGCCGCATGGGAAGCAAAAGGTGTAATAGGTTCTCGTATGACTGGTGCTGGTTTTGGAGGTTGTACCGTAAGTATTGTAAAAGATGAATTTATTGATGAATTTATAAAATCTGTTGGAGAAAAATATAAAATTAAAACTGGATTAACTGCTGATTTCTATGTGGCTAAAATTGGTGATGGAAGTAGAAAGTTAGGTGATTTTTAATGAATATATTTGAAGAGGTAAAATTGCTATTAGCTTATGGATTAAAAAACGACCTTATAGGAAAATATGATGAAATTATATCCAGAAATGAAATTATGTTTCTTTTAAAACTTAAAGACTGGGAAGATGTGGATATCTCTTCTAAAACTATACCTCAATATCCAAATGAAATACTGGAAAATATATGTAACTGGGCTGTTGAAAAAGGTATAATTGAAGATAGTATTGTTGTAAAAGATCTTTTTGATACAGAAATAATGGGGAAAATAACTCCATCTGCTACTCATGTAATAGATAAATTTATAAAAATATCAAGTCTTGGAGGAATAGAAAAGGCTACTGATAATTACTATGAATTTGCTCAAAAGACTAACTATATAAGAACAGACAGAATAGCAAAAAATATGCATTGGTATTCAAATACAGAATATGGCGATATGGAAATAACTGTAAATCTTTCTAAACCTGAAAAGGATCCAAGAGATATAGCTAAGGAAAGACTTCTTCCTCCATCATCTTATCCAAAATGTCTTTTATGTTATGAAAATGTTGGATATGCTGGAAGATTAAATCACCCAGCCAGACAAAATCACAGAGTTCTCCCATTTTTCTTAGAAGGAGAACAATGGTTTCTTCAATATTCTCCATATGTTTATTATAATGAACATGCCATTATTTTTTCTGGTGAACACAAACCTATGAAAATAAACAAAGATGCTTTTAATAGAATAACAGCTTTTGTTGAACAGGTTCCTCATTATTTTGTAGGATCAAATGCTGACCTCCCTATTGTTGGAGGATCAATTTTAAGCCATGACCATTATCAAGGAGGCCACCATGAATTTCCAATGGCAAAATCTCCTATAGAAAAAACTGTAATTTTTAAAGGATTTGAAGATGTTGAAGCTGGTATAGTCAAATGGCCTATGTCAGTTATAAGAATAAAAAGTCCTGATAGAAAAAAACTGGTAGAGCTTGCAGTAAAAATACTTGATAGCTGGAGAAGATATAGTGATGAATCTCTAGGAATATACGCATTCTCTGAAGATACGCCTCATAATACTGTTACTCCTATTGGAAGAAGGAGAGAAAAAGATTTTGAGCTTGACCTTGTTCTTAGAAATAATAGAACAAGTGAAGAACATCCTTTAGGAATATTTCATCCACATGAAGATGTACATAATATAAAAAAGGAAAATATAGGGCTTATTGAAGTTATGGGACTTGCTGTACTTCCAGGAAGACTAAAAGAAGAACTTGAAATACTTGGAAAACATCTTACAGAAGCTGATTTTGAAACTAAAATTAAAAATGACCCTAAAGTTGAGAAGCATTTAAACTGGGCTGTTAATATTAAGAAAAAATATTTTGAAATAACTTCTAAAAATGTAGAAAGTATCTTAAAAGATGAAGTAGGAATGACTTTTTCCAAAGTTCTTGAAGATGCTGGGGTATACAAAAGAAACCCAGAGGGAGAAAAAGGCTTATTAAGATTTGTTCAATATATTAACATGAATTAGGTTAATATTTTTAAAAATATGATGTATAATATAGAAAAATATTTTCTAAGGAGGATAAAATGGCAATTTTAGTTTGTGGTGGAGCTGGGTATATTGGAAGTCATGTTACTAGAGCTCTTATTGACAATGGAGAAGAGGTAATTGTGCTTGATAATCTTCAAACTGGTCATGTTGATGCAGTTCATGAAAAAGCAAAACTTGTCCTAGGTGATTTAAGAGATAATGAATTTATGGAAAGAGTATTTAAAGATAATAAGATAGATGGTGTAATTGATTTTGCTGCCTTTTCTTTAGTAGGTGAAAGTGTAGAAGAGCCTTTAAAATATTTTGAAAATAATTTTTATGGAACTTTGTGTTTACTAAAAGCTATGAAAAAATATAATGTTAATAAAATAGTTTTTTCATCAACAGCAGCTACATATGGAGAACCTGAAAATATACCAATTCTTGAAAGTGATAAAACTTTCCCTACCAATCCATATGGAGAAAGCAAACTTGCAGTTGAAAAAATGCTTAAATGGTGTGATAAAGCCTATGGAATAAAATATACAGCTTTAAGATATTTTAATGTTGCTGGTGCCCACTCTACAGGTGAAATAGGAGAAGACCATAGTCCCGAAAGCCATCTTATCCCTATTATACTTCAAGTAGCTCTTGGAAAAAGAGAACATATTGGAATATATGGAGATGATTATCCTACTGCTGATGGTACTTGTATTAGAGATTATATTCATGTAATGGATCTCGCTGATGCACATATTCTTGCTCTAAAAAGATTAAACAATGGTGGTGAAAGTGAAATATTCAATTTAGGAAATGGAGAAGGATTCTCTGTTAAAGAAGTCATTGAAGTCGCTAGAAAAGTAACTAAGCATCCTATTCCTGCAATAGTTTCTCCTAGGAGAGCTGGAGATCCTGCTAAACTTGTAGCAAGTTCTGAAAAAGCTATGAAAGAATTAAAATGGAGTCCTAAATATAATACACTTGAAAAAATAATTGATACAGCTTGGATATGGCATAAAAGTCATCCAGATGGATACAATGATTAATTTCTAATAAGAAAGGCTGAGCTTAATATAAGTTCAGCTTTTCCTTTTTTACTATTGTAATAAAAAAGGACTAAGTTTCCTTAGTCCTAGTCATTTTTAAAAATTATCTAGTTTTTATGTTAGAAGCTTGAGGTCCTTTTTGACCTTGAGTTACTTCATATACAACTTCTTCGTTTTCTTCTAAAGTTTTAAATCCATCTTTTTGAATTTGAGAATAATGTGCAAAAACTTCTTTCCCATCTTCACCTGTAATAAATCCAAAACCTTTGTCTTGATTAAACCATTTAACTGTACCTTTCATTTGTTACCTCCAAAAATTTTTTTAATGATAAAAATCTATCATTTTGCAATAATCTTAAATGTAAGATTATCTAGTAAAATTTAATACTTATAAAGGATAATTTCAAAGAAAAAATTCAGTTAAATATTAAAACATTATTTTCAAAACATATAAATCTCTCAATCACTATACAATTATTATACATCATTTTTTAATTTTTGTACACAATTATTTTTATTTTATTATTTTATTACACTTTTTTTTACTTCAAATCCCCATTGTATAATGTTTCATGATTCTAAATTTTTTTTATAAACTTTATTTTTCAATTCTTAATTTTCATTTTTTCTTAAATAATTCTCATAGCTTTTAATTGGAAAACGTTTTTGCCTGTGCTATAATGTAAATACTTTATATTTATGGAGGAAGCAAAATGAAGAAATTTTTACTGCTTATTTTTTCAATAATATTATTGAGCAGCTGTTATAAAAAGGAAAGAGAAGTAGATATCTCTAAAAAACAGGAAAGAAATGGAATAGTTTATATAATTAACGAAAGTAAGCCTTATTCTGGGAAGATTTTGAGAAAATATGACAATGGACAAATACTTCTTTTAATGAGTTATAAAAATGGTAAACTTGATGGAAAATATGTACATTTCTATAGAAATGGTCAAATATATATAGATAGTGAATATAAAGATGGTAAACTTAATGGTTTGTATAAAAAATATCACTATAATGGACAGATTCTTGTAGAAGCCACTTATATTGCTGGAGAACCTAATGGAATTTATTTAGAATATTCAAAAGAAGGTGAAAAAACCAAAGAAATAAAATATGATAAAGGAACTATTTTAGAAATTATACAAGAATAACCTTAATTTTTAAAAATTTTCTTATCACTTTATCTTTATACTAATATATTGTGTACACTATTTTATATTTTTTATACTATATGGATAATAACAACAATTTTAGAACTATCAGGAGTCAAATACTCCTGATTTTTTGATTTAAATTGACAAGAAAGTCTTATAAGGATATAATTTTCAACAACTCTATGAGTATTTATAATATTTATATAGAGTTATACTGTTATAAGATAAAGGGGGAAAATTTTATGTCTGCTAAAAGTGTAAAAAGATATTCATATATCTTTCTTGCATTAATTTTAATTTTATTTGTAAAACATCTTCCACTTCCTGTTGGAATGAAACCATTAGGAATGAATGTAATTGGTATATTTTTAGGCAGTCTGCTATTATGGCTTACTGTTGCTATTGATTGGCCCAGTTTATTGTGTATAACTGCAATAGGGTTGATTCCTGAGATTGGGTTTAAAAATGTTTTTTTAAGCTCTTTTGGAAATGATACTTTTGCTTTTTTAATGTGTACCTTTCTTTGTACTCATGTTTTAGCAGAAACTCCATTTTTAAAAAGATGTGCTGTTTCTTTTATAACAAGTCCTATAGCTAAAAAAGGTCCTTGGTTATTTGTTATATCTTTTATTTCAGCCATCATATTTATAGGATGTTTTGTATCTCCATCTGTATTATTTGTTGTCTTTCTTCCTATATTAGAAAAAATCAATGAAATACTAGGAATAAAAAAGGGAGATAAAATAGGAAAAATGCTGATGATCAGCCTTGCTTTTTGTGTATCTGTTGCTGCTGGAATGACTCCTATAGCTCATGTATTTAGTATTATGGCTATGGGATTTTATACAACTGCTACTGGACTTACTATCGGATATGCTGAATATATGGCTTTTGCTGTTCCAGTAGGTATTATTTGTACAATATTTTTAATTCTTATATTCAGATTTATACTTAATCCAGATATGACAAAAATAAAAAATATAGATGTATCTGCCTTAAAGAATGAAATAAAACCTATGGAGAAAAAAGAAAAAGTTATCCTTAGTATATTTTGTATAATAGTTGCCTTATGGGTACTTCCCAGTATCTTAAAACCTTATTTTCCAATAATATGCAAAAAAATTTCAGCTATGGGAACTGCTATGCCTCCAATGCTTGGAGTTATCTGTTATTCCATAATATCTTTTAATGAAAAACCTGTATTAAACTTTGCTGAAGGAATGAGAAAAGGAGTTCAATGGTCAAGTATTATAATGGCTGCTGGAACCCTTGCTTTAGGCAGTGCTATGACAAATCAGCATGTAGGTCTAGCTAAATATCTTGTTGAAACTCTAAATCCTATTTTAAAAGAGGTAAGTCCTATGCTTCTTGTGTTTATATTCACACTTTGGGCTTGTATTCAAACAAATTTCTCATCTAATATGGTTACTGTTACAGTTGTTACCACTGTAGCTATTCCCTTAGTACAGGCTACTAATGGTGCAGTATCAGCTCCTGCAATAGTTTCTATTATTGGAATGATGTCAGCCTTTGCTTTTGCCACTCCTCCAGCCATGCCGCATATAGCAATAGCTATTGGGTCAGAATGGGTAGAATCTTCTGATATGTTTAAATATGGATTTATTTTTATGTTTATTGCTGTTATTGTTACTATCTTTATAGGTTATCCAATAGCTTCAATAATCATGTAAAAAAGGATGATACTAAGTTAGAATTAACTTTAGTATCATCCTTTTTTATTTAATTATCTTAATTGATATTACCTCTTTATTTTTTGAAAATTCAGATGTAAGATCTAAAATACTGTACTGCCTAGGAATAACAAGAGTATACAATATTCTATTCTCATTAGGATTTTTTTTCATACTTCTTACTCTTATACTAAATTCCTTAAATATCTCATTCGTGTTGGAATAATACATACCATTATTAATTTCTGAATCATATTCTATTTCTATTTTTGAAATTGTTCTGTCATCAATAAATCTTCTTTCTACTTTTTTTAATGTTATAAGAACTAAAAGAACTGCTAGTCCTGAAAGAAAGGACATAGTATAAAATCCCCATCCTACTCCAAGACCTATACATCCTGTTACCCATATAGAGGCTGCTGTTGTTAACCCTCCAATAGTACCTTTATCTCTCATTATAGTTCCTGCACCTAAAAATCCTATTCCGCTGACTACTTGAGCCCCTATTCTTCCTAAGTCAGTTTTTATAACTTGTGCTACATTTCCATTTTCCATAGCAAATCTAACTATATTTATTCTTAAATGATCTTGTACCATAGAAACTACTGCTGCCCCTAGACATACAAGAATATGGGTTCTAAATCCAGCAGGTCTGTTATTATGACCTCTCTCATACCCTATCATCCCACCAATAATTATAGCCATTCCTATTCTTAAAACTATTTCGTACACACTAAGGTTCATAGTGAAATTATCCATGAAGTATCCCTCCTTTTCTATGATTAAATTATTTTATTTGTGAATCTATTTTTAAAACATTAAACTACATATTTTTACATAATAAAACATTTTTCTATAAAAATCAATATATAAATATTTCATTATAATTACCCCTGCTAAAAAAATAGAGAAAGATCATATTTATTATATTTTTGATCCTTCTCTATTATGCTAATTTTCAACTTTTTTATTTTTAAACAAATATGTTTATTAGAAGTGAAGTGAGTAAAAGCATAAAAGCTCCACCTATTCTTGATGAAATTTGAGAAAAAGGCATAAGTTCCACTCTATGGGCTGCCGACATTACTGCCACATCTCCTGTCCCTCCCATATTTGCCATACATAAGCCAGCTGTTATAGACCCTTCCACTACATAAAACCCTATTAAATGACCAACAACAGCTGTTCCTATAATAGCTCCTATCACAGTTGCTGCAACCAATAGAAGGTATATAGGACTGAAAGCCTCTATTACTTCTTTTAAACTTGTATAAGCTACTCCTATTCCAACTAAAAGAGCTGATGTAAAATTTTTCATTATAAAATTAAACCATTTAGCACAGCATTCTTCATAATACTCATTTACTAAACCTAATATTTTAGCAATTGCCACTGATATTATCATTAAAGCATACGCATGAATAGGTATAAATTTACTTAAAGTATTTCCAAAAATAAAAAATGAGGTTGCTATGAGAAGTCCCATTCCAAGTTCTTCATATTGAAGCGGAGTGTGCTTTCTTTCCTCAGTCATTTCTGCATCTTGAGCTTTTAAAAGTTTTCCATTTCCTGTAAGATTTGGAAATTTCTTTCCCAGTTTATCTAATAATCCAGCTGATACTATTGCTAAAGCATTTCCTAATGCTACTGCTGGAACCATAACTGCTAATAATTCTGTTGGCTGTTTATTAAGAGCCTGTCCAAAAATTTGTGATAATGGAACTGCTCCAGCTCCCATTCCTCCCCCCATTATAGGAATAGCAATATAGAATACTGCATTAACAAAACCATATCCAGAAATATATCCTATTATTCCAGTAAGAACTATTGATACTACTACTCCACCAATAATAACAGGAAGATATCCCATCGCTGCTTTTATTAAAAGTTTTCTATTCATTCCCATAATACTTCCTACTATTAATGCTGCTATATAAAAGTCCAAGAAACTTTGTGTTGTCATAAAGTCTTTAATTATTTTGGTTTCATTATTTGGTATAATATTATAATAGACCAGTGCTGCTGAAGCAAATATTATAACTATTGGCCCTCCCCCAAGGTAATCTTTTACTATTGGAGTTTTATTCCCAATATAGTCTAAAATAGCTCCAATTACTATCATAACAGGAAAAGCTCCAAGCATTCCTTTTGGAAGCTTTCCTAATGATATTGCTGCCATAAGTACGATGACAATAGGAATAAAATATTTCATTTCCAAACCTGCAAGCTTAAACTTTTCTTTCATAAAAATCCCTCCCAGTATTAAAGTTTTTATAAATTTAAGTTAACTTTATACTATTCTTTTTATGTCTAAAAGTCAACTATTTGAAATATTTTATTTTATAATAATTATTATTTTATAATTATATATACTCTTGGTTGTCTTAAAAGTTTTTTATAAAAATAAAAAACTTCCTCATTAATTAAATAGATTTAATTTTCTATCTACTTAATTTTTAGAGGAAGTATCTATTTTTTAATTAAAATTTAACTTTAGGTACTTCTTTTGCTCCTTCATCTGCCTTGAATAGAGGTTCTTCTACAAATTTAAATATTCCTGCAAAAATACTTCCAGGTATCATTTTTATACTTTGATTATATGAAGTAACTGTATCATTATAAAATTGGCGAGCATATCCAATCTTATCTTCTATATCTTTTAACTGCTTTTGTAAATCCATAAAATTTGTATTTGCTTTAAGATCAGGATAGCTCTCTGAAACCATCATTAATTTGCTTAAAATTCCACTTAATTCTCCATTTGCCTTCATTTTTTCATCTATTGTAGAAGCAGTAGTATAACGAGTTCTGGCCGAAATTACAGCATCTAGTGTTTCTTTTTCATGTGTAGCATATCCTTTCACAGTTTCCACTAAATTAGGTATTAAATCTATTCTTTTTTGAAGCTGAACATCTATTTGACTCCAAGAGTTTTTAACTCTTTCATGAAGCTTAACAAATTTATTTTGATAAGAAACAGTCAAAAGAATTAATAAAACAATAACAACTATAAGAATTATCATATTTTTACTCCTTTAATATTTTTATTTTATAAAACTTATTTAGAAGGCTCCGCCTCCACCACGGCCTCCGCCTCCACCTGAAGATCCCCTGCTAAATCCACCTCCACTACCACTTGAAGATGATCTTGTAGATTTTGCAACTTCGCTCATAGAACGAGATGCTGCTTTTACTGTTGAACTTTCCATAGTCCTAAAGGCTCTAGTATAAAGATATGTATTCATAAGAGTCATTCTATTTCTTCCAACTCTTAAATTAACATCCTCTTCTCCTCTTAATGCAGCTATTTTCTTATATCCTGCAGCTACTTTTTCAGCTACTCCCAACGCTATTGCATATACAAAATAATGTTCCCATAAATGTATTGATGCTAATTTAGCCTCTTCTAAATTACTGTAGTCAACAAGAAATTTTTTAAAAGCTTTCCATCTGGAATACGCCTCTTCTTTTTCCTTACTTGGTCTGCTTATTACTGAAGCAAATATTATTAGTGGCATTCCTAAGAAGTTAAACAACATAAATTTAGGATCTTGGAATATAACTATGAGTACCATTCCTCCAATAAATAAAAGTATTCCTGTTATAACCCCAAGAGCTACAGCCAATTTATTTCTTTTGTCCTGCTTTAATCCCTTAGAAAGCATATCAGTATACACAAAGGTTTTCCATTTCTCAAAATTAGCATTAAATTTTTTAGCATTTGTAAGATTTTTACTAACATATTTTTCTACATCTTCCAATACTACTTTTTCTCCATCTCCAAGTTCATTTATATACCATTTTAAAACTAATTTTTCATAATCTTTTAGCTCTGAAGTTCCTTCTCTTATTTTTTTCAATATAGTTTTTTTAACACTTTTTCCCTTTGAATTAACTTCATTTATTTCTTCCATTTCTAAATAATCTTTTCTTACCAAGTCCATTACAGTGGCAAAAAGATGTGTTGGAGCTGGATACATTTTTCTTGATACTAATGTTCCTGCTACAGCTGGAGTATAATCATCTGGAAGCTCTCTGAAATATTTTCCATAAGGATTAGTTACTTTATATTTTTTACCATTTTTCAAGTAAATAAATATCACTAAAAACAGCCACCAAGCCACTCCTCCATAGAAAACACCTCTATTTAAAATCATTCCTCTTACTGCTCTATCTCTTTCTCTGTTTGACTCTTCAGCTAAGTTTTTTTCCATAGCCATTATACTTTCATAACCTTTTGCTTTTTTTATATAGCTTGGATTTATTTTGCTGACTATCTCTTTTGGAAAAAGTATATTTGTTTCAACAAATTCTCCTGGTCTATAATTTTTCAATGTAAAAAGTATTTCTTTCCCATTTAATATCTCTATATTTCCTGTAAGTGGTCCATGTCCAAAAGCATGTATTTTATCCTTATCTACCTCTTTAGGAAGTATCACTTTTACAGAAACGTCTTTTATACTGTTCTCCCAGCCTCTTCCTACCATTTTTCTGTTAAATTGAGCTATATCCTCATATACTGTTACACCTCTTGGCAAAACATATCTGAATCCAAAATATCTTTTTTCATTTCTCATAGGAGAATAAAGTTTTATCTTGTAAAGATCATCACTTGTTGATACAGTATACATTCCTGAAGCAGTTCCTCTGCTATTTACTGCTGAAACAAATTCTCCATTTTTTTCATAGAAAACCTCTAATGACTGTAATTTTCCATATCCTTTAGCATCAATATTATATAATACTCCATTTATTTCACTGGCATTATACAGAGCTATCTCTTCAATAATCACTGACCCATCTTCCTGTATTTTAGCTGTTATATCCAGACTGTCTATTTTATATGATGGTGCTGAAAATATAACCGAAAAAATTGTGAAAAATACAGCTATAATCAAATAAATGTTCCTTAGTCTTTTCAAATGTTTCCCCTCCTGTTGTTTAGTCGAGATCATATATTTTTGAATATTTTTCTTTTAAATATTCTATATAGTATTTTGGTTCAAGCTCTTCTCCAGTTATCTTTTGAATAAGTTCAGCTGTTTCTCTTAGTTTTCCATAAATATGTATTCTATCTCTCAGCCATCCTTTTATCCTGTCTAGTTTACCATTTTCAAGAAGAGAACTTACATCCATATCTTTTTTCATAGTATTATATAATTGAGCAGCATATACATTTCCCAGTGCATAAGATGGAAAATATCCAATAAGCCCGCATGCCCAATGCACATCCTGCAGTACTCCCTCTCTATCTGTTTCTGGTACTACTCCTAGATACTCTTTCATCTTTTCATTCCACACTTCTGGAAGATTATCTATCTCTATCTCTCCATTAATTATTCCTTTTTCTATTTCATATCTAATCATTATATGAAGTGAATATGTAAGCTCATCTGCCTCTGTTCTTATAAAAGAAGGTTCTACTCTGTTTATCTCCCTGTATAGCTCATCTATTTTTATTTCTTTAAGAAGTGGAAATATATCTATGTTTTTATTATATATCCCCTTCCAGAAACTCATGCTTCTTCCTATCATATTTTCATAAAACCTTGACTGAGACTCATGAAGTCCCATAGAACCACCAGTAGCTAAAGTAGTTCCTTGTAAATCATCTCCCACCTGTTGTTCATATATTCCATGCCCTGTTTCATGAATAGTGCTGAATATTGAAGAAAAAGGCATATCATCTATATATTTAGTAGTAAGCCTTACATCATTCTTATCCAGATTCAGTGTGAAAGGATGTTCACTTTCAGCTGTTACCCCTCTGTCAAAATCAAACCCCAAATATTCACTTAAAAATCTATTGAATTTTTTCTGTTCATTAATATTTACTTTTCTGTTTAAACTTGATATTTTACTATTTTTATTTTTTTCCATTATCTTTTTTAGAAGTGGAACTATCTCTGCTCTTAGTGCAGTAAAAAATTCATCTAATTTTTCTGTAGTCATTCCCTTTTCATATTCACCCAAAATTATATCATACACTTTTTTATCTTTTTTTCCTTGATACTCTGCAAACTTTATGTTAAATTCAAATATTTTTTTCAAATTTTCTTTAAACATATTAAAATCATTTTTAGCCTTTGCCTCTTCCCACACACCTTGAGTTTTAGCAGTCAGTTCTGAATACTCTTGATATTCATGAGGAGGTATTTTACTTATTTTCTCTATCTCTTCAGCCATATCATCTATTTCTTTTCTTTGAATATCATCTAATTCCTTCTCATTTGCTTTTAAAAATTTCACAAGATTTAAAAATTCTTCTGAGGTAACTATATCATAGCTTTTCATACTTAGATATCCTACCATCTCAGAAAGAAGTTCCTTTCCTTTTCTTGGAGTAATTGTTTCTAAATCCCATTGCAATATTCCCAATGATGAATCTATCAGTTTCTTTTCTTTAATTAATTCTCTAAATCTTTTTATTTCTTTTTTCATACTATTTAGTCCTCTCTCTTATTTTCTAATCTAAAATTCTTTGGATTCTGTGGATTTTTATCTTTCCATAATCCTAATTTCTGTTCCTGAGCATTTTTAAATGCTTTTCTATACTCTTTTTCCCTTTTAGCATGATATTCATAAAACCAAGCATTTCCTGTTTTCAGCATTTCTAAATTTATATCTTTATTTTTATAAAATACCTTTCCTACTTTTCTTCCATATTTGTCTTCATTTATCACTTTTACATCAATATTTTTATTTAATATTCTTTTTTCTAAATAACTTTTAGAATCTTCTCCATAACTTTGTTTTAGTTCAGGAGCATCTATTCCATACATTCTTACTTTTATTCTCTGGCTTCCAGATTGAAGTAAAAGGGTATCTCCATCAGACACTCTTATTACTTTTCCACTAATAGCTACAGCCATTATACTCAAAGAAAATATGAATATTGAAAATAATATTTTTCTCATATGTATCCCTCTTTTCTATAATTATAAAATCACTTTGAATATATTATACTTTATTTTAAATTATTTTAATAGCAAGTATAAAGTATTCTTCCCTGTCTTTTATTATATTGAGATTCATTTATATCTATAATGCATTATTATTATTGCTAATATTACCAACATCATAACAGCTATTTTTATTCTGAACATAATTTTCTTTCTATATACTTTTTCTATATGTATTTTTTTAATCATCTAACTTCCCCCTATGTCATAACCCTTTACTTGAATAATCCCTTAAAAAAGCCCCAAAACAAGCTCCCTGAAAAAAACAAAGTTATTCCAGAAAATAATAATGCAACTATACCTTGAAGAATTTTTCCTGTTTTTAAAAGTGTTACTGTCATAAATAATATATAACTTCCCATTAAGAATATCATTCCAAACATTAACACAAAAATAAAAATTATTACTTTCCCTGATTTTTTTTCAGTTTCTTCTTTTTTCTTTCTTTCAATTATCTCTTCTTCTGTTTCCACATACGGAATAGATTTTTTCAAAGAATAAATTAAAGATTCTATGTGATTTCTCCATACTTCTGTCATTCCATCCTTTTTCCATTGAATACAAAACTCTCTTTCTCTCTCTTCTATTTTTCTTTCATTATAAATGTCATTAAGAACCTGCAAAAGAAATTCTTTACTTTCCTTATCTATAATAATTTCTTCAACATCATCCATATTATATATCCAATTTGGAAACTTGCCATATTCTTGATACTCTGTAAAAAGTTCTGCCAGCATAACAGCAAAAGGATCAAAATAATCCATATGTTGAGATTCCTCTATTAGAAATCCAATTTCTTTGCTCATTTCTAAAAGTTCTTTCATTTTTAATTTTTGATTTTTTGAAGCTGTCATTATAATACATTCTCTAAATTGGTCTCCAGCCTCTGTTTCTACTGGATGTTTTTCTAATTCTATCATATTTCTCCTTTTTACATCATTTTACTCATCTTTTATAATTTTATCATATTAAGATATATTATTCTACCAACCAAGAGTTGCTTTTACTGCAAATATCATTATTTCTTTATGCTATATTTATTGCTCCTAAACACCTATTTATGTACTAATTTCTCTATACAATAAAAAAAGCTGAGTAACATTTAAAAAAAATGTTTTACTCAGCTCTCTTTTTTGTATAATATAGTTACCACCCTAATTATGCAAAGGAGACATTCATGCAAATCAAACATATTATCTCTAAAATCAATATAACAAATCTTTTAGGTAAAATCAAGAAATATTTTAAAAATGAGCATTTTGAGGATGTTAAACAGACTATTCAAAAATTCTTAGCCTGTTCTATTGATAAATCTTTTCTCTCTCTTCAATGCCCTAATTGTCATGAGGCGCATAAAATTAAAGTTACTTGTAAATCTAGATTTTGTCCTTCCTGCGGTAAACGTTATTCTGCTGTTTGAACTGAAAAAACTTCCACTTCTCTTATTGATGTTAAACATAGAAGTGTCCTTTTTACTATTCCTGAAGAACTTAGAATGTTTTTCTTCTATGATAGAGACCTTTTAACTAAGCTTGCTTATGCTGTTAATGATGTTTTTAAATATCAATTTCATAACATTAAAGCAAAAAATCAAAGAATTCATAAAATTTCAAAATATTCCTCTAAATACTTTACTAACTCAGATATCATTCATTATGGATTGATTACTGTTATTCATACCTTTGGACGCGATCTTAAATGGAATCCTCATATTCATGCTATTGTTACTTTAGGTGGATTCAATAAAAACTACCAATTTCTTGAAAAAAAATATTTTCATGTCAATTCCATTGCTGGACAATGGAAAAAAATGGTTATTGATATTGTTAAATCTGGAAATTATGACAAGCCTGAAATTAAAGCTAAAGCTTATGCTGCTGCTAACTACCTTTATCGCAAAAATACAAGATTCTTTTTCAATGTTGCAAAAAATGATTTAAATAATAATATTTATGCAATTAAATATATTGGCAGATACCTGTCAAGAGCTCCTATCGCAGAATATAAAATTATTGATTTCTATGATAATAAGGTTACTTTCTATTATGAAAGTCTTGCTGATGATAAACAAAGAATTGAGCTTACTTTAGATGCAGAAACATTTCTTTCTAAATTAATTATTCACATTCCCCCTAAACATTTCAAAATGATTAGGCGCTTTGGAATCTATTCTAGAAATATTAAATCAGAACTTAAAAATATCATGAAATTCATGAGAAAATATGTCTCTAAATATTCCAATTCTACTTTTTATCAACTTGAAATATGGAAAGCTTTTGGAGTAAATCCTTTTTATTGTTTTAAATGTAATGCCAGAATGAAAGTTAAAAAAATATCATATTTTAATATACATACAGGCTCCATTTGCTGGAAAGAATATCGCTAAACAGCTGATTAACAATCAGCTTTTTTGTGCTGTCAATTTTAATCTTATTCGATTAATATATCTAATATGAATACAAAATAATTAACATTTTTTATTTTTTTAACAAATTTATCAAATTATAATTTCCTAAGAAATAAAAATTATTTTTGTATTTTCTCCGTAATATGAATACGGTACATTTAATAAAGTATGAAAAAATTGTTGAGAAACATTATAAATTTTATTTTCTGTTGGTTTAGTTCCTTGAGGAGTTGTTCCAGGAAATGCTTCAGCATCATAATCCGTTACTCCTACACTATAATTTCCTGAATTTCCACTTATGATGTATTCTCCAGATTTTAAACTTATTTGAGATATTACTCCATTATTTCCATTCCACCAAAAGTATTGTACACTTGGATTTGCTCCACTTCCTGCTATTGATGGGGATGAAACATTTATTGGAACTATTACTGGCAGCGAAGGTGCTGTTGGAAGAATTATCATTGTTGGTTCATATCCTTCAGGTGCTGTTGGGGCACTTACTGTTATATTTTTTTCTGCTGGTGTTGCTGGTGTTGTTACTGTTGGGGCACTCACTGAGATTTTACCAACTGCTGATGGTGTTGACACATTTACACTCAAACTTCCTGGTGCTGTTGGTGGTGTTATTGATGGTGCTGTTACTGTTGATATTGATGGCACTACAGGACTTACTGTTCCTGGCAATGCACCAAGATTCACCACTGGTGCTGATACATTTACTGATACATTTGGATTGATCGTTGGTAATACTGGTTCAACAGGTTTTATATTGGCTCCCACTTCTATTGTCTCTCTAAAGACTTCATTATCAACTACCACTCCATTTCCAGCCATCACTTTATCTTTTCCTATATTTCCTGTAGCTTTCAGTAAACTGCTGCCGTTTGATGTTCCATAATATTTATTAACTGCATCAATAGTTTTTGCAAATTCCTTGTCTGTTACATCTTTCATCTTTCCATTATCTAAATACTGATAACTGAAAAAAACTTGTGTACTTGGCATCAAGGGCTTAGAGTAAAAATCTCCCTTTCTTACAAGTTCTACAAAGTCCGAATTATATTCTTTTATTAATCTTTCATTTTCTGCTATTTTTCTTTTTATTTCTTCGCGCTCTGTCTGAATTCTAGTTAAAAGCTCATTTTTAGTTTCCTGTATCTCTTCTGCTGTTATTCCTGCACCTAAAGATATCCCGCCTGTTATCATAAAAGCTATTAAAAGCGATAAAGAATAACTTACCTTTCTCTTTAAAAATCTTTTTAGAGATTTTTCAATATCATTTTTTTTCATATATCTTCTCCCCTTAGTTTCCTACTTTTACCTTCTGTTCCATTCTATCTAGTCTACTCAAGTATTCTTTAAGTTTTTCATTTTCAAGCAAAAGAAGTTCTACTTCATTATTATTTGAGTTAAACTTATCATTTACTTCATCAAATTTCTGACTTAAAAATGCTCTGTTTTCATCTGGCTCTATTCCTAAAACCTCTTCTAGCTTCATAATTTCCTCTTCTTCTGCCTTTAAAAATACCATTCTTTCCTTTCCTATTTTAAAAGCTTCTCCTGCTGCTGCCATTCTTGCTTCTGGATTGTTTTCACTTCTGAATACTTTTTCCTCAAGAGATTCATTCATATTTCTTCTAATGTCTTCAATTATTTTCTTTCCTTTTTTCTCCTCTGCTTTTTCAGCAGCTATTCTGGCTTTTTCCTCTGCTGCTTTGATTTTTTCTGCTTCTTTAGCAGCTCTTTCCTTTTCTTTTTCTTCCATACGAATTTCTTTTCTTATTTCCTCAAGAACTTTCATTCCCTCTTTTTCACTTATTTCCTGTGAATAAAGAACTGTTCCTAAGTTAGCTAAAAGAAAAACACCTATAATTGCTTTCTTCATAAATCCTCCCTTTTATTAATATTGAAAATATATAAACCTTACTTTATGTTTTAAGGTATTTTTAATTTAAAATCTTTATTTCGCTCACATAATGATTATGTTTATTTATTTTTGCCATTAAATACCCTTTTTCCTCATCTATAAATATTTTTTCTACTTTCCCTTCATATATTTCTCCATTTGTACAAACTTTTAAACTTTTTTTATTTTTTTCAAAAGAGTTTATGCATATAATTTTTTCCCAAAATAAAATAGATTCTCTAACAAATGGTTGAAGAACAGCATATTCAGAAAAAATTTTTCTGATTTTTTCTGAATCATTTTTTCCATCTATTTTTTTGCTCAATTCTTCATAGTAAATTTTATTTGTCTTATTTAAGTTAAATTGAAGATATTCATTTTTATTAAATTGAATATCACAATAACAATTTAAATTTTCTCTTGAGAATTTCAACAAAATTTCATTACAAAGTTTTTCTTTTGTTATGTCAAAATGTTTTTGATCTTCCTTTAAAGTCTTTAATACGAACTCAGGAACTGCAACTTTAATTTTTTCTTTCAAAATTTTCCTCCCAGATCATAAATTAAAACTTATATTCAGAATAAAACTTTTTAAGTTTTAATAGTATTATTATACTTTATTTTATCTTTTTTAATAATACAGGTAAATTCTAATTTTTAAGTTCTATTTTATGGATATTTTTTTTATATTTTTATCTGTAAAAAATAGCTTGATATAAATTATTATTAATAATTTTAAAGAATATTATCAAAAAAAATTATATTATTTTTTAGAATAAATTTCATAAAATTAGTTCTTGATTTTTCAAATGCTACATATTATATCAACATATAAAAAAACGATAATTTCCTATAATTCTACAAAATTTTATCAATATAAATAGTATATTTTTATATTTCTTTTTATATATCTAATAAAATCCAATAAATATTATCATAATTAGAACACTTTTATAACATAATAAATTTATATTTATTCTTTATTTTTCAAGTAATAAAATAGTATCGACTGCGTTCAATATTTTTTTCTTCAAAAATATATAAATAAATTTTATTTTTTTATATAATTTCAATTTTCACTAAAATTAATCTAGTCCAATATATATGATAAAAATAAACTTGAATTTTTAATTTGAATATAGTAATATTTAACTTAAGTTGTTTTATATTAAAAAAAAATATCCATGGAATTTTTAAAAATTTTCTTTAAATATTTAAGTAACTTTTCCAAAAGCTTTTGAAAGACTTTGACATAGAATACTGAATTTACTAAGGAGAGTTAAAATGGATAAAAGAGGGCAAGAAGTTAGATACATAAATTCTGATGATTTAGTACAAATAAGAAACTATTTTAAAAATAATAAAAAAGTAGTAATACTTTCTTTAATAAATATAGGAGTAAATGTTGGATTGAGAATTTCTGATCTTTCCAAATTAAAGTTTGAAAATATAAACCCTGATTATACAATAAAATTAAGAGAGAAGAAAACAAAAAAAATACGAAAAATAAAATTTAATTTAGTCTGCCAAAAAGCAATTAGAGATTTAAAGGAATATTATGAAGGATTAGGTTATTCCTCAGAAAAAGGATTTTTATTTAAATCCTTAAATAGAAAATATGTAAAAGAATTATATGATAAACCTCTTTCTAATGTTGGCATTTCTAAATACCTAAACAAAGCAAAAAAAGATTTAAATATCAGTTATCCCATTGGAACTCATTCTCTAAGAAAGACTTGGGGACATAGGGTTTATAAAGGTACTCTTGATATAGCAGTAGTGATGTCTATTCTCAATCATTCTTCAGCAGAGCAAACATTAAAATATATTGGAATAGATGAAGACCGAACAAATGAAATTTATGAAAATTTTAAAATTTAATATAGAACAGATATTAAATTAAAATTTTACAAAAATTATTTCAAGGCACACTTTTAATGATTAAGTATTATTAAAAGTGTGTCTTTTTTTAATAATAAAAAAATGATATAATAAATATATTATTTTATACATTTTAATTATGAAAAATACTTTATAAATATATCAAGGAGGAAATTATGAGAATAAGTATTGTAATACTTGGAATTATTTTTATGCTGATTTCTACATTTTCTTATGCCTGTACAGGAGTAACTATAAAAACTAATACTGATAAAATGATTCAAGCCAGAACAATAGAGTATGGAGAGGGAGATTTAAATAGTGAGATTGTCATATCACCTAAAGAAAAAGAGTTTCAATCTTTAACTCCTGATGGAAAAATGAATGGGCACAAATGGAAAGCAAAATATGGTTTTGTTGGAATTGCCATTATCTCAGATTTATTTATAGGAGAAGGTATTAATGAAGCTGGACTCAATGCAGGACTTTTTTATTTTCCACATTATGGAAGCCTTACAAAATACAATGAAAAAATTTCAAAAGAATCTGTAACAGATATGCAGCTAGTGACTTGGATACTTTCTAATTTTTCAACTGTTGATGAAGTAAAAGAAGGACTAAAAAAAATTAAGGTGGTAAATATAGGAAATGATAAAAATGGTCTTCCTTTACCTACAGCACACTGGAGAATTGCAGATGCTTCTGGAAAAAATATAGTTCTTGAAATAATTAATAATGGAGAGGTTAAGATATATGATAACGAAATAGGAGTTTTAACAAATTCCCCTGATTATGAGTGGCATTTAAAAAATTTAAATAATTATATTAATCTTTATTCAGGAAATGCAAAAGATTATACTATGAACAATCACAAAATATTTTCATTTGGAGCTGGAACTGGAGCTTTAGGCCTGCCAGGAGACATAACACCTCCTTCAAGATTCATCAGAGCTTTTTATTATTTAAATACAATGAAACCTGCAAATACTTCCTTAGAAGGAATACAAGAGGCTTTCCATATTCTAAATAATTTTGATATCCCTATTGGAGCTGAATATCCTTTGGAGCACAAAGAAAACATACCTGATAATCTCTTAAGTGCAACTCAATGGACATCAGTATGTAATATAAATGATAAAGAATTTTATTATAAAACTATGCACAATAGCCAAATAAGAAAAATAGATTTAAAAAAAATAGATTTTTCAAAGACAAAATATCAGATACTTCCTTTAGATAAAAGCTTTGAAGAAAGTATTTCAGAAATAGATATAAAATAATTTTTAAATAAAAAATATTTTAATTTATATAAAAAAAGCTGAGTAACATTTAAAAAAATGTTTTACTCAGCTCTCTTTTTTGTATAATATAGTTACCACCCTAATTATACAAAGGAGACATTCATGCAAATCAAACATATTATCTCTAAAATCAATATAACAAATCTTTTAGGTAAAATCAAGAAATATTTTAAAAATGAACATTTTGAGGATGTTAAACAGACTATTCAAAAATTCTTAGCTTGTTCTATTGATAAATCTTTTCTCTCTCTTCAATGCCCTAATTGTCATGAGGCGCATAAAATTAAAGTTACTTGTAAATCTAGATTTTGTCCTTCCTGCGGTAAACGTTATTCTGCTGTTTGAACTGAAAAAACTTCCACTTCTCTTATTGATGTTAAACATAGAAGTGTCCTTTTTACTATTCCTGAAGAACTTAGAATGTTTTTCTTCTATGATAGAGACCTTTTAACTAAGCTTGCTTATGCTGTTAATGATGTTTTTAAATATCAATTTCATAACATTAAAGCAAAAAATCAAAGAATTCATAAAATTTCAAAATATTCCTCTAAATACTTTACTAACTCAGATATCATTCATTATGGATTGATTACTGTTATTCATACCTTTGGACGCGATCTTAAATGGAATCCTCATATTCATGCTATTGTTACTTTAGGTGGATTCAATAAAAACTACCAATTTCTTGAAAAAAAATATTTTCATGTCAATTCCATTGCTGGACAATGGAAAAAAATGGTTATTGATATTGTTAAATCTGGAAATTATGACAAGCCTGAAATTAAAGCTAAAGCTTATGCTGCTGCTAACTACCTTTATCGCAAAAATACAAGATTCTTTTTCAATGTTGCAAAAAATGATTTAAATAATAATATTCATGCAATTAAATATATTGGCAGATATCTATCAAGAGCTCCTATCGCAGAATATAAAATTATTGATTTCTATGATAATAAGGTTACTTTCTATTATGAAAGTCTTGCTGATGATAAACAAAGAATTGAACTTACTTTAGATGCGGAAACATTTCTTTCCAAATTAATTATTCACATTCCCCCTAAACATTTCAAAATGATTAGGCGCTTTGGAATCTATTCTAGAAATATTAAATCAGAACTTAAAAACATCATGAAATTCATGAGAAAATATGTCTCTAAATATTCCAATTTTACTTTTTATCAACTTGAAATATGGAAAACTTTTGGAGTAAATCCTTTTTATTGTTTTAAATGTAATACCAGAATGAAAGTTAAAAAAATATCATATTTTAATATACATACAGGCTCCATTTGCTGGAAAGAATATCGCTAAAAAGCTGATTAACAATCAGCTTTTTTGTGCTGTCAATTTTAATCTTATTCAATTAATATATCTAATATGAATACAAAATAATTAACATTTTTTATTTTTTTAACAAATTTATCAAATTATAATTTCCTAAGAAATAAAAAAAACCGTAAATATATTTCTATATTTACAGTTTATAATTATTATAGTATTTACAAAATCATATTTGTTAAATGAATAACACCATCTGGCCCTAATGGTAAATTTAACATATACCACACTATCAGTAATATAGTCCATAAAATCATAAATAAAATTGTATATGGAAGCATCATAGATATAAGTGTTCCTATTCCAAGTTTATCATTATATCTTTGTCCAAAGGCTATTACTGTTGCAAAGTTTGACATCAAAGGAGTAATAATATTAGTTGTAGAATCCCCTATTCTGTATACCACTTGTGTAAATTCTGGAGCAAACCCTATTCCCATAAACATAGGTACAAATATTGGAGCCATAATAGTCCATTTTGCTGAAGCTGATCCCATAAATAAATTCATGAATGCAGATAAAAGAATAAATGCAATTACTAAAGGGAGTCCTGTAAACCCTGTTTCTTTTAAAAAATCTGCTCCATTAACTGCAAGTATAGTCCCCAAATTAGAGTATTTAAAATATGCAATAAACTGACTGGCAAAAAATACAATACTGATATATCCAGACATTGAAGCCATTGAATTTTTCATACCTTTAATAATATCTTTATCACTTTTTATTTTTTTAGAAAATATTCCATAAAAAATTCCTGGTATCATGAATCCTAAACTAATTATTGCTACCATACTATCCATTAACGGTGAATGATCTGTTAAAGAATGATTTACTGGGTTTCTTAAAATTCCGTTTTCTGGAACAGTTAGACATCCTATGAATATGAGAAAGACTAACAATGATAACCCTGCTGCCCTCAATCCTCTTTGCTCTATTGAAGTTATTTCAATAATTTCTACTTTCTGATCTCCCTCATATTTCCCCAATCTTGGTTCTACTATTTTTTCTGTTATTACAGTTCCTACTATTGTAATTAAAATACATGATACTGCCATAAAATAGTAGTTAGCTGTTGGAAATACAGTATAATTAGGATCTAGTAACCTTGCAGCTTCTGTACTTATTCCTCCTAGTAATGGGTCAAGTGTTCCAATCAACAGATTTGCTGAAAATCCACCAGATACTCCTGCAAACCCTGCTGCCAATCCTGCTAATGGATGGCGACCAAAACTCAAAAATATCAATGCACCTAATGGTACAAGTACAACATATCCTGCATCTGCAGCTATATTTGACATTACCCCTGCAAAAACTATTACTGCAGTTATTATTGATTTAGGAGCACTTAATACAAGTTTCCTTAATAATACTGTCAATAACCCTGTTTCTTCCGCCACTCCTACTCCAAACATGGCTACCAAAACCATTCCCAATGGTGTAAACCCTGTAAAATTTTTCACGATAGATTTGAACATCCATCTTATTCCATCTGGTGTCAGCAAACTAACAACTTTAACAGTTTTATCTACCAATTGATGATCTTTATTTATTGCTTTAAAAGTTACTTCAACCCCACCTAAAAATGCAAAATGTGAAATTATAACTACCATTACTGCAAAAATAAAAAATATCGTTGCAGGATGAGGCAGTTTATTTCCAACCCTTTCTACTCTGTCTAAAAATTTATTGAATAACCCTTTACTTTTTCCTTCCATATATTATCCTCCCAATATGTTTCAATCTAATTTTTCTATTATTTTTATTATTAAATCTATTCTTTCCTCAATAGAATCTAACTCTAAATATTCATCTATACTATGTTGACCTCCACCAACAGGTCCTAATCCATCTATGGTAGGACTTCCAACACTTGATGTGATATTTCCATCTGAACCTCCACCACTTGAAATCCCTTTTATTCTGATTCCTAATTCTTCCCCAGCTTCTTTTATTATCTCAAATAATCTTTTACTTTCCTCAGTAAAAACCATTGGACCCTTATTCAACCCACCTGTAATATCTGCTTTTATTTCCTTTTTTTCAGCATGTTCTTTTAAATTCTCTATTTTTTTTGTTACTTCTTCAGCACCTTCACTTTTTTTCACTCTAAACTCTATTTCAAGATACGCTTTTTCTGGTACTACATTTTTTACTGTTCCTCCACTTGCTACTCCACAATTTATAGTAGTACCTTTTTTAAAATCAGTAATCTTATCCAATTCATTTATCCAGTATGCCATCTCACTTACAGCACTTCTTCCTTTTTCAGGTGCACTTCCTGCATGTGAAGCTTTTCCTGTAAACTCTATATTGTATCCCCCTGAACCTTTTCTTTCTATTACCAATGAGCCATCAGGTCTTGCATGTTCCATTACTAGAGTGTACTTACTTTTTTTTGCTGTTCTTTCTATTAATTCTCCATAATGTTTTGAACCAATCTCTTCTTCACTATTCAATAAAATACAAAACTTTTTTGGATTTTTTTTACTAGTTAATTCTTTTACAACATAGTATAATGACAGCAATGGCCCTTTCATATCTATTACTCCTGGACCAAATACTTTATTTCCTTCCCTTTTAAAAGGTCTTTCTTTTATTGTTCCTTTTGGAAAAACGGTATCCATATGTCCTAAAAAAAGTACATCATAATTTTCTTCATTTGTATTTGTTATTTTTAAACATGGACCTACCTCAAAATATTTTTGAATTTTTTCTGTATTTAAATGTAATTTTTCATATTTATTATAAAAATACTCTACAACTTCAGCAACACCTTCTATATTTTTACTATCACTTTCTATATTTACTATTTTTTCAAGTTCAGTAATATATTCCTCCACATTAAAATTTTTCACCATATTCCTCCTATCTGGATATTTTATTTTTTCAATGAAACTATGCAAGATAGCAGAGAAAATACTGCTGATCTTAAATTATCAGTTTTCCATTTTTAATATTACTGCTCCATTTATTTGTTAGTTTTTACCCCAATATTTACTTCTGCTATTATTTTACTTGCTTTAACTTCTAATTTTTTTATAACTTTTTTTCTAAAAAATTTATATATTCTATAGAATGTATTATATTTAAAATTTACTATTTTTTCTTCTAAAAGTCAATACCTTTTTATTTACTTCTTTTTTTCTAGAATATTTAATCCCTATATTTTAATTATAAATTATAAAACAAATCCTTTAAAATATACCCTTATTGATAATTTTTTAATTTAAAAAAATTTATAATAATAAATTTCTGTTACCTTATATAATTTTATTTTCTAAATATGATTAAATTGCTATTCTATGATAATATTAATTTCAAATTCTCTAAACTCATTTATTTTTATTAAAAATTTAAACTGGAAATTAAATATAAAATTATTTTTTCTATTTATGCTTTATTAAATAAAATATTCTTCTTAATATTTCCTTCTTTTAATTTTAAAACTCCAATATAAAAGGGGCTGTTGCAAATTTAAAACAGCCCAATTATCAAAAAAGCTGACTTGAAGTTTTCTTCTTGTCAGCTTTTTCTTTTTAAATAAAAAAAGGTATAAAATACTAAAAATTTTTTCAAATTTCTAATATAATATACCTATGCAAAAACCAACTAATAATAACATTTTTTTTCAATTAAATCAACCTAAACTTTTTAACTTTTTACAATATGAAATTTCTGATAATGATCCTGTAAGAAAACTTAGCTCAATATTGGAGGGATTAGATTTTAGTAGTTTAATGCAAGTATTTTCTTACAAAACAAAGGTACATCCTATCAGAATGTTTTCTATCATTGTTTATGCCTATTCGCGCAATTTAACTTCTACTAGAGATATAGAAATGGCTTGCCATGAAAATATTAAATTTAGGTTTCTTTTACAAGATTCTAAAATTCCTGATCACTCTACTATTTCTAGATTCTTAGTAAAAACTGAAGATATTCTTCCAGATCTATTTGAACAATTCGTTGAAAAAATTTTTGAAATGGAAAATATTTCCACTGAAACAATATATATTGATGGCACTAAAATTGAAGCATATGCTAATAAATATTCATTTGTTTGGAAAAAATCTATTGAGAAATACAGAGATAGATTAGATGAAAAAATTCTTGAACTAATTTCAAATTTTAATGATGATTTCAACTTACAATATGACAACTTCCTTGAAATATATTCATATCTTTCTAATTTGAATTTTCAAATAGTCAAAGGTAGAGGAAAGAGAAAATCTAAAGAGCAAAAGTATTTAGAATTATGCGCAGAATACTTAGAAAAGTATCAAAAATATTCTAATCATTTTAAAAATCTTAATGGTAGAAATAGCTATTCAAAAACTGATATAGATGCTACTTTTATGAGAATGAAAGATGACCATATGAGAAATGGTCAATTAAAACCTGGATATAATCTACAAATAGGAGTGATTAGTGAATATATTTCTTCATATGAAATTTTTTCTAACCCTTCTGATTCTAAAACTTTGATTCCATTTTTAGAGAAAATTTCATCTCAAAATTTAGAAATTAAAAATATTGTAGCTGATGCAGGATATGAAAGTATTTCAAATTATGAATATTTGGAAAAAATGGACTATACTTCATACATAAAACCAATATATTTTGAAAAATCTAAAATCAGAAAGTTTAAAAATGATTTAAACAGAGTAGAAAATTTAATATATAATCATTCTGAAAATAAGCTATTTAGAAAAGATGGATTAGAATTAGAATTTCTATACTCTAACAAAAATAATACAGTTCAATATTTTTGGAATCCTGAAACTAACAAAAAAATTAAGTACAATGCGAGATTTAGAATTTTATCAAATAAATCAAAAGAGAATGTATCAAGCAATTATGGAAAACAATTAAGAATGAACAGAAGTATTCAAGTAGAAGGTGCTTTTGCAGTTTTGAAAGAAGATATGAAATTGCGAAAATTAAAAGTTCGAAGTAAAAAAAGTGTTTTAAGAGAAATATGTTTGTTTTGTATCGCTTACAACTTCAACAGATATCTAAGCAGAAATATAAATAATCGCTTAGGAACAACACTTCACTCATTAAAAGTAGCTTAGATAAATAAAAAATCATCTACTTCTTTTTTTGATACTTAAAAATAAATATAAAAATATAAATTAGCAGAAATCTATAAAATAGATTTCTATTTTTTTATAAAAAATAAGAGAAGCTGCACAAATTAGTTTATCAATCACTAATTTGCAACAGCCCCTTAAAAAATTTAAATACTTATAAAATTAATTTTCTAATATTAATTATTTACTATTTTTGCTAAAACTCCATTTATAAACTCAGATGTCTTTTCATCTCCATATATCTTAGCAAGTTCTACTGCTTCATTTATGACTATTTCATATGGAGTATCTTCACACAAGATTTCATATACAGAAATTTTTAAAAGAGACTTTTCTACATTTCCAATTCTTTCAAAGCTCCATCCTGTTATTTTTTCTTCTATTATTTTTAAAATCTTGTCATTATTTTCAGCTATTCCATTCATATATTTTTTTATAAAAGCTATTTCATTTTCATTTTTAAGAATATCATCTCTTTTTAAATAGCTTTCTAATATATCATTAGTATTTTCTTCTTTTATTTCTCCTTCAAATACTAATTTAAATAACTCTTCCCTTGCTAATCTTCTACTCATTAACTTTCCTTTCTAATCTTCTTTTATTTTCTCTAATATAAATTTTTTAATTCTTTTTATAAATGTTATATCTCCAGCCTTATAACCTACAATACTTAAAACTACTATAAAAACTGTTTTAGGCAGACCATATTCTACAAGAAGAACTCCTAAAACAAATCCTATAAAGCATCCTAAATATTTTCTCCAGTTATTTACAAGGGATACCATCACTTTTTCAAGCATCTCAGCTAACATATATGATCACCTCTATTCTTCTGAAGTATTTGAAGATTTTATTGATAACTTAGAAATCTGTACTTCAACAGTATCAACATCTAATCCCATTTTATCAGATAATCTGTTCTTTATTCCATCTTGAATAGAAGCAGTCTTCTCTGCAATATTTCCATCTGTAAGCATATCAAGTTTTATTTTTACAAAGAATTTTTTTCCTTTTTTTCCTGTAAAAACTTTTATTCCTTCTACATCTTTATCTCTAGAAAGCATTTCTTTTACAAAATTAGTAACAGAAGCTGCTGATATAGTAACTTTTCCATTTTCTGTTTTTATTTCATAATCACCTGTTTTTTCAAACATAGAGAAAAATTTTAAAATACACAATAAAAAATATGCCACACATATGATAACTATCGCAACATTAGTTTTTGTTGAATCTAATGGATTAAATTTTACAATAAAATCCGGCATTACAATACATACTATTCCAGTAATTGATAGTATAAATATTCCTACCCATCCTAGAAAAAATAGAAATTTATTAGTCATAATAATACCACCTTTAATAAAAGTTTAGAGGCGCTTTGAGACGCCTCTTTATATTATAATCCTTCTTCTGTCTCTTCCTCTTCTTCAGAAGCTTCCTCTGTTCTGATTTTTACATCTTGAACATATACATTTACTTCAACAACTTTTAGTCCACTCAATTCAGATACTGCTTTCAATACAGATTTTTGAACTTCATGAGCTACTTCTGAAATTGGATATCCAAATTCTACGATTACAAATACTTCAATGCTGCACTCTTTTTCTCCGACTTCTACTTTAACTCCATTAGTTGGTCTTTTCTTTCCTAGCATTTTGCTAACTTCATCTACTACTCCACCAGCAAGTTTATAAATACCTTCTACATCCCCTGCGGCTTTCGCAGCTATTGTTTTCACTACATCATCAGCTATTCTTATATTTCCTAATTCATTCATTGAAAACACCTCCATGTATTATGTAACACTATTATATCTAATTTTGTTGAAAAAAACTACATTTAATTATTTTTTTTAGAAAAATTTTCTTCTATAAAGTTAGTTGAAGTCTTTCCTTCAAGATATAATTCATTATTAAAAACTTCTAAGTGAAATGGAATAGTAGTATCTATTCCTTCAATAATATATTCACTTAATGCTCTCTTCATTTTTGCAATAGCTTCTTCTCTGTTTATTCCAAAAGCTATCAATTTTCCTATCATTGAGTCATAATAAGGACTTATTTCATATCCTTGATATGAATGGGAATCCACCCTTATCCCATTTCCTCCTGGAACAATATATTTTGTAAGTACGCCTGGTGATGGCAGAAAATCATTTTCAGGGTCTTCTGCATTAATTCTACATTCAATAGCATGTCCGTATAGAATAACATCATCTTGTGCTATATTTAATTTTTCTCCTGCTGCCACTTTTATTTGAAGTTTTATGATATCAACACCTGTTACCATTTCAGTTACAGTATGCTCTACCTGTACTCTTGTATTCATTTCCATAAAAAAGAAATCATTATTTTTATCCACAAGAAACTCTAAAGTTCCTGCTGAGTCATAATTTATTGCTTTAGCAAGAGTTACAGCTGCTTCACCCATGGCTTTTCTGATATTGTAAGGTAATGAAAATGATGGAGCTTCTTCTATAAGCTTTTGATGTCTTCTCTGAATAGAGCAATCTCTCTCTCCTAAATAAATAACATTTCCATGTTGATCTCCCATTATCTGAATTTCTATATGCCTAGGATCTTCCACAAATTTTTCTATATATACATCTGGATTTCCAAATGCTGACTCTGCCTCATTTTGAGCTGCTACTATATTTGCAGCTAATTCTTCATCATTTCTGGCAATTCTCATACCTTTTCCTCCACCACCAGCAGTGGCTTTGATCATTACAGGATATGATATTCTCTCATTTACTTCTTTTTTAGCTTCTGCAATACTTTTAATTATTCCAGTTCCATTAGTTACTGGAACTCCATTTTCTATGGCAGTTGCTCTAGCAGTTGCCTTATCTCCCATTTTTATTATACATTCAGGTCTAGGTCCAATAAACGCTATATTATGCATTTCACAAATCTTTCCAAATCTTGCATTTTCAGAAAGAAACCCATAACCTGGATGGATAGCATCTGCACCTGTAATCTCTGCTGCTGCTATTATATTAGGTATCTTCAGATATGACTCTGAACTTGAGATTCCTCCTATACATACAGCCTCATCTGCAAGAGTTACATGAAGACTTTCTTTATCAGCCTCTGAATATACAGCAACTGTTTTTATTCCTAGTTCCTTTGCTGCTCTTATGATTCTGACTGCTATCTCTCCTCTATTAGCGATAAGTATTTTTTTAAACATATTTTCTTTCCTCCTGGTAATCCAAATCATTTCAGATTATTAAATTTTGATCTTTAATAGTGGTCTTCCATAATCTACTGGATTACCATTTTCGATATATATTTCCTCTATAGTTCCAGAATAACTAGAAGTAATAGTAGTATTTACTCCAACTGTTGAAATATATCCAATTTCCTGTCCAGCTTTTATTTTCTGCCCCACTTCTATTACAGGCTCTCCATTCTTTTTCATATAAAAATATCTTCCTATATGATCAGACAGCACCTCTTTAAAATTTACTGCTTCTTTATTTTCTATAACTTTAGTTTCTTTTACTATTTCTTTTTTTACTGCTGCAGTAAGGGGTCCTTTAATTGTAACCTTAAAATTAGAATCCTCATATGATATCTCTGTAAGTTTCTGCTCATGCAGAACTTTCATTAATTCTTCAACTGCCTTTATATCTCCCCTCATAAAAACCTCCTTATTTTTTTATATTCTACCACTACAAGACTTTTATTTCAACAAAAATTACATATGTTATTTTATAGTAAGCTTATCAATTCCGATCAAATCTATGATTTCATCTATAAACATTCTTGATGGAGCTATCTTATATTTAGTTGCTCTTATCTCTTTAACTGTTTTTGTTTTTATTGCAAAATTTAGCTTAGTATCTCCAGGATAAGAAAGAATTATTTTTTTCAATCTGCTGAATTTATCTTTATCTTCTTCTTTTAAAAGTATATAAGCAGTAAATTTCCTATCTCTCACTATATCATCTAAAAATTTTATATTTTTTACAATTAGTTTTTTAGTTTCTGCTCCTTTGAAATAATCTGCCTGTACAGTTCCTTCAATATACACAATTTTTCCTTCCATAAATATATGGGCATTTTCTATATAATCTCTAGGAAAAATCACACAATTTATTTTATCGAAATAATCCTCTAATTCAAATAAACACATAATTTGTCCAGTTTTTTTTGTAACTATTTTTTTTATCTCTCTAAGTATACCACATGTTCTGAAAATCTGCACACTTTTTTCCTCTTTTAGTTCTGCTATCTTAGAAAGTCTGTATACTTCTATCAGTCTTCTATAATTATCCAATGGATGTGCACTGAAATAAAATCCAAGATATTCTTTTTCTCTTGCTAAAAGTTCTTCTAAGGAATATTCTGGTACTTGTGGAAGAGTAAAAACGCCAAGAGAAGATTTAGCTTCTCCAAAAAGATTCATTTGTTGTATCTCATCTTCTTTTATTTTCCTTGTTGCATAGTCTAATATTTTATCTACTGACTCAAATTTCTGTCTTCTATTTCCTGGAAGACCATCTAATGCTCCAGCCAGTATGAGAGACTCCAAGGCTTTTTTATTTAAACCATGCTTTCTTGTACGAACTACAAAATCCTCAAAATTTTTATATTCTCCATTTTCATTATATTCTTCCAGTATTTTTCCTGATACTCCCTCTCCCACATTTTTTATAGCTGCAAGAGAAAAAATTATTCCTTCTTTATCTACTATGAACTTTGGACTTGCTCTATTTATATCTGGTAAATGTAACTTCATATTATGTGCTTTTGCATCTTCCATATAAAAAGCTATGTCTTCCACATGACTCATTTCAGAAGTCATAAGAGAAGCATAGTAATGTTTCATATAATAAGCTTTAAAGTATGCTGTCCAATAAGCTATAAGAGCATATGCTGCTGAATGAGACTTATTAAATCCATATCCAGCAAACTTATCTATCAACTCAAACATCTCTATTGCTTTTTCTTTTGTATAACCATTTGCTATTGATCTTTCTACAAATTTTTCCCTGTTTTCCTCCATAATCTGGATATTTTTTTTCCCCATAGCTCTTCTTAACAAATCTGCTTCTCCGAGAGAATAATTTGCCATTATATTAGCTATTTTCATTACCTGCTCTTGGTAAAGTATTACTCCATAAGTTTCTTTTAATGTGGCTTCAAGAGATGAATGAGGATATTTTATCTCTGATATCCCATTTTTTCCATTTATAAAATCATCTACCATACCTGAACCTAAAGGTCCTGGTCTATATAAAGCCAAAAGAGCTATTATATCTTCAAATCTATCTGGTTTTAACTTCAGCAATATTTTTCTTATTCCTTGAGATTCTAACTGAAAAACTCCAGAAGTATCTCCCCTGGAAAGCATTTCATATACTTTTTTAGAATTAAGAGGTACATCTGATAATGTTATATCTTCTCCTAAGTCTTCTTTTATATAATCTATTGTTCTCTGTAAATTAGTCAGATTTCTAAGTCCAAGAAAATCCATCTTCAGTAATCCTAGATCTTCTAATTCCTTCATCTGATACTGTGTAGACACAACTTTATTTTTGTTATCACTATACAATGGAACTGTATCTGTCAAAGGATCTTTTGTAATAACTATTCCAGCAGCATGAACAGAAGCATGTCTTACTTTATTTTCCAATCTTGCAGATATATCTATTACTTTTTGTATCTCAGTATCATTGAGATACATATTTTTAAATTCTTCTACATTATTAAGAGTCTGTTGGATAGTTGCATTAAATGGAACTAACTTGGCAACACTGTCTATCTTAGAAAGTGGTATATCCATAACTCTTCCTACATCTCTTATTGCTGCTCTTGCTTTCATTGTTCCAAAAGTTATAATTTGAGCTACTTTATCTTCCCCATATTTTCTAATAACATATTCTATTAGTTCTTGTCTTCTTTCTTGACAAATATCTATATCTATATCTGGCATAGATATTCTTTCAGGATTTAAAAATCTTTCAAAGATAAGATTGTAATTCAATGGATCAAGTTCTGTTATTCCAAGAGCATATGCTACAAGACTTCCAGCAGCTGATCCCCTTCCAGGTCCTATTGGAATCCTGTTCCTTTTTGCATAATCTATAAAATCCCATACTACTACAAAATATGCAGCATATCCCATTTTTTCTATAACTGAAAGTTCATATTCTACTCTTTCTAAAACTGATATTGTCAAACCATGAGGGTATCTTTTAGAAAGACCAAAATATACAAGTTTTTTCAAAAATTCCTCTATTGTTTTTACACAAGATGGTATTTCATAATTTGGAAACTTAAACTTTCCAAACTCTATATCTACATTACATCTTTCAGCTATTTCAACAGTATTATTTACTGCTTCCAGATATCTTGCTCCTAGTCCATCTATTATCTGCTCCCTGCTTTTAAGAAAAAGTTCATCTGTTTCTATCCTCATTCTTTTTTCATCAGACACTTTTGCCCCTGTTTGAACACATATAAGAATATCTTGAAGAGTATGTTCTCCTTCATTTACATAGTGAGTATCATTTGTTGCTATCATTTTCAAATGATGTTTTTGAGCTAAATCATAAAGTTTTTCGTTAAGGGCTGTTTGACCTTTTACTCCATTTGCCTGCACTTCTATATAGAAATTATCTTTACCAAAAATATCTATATACTCATTTACTGTTTCATCCACTTTTTCTTCACTCTCATTATCCAGAATTCGTCGTGGAATTTCTCCCTGCATACATGCTGAAAGAGCTATTATTCCTTCATTATGAGTCTTTAAAAATTCTTTATCAATTCTTGGTTTATAATAGAATCCCTTTATATAACTTTCAGAACTTATTTTAAGAAGATTTTGATATCCTTTATTGTTTTCAGCAAGAAGTACCAGATGAAATATTCTTCCCTCTTTCTCAAGCATTGAAAATTCAGATACATATGCTTCCAATCCAATTACTGGTTTTATTCCTTTTTTTATTGCCTTCTTATAAAATTCCAGTACCCCAAAAAGATTTCCATGATCTGTTATAGCAATTGCCTGCATTCCAAGTGCTTTCACTCTATCTAAATAATCATCTATTTTTCCTACTCCATCAAGGAGGCTGTACTCAGTATGAAGATGAAGATGAACAAAGTTTTTTATCATAAAAATATCTCCTCCTTTTTTAGAGTTTATTTTTCCTCAATGATATATTATACCATAAATTTTATTAATTTTTGTTAAATTCTATCTAAAACTATATTTTATCATTAAAATGAAACTAAAGAGGGGCTGTTGCAAATTAGTGATTGATAAACTAATTTGTGCAGCCTCTCTTATTTTACATAAAAAAATAGAAATCTATTTTATAGATTTCTGCTAATTTATATTTTTATATTTATTTTTAAGTATCAAAAAAAGAAGTAGATGATTTTTTATTTATCTAAGCTACTTTTAATGAGTGAAGTGTTGTTCCTAAGCGATTATTTATATTTCTGCTTAGATATCTGTTGAAGTTGTAAGCGATACAAAACAAACATATTTCTCTTAAAACACTTTTTTTACTTCGAACTTTTAATTTTCGCAATTTCATATCTTCTTTCAAAACTGCAAAAGCACCTTCTACTTGAATACTTCTGTTCATTCTTAATTGTTTTCCATAATTGCTTGATACATTCTCTTTTGATTTATTTGATAAAATTCTAAATCTCGCATTGTACTTAATTTTTTTGTTAGTTTCAGGATTCCAAAAATATTGAACTGTATTATTTTTGTTAGAGTATAGAAATTCTAATTCTAATCCATCTTTTCTAAATAGCTTATTTTCAGAATTATTATATATTAAATTTTCTACTCTGTTTAAATCATTTTTAAACTTTCTGATTTTAGATTTTTCAAAATATATTGGTTTTATGTATGAAGTATAGTCCATTTTTTCCAAATATTCATAATTTGAAATACTTTCATATCCTGCATCAGCTACAATATTTTTAATTTCTAAATTTTGAGATGAAATTTTCTCTAAAAATGGAATCAAAGTTTTAGAATCAGAAGGGTTAGAAAAAATTTCATATGAAGAAATATATTCACTAATCACTCCTATTTGTAGATTATATCCAGGTTTTAATTGACCATTTCTCATATGGTCATCTTTCATTCTCATAAAAGTAGCATCTATATCAGTTTTTGAATAGCTATTTCTACCATTAAGATTTTTAAAATGATTAGAATATTTTTGATACTTTTCTAAGTATTCTGCGCATAATTCTAAATACTTTTGCTCTTTAGATTTTCTCTTTCCTCTACCTTTGACTATTTGAAAATTCAAATTAGAAAGATATGAATATATTTCAAGGAAGTTGTCATATTGTAAGTTGAAATCATCATTAAAATTTGAAATTAATTCAAGAATTTTTTCATCTAATCTAGTTCTATATTTCTCAATAGATTTTTTCCAAACAAATGTATATTTATTAGCATATGCTTCAATTTTAGTGCCATCAATATATATTGTTTCAGTGGAAATATTTTCCATTTCAAAAATTTTTTCAACGAATTGTTCAAATAGATCTGGAAGAATATCTTCAGTTTTTACTAAGAATCTAGAAATAGTAGAGTGATCAGGAATTTTAGAATCTTGTAAAAGAAACCTAAATTTAATATTTTCATGGCAAGCCATTTCTATATCTCTAGTAGAAGTTAAATTGCGCGAATAGGCATAAACAATGATAGAAAACATTCTGATAGGATGTACCTTTGTTTTGTAAGAAAATACTTGCATTAAACTACTAAAATCTAATCCCTCCAATATTGAGCTAAGTTTTCTTACAGGATCATTATCAGAAATTTCATATTGTAAAAAGTTAAAAAGTTTAGGTTGATTTAATTGAAAAAAAATGTTATTATTAATTGGTTTTTGCATAGGTATATTATATTAGAAATTTGAAAAAATTTTTAGTATTTTATACCTTTTTTTATTTTAAAAGAAAAAGCTGACAGGAAGAAAACTTCAAGTCAGCTTTTTGGGTAATTGGGCTATTTTGAATTTGCAACAGCCTCCTCTTTTCTTTCCCCATTTTATATTACTTCTTTAAATAAATCTCTCACTTCCAGCAGACTTTCACACTTCCTATATGGCAGTCTATTTTCCTCTTTAGTAAGCTGTACAGTATCTTCTACCACTATACATTTTATTCCTCCTGAAGCAGCTGCTTTCAATCCTAACACAGAATCCTCAAGAACAACTGCATTTTCTGGAACAACATCAAATTTTTTACAAGCTGCCAAAAATGTCTCTGGATTTGGTTTCCCATTCTTCACTTCGTCCCCAAAAACAAATCCATCAAAATATTTATATATACCTGTATCCTGTAATTCCCTTGTTGCCAGCTCTTTTCCTGTAGAGGTTGCCACTGTTATTTTTATTTCTTTTTCTTTTAAAAAAGTCAATAATTCTAATACTCCCTTTTTTAACCTTATCCCTTCTTTTTCAACAACTCTTACTTGTATTCTATTCTTTTCTTCAATAAGTTTTTTACATTTTTCTTCATCTAAAAAACTCATCAAAACATTAACTGTATTTTTAAAATTACCACCTTTTATTCTCCTCAAAATATTATAGGTGATATCTATTTCCATATTTTTTCCTGCTTCTATCCAGGCAATATTAGAAAGTCTTTCTGTGTCTAAAAGCAGTCCATCCATATCAAAGATTATCAGCTTTATCTCTTTCATATTAATCAAGAAGTTCCTTAACCATTTGATATACTGCTTTTACATCTTCAATTTTTGTATTTCCGCTCTCTTTATCTATCACTGCTCCATAGATATGAGGCATAACTCTTTCTACTCCTGCATCCAAACATATTTTAGTAATTTCTTTGAAGTTACTTAAATCTACTCCACCTGATGGCTCCATCATTGGCACTCCATGTCTTACACATGCTTCTGCTACTGCTTTTAACTCATCTTTTGATTTTAGACCTCCCATCGGAAAATATTTTATTCCCTGAGCTCTCATATCTAATACCATTGCCATTGCTGTATCCACATCTATTATTGCTGGTTCCTCTTTTGAACTTAACTCCCCAGTTGAAATTTTTACTTTTCCTACTATTCCTGTTGGGCTCATCAATACATTTACTGCTGTATTCTCTGCTTTCATTGCTTTTAATGCTCCAGCTGCATATGCTGCCCCTGTAAATACTTGATTTACATGTCCTGGATCAGTTGCTGCTGCTATTAAGGCTGCTTTCTGAAATTGAGCTGGATCCCCTGCTCCAAGTCCTACCGATACAACTGGTACATCTTTCATGTAATCTTTTACATATTCAATTCCCTCTTCTACTGTATCAAATTGTTTCGATAATACTCCAATAGCTGTATATCCATCTATAGCATTAAATACATCTGCTCCATTTTTTTTATCTTTAGCTAAAAAATTTACTGCTACTCTATCTTTATAAAATTTGATTTTTGTCTGCATTTGTTCCTCCTGATTATTTTAAAATCTCTTTTATCCTTTTTCCTATAAACTTGATATCATTTTCTGTAAGAGCTCTCATATCAACATTTACTATTCCAAGATTAGCATAATGTTTTCTCACATGAATTTCTGCATCTCCCTCTCTCAAATGTTTCATAAAATCTTTTCCTGACATATCAGTAAGTTTTTCATTTAATTTTATCTGTACTCTGTATATCTCTCTTCCAGCTTCATCTTGTACTATAGATGTTTCTACTTTTGGCTCATCTTTTAATTCTTCCATTAAAAGTCCTGCCAATCTCATCTGCTCATCTACAACTGCTTTTTCATCTCTTTTTGAATATTCTTCTACAGCTTTTACCAGACCCATCATACATACTTTTCCTATTTTCATGGCTCTTCCAATACCTTTATACTGCATTTTTATTGCATCTATATATTGTTTTTTTCCAGTAACAAATCCAGAAGCTGGTCCACATAATGCCTTTGCTCCAGAATAAATTACCAGATCTCCACCTAATTTAAGATATCTATGTATATCCTCTTCAGCTGCTGCGTCTATTATCAAAGGAAGGGAATGTTTTTTAGCTATCTCTGACATCTCTTCTATAGAAAGCATTCCTTTTTGTACTGCATGGTGTGATTTTACATATAGAAGAGCTATTGTATTTTCATCTATTGCCTCTTCCACATGTTCAGGCTTTACTTCATTGCTGCTCCCTGCTTCTACTGGTATTCCTCCACCTAATCTTATCATTGTAGTGATTGGAGCTCCATAGTTTACAGCATGTCCTTTTTGAAGAACTACTTTATTTTTCAATCCAGTTGTATCTGGAAGTCTTTCTATAAGAGTAAGGCTTTTTCCAGTTATCAATCCTGCTACTGAAAGAGCAATAGCTGCTGAAGCACTAGATGTAACACAAGTATCTTCTCCTCCTGTAACTTCAGATATCATCTCTCCCACTCTGTCAATAAGGTCATCTATGACTACAAAGTTTTGTCCTGCTTCCTTCATTGTTTCAGCTACAGTATCACTTATTTTCGATACCCCCAAAGCTGTCATCTTTCCACTTCCATTGATAACTCTTTTCAATCCTATTTTTTCATATATATTCATAACTATTTCATCTCCATGTCATTTAGAAAAGTAAAGCTAATCCTCCAATAAGCATAGCTCCTATTATTGCTCCTCCTGCTATGTGTCTGTCAAATTTATAAAAAAGAGCTGCTCCTAAAAATGACCCTACTCCTGCGGGAATATTATATTGAATAGCAGATAATATGATAAGAGGACCAAGGAATCTTCCAGTAGCATTTCCAGCTCCCATCATTATTCCTGTACCACCAGCTGACATTCCATCAGGAACAGCCTTTCTAATAGCAATAATAATAATTCCTATAATTAACCCTATTACTAATCCTACTAATAAAGCTAAAGGAAAACTTTTTACAGGGCTTTCTATTCCAGAAGCTAATAACATAGCAGGTATCCCGATTCCTACTCCAGTCATTAGAGATCCTCCAATATCTAGCAATCCTACCAATGGTCCTTCCAATACTCTAGCAATAAGGAATCCAGCTGCATATCCTGCTGCTGCTGCATAATCCCCACTAGTTATTCCTTGTTCCAAAAGTTTTACAGTAAATATTTCATTAAAAGCTCCTACCCCATGAACAACAAACATATGAGTTCCTGCAAATATTGCTGCACATGCCATTCCTACTAATATTGGAAATGACATATCTGCTAGTAAAAAATTACTTTTTTTATTTTCCATAATTATCCCTCCAGTTTATATAACCAATCCAAGTTTTGCAAAGAATCCTCTAAAGTAAGCAATTACTACAAATAGAACTATTACTATAACTCCCATTATTTTTACAGATTTATTATATCCATTTTCATCAATAGTTTGTCCTATAAGAATACCTAAAACTATTCCTGGAACAGCATTTCCCATAATCATATGAGCCATTCCACCTAGAACTGTTGCCCATACTCCTGTTATCTTCCCTGCATCTAAAGCTGCAAGCCAGAATACTATTGGCATTACTGGATTAATCATTAAAGCTGCTGCAGGAGATAATATTTCTTTAGCTATTTGAGATAACGCTGTTGGTATAAGAGATGCAACAGTATTTAAAAAAGTTACTACTATAGCTCCTATAAATCCTCCCATTATTCCCATCTTTAATGGATCATGCATTGTTTCTTCCACATTTTTATTTTTTATCAGCAGACTTGCTGCTGCAAAGTTAGGAACTATTCTATGGAAAACATCTTGAGTAAGTGCCCCTGCTGCCATTACTGCTGCAGCTGCATTAAATAAGAAACCTAAACCAAATGAAAAATGTGCCATTGGATCTCCCTGACACGCGTTAAGTTCTCCTAGTGTACGAAACGCTCCCATTGATTGTGAATTAGGAGTGTGAAACATTCTAGCTGCCCCTGCTGCTACTGCTGCTCCCCCTATAAATCCAATAATTAATGACTTTATAACTATAACTATCATATTTTCCTCCCTCTTAGAGTTTTATATACTTGATTTCATACTCAATTTCCATTTCAATAAAATAAGTAGTTTTTTCTCTTGGCATAAAAAGTTCAAGAAATCTTTCTGTTTTCTTTTCTTCTTTTATATTAATTAAATATGTTTCTAAAGGTTCTAATTTTACTATGACTCCATCTGTTTCGTTCTGAACTTTCTTTCTGAATAGGGCAAAGACTTTCCCCAAAGCTTCCTCCTTTGTTTTTCCAGTTCCTTCTATACTCAAAGTTTTTACTTCTTTCTGTAACTTTGCCTCTTTCATAATTTTATGCCTCCTATTTTATCCTATAAGCCATTTACTCTTTTATATTCTTCTACTAATCTTCTTCCTAATTCTTCTGTATCTAAAAATCCAAATCCTACCACTTGGTATCCTTGTTTAATAGCTGTAACTCCAGCATCAACTGATCTTAAATGTGAAGTTGCTTTATACCCATATTTTGTTTGTGCCATTATTGCTCCAGCTCCTCCACTTCCACAAAAAGAAATTCCAAATGTTGCATTATTTTCTTTCATTACATCTCCAAGCTTCATGTCTGCCGCCATACCAGGTACAACTATTGCCTTTCCTCCAGCTGCTTCTACTCCCTTTGCTACATTTTGACCTTTCCCAAGTCTGTGTGCTATTACTACTACGATTTCTTTTTCCATCTTTTTTACCTCCTAAAGTATATTATATCATCAATTAATTTTCTTGCTGCATTTCCATAGCTAACTGTAATTGAATAGCTGCAAGAACTATTTCCATTCTGTTTAAATCTCTCTTATATTTTTCTGCCAAAGGCATAATTATTTTTTCTGAAACCTCTATTGCTTCTCTTTCCACTTCATCCTCTGGACAGTCATCTCCACAATCTAATCCAATATCTTCTTTTAATCTCTTTGCCAAACTTACCATATGTGCATAAAATACAAGTTTAAAATCTGGAAGAAATTCTATTTTTTCTTCTGCCAATATCTTAGTTGTATGGTCAGCATCAGGAAGATACATTTCAAATTCCTCATCTGTCATTTTTAATCTTGTTTGAACATCTTTCAATAAATCTTTCACTAAATATCCTCCTTTTTAATTAATTCATCTTTTATAAATACATACTTTGTCTTTATATATTTTTCTGCTGTTATTACTTTATTTACACTGTCTTTTAATTCTAACTTCCCATTTTCCACTATATCAAATATAGTAAGATCTCCCATATAACCCTCTTTAAGTTCTCCAAGTCCTTTTAATTTAAAAGCTCTTGCTGGTTCATATGTAACTTTTTCTACACATTTTTCCACTGACCATCCAAGATATATCATTTTATTTATTGTATTCTCTAGGCTTCCCACTGGTGTAATTATATTTTTAGAATAAATATCAGTACTTATTGTGTTTGCTTCAAACCCTTCTTTTATTCCCACTTCTGCTGTATCCAGAGAGAAGCTTTCTGAACCATGTCCTATATCAAAAAGAACTCCACGTTTTATTGCTTCTCTAACTTCAGGAATAACTTTCCCTTCTCTTACCAATCCATTTACTTTATTATTGTAACAGTGAGTAGCTATATCTCCTTTTCCTAATAATTCTAACACTTCTTCTATTTTGGGAGGAGCATTACCTATATGTACAACTAGTGGAACTTCTAATTCAGAAGCTATTTTCTTTCCTTCTGCTATTGGTTTTATTCCATTTTCTTTTACTACTGATGCACTGGCTCTAGCTTTTAATCCTACTATTATTTCTAGATATTTATTTAATGCTTCTTTTATTTTTTCTTTATCTATATTTTTCATATCACTAAGTTCACTTTTTATTTTCAATCCCATAGATGAAATATTTAATAATGAATATACTCTTGTTTTAGACTTTTTTATTATATTTTCAACAAAGTCTTCTATTGTTTCTTCACCAGCTGTTCCTGCATCAACTACTGTTGTAACTCCTTTTTTTACTCCTATTTCATCTGGAAATACTCCATTTGTATCCTCAGAAGGATAGCAATGTACATGTATATCAATAAATCCTGGTGCTATTATGCTATCTTTTACATCTATTACTTCACTGCCCTCTTCATTGATATTTTCCCCAATCCTTTTTATTATTCCATCTTCTATTAATATATCTACTCTTGTCATATGAAAATTATTCTTACCATCTAAAAGTCTTCCATTTTTTATAAGAGTTTTCATTTTCAATTTTACCTCCTGTTTTTGTATCATTTTAAAACAATAATTCTTTTTACCAACCTCATCATCTTGATATCAGTTATACATTTTTTATTTTACTTTGTCAAATTTTCAATTTTCGTCGTTATTTTTCATATAACACTATATTTGTCTAAGTAATTTCTTAAACTATATGTTTATTTTATTGAATTTTTATGCTATTATTTCTTTATAGACGATTTTTAATTTTAAATTTTATCGTTTATAAAATAGAAAAAATATAAAATATCGTATAAAATAATTTTGAAAAGGGGGAATTTTTTTGAAGAAAAGTTTTAACGATTACATCAGTTTAAGTGAAAAAGAGATAGATATCAAATTTAATAAAGTTTTTTCAAAAAAAGAAAAAATTCTCTTTGATTTTCTGTTAAAAGATAAAGAAGATATCTTAAATAATAATATTCTAGTTCCAATATTAAAAATAAAAAAACTTTTACTCTTGGGAGAATTAGAAAATATTCTTAAAATATTTCAAAAGCTCACTGAAAAAATAATTATCTATACAGTTTTTAAGCTGGAATTAATTGAAAAAAAGGGAGCTTTCTCTATTATTTCTTCTTACCACATAGAAAAAAATAATATTAAAGTAATCTTTACTGAAGAATTTAGATCTATTTTTCAAAAAAATTCTTATTTTCAAAAAAATGATTTTGATATATTACTTTTTTTTCAAAATGATTATGCTATTGCTCTATATAATTTTCTTAAATTTAATATATCTATGAATAAATCCATTGAGATTTCTATATATAAATTGAAAAGTTTATTGGGATTGGAAGAATCATATGATAGATTTTTTGATTTTGAAAAAATGATACTTAGACCAGCATTTCAAGAAATATCAAAAGTAACTAAAAAAAATATTGAGTATACAAAAATTAAGAATAGAGATTCTTCTAACTCTAAAATTATAGGATTACTTCTTGAAATAAAAGATATAAATGAACAAGAGAAAGTAACTCTTACTAATAATATTATAGAAAAAATAGAAACAGTAATTTCAGCCACAGATATAAAAAAAGACCTTTGGGCAAAAATCTTCAAATCTCTGGATGATAAAAGTTATGATTATATAATAAAAAATGTAAATTACAGTATAGCCCATTATCCTAAAAATGGTTTTAAACTTTTCTTTGAAGAGGCTCTTGATCTAAATTATGCTGAAAATAGATTTAAAAATAAAATTACTAAATTTTCTGAAACATTTAAATGTATTGAGAATATTGAAAAAAAGTATACTTCTCTCGCTCAACTTCATTCTGATTTATTTAAAATACTGGCAAATTTAAAATTCAATTATCTTACTTTAAATCCTCAATTTTTAAAATCTCTCCAGTCTTTAAAAGTGAGAAAAGAATTGGAATATTTTGATAATGATTTTATAATATTTGCTGAGTATAATGATAATGAAATAAGCTATATCTCTTTGTTTGAAAATTAAATATAAAAATAAAAGAGGCTGTTGCAAATTCTAAATAACCCAATTACCAAAAAAGCTGACTTGAAGTTTTCCTTCATGACAGCTTTTTCTTTTTAAATAAAATGAAAGAGGCTACACAAATTAGTTTATAAATCACTAATTTGCAATAGCCCCTTAATTATTTAAAAATTTACATAATATCCATATTCTTTAAAAAGATCAACTACCTGTCCTACATTTTCACTTTTTACAAGAACATGGAAATCTTCTCCTTTTAATAAAAGAGATTTAAATCTTTCATCTCTTGTTATTGTACTGATAAGTTCTCTATCATTTTTAAGCTTTAATACAACAAATTGATGTTCTGCCCTTATAGCACTGCTTTTTTCTACCAAATCGTCAAAAAATCCCTGCCATAACTCATTAAGATTATCAGATATTTTGGCTTTAAATTCAGTTATTCTCTCTTCAAGTTCCTGATATCCATTCAGCCCTCTAAGAAAATTTTCTTTTGTAAATTTATACTTGTTAATAGCTATTTTTTGAGATACTCTCTCTAAAAACATAGTTTTTACTGGAACATCTCCTATTATTGTAGCTATAAGCCTATCTTCATCCAGAATTACTTCACCTTCATCTTTTGTACATGCAAAATCAAAATCATCTATTCTTCCCAAACAATATTTTCCTAAAGCTGTTATTTTTATATATTTAAGTCCGTCATATTTACTCAAATAACCATTTTTAAGATACAAGCAATTATTAATAGATGGATAATCATAATACAATTCTAATACTCCCATAGTTCCAAGAATAAATAATACTGATTTTATAAATGGAATAACAACATATGCAAGATATCTTTCATAATTTAATATTTTTGTTCTTTCATAGTTGGCCTCATTTATATAAATATAGTCATATGCATCTTTTATATCTATTATTTCTATAAATTCATCTCTATATAATATAGCTTTTATTATATTATCTACACTTACAATTTTATCATTAGGCACTTCATCAATTATTTTTTTGATAGTAATAAGTCCTCTTTTTATTTCTTCCTTAGATTTCCATATATTTTTTACACCCTTTAGATAATTTAAATATAAAGAAGTATAATGATAGTTTTCTTCTTGTATCAATTCTCCCTCAAGGAAATCCTTCACTATTTTTTTTATATTAGAAACCCTAAAATAATCTTCATTCATATACTTTTCTTTTACTAAAAAGAAAAATAATGCTATGGTTTCAGTTTTTAAAAAATCCAAGTCCTTTGAATTTTCATAATATTCATTAATATTACAATATTTTTTCATATTAACTTTTGATTCTTTTAATATTTTTCCACTATTAGATAAAATTATCCCACCCTGTTTATAAAAGTCAAAATAAATTTTCAGATTTTCTGCCAATTCCTTTTCATTATTATTTACAAGGCATTCTTCTATTTTAGTTAGAGGAATTATATCATATTCAGGAGGTTTTATCATAAATTGTCTTATAACTCTTATCAAGTCATAATCCATATATAAATATTCACCTCTTTTATTATCTTTATCTGCTTTAAAAAATAAATACTCTTCTTTTAAATCTTTGTTTAAATCATAATTATTTTCCAATTTCAGATATTTTTCTCTATCTTTAGATGGAATGAAAAATTTCTCATTCCACATTATTTCCTCAAAAACTTTTTTCACATCAGTATCTAATGTTTCAAACACAGAACAAAATATTTCCTCTTTTAGATATATCTGCTCTATTAAATCCATAAAAGTTTGTTTGTTGCTATTTTCACAAATTAAAGATATTTCAAAAAGTCCTAAATTACTTCCTATATATCCTTCGGCTATCCAGTCCAGAAAATATCTGTTATATAATCTAAACAAAATATCTTTAGGGTAGAACTCATTTAGTGCTTCTCTAAATCTGTCTTTACTTATTCCCATTTTATTTTCTCCCTGTAATCTATTCTCCAAGTATAAATTCAATATCTTTTTCTGTAAGAACTTTCATAGATGAGCTGTCTTCAGATATTAAATTATCTAATAACTTGCTTTTTGTATCTTGCAGCTGTAATATTTTTTCCTCTATTGTATCCTTTAATATTAACTTATATGAAAACACTGTTCTGTCCTGTCCTAATCTATAAGCTCTGTCTATTGCCTGATTTTCTACTGTTTTATTCCACCATGGATCATATATAAATATTGTGTCAGCAGCAGTAAGATTTAAACCTACTCCTCCTGTTTTTAATGTCATAATGAAAACTTTATATTTACTGTCTTTTTGAAATCTATCAACTAAAGACTGCCTATCCTTTGTGCTCCCAGTCATTGAAAGATAATTTATTCCATATTTCTTTAAATCTTCACATATGTTCTCTATAGAATTTATATAATTTGTAAATACAAGTACCTTATGTCCATTCTCCACAGCTTCTACTATATTATTTACCAAAACTTCTCTTTTACTTGAAGTAACTCCATTACTTTTAGCTTCGGGACAGCTTGTTATTTGTCTGAGTTCATTAAGAGCTTGAAGAATAAAAAATTGTGTTTTCCCTATTCCATTTTCTTTTATCTGGTTATTTACCATTTTGTAATAGTAACTTCTTCTTTCCTCATAAAGCTTTTTCTGCTCTGTATTCATTTCTATAAACATAGTTTTTTCTATTTTATCTGGTAAATCTTTAAGTACCTCTTTTTTCACCCTTCTTAATATAAAAGGATAAATTTTCTTTTTTAATTCCTCAATTGCTTCCTGATCATTTTCTTTTTGTATAGGTATAGCATAATAATTATTAAACTCCTCTGCAGTTCCAAACATTGCTGGATTTAAAAATCTAAATAGAGAATACAACTCTCCTAGATTATTTTCAATAGGAGTTCCACTTAATGCTATTCTATTTTTCGAATTAAGAAGCATTATTGCTTTTGTTGTCTGTGCATTTATATTCTTTATATTTTGAGATTCGTCAAGAATTATTGTATCAAATTTCATTTCTTTTAAAGTTTCAATATCATTTCTTATTGTGCCATATGTAGTAAGTATTACACAATTTTTTTTAATTATGTCTATACTTCTAAAGTTGCCATAATAAATTCCTACTTTTAATTTAGGACTGAATCTTTTTATTTCCCCTTCCCAGTTATATATCAAACTTTTAGGCATTATAACAAGACTTTTTTTACCTCTTTCTTCATGAAGTCTTGTCAATACTGCTATTGCTTGGAGCGTTTTTCCAAGCCCCATATCATCAGCCAAACATCCTCCTAAATTATTATCCATAAGATATGCCAACCATTTAAATCCATATTCCTGATATTCTCTAAGTTGAGCTTTTACATTAGGTGGATCTATTTGATAATTTTTTACATTATTTATTCCTTTGAAAAAATCTCTGCTTCTATTCATTTCTTGTGAAAATATTTTATCTTCTATTAATTCTTCAACTAATGGTAAGTCAAAGAATGATAATTTCACTTTTTTCTTATCACTATCTTTAAAAAGTCTTTCTAATTTTTCTATATATTTTCTATTAATAAGAGCACTTGTCCCATCACTAAGCATTATATAAGAGTCTTTTCTATATGATGAAAGTACATCTAATATAGAAAATTTTTCTCCTTCTATTTCCAGTTCTATCTCGCCTTCAAGAAAATCTATAGAATGGCTGAAATTTCCAACTACTTTAGGTTTTACTGCTTTTATATTGTACTTCCTTAATTTATCTGTTCCAACTACCTTATATTTTGATGCAAGCTGCAAAAGTTCCTTCATTATAAATTCTTTAGCAAGTTTTTCCTGCAATATAATAAGATTATCCTCATCTACATAAAATCCAGTTTTTATTTTTATATTTTTCTGCAGTCTAGCCAATACTTTAGCTATATCCTCCATAGCTTCTGGCAGTCTGCTTAAATCAACTTCGCTTATAAATATTTTTTTTTCAAGATTATTTACTACTGCTGTATATTCTATTTCATTTTTCTTTAAAAATTCATAGTCCATTGTAGATATCATAAGGGTTACTTGAAGGTATAGACTATTATCCTGAGATATTTTTTCTATTATTATCTGTGGAACTGGAGTATTTTTTTCTCCTTGTACTACTTTATAATCCTGATACTCTATTTCTATATTTTTAAAATATTTCATAGTTATTGTTATAAAATTTTCAAGTTCTTTTTTATAAATATTTCCTACTAATTCTTTTATAGTATGAAGCCCATTATCTTCATTTTCTAAAATATAAAAAATATTATCTCTTACAACTAATTCTTCATTTATTATTTCAAAATCACTAAAACTACCATTCAACAGAAGTTCAGTATATAATATATTTTCATCTTCTTCTTTTTCTTTTATTATCAAAGAAAGAGTATTATTTTCCTTTACCCACTGTATTTTATCCATGTTTTCATCAACAAACTTATCATTATCAATGAGTTGTGAAATAAGATTTGAATGCTCACTTAAATAAGCTTCCTGATACTCTTTTTCCCAATCAATAAAAAAACTGTCTTCTTTTATTCCTTTTATATACGAAAGAATTGATTGTGTTTTATTTGTATAATCATCTATTTCAACAAAATCTAAACTATTTAATACTGCTCCATCAGAAAAAACTGGCACTATATATTTTCCTTTTTTATCTGTTTTCAGCATAAAGTAGATACTGTCTAATCTGTAATCCATTTTTTCCCAATTCATACCCATTTTCCTTATCATAATTTTATTTAACATATATTATATCAAATAATATATGGTTTATCAATGTTTAAATTTTTTCTAATTCCTATTTAGCGCTTTTTTTAAGAGATTATATCTGTAATTTCTCTAAACATTCATTTATCACTATGCCTTTTGTTCCTGTTTCTTTCAAATCATTACAAAATTCTTTTATTATATTATAACTTTTTCCAAAATGCATTGGAATAATATTATCAGGTTGAAGTTCCTGAACAAAATATTTTCCTCCTAAAAAAGCATTATCCTCTAAACGTGGATCAACAGGAAAGAAAGCTATATTTATTTTTTCATTATTTTCCTTTATATCTTCTATTATTTTTTGAAAGGACTTTTTCATAAATTCCTCTTCTTCTTTTGTATCATCTGCCCAACACCACCAGTTGAGATCTCCTGCATGAAATATAACCTTATCCCCCATTTTTATCCAAAAAGATACTCCAGCATCAGTAGATCCATACATTTTTATATCTAATCCTTCTACCTTGATTTTATCTCCTTCTGAAACTGTGTAGTATCTTTCAGGTATTGTTTTCAATTTTATATCACTGCTAAGTACATAAGATACCTGCGGATTTTTCTCCTGCCATTTCAATATTTCAGAATTAAAATGATCAGCATGTATGTGAGAAGAAAAAACTATTACTTTTTTATCCATCTCCATAACAAAATCTTCTATATTAATTAAAGCTTTTTTCTTTCTTGGAGTCTTGTAATAATCAAAAATTAAAACATACTCTGAATTTTCAACTACAAAACAGCTGTGATAGATATAATAAATATTCATATTTTTCCTCCTTTTAAATTTAGACTATATATTATACCATCTTTCTTAAAAATCTAAAATCAAAATTTTTTAGTTTTTATTTTTAATAAATTTTCAAAATTTTGAAAAGTAAATTCATTTTAATATTATAAATAACAAGAATTTAATAAAATACTTTTTTCATTAAAATTTTAAAGATGAAGTGAAGCTATTTAAAAAATCTTATTCTCTATTTTTATATAATGTCATAATTATTTTAATTTTTAATTAAGTTGATAGATAATAAAAAAAATGCTACAATAATTTGTAATAACACTATAGAACTATTTTAGATTTCACTTAAAATAACTTTGATTTATAGAACTAAAAAAATTTTTATAAAAACAAATGTCGACTTTCAACAAACAACAAAATAATAATATTATTATATATACTAAGGATGGAGAGGAATATGGGTATTTTTAAACCAATAACAAATACAAATTTATATGTTGAAGTAATAAATTCTATTATTACAGCTATTGCAACAGGTGAACTCAAATCAGGAGAAAAAATAATTGAACAAACTATTGCTACTGAAATGAATATCAGCAGGGCTCCAATAAGGGAAGCTATAAGAGAACTTGCAGCTCAGGGAATTGTTGAATATATTCCTAAAAAAGGGGCAACAGTTGCCACACTGAATAAAAAAAGTATAGAAGAAACTTATTCTCTTCGTGCTCTTTTAGAAGGAATGGCAGTAAGCCTTGCTATAGATAATTTTACACCAGAAGATATAAAGACCATGGTATCTCTTTCTAAGACTATGACAGAAAGCTTGAAAAAACAAGATGTCGAAAACTTCATTAATTGTGATGTAGCTTTCCATAATCTTATCTGCCAGAGATCAAACCATACAAAACTTCAAAAATTAATAGAGAATTTTGTTCTCCAAACACAGCTTTATATGAGAATGTCAAAGTATAATATGTTGATAAACTCAAGCCTTTCTATTGAATATGGGGTACATGACAACCTCATAGAATTAATTAAAGAAAAGGATAAAGAAAAGGCAGAAAAAGAAATGAAAAATCATATAATGACTTCTGGAGAAGTTCTTATTAATTATCTTTTAAAAAGTGATGAAATATAATCGTTATACTATCAAGGACTAAGTCTTGTATTTTACAAGGTTCAGTCCTTTTTATATTCATTTTTAAATACAAACATACTGATAAAAAACCGTTTTGTAATTTTTCAGAATATTTTTTAATTTTTTCTATTGACAAATTAAAAATTTGGGGGTATCATTCAAGTAGAAAGTTGATTGTCGACATTTAACAAAAAGTATTTTCTTTGAAAGTTACAAGGGGGAAAAATGAAATTATACAATATGAATATCCCTTCTAATGTCTATGGAGGGTTTGGAAGTCTAGAACACATTGAAACTATTTTAAATAAAGAAAAAGTTTCTAATGTTATAGTATTTACCGATAAAGGTGTTAGAGGAAGCAGTTTCTTTTCTGCAATAATTGAAAAGATTAAAAACACAAAAGTAAATTATAACATAATAGATGATCTAGCTACTGAACCAAGCTACCATGATGTAGAAAAGGTTATGGAAGAACTGGACAAATATAAAAGCGATTTTATCATAGCAGTAGGTGGAGGAAGTGTAATGGACATTGCAAAATTATGTTCAATCTTAAAAGATGCTTCTTATGCAGTAAAAGATCTTTTAAAAAATCCATCACAAGGAAGCAAACAGATAAAATCATTAATGATTCCAACAACTTGTGGAACTGGTTCAGAAGCAACATGCAACTCAATAGTTGCTGTTCCTGAAGAAGGACTTAAAGTGGGAATTGTAAATAATGGTCTTATTCCTGACTATGTGATATTGGACCCAGCAATGATAGAAAAACTTCCTAAGAAGCTTATAGCTTCTACTGGAGTAGATGCTCTTGCTCACTGTGTAGAATGTCTTACTTCTAAAAAAGCTAATCCTTTCAGTGACTTATATGCACTGGCTGGAGGAGAACTTATATTTAATAATATAAGGAAAGCTTATCTGAATCCAGACGATATGGAAGCAAAAACTAATATGCTTATGGGAGCCTTTTATGGAGGAATAGCAATAACTTCATCAGGAACTACAGCAGTCCATGCACTTTCTTACCCACTAGGAGGAAAATATCATATCCCTCATGGAATCTCTAATGCAATAATGATGAGCCCAGTAATGGAATTTAATAAAGATGCCTGCTTAGAGCAATTTTCAAGAATGTGCGACCGTTTAAGACCAGATATGAGTAAAAATACTCCTGAGGAAAAAGCTCAATACATTATAGATGAAATAAAAAATATTGTTGAAGTTACAGAAATACCTGTTAATTTAAAAGAATTTGGAGTAACTATGAATGATCTTGATTTCTTAGTTGATGCTGGAAGTAAAGTAACTAGACTACTTTCAAATAATTTAAAGGAACTTAGCCTAGATGATATTAAAAATATTTATTTAAAAGTTTTAAATTAGGAAGGTGAAGAAATTGAATAAACTGCCTATAATAGGAATCACTATGGGAGATCCAGCAAGTATAGGTCCTGAAATATCTCTTAAAGCTTTAAATAACAAAGACATATATGACAGATGCAGACCTGTTGTCATAGGAGATGCTTCAGTGATGAAGAAAGCTATTGAGTACACAGGATTAACTAATCTAAAGATTCATTCTATCAAAAATATATCAGAAGCTCTATTCCAGCATGGAACTGTAGATGTCTATGATATGGGAATTGTAAATCCTGAAGACTTTGAAATCGGAAAAGTTTCAAAGTCAGCTGGAAATGCAGCTTTCCAATATGTAAAAAAAGTAATAGAATTAGCACAAAACAATGAAATAGATGCTACTATTACAAATGCTCTCAATAAGGAATCTATAAATCTTGCTGGGCATCACTACTCTGGGCATACTGAAATCTATGCTGAATTCACAAAAACAAAGAAATATACAATGATGCTTGCTCATGAAAATTTAAGAGTTGTACATGTAAGTACTCATGTATCTTTAAGAGAAGCTTGTGACAGATGTAAAAAAGAAAGAGTATATGATGTTATAAAAATAGCTGATGATGCTTGTAAAAAACTTGGAATAAAAAATCCTAAAATTGGAGTGGCAGGACTTAATCCCCACTGTGGTGAAAATGGTCTTTTTGGTACAGAAGAAGTAGATGAAATCATCCCTGCAATAGAAAAAGCTCAGCAGGAAGGTATCAATGTAATTGGTCCTATCCCTCCTGACACTATCTTTTCTAAAGCTCGTGGAGGATGGTATGACATTGTTGTAGCTATGTATCATGATCAGGGACACATTCCTTTGAAAGTTATAGGATTTGTATATAATCAAAAAGAGCAGAAGTGGGAAGCAGTTGCTGGTGTAAATATAACTTTAGGCCTTCCTATAATAAGAAGCTCTGTAGATCATGGAACAGCCTTTGATCAATCAGGAACTGGAACAGCAAATGAATTGAGTCTTATAAATGCAATAGATTATGGAATCAAGTTAGCAGAAAACAACATAAAATAAAAATAAAATTGGGGGTAAATCATGAAAAAATTGTTATTAATGTTATGTTTATGCGGAACATTTGTAGCTTGTGGTGAGAAAAAATCTGAAGATGCAGCAACAGCAGCTGGAAAAAAAGTCCACTTAACATTTGCAACTCAAGAAGTAGGGACAGGAGCATATCAATATGCATCTGCTATATCTAATATCTTCTTAAAAGGACTTCCTGAAGGCTCAAATATTGACCTTACTACTGAATCTCCTGGTGGAGTTGGAGCTCCAATAGTTTTGGAAAATGAACAATGTGACATTATAATGAGTAATGCAGGACCTGCAAAATGGTCTGAAGAATCTGGAATATTAGGAAAAGAACCTACAAAATCTACAACAGCTATTGCTGGTGGATTAGGACATGACTTCTTAAACGTTTTATTTACAAAAGAGTTTGTTGATAAAACTGGAATCACAACAGTAGAAGAATTAGTAGAGAAAAAATATCCAGTAAGAATAGCTATCAAAAAAATAGGTACTCTTGGAAACCTAGCTGGAGTTAAACTTTTTGAAACTTTTGGTGTTACATTTGATGATATCAGATCTTGGGGTGGAAGTGTTGATTTATTAGGTGGAGATGCTATAAAGATTTATCTTCAAGATGGTAAAGCAGATATGACTATTGACCATGTTGCTGCTGGCCAAGCAAATACTACTGAACTTTGTATGACTAAAGCTATGTATTTCCCTCAATTGAGCCAAGATACTTTGAATAAACTTGCAAATGCAGGATTTGATTATATTGATATTGATGCTAATACATGGAATGGACAAACAAATGTTATTAAATCTGTTGGTTCTCAACAAGTTATCCTTGTTCATAAAAATATGGATGATGATACAGCTTACAGTCTAGCTAAATCTCTTTGTGAAGGAAAAGATGAACTTGCTTCTCAACTTGCAGCTTTATCTTATTTCAATCCTGCAACAGCAGGAACTCCTGCTCAAACTGGAGTTAAATTACATCCAGGTGCAGAAAAATACTACAAAGAAAAAGGATACTTAAAATAAAATTAACTTTAACTGAATGTGATAATACTAAGGGTGATCTTTGATCACCCTTATATAAAAAGGAGATAAAATGGAAAAAAGTTCTAATAGTATACGAAATTATATTCTGAATACAATTGTTGTCATTTTCATTGGATTCCAATTGTATTTAGCTTTGATAAAACCATTGGATCCTATGCTTCAAAATCCAATGCACTTGATTTTGGCTCTTTTGGTTATTTTTATAGTAAATCCTGCTGATAAAAATTCAGGAAAAAAATGGATGAAATTGTTGGACATCCCATTTTTTGTAGGTATCATTTTTCTGCTTTATTATACAATAGTTGAGTTTCCTCGTCTTAGTATCAGAGTACAATATGTAGATATTGTTACTTCTATGGATAAAATGGCAACTATTATCTGTATACTGGTTCTGCTTGAAGCTGTTCGTAGAACTCTTGGAAAAATACTTTTCATATTTATACTTCTGTTTATAATATATGACTGGCTTGGAATGTATTGTCCAGGAATATTGTACTTTAAAGGTACAAATATGAGAAGCTTTACTGAAACAATGATGCTTGGTTCAGGAGGAATTTTTGGAACACCTCTATATACTTCTGCAACAAGTTTATTCTACTTTATTCTATTTGGAGCATTCTTCTCTCAATGCGGTGGAGGTCAGCTGCTTATAGACTTTGGTATGAAATTTTCCAATAAAAGTGCTGGTGGACCAGCAAAAGCTGCCATCATCTCTTCTGGTCTTATGGGAATGATATCTGGAAGTGCTGTTGCCAATGTATCAACTACTGGGGTAATGACTATCCCTATGATGAAAAAAGTAGGGTATGAGCCTCATCAGGCTGGAGCTATTGAAGCTGTTGCTTCTACAGGTGGACAGATTATGCCTCCAATCATGGGAGTAGGAGCTTTCATCATGGCAGAAATGCTTGGAGTTCCATATAAGACAGTAGCTTTTGCAGCAATTATTCCAGCTCTTGCATATTATGGTTCAGTATTCTTCCTTGTTACATTCATGGCTAAAAAAGAAGCTATAGTATCTGACAAAGAAGCTGTAACTATTGAAATAAAAGATCCTCTTCTTGAAAGAGTTTATATGATAATTCCTGCAATCGTTCTGGTTATATATATCATTTCAGGAAAATCATTGATGAGAAGTGGAATGGTTGGTATATTTGCAGTTCTCCTTTGCAACTTATTCAGTAAATTCTACAAAGGGGGAAAATATTATCAATCTCTTAGAACAACAGCTGATACTGCTGTAGATGGCGTTAAACAAGCTTCTAACATCGCTATACCCACTGCTGCCTGTGGAATAATCATTGGTGTTGTTATTCAGTCAGGACTTGCTACAAGATTCTCTAATATAATTGCTAAAATAGGTACTTCTCATTTAAGTATAGCTCTTATAATAGCAATGTTTGGATGTATGCTTCTTGGTATGGCTCTTCCTACAGTTGCTGCTTACCTGGTATCAAATATACTTTTTGTACCTGTATTGATAAAACTTAATGTAAATCCATTATCTGCAAATATGTTTGTATTCTACTTTGGAATAATGGCTCAAATTACTCCTCCAGTATGTCTTGCTTCTTATACTGCAGCAGGAATAGCTGGTGCAGATTCCTTGAAAACAGGGTTCACAGGCTTTATGTATGCACTGGTTGCTTTCTTAGTACCATTTGTATTTGTTTACAATCCAGAACTTCTGTTAATGGGAACTCCAGGAGAAATTGCTAAAGCTACAGTTATTCTGTTCTTTGGAACATATCTTCTTGCAGGAGCAATATCAGGATATATGGTAGCACCACTCAATAAATTCAACAGGGCTATCCTCTTTATTGGTGCACTTTGTATGATTGCTCCAGAAACTATAACAGATATAATTGGATTGGTTATTGGAGTATATATAATTGCTGCTGGTCTTCTTAAAAAGAAAAAAGTTCCAGTAGAAGCATAAGGAGCAGTTAAATGATAATAGATAAAATAGAAAATATATCATTTTATGAAGGAATAGTAAAAAATCTTTCTGCAGCAGTTAAAACATTAAGAGAATTTAAAACTTTTGAAACTGGAAGATATGAATATGACTGGGGATTCTTCATGGTTCAAGAGGGAGTTACTAAAGGAATTGCAGAAGGAAATTTTGAAACTCATGACAAGTATATAGATATTCAGATCCTCTTAGAAGGGTCTGAAATTCTTGTTTGGGCTGAGCATAAAGAATTATTTGATCCAGAACCATATAATGAAATAAAAGATGCTACTTATTATAAGAACGGCAGTCTTGAAAACAGAATTAAAATAACTCCTGGAATGTTCTATATATGCTTTCCACATGATGGGCATAAAGCAGTAAGACATACAGAATTCTCAACAAGATATAAAAAACTTGTTTTAAAATTACCAAAATAATAAAAAAGGGGATATAAATATGGATTATACACACCACAAAGTCGTTATTGCTGGAATGGGATTAGCAGCTCTGGCATCAGCAGCAAGAATGTATGAACTTGGTATAAGGGATATTGCAATTTATACTAAAGGTTATGGCGGAAGTCCAGTTATAGCTGCAATAAATTTTGTTTTGCCGGACAATCCTTATGGAGATACCATAGAAAAATATGCAGAAGATATGTTCAATGCAGGCTATAGAATAGCCAATAGAAAGCTTGTAAATGAAATGGCTGAAAATACAATGAACGGATATGACCTTCTCACTAGATGGGGAATCGAATTTGCTAAAAATCCTGACGGAACTACAAAGCTCAGACACGTATCTGGACATACTTTTCCAAGATCTCTATGCTCTACTAAAGAGTTAATAGGAGTGGAAATTGTTGATAAATTAATAGCTTCTTTAAAAGAAAAAGGAGTTAAATTCTATGAAGGATATGAATGTGTAAAAGTTCTAAGTGATAAAAATAAAGTCTATGGAATCACAGTTAAAGATAAAAATGGAAATTTAGAAAATGTTTATTCTGAAATTGTCATAGCTGCATGGGGTGGAGTAGGAAATCTGTTTGGTTCTTCTACTTATCCAATGGATATCAAAGGAAATACTCTCTCAATAGCTAAAGAAGCTGGAGCAGATTTAATAGATGTAGAATTTTTAGAATATGAGCCTATGGTTGTAGCATATCCTCCTGGAGCAGTTGGAGAACCTTGTCCTACTGCTATGCTTGGAGAGGGAGCTCATTTACTTAATTCAAAAGGAGAAAGATTCCTTCTTAAAGTAAGACCCCAGGGAGAAGCTGGCTCACCTAAGACATTGCTGAACAAACAAATATGGAAAGAAGTTAATCTAGGAAATGGAACTGAGCATGGAGGAGTTTATGTTGATTTAAGACATATAGACAGAGAAGTGTTGAAAGCTTATCCATGGTTCTTTGATCGTTTGATGGAAAATGGAGTAGATCTTAATGAGCAATTACTAGAGGTAAGTCCTATGGCTCACAGCTTCTCTGGAGGAATCAAAGTGGACAGCAATTATGAATCTACAGTTAAAGGACTATATGCTATTGGTGAAGCTTGCGGTGGAATCCATGGAGCCTGCCGTTGTGCTGGAAATGCAGCTAGTCAGGCAGTTCTTTCAGGATTGCTTTGCGGACAGGCAGTTGCTGAAGCTGCTGCAAATAAAACTGAAGAAAAGAAAGAATTTTCTATTGAATATAACACAGACAAAGAAATATACAATAAATATGTTCCTCAAATAAAAGAAATAGCTGTTAAAGCTTTAGGAATATACAGAGATGGAAAATTACTAGAAGATGCAAAGAAAATCATTGCTGATATCTTGGAAAAAGATGAATTAGCCAAAGATACAGAAACTTTACAAATAGCAGAGTCTATTTACTTCATGCTGAAAGCTGCTTCTGAACGTAAAGAGAGCAGAGGAACTCACATGAGATTGGATTATCCAGAAGAATCTAAAGAATTTGAAAAAGAAATCACTATTTAATTGAGGGGGAAAATATAAATGAAAAATATAGAAATAAAAGGAGTTATAGTACCTCTATTAACTCCTATGAATGCTGACGAAACAATAAATGAAAAAGAATTGAGAAATCAGGTAAATCACCAAATTGAATCAGGAATACATGCATTATTTCCTCTTGGAACAAATGGAGAAGCTTACATATTAAGTAGCAAAGAAAAAGAGCAGGTTTTAAAAATAGTAGTAGATGAGGCAAAAGGAAGAGTTCCAGTTTATGGTGGAACTGGTTGTGTAAGTACAAAAGAAACAATAGAATTATCTCTAAAAGCTAAAGAGATAGGAATAGATGTCCTTTCTATCATCACTCCATCATTTGCTGCTGCATCTCAAGATGAACTTTATGAACACTATAAAGAAGTGGCTGAAGCTGTAGATCTTCCAATAGTTCTATACAATATACCAGCAAGAACTGGAAATGCCCTAGCTCCTGCTACAGTTGAAAAATTAAGTAAAATTCCTAATATAGTTGGAGTAAAAGACAGCAGTGGAAACTTTGATAATATGCTTCAATATATAGAAAAAACAAGATATAGAAAAGACTTTGCTGTACTATCAGGAAATGACTCTCTTATCTTATGGTGTCTTTTAGCTGGAGGAAGAGGAGGAATAGCTGGTTGTGCCAACGTTTTTCCTTCTACAATGGCTTCTATCTATGATACTTTTGTAGCTGGAGATTTAGAAAAAGCTAGAGAAATTCAAGACAGTATCCGTTCTTTCAGAGATTGCTTTAAATTTGGAAACCCAAATACAATTGTAAAAACTGCTGTATCTCTTCTTGGATATCCTGTTGGAAAATGCAGAAAACCTTTCTGTCAAGTTCCAGAAGCTGGGATAGAAGCTATCAAAAAAGTTCTTGAAGCAAATGCTGCAAAAGGAATGAAATAATCAATAAGGAGTTCTTATGATAAAGCTTGTAATTATTGCTGATGATTTAACTGGAGCTCTGGATACAGGAGTTCAATTTTCTAAAAAAAATATGTCTGTTATTGTTACAACTGATTTAAACTTTAATTTTGAAGAAATTTCTAAAGAAACAGATGTAATAGTTATTGATACTGAAAGCAGACATATTCCTGCTGATGAAGCCAAGGAAAGAGTAAAATCTACCCTTTCTAAATTTGATAAAAAAGAAACAAAATTCTTCTACAAGAAAACTGATTCCACTTTAAGAGGGAATATAGGAAGCGAAGTAGAAGGGTTCATGGAAGGTTTGAATATAGATGAAGTTTCATTTATTCCAGCTTTCCCATTAGGAAAAAGAACTGTAAAAGATGGAATACTTTATGTAGATAATATAAAATTAGCAAATACTCAATTTGCTATGGATATATTAAATCCAGTAACTGACAGTTTTATTCCTGATATAATAAATAAGCAGTCAGATATAAATGTAAAATTAAAAGATATCAATGAAGAATTTTCTCCATTAAATGATAAAGAAAAACATATCTATATTTTTGATTCTGAAAATATGGAGGATATGGAAAATATTGGAAAAGTTCTGCATAATAAAAACAGATTGAACTACACTATCGGAAATGCTGGATTTGCAGAAGTCCTTACACACTACATCAAGAGTGATGCTAAAAAAGAGGATATCATTTTAGAAGATGACAGAATTCTTTTTGTTTGTGGAAGTGTAAACATTACATCTCTTAAACAGTGTAAATATGCAGAAAAAATAGGATATTGTTCAGATAGTTTGAAGTTTGGAAATATAATTTCAAAGGATTACAAAAATTCTGCCAATTATATAACTGATAAAGAATATTTTAAGGAAAAGATTAACAATAATAAAAAGTTCCTTTTAAGAACTTCTGACTCAGAAGATGTAATAAAAAAAGCTATTGAATATACAGAGAAAAATAGTATTTCTATGGAAGATTTAACCTCTAACATAGCAAACAGTACAGGACAGCTTGTTTCTGATTTAATAAAAGAGCAAAATATAAATAACTTAATAATTTTTGGTGGAGATACTCTCATGGGTATCCTAAAAAATATAGGATGTCACTATATAATCCCCATCAGTGAAATTTTTCCAGGTGTTGTATTTACAAAAGCTGTAGGAAAGAATATTTCTGTAAATGTTATTACTAAAGCTGGGGGATTTGGAGAAGAGAGTATTATAGAGAGAATCAATGAATTTTTAGAAAATCATAGTATTTAAAACTTAAAGAGAATGAATAAAAAGTTAGATTATATTTTAGAAATTTGGAAATTATAAAAATTTGTGTAATTAATGAAGAGAATAAAACATGAAAAATAGTATGTCTGAACGAAGTGAGTTTACTATTTTTAGTTTTAAGATCGAAATTAATAACAAATATTTATACTGGAAAAGTTCTAAAATTATATTTCAACTAGAAGTCATTCTCTTTTTAATTGACAATACTGTTCATTTGAGATACTCTAAATATATATGATAATTTTCTCAGGAGGTAATATATGAACTTTACATTTAACCATTTTAATTTTAATATTTTTAATCTGCCTAGAAGTTTAAAATTCTATGAAGAAGCTCTTGGACTTAAAGAAGTAAGAAGAAAAGAAGCAGAAGATGGAAACTTTATCCTTGTATATTTAGGAGATGGAAAAACTAACTTCTCTTTGGAACTGACTTGGATGAGAGACAGAGAAGAGCCTTATGACCTTGGAGATGAGGAATTTCACTTAGCTTTAGTTACTGATGATTATGATGCTGCCTATAAAAAACATAAAGAAATGGGATGTATAGCTTTTGAAAATCCTGCTATGGGAATCTATTTTGTAACTGATCCTGATGGATACTGGATAGAAATAGTGCCTAAGAGATAATAGAAAAGCTCCTTTGAATGAACCAAGGGAGCTTTTTTTATTCTAGTCTTTTTCTGCATTTTTCTTTTCAAAACTAATAAGAATAGGTGATCCATCAAATCCAAATGCCTCTCTGAATTTATTTTCAATATATCTAGCATATGAGAAATGTATAAGTTCTGGATAGTTACAGAATAATACAAATTTTGGTGGTGCAGTTGAAACTTGTGTAGCATAATTAATTTTTACTACTCTACCTTTTCTAGTAGGTGGATTATTCATTAATACTGCTTCTTTCAATACTGTATTTAGAATACCTGTAGATATTCTCTTAGTATATTCTTCATAGATTGTATCTGATATTTCAAGTATTTTTGTAGTTCTCTGCCCTGTAAGAGCTGAAACAAACTCTATAGGAGCATATGATAAAAATGGAAGTTCAGCATAAAGTTCCTCTTTCATACTCTTCATAGACACTTTATTCTTATCTACCAAGTCCCATTTGTTGACTACTACAACTATTGGTTTCAATTCTTCAGCAGCTATTCCTGCTATTCTCTTGTCCTGCTCAGTAAGTCCCTCTTTACCATCAAGCATAAGGATGCATACATCTGCTCTCTTTATAGTCTTGATAGCTCTCAATACAGAATAGTATTCAAGACTTTCTTCTACTTTTGATTTTCTTCTGATACCAGCAGTATCTATTATCATGTATTTGTTATCTTTGTATTGAACAATAGTATCAATAGCATCTCTTGTAGTTCCTGCTATATCACTTACAATAGTTCTCTCTTCTCCTGACAATCTGTTTACCAGTGAAGATTTTCCAGCATTTGGTTTTCCTATGATAGCAAGTTTCAATACATCTTCTTCCTCTTCTGGCAAGTCGATTTTTTCTATCATTTCAGTTACCATGTCCAGCATATCTCCAAGGTTTACCTTGTGTGCTCCTGAAACTGGGATAAGATGTTCAAATCCAAGTCCCCAGAAATCATAAACATCATCTTGCTGCTGAAGGAAATTATCTATCTTGTTTACACATAAGATGATAGGCTTCTGTTTTTTTCTAAGGATATACGCTATCTCTTCATCAAGAGGATTAACTCCTGACTTTCCATCAACTACAAAAAGGATAACATCAGCTTCATTCATAGCAACTTCTGCCTGTTCCTTTATTTTTGTCATCATAAATTCGTTGTTTCTTGGCTCAAGACCTCCAGTATCTACTACAACAAATTCCACTCCATTCCATTCTGTTTCTCTATATAGTCTGTCTCTTGTAACACCTGGCATGTCATCAACTATAGCTATTCTGTCTCCTATCAGATTATTGAAAAGTGTCGATTTTCCAACATTTGGTCTTCCAACGATTGCAACAATAGGCTTCATTATATACCTCCCTATTTAATTAAAATTATTTATCTTCTCTTATTATTATTTTCTCTAGGAATTAAAATATCCTTTTGTTTTTGCTTCTTTCCATTATCTTTTTCTACAAAAAGTTTCTTATTTGTAAAAGGATCCATTTCTGTATAATACATAAGTGTAGAATATGTAGACGGTGTAGGGGTAAATACCTGTACCTGTTCTGGATTTATCCTTAGTTCAGATGAGGCAAATCTTCTCAGATCAAGCATATCTTTTTCATCACACCCTGGATGAGCCGCTATCAAATAATAAGTTAAAAACTGTTTTTTTCCTAATTTACTGTTTATCTTATAAAATTTTTCCTTGAATTCCTTCAAAGGAGCTTTACCCTGTTTTCCCATAAGAGCTAAAACTTTATCCTCTGTATGTTCAGGAGCTATTTTCATCTGTCCAGATACATGATCTTTAATTATTTCTTCAAGATATATCTGTCCATTTCTTTTATCATCTAAAATCATATCATATCTTATTCCAGATGCAATGAATATTTTTTTGATTTTATCAATATTTTTTAATTTATCTAAAAGTTCTATCTGACTGTTATGATCTATTTTCAATGCTGGACATTTATGAGGATAAAGACATCTTTTATCCTGACAAGCTCCCAGCTTTAATTTCTTGCTGCATTCCACATCATACATATTAGCAGTAGGTCCTCCTACATCTGCTATGTATCCTTTAAATTTAGAAGCAGAGGCAATCTCTTTTACCTCTTCTACAATAGAATCCTGACTTCTTGATATAACTGTTCTTCCTTGATGAATAGCTATTGCACAGAAATTACACTCTCCATAGCAGCCTCTATGAGTAGTCACAGAAGTTCTAATCGTGTCTAAAGCTCTCACTTCTCCCATAGCTTTGTAATAAGGATGTACATCTCTTTCAAAATCCATAGAGTAAATATCGTCCAGTTCCTCTGATGTAAAATTTTCACTTGGAGGATTCTGTATCAAATATCTGTCCCCACAAGGCTGACATAATCCCTTAGCCGTAATTGGATCACAGTTGTGATAGAATATATCAAAAGCTTTTGCAAACACCTTCTTGTCCTTCACACACTCCTCAAAAGACGGCAGCTCCAAATAGCTGTCTTTTTTTTCTTTAGCTATATAACTTAACCCTCTTATGTTTCTCCATTCTCTTCCACCTTTCAGTGCCTGAGCCAGAGCCAGCATAGATTTTTCTCCCATTCCATAAGAAAGAATATCTGCCTTTGCATCGAATATCAAAGGTCTTCTCAAATTATTACTCCAGTAATCATAATGAGTTATTCTTCTCAAACTTGCTTCAATTCCTCCTAAAACTACAAGAGCATTTCCATTTTTAAAAAATCTTTTTATAAGGTTGGTATACATAATAGAAGCCCTGTCTGGTCTTCTTGTATTTTCTCCCCCTGGAGTAAAATCATCACTTTTCCTTTTCTTTTTTGTTGCTGTATAGTTAGCTACCATGGAATCTACACACCCTGCTGAAACTGCCCAGTATAAATTAGGCTCTCCCAGTCTTGTAATATCTTTATCACTATTGATATCCGGCTGAGATATTATTCCAACTTTAAATCCATGCTTATATAACCATTTTCCTATCAGTGCACTTCCGTTATAGGAAGAATCTATATATGTATCTCCAGATATTAATATTATATCTAAAGAATCCCATCCTAATTTCTTTACCTCTTCCATCGTTGTAGGCAAAAACATATTTAATCACCTGTTCTTTAAGACTTCCCTTTATTTTATCATAAAATACTGATATTAGCTATATTTTCTTTACAAAGTATAATCCTAAAATCAGAACCATTTCATAAAAAAAACTATCAAATAAGCAGATAAAATTTTTAAAACATTCTTCTGCTTATGAGATAGCCTCCTAATATGTTTATATTTTTTATTTGTTATATTGTTTTTTATATATCGCCTCTACAAATCCCTTGAATAATGGATGAGGATTATTTGGTCTTGTTTTAAATTCTGGATGAAATTGCCCTGCTATAAAGAATGGATGAACTTCTTTTGAAAGCTCCACTATCTCTGCAAGTGTTCCATCAGGAGAATTCCCTGATATTAAAAGCCCTGCCTTTTGTATCTCATCTTTAAATTTATTATTAAATTCAAATCTGTGTCTATGTCTTTCATATATCAGCTCTTCATTGTAAAGTTCCCTTGCAAGTGTTCCTTCTTTAAGTACACATGGATATGCACCTAATCTCATTGTTCCACCCATGTTCTCTATATTTTTTTGATCAATCATAATATCTATCACTGGATACTTAGTATCCTTATCAAATTCTGTAGAATTTGCTCCAGACATTCCCATTACATTTCTGGCAAACTCAATTACTGCAAGCTGCATTCCAAGACATATTCCAAGGAAAGGAATCTTATTCTCTCTAGCAAATTTTATTGCCTCCATTTTCCCTTCAATACCTCTGTTCCCAAATCCTCCTGGCACAAGTATTCCATTATATCCTTCAAGTCTTTTTACATCAAGATTCTCTGCCTGAATATAGTCAATTTCAGCTTTGTACCCTTGAGCATATGCTGCATTTTCTATAGCTTCATTTACACTGATATAGGCATCCTTTAATTCAACATATTTTCCTACTACTGCTAATTTTATTCTTTCCTTTGGATTTTTTATTTTATCTACAACTTCTTTCCAAGGTGTAAGATCAATCTCTCTGTCTTCTATCCCAAGTTTTTTACAAGCTGTTTTTGCCAGCCCGTTTTCTTCCATCACAAGAGGAAGTTCATATATAGTTCCAGCATCTTGTGCTTCTATTACTGCATCTATATCTATGTCACAGAACATTGAAAGCTTTCTTCTTATATCATCACTGATAGGATGCTCTGTTCTGCACACAAGAATATCAGGTCTTATTCCAAGTCCCATAAGTTCTTTTACTGAGTGTTGAGATGGTTTAGTTTTTAATTCTCCTGCTGCTTTTAAGTAAGGAAGAAGGGTCACATGAATATAGATAACATTTTCTCGTCCTACATCATATCTGAATTGTCTTATTGCTTCCAGAAATGGAGTAGATTCAATATCTCCTACTGTTCCTCCGATTTCTGTTATAACTATATCTGAACCATTAGCTTTTCCTACTATCTCTATTTTTGATTTTATCTCATTTGTAATATGAGGAATTATCTGAACTGTTTTACCTAAATATTCCCCTTTTCTCTCTTTGTTTATAACTGACTGATATATTTTTCCTGTTGTTATATTATTATATTTTGTAAGATTCTGATCAATAAATCTTTCGTAATGTCCTAAATCTAAGTCTGTTTCAGCTCCATCATCAGTTACAAAAACCTCTCCATGTTCATATGGATTCATTGTTCCTGGATCAATATTAATATATGGATCAAATTTTTGAATAGTTACATTATATCCTCTTTCTCTAAGCAGTCTACCTAATGAAGATGCTGTTATCCCTTTTCCTAATGATGATACTACTCCGCCTGTTACAAATATGTACTTAGTTTCTTTCATAAATATCCTCCATAAAGTAATTTTATTTTCAATAATCAAAAAAAGACGAAAAAAAAATCGTCTTTTATTTTAAAGAAAAATTGCACGTTTTTCTTTGGATATTTTTTTTATTTGTAAATATTTTTTACTTAATGAGTATATCATATTTTTTTTTAAAGCACAATATTTTTTTTATTTTATAGAAAACCATATTTCCATATCCTTTTCATTGCTGTCAGGATAAATTTCTATATCTGCAGTCTCAGCATAAGTATATCCTGAATATGGAAGCCACTCAGTATAGAATCTTCTGTAAATTTTTTGTGAATTTTCTAAAAAAGGAGATGAACATCTAAAAACTGCCCATGTTCCTCCAGGTATTTTATGCCTTTCCATACCATCTTCACCTTCTCTATCATTAAAGACAGCTATATAGTACCAAACTTCCTTATTCTTATATAATGAAACTCCAAGGATATTTTTATCCTTTTCATTATATTTTAATAATTTTTCTATATTTCCATTTTCTATATTTTCATTCCAGAAATCAGGAATTTCAGAAAAATTTTTCTCCATATTCAATTCAATCTTTTTTCCAATTCCTAATATATCAAGAGAATCTTTTTCAGTTATATAGTACTCTAATTCCTCTTCTCCTTTAACTGAAAGTGAAAATGTTAATTTAGGATATGTTTTTAATGTTATATTTTTATTTCTAGCAATAGAGGGAGAAATTTTATGTATACTTTGAAAAGCTCTACTGAAAGAAGTTGGTGAATCATATCCATATTTAGCTGAAAGTTCCAGTATCTTTATATCACTTCTTTGGAGCTCAAAAGCAGCTTTTGTCATTTTTCTTCTTCTGATATATTCTCCCAATGTTACCCCTGCAATATATGAAAACATTCTCTGAAAATGATAGACAGAACAGCAGGCTATTTTAGAAGCTTTAGTATAATCTATTTTATTTTCAAGATTCATTTCTATATATTCAACAGCTTCATTGAGTCTTTCTATCCATTCCATCATATTTCTCCTTTCTTTCTATCATAACATTATAAAAAAATTCTCCCTATACTTTTTTATCACCTTTTAGTTTACTCAATATTGCTCCAAAAATTATACAGCACAGTATAAAAAATATTCCTCCTGTAAATATTACTTCTTTCCAGCAAATATATTGATTCATCATAAGATTTCTTATATTTTCTATTATATGAGTAAATGGATTCATAAGTACTGCCGTTCTAAAATTTCCTGTCATATTTTTTAATGGAAAAAGTGCTGTACTTATAAAAAATACTGGAAGAACTAAAGTATTGATTACTGTAAAAAAAGCATCTTCATTTGGGAGAAGAAGACTTAAAAAATATGATACCCCTGCTGTAAAGAAAGCAGTTAAAAAGAGAAGAATTATAATTACAATTATTCCTTTTATTCCACTTCTTATATAGATAGATGAAAAAGCTGAAATTGCAATCAATATCCCAATTTCTAAAAAAGAAACAGTAATAGTTTCAAGAAGATATCCTAAAATAATATCACTTCTTTTTACAGGTGATATTAATATTCTGTAAAAACTTCCATTCTTTTTAGTTATATAGTTACTTATCCCACTACTCCCTGAACTTGAAAAAATAACAAGCACTAATATTCCTGGAAGTATAAATTCAATATAATTTCCTCCTGTCTCTCCTTTCATGGTCATTTCAGCTGCTTTACTATAAAAAATAAGCCATAACATAGGTTGTAGGATACTCATTATTATAGTTATTGGATTCTGGATACGCCACTTTAAATTTCTTCTGAAAATTGTTCCTAGAGCCATATTTTTTCACCCTCTTTACTTTCCTTCATAATATTCAAAAAAATTTCTTCTAAATCTGGTTTTAATAACCCAAAATATACAAAGTTTATTTTGTTATCTAATAAAATCTTATTTAAATGGGTAATTTCACTCTGATTATTTATTTTTAAATAAAGTTCATCTTTTTTTAACTCTATATCATCTCTCTCAAAAATTTTTTCTTTTACATATTCAGCAATTTCTTCATTTTCAAATCCTATCTTTACAATCTTTTGATTTATGTATTTTCCTAAACTATCAATAGTTCCCTGAGCTGCTATATTTCCATTTTTTAATATACATATATAATCACTTAATTCCTGAGCTTCTTCAAGGTAATGTGTCGTTAAAAAAATAGTTGCACCATATTTTTCTTTTATTTTTCTCATCATTTTCCATATAGATTTTCTTGAATGTATATCTATTCCCACTGTTGGTTCATCTAAAAATAATATTTTAGGATATGATATCATATTCACAGCAATATCCAATCTTCTTTTTACCCCTCCTGAATATGTAGAAACTGGATATTCTCTATATTCTTCCAAGTCAAATTCATGTATGAATATTTCTGCTCTTTTTTTAAGTTCATTTTTTGCTATTCCATACAATTCCCCTTGAAAAATTAAATTTTCCTCTAAAGAAAGATGTTCATCAATAGATATATTTTGTGCTACACAAGCTATTTCTTTTCTTATTTCCTGACTCTCTTTTCTTAAATCTTTTCCTGATATTTTCACTTCACCACCATTATAATTTAAATAAGTGGTCAATATATTTATCAAAGTTGATTTCCCAGCTCCATTAGGTCCTAAAAGTGAAAAAATTTCTCCCTGTTTAATTATAAGTTTTTCTATATCTAATACTTTCTCTCTATTTTTATAATTTTTTATAAGATTATTTATCTGAATTATTTCCATAGATTGCTCCTTTAACTAATTTCTATTGATAGTAAATAAAGTTTAGCATAATATAAATTATAATTCCTCTCAATCTCTGCACAAAAATGGCATAAAAAAATATACCTCAATCTGCTATTCACATTCAACAGATAAGGTATATTCAATAAAAATTATTTATTTGTCATCTAATAAAAAAATCTTGTTTTTTATATCTAAATTTAACTTATTTTTTCTGTATTCTCTTGGAGTCATTCCCAGCATTCTACAAAATATTTTTGAAAAGTAGCTTGGACTATTAAATCCAGCCTGCAAGCATATCTCTGTTACTGGAAGTTCACTTTTTCTAAGGAGTTCTGCTGCTGTATATATCCGATATTTCTGTAGATATTCTATTGGTGATGTTCCTATTGTTCTTGCAAAACATCTCAATGCTTCCCTTTCTCCTATAAATGCTTCCTTTGCTATATCTCCAAGACTTATATCTTCAGAGTAATTTTTATGTATAAAAGTCAGCATATACTTCATTCGTTCTCTGTCTGTATTATTACTCCCATTGGATTTTTCTAAAAGCTCCTGATTTTCTCTCACTATATTCAATAGTATTTCACTTAGTACATTTCTTATTACTATTTCATAGCCTAATATTTCATCAGCATGGGAAAAATATCCTTGTATGAGTTTCTGAGAATCCTCTTCTGTTAGCTCCAATGCTGAAAGCTCCTTACAGTTAATAAGAGGTATTATGTATTTCTGATCTATCTTACTCCCCTTTTCTCCACATATCAGCACTTTATCAAATACAAAAGATATTATTCTACATTCCTCTCTTGCATCCATTCTCATAAAATGCATCTCTTCTGAATTTATAAAAAGACTTTCTCCCTTTTTAAGAGTAAACTTTTTATTTTCTATCTCAATATAGAGTGTCCCTTTGTATATAGTTATTATCTCTATTTCTTTATGCCAGTGCCATGCTATCTCTCCAGCTGTATATTTAGATACATCTGAAAAATACACAGCACAGGGAAATTCATAATTTCCATGTACAGCAAGTTCTTCATTATTTTTATCAGTTAGTATCTTAGTACACTGCATTTTCACTCCTTAGTCGTTATAGTTATATTATTAGTCTATATACTTGTTGATTATATGCTTTTATGTCTATATAATTATATTGTAGATTCGACATTTTGTCAATGTGAGGATGGAAGATATCTGTAAAAAAAGCCTGACTTCTACAAGCCAGGCTCAAAATTTATTTTCTCTGTATGTTATAATGTTTCAACTATTTTTTCTTAGAGTATTTGATAGCATCAAATGCCACAGCAGCTACAATTATCATACCTTTTATGATATATTGCCAGTATGGACTTACTCCTACATAAGTCAAACCATAGTTGATAACAGTAAGGATGATAACTCCTGTTATTACCCCAGATATCTTTCCAACTCCTCCATAAAATGAAACTCCACCAATAACACAGGCTGCAATGGCATCCATTTCATACATATTTCCTAAGTTGTTTGTTGCTGATCCAATACGTCCAGCCTCAAGCAATCCACCAAAAGCATAATACATTCCTGATAGGGCATATATTTTTACAAGTGTCCAAGCTACATTTACTCCAGATACTTTTGCTGCTTCTGGATTTCCACCAACAGCAAAAACATTTTTTCCAAATTTTGTTTTATTCCACAATATCCACATTATTACAGTAGCAATTGCAGCATATATAATAAGATAAGACATATTAAAACTTGGAGTTCCTATATAACCCTGTGCAAATGAACTGTAACTTTTACTGAATCCTGATATTGGAGAAGCACCAACATAGTCATAATATAATGAATTGATTCCATAAACAATAGTCATCATTCCCAAAGTTGCAATAAAGGGATGAACATTAAGTTTTGCAACTATAAGACCATTTATTGATCCAATTACCATACCTACAACCATTACAATTAGAATTGCTCCTATTACTGGAAACTCATCTAAGTTAGGAAATACTTTATTTACATTTGTAGTTGCCTGCAGCAATGTTGCAGAGATAACAGCTGAAAATCCTACCTGTCTTCCTACTGAAAGGTCAGTTCCTTGAGTTACAATTAATCCAGCAACTCCAAGAGCTATAATTGCTCTTACAGATGATTGAGTAAGAATATTTTTAAAGTTTCTTATACTTAAAAATGAAGGTTCTTTAGCTATTATTAAAATTAACATCAAGAAAAGTACAAGATAAAGTCCACTTTGTATAAACAATTTTTTTAAATCAATTTTTCCATCTTTTGTATGTATATTCATTTTTTTCTCCCTTTTTCTATAGATATTTTGCTGATAAAGTCATTATTTCTTCCTGAGTTGTTTCAGATGTTTTTACTATTCCGGCAACTCTTCCATTGCTCATAACAAGTATCCTATCTGTTACTCCCAGGAGTTCTGGCATTTCAGAAGAAATCATAATAATTCCTTTATCTTTTTTAGCAAGTTCTATCATAAGCTGATAAATTTCAAATTTTGCTAAAACATCTATTCCTCTTGTAGGTTCATCCAGCATAAGTACATCTGGCTCTGTTAAAAGCCATCTTCCTAATATTACTTTCTGCTGATTTCCTCCAGACAAAGAACCTATACTTGTTGATTGAGAAGGTGTTTTTACTCTCATACTGTCAATTACCCATTGAGTATCTTTTTTAATCCCCTTATCACTTAATAAACGAAATTTACTTAAATATCTATCAAGATTTGAAATAGTTGAGTTGAAACCTACATTCAGCATACTGTATATACCTGTAGCTCTACGTTCCTCTGTTACTAAAGCAAATCCATTTTCTATTGCTTCATTAGGAGTCTTATTTTTAACTTCCTTTCCATTTAAAAATATATTTCCTGCTGCTTTTTCTCTTATACCAAATATTGTTTCTACAATATCTGTTCTCTTGGCTCCAACCAGTCCAGCTACTCCCAATATTTCACCTTTATGAAGTTCAAAGCTGATATTATTAATAGATGGCTGTTTTGCAGCTGTAAGTCCTTCAACCTTTAAAATACACTCTTTTACCACATTATCTTTTGGAGGAAAACGATTAGTCAAATCTCTTCCTACCATCATATTTATTATTTGGTCAGTTGAAAGATCTGCAACTGATTCTGTAGCTATCCATTTACCATCTCTAAGTATAGTTATATCATCAGATATAGCTTTTATCTCTTCCATTTTATGAGAAATATATACAATTCCGCATCCTCTATCTCTTAATTTATTAATTATTTTAAACAGATGTTCTACCTCTTTTTCAGTAAGTGAAGAAGTTGGTTCGTCCATCACGATTATTTTCGAATTATATGATACTGCTTTTGCTATTTCTATCATTTGTCTTTCTGAAACAGCTAGGTCTGCTACTTTTGAACGTGGATCTACATCTATCTCAAGTTCTTCAAATATTTTTTTAGTGTCATTATACATTTTTTTCTCATCTATAAAAAATCCTTTTTGTGGGTATCTTCCAAGCCAGATATTATCAAGCACATTTCTTTGAAGTACTTGATTAAGTTCTTGATGAACCATTGATACTCCATTATCTAGAGCTTCCTTTGCAGAAGTAAAGTTTATTTCTTTCCCTTCAAAAAGTATCTTTCCACTATCTTTCTCATAGATTCCAAATAAACATTTCATCAGAGTTGATTTTCCAGCACCATTTTCACCCATAAGCGCATGAACAGAATGAGGTCTAACTTTTAAATTAGCTCCATCCAATGCTTTTACCCCCGGAAACTCTTTAGAAATATTATCCATTTCTAGTATATATTCTAAATTATTCATATTGTCTCCTCACTATAACTGACTTTTCTTTACTCTTTACTCTTTTTTGGAAAAAGGGAGATGTGTCTATAAAACAATCCCCCCTTCTCTTCCTAAAAGTACTTTATTTATATAATTTTATCTTATTTGAAGTCTGCAACATTATCTTTATCGATTCCGATACTAGGTATTAAAATTTCTTTCTCATCTAATTTCCACTCAGTTCCTTCAGTTGGAGCTTTTCCTTCTGCTAGATTAACTACCATATCCCAAGTAGCTCTTCCTTGCCCTTTAGCATCATTAAGAACAGTTCCAGCCATTTCTCCTGCTTCAATCTTAACAATTGCTTCTGGTAAAGCATCTACTCCAAATACTGGAAGTTTTTTTCCAACAGCTTTCATTGATTCAATAGCTCCCAGAGCCATTCCATCATTATTACAGATAACAACTTCAATCTTATCTCCATTAGGTCCTGATAACCATGCGTCCATTTTATCTTTTGCTTGTGCTGTATCCCACATTGCAGCATCTAGGTGTAATTCTTCAGTTTCTATTCCATTGTCATTTAAAGTCTTGATTGAATAAATAGTTCTTGCTTCAGCATCTGGATGCCCAGGTTCTCCCTTAATCATTACATATTGAATTTTTCCATCTTTATTTAAGTCTAAATCCGGATTAGCTTTCCAAGCTTTCATAATAAGTTCTCCTTGAGCTATTCCTTGAGCATTAGGGTCAATTCCTACATAATAAGCTTTATCATAAGCTGCTAAAACTTCTTTTGCAGGTTTTTTATTATAGAATACAACTGGAACATTTTCAGCTTTAATTTTTTCCATTACTGTTTGTCCAGCTGCTGGGTCAACTAAATTAACTGCTAATGCGTCTGTTCCTTTAGAAAGCATTACATCAATTTGGTCATTTTGAGTTTGTTGACTGTTTTGAGAATCAACCATTGTTAAATCCACTTTATCTTCTATCTTCTTAGCTTCATCTAATACAACTTTTCTGTATAAAGCAATAAAGTTATCATCAAATTTATAAGCTGTAAAACCTATTCTTAATTTTTTCTCTGCTTTTGGTGCTGATGCTGTATCTGCTGGAGCAGCTTCTTTTTTATCACCACATCCAGTTAATCCTGCTGCTAATAATAGTGCCCCTAGTATTAAACTTGTTTTTTTCATAGCTAAAATACCTCCTAAGTTTTTACAAAGTTCTTTTGTACTATTATAGAACTTTATAATTTATTTATGAAACTAAGATTTTAAAACTATACTTTCACTAATTAATATAATCTTTTATTCAAGCTTTGTCAATATCTTTACATAAAAATTCTAAAAACTTTATAAACTAGGAAGAAATAATTCATATTAAAAAAATGTTTTTATAAATTTATATTATTTTTATGAAAAAAGTCCAACTGCTCCTTTAATTCCTGCCTCATTTCCAAGTACTCCCTGAACAATTTTTAAACCTTCTAATGTAACTGGAAGAGCATACTTTTCTAATTTTTTTCTAAGAGGTTCTAATAATATATCTCCTGCTAAAGCAACACCTCCTCCTAGAACTATAGTTTCTGGATTTATTATATTTAAAATATTAGCTATTCCCATAGCTAGATACTCTGCTTCATAATCTACAAGATCCAATGAGAAAATATCTCCTTCCTTTGCAGCATCAAATATATCCTTTGCTTCAAGTCCTGTAATATTACCTTCTATCATAGTATAAAGAAGATTCTGTTTATTCACAGTAAGTCTTGATACTGCCTCTCTTATCAAACCAGTTGCAGATGCATATGCTTCAAAACATCCCTTCTGTCCACATCCACATAATCTTCCATCTTTTACTATTTTCATGTGTCCTACTTCTCCACCAGCGCCTTTAAATCCAGATATAAGCATACCATTTACATATATCCCTCCTCCTATACCTGTTCCAAGAGCCACTGTTACACTGCTTTTACTTCCTTTAGCAGCTCCATATTTAGCTTCTCCTAATGCTATAATATTAGCATCATTATCTAATTTTGTTTCTATCCCTGTTATTTTTTCAAGTTTCTCCTTTATATTTACATTAGTTCCCCAAGGAAAGTTTGCAAAAAAAGCTACTACACTTTGCTCTTCAACAGGTCCAGGAATTCCCATTCCTATTCCCTTTATATTTTTTACACTTATATCTGCCTCTTTTGCAAGTTCTTGTATCACTATCCATATTCTTTCCATAGTCTTATCTACACCTTCTGATGAAAGTGTCTTTATTATGGAGCTTTTTAATATATCTCCCTCTATATTCAATAATCCTATTTTAGTGTTTGTTCCCCCTAAGTCTATTCCCACATAATAATCCATATTATCCCTCCAAAATTTTCTTTCTTTTTTCCTGTCTGACCACTTTATTATACTACATTACTTCTTTTTTAAAAAGAGCTGGATTATTGAATTTTTTTTATATATGTGATACTATGTAGAATATATTTAGTTTTAGGAGGAATTTCTATGAAAAGAAGTTTATCTGGTATTCAACCTAGTGGGATCCTTCATCTGGGAAACTACTTTGGTGCAATCAGCCAGTTTGTAAAAAATCAAAACAGTGGTGAATTTGAAGGATTTTATTTTATCGCTGATTATCATTCTCTTACTTCTCTTACTGATCCAAAATCTTTAAAAGAAAATACATATAACATTGTACTGGATTATCTTGCTCTTGGATTAGATCCTGAGAAATCTACTATATTTCTTCAATCTGATATACCAGAACATGTTGAACTTTCTTGGCTTCTTTCAAATGTCACTCCTGTAGGACTATTAGAAAGAGGACATTCATATAAAGATAAAGTCGCTAAAGGCTTTACTCCAAATGCAGGTCTTTTAACTTATCCTGTTCTTATGGCTGCTGATATTCTTATTTATGATACTGATATTGTTCCGGTAGGAAAAGATCAAAAACAGCATCTTGAAATGACAAGGGACATAGCTATGAAGTTTAATCAACAGTATGGTATCGAACTTTTCAAACTTCCTGATCCTCTTATAATGGATGATCTTGCAGTTATTCCAGGAACAGATGGACAAAAAATGAGTAAATCTTATGGTAATACAATAAATATGTTTGCTTCTAAAAAGGAATTAAAAAAACAGGTTATGAGTATAGTTACTGACTCTACCCCTTTAGAGGAGCCAAAAGATCCAAATAATAATATAGCTAAACTCTATGCTCTTTTTGCTTCTATTGAAAAGCAAAATGAACTTAAAGAAAAGTTCCTTGCTGGAAACTTTGGTTATGGTCATGCCAAAACTGAACTTTTAAATGCTATTCTTGAGTATTTTGGAGAAGCAAGAGAAAAAAGAGAACATTTAGTAGAAAATAGTGATTATGTACAAGAAGTTCTTTATGAAGGAGCTAAAAAAGCCAGAACCATTGCAAGAGAAAAAATAATGAGAGCAAAAGAAGCTGTAGGCCTTATTGGAAATGCTTATAAATAGGATTTGAAAAGAGTAAGAATGATTTTTTATTTAAAGATATTCCTTTTTCAGAAAAATGGATTAGCATATCTGAAATAAAAAAATAACCAAATTATAAAAAATATTAAATTAAAATTAATGGCAGCAAAAATATTCTGCTATATACCATTTTATGAAAATAAAAAAATGATATGCAACTAAAAAAGAAGTACCTTTAAAAAGATACTTCTTTTATTTTAATTACTTTTCTATCTGGTAAAGTTTTTTAACTTCAAATCCTAAAAACTTTTCTGCTGTTTTTTTGAACTGTTCTTTATTTCCACTGACAAAGAATTCTATTTTTCCTTTCTCTTTAGAATTATTTAATAAATCATCATCTCTCAATGTATCAATAAGTTCAGCAACAGTTTCCTTTGCTGGATCAACTATTTTTCCAGAAAAATATTTTTTTATATCTTCTTTTATAATAGGATAATGGGTGCATCCCAATACCAGTGTATCTGCTGATCCTGGAAATTTTGATATATGCCCATCTAAAATATCTCCTCTATTTTCAAAAGTCTCCCATCCCTCTTCTATCATAGTACATAGTTCAGAACATCCCTCTTGATATACAGAAGCTTTTTTATCAAATTTCTTTATTTCCTCTCCATAAGCATTTGAGTTTGCAGTAAAAGGAGTTGCCAATACAGCAATATGACCATTTTTACTTGTATTTGCAGCTGCTCTTGAACCTGGAGTTATTACTCCTATTACAGGTATATCATATCTTTCCTTTATTGCAGTTAAAGCAGCAGCTGTAGCTGTATTACAAGCTATAACAACAGCTTTGCATCTATTCTTCAAAAAAAAATCCATTATATTAAAACATAAACTTTGTAATTCCTCTGTTGTTTTCTTTCCATATGGAGCATTCCCACTATCAGCATAATATATCATATTTTCATGGGGTAATATTTCTGCCATTATCTTTAGTACAGTTGTGCCACCAACTCCAGAGTCAAATACTCCAATACTGTAATCTTTCTTCATTACTCCCCCTTCACAAACATAATTCTATTTTAATTTTGTCAGAAGTTCTCTATATTGCTTTACCATCATCTTTATCATACCTTTTTTAATAAGTTGATACCATTTGAATTCCATTCCTTCCATTCCTTTAATTGAATCAATTACCATTTTTTTAAGGAATTCATATTCTTCAAAGCTTACTTTAAGTTCCATTTGATTTTTATCTTCACACATCTTCTTTACATAATCAAAAAAATCACTGACTCCTTGTCCTTGTGCTCCTAGTGGTGAAGAAGCAAATTGCTTTTTTACTTCATCTATAAATTTGGCTAAGAATTTTTTATTATTTTTGTCCAGCATAATAGAGTATTTTCTTTTTCCTTTACCTATTTTTTGAATGCTGTTCATCATTCCCATCATAGATGACATATTGTTCATCTGCATAGGATTCATTGCATTTGGATTTACTCTTTGTGTTTTCATTAATTTATTTCCTCCCCATTTAATTTTCCAATAATTTTTTCTATATCTTCAACAGATATGGCCCCTGCTCTAAGTATTTTAGGTTTATCACTCATATCTATTATAGTTGAGGCAGTTCCTACTGGGCATTTTCCACCATCAACTAATATCTCCACTCTTTCTTTAAAAGCTTCTGAAAGCTCATTATAGCTTCTTGGTGTGGCCTCACCAGATATATTCGCACTTGTGGTAGGCAATAATCCTCCTGCTGCTTCTATTATTTTTAAAGCAGTATCAAGATCAGGCATTCTAACTCCTACAGTTTTCCCCCCTGATACCATTATATCAGGAACATTATTTTTTTTGTTTAATATTATGGTAAGTCCTCCAGGCCAGAATTCTTTTATTAATTTCTCTATTTTTTCTCTATTTTTTTCTTCAATATATGCTATTTCTTCTATTTTAGCTACATCACTTACTAAAACAATAAGAGGTGATTTAAAACTTCTCTCTTTAGCCTTATAAATTTTAGTAATGGCTTCATCAGAATCTATTATTCCTCCTACACCATATACTGTATCTGTAGGATAAATTATCAAATTTCCATCTTTTAAAAATTCTCCTATTTTATTATAATCTGCATTTAAAGAAGTATATTCAGTTTTGTTCATTCTATACACCTAACCTAATATATCATTATTAAAATATTCATAATTTTATCATATATACAAATAAAAAGCTAGTAAAACTACTAGCTTTTATTAGAAAAAATTATTTTTTTGCCTTTATGACTGGATTATTTAACATTTCTTTTTGTTTCAGCTTTTTCAAATAATTCAGAAACTGACTGATTATTTACAATTCTATTAATAGCTTCTGAGAAAATTTCATCAACCGAAAGAACTGTTACTTTATCTAATTTTTTTCTTTCTGGCAGAGCAATAGAATCAGTTACTATAACTTCTTTTAAAGGAGATGCAGCTAATCTTTCAATAGCAGGATCAGAGAATACTGCATGTGTACAACAAGCATACGCTTCTTTTGCTCCTCTGTCAATTATAGCAGCAGCACCATTTGTAATAGTTCCAGCTGTATCAATCATATCATCTATAAATATAGCAGTTTTTCCTTGAACTTCTCCTATAAGGTTCATAACTTCTGACATATTTGGTTTTGGTCTTCTTTTATCAATAATGGCTATTTTACAATCTAACCATTCTGCTAATTTTCTAGCTCTTTTTACTCCACCAATATCTGGAGAAACTACTACTACATCATCTCCATAAAGTCCTTTTTTCATGAAATATTTTACCATTAGTGGTAAAGCTTGCATATGATCTACTGGGATATCAAAAAATCCTTGTATTTGATCAGCATGTAGGTCCATGGCAACAATTCTGTTAGCCCCTGATTTTGTTAATAAATTTGCTACTAATTTAGAAGTAATTGGTTCTCTAGGACTAGATTTTCTATCTTGTCTTGCATATCCATAATAAGGAATAATGACATTGATACTTTTTGCAGATGCTCTTTTTAATGCATCAATAAAAATTAGAAGTTCCATTAAGTTTTCATTAACAGGTTCAGAAGTTGATTGTACTACAAAAACATCTCTACCTCTAACTGTTTCATCAATTTTAACAAAAACCTCACCATCTTTAAATCTAACTACTTCTGCTTCTCCTAGTGGCAGACCATACCTCTCAGCAATTTTTGCAGCTAAAGCCACATTTGATGTTCCAGCAAAAATCTTAACATTTTCAGATTTAACCATTTTTTATTTCCTCCAATCATTTTTAATAATTTGTTTACTTCTTGATACAGCCAACGAGTTATCAGGAACATCTTTAGTTATTACTGATCCTGCTCCTATCAGAGCATTTTCTCCAATGATTACTGGTGCTACTAGCATAGAATCACTTCCAATAAAAGAATTTTTTCCTATAACAGTTTTAAACTTGTTTTTACCATCATAATTACAAGTTATAGTTCCAGCACCAACATTTGTGTCCTCACCAATCTGTGCATCTCCTAAATAAGTCAGATGACCAGCTTTTACTCCTTTTTCCAAAGTAGATTTCTTTACTTCTACAAAGTTTCCTATATGTACTTTTTCTTTCAAGTGGCTCTTTGGTCTCAAATGTGCAAAAGGTCCCATAGTCACTCCATTTTCTAATATACTCTCTTCTATTACAGAACTTTCAATTTTAATATCATTCCCTAAAGTGCTGTCAATTATTCTAGTAGTTCCTAAAATTTGACAATTTTCTCCTATTACCGTTTTTCCCTGTAAAACTGCTCCTGGATAAATAACAGTATCTCTTCCTATCTCTACATCTTCTTCTATATATACAGCAGCTGGATCTATAAGGATAGCACCCTTTTCCATAAGCTCTATATTTTTTCTACCTCTTAATACTTTAGAAGCCTCTGCAAGTTCAACTTTTGAATTTACACCAAGTATTTCTATATTGTCATTCAATATATAACTCTGTACCTTTTTTCCTTCTTTTACTTGTATTCCTATTACATCAGTTAAATAGTATTCACCTTTTTCATTATTGTTAGTTATTTTTGAAAGAGCTTCAAAAAGTTCTCTTCCTTTAAAACAATATACACCAGCATTAACTTCTTTTATTTTTTTAGTTTTATCATCTGCTTCTTTTTCTTCAACTATTGCTTTAACCAAGTCATTTTCTTTTACTATTCTTCCATAACCAAATGGATTATCATAAATAGAAGTTAATATAGTTGTTACTGAATCAGTTTCTTTATGAAATTTATAAAGTTCTTTTAGAGTTTCTTCTCTTAACAAAGGAGTATCTCCACAAAGTACCATTACATCTCCATCATAGTCTTTTAATTTATTTTTAGCCTGCAGCACTGCATGTCCTGTTCCAAGTTGTTCAGTTTGTACTACATAGTCTGCATTTTCTCCCACTACTTTCAAAACTTCTTCTTTTTTGTGACCTAAAATAAGTATGTTCTCCTCAGGCTTCAAAACTTCTAAAACTTTGATTATTTTAGAAATCATTGGAATCCCATTTACTTCATGGATAACTTTGGGAAGCTCTGACTTCATTCTAGTACCTTTTCCAGCAGCAAGAATCAATGTTTTTAATTTCATTCTTTTCTCCTTTTATCTGTTAAGAATAAGTTAAATTTTTTACTAAACTTAAGCCCATATAATTATAGCATAGCTTATAAATCATTTCAAGCTAAGAAAAATCTTTTGATAATTTATCATAAGCTTCATTTATCTCTTTTATTCTATTTTCATGATATGTCTTATCTGCTTCACTTGCATTGGCAAACTTATCAGGATGATGCTGTTTTACAAGTTCCCTATATGCCTTTTTTATCTCTTCTTTTGTTGCATTAGAGTTAACACCTAGAATTTTATAATACCTAGTTTTATCCTCAGCATAACCAAACGGATTCCCATTATTTCCTCCATAAGAATAACCTCCATTCTGCTGCCCAGCCTGACGAAAAAACTCATCAAAATCTTCTGTTCTTTCAAATTTATAGTAATAGGTTCTTTTTTTAGTACTCTTAGGTTGATTTTGATTTTTAATATAATTTATCAGCATTACAAGAAGTATAAGCCAGAAAAAATTTATTGCAAACCACCCAAGAAATGCAACAAGCAAAAAGATGATAAATAAAACTGGAATAAAAGCTACTGCTTTATTAAATCCGAATGTCATCCCTATAAATAAAAATATTATTAGTATAAATACTAATGAAACACTATATATCATTTCTTCTCCTTTAAAAAATTAAATATTAAAAAGTAAAAATAGAAAGAAAAGAAACACTTTTCCTTCTATTAGAAATTTTTAATATTTCTTAGATCCAATATCTGCCTTTAGTTCATTTATTTTATTTATAATACTCTTTTCTCTAGGGTCTATTTCATAAGCTATAATATATTCTTTTAAAGCTCTTTGTTTCTGCCCTATTGCCTCATATTTTTTTGCAAAATCTAAATGTGCAGTATAAATATCTAAATCCAAAAATATAGCAAAATCATAACTATTGATGGCTTCCTTTATTAGCCCAGCCCTAGAATAAGCATTTCCAAGAAGAAAATGAACAAAAGAATTATCAGGTGCTATTTCTAATGATTTATTAAAATAATCAATAGCATTTTCATAATTTTCATTTTCATAATAAAGATATCCTAAAAAAGCTGCATAATCTGCATTTTTAGAATTTGCTTTCACTATCTTTTCATATAATTTGATTGCTCCATTGTAATCTCTTTTATAATATAATATTGCTGCTAAACTTTTTAAGTTTTCTATGTTTTGAGGATTTTCCAAAAGTGAAAATCTTATTTCTTCTTCCTCTTTAACCAGATCTTTATCACTATAATCCCTGAATATCTCAGTTTTTAATAACTCTGTTTTTAACAACTTGTGATCATCCTCCTATTAAAAAGATTTACTCTTAAAATATTATAACATAAATTCTCTTCATGTAAAAACAATTTCTGCTTTTATATAAATATTACAAAAAAAGGAAAGAGTAAAAACTCTTTCCCTTTATTCTTTGTGATTAGAGAACATTGTATTTAGCTATCATAGCCTTCATTCTTTTTAATGTTCTTTCTTTTCCTATTATATAAAGAACATTAAAAAGATCAGCACCCCTAGCTTGACCTGTAATTACTGCTCTCAATGGCATAAATACCTTTGCTGGTCCTTCTCCAATTTCATCCATTGTATGATGTAATAAATCTTTTGCCTCTTCTACTGTAAATTCATCTTTTTCCCATTTTTCAAGTTTTTCCATAAATAATTTTATAGAATCTTTTCCAACTGGATCTTCTATAGATGAACATAATTTTTCTACACTTTTTCTTTCTTTTTTATTCATTTCTTCTGTTACTTCTGGAAGCTCAAATTCATCCTGATAGTAAGCTGTTGCTTCTACAGCAATTTCTTTCAATGTTTGTGCGCTCTCTCTGAGTATTCCAACTATTTTTACAATAGCTTCATACTCTTTTTCAGAAACATTTTTTCCTACATGTCCTTGCTGTTGGAAGAAAGGAACAGCTAATTTAGAAAGTTCATCAAGATCCTTCATTCTCATGTGTTGATTATTTACCCAACCAAGTTTTACAAGATCAAATACAGGTCCTCCAAGAGATACTTTATCTATATTAAAGTTATCTTTAAACTCTTCCAATGTAAATATTTCTTTATTTTCTCCAAACGAATATCCCATAAGTCCTAAGAAGTTTACTATACCTTCTTTAAGATATCCTTCATCTCTATACCAATTTAAAGATACAGGATTTTTTCTTTTAGATATTTTAGTTCTGTCTGCATTTCTCAATAAAGGCATATGAATAAATTCTGGTGCATCCCATCCAAAAGCTTTATATAATTGAATATGTTTAGGTGTTGATGCTATCCATTCCTCTGCTCTTATTACATGAGTAACTTCCATTAAATGGTCATCTACTACATTTGCAAGATGATAAGTTGGAAACCCATCTGCTTTTAAAAGTACTTGATCATCTATCTTATTATTTTCAAATACAATATCTCCTCTTAGTCTGTCTTTTATTATAGTTTCACCTTCATAAGGCATTTTTAATCTTATTACATATGGTTCTCCTGCTGCTAATTTAGCTTGAATTTCTTCTGGAGTCAATGATCTGCAGTGACCATCATATCCTGGAGCTTTTCCCATAGCTTTTTGTCTTTCTCTTAATTTTTCCAATCTTTCTTGTGTACAAAAGCAGTAATATGCTCCACCTTTTTCCACTAACTGTTTTGCATATTCACCATAAAGTTCAAATCTTTCTGATTGTCTATATGGACCATAAGGTCCTCCAACATCTGGACCTTCTGCATAAGTTAGATCAAGCCATTTTAATGCATCAAAAATCATCTGTTCTGAACCAGCAGTATATCTATTTTGATCAGTATCCTCTATTCTTAAAATAAAGTCTCCGTTATTAATATGTGCAAATGCCAAGTTGAAAAGCGCTATATACGCAGTCCCTACATGAGGATCTCCAGTAGGTGATGGTGCTATTCTAGTTCTTACTCTCTTTTCCATTTTTTCCACCCCTCTTAGTTTTAATAATTTAATACAAATTTTACCACAATTTTAATCTTTTTTAAAGGATTATTTTGTTTTATTCCATCTTAGATATGTATTTATAAAAATATCTATATCTCCATCCATAACAGCTTTAATATTTCCAGATTCAGCTGATGTTCTATGATCTTTTACTAAAGTGTAAGGCTGAAATACATATGATCTTATTTGATTTCCCCAGCCTATTTCACTTTGTTCACCTTGTATTTTCTTCAATTCTTCCTCTTTTTTCTTCATTTCAAGTTCAATTAATTTAGATTTCAACATCTTCATAGCTGTTTCTCTATTATTCAATTGTGATCTTTCCCTTTGGCATGTGACCACTATCCCAGTTGGAATATGTGTTATCCTTACTGCAGAATCAGTCATATTTACATGCTGTCCCCCAGCTCCACTGGCTCTGTATGTATCTATTCTTAAATCACCAGCATCTATATTAACTTCTACACTGTCATCTACTTCTGGCATAACTTCTACTGAAGCAAAAGATGTATGTCTTTTTTTATTAGCATCAAAAGGAGATATTCTTACAAGTCTATGAACTCCTTTCTCACTTTTCATATATCCATAAGCATTATTTCCCTCTACAAGAAAAGTTATAGATTTTATTCCCACACTATCTCCAGGCATAAAATCCATTTCACTTATTTTATATTTTTTTTCGTTACACCATCTTGAATACATTCTATAAAGCATATCCGCCCAGTCACAGGCTTCTGTACCTCCAGCACCTGAATGAATGGTAACAATAGCATTATTAGAATCAAATTCTCCATCTAAGAGAAGTCTTGTATCAAAATGATCTATATCTTTTCCAAGTATAATATGTTTTTCTTCAAGTTCAGTTTGAAAATCTGTTTCTCCCATTTCAACAAAATCTATTAATACTTCCTCTTCTCCTAGTTCTGATTCCAATTTCTTAAACTCAGCTACAATTTCTTTTTCTCCATTCATTTCCTTTATGACTGCAGAACTGCTTCTCTTATCATTCCAGAAATTTTCTTCCATAGTCATTTTTTCAAGCTCAGATATTTTTTTCTCTCTCTTTTCTAAGTCAAAGAGACCCCCTTATATCAACTATTTTTTGCTTGTATTCAGCAAATTCTCTCTTTATATCCAGTATATCCAAATTTTTCCTCCTTAAATTATATTATTTTAATCCCAGTCTATTTTTTAATTCTGGCATAGTCATCATACTATATATTTCTCCATCAATAGAGACATTTGGTCCCTTGCTACATCTTCCAAAGCATCTTTTTGTTGTTAAAAGCACATTTCCATCTTTTGATATTCCATTTTCATCTATTTCAAGTATTTCAGCAAGTTCTTCATAAAATCCTTTTCCATATACTCCACAAGTCATCCCTACACATATAGAAACTTCTTTTATTTTTTTTCCACTAACTTTATTTCTAAATTTAGGATAAAAATTAATTGTATTTTCTATTGATATTTCAAGCAGACCTGTTTTTTCCGCTATAAATTTTTGTACTTCTACTGGAATAGTATCCAACTTTTCCAACACAAAATTAAGAATTTTTACATCATTTTTTTTGTCTTTTAATTCATTGATAAATTCTTCAAGTTCAATATAAAATTCTTTATTTACTTCCATCTTCAGCACTCCTTTTTAAACATAACTGCTACTGCTGTTGCATATTCCTTAGAATGAGAAATAGAAATTTCTATTCTCATATCCACCATTCTGCCCTTCAATTCATTTTTCAAAACAACATATGGCTTTCCTAGTTCATCATTCAATATTTCTATATCAGTCAGATTAAAATCTCTTACCCCTGTTCCTAATGCTTTAGATATTGCCTCTTTTGCTGAAAATCTTCCAGCATAACTTGCTGCTTTACTTCCTTTTTTTTCTATAATTTCTATTTCTTTTTCAGTATATACTCTCTTTATAAATTTCTCATTGGATATAGCTTTTTCTATTCTTTCTATTTCTACAATATCATTTCCTATCCCTAAAATCATAATTTGTTCTCCTTGAGGACTATTCTTTTTCAAAAATATCTATATTTACATCAATGGTTATTTCTAACTCCTGCAGTGCAAATAGTCTGTCCACACCATCCTTTGGGCTTCTCCATTTATATGGAGTCATATCAAAAAGATTTCTTATACTTTCATTTTCTTTTATAAAAGATTTTCCTGTACAATTTACTGTTTTTATATGTTTAAATATTTTCAAATCCTCTATTGGAGAATAAAATTCTGTCCTTACCTGTTCATATACAATTTTTTTTAATTCCAGCAAATGATTTTCTCCAGTAGAAACTATTATTAATTTTCCACCTTTTTTTAGTGTCCTCATTTTTTCTTCTGGTATTATCTTAGCAAACATACAAACAATATAATCCAGTGATTCATCTTCTAAGGGAATATTAGTAGCACTAGCTACTATCCATTTTATACTTTTATATGTTTTTGCAGCACACACTACCGCTTCTTTAGAAATATCTATGCCTATTATATTAGACTTTATTCCTTTTTCATCAAGAAATTTTTTTAATCTTCCAGTATAATATCCTTCTCCACATCCTATGTCTAATAATTCTATATTATTGGATGAACTATTACTCAAAATCAAATCATTAACTGTTTCTGATATTAGCTTATAATAATCTTTTTCTAAAAACCCTTTTCTGCTAAGTACCATTTCCTTGTCATCTCCAGGAGTTTTACTATGTTTTTGATTTGAAAGGAGAAGATTTAAATATCCCTGTTTTCCCTCATCAAAACAATGGTTATTTTCACACTTATATGTTTTTTCTTTTTTATTCAAAATTTTTTTACAAACAGGACAAGTTATCATTTTTCCCCTCATTTCTATATCATATTATATGCTTTTCTTGTATTTAAATTTGTAGATTCTGCAACTTCTTCATATGTCAGTCCTTTTAATTCTGCTATTTTTTTAGCTACATATTCTACATATACAGGTTCATTTCTCTTTCCTCTAAAAGGATCAGGAGCCATATATGGACAGTCAGTTTCAAGAATTAATTTTTCTAAAGGTATATTTTTTACTACTTCAATCAGTTTTTTTGCATTTTTAAAAGTAAGTACTCCTCCTATTCCAAAATAATAGTTATCCATTACTTGAAGAGCTGTTTCTACTGATCCAGGATAACAATGGAATATTCCCTTTACTAGAGGAAATTCTTTTAATATTCTTACTGTATCCTCTATAGCATCTCTTGAATGTATTACTACTGGTTTTCCAACTCTTTCTGCCATTTTCATCTGTCTTCTGAATATTTCCTGCTGCTTCTCTTTTGGATGAGTCATCCAGTGATAGTCCAATCCTATTTCACCTATAGCCAATACTTTTTCATTTTTTGCCAGTTTTTCTAACTCTTCTTCAATTCTATCATCGTATCCTTCTATATCATCTGGATGTATTCCTACAGCAGCATATATAAAATCATATTTTTTACTGTATTCAACACCTTGTTTGCTGCTTTCTATATCATAACCTATATTGACTATAAAATCCATTTTATCTTTTATTCTTTGAAATACCTCTGCTCTATCTGGATCAAATTGGTTTGAATCCATATGAGCATGAGAATCTATAAGTTTCATTTACTTCACCTCTAAAATATCTTTAAAATCTTCCTTGGTAAATTTATATTTTTTTCCACAAAAATGGCATTCAGTTTCTAAAAACTCCTGTGTTTCAAATATCTCGTTTAATTCTTTTTTACCAAGAGTAATAAGACCTCTGTAGAACTTATCCTTATCACAATTACATTTATAGTTCACTTCTTTTTCCTCAAGTATTTCATATTCTTCAATCAATTTTTCATTATTCTCACTGCTCATATCTTCATATAAAAGTTTTAATATTCTCTTAAGATCCATTCCACCCATCATAAGTTCAGTCATGGGTCTTATTGCCTGAACTTTTTCCTCTAGAGCTTCTATGAAACACTCTTCTGCACCTGGAAGAAGCTGTATCATATATCCCCCAGCACAAGCTACAGTTCTTTCATCTTTTAAATTCACTCCCAATGCTATTACAGTTGGTGTCTGATCTGAATTAAAAAAATAGTAAGCCAAGTCTTGAGCTATCTCTCCTGAATCTATTGGAGACATTCCAACATATGGTTCTTTCAATCCCATATCTTTTATTATTCTCAGCATTCCTTTTCCAACTAAAGCTCCTACATTTGATCTTCCATTATCTTTTAGTGCCACATCAGCTGAAGGGTTAGAAACATATCCCTTTACCCCTCCTTCAGAATCTGCTGTAACTACCATATTATTCAGCAGTCCATCAGTATCTGTTCTCAAAGTCAGTAAATCTTTTCCTTTTAAAGTGCTTCCCATCATTACTCCCGCTGTAAGAAGTCTTCCAAAAGCATCTATTGCAGTGGGGCTGCATTTATGTATATCCAATGCTTTCTGCACTATATCTGTTGAATCTACCAGAAAAAATCTAGCGTTTTTACTTACTCCTCTTATTATTTTTCCCATTTATATCACCTCTAAAATTTATCATATTTAACTATTTCTTTATATTTTTCATATCTTTTTTTTGAAAGTATTTCCATTAATTGAAGATTATTATCTATTCTATCATTCTTATTAAGATATTCTCTTATTTTTTTAATCTCTTTTTTCTCAAAACCAAAATATTTTAAAAGTTCATCATCAGCCTCATTTATGTAGATAGGATTTTTTTCAACTTCACTCTCTATTTTAAATTTATTAGAAAGTTTTTCATAAGTTGCGTCTCCGATTCCTTTTATCCTCTTCATCTCTTCCAGTTTTTCAAAACCACCTGTTTTTTTCCTATAATTTAAAATTTTATTAGCATATCCTATTCCTATTCCTTGTGACACCATTTCTTCTTTAGAAACAATGTTTATATCCATAAGATTATCTTTTTTTTCAAGCATATTTTCGCTCATTATTAGTTTAAAAGATTTTGATACATCCTCTTCTCCAAAACTAAAATTACTGATAATTATAAGCATAATGACAATAAGCAATCCTTTACAGCTTCTCATCTATATTTCTCCTTTTTTTAAATAATTTATATTTACTCTCCATTCTTTCTTTCATTTCCTTTATATATAATGCTGGATCTTTTGGATTAATTATTCTTTCAATATAATCTCTAAACTCTGTTTCCTCTATTACTCTTTTAGTGATAGCTCCCCCTCCTAATCCCATAGTCGATTGATTTTCCTCTATCATCTCTATATTAAATACAGATTCTTTTCCTTCTTTTGCATATCCAACATTCTCTCCCCATTCCATAATATTTTTCTGTCTATACATATAGTATGGTTTCAACTGTTTTTTCTCAGTAAGTTCTTTTATTTTATTTTCTATTATATCCCTATTCAATTCTTTTCTATTTTTATTCTCTTTAAAAAGTTTAGATGCCCTTTTAAATGCCAAAGAATGTATAGTTAGATTTTCTATATTATATTTTTCCAGCTCACTTAAAGTATAAAGTACATCTTCTGTTGTTTCATCTGGAAGCCCTATTATCAAATCCATATTTATTATAAATCCCATATTTTGAGCAATTCTAAAATATTTATCAAAATTTTTTCTATCAAATTTTCTATTTACCTTTTTTAAAGTTTCTTCATTAAAAGTTTGAGGATTTAAACTTATTCTATCAACACCATATTTTTTTACAAGCTCTAATTTTTTTTGGGTAAGTGAATCTTCTCTTCCTGCTTCAAAAGTAAACTCTTTTAAATGAAGCATATCTATATTCTCATTTATTTTCTTCAAAACTTTTTCTAAATCACTTTCTGTAAGTGTACTTGGAGTTCCGCCTCCTATATATATAGATTCTATCTTGTATCCTTCATCTTTTAAAAATTTCCCAGCCATTTCTATCTCTTCTAACAAAGTTTCAACAAATCCTTTGTAATATCTTCCTACTCCTCCATTTATTTCATAAGAAGCAAATGAACAGTATTTACATTTAGTTGGACAAAAAGGTATTCCTATATATAAATTTATATATTCTCTATTTAAAAATTCCAGTTCTTTCTTTACAGTATTTACAAGGAGTTTTATTTTTTCATCACTGACAATATAAAAATTTCTTAACATATCTTCTGCTTGTTCATATGAATATCCCAAAGATAACAGCCTTCTTAATACTTTTGTAGGTCTGACTCCCATAAGTCCACCCCAAGAATACTTTTTATTATATACTTTTAATAAAAGAATTTTTACCATAGTCTGTTTTTGCTCATCTATTCTGCCTTCCTGATTTGCATAAGAAAAATTTCCTTTTTTTCCATCTATATCCATATTTACTTCTATATTATCAAAAGTTTCTTTTATAAAAAGATTCATCGTTTTATCAAGTGCTTCTGGCACCATCACTCTTGCAAATTCTTCTATACTTCTGATATTTATTTCAAAATTTGAATTAATTAACACTTTTCCTCCAAATTAAATTTTTCCATCATCTTATCTTTTTCATAAATCTTTCTTAATACTCTGCATGGATTTCCTGCTGCCACAACATTTTCAGGGATATCTTTTACAACTACACTCCCTGACCCAATTACACTATTCCTTCCAATAGTTACTCCATTATTTATTGTGACTGCTCCTCCTATCCATACACCATCTTCTATTGTTATATGGGTTCCATATTCATATCCACTTTCTCTTTCAGTTGAAAATAGTGGATGGCTTACTGCCAAAAAAGATACTCTAGGACCTATTAATACATTATTTCCTATTTTTATTTTTCCAATATCAAGAAATATGCAGTCATGATTTATAAAAGTATTCTTCCCAATTAAAATATTATATCCATAGTCACACATAATTGGTGTCATAACTACAGTATTTTCCCCTACCTCTTCAAAAAGTTCTTTTATATTTTTCAATATTTCACTAAAATTTTCAAAAGAAAGAGAATTTATTTCAAAACATTTTTTCTTTGCTTTCATTCTTTCTGCAATCATTTCTTCTGCATTTCCCTGGTAAAGTTTTCCTAGTAACATTCTTTCTTTTTCTTTATTCATTATTGACCTCTTTTTCTGCCATATTCCTCTTTATTTATAATTCCACTTTTATACATATTAGAAAGATATTCCTTCATAGATATCATTCCATACTTTTGTCCAGTTTCTATAGCAGTAAATATTTGACTTATTTTTCCAACTGCTATCTGATTAGATACAGCAGTAGTCACAAAAAGTATTTCAAAAGCTGGAATAATTTCATTTTTTTTATCCAATAATAATTGTTGACTCACAACCCCTCTTAATGCTGAACTAAGTTGTGTTTTTATCTGTCCTTGCTTTTCTTCTGAAAAAATATCTATAAGACGATTAATTGTTTCCACTGCTCCGTTAGTATGAAGTGTTCCGAATACAAGATGTCCTGTTTCTGCTGATGTAAGAGCTGCTTCTATACTCTCTGCATCTCTCAATTCTCCTACCATTATTATGTCTGGATCCTGCCTAAGTACACTTTTTAAAGCATTTCTAAAGGACAAGGTATCTGTTCCTATTTCTCTTTGTCTTATAAAACTTTTTTTATTTTCAAAAATATACTCAATAGGATCTTCAATAGTCATTATACTCAAAGCTTTTCTTTGATTTATTTCTTCTATCATAGCTGCTAAAGTTGTACTCTTTCCACTTCCTGTGGCTCCTGTCACAAGCACTAATCCATTTTTATATTTTATCATATTTTTTAATACTTCTGGAAGGTTCAACTTTTCAAAACTTTGTATCTTTTTGGTTAAAATTCTTATAGAAAATGCAGGTGAACCTTTTTCATTATATAAATTTATCCTGTATCTTCTTTTTTTTATATCTTCAAAAGCTATATCTATTTCCTTAATTTTTTCAAATATTTCTTTTTGTTTTTCTGTTAATGTTTCTTTTATACAATCTATTAAAAAACTTTTCGAAACTTTCTCATTCTCCTCATCTCTTATCAGTTCTCCATTTATTCTATAAATTACTTTCTCTTCATTTACAAGATGAATATCTGATGCCCTTTTCTCCTGACCCTTCTCTAAGATATCTAATAAAATCATCATACCTTCCCTTAAATAAATTTTACTTAATATTATAGCATACTTTATAGCATTTGTCTTCTTCTGCCTTTTTTTAAACTGTTTTTTCTAGGTAATTATATCATGATTTTTCACTCAGGTCTAACTATTGAGAATAATACAATATATTTTTATTTTTCTTCATATACATATATGTTTTTCTTGATAATTTTTTTAAAATATTGTATACTTAAGTCGTTCATCGGAGGGTATATAAAAAATTTATATGCTGGATAAGATGGTTGGATAAAGCCAACTGTTTTATCCAGCATTTTTTAATTTACAGGAGGATTTTTTATTTATGGAACAAAAAAATTTACTAATTGAAGGAAGTATCTTCAAAGGATTAATGAGATTTTCATTTCCTTTTCTTCTGGCAAGTCTTCTCCAAGCATTTTATGGAGCAGCAGATCTCTTCGTAGTTGGACAATATGCAGACTCTGCTGCAGTATCTGCTGTAGCTATTGGAAGTCAAGTAATGCAGACAATTACTGGGGTTATTTTAGGAATAACCACTGGGGGAACTATTCTTATTGGACAATATCTTGGGGCAAGAAGAGAAAAAGATATGGCAAAAACCATTGGAACTATTATATATGTTTTTGGATTTATATCTATAATACTTACTATTTTTATGATATTATCTACTAACTATATCACTAACATAATGCATACTCCTAATGAAGCAATAACATTTACTCAGCAATATATTTTTATATGTTCATGTGGTATTCCCTTTATTATAGGTTATAATGCTGTAAGTGGTATTTTAAGAGGAATGGGCGATTCTAAAACTCCTCTATATTTTATAACCGTTGCTTGTTTTATAAACATAACTGTTGACATCATATTGGTTGATTTCTTCAAAATGGGAGCTGCTGGTGCGGCTATTGCCACCATTGGTGCACAAGGAATCAGTTTTTTGCTTGCTGTCTTATTTTTATGGAAAAAAGGATTTTCTTTTGAATTTGGTAAAAAATATATTTGGTTCTTTCCTAAAAAGGCTAAGATTATATTTCATCTTGGACTTCCAATTGCATTGCAGGATGGACTTATAAATATATCTTTTTTGCTTATTACAACTATCATAAATACTATGGGACTTACTGCTTCTGCTGCTGTGGGAGTAGTTGAAAAAATTATTGTATTTGCCATGCTTCCACCAACAGCTTTCGCTTCTGCCATAGCTGTAATGACTGCACAAAATATGGGAGCTGGAAAAATAGACAGAGCTCAAAAATCTCTTTATTCTGGAATAGGGTGTTCTTTAATTTTAGGCATTGTTTTTTATATATATTCACAAATTTTTCCTGAAAAAATTACTTCGCTTTTTTCTAATGATAAAGAAGTTATTTATACAGCTGCAATGTATTTAAGATCATACAGTATTGATTGTATTCTTGTTTGTTTTATCTTTTGTATGAATTCTTTTTTCAGTGGATGTGGACATCCTATATTCCCAATGATACACAGCCTTATAGCCACATTTTTAATAAGAATTCCTGTTTCCTTTGTTCTAAGTAAAATAGAAGGAATAACTCTTTATGAAATAGGTTTTGGAGCCCCTTTAGCTACATTTGTATCTTTAATAATGTGTATAATTTATATGAAATATGGAAACTGGAAAAAAAATACTATGCTGAAAAGCAAATGATTAAATATAGAAAAAAGCGGTAAAAAACCGCTTTTTTCTATATTATTATTTAATTCATTTCTTGGCTATAGATTTTAAATAATTCCATTAAAATTTTACTATTAGTTTGATACTTTCTTCTTAATTTATTCAAGCTTTTATTGATAAATGTATATTCTTCTCTAGTAAATCTGCAACCTAAAATTCTATATTTTTTTATACCACTTCCTAGCGGTCTTCCTCTTGTTGGTTTAGCTTTTTCTTTTTCTCCCTTCATAAATCTTTCCCCTTTCCCCTATTTAATCATTTCAAATAAATTAATTATTTCTTCTTGTTTTCTCATATCTTCTTCCAATATTTTCTTAGCATCAGAATATTTTTTAGCAAGCTGATTATATTGATCTTTATAGTATCTATTTCCTTTCACATCAGCTATACGCTTTTCTTGTGTAATTATTTGTTGATACATCTCTCTTTGTTGTGTAAGAGTTCTTTGAGCTTCTTCAGCTTCTGATTTTCTTTGCTCATACATGGCTTTTTCTTCAGCTTCAAGCTGTTGAAAATTAAGTTCTAACTGTTCTAATGTGGATAAAACATTAGATTCAGCAAATGTTGTTATTGATGCTGCAAACAGAAAACATCCCAGTAGTATTTTTTTCATTTTTCCCCCTTATGTCTTTTAGTAAAACTTATCAAACTTTTGACTAACAAAATATTTTTTATTTATCTGAATCATAATTTTTATTACACACTATAATTCAGTATTATATTGCTATTTTCCTAAAAAAAATGTTCTGTTTTTTTCTCAAAAGTTTCATTTCTATTATATTATATCACATTTTTATTTTTAAAAAACAGAAAGTTCTTTTATTGAACTCTATCTTTTCTTAAAACCAAAGTTTTAACTATACATTTTTTTTATTACTTCCTTAACATATATTTGTTTCATTAATTTCTTGATTTCATCAGTTTTGTTTTATTTTTTTATATAATATTTTAAAATGGTTTTATAATACATTCTTTTTATAAAAGATATTCAACTTTATTTATCTTTTTTTATTATTAAATATAAAATTATAATGTTAAAAAGGATTTTTGAATTAATTTAGAAGAGTATATTATCTTAGACTTTATTCAAGGAGGAAGAGAGATGAATAAAAAAATTATTTTAGCACTTATATTATCAACCTTTTTAGGTTGTTCATCAATACCCAAAATTAATAAAAATGAAATGATTACCCCTAATAATATCTCTACTGATATTTTCGAGAATCAAAAACTGGTATTTTCAAATGTGAATTGGTGGAAAATATACAATGACTCTGCTCTTAACCAATTAATAGATTTTGCTTTAAAAGAAAATAATGATTTAAAAATAGCTAAACTTAATATTGCAAAAGCTAATGAGGCAGTAAATCTTACAAAAGCTGAATCTGGAATTACAATAAATTTAACAGGAGATTTAAAAAGGGAAAAACTTGGAAAAAATGGAACTACTCCTCCACCATTTGGAGGAAAAATAATTAATATTGGAAGTGTTGGACTTCAGGCTGATTATAATATTGATTTATTCAATAAAGTTGCTTCATTAACATCAGAGCAAAAGTATAAGTCTGAAGCAATGAAATTAAATTCAAAATGGGTAGAGCTCGATATATCTAACAGAGTAGCTAAGCTTTATGTTTACTGGAAATATTTATACCAAGAAAATACTATTCTTACTGAACAAAAAAATATTCTTACTGAAATAGAAAAACTACAAACTCAAAATTTAAAAATTGGAAATGGTATAGAAGATGATATCTGGACAGTTCAAGAAGAAATAAGAACAATTAATATGCTTCTTAAAGAAAATGAATTAAATAAACAGCTTACAATAAATAACTTAAATATTCTTACTGGCAATAAGTATAGTAGTGAAATATCTTCTCTCTTAGAAAAAAATTCTAAAAATTTAAATAATTTATTTAAAGAAAAAGTAAATATTCCTTCATCTATATCCTCTGATATAATTGTAAACAGACCTGATGTAGAGTATTATCTCATGCTGATAAAAGGGCAGGAAAAACACTTAGAAGCTGCTAAAGCAGATTTTTATCCACAATTTTCTATCACAGGTCAATATGGTTTTGAAGGTATCAATTTCAATAAAATATTGAGAAAAGATTCTCTTTTGGGTTTTATAGGTCCTAGTATTTATCTTCCTATATTTCATTCAGGGGCTATCAAAAGTACATATAAAATAGCTGGAACTGATATGAACATATTTATAGAAGAATATAATAAAGCAGTCATTAATGCATATAATGATGTAGACAATGAACTTTACAAAACCAAAACTTTATGGAGCACTTTAAATAGTTCTGAAGAAAATTTTAAAGTAGAAACAGATTTACTTTCTAGAGATAAAAAAAGATTCCAGATAGGAACTATCTCTAAACATGATTATCTTTCTCAAAAATATAACTGGTATAACAGTAAACTGGATAATGAACAACATCATTTTAATTTATACACCCAACAATTACAACTTATAAATTCCCTTGGAGGAGTGTATAAACTTGACAAATAAGTGTGGAGGACAGTATGGAAAATAAAACATTGACTAAAGAAAATATTGAAGAAACAGAAAAAAATAAAAATGATAACTCTTCCAAAGTTATAGAAAATAATCTTAATAATCAAAATATAAAAAAAGAAAAAGCAAAGAAAAAAATTTTTATATTTCTTGCTATACTTGTAACAATAGGAATAATTTATGGAATCTACTGGGTTTTATATGGAAAAAATTTTATAGAAACTGATGATGCTTATGTAAATGGAAATCAAAATATAATAACTTCTCAAGTAGGAGGAACTGTTACAGAAATATTTATTGAAGATACTCAATTTGTTGAAAAAGGTCAACTTCTTGCAGTTTTAGATGATATTGACTATAAAATAGCTTTAGAAAATGCTGCTGCCAATCTTGGAAAGGCTATACGTGCCTATTCAAATCTTTCATCAGATGTTGGACAATCAGAAGATAATGTAAAAGTCAAAGAAAGTCAGTTAAAAAAAGCTGAAACCGATTTTACTATGGATAGAGCTTCATATAATGCTGGCTTAATAAGTAAACATCAATATGAAACAAGTAAAAATAATTTAAATATTGCTATTTCATCTTTAGAGCAAAGTAAAAAAGCTTTGAAAAATGCAAAAATACAAGCAGAAAGCAATTCTATTTATGATCATCCAGATGTACAGCAGGCAATAGCTGCATATAAAAATGCTTATGTTAATCTTATAAGAACAAAAATATTTGCTCCTGAGTCTGGAAATATAGCTAAAAAAGCTGTTTTTCTAGGACAAAAAATAGCTGCATCTCAAGAACTTATGACTATTATTGATTTGAATAATGTTTGGGTAGATGCTAATTTAAAGGAAACACAAATGAAAGATGTCAAAACAGGTGATGAAGTTGAGCTTATAAGTGATATTAATGGTAAAAAATATACTGGCTATGTTCAAGGACTGTCAGCAGGTACAGGAAGTTCACTTTCTCTGCTGCCAGCACAAAATGCAACTGGAAATTGGATAAAAATTGTGCAAAGAGTTCCAGTACGTATAATTATTGATAAAGACAGTCTTAAAAAAAATGGAATGATTCCTATAGGAAGCTCAATGAAAGCTATTGTAAATATTAAAAAAGAAACTAAAAATATACTTCCTTATACAGAAAAATCATCTACTCTCTATTCAATAGATGAAGATGCAATGAATAAAGGAATTGAACAAATAATAAAAGTAAATTTAGGTAAAAATTAAGGAGGCAATTATGGGAATATCATTTGAACTTATATTAGCCACCTTAGCCTTGGCAATAGGTTCATTTATGAATGTATTAGACAGTACAATTGTAAATGTATCTCTTACACATATAGCAGGAGATTTTGCTGTAGCTCCAACTCAAGGAACATGGGTAATTACATCTTATGCTGTTTCAGAAGCAATTTTTCTTCCATTGATAGGATGGCTGACTAAAAGATTTGGAATAGTAAGGCAATATACAGTTGCTACTCTTTTATTTACAGCTGCAAGTATGCTTTGCGGAATAAGTTTTTCATTTGGATTCCTGTTATTTGCAAGAGTTCTTCAAGGAATCGTTGGAGCTAGTATGATACCACTTTCTCAAACTTTGATGTTAAGCTTTTATCCAAAAGAAAAAAAAGCTATGGCTTTAGGTATATGGTCTATGACTGTTGTTCTTGCTCCTGTATTAGGACCTGTAATTGGTGGTTGGATAACCGATTCTTTTTCTTGGAGATGGTGTTTTTATATAAATCTTCCATTTGGTATAATTTCTACATTTATAGTTCATTCTATTTTTAAGAAAAAAGGATACAAAGATAAAACAGAAAAAGTTCCTGTTGATAAATGGGGACTCATATTTCTTGCATTAGGAATATCTTCTCTGCAGATAATGCTGGATAAAGGGAATGATTTAGACTGGTTTTCAAGTCCTTTCATTATACTTCTCGCTCTTTTGGCATTTATTTTTCTTACTATACTTATTATTTGGGAATGGCATCAAGATAATCCTGTGGTTAATGTAAGGTTATTTCTCAACAGAAATTTTGCTATTGGAGCTATAAGCCTTACAATTTCATCAGTTGCATTTTTCTCTTCTGTAGTAGTAATTCCTCTATGGCTTCAAAATTACATGGGATATACTGCTCTCCAAAGTGGTATGACTACTTCTACTCTTGGGCTCTCCATATTATTTATTGCACCAATATTAGGAAGTGTATTGAATAAACTTGATGCAAGAAAAGTTGTTGTTGCTGGATTTATTCTTTTCTCAATAACAGCTGTACTCACAGGAAATTATACTCCAGATGTCACCTCAACTTATATTTCAATCTCCAGATTTTTAACTGGTATTGGACTTGGAATGTTTTTTATTCCTTTAAATACTATTACTTTATCTAATATTCAGCCTGAAGATATGGCTGGAGCTTCAGGACTGTATAATTTTACTAGAAATATTGGAAATAGTTTTGGAACTTCTCTTGCTATAAATTTTTGGGATCATAGAATATCAATGCATCACCAGGATTTAGTTTCTGCAATCAATAATGGAAATCCAAATTTTTTAAATTACATTCATCAAACAGAGGGCCCTATAAAGATAAAACTTGCTCTAATCAATCAAATGATAACAGAACAATCTGCTCTCATGGGAGTAAATGATATAATTATTGGAAGCGGTTTAATGATACTTTTTCTTATACCTTTAGTATTCATGGCTAGAAAATCTATTGTAAAATAATCTTCATATTGCTATAATTATAAGAAAACTTTTTATGGAGGATTATTGTGAATTATAAAATGATAGTTACAGATTTAGATGATACACTTTTGAATTCTGAGAAAAAAATATCTTCTATTGATAAAGAAGCTATAATGAAAGCTCAAAAAGCTGGTATAAAATTTATTCTTGCTTCTGGAAGGCCTACTTTTGCCATGAAAGAACTTGCTGAAGAATTAAATCTTGCTGATTATGGGAGCTATATATTATCTTTTAATGGTTCTATTATTACGAATTGCAGTACAGGAAAAAATATATTAGAAGAATCGCTAACTAAAAAAGATCTTCATTTAATGTACGATTTTAGCCAAAAATATAAAACTCATATCCTCACATATATAAATGATGAAATAATTTCTGAAACTGACAGTAAATATATAGATGTAGAAGTAAATCTTACTAAAATGAATCATAAAAAAGTGAAAAGTTTTAAAGATGCTGTAAATAAAGATGCTGTTAAATGTATGCTTTTAGAAGAACCATCATATTTAAAAAAAATTGAAGCAGAACTAAAAAAAGAATATGGAAATAAATATAGTATAGCAATATCAAAACCTTTTTTTCTTGAAGTAACAAAATTAGGTATAGATAAAGGAACTGCTATAAAAAAATTAGCTGATTTATTGAACATAAAAAAAGAAGAAATAATTGCAGCTGGAGATTCTTTTAATGATATCTCAATGTTAAAAACTGCTGGAACATCTGTTGCTGTTGCAAATGCTCAACCTGAAATAAAAGAAATTACAGATTATATTGTTTCATCTAATGATGAAGGTGGAATAGCTGAACTTATAAACAAATTTATTTTTACTAAAATTTAACTTTATTATGAGATACTTCCCTATATAAATATTTTTATTTTGGAGGAAGTATGGAAAAACAATCCTATAAAAAACAATACATATTCATTATTTTTATTTATCTTATTATTTTTGTTCCTTTAGCATTTTTTAGATATCCAGATGCCAGAAATGAATTAAAATATTTTATAGTAACTGATGATATGATAAATGCAAAAAATTATCTCATCTTAAAATATTTCTCAGAGCTTTATCCTGATAAACCACCATTATACTTTTTTATATTAATATTTTTTAAGACGTATTTTAAAACTTTATTTTTTCCTTTGTCCCTTTTATTTGGAAGCTTGCTTCCATCTTTTGGAATATCAATTTTATCTTTTAAACTTTTTACAAAACTAAAAGATGAAAAAACAGGATTTTTTATTGCTATGATCTTAATTTCTATCCCATATTTTTTAGGTGTATCTCTATTTCTAAGAATGGATATACTTATGAGCTTTTTTATACTGCTGTCTATGTATCTATTTTTTACAATGTACCAGAAAAAAAATGAAATAACTATTACAAAACTTATATTTCTTTATTTAAGTATTAGTATTGCAATTCTTATAAAAGGCGGAGCAGGATTTGCTGTTCCTATTTTAATTATACTAACATTTCTTATTCTTGAAAAAAAATTATCTTTTCTTAAAGAGATACATTTTTTCAAAGGAATATTATTAATTATAATGATAATTGGAATATGGTTTTATGGAATATATCTCCAACCGCAAGGTAAAGAGTATATATCTCTCCTTTTAGGGCAGGAAACATTTGGAAGAATGATAAAAGCTAAGACACATTCAAGACCATTTTACTTTTATCTTACTAAACTTCCGCTTATACTTTATCCATATGGAATCATCTATTTAGGATCTTTAGTGTATTATATAAAAAATATAAGAAAATATTTTTCTTGGACATTATTAGAAAAAATAGGATTTTCGTGGAGTGTAGTACCATTGATATTCTTCTCTTTTATGAGTGGAAAACTAGAAATATATCTTCTTCCATTATATACAGGTTTTATAATTTTAAGTTTAGCTTTTATTGAAAGAATAAAATTTAAAAATTCTGGAAATATTTTTATAAAAATCACAGAAGGACTTTTAGTAGTTCCTTTATTTATTGATATTTTTTTCAACAAAGAAAAAAATAAAGAAAAAAGCATAAAATTCATTTTTAGCAGTACTATTATTTTGTATCTTATTTTTCCATTTTTACTTGTAAAATATAATGAAGAGTTTAGCTTAAAAAATATAGCTTCTATTCTGAAAAAAAGCAATAATAATATAATAGCCTATAAATTTCCTGATCTTTTAAATCTTTCTTATGAAATTAATAAAGATATTAGGGAAATAGAAAATAAAGAAAACCTCTCTGATATTAAAGAACAAAAAGTATTTTTAGTAAGCAGAGAAAAATATAAAGATGATATTGATGAAACTGAAAATTTTAAACTTATTTATAATAATAAAAGTTATTATCTATATAGCAACTAAATATCATTAAAAAATAACTTTAAATAAAAATTTTACTATTAATTATAAAAGCATATTTATATAAGTTATAAAGAAGATGACATTCTCCCATGGTTGCTTTAAGAATGGTAAAAGGGGCTGTTGCAAATTAGTGATTGATAAACTAATTTGTGCAGCCTCTCTTATTTTTCATAAAAAAATAGAAATCTATTTTATAGATTTCTGCTAATTTATATTTTTATATTTATTTTTAAGTATCAAAAAAAGAAGTAGATGATTTTTTATTTATCTAAGCTACTTTTAATGAGTGAAGTGTTGTTCCTAAGCGATTATTTATATTTCTGCTTAGATATCTGTTGAAGTTGTAAGCGATACAAAACAAACATATTTCTCTTAAAACACTTTTTTTACTTCGAACTTTTAATTTTCGCAATTTCATATCTTCTTTCAAAACTGCAAAAGCACCTTCTACTTGAATACTTCTGTTCATTCTTAATTGTTTTCCATAATTGCTTGATACATTCTCTTTTGATTTATTTGATAAAATTCTAAATCTCGCATTGTACTTAATTTTTTTGTTAGTTTCAGGATTCCAAAAATATTGAACTGTATTATTTTTGTTAGAGTATAGAAATTCTAATTCTAATCCATCTTTTCTAAATAGCTTATTTTCAGAATGATTATATATTAAATTTTCTACTCTGTTTAAATCATTTTTAAACTTTCTGATTTTAGATTTTTCAAAATATATTGGTTTTATGTATGAAGTATAGTCCATTTTTTCCAAATATTCATAATTTGAAATACTTTCATATCCTGCATCAGCTACAATATTTTTAATTTCTAAATTTTGAGATGAAATTTTCTCTAAAAATGGAATCAAAGTTTTAGAATCAGAAGGGTTAGAAAAAATTTCATATGAAGAAATATATTCACTAATCACTCCTATTTGTAGATTATATCCAGGTTTTAATTGACCATTTCTCATATGGTCATCTTTCATTCTCATAAAAGTAGCATCTATATCAGTTTTTGAATAGCTATTTCTACCATTAAGATTTTTAAAATGATTAGAATATTTTTGATACTTTTCTAAGTATTCTGCGCATAATTCTAAATACTTTTGCTCTTTAGATTTTCTCTTTCCTCTACCTTTGACTATTTGAAAATTCAAATTAGAAAGATATGAATATATTTCAAGGAAGTTGTCATATTGTAAGTTGAAATCATCATTAAAATTTGAAATTAATTCAAGAATTTTTTCATCTAATCTAGTTCTATATTTCTCAATAGATTTTTTCCAAACAAATGTATATTTATTAGCATATGCTTCAATTTTAGTGCCATCAATATATATTGTTTCAGTGGAAATATTTTCCATTTCAAAAATTTTTTCAACGAATTGTTCAAATAGATCTGGAAGAATATCTTCAGTTTTTACTAAGAATCTAGAAATAGTAGAGTGATCAGGAATTTTAGAATCTTGTAAAAGAAACCTAAATTTAATATTTTCATGGCAAGCCATTTCTATATCTCTAGTAGAAGTTAAATTGCGCGAATAGGCATAAACAATGATAGAAAACATTCTGATAGGATATACCTTTGTTTTGTAAGAAAATACTTGCATTAAACTACTAAAATCTAATCCCTCCAATATTGAGCTAAGTTTTCTTACAGGATCATTATCAGAAATTTCATATTGTAAAAAGTTAAAAAGTTTAGGTTGATTTAATTGAAAAAAAAATGTTATTATTAGTTGGTTTTTGCATAGGTATATTATATTAGAAATTTGAAAAAATTTTTAGTATTTTATACCTTTTTTTATTTTAAAAGAAAAAGCTGACAAGAAGAAAACTTCAAGTCAGCTTTTTGGGTAATTGGGCTATTTTGAATTTGCAACAGCCTCTTTTTTATTATAACTTATATTTTTTTATAATCTTATTCTTATAAATTTCTGCCTGAGTTCCATATATTATTTGAATCCCTTTCCCTGCTCTTATTACTCCCTGGGATTTTAAGCTTTTCCAAGTATCATCATCATCAACTTTTGTTTCATCCTTTACTGTTACTCTCAGTCTTGTAATACAGGCATCTATCCCTTCAATATTATCTACTCCGCCTAAAGCTTTTACTATTTCATCTATAAAATCATCACTATCTGCTTTACCTTGATAATCTTTTCTTGTATAAAGCTTATTTTCTCCTTCTTTTCTTCCAGGAGTCATATAATTAAATTTTTCTATCATAAATTTAAAAATGAAATAATATACTATTGAATATATTGGTCCTAATATTAATATCCATTGATATGAAGTTTTAGCCATTCCTTGAAGCAAACCAAAGAAAGTAAAATCTATTATTCCTCTTGAAAAAGTTATTCCTACTGCAACATTAAGAAAATGCATAAGACCATAAGATATTCCTTCCAGCAATGCATGTATTGCATATAGAGGAGGAGCAACAAATAAAAATGTAAATTCTATTGGTTCTGTTATTCCTGTAAGAAATGATGTTAATGCAGCTGAAACAAGTATTCCCTTTATTTTTGCTTTATTATCTGCATCTGCACATCTGTACATTGCAAGAGCAGCAGCTGGAAGCCCAAACATCATTGGTAAAAATCCACCTGTCATAGTTCTTGTAGCATCAGCTGAGTAATGAATCGTTGCTGGGTCTGCTAACTGAGCAAAAAATATTTTTTGTCCTCCTGCTACCATTTGTCCTGCTACTTCCATAGTTCCACCCAGCTCAGTATACCAAAATAATGGATAAACTGCATGATGAAGACCAAATACATTTAAAAGTCTTCCTGTCATTCCATATAGAAAAGTTCCTATTGGTCCCATGGCAGTAAATGCTTCCCCTGCTTTTACTACGGCTCCAAAGATTGTAGGCCAGATAAATGGAACTATCACTCCTAATGGAATAAAAAATATCATTGTTAATACTGGCACAAGTCTATTCCCGCTAAAAAATGCAAGATAATCAGGTAAAGTTCTATTTGAAAATCTATTTGTTATAAAGGCTGAAAAACATCCACAAATTATTCCACCCAAAACTCCTGTCTGAAGTGTAAATATCCCTAATTCTTTTGTATATAAAGATGATTTTCCAATTGCATCTCCATAAGTCATTCCTTTTTCCATAAGTGCCTGAACTGTTGTGGTATCTGGTGTCTGTCCCATAAATCCCAAAACTGTTCCTATTACTGTATGGAAAAGAAGAAATCCTAAAAGTGCTGAAAGTGCAGCTGTTTCTTTATTTTGATGTGCAAGACCTATTGCTACTCCTACAGCAAATATAACTGAAAGATTGGCAAAGATAAAAGAACCTGCATTTAAAAACAATATCAAAATATGATTAAGCAATGTTCCAGGGGCCAAAAAAGTTAAATTATATGTATCAACTATAGCGCTGCTTGTAAAAGCACCTCCTACTCCCAACAGTATTCCTGCCATAGGGAGAACCGCAATGGGCAGCATAAATGCCCTTCCTACTCTTTGTAAAAGAGAAAATCCTTTTTTCATAATTATACTCCCTCCTAAAAATTAAAAATAATTTCAAGATATTTTATTATTTTCAGTATACTTTACAGTGAAAATCGTGTCAATATACAGTTCTTGAATTTATTTTCCTTATCAGAACTGATTTTTTTTGTTTCATAAGAAACATTTCCATTTTCAATCAGTCTAATTTTTTTTCTTTAGTTTCCTTGTAAAATAAGGTTTTAAATTGTATAATGTTTCCAAGGAAACTATCTTTTTTCGGAAAGGGTGATTAAAATATCTAATAAAGTTGTAAAAAAATTTTTTAATTTAATAGAGGACAGTCGAGAATTTTATAAAGATTTTCTTTCAAGAGAGCCTAAAAATAAACTCATTCCAGAAATATATTTAAGTATGAAGGAATTTCAATATCTGACTGAAAAAGAAGATGAATCTTTAGATGTAAATACAGTACTTGATCTCAGTATAGCTGACTATAACTTTATTTACTATATTGGTTCTAATGAAAAAATAAATATTACACAGTTATCAAAAAAAATGAAAATTAGTAAAGGATATGCCAGTAAAGCTATAAAAAAACTTCATTCTTATGAACTTATAGAAATTTTTCAAATACCTCCTAATAAAAAAGAATTATTTCTTTCATTAACAAAATCAGGAACAAAAATATATTTAAATATATATAAACAATTTCTAAAGAAAGAAAATGAAATAGAAATATTTCTTGAGGATAATTTTAATGACAATGAACTTAAAATAATTTTTGATTTTTTCATAAAAATAAATAAATTTAAAAATGAACAACTTTTAAAAAATAAATAAAAAAGGACTATCTAAATCCTTTAGATAATCCTTTTTTTATCATTCTCCATCTTTTTTTATTATTAATGGTATATTGGCTATTAAAGTTGTCCTTCTTTTATTTTCAGGACTTTGAGCCACTTCTATATTTAGACTGTCTTTATCAATATCTACATATTTAGATATTACAGCTATTATATCATCTTTCATATCTTCAAGTACACCAGAAGGAAGCATTGCTCTATCATGGATCAGAACTAATTTAAGTCTGTCTTTGGCAATATTCTTAGATTGAGTATCATTTTTTTTAAAAAAATCAAAAATTCCCATAACACACCTACTTTCCAAAAACCATTTTTAATTTATCAAAAAATCCATGTTTCACATCTAAATTAAGAAAAGGGACATCTTTTCCTGTCATCCTTAATACAACATTTCTGTATGCTTCTGCTGCTAAGGATTCTCCTTTATATACTAAAGGTTCTCCTTTATTTGTTGATATAACTATATTTTCATCATCTGGAATAACCCCAAGCAGAGGTATTGCAAGAATATCCAAAATATCTTCTACTCCAAGCATATTTCCAGCTCTTACCATATCCATTTTTATTCGATTTATTATAAGTTTTGGACTTCTTATATCATTAGCCTCTAATAACCCAATTATTCTATCTGCATCTCTTGTAGCAGATATTTCAGGGGTTGTAACTACAATAGCTTCATCTGCTGCTGCTATTGCATTTCTAAATCCCTGCTCAATACCAGCAGGACAATCTATTATTATATAATCAAAATCTTTTCTTAAAGCTTCTATCAGAGTTTTCATCTGATCGCCGTTTATATCATTTTTATCTCTGATCTGTGCAGCTGGCAGAAGACATAGATTAGAACACCTCTTATCTTTGATAAGAGCTTGTGCTATTCTGCATCTACCTTCTATTACATCAACTAAATCATAAACTATTCTATTTTCAAGTCCTATTACAACATCAAGATTTCTCAGCCCAATATCAGTATCTATTAAGAGTACTTTATTGCCTTTAAGAGCTAAACCAGCTCCAAGATTAGCAGTAGTAGTAGTTTTTCCTACTCCTCCTTTTCCTGATGTGACTACAAACACCTTTGCCATCTTAATCCACTCCCAACATAAATTTTTGGTTATTCACAAAATGAACGTGTACTAAAATCTTCGATAAATATTTCATTATTTTTGATATAAGCTATTTTGAATCCACCTTTTCTATCTATCTTGTTGGTATCAAGAATTTCTTTTTGCATAGGCTTTGCAATAACTGCACCAATTACCATTTGAATAGGATTCATAAAATTAGCTCCTATAAAAGCATCTGAATCTTCATCTAGACCAGCATAAACAGTACCATTCAAATATCCGAGAACTATTACATTCCCTCTGGCTCTAACTAATGCCCCTGGATTCACGTCCCCTAAAATTACTATGTTTCCATCATATTCCAGCTTGCTCCCAGATCTTAAGGTACCTTTAAAAAATTTTGTAGGTCCTTCTTCTGTTACAGCTTTAAAAAACTTTATTTTGTCTTTTTTTTCAGGTCCGCTTTCAGAAAATACATAAGTGATATTAATATCACTATTTAACTTTATTAGATCAATTAGTACATTTTCCTCTAATTCTGATAATATTCTATTGCTGAATTCAATAGCCAACTGAACATTTCCAATAAAATTCCTAGCTTCTCTTACTTTTTCGACTAAGCTGTCTCTAAGAGTCAAAAAATCTACTTCTGAATTTAAATGTATCACTAATCTGTCTTTTTTTCCTTTTAAAATAACATAATTATTCATAAGTTTCACCTTTTTCACTCAACTTTATAATCTTAGTATATCATATGGTTTTTTTATAAGCAACAATAATCCTTATTTTATTATTTGTAGCAATTGAGAAAAAATGTTATAATTTTCTAAAAATGAAACAAACAAAGAAAGGATATATTATGAAAAAAAACCTATTTAAGGGCAGCGTTGTACTTAATCCTGTTCCTGTAGTTCTTATTACAAGCAAAAATTTAGAAGGTAAAGAAAATGTTTTCACTGTAGCATGGACTGGAACTATTTGTACAAAGCCTCCTATGCTGTCTATATCAATCAGACCAGAAAGACTTTCATATGAATATATAAAAGAAACTATGGAATTTACTGTGAATCTTCCTACCAGAAAACTCACTAGAGAAACTGATTATTGTGGGGTTCGTTCTGGAAGAACTAATAATAAAATAGAAGAAATGAAATTTACTATGATAGAAGGTACAGAAGTAAAAAGTTCATATATTGACGAATGTCCTGTAAATATAGAATGCAGAGTAAAAGATATAATTCCGTTAGGTACTCATGATCTCTTTCTTGCTGAAGTACTTTGTTCACATATAGATTCAAAACTTCTTGATGAAAATGAAAAAATCCACTTTGAATGGGCAAATCTTATAAGTTATTCTCATGGAGAATACTTTCCAATGCCTAAAGAAGCTATTGGAAGTTTTGGATATTCTGTTGCTAAAAAGAAAACTATTGAAAAAAAATCTACAGTAAAAAAGACTGGTGTTATCTCAGCAAAAAATAAAAAAACATTAAAAAAGAAGGTGAAAAAATAAATGTTAGATAGAATAAACGCCCTTGGACAATTTCTTGTTAACCAAACAGGAAAAACTTTCAATTTTAAACAAATAAAAAATGATCATATGTATCCTGGGATACTTTTTTCTTATTCTGGTGAAGATTATCTTGTAACTCCTGATAAAGCTGAACTTGATCTTACTATTGCACTCATGGCATCTAGAACTTTTGAAGATTATCCTCCAAAGCATGCCAGAAAGTATACTCATAGAAAATTTGAAAAAATAAATAAAAAAGTTCAAGAAAATATTACCTACAAAGGTAAAAAATATGTTATCATTAAATTATAAAGGATAAATATAATTTTTTTGTATATCTCTTAATGAGAAGAATAACTTATTTCATTACAAAAGGAGGGATAAAAATGAAAAAAACTTTTTTAATAGCAGCTGTGTTAGCAATTGTATTTGCAGGATGTACTCGTACTGAAAAACATATAGCTACTGGTGCTGCAGTTGGTGCTGTAGCAGGACATATAATTGGTGGTAATACTGGTACTATAGTCGGTGCTGGTGTTGGTGCTGCATCTGGAGCGATTATATCTGAAAAAACTAAATAAAATGTTTGAGGCTGTTTTTTTAACCAGCCTCACTTTATTTTTAATAACAATAATATTTTTAAATTTTCATTTTCAATATAATCCACAAGCTTTATTAACTTCTTGAACAAAGATAACTCCTCTTCCAGGTTCATCTATATTGATATCTTTTCTTATTGAAGAAACAATTTTTTCAGTTAAAGAGCTTTGGGAAATAATCATAACAATTTCTTTTTCTGGTTCTATAACCATAGCAAAAAGTTTACTCGTTTCATGAATACCAGAACCTCTTCCATTAATAATGGTAGCTCCTCTTGATCCAGCTTTATTTGCAGCTTCAACAACATGTTCTCCATTACCTTTTTCAACAACAACAACTATAAGATTATACATAGATTTTTCTACACCTCTACTTTCTTCTGGATTATAATTAATTTCTTTCAGTCCTCTAGCACCTATCGCCTCCTTAATAGAAACAGTAAATGCTACTCCTTTATTAGGTTTATTAAAAGAAAACTTTTTATCTAATTCTTCCATTGTGGAATAAATTACACTTCTTTCTCCAGCCATTAATATAATTTCTTTTCTGGATTCATTAATTGCAAGAAATTCCAAGAAAGAATTCCTTATTGTTCCTTTACCTAAACAAACTGTACTTCCTATAATTCCAAATTTTTTTGCATATTTTATTATTTTACTTCCCAGTCCGTAATCAACTATTATATACATCAATTCAAGTTCTAGCTCCATAAAATTACTCTTCATTTTTTTGTTCTCCTTTCTTTTTCAATTTCATTCCAAAAATAAGTCCTAGTATTTGAAGTGTTATAATTGGCGTCATAGCTACTGTAGCAATCATTCCAAATCCATCAGTCAATATATTTGCTCCTTCTACTGCTTCAGCTGCTCCTTGAGTAAACGCTAAAATAAAAGTTGTAGTCATTGGACCTGTAGCTACACCTCCAGCATCAAAGGCAATTCCAACAAACAATTTAGGAATAAAATAACTCATAAGTATACTTATAATATATCCAGGAAGTAGATAATGCCACAATTGAAGCCCTGGTATAATAATTCTTATCATTGATAATGCAACAGCAATTCCAACCCCAATTGCAAGTGCTACCAAAATAGCCCTTCGCCTTACATATCCGCTTGTTACATTTTCAATTTGATGAGTAAGTACATAAACTGCAGGTTCTGCTAAAATAGTTACAAATCCAAGAATAAAAGCTATAATAATAACATATGTTTTATTATCATAAGAAGCTAAAGTGTACCCAATAATAGCCCCTATATCCATAAATCCTGTATTAACTCCAACTAGAAATAAAAATAGCCCAATAAATGCATAAATAAATCCTTTTATCATTTTCATCATACTTTTTTTATTCATTTTGAAATAAAATTTTTGGAAAAAGAAAAAAATAATAAGCAAAGGTAAAATAGTAAAAAAACCTTCTTTAAATAAAATTGGAATATTTTCTATAAAAGGCTCAATTATAGATTTAGACTCTGTAATATTAAATTCAAGTTTTGCTGAGAAATCTCTTGTCCCAGAAAAAATGCTTAATAACATAACTGACATTATTGCTCCTACTGATGCAATAGCAACTAGTCCAAAACTATCTCTTTCAGATGCTTTACTATCTTTTTTCATTGAAGATATACCTACTGCCAAAGCTAAAATAAAAGGTACAGCTAAAATTCCAGTAGTTGCTCCAGAAGCATCAAAAGCAATTGTCAAGAATTCTACTGGTGTAAATAAAGCAAGAATAAATACAACTCCATAGAGAACTGTCAGCATTTTATGTAAAGATATATTAAATAAAATTCTGACAAATCCTGCCGCCAACATAATTGCCAACCCAATAGATACAATTCCAAGAATACTTATACTGGATATTTGTCCAGAAGTAACAATACCAACTTGATCAGCCAAAATAATTAAACCTGGTTCAGCTATTGAAATAAAAAAACCTACAATTAATCCTCCAATAATAACAATCCATATTTTATTTGATTTTGCAAAAGTGGCACCAACCTGGCTCCCTAATGGAGTTATTGCAATGTCTACTCCTAGCAAAAAAATAGACAAGCCAACGATTATTAAAAAAGCCCCTATTATAAACCTAATTATTAATGGTATTTCAAGAGGAGTTAATGTAAAATTAAGTACCATTACAATAGCAGTAATTGGAAATATAGAAAATAAAGCTTCTTTAAATTTTTGTGTATAAATATTCATAGTTACCAGTTTCCTTTCCTCATAATAATCTTTATTAATTAATAATTTAGTTAAATATCTTTTATCTTTTTTAAATATTTTAATTATCTTCACCATATTTAATAGCTTTATTTTAACATATTTTTATAATTCACCCTAAGAAAATAAAAGAATTAATTTAATTATATAAAATATTATATTTATAACATAATAAAAAAACAGCTTTCTTAGAATTTAATCTAATAAAAAGCTGTTTTATATTCTTTTACATTTAATTATTTATACAAACATAGGTATTACATAAAGCCCAATTGTTGTAATTACTAACCAAAATACCCAGATAAAAGCCATAAATCCCCATACATCTTTAAGCTTCATTCCCACAACTGACAGTGCTGGAATAACATACAAAGGCTGCAGTAAATTTGTTGCCTCATCTCCATATACAAAAGCATTTATTACATATAACATATTGGCATCTACCTGTTTAGCTGCATCTACCAGCAATGGTCCTTGAACTATCCATTGACCACCTTGAGAAGGAATAAATAAATTTGTTACAGATGCAGATATATATGACCAAACTGGCATAGTAGATGCATTTGCAACATTTATGATTGCTGCAACTACAACAGCTCCAAATCCAGAATCCATCATCATTCCTGCTATTCCTCCATAAAATGGAAACTGAATTATTATCTCAGTAGTTAAAAACATATTTTCTTTATATGCTTCAACAAATTTTCTTGGAGTATTATACAAAAAACAATTTAATGTAATAAACAAAAATATAATAAAGTTTACACTTAAAGCTCCTAAAAACCCTTTTGTTATAAATGTATTTCCTAAAACTAAGATTCCAGATATTCCTATGAGATACATTATTATTCTGCTGCCATTTAATTTATCAGCAACTGTTTCATTTTCTTCTATTTCTTCATTAATTTCTTCATCATCTAAAGCAGTTTTAAATTCTACAATCTCTTCTTTTGGTGGTATGGTAAAAATACTTAGCAATACAGTAAAAACTGCCATGACTATAAATAAAATTACATTTACATTATTATATACAGTATCTGCTTGTGTCAATATTCCTATTTCTTTTTCAAGAAAATGTCCTTTTGTTGCAACAAGAGCATAAACAGATGCACTTGGTCCCAAACATTGTCCCAAAATCATAGTCGAATATCCTGCTGCAATCATCATTGGAAAATGTAATCCTTTTATCTGTTTTGAAAGCTGCATTGCCAGAATAGGAGTGACTACTGTACAGAAAGCCCAGTTTACAAAACTAGAAACATATCCAAAGCCCATCAAAAGTATCATAGCTCCCATTGGTGTTTTTGGTATACCTGCAATCCATCTCAGCACTTTCTTTATTTGTCTTGATTTTGCACACACAGCACATGTGACTACCATAAATGCCATCTGAAATGCAAAAGTCATTTGAGTCCATAATCCATTATACCAGTGTATCACCATTTTTACAGGACTGGTTTTTGTAAAAATTATTCCTAACACAAAAACTATAAAGGTAAGTATCAAACAAAATACAAATGAATCAGGAATCAATTTATCTGCTGCAAACTGAAATTTTTTGCTTAATCTCCATAAAAATGTTCCTTTATTTATTGATTTAGAATTTTCCATATCTTATCCCCCTAATTTTATTCTATATAGTTTTTTGATGTCTTTAACTGTATAATTAATTTTTTATTGAATTTATTTTTAATCTCATTTATTTTTTCTTTTGGATATTTAAAAAATCCTTCTCCTGATTTCATTCCTAATTTACTTTCAAGTACTTTTCTTCTCAATAAAGGATTTGCTTCTTTTCTATTATCCATAACACTCAATAAATTATCTCCTACAGTACACCAAATATCTAACCCTCCTATATCAGCAATTTCTAATTGACCTGATGTTGCATATCGAAATGCTGGCCCAAATTTTAATGCTTTATCTATATCTTCAGGTTCTGCAACTTCCATTTCTATCAATGAAAATACCTCTCTTGCTATTGCCTGTTGTATACGATTAGCAACTAACCCAGGTATATCCTTTAAAATCTTTACAGTCTGCTTTCCAGAATCAGAATAGAGTTTCTCCACCTCTCCATATATTTCTTCAGGCATATTTCCAAAAAAAGATAATTCTGCAATAGGCATTAAATGAGCTGGGTTATACCAATGACATACCATTATTCTTTTTTTTCTGTCTTTGCTTATGTCTCTGCCCATTTCATCTAATTTTAAACTTGATGTATTGCTTGCAAAAATTGTTTCTTTTTTGCAATATTCATCCAGTTCTTTAAATAATTTTTGTTTCAGTTCAACCTTTTCTGGAATTGCCTCTATTACATAATCTGCATCTTTTACAGCATCTTTTAAGTCTGAAAACATTTTAATATTCTTTAATGTTTTTTGAATATCTTCCTTTTTTATAAAATCATTCTCTAATAAAAATAATAACTCCTCTTCTATAACTTTCTTTGCATTTTCTCTTATTTCTGTATTAATTTCATATAAACTGACATTATACCCATGCAACGCAAAAACTTCGGCTATTCCATGTCCCATTGTTCCTGCACCTATAACTGAAATATTTTCTATCATAATTCTTCAACTCCATTTTTCAATCCCAAAATCTCTCTAGCTTCAGCAGGAGTTGCTATTTCATTCATAGAACTTTCAATCAATTTAGCTGCCCTCTCTACAAGCTGAGCATTTGAAACTGCTAATTCTCCTGGTCCATAATATACATTGTCTTCCATCCCTACGCGTACATGTCCCCCCATAGCAATAGCTGTCATCAAAATAGGTATGTGTCCTTTTCCTATTCCTAATGCTGACCATGTACTTCCTTCTGGAATTAAACTTTTCAAGTACACTAGATTTTCTACAGTTGCAGCTGTTCCTCCAGCAGCCCCTAATACAAATTGATAATGTACTGGTTCTTTAAGAACTCCTTTTTTTATATAATATAATGAATTATATATCATTCCTGCATCAAAGATTTCAATTTCTGGTTTTACATTATTTTCCTGCATTGTATATCCTAATTCCTCTAAAAATTTTGGATGATTAATAAATAAGCTATTATGCATCCAGTTCATAGATCCACAATCATAAGAAGCAAGATCTGGTTTTATTAATTTTAAATGTGCCTGTCTAGTTTCATCAGTAGCATTTAGATCGCCAGAAGTCGTTAAATTAATAACTATATCACATTTTTCTTTTATAAGTTTAACTGTCTTTTCAAATTTTTGGATATTCATAGTTCCTTTTCCCATATCATCTCTCATATGAAGATGAGCTACTGAAGCTCCTGCTTTGTAACATTCATATACATCATTTGCAATTTCTTCTGGTGTTAATGGTATATTAGGGTTATCTTTTTTAGATGGCCAAGCTCCTGTTGGAGCTACTGTTATTATTATTTTACTCATATTAATTCATCTCCCATTTTTTATTTTATTAATGTTATAAATTAATAAAGCAAAATTTATGCCATTTTTCTAGAAATGAAAAATTCAGATTTATTCACTAATAACAGAAAAAACTATCTTTATATACAGATGATTTTTTTCATCATTTAATTAAAAAAAACAATATTTTTTTAAATTATTCTCTTAAAATAAAATGAATAGGCTTGATGATTTTTTTCATCTTACCTATTCTAAATTTCATCACTCATATTCTTTTAATTTAAGAATATCTATTTCTAAAGCCTTACATTTCTTTACTACTGTTGATTGCTCTATTCCTAAATACTTAGCAGCTTTTCTTGTTGAACCAAAATTTTTTAAAGCCTTAGTTATTATCCTTTTTTCCAAATATGATACTGCTTTTTTTATATCATAATCACTTACTTCTATAAAAAAATCATTACTGTCTATCATTGGAGCTATTTCTCTTGATGTAATTGTTCCAGTTGTATTTATTACCACTATTCTTTCAAGAAAATTTTCTAGTTCTCTAATATTTCCAGGCCACTGATATTTCACAAGAATTTCTACAGCTTCTCTGTCTATACTGGTATTTTTATTATATTTTTTATTAAAAATACTTAAAAATTCAAATATTAATTCTGGTATGTCTTCTATTCTCTTTCTCAAGGGCTCTATATCTATAGGAACTACATTCAGCCTATAAAATAAATCTTCTCTAAATTTTCCGTTTTTTATTTGTTCCTTAAGATTTTGATTAGTTGAGGCTATAATTCTTATATCTAATTTTATAGACTTTGTTCCTCCAAGTCTCATAATTTCTTTTTGTTGTAATACTCTTAAAAGTTTAGTTTGCAATTTTATTGGCATATCTCCTATTTCATCTAATAAAATAGTTCCTTCATTAGCCAATTCAAACATACCTATTTTTCCATTTTTTTTAGAATCTGTAAAAGCTCCTCCTTCATATCCGAATAATTCTGCTTCTAATAACTCATTTGGTATAGCAGCACAATTTACTTTGATAAAGGGTTTATCCTTTCTAAGACTTTTATAAAAAATTTCATCAGCTATCAATTCTTTTCCTGTTCCTGATTCTCCAGTTATTAATACTGTTACATCTGTCGGAGCTATTGTATTTATCAGAGTAAAAATAGAATTCATTTTTTCACTTTTATATACAAGCTTTTTATTGGATACTTGCTTACTTCTTAAAAATTTTATCTCTTCATCTACTTTTAAAGAAGTTTTCTTTAATTTTTCAATCTTATTTTCCAATTCTTTTAATTCACTGATATCACGATTATTTATAACAACAAGTTCTACTTTTCCATTTGTATCAAATATTGGACTTCCAGTTACTAAAACATCCTTATTTAATTTTATTATCTTTCCAATATTATTTATTCTCTTTTTTTCTTTTATTACATCTAAAGTTACAGCTCCTTTATAAATATCACCTTTAGCAAGAATATCTTTTACATTTTTTCCAATTATCTCTTCCTTTGTTATTCCAGTTATTCTTGTATAGGCTTCATTTATAAAAAGCGTTTTTCCTTCACCATCAGATATATAGATACCATCAAAAAGATTATCTGCTATCTCTTTAAAATCAAAATAATTGCTGAGAAATTCATGATATTCTTTTTGGATAAGTTCATATTTTTCTTTTATCTTCTTATCTTTTTCTATAGCTTCTAAAAATATTCTGTCAATATCTTTCCATAATTTTTTCAAAATATCACTATCTCTCATATTAAATTTTCCCCCCTAAATCTTTTATGCTATTTCACATCTATATGTTCCATTTTTCTTAAATTCTACCAATCCTTCTACTCCACATCTTACCATACTTTCTGTAGCAGAATCGGTATAAAAAGCCATATGTTGTGTTAATACTACATTTGGAAATTGACGTAGATATGCCATATCTCTATTTTGGATAATATCTGATTTTCTATCCATATGATATATTCCGTTTTCATTTTCTATTACATCCAATCCTAAAGCTCCTATTTTCTGATTTTCTATTCCTTTTATTAAAGCTTGAATATCCATCAATTCCCCTCTAGCTGCATTTATCAATATTACTCCATCTTTCATTTTATTTATAGATCCTTCGTTTATCATGTGATAAGATTCATCTGTTAAAGGCAGATGAAGTGATATTATATCTGATTCCCTATACAAAGTTTCTATATCTACATATTGTGCATATTTTTTTATTTCATCACTTTCATATTCACTATTTGCTAATATTTTACACTGAAATCCTGCTAAACTTTTTATTACTGTTCCACCTATTTTTCCAGTTCCTATTATTCCAACAGTAAGGTTTCTTAACTCCCTACCTATCAAACCATTAAGTGAATAATCATTTACATTTTGTCTCCACATAGCTGGCTTGTAATTTCTTATTGCTAAAAGCATAAGCATGATAGTAAAATCTGCTACTCCATTTGGAGCATAATCTGCATTACATATTTTTAATCCTATCTTTTTAGCATAATCTATATCTATGTGGTTATATCCAATTATTCTGGTAGATATATACTTTATTCCACTCTCTTTTATCCTGTCCAACAAGTTTTTTTCTAATTTACTGTGTCCTAAAATACTTATTCCTTCACATCCTCCAGCTATATCAAAAGTTTCTTTTGTAAGTATTTTTTCTGTTTTTATAATTTCTACATCATATTCTTTTTCCAATCTTTTCAATATTTCTTCTTCATCTTTTCTTAATTCAAAAAATGCTATTTTCATATTTCCACCCTATTTTTTTAATTTATTTCAATAATTTATGATATCATATTTATTTATTTTTTTTATATTTTTTATTTTGAAATTTTCTAAAAAAGACATAATTCTATGTTATAATCTCCATAGAAAATATACATAATTTAAGGAGGATATTCTCTTGAAGTTAAATAAAGTTCCCAGGTTCTTATATATCATAATCTGTATTATTTTTTTTACTGGGTGCTCTTCTATCACAGAAAAAATGCTTATCTTTCATGTAGAAAGATCTCTAAATCCTGTTATAATACCATATAGGTCTACTGAAAAAGAGATGAAAGAGTTTTTTGGAAAACCTGATTTTGTTATTGCTAAAAAAAATAGATTTTATGGTATAACTTATTACAATGGAAGTTACTACTTAAATAACACTGAAGAACACAAAGAAATATTAAAAAAACTTCTGCCTGAAAAAATATTAAAAAATGAAGAATCTCTTAAAGAAACTATTCTTACAATATACTTTGATCCTATTGACAGAGTTGTATCAAAATATGATATAAGAAAATATATGGCTCCTCCAGAATATGATCCCAATGCTCTTACACCAGAGGAAAAAGCTGAAATAGAAGCAAAGAAAAAAAAATTAAGAGATGAATTTCGGGACTTATCCCCTTTAGAAGTTTTAAACAAAATAATACTGGAAATATAAAAAGGCTGTATTACAGCCCTTTTATATTTTTATGCATAATTACAAATACGCATAACTGAAGTTTCTATAAATCCAAGTATTTCTGCTTTTACTAATTTTCCACTAGCCACTTCTATTACTTCTTTTAAAAGTTTTTCTCCTAGTTCTTCTAAGCTCTCAGGTCCATAAATAACATGACTTGCATCAACATCTATATTATCTTCCATATTTTCATAAGTTATTCTATTTCCTGTTATCTTTATAACAGGAGCTATTGGATTCCCTGTTGGAGTTCCTCTTCCAGAAGTAAAAAGAATTATTTGAGCCCCACCTGCTATCATTCCAGCTATTGATGAAGGATCATTTCCAGGAGTATCCATTATTATAAGCCCTTTTTCTTCAATTGATTTAGCATAATCTATAACATCTTGTATTATAGAAGTTCCTCCTTTATGAATACATCCCAAGGATTTCTCTTCTAATGTTGTTATTCCCCCAGCTTTATTTCCAGGTGAAGGATTTCCTGCCCTTACTTTCTCTCCAACAGATTCCAAATTTTTTTCATATCTATCTATTATTTCATAAATTCTTTCTTTTACTTTTTCATTTTTAGCTCTTTTAGCCAATATATGCTCAGCTCCAATAAATTCAGTCGTTTCACTCAATATAGAGGTTCCACCCATTTTAACTATTCTATCACTCAACTCTCCTACTAATGGATTTGCTGCAAGCCCTGAAGTTGGATCAGAACCTCCACATTCTGTTCCTATTATCAATTCGCTTATAGGAAACATTTCTTTCTGTAATAAAGTAGCTTCCTGGACAAGTTCCATTGCATATCTGATGCCTTTTTCTACAGTTCTTATTGTTCCCCCTTCTTCTTGAATTATTAATGTTTTTATAGGTTTATTAGTTCTTTTAGCTATTTCATCAACTACTAAATCCATTTGACAATTTTCACATCCTAAAGAAATCACAACTGTAGCATAGATATTAGGATTTGCTGCATATCCTGCCATCATATCCATTGTATATTGTTGGTCTGAAGGAACTTGAGAACAACCATTTTGATTATTAAATGTAACTGTTCCTTTAACTTGGCTAGATATCATTCTTGCTGCATCTGAAGCACATACACTTGTAGGTAAAATCAAGACATGATTACGTACTCCTACTTTTCCATCTGATCTTTTATATCCATAAAATTTCATATTTCCCCCTAGAATTTAATTTGTTTCACTTGTTGTGTTGTGTACATGCACGTGTGTTCCTTTTTTTATATTGGTCACAGCCTTGCCAATATGCTCTCCATATTTAATAACTACTTCATTTTGTTTTATATCTGAAGTTGCTATTTTATGGTATATTATTATATCTTCTAATACCTCTATTTCTTTTATATTATTTTTTTTATCTTTATATTTTATAATCTCTCCCCTTGTTATTGGTTCTATTGCTACAATTACATTATCCATATCATTTATAGAAAGTGCTTTTATCATAAGTTCTCTCCTTTATTTTAATATAACATATTTACCAGAGCTGTTGAAAATTGAGGTACAAAAGTTAGCAAACCTAATACTATAAGTAAAAGAATGTAAAAAGGAACTGCCTCTTTTATAAAGTTTTTAATCTTACATTTTGTAACTCCACAAGTAACAAACATCAATGTTCCCATAGGAGGGGATAATGTTCCTATTGAAACATTAAAAATAAATATCATTGCAAAATGAATCGGATCAATATTAAGTTTTAATGCAATTGGAGCTAATAAAGGAACTAGAATAATAGTTATTGCATTTCCTTCTATAAACATTCCTACTATTATTAAGAAAACATTTACAATAATAAGGAACATATACTTATTGCTGATAACTTCTACTATATAATCTGTTAGTTGCTGAGGAACTCTCTCCTTAGTTAAAACCCATGAAAGAGCTGAAGCTGCACCTACAATAAGCATTATAGCTGAGGTAGTTATAACTGTTTCTTTTATTCCATCTAAAAATTTTTTCATTGTAAGTTCTCTATATACAATTCCAAGTATCAACGAGTAAATAATTGCCACTGACCCTGCTTCTGTTGGAGTAAATATTCCAATACGTATTCCCCCTATAATGATAATAGGAAGACATAAAGGCAACACAGCACCTTTTAGAGCTTTTAAAAATTCATTCATTTTTATTCGCTCTTCATGCAATGGCTTATATCCTCTTTTTTTAGACATAAAATGTACAAGAATCATCAGAGCTATACAAAGCATTGCCCCTACACTTAACCCTGCTACAAATAATTTACCTATAGAGACATTAGCTATTGAGCCATACAATATCATTCCAATGCCAGGGGGAATTAATGGAGTTATCATTGCTGATGTTGCTGTTACAACTGAAGAAAATTCTTTAGAAAAACCTTTTTTTTCCATTTCAGGAACAAGCATCTTTGCTTCCATTGCTGCATCTGCCAAATTTGATCCTGATAACCCTCCCATTAAAGTAGATAAAAGTATATTTACTTGAGCCAAACCTCCAGTCATACGTCCAGTTAGAACTCCACAAAATTCCATAATTCTTTGAGTGACTCCTGAATGATTCATAAAAACTCCAGCACATACAAAAAATGGAATTGCAAGAAGAGGTATACTTTCTACTCCCGCTACCAAACGCTGAGCTATAATTAGTTGAGGAACTCTTGGTGTAAGAATAAAATAAGTAACTGATCCTGCTAAAATAGAAATAAATACTGGAACTTTCAAAAATAAAAATACAAGCAGTACTATTCCTACTAATCCTACAATATTGATACTCATTTTACTCCTCCTCTCCTAAACCAATTAAATCTTTTCCAAATATAACTTTTATTTCTGCTATTATATAATTTACTATCATAAGAAAACATCCAACAGGTATAGCCAAATAAATATATTGAATAGGAATATGCAATATATTTGTACTTCTATTAGTTTTTATAAATTGAAGAACTAAGTTTTTTCCATTTATCAACATAAAAAATAAAACACTTATAGTTACTACAGCTATTATCACTTCAATTATTCTTTGAATATTTTTAGGAAACATATCAACTATCATATCAATAGCTATATGATTTGAATAACGAAATGCTGCACTTGCACCAAAAAATATTACCCATATTGCCAAACCAATTTGAACCTCTTCCTGCCATATTATAGGACTGTTCATGATATAACGCATTAGAGATCCTAAAAATGTAAGAATTATAAGTATTATCAGGGCAAGCCCTGAAATTAGTAAATCTAAACTAAGAATTTTTTGAATTATATTTTTCATCTTTATCTTCCCACTTTCTTTTTATGAGTATGGCACATATAAAATATGTGCCATACTCAAATTTTACTCTATAATAGAATTTATTTTTTCTGCTAAACCATTTGACCATTTATTTAATAATGTCTTATCTTGATAGAAAGGCTCTGCTGCTTTTCTAAATTCATCAAAATTAACTTCTGTTACTGTTACCCCTTCTTTTTTTAATTTCTCTAAACATTCTTCATCAGCTTTTGCAGCTAATTTATTTTGATATTCTCCAGCTTCTGTACAAGTCAATATTAATAAATCCTGTTCTTCTTTAGTTAAAGTATTAAAGAATTCATTTCCTATACATATAGATGATAAATCTCTTATATGTCCATCAAGCATAAGATATTTTGCAACCTCTTGATATTTTCCACTATAAATTACAGATAACGGATTTTCTAAACCATCAATTGTTCCTTGTTGAAGAGATGTGTAAACTTCTGAAAGTGCCATTGGAGTAGGTGTTGCTCCTAATACTTCAAATCCTTTTACATGAACTGTACTACTTTGAGTACGTATTTTCATTCCTTTTAAATCAGCTACATTTTTAACAGGTTTTGTAGTTATAGTATGTCTTACTCCATATCTCCAGTTTTTTCCAACTATTTTTAGTCCATTTTTTTCTAATTCATTTTCTTTTTCTCTCCACCAGTCACTAGCTGTTAATTTATCAAGTTGTTCCCAATTTTCAAATAAGTATGGTGCCTGCATAATACCTAAATCAGGAACTCCTCTATCTGCATAGAATGGTCCATTTCCAATAGCTACTATTGCATCTCCAGCAAGCATTTGATCAATCAAATCACTTTTAGATCCTAACTGCCCTGAAGGAAATACCTCTAGTTTCATTTTCCCATTACTACGCTCAGAAAGTATTTTTGCCCAGTATAGTGCTGCCTCTTGAACTGGATCTCCTGGATTATTGTCATGCCCAAATTGTATTACTATTGGCTTCTCTGCTTTTGTTCCATCTTCTTTTTTATCCCCTGAACATCCTATTAATAATACTGATAAAACTACTATTACCATTGAAAATATTTTTTTCATCTTCACTCCTCCTAATTTCTTAATTTAAAATTTCTGATATTTTTTTTGCTGTATCTTTTATTTTCTTCCCTCTTCTTTTTGTTTCCTCTCCATCTATCGTTGTGTATAGCCCTGCTAAACTTATTGCTCCAAATATTTTCCCTTCTTGGTATATTGGAGCTGCTACACAAGAAACCTCTATATCTCCTTCTCTATAATCTATAGAATATCCTCTCTTTTTTGTTTCCAAAATATCTTTTTTTAGCTTATCTGAATCAATTATTGTATAGTCTGTCTTAGGTTCTAATTTTGTTCTAGAAATATACTCTTCTAAGTCTTTTTCAGAATAAGTTGATAAAATTGCTTTTCCAAGTCCTGTATAATATAATGATTTTCTGCTTCCTAATACTGCTGTAGTCCTCACAGTTTTTGAGCTTTCTATCTTTGAAAGATATAATACATCATCTTCATCCTTCAATCCAAAAAATAATGTATCATTAAATTCATCAACTAATTCTCTTAAAAATGGTGTTACTATATCTAATATTTCCCTTTTTTCTCTCATTTTTAATGAAAGTTCAAATATTTTATTTCCAAGTTGATACAATTTTAAACTTTCATCACAACAATAAAGATAATTTTTAAAAACTAAAGCTTTTACTATATCATCCACAGAACTTCTTGGAATTTCCAATTCTTTTGAAAGCTGTGTTATTGTCATTCCATTTTTTGAGTTAGAAATTTTTTCAAGTATTTCCATTGTTTTTAAAGTCGACTTATTCAACATAATATCCCACCTTATTTTTTACTTTGTTCCCAGATTTTCAATGCTCCTATTGTTGCTAATTCGCTAGATATTATCATTTGAATATCGTTATCTAACTTCATTTCTGATAATAATTCAAATAATCCTTTAGCAATTATATTTCCCCCAGCTATTATTAGTTTCTTATATTTCTTTAAATAACCATTTTTTTCCAGAGAAGATATATCTTCACTTAAAACTAACCCTAAAAGATAGTTAGATTTTTCATTTATTGTAAGTTTTTCTGATAAATCCAAGCCTCGCAGCATAAATGAACCTTGGTTTATTCCATATTTTCTTCCAATTTTATTCCCCAACATTAAATATTTCTTTTCTATTTTATCTGCAAATTTTTCATCCACAGAAGTCTTTAATATAGTATATTTAGTCATCACATCATAGATTTCTCCACTCATAGTTGTAAGAAGATCCACTATGTTTCTGTTGTCTACTTCTATGAACTTATTATGTGATCCTGGAAGAATTACAAGTACTGGTTCATCTACTTTTATCTCCTCAAGTATCCCAAATACTTCTACTTCTTCTCCTCTTATCACATCTATACTTTTTAAATGTTCTTTTTTAAAATATTTTTTTTCTACTTTTATTCCTGTTATTAAATATATTTCAAATTCAAAAAATTTTACTTTTACTATATTTTTAGAAAATTTTTCTAAAGAAACAGGTACATGCAAATGTTCTATTTCTTTTAGTCCTAAAGCTGATGTTATCATTCCAGAAGCAATTATGCATTCAATATCTTCTTTTTCTATTTTATTCTCTTCTATACACTCTTGTAAAAGTTTATATAACTCACTTTCAAATTTTTCTTTTCCAATTTTTACTCCATAATTTTCTTTTCTTTCAAAAATTATTTTTTTTTCTTCTACAATTCTGATTCTTAAATTAGAAGTTCCTGCATCTATTGTTACAATTTTTTTCATTCTCACCATTTCCTTGCTAAAAACTTTCAGCAGCTTTTTTTATAGCAATTATATTTTCTCTTAATTCATTAAATCTTCCTGCTTTTATAAGTTTGTTATCCACTAAGGAACTCCCTATTCCAAGACAGCTGAAACCAGCTTTTAAGAATTCAGAAATATTATTTGCATTAACTCCTCCTACTGCCATACATTCAAGATCGTTAATTGGCCCTTTAAGAGATTTTAAATAAGAAAATGGTACTTCTCCTGCTGGGAATAATTTTAAAATTTTACAACAGCTATATTTCTTAGCTTTCATAGCTTCAGAAGCTGTAAAAAATCCACATACACATAATATTCCAATCTTTTCTGCTTCTTTTAATATTTCTTCATCCATATTAGGTGTAAGTATAAATTTAGCTCCATTTTTTACAGCAAAATTTAATCCCTCTAATGTTACTACTGTCCCTGCTCCAATTATAAAATCTTTAGAATATTTCTCTTTAAGTATTTCAAACTGTTTTTCTACATTTTTACTATTTAATGTTATTTCAAGAATTTTAATTTCTTCTTCTTTTAAAATCTCCAATGTACTTTCAAATTTTTCTAAAGGAACATCTCTTAGTATTGCTACTATTTTTTCTTTTCTTAATATATTTAGTAATTCTTCATACATACTTTTTACACCTCCTAACTCATACCGTAAATACGTTTATTACATGTATATACATTATATTGTTGATATAAATATATAACATTTTTTATTCTGTGTCAATAAAAAATACATAAAATTCTAAAAAAGTTTCTTTTGTATATTTTTAAACGTATTTACGTTATGAAAACCGAAATATTGTCATCTGATAGAACTTTTTTTACACAAAAAAAGACAGAGAATAAATCTCTGCCTCTATTTTTAGGTATTATTTAAATTGTTTGTCTTATATTTTTGGGAGTTATTTCCAATACTCTTGTTAAAAATGGAAATTTTTCTTTCATCATATCAAATTCTTTTCCTGAATCAAGAAATGCTGCTGTTCCTTCTATTACAAACCCTGTTCCCATTCCAATTTTGCCTTGAACATCTGGACTTCCTAATGTTAATATCACCTGATTATTATTTTTTATATTTTTTTCAGTTTTATGAAGCCATGCAGCTGGAATTAATATCTTATCCTCATCTGCAATCTGCAAATATTTGTTCCATGTATTAGAAACATGAACATTCCCCTCTGCCCAAGTTGTAATAGATACAACTCCATTGTGTGCTAAAACATTTTTAAAGATTTCATTGAACATAATTTATTCCTCCTAATTTTATATTTTTATTGGTAGTAATATTATTTACAATTTTCCTTTTGCTATTCCTTTTTCTTATTTTGAATAAATCAAAGGGGCTGTTGCAAATTTAAAACAGCCCAATTATCAAAAAAGCTGACTTGAAGTTTTCTTCTTGTCAGCTTTTTCTTTTTAAATAAAAAAAGGTATAAAATACTAAAAATTTTTTCAAATTTCTAATATAATATACCTATGCAAAAACCAACTAATAATAACATTTTTTTTCAATTAAATCAACCTAAACTTTTTAATTTTTTACAATATGAAATTTCTGATGATGATCCTGTAAGAAAACTTAGCTCAATATTGGAGGGATTAGATTTTAGTAGTTTAATGCAAGCATTTTCTTACAAAACAAAGGTACATCCTATCAGAATGTTTTCTATCATTGTTTATGCCTATTCGCGCAATTTAACTTCTACTAGAGATATAGAAATGGCTTGCCATGAAAATATTAAATTTAGGTTTCTTTTACAAGATTCTAAAATTCCTGATCACTCTACTATTTCTAGATTCTTAGTAAAAACTGAAGATATTCTTCCAGATCTATTTGAACAATTCGTTGAAAAAATTTTTGAAATGGAAAATATTTCCACTGAAACAATATATATTGATGGCACTAAAATTGAAGCATATGCTAATAAATATACATTTGTTTGGAAAAAATCTATTGAGAAATACAGAGATAGATTAGATAAAAAAATTCTTGAACTAATTTCAAATTTTAATGATGATTTCAACTTACAATATGACAACTTCCTTGAAATATATTCATATCTTTCTAATTTGAATTTTCAAATAGTCAAAGGTAGAGGAAAGAGAAAATCTAAAGAGCAAAAGTATTTAGAATTATGCGCAGAATACTTAGAAAAGTATCAAAAATATTCTAATCATTTTAAAAATCTTAATGGTAGAAATAGCTATTCAAAAACTGATATAGATGCTACTTTTATGAGAATGAAAGATGACCATATGAGAAATGGTCAATTAAAACCTGGATATAATCTACAAATAGGAGTGATTAGTGAATATATTTCTTCATATGAAATTTTTTCTAACTCTTCTGATTCTAAAACTTTGATTCCATTTTTAGAGAAAATTTCATCTCAAAATTTAGAAATTAAAAATATTGTAGCTGATGCAGGATATGAAAGTATTTCAAATTATGAATATTTGGAAAAAATGGACTATACTTCATATATAAAACCAATATATTTTGAAAAATCTAAAATCAGAAAGTTTAAAAATGATTTAAACGGAGTAGAAAATTTAATATATAATAATTCTGAAAATAAGCTATTTAGAAAAGATGGATTAGAATTAGAATTTCTATACTCTAACAAAAATAATACAGTTCAATATTTTTGGAATCCTGAAACTAACAAAAAAATTAAGTACAATGCGAGATTTAGAATTTTATCAAATAAATCAAAAGAGAATGTATCAAGCAATTATGGAAAACAATTAAGAATGAACAGAAGTATTCAAGTAGAAGGTGCTTTTGCAGTTTTGAAAGAAGATATGAAATTGCGAAAATTAAAAGTTCGAAGTAAAAAAAGTGTTTTAAGAGAAATATGTTTGTTTTGTATCGCTTACAACTTCAACAGATATCTAAGCAGAAATATAAATAATCGCTTAGGAACAACACTTCACTCATTAAAAGTAGCTTAGATAAATAAAAAATCATCTACTTCTTTTTTTGATACTTAAAAATAAATATAAAAATATAAATTAGCAGAAATCTATAAAATAGATTTCTATTTTTTTATAAAAAATAAGAGAAGCTGCACAAATTAGTTTATCAATCACTAATTTGCAACAGCCCCTCTTTTAATTATTTTATTAAATTTTTTATCCATTTTCCCGAACGAAGTCTTGGAATAGTAGCTGCGACTTTAAAGGGCTCTTCCAAACACACCATAAGATACACTAAAATTATTGGAAACTTAAAATATACAGCTCCTAAAAATGATAATGGAACTCCAATACACCAAACAGCAACTAATTCAGTTACTATTGCATAGAGGACATCTCCACCCCCACGAAGTACACCTATAATCTGTACTATTCCAAAAAATCTCAATGGAAGAGCTGCTGCCATTATTCTTAATACAATTATTACATTATGATAAGTTTCTGGAGTTATTTTAAACAGCATTGCTATAAGAGGGGCTACTGCAAAAAATACTATTCCTATTATTATACCAACCATGACTCCAAATACTGATATTTTCAGGGCATCTTTTTTAGCTTCTTCTTCAAGTCCTGCTCCTATCTTATTTCCAATCAATATAGCAGATGCTGAAGCTATACCTATTCCAAATATATTAAATACGTTATTTATTGTATTGGCTATCTGCATAGTAGCAGTAGCATTTGTTCCTAATTTTGAATAAGCTATGAAATATGCTGTTATTCCTCCTATCCACATTACATCATTAAATATAACTGGTGTAGCTGTTTTAAAAAACTTTATTACAAGAGAAAAATTAAAATCTAAAAGTTGAGATATGTTCTCTGCTACAACATTCTTATTTTTATATATTATAAAAAGTATAAAGGAAAGTTCCATGCTTCTTGATACAGTAGTTCCTAAAGCAGCTCCAGCTACTCCCATAACAGGAGCTCCAAATTTACCAAATATAAACATATAATTTAAAATACCATTAAATACAAGTCCTACTAAACTTCCATACATAGGTATCTTTGTCTGGCCTATACTTCTGAGAGAAGCAGCAAAAGCTAAGGATACAGTGGTAAATATATAACTCAAAGCTACCATTCTCAAATAATCTCTTCCTAATGAGATTACACTTACTTCTCTAGTAAATATACTCATTATTTTTTCTGGAATAAAAAATGCTGCTGCTGCATAAAAAATGGTTGCTAACATTCCAAACACAAGAGATATTCCTAAAAATTTATGTATGCTGGATACATCCTTCTTTCCCCAAAACTGTGACATAAATATTCCAGCTCCTAAAGTTATTCCCATTATAGAATAATAATAAACCATATAAAATTGATTTGATATCCCAACAGCGGCAATTTCATTCTCTCCTAAACTTCCTATCATCAAATTATCCAAAAGATTTAATGAAGCTGTTACAAGACTTTGTAATATTATTGGAACTGCTAGTACCAGCAGAGTTTTTATGAATCTTTTATCTAATCTCAATTTATCAAACATTTATTTCCTCCTAAAAAAATAAAAGCAGATGGGTTATCAGCCGCCCACCTGCTTTTTTCTTTATTTAACCTTGTATATTATACTATTTCAACTCTTATATGTCAATTTTAAAAATAAAGCTATACATTTGATAAAAAATAGTGTATAATAATTTTTGTAGTGATAAAAGATTTATGAGTTTTGAGGTTTTAATATTTAAAGGTCTTTCAAGAAGTATCTTCCTAAGTATTAAGTTTATACCTGATAGTTTGTCATAACTATTGCCAAAATATCACAAGTTATATCATTAAAAAATTTATATTTATGGAGGAAACAAATGAAAGGTACAGTTAAATGGTTTAACCAAGAAAAAGGATTTGGATTTATTACTGGTGAGGATGGAAAAGATATATTCGCTCACTTCTCTCAAATCCAAAAAGATGGATTCAAAACTTTAAATGAAAATGAAGAAGTTACTTATGATGTAATTGAAGGTCAAAAAGGACCTCAAGCAGCTAACATCAAAACTAAATAATTGATTTGGTATTGAATTAATCGGAACTAAGGAAACTTAGTTCCTTTTTTTATACACAAAAATTTTGATTATAAAAGTATTTTTTTCTTTCATTTTTTATGGTAAAATTATAGATGGAAAATATACATAAATATGTGGGAGGAATGATGTTCAAAATTTTTAAACCTTTTATACCTAAATCTATATTAGCCTCGCTCTTTAAAATGGGAGAAGCATTCTGTGATCTATCTCTTCCCTTGATAATGGCTAAAATTATAGATATAGGTGTTTCTAATAAAGATTTAACATATATTACTAAAATGGGTGGAATCATGGTAGCTATTGCATTGGTTGGATATATATGTTCTATCTTCTGCAATTATTTTTCTGTCCATTCAACTCAAAATTTTGGTGCTTCTCTTAGAGATAAAGTGTTTACTAAAATACAAAGTTTCAACTTTGTACATCTTAATAAATTTACTCAAGCATCTCTTATTACAAGAATAACTAAAGATGTAGATCAGATTATGAATATGTTTCTTATGTGTATAAGAATGGTGTTGAGAGGCCTTGTAACAGGTATAGGAGCTGTAATCATGGCTGTATCCATCAATCCTGTTCTTGCTATACTTTTCATATTCATAGTCCCAGCTATTGTTGGAATTACTATGTATTACATGAAAAAATCTTTTGATATTTATGCTGAAGTACAAAAAAAACTTGATAATCTTACTCTTGTAATGAGAGAAAACCTTACAGGTATCAGAGTCATTCGTGCTCTTTCAAAAGAAAAAATTGAAGCTGAAAGATTTAAGGAAAAAAATGATGATCTTAAACTAAAAACAATTGAAGCTGACAATCTTATGGCGAGTAAACTCCCATTTATTACTCTTATAATGAATATTGGAGTTGTTGCTGTTCTATGGTTTGGAGGTATCAGAGTAAACTATGGAAAAATGCATTTAGGAGAAGTTGTAGCTTTTATAAATTATCTTAATATGCTTCTTTTTTCAATGAATGCTCTTTCATTTCTTTTTACTTTGTATAGCAGAACTGCTATATCATATAGAAGGGTTAAAGAAGTTCTCTCTGAAGATATAGCTAATATGTCAGAAGAAGAATTTGAAAGAATATTCACAGATACAGTTATTGAATTTAAAGATGTTTCATTTTCATATGATAATACTGATAATTATATTCTTGAAAATATAAATTTAAAAATAAAAAAAGGCGAAAATATTGGAATAATTGGAGGTATAGGTTCTGGTAAAACTTCTCTTATATCCCTTATTCCTAAATTTTATGAAGTAACTAAAGGTGAAATTCTTATAGATGGCATAAATGTTAATAAATATAAAGAAAAAGAATTAAGAGATAAAATAGGAATAGTAATGCAGAAATCATTTCTTTTCTCTCAAAGTATAGAGCAGAATATTAAATGGGGGAAAGAACAAGCTTCTGATGAAGCTGTTAGAAATGTCATATCTATAGTTCAAGGAAAAGATTTTGTTGAAAAGCTTCCTGACCAGTATAAAACTGAAGTGACTAAAGGTGGAACTAATTTTTCTGGTGGTCAGAAACAAAGACTTTCTATAGCTAGAACTCTTATCAAAGAACCTGAAATACTAATATTTGATGACAGTTTTAGTGCTTTAGATTTTATAACAGAATATAATCTTAAAAACAAACTTAAAACTTATCTTAAAAATACTACTATTCTTACTATTTCCCAAAGAGTTGCTTCTCTTATGAAAATGGACAGAATAATAGTAATGGATAATGGAAAAGTAGTAGGATTTGATTCCCATGCTGCTTTAACTAAAAATTGTGAAATCTATAGAGAAATATGTGAATCACAAGAAATTTGTATACCAGGGGGGAATCATTGTGAAGTATAATTTATTTAAAAAACTACTCCCTTATTTAAAAAAATATAAACTTGAATTTATTTTTTTGATTTTTCTGGCAATAATAGGAAATCTTCTTACTTTAGTAGGACCCTATCTTGTAGGAAAAGGAATAAATCAAATACATTTTCAAATGAGTAAAAGTGACTTTATTCAGCTTGGAAAAATGTCCATATTACTTCTTTTCTCATATATAACTGGAGCAGTCCTCACTTTAATACAAAACATAAAAATGAATATCATATCACAGGATATTGTAAATAAGATGAGAAAAGATGGAATAGAAAAAATCCATAAATTTCCATTAAAATATTTTGATGGAATTTCACAAGGAAATATTATAAGTATAATGATAAATGATATTGATAATATAAGTGGTTCTCTTTCTCAAATAGGTACAAGAGTAATAGTAAATATCCTCACTATATTTACCGCTTTAGGAATAATGTTATATATTAGTCCTTCTCTTACTCTAATACAGCTTTTCCTAGTTTCTTTTACTGGGGTATTTTTAAAAAAAATAACAGAAAAAAGCCGTGAAAAAAGAAGAGTACAGCAAAAATATCTTGGAAAACTCAGTGGATATATTGATGAAATACTTACAGGACAAGCTGAAGTAAAATCTTTCTCATATGAGGAAAGAGCTATTGAAACTTTTAGAAATCTTAATTCCTCTTATAAAGAAAATGCAATAAAATCAATTTTTCTTGCAGGATTTAATTTTCCTACACTTAACTTTATAGGAAATCTGGGATATTCACTAATTATACTGATTGGTGCCATATTTATGCTTCAAGGTAAAATAACCCTTGGAGGACTTTCAAGCTTTGTTATTTACTCTAAACTGTTTAATAGACCTATAGCAAGCATATCTGAAGCATATAGTATTATTCAAACTGTTTTAGTCAGTGCTGAAAGATTTTTTCAATTCATGGATCAAGATGAAGATTTAGACATAGGTAAAAAAGATATTGACTTTGATAATTTAAAAGGAAATATAGAATTTAAAAATGTAGATTTTGCATATAATGAAAAAACTCCTGTACTCAAAAACCTTTCATTTAAAACTGAAAATGGGGAAGTTGTTGCTATAGTTGGCCCAACTGGTGGTGGGAAAACTACTATTGTAAATCTTCTAATGAGATTTTATGATATAACTTCTGGAGAAATACTTCTGGATGGAATAAATATAGAAGAATATAAAAAAAGTGAAATAAGAAAACTTTTTGGTATGGTACTTCAGGACAGCTGGCTGTTCACAGGAACTATTAAAGACAATATAAGTTATGGAAACAGTGATATTCCATTTGAAAAAGTTATAGAAAGTGCAAAACTTGCTTGTGCTCATGACTTTATAATGAAATTTCCTGATGGATATGATACTATGATCAGTGAAGATAATATGATACTTTCTCAAGGTCAGAAGCAGCTTATTACAATAGCAAGAATTATTGCTTCTGATCCTAAATTTTTGATTCTTGATGAGGCTACAAGTGGAGTTGACACAAGAACAGAAATAAGACTGCAAAAAGCTATTGCTAATCTTATTAAAGGCAGAACAAGTTTCATAATAGCTCACAGACTTTCTACTATTAAAAATGCTGATCTTATTCTTGTATTAAAAGATGGAAAAATAGCTGAACAAGGAACACATGATGAATTGATGAATAAAAATGGATTTTATTTCAATTTATATAGCACTCAGTATGCTCTGTAGAAAAGGGGCTGTTGCAAATTAGTGATTGATAAACTAATTTGTGCAGCCTCTCTTATTTTTCATAAAAAAATAGAAATCTATTTTATAGATTTCTGCTAATTTATATTTTTATATTTATTTTTAAGTATCAAAAAAAGAAGTAGATGATTTTTTATTTATCTAAGCTACTTTTAATGAGTGAAGTGTTGTTCCTAAGCGATTATTTATATTTCTGCTTAGATATCTGTTGAAGTTGTAAGCGATACAAAACAAACATATTTCTCTTAAAACACTTTTTTTACTTCGAACTTTTAATTTTCGCAATTTCATATCTTCTTTCAAAACTGCAAAAGCACCTTCTACTTGAATACTTCTGTTCATTCTTAATTGTTTTCCATAATTGCTTGATACATTCTCTTTTGATTTATTTGATAAAATTCTAAATCTCGCATTGTACTTAATTTTTTTGTTAGTTTCAGGATTCCAAAAATATTGAACTGTATTATTTTTGTTAGAGTATAGAAATTCTAATTCTAATCCATCTTTTCTAAATAGCTTATTTTCAGAATGATTATATATTAAATTTTCTACTCTGTTTAAATCATTTTTAAACTTTCTGATTTTAGATTTTTCAAAATATATTGGTTTTATGTATGAAGTATAGTCCATTTTTTCCAAATATTCATAATTTGAAATACTTTCATATCCTGCATCAGCTACAATATTTTTAACTTCTAAATTTTGAGATGAAATTTTCTCTAAAAATGGAATCAAAGTTTTAGAATCAGAAGGGTTAGAAAAAATTTCATCTGAAGAAATATATTCACTAATCACTCCTATTTGCAGATTATATCCAGGTTTTAATTGACCATTTCTCATATGGTCATCTTTCATTCTCATAAAAGTAGCATCTATATCAGTTTTTGAATAGCTATTTCTACCATTAAGATTTTTAAAATGATTAGAATATTTTTGATACTTTTCTAAGTATTCTGCACATAATTCTAAATATTTTTGTTCTTTAGATTTTCGCTTTCCTCTACCTTTGACTATTTGAAAATTCAAATTAGAAAGATACAAATGTATTCCAAGGAAGTTATCATATTGTAAGTTGAAATCATCATTAAAATTTGAAATTAGTTCAAGAATTTTTTCATCTAATCTATCTCTGTATTTCTCAATAGATTTTTTCCAAACAAATGAATATTTATTAGCATATGCTTCAATTTTAGTACCATCAATATATATTGTTTCAGTAGAAATATCTTCCATTTCAAAAATTTTTTCAATGAATTGTTCAAATAGATCTGGAAGAATATCTTCAGTTTTTGCTAAAAATCTAGAAATAGTAGAGTGAACAGGAATTTTAGAATTTTGTAAAAGAAACCTGAATTTAATATTTTCATGGCAAGCCATTTCTATATCTCTAGTAGAAGTTAAATTGCGCGAATAGGCATAAACAATGATAGAAAACATTCTGATAGGATGTACCTTTGTTTTGTAAGAAAATACTTGCATTAAACTACTAAAATCTAATCCCTCCAATATTGAGCTAAGTTTTCTTACAGGATCATTATCAGAAATTTCATATTGTAAAAAGTTAAAAAGTTTGGGTTGATTTAATTGAAAAAAAATGTTATTATTAGTTAGTTTTTGCATAGGTATATTATATTAGAAATTTGAAAAAATTTTTAGTATTTTATACCTTTTTTTATTTTAAAAGAAAAAGCTGACAAGAAGAAAACTTCAAGTCAGCTTTTTGGGTAATTGGGCTATTTTGAATTTGCAACAGCCTCTTTTTTTAATTTATCCTCTCACATACTCCTCTAATCTATCCACTGCATCTGCCAATTTATCTTTTGTAATATTTACAGCTGCTACCTTTACATCATTTACTTCAGAAGCTTTCTGTAACACCCCTTCCATCTCTTCTCTTGTTACTCCAAAATCTTTATAAGATGTAGGAAGTCTTATTTCTTTATAAAAAGGAAGAAGCTTATCTATTTCTTTAGTATTGTTATCCAACATTAGCTGCACCAATACTCCATATGATACAATCTCCCCATGAAGATGATTATGCTCTACCTTTGACATATTAGAGAATCCATAACACATTGCATGAGCCACACAGCTGTTATAGTCATTAATAACATGATTAGACACAAGTCCTGTATTTACAATAATAGACAGAACAATTTCTTCAAGATCATCAGATGCCCTATTTTCTTTACAATCTGCCAACGCTTTTGAGCCATACTCCACTAAAGGTTCCTGGCAAAGTTTAGACAATGTCACTCCTAAAGCATTAGGATGATTCAATTTTCTTCTTCTTGATGAAAATTCAGGTTCATAACCCTTAGCAAGAGTATCTCCAATTCCAGCCCACAAATATTTATCAGGTGCTTCTGCTATAATTTTTGTATTGATGAAAGTATGCTCAGCTGGAGCACTTCTCCAGTACAATCCTTCAAATACTCCATCTACAGTATAGATAGCACAGACTGATGTAACAGCTGCACAAGTAGATGAGATAGTAGGAAATACAAACAGAGGTTTATTCAAATCTCCAGTAAGAACTTTACATGTATCTATTGCTTTTCCTCCACCAAAAGCAAAGACCATATCTGCCTCATGAACAGATTTCATCTCTTTTAATTTTTCCACATTGGCATAAGCTGCTTCTCCTCCATACCACAAAGTATCTACCACTTCTAAATTACTTCTATTTAACATATTTTTTACTAAATCTCCTGCTTTTTCTAAAGCTGTTCTCCCTCCAATAAATACAACTTTTTTTCCATAGTTAGAACAAATTTTCACAATTTCATTATATGCTGAATCTCCAACAGTATAATTGGGTAAAAATACACTTCTATTTGACATTTTTGTTATCTCCTTTTATTATTTGTTCATCATGCTGATATTTGCTGCTGATTTAACTCTCTTCTTAAAGAAATTAAATGATAGATTTCCTGAAAATGCATTAGCTAACAGAGAGCCTGAAACTTGATGTACTACAGTAGCTACTGCTGCTGGCAATGCACATAAAGGATTGGAAAACTGTGCTGCTAATCCTACTGCTAATCCTGAATTTTGCAATCCAACTTCAATAGAAAGTGCTTTTTTCTTAAAATCGTTCATTTTTGTAAATATTCCAATAATATATCCTAAAAGAAATCCAAACCAGTTATGAAGGCATACAGCCATAATAAGCACAGCTCCAGAATTAATAAGATTCATTTTATTAGGTGCAACACATAATCCCATAATCATTAAAATACATACAATTGGAATAATTACCAAGACTTTTGATACTTTATGTATTTTTTCTCCAAATGATTTATGTACTGCCATTCCTAGAAATATAGGAACAATGACAACTTTTACAATATCAAGAAGCATTGCATACATATTAATCTCTACCCATTCTCCAGCTAACAAATATGTTAAAGCTGGTGTTAAAAGAGGAGCTACTAATGTAGATACAGTAGTCATTCCAATTGAAAGAGCTACATCTCCTTTTGCCAGATAAGTCATAACATTACTTGCAGTTCCTCCTGGACAAGTCCCTAAAAGAACTAATCCCACTGCTAATTCAGGAGGAAGCCTTAATGTTTTTGCTAGAAAATAGGCCATTAGAGGCATTACAGTGAACTGTGCAAGACATCCAATAAATACATCTTTAGGTCTTGTTACAATCACTTTAAAATCTTTTTCATTAAGAGTAAGTCCCATAACAAACATAATAGAACCAAGCCCTAATGTTACCATAGATTGACCCAAAACTCTTGTTCTTCCCAAAGTGATAAATGCCTGTGGCAATACCATAGCTACTGCTACCATAAGTAAAACTAAAACAATAAAATATTTCCCTAAAAAGTCACTCAATTTATTTAATAATTTCATTTTATATCTCCTTATTCATCTCTCTATCAAAATTTACTTTCAAATGCCATTACCATCTTGCCAGTTTTTAATCTTCTTATCCGATCTGTTATGTACTTTTTCATTTTCTTTCCCCTTCCATATTTTTCAAAATTTTTGTAAAAAAAAACAGCCCTGTCAGGCTGTTAAACTTGCATTTTAAATTTATTTAGTCAGATTCACTATTTCATCCTAAATATCTTAAATTCAGTCTATTTTCCCTAACATAATCTTTTGCATATAAAAATTTATTGCTTATAATGACTATTATAACCAATATTATACATATGCTTATTATTATGTTAGCTGCTGAATACATATCTGAACTCCTTTTCTCAATTTTTTATTTTTTTTATAATACTCCTTTTTTTAAAAAAATACAAGTGTTTTTTTGAAAAAAATAAAAATTTATTTTTATTTTTATTTTAATGTCCTCTTTATTTTTAATTTTTTAATAAAATTTAAATCTTTTATTTTTATTTATCATACTAAAAAATATTTTCAAAGCAAAATTATTTTGAATATCAAATTTTTATTGACACAAAATAATTATATTGATATAATCCAATCATAAAAAGCTTATAAAAAAAGCTGAGTAACATTTAAAAAAAATGTTTTACTCAGCTCTCTTTTTTGTATAATATAGTTACCACCCTAATTATACAAAGGAGACATTCATGCAAATCAAACATATTATCTCTAAAATCAATATAACAAATCTTTTAGGTAAAATCAAGAAATATTTTAAAAATGAACATTTTGAGGATGTTAAACAGACTATTCAAAAATTCTTAGCTTGTTCTATTGATAAATCTTTTCTCTCTCTTCAATGCCCTAAGTGTCATGATGCGCATAAAATTAAAGTTACTTGTAAATCTAGATTTTGTCCTTCCTGCGGTAAACGTTATTCTGCTGTTTGAACTGAAAAAACTTCCACTTCTCTTATTGATGTTAAACATCGAAGTGTCCTTTTTACTATTCCTGAAGAACTTAGAATGTTTTTCTTCTATGATAGAGACCTTTTAACTAAGCTTGCTTATGCTGTTAATGATGTTTTTAAATATCAATTTCATAACATTAAAGCAAAAAATCAAAGAATTCATAAAATTTCAAAATATTCCTCTAAATACTTTACTAACTCAGATATCATTCATTATGGATTGATTACTGTTATTCATACCTTTGGACGCGATCTTAAATGGAACCCTCATATTCATGCTATTGTTACTTTAGGTGGATTCAATAAAAACTACCAATTTCTTGAAAAAAAATATTTTCATGTCAATTCCATTGCTGGACAATGGAAAAAAATGGTTATTGATATTGTTAAATCTGGAAATTATGACAAGCCTGAAATTAAAGCTAAAGCTTATGCTGCTGCTAACTACCTTTATCGCAAAAATACAAGATTCTTTTTCAATGTTGCAAAAAATGATTTAAATAATAATATTTATGCAATTAAATATATTGGCAGATATCTGTCAAGAGCTCCTATCGCGGAATATAAAATTATTGATTTCTATGATAATAAGGTTACTTTCTATTATGAAAGTCTTGCTGATGATAAACAAAGAATTGAGCTTACTTTAGATGCAGAAACATTTCTTTCTAAATTAATTATTCACATTCCCCCTAAACATTTCAAAATGATTAGGCGCTTTGGAATCTATTCTAGAAATATTAAATCAGAACTTAAAAATATCATGAAATTCATGAGAAAATATGTCTCTAAATATTCCAATTCTACTTTTTATCAACTTGAAATATGGAAAGCTTTTGGAGTAAATCCTTTTTATTGTTTTAAATGTAATGCCAGAATGAAAGTTAAAAAAATATCATATTTTAATATACATACAGGCTCCATTTGCTGGAAAGAATATCGCTAAACAGCTGATTAACAATCAGCTTTTTTGTGCTGTCAATTTTAATCTTATTCAATTAATATATCTAATATGAATACAAAATAATTAACATTTTTTATTTTTTCAACAAATTTATCAAATTATAATTTCCTAAGAAATAAAAAAAGCTGAGTAACATTTAAAAAAAATGTTTTACTCAGCTCTCTTTTTTGTATAATATAGTTACCACCCTAATTATACAAAGGAGACATTCATGCAAATCAAACATATTATCTCTAAAGTCAATATAACAAATCTTTTAGGTAAAATCAAGAAATATTTTAAAAATGAACATTTTGAGGATGTTAAACAGACTATTCAAAAATTCTTAGCTTGTTCTATTGATAAATCTTTTCTCTCTCTTCAATGCCCTAAGTGTCATGAGGCGCATAAAATTAAAGTTACTTGTAAATCTAGATTTTGTCCTTCCTGTGGTAAACGTTATTCTGCTGTTTGAACTGAAAAAACTTCCACTTCTCTTATTGATGTTAAACATAGAAGTGTCCTTTTTACTATTCCTGAAGAACTTAGAATGTTTTTCTTCTATGATAGAGACCTTTTAACTAAGCTTGCTTATGCTGTTAATGATGTTTTTAAATATCAATTTCATAACATTAAAGCAAAAAATCAAAGAATTCATAAAATTTCAAAATATTCCTCTAAATACTTTACTAACTCAGATATCATTCATTATGGATTGATTACTGTTATTCATACCTTTGGGCGCGATCTTAAATGGAACCCTCATATTCATGCTATTGTTACTTTAGGTGGATTCAATAAAAACTTCCAATTTCTTGAAAAAAAATATTTTCATGTCAATTCCATTGCTGGACAATGGAAAAAAATGGTTATTGATATTGTTAAATCTGGAAATTATGACAAGCCTGAAATTAAAGCTAAAGCTTATGCTGCTGCTAACTACCTTTATCGCAAAAATACAAGATTCTTTTTCAATGTTGCAAAAAATGATTTAAATAATAATATTTATGCAATTAAATATATTGGCAGATATCTGTCAAGAGCTCCTATCGCAGAATATAAAATTGTTGATTTCTATGATAATAAGGTTACTTTCTATTATGAAAGTCTTGCTGATGATAAACAAAGAATTGAGCTTACTTTAGATGTGGAAACATTTCTTTCCAAATTAATTATTCACATTCCCCCTAAACATTTCAAAATGATTAGGCGCTTTGGAATCTATTCTAGAAATATTAAATCAGAACTTAAAAACATCATGAAATTCATGAGAAAATATGTCTCTAAATATTCCAATTCTACTTTTTATCAACTTGAAATATGGAACGCTTTTGGAGTAAATCCTTTTTATTGTTTTAAATGTAATGCCAGAATGAAAGTTAAAAAAATATCATATTTTAATATACATACAGGCTCCATTTGCTGGAAAGAATATCGCTAAACAGCTGATTAACAATCAGCTTTTTTGTGCTGTCAATTTTAATCTTATTCAATTAATATATCTAATATGAATACAAAATAATTAACATTTTTTATTTTTTCAACAAATTTATCAAATTATAATTTCCTAAGAAATAAAAAAATTTATATTAAGATATAGAAATAATATATCTTAATATAATTCTGTTTCTTTTTGAAGTAATATTTCAACTAAAATTAAAGAGGCTTTATAGTCAAAAGAAGGAGTAGTGAAAGTGAAAAAAATAATAATACTTATAATCTCTTTTTTTACCAGTATATCTTTATATTCTTATGAAATTAAAGAGAATTTTCTGCATGATACTTTTGGAAATTCTATAGAATTAAAAAAATACAATAGAGTTGTAATTATAGATTTAGCTGTAGCTGAAACTATATTTATGCTCAATGGAGAAGAATGTATAGCTGGAATTGTAAAAAATTCTCAAAGTAAAGTGTGGCCATATGAGAAAACAGAAAAACTTATTTCTGTTGGTACCCCACATAAGCCTTCATTTGAAAAAATTATATCTTTAGAACCAGATTTGGTAATATTAACTGAAGATTCTGTACTAGCATCCTCATTAAAAGAATTAAATATTCCGTTTATCTTTCATAATTCTCTAAAAAGTCCTGATACAATATTAGAAAGTATAAATATATTTGGAATTCTACTAGATAGAAAAGAAGAGGCAAATATTTTATATAAAGAAAGTAATAAAAAGTTAAAAAATATAAAAGAAAAAGAGAAAGCAAATCCTTTAAATTTAAAAGGAATGATAGTTTATTCTGCTTCTCCATTGGTTTCTTTCAGCAATAAATATCTTCCAGGAAAAGCATTAACATATATGGGAGTAAAAAATATTGCTGGTGACCTCACTGGAAATATGCCAATAATATCATCTGAACATATTTTAGCAAAAGATTTAGATATTATTATTATTTCAAAAAATGTTGGAGGAGCTGAGGAATTATTGAAAGTAAATCCTCTTTTATCTGAAACAAAAGCTGCTAAAAATAAAAATATCATTGTATTTGATGCTATTGATTTTTTGAGAGGATCTCCTAGACTTTTTGAAACTATGGAAATCCTTTATGAGCAATTAAGTGAAATAAAAAACTAAAAAAGAGGATAACCTATAAAATTATACTTTTACTTAAAGGTTATCCTCAAATATTTTATTTTTCTAATTCTACTGTAAATTTAAGTCTTTTAAGCCCGTTTTTTATAGCTTTTATCTTTAATTTACTCAATTTTGTATCTGATAATTCTTCAATAGGAGCTTCTTGAATAGAAGAAAGTTCTCCATAGTTTGATACAAGTTTTTCAATATCTTTCTTTGTAAGTTTACTTATTTTCCCAAGAATTCTATACCCTTTAGGACTTATTTTATTATCTAGGCTGCTGTAACTTTTCTTATATCCAAGTACACTTGCAAAATTTTCAATCTCAAGAAGTTCTGTATTATTAAATTCTCTAAGCTGTATAATAATGTTTTCGTATTCAACTTCTTCGCTTTTATAGTCACTTAAAAATTCAAGCATCTCTTCATGTATATCCTGAGCCAAATCTTCCAATTGAAGCTCTATTAATCTTCCTTCTGCTCCCAGTTCCAGTACATATCCTTTTAGTTCTTCTTCTATTCTCATCATCATTTCAAATCTCTGTAAAACCAATGCAGCATCATAAATAGTCACTATATCATCAAGTTCTAATATAGTTAGATTTGCCAATGATTTATCTAATACATATCTGTATCTTTCCATAGTTTTCAAAGCCTGTGATGCTTCATTCATTATTTCAGACATATCCTTAAGTTTATATCTCATTTCTCCCTTATATAAACTTATAGTTTTTCTTCTTTCAGATACAGCTATCACTAATTTATTAGTCTGCTTACCCGCTCTTTGTGCTGTCCTATGTCTAGTTCCACTTTCTTCAGATGAATATTTTCTGTCAACTTGAAGATGTACATTTGCATATATAATTGTTTTGCACTCTTCGTCAACTATTATAGCTCCATCCATTTTAGCCAATTCAAATATTCTCTCTGGTGTATATTCACAGTTTATATAAAAACCACCATCAAGCATTTTTTCTACCGCTTCATCCATACCAACCACTATTAATGCTCCTATTCCTGCATCAATGATATTGTACACTCCTTCTCTCAGAGGTGTTCCAGGAGTTATTTGCAAGAGCATTTCTTCAAGTTTTTTATTGACCATCCTTGTTCATCCTTTCTAAAAGTTCTTCTAAATTTTTTAAATATATTAATTTTAATTTATATTTATGACTGTTTTTTTCTATTTCTTTTTTATTAGCTTCTGGAATATATACTCCTTTAAATCCTAACTTTTCTAATTCTTTCAGCCTTTTTTCAATAAAAAAAACTTTTCTGATTTCCCCTCTCAATCCTAACTCTCCAATAGCTGCTATTTTCTGACTTATTTCCACACCTCTGTATACAGACAAGAGTGATATGAGAACAGCTAAATCTGCTGCTGGATCCTCTATATTCAAGCCTCCTGGAATATTTACAAACATATCTTTCATGGCAAGGCTCATATTCATCTTTTTTTCTGCTATTGCAGTAAGTATTTGTATCCTGTTTCTGTCAAATCCTTGAACTATTCTTTTGGGTATCCCTATGCTTGATTCTGTAAGAAGTGTCTGTATTTCTAAAAGAAATACCTTTGTTCCTTCTAAAACCGGAACTACCATACTTCCTGCATTTTTTTCATCTCTTTCACTCAAAAAGTATTCTGAAGAATTTTTTATTTCTTTCATTCCATCTTCTTCCATACTAAAAACAGCCAATTCATTAGTTGATCCAAATCTATTTTTAGTACTTCTTAAAATCCTGTAAAAAAGCCCCTCTTCTCCTTCAAAGTTAAATACAGCATCCACCATGTGTTCAAGCATTTTTGGCCCTGCTACTTTTCCATCTTTAGTTATATGTCCTACTATAAAAAATGATATATTATATTTTTTAGCAAGTTCAATTATTTTTAAAGTACATTCTCTGATTTGTGTAGGTGTACCTGGTATCGAGTCTATTGATGAATTATATAATGTCTGTATTGAATCTACTATTACTACTTTAGGTTTTTTAGCTATAAGATACTCATAGATATTTGAAACATCTGTTTCAGCCATAAGGAATAAATCTTTAGCACTTATTTTAAGTCTTTCTCCTCTATTTTTTACTTGAGAAGGTGACTCCTCTCCCGAAATATATATGACTGTTCCATAGGATGTATATTTATCAGCAACTTGAAGCAGAAGCGTTGATTTCCCTATCCCAGGATTTCCTGTTACCAAGACTACTTCCCCTTGAAGAAGTCCTCCTCCAAGTACTCTGTCAAATTCTTCTACTCCGGTTTTATACCTATACATATCTTCCATTTTTATATCTGAAAATGAATATACTTTTTCAGAAGTTTCTTTCACAGAAACAGCTGAAGAAACTACAGGAGCACCTGCTGATGTTATCTCTATTTCTTCTTCAAAAGTACCCCATTCATTGCATTGAGGACACTTTCCCATCCATTTAGATGATTTATATCCACATTCACTGCAAACATAAAAACTTTTATTTTTAGCCACTTTTTCTCCTATTCTTTGATAGTTTTTGCTTTTTGCTTCACTATCTCAGCTATCTTATCATCTACAAATATATCAAGTCTAGCTCCTACCATAGCGGCTTCTCTTACAGAACTAGAACTTAAATACATATATTCTCTTGCAGCTGGAATAAATACTGTTTCTACTTCTCCATAAGAAAGGTCATGATTGGCAAAAGCATATCCAAGCTCATATTCATAATCTGAAACTGCTCTCAATCCTCTAATTATTATATCTGCCCCGTTTTCTTTCATAAAATTTATCAGAAGTCCATCAAAACTTTTTACTTCTATTTTATCATTATTTTCTCCAACCAGAAGTTTTATCATATTTTTTCTCTCTTCAAGAGAAAACCAGCCTTTTTTATTACTATTGTTCATAACTGCCACAATAAGCTTATCTGTTATTTTTAATGATTTTTTTATAACATCATAATGACCTTTAGTTATAGGATCAAAGCTTCCAGCATAAACACCTATTTTCATAGTTCTCTCCTCTATTTAACCAGAATTATTTCATATTGGCAACTATTATTTGTATCCACTTCTAATTCTATAGCCTTTTTCTTCATTTTTAAGAACTCTTTAATAATTTCAAAATATATTTCTTTAAAAGATTCTATAAGCGTTTTTGATAATTTTACTTTTATTGTACTAATATCTTTATCCTCAGAACACATCTTAATTTCCTTCATAAGTTCGTGAATAAGTGCATCTTGTGATTTAATTTTTCCTGTTCCATTACAATGAGGACATACTTCCTGAAAATAATATGCTAATGGCTTCCCTGAACGTTTTCTTGTCATTTCTACAAGTCCAAGATCAGTAAAATGTACTATATTATTTTTTATTCTATCCTTTTGTAAATGTTTCTCTAAAGCTTCCAGTACTTTTATTTTATCTTCTTCCACTCTCATATCAATGAAGTCTATTATTATTATTCCACCAAAATTTCTCAATCTAAGTTGTCTAGGTATCTCTTTAGCTGCTTCTATATTTGTATTTACAACTGTTTCTTCAAGATTTAAGCTTCCTGTATTTTTTCCTGTATTTACATCAATGCTGATAAGAGCTTCTGTTTTTTGGATAACAAGATATCCTCCACACTCTAACCAAACTACTTCATTAAGAGCTTTATCTATTTCTTCAGTTATTCCATACAAGTCAAAAATATCTTTATCTCTTCCATCTTTGTATAATTTTATTTTTGTTTTAAGAGTTTTTTCACTAAAAGCATTAATATAATCTATAACTTCCCAATACACTTCTTCATTATCTACAATAAGCTCATCTATATCATTGGAAAAAATATCTCTTAATACTGTAGTAATAATTCCATTATCTTTATACAGTATTTCTCCTATTTTAGCCCCTTTTATCTTCTTTTCTATGTCTTCCCATTTTTTTACAAGATATTCTATTTCTCTTTCAAAATGAAATTCACTTTTCCCGAAAGCGGCAGTTCTTATTATCACACCCATATTTTCAGGTTTTATTTCTTTAAATATACTCTCTAACCTCTCTCTTTCCTTTTCATCTTTTATTTTTTTTGAAATAGCTATATGATCATTGTTGGGCATAAGCACAAGATATTTTCCTGGTATTGTAAAATGTGTAGTGACTCTAGCTCCCTTTGTACCACGAGGCTCATTGAGTATCTGTACCACTACATCATCTCCTACATTTAATATATCTTCAATAGGTCTGCTGCTATTTAATATTCCATCCAAATATTTTTCTTCAAACTCTCTCAAATCATTTACATAAAGAAAACCATTTTTTTCTAATCCAATGTTTACAAAAGCTGATTCCATCCCTGGAAGAACATTAGCCACTTTTCCTTTATATATACTTCCATTTATTCTTCCTTCTTCTTCTCTCTCTACAAGTATCTCTACAACTTTTCCATCTTCTATTATTGCTGCTCTGGATTGAAATTCATCTATATTAATTACTATCTGATTCATTAATCTCCTTTCCAAGGATATCTAGTCTTGAATATATTCTGTCATTTACAACAACTTCATCTTTTCCAATACCATTGTCTATTTTTATATTAAAATATTCCTTCAATCTCATTCTATTTGCTTTTTTTATTCCTACCAATTTTGATATATTTCTTTCGTTTGCTCTTATATCTAACCTTTTTTCTTTTTTAACTATCAAACTAAAAAATTTATAATAAATTTCTGTTTCTACAAGTTCTCTGAAAGCAGGATGAAATGGTCCACCTAAAACTACACCTTCTTCTCGTAAATCTTCACTTGGCTGAAGTCCAACTCTTATGACATTTACTCCATTTATTTCCAAAAGTGAATATATTTTCCTAGTTCTTTCTATTGCTTCCTCTATAGATAAGGCTTCATATTCTCCATTTTTAAACATTTCTTCCATCTTTGTTCCCTTTATAACAAGAGTAGGGTATATTCTTGCTGCATCTGGATTCATTTTCAAAGCTCTTTTTGCTGTCAAAAAATCGCTTTCAAATGTTGATTCTGGAAGTCCTATCATTAATTGTATTCCTAATTCAATATTATATTTTTTCAGTAAACTGCAAGCTTTAGCTACTGTTTCTACAGGATAATATCTTGCTGTAGCTTTAAGCACTTTCTCATCTAAAGACTGAACTCCAAGTTCCACTGAAGTCACCCCATATTTTTTCAACTGTTCCACTATCTCTTTATTTATACAGTCAGGTCTTGTAGATAACCTTATTCCATCTATCAAACCTTCTTTTATATATTTATGTACTGTCTCTAGATATTGTCTCTGGAGATCAAAAGAGATCCCTGTAAAAGTTCCACCAAAAAAAGCCACTTCTTTTTTGGAATTCTTTGGCAGAGTTTCTAAATATGTTTCTATTATTTCTTTCAAATCTTCCATTGTCACATCAGTTTCGCGTCCATTTATTTTCTTTTGATTACAAAAAACACAGGCATTAGGACACCCAAAATGACTTATGAAAATTGGAATATTATAATGCTTCATGTGTTTTTACACCTAACTTTTTACATAATTCTTTAGCTGCTGACTGTTCTGCACTCTTTTTATTTTTTCCTGTTCCTCTACCTGTTCTTTCACCAATTTTTACTTCAATTTCAAATATTTTTTGATGATCAGGCCCAGTTTCCCTTATTACTTCATAAGAGGGTATTATTTTATATTCTCTTTGGCTATATTCTTGAAGTATAGTTTTAAAGTCTAATATATCTTCATTTTTATCTACATGATCTATTGAATCTTTTATATGACTTAAAGCATATTTTTTTGCTGTTTCAAAATCTGAATCAAGGTATATTGCTCCCAATATTGCTTCAAATGCATCACCCAATATAGAACTTCTCTCTCTTCCCCCTGTCATTTCTTCTCCTTTACTTAAAAGAAGATATTTTCCAACATCCATTTTTTTAGAAATAGATGCCAATACAGGTTCACTTACAACCATAGATTTTATTTTGGCTAAGTCTCCTTCTGTTGAACTTTCATGGCTTTTATACAAATATTCAGTAACAACAAGATCTAGAACTGCATCTCCCAGCAGTTCTAGTCTTTCATTACTTATTTTTTTATATCTCCAATGCTCATTTCCAAAAGATCTATGGATAAGTGAATTTTTTAAAAGCTCTTTATTATTAAAAGAATAACCTAAGTTTCCTTCAAGCTCCAAATAATTCTTTTTCAACTTATCCTCCTTATTTATATCTTCTCATTGCAACTACAGCGTTATGTCCTCCAAATCCAAGAGAACTTGACATAGCTACTTCTACAGCTCTTTCTATTGGTTTATTAGGTACATAGTTAAGATCACAAATTTCATCAGGATTGTCATAGTTTATAGTAGGTGGCACAATTCCTGTAAAAATAGTATTAGCTATTAATACAGCTTCTATTCCACCAGCTGCTCCTAATCCATGACCTGTTGCTCCTTTAGTAGAAGAAACTAAAAGATCCTTAGCTCTTTCACCAAATACAGTTTTTATTGCCATAGTTTCATTTTTATCATTTGCAGGTGTAGAAGTTCCATGAGCATTTATATAGTCAACATCGTTCATTTCAATATTTCCCTCTTTTAATGCCATTTTAAAAGCTCTTGCAGCTCCTTCTCCACCATCAGCAGGAGCAGTTATATGATATGCATCACAAGTTTCTCCATATCCAACTACCTCAGCATATATTTTAGCTCCTCTTGCTTTTGCAGATTCTAATTCTTCAAGAATAAGAATTCCAGCTCCTTCTCCCATTACAAAACCATCTCTATCTGCTGAAAATGGTCTTGAAGCTTTTTGAGGCTCATCATTTCTAGTAGATAAAGCTTTCATATTAGCAAAAGCATTCATTGCAAATGGAGTAATTGAAGCTTCTGTACCACCTGCTATCATTGCTTTGGCTCTTCCTGATTTTATCATTTCAAAAGCATCCCCAACTGAATGAGTTCCTGCTGCACAAGCTGTAACTATAGATTTATTTGGTCCTTTTGCACCAAAGTATATTCCTATATTCCCTGCTGCCATATTAGAAATCATTCCAGGTATAGTAAATGGAGATATTCTTTTTACTCCTTTTTCCAGCATAGTTTGATGCTGTCCTTCAAATATTTCTATTCCTCCTATACCAGAAGAAACAATTACACCTATATCTTCACAATTATTTTCATCTATAACAAGTCCTGAATCTTCCAGTGCCATTTTAGTTGCAGCAATAGCAAATTGTGTATTTCTAGCTAATTTCTTAACTTCTTTTTTTTCAATCCCAAATTCTAATGGATCAAAATCCTTTACTTCAGCTGCTATTTTTACAGGCATATCTGTAGTATCATATGACTCTATAAGTCCTACTCCAGTTTCTCCTGCCAATATTCTTTTCCAACTTTTTTCTAAACCAGTCCCCAATGCAGTTATCAATCCAAGTCCAGTAACTACTACTCTTTTCACATTCTCACCTCTATTTTTATAATTATGGTATATATAAGGAACGGGGTACATTCATACCCCGTTTCTTAATATATTAGATTTTCTTATCTTTTTGATTCAATGTAATCCATAACATCTTGTACAGTTTTAATTTTTTCAGCATCTGTATCAGGAATTTCTACATCAAATTCTTCTTCAAAAGCCATTATTAATTCAACTGTATCTAGTGAATCTGCTCCTAAATCTTCTACAAAGTTAGCTTCTGGAGTTACTTGTTCAGCGTCAACCCCTAATTGTTCTACTACAATTTCTCTTATTTTATCTAACATTTTTTTCCTCCTTAAAATTCTTTATCTATGCATTATACTTAGATTTTACATTAAATTTTCCAAATCTTCAAGTTTTTCTATATTTTTTATTTCCATTTCCTTGTCGATTTTCTTTACAAGTCCTGCCAATACTTTACCTGGGCCTATTTCATAAATTTTTGTTACTCCCTCAGATTTTAATTTTTTTATAGTATCTACCCATTTAACTGGTCCAAAACTTTGAGCATATATCTCATTTTTTATATCTTCAATACTATTTAAAATATCTCCTGTAGTATTAGCTACAAGTTTTATATCTGTTATTTGGAAAGTAAATTTTTCTGCTTCTTCTTTTAACTTTTCTCCAGCTTCTTTCATCAAAGAAGAATGGAAAGGTCCTGATACAGCCAGTGGCATTGCTCTTCTTGCACCAGCCTCTTTTAAAACTATACATGCTCTTTCTATAGCATCTTTTTGCCCAGCTATTACTGTTTGATTTGGTTCATTAAAGTTTACAGCTTCTACTATTCCTTCAATATTTTCTAAAACTTCCTTTATTTTTTCTGAGTCAAGTCCAATGATTGCAGCCATTCCACCATTTACTTTTACAGCTGTATCATTCATAAACTTTCCTCTTGCACTTGTAAGTTTCACTGTATCTTCTGTACTTAAATAGCCTGCTGCACCAAAAGCTGCATATTCTCCGACTGAATGTCCAGCAACATAATCAGGTTTTATCCCTTTAGCTTCTAATAATTTTGTAAGTATAAGGCTCATAGAAACGATAGCCGGTTGAGTATTTTTTGTTTCTTTCAACGCTTCTTCTGGTCCCTCAAACATTATTGTTTTAAGATCAAAATCCAACTTTGAAAACAGACTGTCAAACTCTTTTCTTGCCAGTTCACTGTTCTCATAAAGTTCTTTTCCCATTCCAACATATTGTGTTCCTTGTCCTGGAAATATAAAAGCAATTTTTGACATAAAAAGCCCCCTTATTAATTACACCTGTTTTTTTAATATATCACAGCATTCAAAATATGTCAATAATTAATAAGCCCATTTCATAACAATTGATCCATAAGTGAGTCCAGCACCAAATCCTGTAAGAGCAATTAAATCTCCTTTTTCAAGAATTCCTTTTTCAAGTGCTTCCCCCAAGGCAATTCCTACAGAAGCTGCTGAAGTATTTCCATATCTTTGAATATTCATATAAAACTTATCCATAGGAACATGAATTCTTTTAGCTGCTGATTCTATTATCCTTACATTAGCTTGATGTGGAAATATCATTTTCAATTCTTCAGATTTGACATTAGCTATTTTCAGAGCTTTATTTGTTGCTGAAGGAAGAGCATGTACTGCAAATTTAAAAACTTCTGATCCTTTCATTACAAGGAAATTTTCTCTATTTGCTATTGTGTCAGCATCATTTGGCTTTTTACTTCCCCCTGCTGGTATTTTAAGAATATAATCATCTTCTCCTTTTGCTCCTAAATATGTAGAAAGCATTCCATATCCTTCTTCTACTTCAGATACAACTGCTGCTGCTGCACCATCTCCAAAAAGAATACAATTACTTCTATTGGTCATATCCAAGATTCTTGAAAGAACTTCTGCTCCAATAACCAAAACATTTTTATATATTCCACTTCTTATCATCGAACCTGCTATAGTAAGAGAATATATAAATCCACTACATGCAGCATTCACATCAAAAGATGGTACATTTCTTGCTCCCATTTTATATTGTACAAGACATGCTGTACTTTGAACAGGGTAGTCTGGTGTAACTGTGGCTACAATTATCATGTCTATATCTTCTATAGTCATCCCTGCAACCGTCAATGCTTTTTCAGCTGCCTTTACACAAAGATCAGAGGTTGCTTCTTCAGGAGCCGCAAATCTTCTTTCCTCTACTCCTGTCATTGTTCTTATCCACTCATCACTAGTATCTAATATTTTTTCAAAATCAAAGTTAGACATAATTCTCTCTGGAACATAATATCCCATTCCTTTGATCCCTACACTTTTAAATTCCATTCTACCTCCTAATTTGTTTCTTCTTTGTCAATATCTATGACTTTCTTTAATTCTTCTACAAAGTTTATTTCAGCAAATCTATTTGCAACTTTTATTGCATTTTTTATTCCATTTGAATCTGAATTTCCATGTGCTTTTATAGAAAGACCATTAAGTCCTAAAAATATTGCTCCTCCATATTCAGAAGAATCCATTTTTAATTTTATCATCTTTAAAGCAGGGCGAAGCAAAAGAGCTCCTAACATATAAATAACACTCTTTTTAATTTCTGTTTTTATTATACTCAGTACAAACTTTGCAATTCCTTCTGCAGTTTTTAAAACCATATTTCCAGTGAACCCATCTGTTACAACAACATCTATTTCACCATTCATTACTTCTGTACTTTCAACATTTCCAACAAAATTAATCATTTTGTTTTCCTTTAAAAGTTCATATGCCCCTCTTGTTACTTCATTTCCTTTTCCTTCTTCTGTTCCTATATTTAAAAGTCCTACCTTAGGCTGCTTTCTTCCCAAAAGAATTTCTACATATTTAGAACCCATCATGGCATATTGATTAAGAAATTCAGGTTTACAATCTGCTGTAGCTCCTACATCAAGCATTAACATATGTCCCTTTTTATTAGGAAACATAGTTGCAATAGCTGGTCTTAATACTCCTCTTATTCTCTTTAATTTAAGTTGACTAGCTGTAATCAAGGCTCCTGTATTGCCTGCTGAAACAGAAGCATCTACAATTCCTTCTTTTGCAAGTTCAAGAGTTTTATTCATAGAAGAATCTTTTTTAGTTTTTACTGCTGTTACAGGATCATCAGTCATCTCTATTACTTCTCTTGTATCTACTATTTCTATTCTCTCTTTAGAATACTTATATTTAGAAAGTTCAGCTTCAATTACCTCTTTTTTTCCAACTAATACAAGTTGTAACTTTTCTATTTCACTCAAAGCGGCTACTGCTCCCTTGATTGTTTCTACTGGAGCATTGTCTCCACCCATAGCATCTAAAGCTATTCTCATTCTTTCCTCCCTAAAATAAAAAAACATTTTCTCATATATTATACATTACTTTTTCGAAATAGAAAACTAGATATTTCAATAATTTTAAAAAAATATATGCATATAAAAAAAGACAAGATTATGTTTCTTGTCTTTTTTTATTTAATTTGCATCTTACGTTGATTACTCAGCGTCTCCAGCTAAAACTTTTTTACCATTATAGTCTCCACAGCTTAAACAAACTCTGTGAGGTCTTTTTGGTGCTCCGCAAACTTCACAAGTTGCTAAACCAGTTCCAGTTAAAGCGTGATGAGATCTTCTCATGTTCTTTTTAGCCTTAGATGTCTTTTTCTTAGGTACTGCCATCTTAGTTTCCCTCCTACTACACTCATATTTAAAAAATTAATTTTTTATTTGTAATAATTGCTGCCACCTTGAATCTATCCCATTATCACTATACTTTTCTATTTCAGAATCGTCTTCGCATTCAGGATTACATTGTGGGTATGGGGGCAGATCAAGTATTATATACTCTCGTATTAATCCCAATAAATCTATTTCTCCATCTATGATTTCATCATAAATTTCATTGCTGTTTATTTCACATTCCATTTTCAAATTTTTCATATATTGCCTATATGCTGCTTCATCCAGAAAACTTCCTGTAAATTCTCCATTTAAATCTACTTCAATATTTTTTAAACATCTTACACATTGAACAATAGTTTTTGTAGAATATTCTCCACTTACTTCTATTTTACCATTGTTATCAGAAACTGCACTTCCAATTACATGTATTTTATCTGAAAGTTCAATATCACCAATATTTTCTGCATAAAAATCAAACTTTATAGTATTGTTAAGAACGCCGCTAAAATCTTTAACTCTTAATTTCAAGACAACCCCCTCCAATCTATACCTAGATATTTTACTAATTTTTTTAAACCTTGTCAAGTAAAATTTCTTCACAAGGATTTTATTTTAAACATTAAACAAGAATTCCATTAAATCTCCATCTTTTACTATATATTCTTTTCCCTCTAATCTTAATACTCCAGCTTCTTGTGAGCCTTTCCACCCAGAATACTTAATAAAATCATCAAAAGAAACAACTTTAGCCCTTATAAATCCCTTTTCAAAATCAGTATGAATTTCTCCAGCTGCTTTAGGTGCTGTATCTCCTATTTTTATAGTCCAAGCTCTTACTTCTTTTACCCCAGCTGTAAAATAAGTTTGAAGTCCCAAAAGTTTAAATCCTGCCCTTATAAGTCTATTAAGTCCTGCTTCTTCTACTCCTAAAGCTTCTAAATATTCTTGTTTTTCATCTTCATCATCCATTTCTTGAAGCTCTGCCTCCACTTTTGCAGAAACTATTACTACTTGTGACCCGACTGTTTCAGCATATTCTTTTACTTTTTCAACATATTCATTTCCAGTTGCTAAATCATCTTCAGATACATTTGCTGCAAATATCATAGGTTTTAAAGTAAGTAATTGATATGTTCTCAATAATTCCATTTCTTCTGAAGTTAAAGGTAATATTTTCAATAACTGAAAACTTTCAAGATGTTCTTTACACTTTAACAGCACTGGCATCAATTCTATTGATTCTTTATTTTTACTTGTTACTAATTTTTTATGTTTTTCAATAGCTTTTTCTATAGTTTCCATATCAGCAAAAATAAGCTCTGTATTTATAATTTCTATATCTCTGATAGGATCTACTGATCCACTTACATGAATAACATTTTCATCTTCAAAGCATCTTACTACTTGACATATAGCAGCAGTTGTTCTTATATTTGAAAGAAATTTATTTCCAAGTCCTTCTCCCTTAGCTGCTCCTTTTACAAGTCCAGCAATATCTATAAACTCAACAGTTGCCTGTACAACTCTTTGTGGATTAATTATAGCAGAAAGTTGATTAAGTCTTTTATCTGGTACTGTTACCATTCCCACATTTGGTTCTATTGTACAAAAAGGATAGTTTGCAGCTTCAGCAGCTCCAGCTTTAGTTATAGCATTAAAAAGTGTAGATTTCCCTACATTTGGAAGACCTACTATTCCTATTCCGATCATTAAAAAGCCCCTCCTAAAAATTTATATTACTACAAATTTTACCATATATTAGAATATTTGTAAATACTGAGAAAACCTCTATACAAAATAATACTATCCTTTATTTTTTATTCACTAAAAATATTTTTGTATATTTAATTTATATTTTCTTTCATATACTTTTTCAAAAGTTCTATAAATTTAGTTTTATATTCACTCTCATCTGACCTTTTTAAAGTTATCAATTCTATTTTTAAAAGTTCAGTTTGATTATTTAAAGGAAATATAAATATCTCATTTTCTTTAGAATTCTTTTCATTATGTTCTAAAATTTTCTTGGTTATCATACCAGGACAAACCACTGCTACAAGCCCTGAGGAACATAAGGCCATCTGAGTATCATAATCTCTTGTATAATACAATGGTTTTAAATATACAGCTTCACGTTTTGAATAAAAGTCTATCAAATCGTTTATTCTGCTCCAACCAGGTTCTCTTGCAAAAGAAATATTTTTAAATTCAGAAAAGTCAACTCCTTTTTTCATTTTTGCTAAATCTTTTGAACTGAAATTCTTTTTAAAAAGTTTGGAAGAAATTATTATATTTATTTTTTCCATTCCAAGAAGATCAGAATTATACTTTGAACTGCTGTTCGCATTTACTCCAACAAATATATCAATATCTCCTTTTAACATCATTTGTTCAAGTACTCGTGTTTCATGCATTACAAAAGATATTTCTACATCTGGAAATATTTCATTATATACTGGAAGAAGTTCTGGAAGTATAAGACTTATTCTTGTAGCATTCATTCCTACAATAAGTTTTTTATTATTTTTTAATCTATTGAATTTTATTTTTATATCTTCCTCTACTTTTTGTATCTCTAACACAGATTCATAAAGCACTTTTCCTGCTTCTGTAAGGGAAAAATGTGGTTTTCTATTGAAAAGCAAAATTCCATAATCTTCTTCTAGCCGCTTTATATGATCACTCACACACTGCTGTGTCACAAAACATCTTGCTGCTGCTCTGCTTACACTTAGTTCTTCAGCCACTTTTAAAAATATTTCAAAACTTGTTATCATACTTTTCTCCTCCCTTACATTTCATATTTATATACAAGTTTATTCTTGTAAGCTATTAAACAATATATTGTTTTACTTTTTTCTGTTTAAAATTTATAATTTTAATATAAAGATAAAATTTGATAAATTAAATATAATTTTCCTTGGAATAATAAAAAAATTATCTGAATTTTCTGGATAATTTTGTCATACCCTATAAAAACTACAGCTGTAACTGTAGTTTTTATTTCCCATATTAATTTTAACATATTCATTTTTATTTGTCTCACAAGTTTATTCTTGTAAGTTGTTAATTTATATATTGTTTCACTTTTTGTTTAAAATATAGTATAAATAAATATATAAAAATAAGGCTGGTCATAAAAGACCAGCCCTTGTGAGTTAGGGTTTTCACAACAAAATATAGAAAGTTCAACAATAAGTTATTATTTAAACATATTGATGAAAAATGTTATTACTGTTGCGTTTGTAAAATCTATAAATAATGCTCCAACTATAGGCAAAACAAAGAAAGCCCTTGTTGCAGGTCCATTTTCTTTAGTAAATACTTCCATGTTAGCCATTGCATTTGGAGTTGCTCCAAGTCCAAATCCACAATGTCCTGTTGCTATAACAGCAGCATCATAGTCTTTTCCATTAAAGTTAAATGTAACAAAATAAGCATAAGCTGCCATAATCAATGTTTGAATTAGCAGTATTGAAATAATTGGAATAGCAAGTGCTGCAAGTTCCCATAGTTTCAATGTCATTAATGCCATTGCTAAGAATAGAGAAAGTGCTATATTTCCTGTAATAGATATTTCCTTCATAGGAAGTACTTTCTTTTGTATATCAGCTATATTTCTAATTATAGCAGCAATAAACATTGGTCCAATATATGCTGGAATTACAATTCCATAAGTTTTCAAAAATGGTGCTATCCAGTATCCAATTCCCATTGCTAATGAAATAACAACTACTGCATCAAATAAAGTAGATTCTGATACTGGTTTTGTAGTTTCATCTTCTAATTCCTCAATTGACATTCCTGCTTCTTCTAAATTAGGTTTTAAATTATATTTTTCTTTAAGTCTTTTAGCAATAGGCCCACCAATTAAACAACCTGCAATTAATCCATAAGTTGCAGCAGCTATTGAAACTGAAAGTCCTCCTGTAGCTCCAAATTCTTCTAGAACTGGTCCAAATGCTCCAGAAGTTCCATGCCCCCCTGTTAATGGTATAGAACCTACAGCAAGTCCAAGTAATGGATTAAGTCCAAATACTTTAGCTAATGCTACTCCCACTATATCTTGAATAACTACAAGAACAGTAGCAGTCACTAGGAATATGGCAACTCCAACTCCACCTTTTTTCAATAGTTTTCCACTTGCAGTAAATCCTATTGTAGTAAAGAATATCAGCATTAGAAAGTCTTTTAAAACACCATCAAAATTAAAGCTGAAAGCACCAGTATTATGTCCAATTAATAAAAGTATAGAGAATATAACTCCTCCTACAACTGGAGCTGGAATAAAGAATCTTTCAAGAAAAGCAACTCTTTTCTTAACCTCTCTACCAAGTAAAAGAACAATTATTGCAATTGCTAGTGTTTCTGCCATATTAAAGTTTAGTGTCAACATAATTTTCCCTCCATATAATATTTTATTGTTTTAAATAAAAAATATTAGGAGAGTTCTAATTCCGAAGCACCCGATCTTTATATCGAGATAATATTGTATAATCAGGTCTTAACCCAATCACTTTTTCTATTAATTCAGTTTTCATTTCTGGAAGAGAAAATACTTCAATTTTCAGCATATCTTCCAAATATACAATTTCATCTTTATGAATAACCCCTTTTTCCATATCAATTTTTTTGATTGTAAAAAGTGGATAATTTTTTTCATTATTTTTTTGTATATCTTCAAATATTCTATTAGTTGTAACTTCTCTAAAAATAGGAAGGGAAGTATTTTGAGTTGCACTAGATGTAGTTACAATTGCAAATACACAAGCAATCATAAAATATAAAAATTTTCTTTTCAATTTACTCCCCTCCTTATTTAAATAATCTTTTATAATTAAAATTTTATAATTATCTTATACCATTTTTAAACATAATTGTCAATAAAAACTCTTTTTAAATGAAAATCAACTTATCATACTTTTAAAAAATAAAAGTTTTTTTTAATTTCCATTCATTTTATATATTATTCAATTTTATTGTTCACTTATTTTAATGAAAGTTATAAAAATTAACTATATTTTCATTGTTTTTATACATGAAGAGCTGCCTCATCAGCTGCTTTTTCTTCTTTTGTTTTTAGTCTTACTTGTGGTTCTCTAGGTAGAGCAAATTTAGGTATAAACCTATCCCATCCTGTCAATGTTAAAATAAGCATACTAAAAACAGCTATATATGCAATAAAATTATATTTTATTATATCAATAGGTATAAAATCATGTAATGGATAAACTGTAGCTGCTATACCTATATAAAATCCAATATAAACATGCCATGGAATCAACTGAGATCCAAATACTCCCATTGCATCACTAAATGTGGCATTTCTAAGTTTAAGAGTATACATATCTTCTTCACTTCCAACAACATTCTTTTCTACAAGATTTTTTATAATAGGTCCAATAGTTACAATTTGAGCCATCTCATCTGCTAACGCCATATTTCCAAATATTGAGAGAACTCCATTCCAGAACATAAGCTGTCTTACATTTTTTGAAATTCTTCCCAATAAATCTGACAACGGCTTAAAGGCATCCATCATTTTCATGATTCCACCAAATGCTGCTACCCACATCATCATTACTACAACCCATGCTCCTGCATCTGCAAATCCTGTCATAATAAGATCATTTATAAAAGAATTTGTATTAGTCACTGTTCCTGCAAATCTTCCTAATATATAAGCAGATGCTATTCCAAGGAAAAGACATATGAATGTCTGATACCCCATAAATGCAGTTATTAAAACCAGTATTAATGGAATAATCATATAGTAAGGAACTCCATCTCTTACTTGATTTAATAATGTAACTGCTGATTCTCTCTCTTCAGCCAGTTTTGCCCAAACTTCTGCTGGTATTTGATTAATAGCTTCTGCTCCATTTCCAGCTACTGATGAAGGTACCATTATCATTCCTGCTATTCCAAAAGCTATTACACCAGTTAATAGCACAAGTCCTGACCATACACCTTGATGTTTTACTCTCTTAACAACTTCTACTCCTTGAATTCCAGAACTTACTATTGTAGTATCTGAAATAAGACCTATATTATCTCCAAAACATGCTCCACCAGCTATAGCACCAACAGTCAGCAAAATATTTCCCCCTACTATATGGTTAAGCCATAAAAAGATAGGTGCACAGGCTGCAAATGTTCCCCAGCTTGTTCCTGTTGCTATTGACAATATAGATGTCACTATTGCTCCTACAAGAGCAACAGTTTTTCCTGTTATTCCCAGTGTTAAAGCCATATTAATGATTGAAGCTCCTACTCCAGTTGACATAAATACTTCAGCCATAGCATACGCAGCCATTAAAATAAACAATGCTATTGTTATTTCTCTTACATTTGTTATTGCCGCATCAAGAACATGAGAAAAATTTTTCTTTTCTGTCCACATTGCCACCCCTGCTGCAACTATTGTTGCTAAAGGTGCTGCTATCAGAGCATCAAATCCGCTCATCATAAGTGCTGCTAAAACTAAAACTGGTAGTAATTTAATTATTGCTATTATCCCCATCTTCGCCTCCGAATAATTTATTTGATTTTAATTATCTAAATAAAGATGGGAAAAATCAAATCCGGAGTACTCGGCTTTTATAGCGATATAATATTGTATAATAAAAAAAATTACCATCCAATATTTCTACTTCATTGCTCTTTTTGACAATTTCTTTATTTATCTCTGAACAAAATATATCCTCATAAAAAAAATCGAATTTTCCTTTTAATTTATTAGTAAAATTATTTGTTGGTTCTATTTTATCAACAAGTATAGGAGTATAGTTCTTGATTTTACTTTCTTGTATTTCCAGCAAAAGTATGTTCTGTTCCTTTTCCTTAAATTGAGAATGAACTCTGTCTATTCTATTATTTGTTGAAGTAAGTATTGCAAAAATACATGAAATGATAAAATAAAATAATTTTATCTTCATAAATAGTCCACCCTCCTCTAGTTTAATTTCAAAGGTACTCATTAACTATATTACTACCACCTTTTGTGTCTTTTGTCAATAATTATAAAAATACTTTTATATTCAATTGTTTTTATGAAAATCTTCTTTATTTCTAAAATTAGTAAAAGAATAGGGGACAGCAATAGAATCTGCCCCCATATTATTTAATTTTAACTACTATGCTTGAGCTACTGCCTCATCAGCTTTTTTCTCTTCAGCAGTTTTTAATCTTACTTGTGGTTCTCTAGGAAGAGCAAATTTAGGTATAAATCTGTCAAATCCAGTTAAAGTTAAGAATAACATACTGAATACAGCTATGAAGGCTATAAAGTTATATTTTATTATATCTATTGCTATAAAATCATGTAGTGGATATACTGTTGAAGCTATCCCTATATAGAATCCAATATAAACATGCCATGGAATCAACTGAGATCCAAATACTCCCATTGCATCACTAAATGTGGCATTTCTAAGTTTAAGAGTATACATATCCTCTTCACTTCCTACTACATTCTTTTCAACAAGGTTTCTAATAATAGGTCCAATAGTTACAATTTGAGCCATTTCATCTGCTAACGCCATATTTCCAAATATTGAAAGAATAGCATTCCAGAACATAAGTTGTCTTACATTTTTTGAAATTTTTCCAACTAAGTCAGATACAGGTTTAAATGCATCCATTACCTTCATTATCCCACCAAATGCTGCTACCCACATCATCATTACTACAACCCATGATCCTGCATCTGCAAATCCTGTCATTACAAGATCATTTAAATAATCAGTTGTGCTAGTTACTGTTCCCGCAAATTTACCAAGTATATATGCAGCAGCTATTCCCAAGAATAAACATATAAATGTCTGATATCCCATAAATGCTGCAACAAGAACCAATATTAAAGGAATTACCATATAATAAGGAACTCCATCTCTTACTTGATTTAACAATGTAACTGCTGATTCTCTTTCTTCAGCTAGTTTTGTCCAAACTTCTGCTGGTATTTGATTAATAGCTTCTGCTCCGTTTCCAGTTACTGATGGGAGTCCCATCATCATTCCTGCAACTCCAAAAGCTATTACTCCCAATAATAATACAAGTCCTGACCATACACCTTGGTGTCTAATTCTTCTAACAACTTCAACACCCTGAATTCCAGAACTTACTATTGTAGTATCTGAAATAAGACCTATATTATCTCCAAAACATGCTCCTCCTGCTATCGCAGCAGTAGTAAGAAGAATATTTCCTCCTACTATATGATTAAGCCATAAGAAGATAGGTGCACAGGCTGCAAATGTTCCCCAGCTTGTTCCTGTTGCTATTGATAATACAGATGTTACTATTGCTCCTGTCAATGCAACAGTTTTTCCTGTTATCCCCAAATTTAGTGCCATATTGATGATTGATGCTCCTACTCCAGTTGACATAAATGTTTCTGCCAGAGCATAAGCTGCCATCAAGATAAACAATGCTATTGTTATCTCTCTTACATTTGTTATTGCCGCATCAAGAATATATGCGAAATTTTTCTTCTCTGTCCACATAGCTATTAATGCTGCAACTATTGTTGCTAATGGTGCTGCGATCAGAGCATCAAATCCGCTTATCATAAGTGCTGCAAGCACAAATACCGGACTTAACTTAAGTACTGCTATCATATTTACCTCCAAAATATTATTAAGTTAAACTGTGAATGATTATAGCAGTAGTAAATCTCAAGTTTTATTCTATATTCTCCAAAAAAAATAAAAAAATATATCCCTAACTTATACTTTCTTTTTCCTTCTGATTAGAATAGTTTATAAAAATAAATCTTAAATAGATATACTCACTCTGCTGTTATTCCAGTTTCCTATTACTTTTTTACCATCTTTTCGTTTAGTTGTCAAGCTATATATTTCAAAACTAAACATATTACACATGTTTTTTAATATTTGTATACCATCTTTCAGTTAGAAAAATGTATAAAAATTGCCCCTTCCTTAATTTTTATTTTTTAAATCACTTATTAAAAAAAATCAAAATTTTTTTTATTTTATTAAAACTTTTCAACTAAACAAAAAAGGTATCTGTTTAAAAAACAGGTACCTTTTAAAAATTTATTATGCATTTTTTACTTCTTCAATAATGATTTCCCATTCATCTCTTTTGGTTTATCTAAACCTAAAATTTCAAGCATAGTTGGTGCTATATCTGATAATTTTCCATCCTCAAGTTTATAATTTTTATACCTATCTGATACCATTATAAATGGAACTCTATTTGTTGTATGTGCTGTAAATGGTATTTTTGTAACTGGGTCTTCCATAAGTTCAACATTTCCATGATCAGCAGTTACAAAAAGTGTTCCTCCTAAATCCAACACTTTTTGAGAAACTTTTCCCAAACAAAAATCTATTTTTTTAACAGCAGCTACAGCTGCATCAAATACTCCTGTGTGACCTACCATATCAGGGTTGGCGTAATTAACTATAATAACATCAAATTTTCCTGAATCCAAAGCCTCCATAAGTCCTTCTGTTACCCCACATGCTGACATCTCAGGTTGAAGATCATATGTAGCTACTTTAGGTGATGCTACAAGTTTTCTTTCTTCCCCTTCATATTGTGCTTCTTTTCCACCATTAAAGAAAAAAGTTACATGTGCATATTTTTCTGTCTCAGCTGTTCTTAATTGTTTCAATCCAGCCTTTGATATTACTTCGCCAAATGTATTAGTTATATCTTTCTCTCCATAAATTACTGGAGCATCTATAGTAGAATCATACTGACGCATACAATAATACTTAAGACCCAAATACTCTCTTTCAAATCCAGAAAATTCTTTATCATTCAAAGCTCTTGTTATTTCTCTTGCCCTATCAGGTCTAAAATTAAAGTTTATAAATACATCTCCTTTTTTGATAATTCCCTCTGGATGTATCACAGTAGGTATCACAAATTCGTCACTTACATTTTCTGTATATGATTTCTCTATTGCTTCTACTACTGTTGAAGCATGATTTCCTTTTCCATATACCATTGCATCATATGCTTTTTTTACTCTATCCCAATTCTTGTCTCTATCCATAGCATAATATCTTCCAGATATAGTTGCAATAACTCCTTCTCCTATTTCTTTCATTTTTGCTTCAAGCTCTTTTAAAAATCCCTCTCCTGATTCAGGAGCTGTATCTCTTCCATCAAGAAAAGCATGGATATAAGCTTTCACACCATATTTTTTAGCCATCATTAAAAGTCCATAAAGATGGTCAGTATGTGAGTGCACTCCTCCTGGAGATACTAAACCTCCAAAATGTACAGGCTTTCCTTCTTTTACTGCATATTTAAAAGCTTCTTTTAAAACTTCATTATTAAAAAAAGTTCCCTCTCTGATATCTTTAGATATCTCTACTAATGGCTGATAAACCACTCTTCCTGATCCTATATTTAAATGTCCCACTTCTGAATTCCCCATTTGTCCATCCGGTAATCCTACAGCTTCACCAGAAGCTTCAAGTTCAGAATGAGGATATTCTTTCATAAGTCTATAAAAATTTTCAGGATTTGCAGCTGTTATTGCATTTTTCTGTTCTGGATGTTTATTTATACCCCATCCATCCAATATCATAAGCATTAATGGTTTTTTGTTCATTTGATTTTTCACCTCTTTTATTTTCCTGCTACAACTATTTCAGCAAATGAAGAAGCTTTTAAAGATGCTCCTCCTATAAGTCCACCATCAATATCCTTTTGTGCTAATAATTCAACTGCATTATCCGGTTTCATTGATCCTCCATATTGAATTATCATATCTTCAGCAGTTTTATTTCCAAACATAGATACTAATACATCCCTTATTTGTCTATGTGTTTCCTGTGCCATTTCAGGTGTAGCAGTTTTTCCTGTACCTATTGCCCATACTGGTTCATAAGCAACTATTACTTTTTTGGCTTCTTCAGCAGTAAGATCTTTTAAGCCTCCTCTGATTTGAGTTTCAGTAACTTCACCAGTTTTTCCTGCTTCTCTTTCTTCAAGTTTTTCCCCAATACAAAGTATTGGTAACATTCCAGCAGCTAATACAGCTTTAACTTTCTCATTAATAAATTCATCATTTTCTTTAAAATATTCTCTTCTTTCAGAATGTCCTAAAATAACATACTCTACTCCTATTGATTTAAGCATGACTGGTGAAATTTCTCCTGTATATGCTCCTGAATCTTTTGGATAAACATTTTCTGCTGCTATTGCTATATTACTTCCATTTACAGCTTTCACAGCATCTGACAAAGCTGTAAATGGTGCTCCTATTATTATCCCTACATTATCTATTCCTTTTACAAGTTCTTTTAATTCAGTAAGCATTTCCACTGCTTCTGCATTAGTTTTATTCATTTTCCAGTTCCCAGCTATAACTTTTTTTCTCATCCTAAATAACCTCCATTTTTATATTTACTTTTCAATAAATATTATCATAGTAATCATTATTTTTCAAATGTATCATTGGTCATATAATAACTATTAATTGAGCAATCTTTTACGATTTTCTTCTTCTGCAATATCGTTATAATAATCTTCTACATTATCATAAAACTCTATTAAAAGATCACCTATTGAAAATTCAAGTATATCTATAAAACCAATAAGGTCTCTTGCTTCATATGCACGTTCTGCAACTTCCAATTCTTTTTGAAAATCTTCTATATACTCATCAAAATCTTCATATATAAAATCAAGTATATGATTTTCTTTTATTAAAAGAAGAAGATTATAAAACCATCTCAAAAAAATAACCATTTCTATAAGTTGTATTTCATCTTCATCATTAAGACTTTCCTGTCCACTTTCTTCCATATCATCAAATATATCAAAGTATCTGTCAATAGATTCCTTGGCAGTAAGAATTGATTCCAGTATCATAGCTCCATAAGTTTTGGTTATTATCTCAATAACTTTAAGATCCTTTCCACCTATAATGCTGTTATCTCTCAAAGTGCTGCCATTCACATATATTTCATGTGGTATTTTATTTTCTTTCATAAGTTTTTTATTGATTGCAGAAATTGCATTTCCTAAACTTTTAAAGCTCTTCTGTTTCATCTCCACTTTTACATTATCTACATATACTTCCATCATAACCTCTGTTTTCATTTATTTTTTAAAGAATTTTGACATCGCTATTGAAAAAACATATATCTCTTTTGGAGAATTTTTTTTCCTTATTTCGTTCACTACCTCTTTTATTGTACTCCCTGTAGTTACTATATCATCTATTATGAGTATATTTTTTTCATTTGCATTTACCCAATTATTTCTAAAGGCTTTTTTGATGTTTTCTTCTCTTTTTTTCTCTTCTAATATTGAATACATATGTTCTGTATCCTTTACTCTATCTATTGTTTTATAACCTATTCTCAATTCTTTTAATATTTCCTCTACTTGATTGAAGCCTCTTTCTTTCATTCTATTTCTGCTTATTGGAACTGGTATCACTATATTTATTCTTTTTTCTCTTATCAGTTCCTTTAAAGGTTTTTTTATCAAAATAGAAATTTCTTTCGAAAGTCCCTTTCTATTCTTAAGTTTATAGTCTGTTATAATTTTTTTTATATCTTCATCATAATAATATAGAAAGTAATAATTATCTATATTTTTTATCTCACTTTTCCTTCTCAACACTTTAAAACATTCATGACATATATACTGAGTTGTGGTTTCTATATATTTTCCACATACAGAACATTTTGTTGAAAAGAAAAGACTTCTAAAACTCTGGCTTAAGTTCTTCATCTTTTTCCATATCCACTATTTTAGCAGAATATATTTCTGTATACCCACAATTTAAGCATGTTTTTATATAATAAGTACTCAGTTCCAGCCTCAGTCCTGGACTTTTTTCTGGTAAAATCGAAGTTTTTACCTGATATTTATCACATCCGCATTTTACACACCTAAAATCCAATTTCATCACCCCATAAAATATTTTTAAGCCATTTTTGTTCATTTTTTAAATAGCTTATACAATCAAATCTAATATCATAATCTTCCATATGATTTTTAATAAGATATTCTTCTGCTGTTCTATATATTCTTCTAGCCTTCCTTTTATCTACAGCTTCTACACCATAACCATACTCAGATGTTTCTCTATATTTTACCTCGATAAATATAATTTGTCCATCCTTTAATGCTATCAAATCTATCTCTCCATATTTTCCATAATAATTTTTTTCTAAAATTTTATATGAATTTTCTTCTAAAAATTCTGCTGCTTTATTCTCATAAAGATTTCCTTTTTTTCTCTTATTCATAAAAATCTCCAGTCTTTTATTCTAATATTTTAGTAAGAAAACTTTTCCTATGTATTTCCAATACTCCATGTTCTTTTATTGCTTCTCTATGCTGTTTGGTTCCGTATCCTTTATGTTTTTCAAAACCATAAAGAGGATATTTCACAGCTTCTTCTCTCATCATTCTATCTCTTGTTACTTTTGCTATTATTGAAGCTGCTGCAATAGAAAGACTTTTTGCATCTCCTTTAATTATAGGTTCCTGCTTTCCTTTATATTCTCTTATTTTAAAGTTTCCATCTACTAATACAAGATATTCTCCCTTACACTCTTTTTTTAAGTTTTCCAAAGCCCTTCTCATTGCTAAAAATGTAGCATTAAGTATGTTTATTTCATCTATTTCCTTAGTATCAGCTATTCCAACACCTACATAGAAATGCTCCTTTATAACATCAAAAAGTTTTTCTCTTTTCTTTTCTGATATCTGCTTTGAATCATTTATTTCATCTAAATCTTTATCATAGTTCTTCAATTTTACAGCAGCAGCTACTACAGCTCCGGCTAAAGGTCCTCTTCCTGCTTCATCCACTCCTATTATTTCTTCACCTATATTAATATCAAATTCATGAAGAGATACAGTTTCTTTTTTCTCATTTAAAATATCTTGCTTTTTTTTGCTTTTTAGAACTTTTTTTTCCTCAACTGAAAAAAGTCCCAATTGACTTTCTGCCTTTTCTTCATTTTTTTTATTTTTCACAATCAATCCTTCTTTAAAATTTTATTTTATTTACATCTACTCCTGCAAATTTTGCTGCTTTTTTAAAGTCTTCTGGAATTTCTGCTGTAATTATCATCTCTTTTTCGGTTACAGGATGATTAAATTTTAACCTATAGGCATGGAGCATCTGTCTCATTGCTCCTTCACTGCTGCTCCCATATACAGTATCTCCTAATATTGGATGATTTAGATATTTCATATGAACTCTTATCTGATGTGTCCTTCCTGTTTCTATTCTCACCTTTACAAGAGAAAAATTTTTCCCTTCATCTAAAATTTCATAATTAGAAACAGCATATTTTCCATTAGTTTCTACTACTGCCATTTTTTTTCTATCTTTTATATCTCGTCCTATAAGAGTTTCTATTCTCCCATATTTATTCTTAAATATTCCCTTTGCTATACATACATATACTTTTTCTAAATTTTTTTCTTTAAACATATCTGAGAGAGTTGAATGGGCTTCATCATTCTTAGCTACTACTATAACACCACTTGTATCTTTATCCAGTCTGTGAACAATTCCTGGTCTTATTACTCCATTTATAGTAGAAAGATCCTTTATATGATATAATAAGGCATTTACAAGAGTACCATTATAATTACCATGGGCTGGATGTACTACCATATTAGGAGCTTTATTTATAATAACTATATCTTTATCTTCATATATTATATTAAGTGGAATATTTTCTGGTATCACATCAAGAATTTCATCTTCTGGAATATTTACTACTATTGTTTCTGTTCCTTTAAGTTTGTTCCCACTTTTAGTAACTTTTTTCCCAGTTATTTCCACATATCCATTATCAATTATTTTTTGAATGTATGATCTTGTTGCGTCGTCTATTACTTCATTCAAAAAACTATCTATTCTTTTTCCCTTATCATTTTCATTAGCAGATACAGTTATTGTTTCTTTAATATTTTCCATAATTTCTCCACATTTTTTATTTTTTTTTAATTATAGCATTTATTAGAAAAAAAAGAAATGAGTCCATTATTAAAATAATGAACTCATTCCCCAAAATACTTATTTTTTTTAATATTAGATGTGAAGTATATGACCCATCTTTTCTTTTTTAGTTTTCATATATCTTTCATTTGATGGATTAAAACCTGTTTCAATAGCTTCTCTCCCTGTTACTTTTATTCCATATTCTTCAAGTCCTTTTATTTTTTCAGGATTATTTGTCATAATTCTTACTGACTTTATTCCAAGTGCTTTTATCATTTGAGCTGCTATAGAATAATCTCTCATATCTGGATCAAATCCAAGTTTTACATTTGCTTCTACAGTATCTGCCCCATTATCCTGAAGAGTATAAGCTCTAAGTTTATTAAGAAGTCCAATTCCTCTTCCTTCCTGTCTTAAATAAAGAACTGCTCCCTCTCCCTCTTCATCTACTCTCTTCATAGCTCTTTTTAATTGAGAACCACAGTCACATCTTAATGATCCTAAAATATCTCCAGTGAAACATTCTGAATGGATTCTTATAAGAACATCTTCTTTTCCTTCTAAATCTCCTTTTATAAGGGCAATATGCTCTTTGTCATCAAGTTTATTATCAAAACCAACAATTTCAAATTCTCCCTGAGCAGTTGGCATTTTTGCTTTTACAGATATTTCCATAAGTTTTTCATTTTTTCTTCTGTATTTTTGAAGATCTTCTATTGATATCATTTTAAGATTAAATTTTTTGGCAAATTCTTGAAGATCATCCATTCTTGCCATCATTCCATCTTCTTTCATTATTTCACAACATAGTCCTACTGGTTTAAGCCCTGCAAGTATCATAAGATCAACTGTTGCCTCTGTATGTCCATTTCTTACAAGAACTCCCCCTTCTTTTGCTCTAAGAGGGAACATATGCCCTGGTCTTCTAAAATCTTTTGGTTTTGCACCTTCTTCTACTACTTTCATAGCTGTAATTCCACGCTCATATGCTGAAATTCCAGTTGTTGTATCCACATGATCAATAGACACTGTAAAAGCTGTACAATGATTATCAGTATTATCACTACACATTTGAGGTAGATCTAATTTTTCTATATATTCTTGTGACATAGGCATACAGATAAGTCCTCTTGCATGGGCAGCCATAAGATTTACATTTTCTAATGTTGCAAACTCTGCTGCACAGATTATATCTCCTTCATTTTCACGATTTTCATCATCTACTACAATTATTGATTTTCCAGCTCTTAAATCTTCCAGAGCGTCTTCTATTCTATCTAACATTATTAATTCACTCTCCTTTAAAATCCATTTTCCAAAAGAAACTCTCTTGTAAGTATTCCTTCTTTTTTATCTTCACCAGAAAAATTAAGCAGTCTTTCTACATATTTTCCTATGAGATCAGTTTCTATATTTATATGATCTCCTATATTTTTACTTCCTAATGTTATCATTTCCTGAGTATGGGGTATAAGAGATACACTTAAACTATTGTCTGTCATTCTCATAACTGTCAAACTTGCTCCATCTAAAGTTATTCTTCCTTTTTCCACTACATATTTCATATATTGTCTGTCTATCTCTATCTCGTATATCTTAGCTATTCCTTCAGAAGTTATTGAAACAATAGTTCCTTCACAGTCCACATCTCCCGTTACAAGATGTCCTCCAAGAGGAGTTGCCAATGTGATAGATTTTTCAAGATTTACCTTATCTCCTGCTTTAAGTCTTTTTAGATTAGTTCTTTTTACTGTTTCATACATGCAGTCAGCAGTGAAATAGTTCTCCCCTATCTCAACAGCAGTAAGACAAGTTCCATTTGTTGCTATACTATCTCCAATCTTACTTTTATCTAATACTTTTTTACATTTTATTTTTATCTTAAGGGATTTCTCACCATTTTCAATAGCAAGGACTTCTCCCATTTCTTCTACAAGTCCTGTAAAAATAGAACTCACTCTCCTCTCTATCTGTAAAATTCCATCGATACATTATTCCCATAATTATTTATTTTAACATTTTCCAGCTGAAATCCATCAGAAATATTTTCACAATTAAATCCCTTTATAAAAGGCATTGCCTCCCCATCTCCCAATATTTTTGGAGCAATAAATATCTCTCCGCCATCTATAGCATTTTCAGCAAAAGCTCTTGATATAAGGAAGCTTCCTCCTTCTAAAAGAACTCCATCTATTCCTATTTCTCCAACTTTTTTCAATATATCACATATTTTAAAATCTGTTCCCTCTAAAAAAATCACATTTATATTTCTATTTTTTAAAAAAGAGATTTTTTCTTTTTCTACATTATCATATGAAGTAACCAGAATACTTTTTCCATCTTCAAAATTTACAAATTTTGAATCTATAGGAATATCTAAAAATGGATCTATCACTATTCTATATGGATTTCTTCCATTTTTTATTCTAGCTGTAAGACTTGGGTCATCTGCAAGAACTGTATTTATTCCTACCATTATTCCCATATATTTATTTCTCAGTTTTTGTACTTTTTCTCTTGCAAGTTCATTAGTTATCCATTTTGAATTACCTGTTCTGCTCGCTATCTTCCCATCTAATGTTATTCCACATTTCAAAAAAAGATATGGTGTCTTTGTTGATATATATTTCATAAAAACTCTGTTGAGTTTTAAAGCTTCTTTTTCCATGATGCCAGTGATTACTTCAATACCAGCATCTGTCATCATTTTTATACCTCTTCCAGATACTAGTGGATTAGGGTCTAAAGATGCGATAACGCATCTTTTTATCCCCATATCTATTATCTTTTTGGCACATGGAGGAGTTTTTCCATAATGAGAACATGGTTCTAAAGTAACATAGATAGTTGCTCCTTCTGCTTTTTCTCCAGCTTCTTCCAGAGCGAAAACTTCAGCATGAGGTCCACCATATTTTTTATGATATCCTTCACCTACAATTTTTCCATCTTTTACTACTACTGCTCCTACCATAGGATTGGGCTTTACTTTCCCTTCCCCCAGAGCAGCAAGTTCCAATGCTTTCTCCATGTACTTTTTATCCATGATTACATCCCCTTTAGTAAGTTTACCATTTCAATAGCTGTAACTCCTGCATCAAATCCTTTATTTCCTGCTTTTGTTCCAGCTCTTTGGATAGCTTCTTCTATACTATTTGTAGTAAGTACACCAAATATTACTGGTATATCACTTTGAAGACTTACAGTAGCTACTCCTTTAGAAACTTCTGCACAAACGTAATCAAAATGCGGTGTTGATCCTTTAATTACTGCTCCTAGAGTGATTACAGCATCATATCTCCCTGATTCTGCCATTTTCTTTGCTGCTAAAGGAATTTCAAATGCTCCAGGTACCCAAGCTAATTCAATATCATCTTTTGCAACTTCATGTCTAACTAGTGCATCTTCTGCTCCACCTATTAATTTAGATGTGATGAACTCATTAAATCTTGCTGCTACTATTCCAATTCTTAACCCTCTACCTGCATAATTTCCTTCTAATACTTTCATTTTTCCTCCTTGTGATTCAGGACAAATAAAAAAACCCAGATAAACTCCGGGCTATAAAAGCATAAAAAAGACAATCAAAAAAGATTTCTTTTCTCTTCTTCCATCCAGACTATACTGTCGGTTTTGGAATTACACCAAATCAAGACCAAAGGTCTTCGCGGACTTTTACCGCCGGTCGGGAATTACAAAATGCTCACCCTGCCCTGAAGATAATTTTTATTTAATTTCTCTACATAAATAGTATAAAGCTGCTTTCTATTTTTGTCAACTATATATTTTTCTCTATTTTTAAAATTTACTCTTAAATTCTATTGAAATTTTTTATTTATAGTGTATGATATGTATTGTTCATATAAATTTTATCAATATTTGGAAGGGGAAAAAAATGAAACAGAATTTAAATCTAGAGTCAGGAAAGATATCAAAACTTTTTTTTAGTTTTGCTGTTCCTTCAACTATCAGTATGATAGTAACATCTCTTTACACCATTGCAGATGGTGTCTTTATTACAAGAGGAGTAGGAAGCGATGGAATTGCTGCTGTAAACATTGGATATCCCATCATTAATTTTACTGTTGCTCTTAGTTTAATGTTTGGAATAGGAGGAGCCACTCTTATTGCATTCAAAAAAGATGATATTAAATATCAAAATAAATGTTTCTCCCATATAATCCTTCTCAATATTTTTGTATATATAATAGTAGCAAGTATGATATTTTTATTTACCAAGCCTTTAATGATGGCTATGGGAGCAAATGAAAAACTGTTACCAATGATAAAAGGATATATGTATCCATGTACAGTATCTACTTTTTTTCTTATGATATCCATGTCATTAAATGCAGTAGTAAGAAATGATAATGCTCCTAGAAGAGCAATGGTTTCTACTCTTTTAGGAGCTGGATTGAATATCATATTAGATTACTTATTCATCTTTAAATTTAATTTAGGAATAGAGGGTGGTGCTTATGCTACAGCCATCAGTCAAATAATATCTGCTGTATATTTATGCAGACATTTTATTGGCTCTACCTTTAAGCTTGATCTTTCTTTAAAAAAAATAGATTTCTTTCTTTTAAAGAAACTTTTATCTATTGGATTTCCTTCATTTGTACTGGAATTTGCAGTAGCTGTTATTACAGTTCTTCTTAATATCGCATTTATGAATGCTGTCGGAGTTTTTGGAGCTTCTGCCTATGGAATAATATCTTATAGTTTTATGTTTTTCAGAATGCTTTTCACTGGACTTTCACAAGGAATTCAGCCAATAGTAAGTTTTAATTATGGTAGAAAAAATTTAGATAGAGTTAAAAAAATGCTTATTTTTGCTCATAAAGTAACTTTTGGAACTTCCATAGTCTCTCTTATAATAATATTTTTCCTTGCTACCCCAGTAGTAAGAATCTTTACTCATGATGCACCACTTGTCGTGGAATCAGCTAAAGGATTTATTCTTTATTCCATAGCTCTTTCATTTTTGGGATTTAATTTTGTAAATATTGCTTATCTTCAGGCAGTTGACAGACCCATGGTTTCTAATGTAATATGTATGTCTAGAAGTTTTCTTTTTGTATTTATAGGACTGATTTTCCTTCCAAAGTTAATAGGAGTAAATGGTATCTGGCTTGCCTTGCCTTTTGCAGATTTCATAACAGCTATACTCACTATTCCCTTTATGAAGAAAATTACTGTCAATTATGTAAAAGCTTCTGTCTAAAAACAACTAACAAGGAGAAATAAATGAAAAAATTAATATTACTGATATTTTTTACTTTAACTATTTCAATTTTTGCATTAGAAGATATAAAATTTTCAGGTAACGAAGTTAAACAAGGTGGATTTTTTTATGTTGAATATCCTATTAATAAAAACTATGAAATAATTTTTAAAAACTCTTTGACAAAAGTAAAAAGTTTTGAAGAAAATAATAAAAAAATTGCTCTTATCCCTGTACATTATTCAACTCCTGTAGGAGTATACACTGTAAAAATAATTGAAGAAAATAATGAGGTTTTTTCTAAAACTGTAAAAATTCTTGATGGGAATTTTAAAAAAAGTTATATAACAGTTTCAAAGACTATGTCAGAAAAGCGTTCTGATAAAAATATGAAAACAATGACTAATTTTGTAGCTGAAGCAAAAAAAAATCCTGTTAAAACAAAACTATGGAACAGTAATTTTATCCTTCCTGTAAAAAGCAAAATCAGCAGTCCTTTTGGAGCAATGCGATTTGTTAATGATAAGGTAGTTGGATATCATTCTGGTATTGATTTCCCAGTTCCTGTAGGAACTACTTTAAAAGCTGCCAACTCTGGAAAAATAGTTCTTGCTAGAGAACTTACTACTACTGGAAATACTATTGTTATTGATCATGGAATGAATGTATTTTCAAGTTATGCTCATATGAGTGTTTTAAATGTAAAAGAAGGAGATACAATAAAAAAAGGTGATATTATTGGAAAAAGTGGAAATACAGGTTTTACTACTGGTCCTCATCTTCATTTTACAATCAGTATTGGAACTACTTTTGTAAATCCACATATTTTCCTTGATTCTCCTATACTAGAAAACTAATAAAAAACATCTTTCATATATTAATTAAATATAGAAAGATGTTTTTTTACATATTTTCCCAAGGAACTATTCTTATCTCTACTCCTTTAGAATTTTCTATTATTTTATTTATTACAGAGCCTTTAAAAAAAGTAGCTAATTTACTTCTTTTGCTGTGTCCTAAAACTATTTGTGTTATCCTTCTTTCAAAAGAAAATTTTAATATTTCTTTAACTATATCCTTTCCTTTCACTCTTATAACTTCAGCTCCTAAAGTTTTAGCCAGTTCTTCATGCTGTTCTATTGCTTTCCATTCTTCAATTGTAAATCCTTTTTTTAAAATTCCATTGGTTTCTATTGAAATAACATAGAATTCACATTTATATCTTTGAGCTATTCTTGCACCATATCTAATTATTCTTCCAGCTTTAGGGCTAGAGGATATTGAAACTAAAACTCTTTCTGTCGTATGCCAATTAGTATTTATTTTTTTATTTTCCATATATTCAACAAGATTATTATCAACTTCCTGAGCTATTTGTCTTAAAGCTATTTCTCTTAATGCATTAAGATTTCCTTGCCTAAAAAAATTTTTAAGGGCATTTGGAACAGTCTGAAGATTATATATTTCTCCTCTTCTAAGTCTTTCCTCAAGTCCAGTAGCTGATATATCAATAACTTCCACTTCATCAGCTATATTTATTATTTTGTCAGGAATGGTTTCTCTCACTATTATTCCTGTTATTATACGAATTGTGTCATTTAAACTTTCAAGATGCTGAATATTCATAGTTGTATGAACATTTATCCCTGAATCTAATATTTCCAAGATATCTTCATATCTTTTTTTATTTTTACTCCCTTTTATATTAGTATGAGCAAGTTCATCTATAAGAACTGTTTCTGGTTTTCTTCTTTTAATCCCTTCTACATCCACTTCTTTGTATTTTTTACTGCAATATTCTATCTCCAAAGGTAAAATTTCTTCTAATATACCTATTTGCTCTGTTGTAGCTTTTCTATCATGAGGTTCAATATATCCGATACATATATCTTCACCTCTTTTTAGTCTTATGTTGGCTTCTCTCAACATTGTATAAGTTTTTCCTACTCCTGGTGAATAACCAAGGTATATTTTTAATTTTCCCTTTTTTTCTTTATTATATATTTTTAATGCCTCTTCTGGAGTTAATCTTTTTTCTTCTTCCATATTCTCTACATTCCTACCCTAACTTTATATCTTCATTAGAATAATCCATTTCAGTTATTCTTTCCAAGTTACTTGCAGCAGGTTCATAAGAGGAATCTAAAGCTAAAGCGGCACGATATTGCTTTTGGGCTTCTCCTATTTTCCCTTTGCATTCAGCAATCACTCCTAATAAATTATGTGCTTCTGGAGAATTAATGCTTTTCCCAATTGCTATTTTTAAAAGATTTTCTCCTTTTTCAAAATTTCTTCCAATTATATTCAGTTTTGCATATTCTATATAATCTTCATAAGTTTCAAGTTTTTCTTCTATTAATTCTTCTCTTGAAAATACTTTTTTTACTATTACCCTTATTTGTTCTGGAGTAAATGGTTTGCTTATAAAATCAATAGCATTTAATTTCATTGCTTCTACAGCTTCTTTTATAGTCCCATATGCAGTCATCATAATAATATTAGTTTTATTTTCTGATGATCTTAATTTTCTCAAAACTTCCATTCCATCCATATCTGGCATTTTAATATCTAATAAAATCAAATCATAATTTTTTTTCTGTTCCAAAGTCATTTTTAATGCTTCTTCTCCATTAGATGCTGTTTCTATTTCAAAACCTTCAGCTGCTAAACAACAGTTTAGAGTGGTTCTTATATTTTTTTCATCATCTGTAATCAATATCTTTTTTTTCATTTTTCCCCCTTGCTTATATTCTTTTCAATAACATCTAATATTTCTTTTTTGCTAAAAGGTTTTAATATATACCCATCTCCTCCTGAATCAAAAGCTTCTTCTATATCATTTTCACCATGTTTTGAACTCATAAATATTATTGGAATTTCTTTAAGATCAACATCACATCTTAGAGATCTGCATACAGAATATCCATCTGCTTTTGGTAAACATATATCCAATAATATTAAATCTGGTCTCAATTCTCCTGCTTTTCTTACACCTTCTAAACTGTCAAAAGCAACAAAAACGTCATATCCCTCATTTCTTAACATCAAATTTAAAGTTAGTAGAATATTTTTTTCATCATCTATAATAAGAATTTTTTTTGACATTTTTCTCCTGTTCTCAATTTTAATCTATACTTTTTAATGAAAAATAAAAAGTACTTCCTTTTCCCAAAACACTATTAACCCATATTTCTCCACCATGAGCTTTTATAATTTCTTTACATATAGAAAGACCTAACCCAGTTCCTTCTATTTTCCCATCACTAGAAACTTTAACTTGTATAAATTTATTGAATATTTTTTCTAAATATTCTTCTGGTATTCCTTTCCCATTATCTTCTACAGAAACAATTATATTTTCTCCTCTTTTAAAAGCTTCTATTATTATATGCCCTTCTCTTTCTTCACTTCTATACTTTATTGCATTTGTTATGAGATTGGTCAATACTAATATAATTTTGTTTATATCAGCCAGAACAAAAAGTGAATTTCCTATATTTTTAATTTCAATTTTTACATTCCTATTTCCAGAAAAGTTTTTTAAAGAATTTACTGCTGTTTCTATAATTTCTTTAATATTATTTTTTTCAAATTTCATATGAGTTTTTCCAGATTCTAATCTTGAAAGATCTAAAAGATCCTTAATAAGAAAATTTAATCTTTCACTATCTTCCTTTATTACTTTCAAAAGCTCTTTCTGCATTTCATTTATATCTCCCATAGAACCATCTGCTAAAAGCTCTACAGCCATCCCCATAGATGTGAGAGGAGTCCTAAATTCATGAGAAACTGTTGATACAAAATCTGATTTCATCTGATCTATTTCTTTCATCTTTGTTATATCCTGCAATAAAGTTACTATTCCTAAATTTTCTTTATTTTTTCCAATTATAGAATTTATAAAAATTCTGCAATAAATATTTTTTTCCAAATCAGAGTTTAAAGATAATTCCAATTGTTTAAAAGTAGATTTTATTTCCCTGTTAGTTAGAACTTCATTAATACTTTCATATATTTTTTTATTTGGAATTGCTGTAAAAAATGGTTTATCTAATAATTCTGATTCTTTTACATTCAAAAGTTTTTCAGCAGCATTATTAACAAGAAGTATCTTGTTTTCTCTATCAGTTACAATTATTCCATCACTTATACTTTCAACAATAGCTTCTGCCTTACTTTTTTCTGTCATTATTTTTTTTATATTTATGTTTTTATAATTATTCAATTTTTCTGCCATTTGATTAAATGCAATTCCTAATTCATTAAATTCCTTATCTAAATCTGCTGGTATTCTTTGTGAATAGTTTTCTTTAGATACTCCTTCAATTTTTTCAATAAAAATTTTAAATTGGCTTAAAATTTTTTTTATAAGATAACTAATTATCAACATTCCTAAAAATATTGTAACTGCTGCTACCATTATTGTAAAAAATGTAGCTTTCTCTGCTATTTTTCCAGCTTCATATCTTTTTGCCACCATAGAATCCTGATTGATTTCTAATAATTTCTTGGAAATATTCTTTATCTTTTCAAATTTAGGAAAGACTTCTTTAAAATAAAAATTTCTTTGTTCTCCTATATCTTTAATTTTCATAAAATCATAAAATAATTTTATATATTCTTTGTAGGAGTCACCAAGACTGGTTACTATTTCTTTTTCACCAATTTCTGTTATATTATCTTGAGCATTTTTTAAAAAATCATAAAATTGGGATTCATTTTTCATAAAATCCATTATATATTTTTCATCTCTTGTGAAAATATAAGATAATTGCAAACTATCTTGTCTTTCTATTGCTGTTGTCATATTTTGGGCAGCAACTATACTCTTATAATTGGAATCCAGTATTCTTTCAATCGAATTATTTAAAATATTAAAATTAAAAACAGCCCATAAACTATTTAAAGTTAAAATTACTAAGACTGTTACAAAAATTAAAAAAACTCTCATTTTAACACTTTTAATACTTACTTTCATTTTCTTTCACCATTTGCCTCTTTGTCGTTTAAAATTGAAAAACACCACAACAAAAAAGTCATGGTGTTATGTTAAACAAACCCAGGCTCTTTTCAACGCTGACGAGGTTAGCTGACGGGCTCGGATTGAAAAGTATCCTATTCCTAATGGAAATACGCCCCAAAATAATGGTTCCCCCGCTTTATTTAAAAAATAAACTAAGCGATTTGGTATTATTCAATTTTCATTTTCAGATATTACTCCTAAAATAAATAAAAGTCAAGTTTTTTTATATAAAATTTTTTTTCTGTTCTCTTTATAGTATAGCAAAAATTATTAATTAAATTTTTAAAAAAAAGTATTGACTTTTATGAGGAGTTAATGATAATATCCATAGCTATGAAACCTCTTTGTTAATAAAAATAATTTTTCACCATTATTATTTTTATTTTAATTCTTTAATTGGAGGTGTTTAATAACATGATAAAATTATTTTCTTTACTATCAGCTGCTCTTTTTGTCTTAATATTTTTTTATATTTTGAGATTTTTAGTTTTTTAAATCTCAAATATTTTTAAGCATTAACAGCAGTTTTTGTTTTGTCTATTTTTGTCAAAAAAATAGTATTTTCATATATAAAAATACTATTTTTAAAATATTTTTATATTTTTATAAATATTAAGGAGGAAGGGAAAATGATAATTTTAGGTGTCATTATATTTTTTTTGTTTTGTTATTTATTTTATGCTTTATTTAAACCAGAAAAATTTTAGGGAGGGATTTTAGATGTCTTTATTAAATGTATTTATTTTTCTTATTGTTTTTATTTTATTGATAATTCCTGTTGGAAAACATATATCAAAATTGATTTTACATGAAAAAACAATTTTTGATTCTTTATTTTCTAAAATGGAAAAAATTATATTTAAAGTTACAGGAAATGAAAATATGAGTCTTAAAACTTATATTACAGCCTTTTTAGGAACTAACTTAATTATGCTTATTTTAACATATATTATTCTAGGTTTAGATGGTTCTTCTCCTTCTCTGGCTTTTAATACAGCAGTAAGTTTTGTTACTAATACAAATTTACAGCATTATTCTGGTGAATGGTTAAATGGAATAATATCTAGGTTAGCTTTAATAAATCTGATGTTTACATCTGCAGCAAGCGGTCTTGCTATATCTATGGCGATTATTAGAGGAATATTAAAAATCAGATTAGGGAATTTCTTTGAAGATTTAACAAAGTCTATGACAAGACTATTACTTCCTTTATCAATAATTGTTGCAGTTTCTTTGGTTATTTTAGGTACTCCCCAAACTTTTGATACTCAGATAATAGTAAAAACAATAGAAGGTCAATATCAAGTAATTACTTTAGGACCTTCAGCTGCCTGGGAAGCTATAAAACATTTAGGTACAAATGGTGGTGGAATTTTTTCAGCTAATTCGTCACATCCTTTTGAAAATATTTCATTATATACAAATTATATTGAAATGATGTGCATGATGATTATTCCAGGGTCTACTATTATAGGATTTGGAATGGCTGCTAAAAATAAAAAACAAGGTTGGTTCATATTTTTACCAATATTTGCTTTATTTCTTTTCTCTTTTTTCATGTTATATCACTTTGAAAAACAAGGAGTTCCATTGTTTTCACAATATGGAATAAATGGTATTAATATGGAAGGTAAAGAAATGAGATTCGGCCTCATCGCTTCGATTTTATTTACAGATATAACAACATCCTTTACAACAGGAAGTGTTAATAACATGCATGACTCTTTAACTCCAATAGCTGGAATGATGCCTTTATGGAATATGATGCTGAATTGCATATTTGGAGGAAAAGGTGTTGGATTTATGAATATCATTATGTATATGATGTTTGGAGTATTCTTATGTGGACTTATGGTTGGAAGAACTCCTGAATTCTTTGGAAAAAAACTTGAAGCTAAAGAAATGCAGATAATAACATTTTTAATATTAATTCACCCAATTATAATATTAGTTCCCAGTGCTGTATCTCTTATCAGTGATTTAGGTGTTTCTGGAATTACAAATTCTGGATTCCATGGAATATCTCAAGTGCTGTATGAGTACACTTCAAGTGCTGCTAATAATGGTTCTGGATTTGAAGGTCTTGGAGATGGAACTACATTTTGGAATATAATGACAGGAATAGTAATGCTTTTAGGAAGATATATAAGTATGATATTAATGACAGTAGTTGGATATTCACTTTATAAAAAACAACCTGTTCCTGTTAATGCATCAACATTTAAAACAGATAATCTGACTTTTTCTTTTATTTTATTTTTTATAATTTTGATAATTGGTGCTCTTACATTTTTACCTGCTTTGGCTTTGGGACCTATTGCTGAGCATTTGAGTATCTGGGGGTAATTAACTATGAGTAAAAAACAAATTAAATCTTTTTCTAAAGATATAATAAATAAAGCTTTAATTGATTCTTTTAAAAAATTTAATCCTAGAATTTTGATTAAAAATCCTGTTATATTTGTTGTTGAAATAGGTTTTTTTCTAACATTAATTTTAACTGTCAATCCTACATTATTTACAGAAAATGAAGCTGATTTGAGAATGTTCAATGGAATTATTTCGTTTATTCTTTTTATCACTGTAATATTTGCAAACTTTGCTGAATCAATTGCTGAAGGGAGAGGAAAAGCACAAGCTGACAGTTTGAAAAAAACCAGAAAAGAAACTTCTGCTAATCTTTTAAAAGAAGATAACAGTATAGAAAAGGTTGATGCTGGTTCCCTGAAAAAAGGAGATATTGTTATCGTAAATACTGGAGAACTTATTCCAAATGATGGAGTTGTTATTGAAGGGATAGCATCTGTAGATGAATCAGCTATTACAGGAGAGTCTGCCCCTGTTATCAAAGAAGCTGGTGGAGATTTTTCATCAGTTACTGGAGGAACTCGTGTTGTTAGTGATAAAATTAAGGTTCAAATATCTGTTTCTAGCGGAGAATCTTTCCTTGATAAAATGATTAGTCTTGTTGAAGGAGCTGAGAGAAAGAAAACTCCTAATGAAATTGCTCTGAATACTGTATTGGTTGGTTTGACTCTTATATTTTTAGTGGTTATTGTAACTTTATTTCCAATGGGATTATATGCTGGAGTTCATCTTCCTTTATCTACACTTATTGCTCTGCTTGTCTGTTTAATTCCAACTACTATTGGAGGGCTGCTTTCAGCCATAGGTATAGCTGGTATGGATAGAGTAAATAAATTTAATGTCATTGCTATGTCTGGTAAAGCTGTTGAAACTTGTGGTGATATTAATACAATTATTTTAGATAAAACAGGAACTATTACATTTGGTAATAGACTTGCTGATGAATTTTTCCCTGTAAAAGGAATTCCTAAAGATGAAATGATAGAATATTCTGCTATTTCTTCATTAAAAGACTTAACTCCAGAAGGAAGGTCTATTGTAGAATTAAGTAAAAAATTTGGTGTCATTTTAACTGAAAAAGATTTTGATAAAGCTGAATTTATTGATTTTAGTGCTCAAACAAAAACCAGTGGAATTAATCTAGAAAATGGTCAAAAAATTAGAAAAGGTTCAGGTTCTTCAATTAAAAAATTTGTTCAGGAACAAAATGGACCCATTCCTAAAGATCTTGATAGTATAATTGATAAAATTTCAAGACTTGGTGGAACTCCTTTGGTGCTTGCTGTTGACAGTAAAATTTATGGTGTTATTTATTTAAAGGACACAGTTAAACCAGGATTAAAGGAAAGGTTTAATAATATAAGGAAAATGGGAATCAAAACTATTATGTGTACTGGAGATAATCCTCTAACTGCTGAAACAATAGCTAAAGAAGCTGGAATAGATGAATTTGTAGCTGAATGTACACCAGAAGAAAAAATTGAAGTTATAAAAAGAGAACAATCTCAAGGTAAATTAGTAGCTATGACAGGAGATGGAACTAATGATGCTCCTGCACTTGCACAAGCTGATGTAGGTATTGCAATGAACAGTGGTACTATTGCTGCTAAAGAAGCTGCTAATATGGTAGATTTAGATTCTAATCCTACAAAAATTCTTGAAGTTGTAGAAATAGGTAAGCAATTGCTAATAACTCGTGGGGCTCTTACTACATTCAGTATAGCCAATGATGTTGCGAAATACTTTGCTATTATCCCTGCTATGTTTATAACTGCTATTCCACAGATGGAGAAACTTAATATTATGCATCTTTCTTCACCTATAAGTGCAATAATTTCAGCATTAATATTTAATGCAATCATTATTCCGCTCCTAGTTCCAATTGCACTAAAAGGAGTTAAATATAAACCTATGAATGTACAAATAATGCTGCTTAAAAATTTAGGTATATATGGACTTGGTGGAATTATAGTTCCATTTATTGGAATAAAATTAATTGATTTAATCGTTACTCCATTCCTTTCAATTTTAGGAATGTAATTATAGGAGGAAATAAAATGAACTTAATAAAAAAGGGTATTCATATTACTATCGTTCTATTTATAATTGCTGCTGTTTATACAGTTATAATAAATATCTTTGCTCAGACATTCTTTAAAGATAGTGCAAATGGAAGCATTATTTATAAAAATGGACAAGCCATAGGAAGTAAATATATAGGCCAGCTTTTTACAAGTGAAAAATATTTTCACGGAAGACCATCAGCTTATAATTATAATACATATAACTCTAATGGAGAAGCTGAAACACTTCCCGCTTCTGGAGGTTCAAACTTAGCAATAAGTAATCCCACATATTCTGAAAATTTAAAAAATAGAATTGAAAAACTTTTAAATGACAATCCAGAATTAAAAACTAAAGAAATTCCTGTTGATATGGTAACGACTTCTGGTTCAGGAGTTGATCCTAATATATCAATTCAAGGTGCAATGATACAAACTAAAAGAATTGCTAAAGCTAATAATATTCCTGAAGAAAAAATCATAGAATTAATAAAAAATAATATAAATAATAATATGATTAATGTTTTAGAATTAAACTTAGCTTTAAATGAATTAGTAAAATAGTCAACCCTTATTAATCTATGATAATAATTTTATAAAGTTATTATCATAGATTATACTTTAAAATTTTTTATCAAGGAAGGTATTAATGATAGAATTTAAAAATGTATATAAATCTTATAAAAATAAACCTGTTCTTATGGATATAAATTTAAAAATTAAATCTGGTGAGTTTTTCATATTAATTGGATCAAGTGGTTGCGGAAAAACAACTCTTCTAAAAACCATCAACAAATTGCAAACTATAAATGATGGTTTTATTTTAATGGATAATGTTCCTATATCTAATATAAAAAATACTGCTCTAAGAAAAAAAATAGGATATGTTGTCCAAGAAGGAGGTCTCTTTCCTCATTTAACTGTTGCAGAAAATATTTCAATTATATTGGATAATAAAAACTTGGAAAAAGAAAAATTAAATAGGCATATTGATAACTTATTAAGAATGGTCAATCTTGATCCTATTACTTTTAGAGATTCCTATCCTATTCAACTCAGTGGTGGACAAAAACAAAGGGTCGGAGTTGCAAGAGCTTTTGCCAATGATCCTGATATTATTCTTATGGATGAACCTTTTTCAGCTCTTGACCCAGTTACCAGAGCTGAACTTCAGGATGAAATATATAAATTACAAAAAAACGAAAAAAAGACAATAATTTTTGTAACCCATGATATGGATGAAGCCATAAAACTAGCTGACAGAATCTGTATAATTCAAAATGGAAAAATAGTACAATGTGATACTCCTGAATATATTTTAAAAAATCCAGTCAATTCCTATGTAGAAGATTTTATTGGAAAAAATAAACTATGGAGTAATCCAGAATTTATTAAAGCGATAGATATTATGAAAAAAAATCCATTTAAAATTTCTAAAGAACGAACTACTTTCCAGGCTGTACAAATAATGAAACATAATACTGTTGACAGCATTTTAGTTACAGATGAAAATAAACTTATAGGAATAATCTATCTTAAAGATATTTTAAATTTCAATGACTACAGTATTCCATTAGAACAGTATATTTCTCAAGATTATGTATCTGTTTATGAGAATACAAGCCTTCATAAAATATTGAATACTATTGACTATGATATCTCTGGAGTTATTCCTGTTATTAATCATGAGAATGTTCTAACTGGTTTTCTTACTAAAAGTATTCTTTTAGCCACTTTAAGTAAACAATATACAAAGATTAATGAAAAAAATGATATAGTAGAGAGGGGCGAAACAATATGACTGATTTTTTTAACTTGCTCATAACTAGAAGAGCAGATGTTGTTGAAAGGCTTTTAGAACATATATCTATGACAACAATGTCAGTTTTAATTTCTTTATTCATAGGTATACCACTTGGTATAATTATAACTAAAAATAAATTTTTAGCTAATATAATTATTGGAATAGCCAATTTATTGCAATCTATTCCCTGTATTGCTCTCTTAGCCTTTTCAGTTCCATTTGTTGGCATTGGAGAAAAACCAGCTATTTTAATGGTTATCATTTATGCTTTGCTTCCAATCATAAAAAATACTTATACAGGTTTAAAAAGTATTGATTCAAAAACATTAGAATCTGCTTATGGAATTGGTCTATCTTCATTAGAGATATTATTTAAGATAGAACTTCCAATAGCAGCTTCATTTATTATGGCTGGAATAAGAATATCTGCTGTTGCAGCTGTTGGAACCATGACCATAGCAGCATTTGCTGGAGCTGGTGGTCTTGGATGGTTTATCAATATGGGGCTGATAGGTTTAAATATAAACATGGTTCTTTTGGGCGCTATTCCAGCTTCTATTTTAGCTCTTTTAATAGATTATATATTAGCTAATCTCGAAACAATAATAACTCCTGAAGGTTTAAAACCAGTTGAAGAAATAAATAGGCTTACTAAACATCAATTATTCATAAAAAAAATTATTATCTGTTCTATATCTTTTATGGTATTTTTTATTCCTTTAGGTATAAATTTAAATAAATATTTTGAAAAAGATGAAAAAACAATAGTAGTAGGAACTACTAATTTTACAGAAGCATTTACTTTAGGATATATTTATAGTGAATTAATAGAAAAAAACACTGATATAAAAGTCATTAAAAGATTCAATCTCAATGGAGCCGATTTTGCTTTTAATGCACTCAACAGTGGAAAAATTGATATTTTTGTGGAATATACAGGAACTATTTTAGCTAACTTTCTCAAAAAACCTATTGTTTCTGATCCAGACATAGTATATCAAACAGCATATGATGGTCTTTTGAAAAACTTTGATGTCTTTCTTTCAAAACCTATTGGATTTAACAATACTTATGTGATGAGCACTACTGAAAACACTGCTAAAAAATATGGCCTAAAAAATCTTTCTGATCTTGTAAATATTTCAAATGTATTAACTTTAGGTTGTACTTCTGAATTTATTCAAAGAGAAGATGGATTATTAGGAATGGAGAAAAAATTAGGAATAAATTTTAAAACAGTAAAAACTCTTGATGCAACTGTTAGATATCAAGCAGTTGCTAATGATGAAGTAGATGTTATTGATGCTTTTTCTACAGATGCTCTTTTAAAAAAACTATCATTGGTTCCTTTAAAAGATGATATAGGATTTTTTCCTCCTTTCTATGCTGTAAATTTAATGAAAATTGATCTTTTTAAAAAATACCCTGAATTAAAACCTTTGTTTTCAAAATTAGATGGTTTAATTAATGATGAAGAAATGCGAACCATGAATTATATGGTAGATGTTGAAGGAAAGGATTCTAAAGATGTAGCTCATGAATTTTTATTAAAAAATAATCTTATTCCTTAAAATAAAAGTCTCTTCTGAAAATATTTTTATGAAATCAGAAGAGACTTTATATTTATTTTTATACTTTTTTTCCTGTAATTTTCTTTGCTCCCTCACAATTTATGAGGACATTTTCCATTATTTTTATACCTGTTTCAATCTCTTCCATAGTTGTAGATAAAAAACTTATTCTTATTTTGCATGAATTTCTTTTATTATAATAAAATATACTGCCTGGTAATATAGAAAGTCCCCTCAATTTACATTTATAATAAAATTTTTCTCCATCAATATAGTCCGCCAGCTCTACCCAAATAAAAAAACCACCTCTTGGTATATTCAATATTTTTATATGTGGTATTTTTAAAAGTAAAGAAAGCATTTTTTGAAATTTAGCTGCCAGTATTTTTTTAGACTCTTCTAAATGCCTGTCAAGATGACCTTCTGTTATAAAGTATTCTAATATTTTCTGATTTAATCCTGGTGTATTGGGATCAAGGCCATATTTTATCAACACAAACTTTTCCATAAATTTTCTTGGTGGAATCATAAAAGCTAAAGCTATTCCAGGCATAAACATCTTTGAATATGTTCTTATATATATAACTCTTTCTTCTCCACTTTTATCCATACTTTTTATTGAATATACTTTATTATCATCATAATAAAATTCACAAAAGCAATCATCTTCTATTATATAAAAATCATATTCTTCTGCCAGCTGAATAAGTCTTTTTTTCTTCTCATCTGACCATACTATTCCTGTTGGATTTTGAAAATTAGATATTACATAAACCATATGTATTTTTTCTTTTTTTATCATTTCTTCAAATTTTTCCATATCCCAGCCATCATTTTCAATATCCATTGTCTTGATGTTACATACATCACCTAAAAAGTTTATTGCATTTGGATAGGTAGGATTGGATATAACTATTGTTTTTACAGGATGACATCCAAAAGCTTTAACCACTATATCTAAAGATTGTTGTGTTCCAGATGTTATAATTATATCTTCTCTCTCTACAAAAATATCATCTTTTTCAAGATAATCAGCTAAAGCATCCCTTAAACTAGTTAATCCCTGTACATTTTGATACCCAAACAGCTCCTTTCCACAATCTCTTATTGCTTTTTCAGAAAGTTTCTGATACACTTCTACTGGAAAGAAATCTTTTGATGGAGTACCATTTGAAAAAATTATTTCAGGAAGTTCATTCTGTTGTCCATATCTGAAGCTTTCCATAATAGGAATAACTTTATCACTGATGGTAAAATCTGAATGCTCTTTTACAAAGCATCCCTTTCCCTTTATTGAGTATATATATCCATTTTCTTCAAGCATTCTGTAGACTCTCAAAACTGTATTAATATTCACATCAAATTTAATAACTGTCTGTCTCACAGAATAAAATTTTGAATCAGGTTTCATTTTTTTTGTAATTATTTCAGCTTTCAATAATTCATACAGTTGAGTATAAAAATTAGTCCCTGTATTCCTAATTATTTTCTCATTCATAGTAATATTTTCCTCCCATTTTGAGGTATTCTAAAAGCATTTTATTCAAAGTGTCATAAGACACTTTTGAGGTCAAATGTTTGATTTTTCTTATATTATATAATAGAATCGTATTATAACAAAGCGTTTTATTCTTATATTATATATTTAAAACATATACTTAACATTTTTAAGGAGGAAATATTATGGAAAACAAAAAAGCTGGATTTGGAACTGTAAGTATTCATGGAGGTAGCTGTAAAAACCCTTATGGTACATTAGCTGTACCTATATTTCAAACTTCTACTTTCGTATTTGACTCAGCAGAACAAGGTGGGAAAAGATTTGCATTAGAAGAACCAGGATACATATATTCAAGACTTGGAAACCCTACTACTACTGTATTAGAAGATAAAATAGCACAATTAGAACATGGAGAAGCAGCTGTTGCTACATCTTCTGGTATGGGAGCTATTTCTTCAGTTATGTGGACTATATTAAAGGCTGGAGATCACATTATATCTGACAAGACACTTTATGGATGTACTTTTGCATTCTTTAATCATGGATTATCAAGATTTGGAATCGAAGTAAGTTTTGTTGATACTGCAGATGCTGAAGCTGTTAAAAAAGCTATGAAACCTAACACTAGAGCTGTTTATTTAGAAACTCCAGCAAATCCTAACTTGAAAATAGTTGATATAAAAGCAATAGCTGAAGTAGCTCATACTAATCCAAATACACTAGTTATTGTTGATAATACATTCTCTACTCCTTACTGCCAAAGACCTATTGAATTAGGGGCTGATATAGTTGTTCACTCAGCTACAAAATATCTAAATGGACATGGAGACGTTATTGCAGGTATTGTTATTTCTAGAAAAGATTTAATTGATCAAATAAGATTAGTTGGAATAAAAGATATGACTGGATCAGTTTTAGGACCTATGGAAGCATATTTGATAATCAGAGGAATGAAAACTCTTGAAGTAAGAATGAAAAAACATTGTGAAAATGCTATGAAAGTTGCTGAATTCCTAGCAGCTCATAATAAAGTTGCTGAAGTTTATTTCCCTGGACTTAAATCACATCCAGGTCATGACATTGCAGCAAAACAAATGGATGCTTTTGGTGGAATCATGTCTTTTGAATTAAAAGGTGGATTTGAAGCTGGAAAGATTCTTCTAAATAATTTAAATCTATGTTCTTTGGCTGTATCTCTAGGAGACACTGAAACTCTAATTCAGCATCCAGCATCTATGACTCACTCTCCTTATACTAAAGAGGAAAGAATGGAAGCTGGAATAACTGATGGATTAGTTAGATTGTCAGTTGGACTTGAAAATATTGAAGATATTATAGCAGATTTAGAATACGGTCTCAGCAAAATATAGAGATATAATGGGAGGTCCATATGGAGAACAAATCTAAACCAAGTTTTATAGGGTTAATTCCCCTTCTGATATTTGTTATCATCTATCTTGGAACTGGTATCGTACTTCAAATGAAAGGTGTAGCAATGGCATTCTATCAATTGCCTTCACCAGTTGCTGTTTTTGTTGGTATCATTTTTGCATTCATAATGTTTAAAGGAACTATCATAGAAAAATTTGATACTTTCCTTGAAGGATGCGGACATCAAGATATAATTACAATGTGTATAATTTATTTGCTTGCAGGTGCATTTGCAGGTGTATCTAAAGCCATGGGTGGAGTAGATGCTACTGTAAATATGGGACTTACATATATCCCTGCTCACTATATTGCAGCAGGATTATTTATAATAGCTGCTTTTATATCTACTGCTACTGGTACTTCAGTAGGGGCTATAGTTTCCATTACTCCTATTGCAGTAGGACTGGCTGAAAAAAGTGGAGTTCCACTTCCTTTGATTTTAGCTGCTGTTATGGGTGGATCTATGTTTGGAGATAATCTTTCAGTTATATCAGATACTACTATTGCAGCAACAAAAACTCAAGGTGTAGAAATGAGAGATAAATTCAGAGTAAACTTGTATATTGCTGCTCCAGCTGCAATTCTTACAATTATTTTACTCTTAATATTTGGAAAACCGGATCATATTCCTCATATAGAAGTTCTTACATATAACTTCTTGAAAGTACTTCCATATCTTGTAGTTCTCATCCTGGCTATTGTAGGATTAAATGTTTTTGTTGTTCTTACTAGTGGTATATTTCTTTCAGGAATAATTGGACTAGCTTATGGAAACTTTACTCTACTTTCTTTAACAAATGAAATATATGCTGGTTTTATGGGTATGAATGAAATATTCCTTCTTTCATTATTAACTGGAGGTCTAGCTGCTATGTCTACAAAAGCTGGTGGTATCCAATGGTTAATTGAACAGATACAAAAAATAATAATTGGAAAGAAAAGTGCTAAAATTGGTGTTGGACTTTTAGTTGCAGTAACAGATATGGCAGTAGCTAATAACACTGTTGCAATTATTATAAATGGTTCTATTGCGAAAAGAATATGTCAGAAATATAATGTTGATCTCAGAGAAAGTGCAGCTATACTGGATATCTTCTCTTGTATATTCCAAGGACTTATCCCTTATGGAGCTCAAATGCTTATTCTTTTAGGATTTACTGCTGGTAAAGTTTCTCCATTAGATGTGATTCCTTTATTATGGTATCAACTTCTATTATTTATATTTACAGCTATCTTCATATTCTTCTCTATTAATGAAAAAATTATTGCTAAATTAGATAAAAATAAAATAAAAGCTTAATTAATGTTAATTAAAAAAAATTGATTTAAAAAAGGGACTGCTGCAAATTAGTAAATTAATTTACCAATTTCTCAGTCCTTTTTATTAAACATAAAAAAAATGCTGATAGAAGAAAATCAAATTCTTTTATCAACATTTTTCATATTTGGACTATTTTAAATTTACAATAGCCCTTTACTTTAATATTATTGTTCTAATAATTTTAAATCTACAATTACAGGAATATGGTCACTTACTTTATTCCATTGAATTCCATCTTTTTCATTTTCATTATTAGGTACATATGTTTTAACTTCCCAAACCTGTGCTTTATTTAAATATATTTGATCTATTGCTACTTCTGGATTTACTGCTGGCCATGTTCTATGATCTATTTTATCATCAAATACAGATACCCAGTATCTTTCCATTTCTTTTCCTATTACAGAATTAACAGTATCATTAAAATCTCCTGCTAATATTTTTATTCCTCTCATATCAAGAGTTATTTCATTTATAGTTCTTACCTGCTGCAAACGTACTGCTGGATCTTCATGCCAATCTAAATGAGTATTGATAAAAGTAATAGGTACTTCAAATCCTGGAACTTCTATTTGAGTAACTAAAGCTATTCTTTGTTCATACCCAGGACTTGTTGTATCTCCATTTGGGAAAGAAGGCAAAACAAGACTTTGCTGACTTAAAATAGGATATTTAGATAAAATTGCTATTCCATAATCCCCACCATCATGGTCAATAGTTTTTCCAAATACCATATTATAACCAGTAAGATCAGCAAGAATTTGTGCTTGATCTATTTTTCCACTACGATTAGTATTCCTATCCACTTCTTGTACAGCTATAATATCTGGATTTACTTTTTTTATTGTTTCTGCTGTGACCTTCAAATCTACTTTAAAATTATTTGCCCCTGCTGCAATGTTGTAAGTCATAATTTTCATCTTTGGATTGTTTTTTATTATTTTTTTATTGTATAAAACCTTTGCTTCTGCAAAAGATACAACAGAAAAAATTACAAATAACAATGCTAACACTTTTTTCATTTTGAACCCCCTTATTATTAAATTTTTAATAGGACATTTTGTATTCAATATCCAATTTTATAGTAGCACTTATGAATTAAAATTTCAACTGTTTTTTTATTTTTATTATTAAAAAATCAGAAAATATTATTTTATTTCAAAATAATTTGTTCTATATTTAATATATAAAATGAAAAAATAAAATCAATTAAAAATAGACTTAATTTTAAAAATTTAGAAAATCCATGTAATTATTCAAGTCAATAAAACATAAAAATATTGTTCTAATAAAAACAGTTCCATAATAATTAAATAGCCTTGACTATAATAATTACCATGAAACTGTTATAATTTTTTATTCTTATATTTTTTACAAATAAAATTATTACTATTTTTTTTTAAAATTACTTATTATAATTTTTCAATTTCTTTAATAATATTTACAGCAATAGGAGTAAATAATTCTCCTATCCCTTCTTCTTTTCCTTTTGTAAGCCCTGCTATTCCTCTAGTCATAGGAAGTTCCCCTAATAAAGTAAGACCCATTTCATTTAAAAAATCATTCATTCCATTTTCTTCATTAAAACTTATTTTAGTTTCACATCCTGGACAAACTATATAACTCATATTTTCTACTACACCTAATACGGGTATATTCATTTTCTTAGTCATATTTACAGCCTTTGCTACTATCATAGACACCATATCCTGAGGAACAGATACCATTACTACTCCATTTACTGGAGTTGACTGCATGACTGTTAAAGCTACATCTCCTGTTCCAGGAGGCATGTCTATCAATAAAAAGTCAAGATCTCCCCATATTACATCTTCCCAGAACTGTTTTACAGCTCCGCCTACTACTGGTCCTCTCCAAATTACTGGTTCATTTTCATCATCTATCAGCAAATTAAGAGAAATAACTTTTATTCCTTCTTTAGATACTACAGGATATATATTTTCTCCATCACCCATAGCTTTTTCATCTTTCATTCCCATTAATCTTGGAATACTTGGTCCAGTTATATCAGCATCCATTATTCCAACCTTATATCCCAATTTATTCAATTCTTTTGCAAATAAAGCTGTCACTGTAGATTTTCCAACTCCACCTTTACCACTCATTATTCCAATTACTTTTTTTATATTATTATGTGGATTATTTACTATTCCACAACTTTCTTTATCTTTTGTACAACTACTTCCTGATGGACAAGTATTACAATCTGACATTTGATTCCCTCCCTAAATTTTTCTACCAAACTATCTATTATAATACTACTTCTATTGTTTTTTGTCAATCAGTATCAAACACTTGTAAAGATATAAAAATATTTTTTTAATAAAAAAAGTTTTAGAATTTTTCCATTAAAAGTATTCTAACTAAAAAACTCTAAAACTTAATTTTTATTTTATCCTGCTGCCCTCATCTGTTCTTTTTCTATTTTAGAATTATAGATTTTTACAAGCTCTGATTCAGTTATCTTCTTGCTTTCTACATCAAGTATAACCTTTCCTTTATCCAACATGATTATCCTATCTGCATATTGTACTGCATCTCTCAAATTATGAGATATCATCATAGCAGTAATATGTTGTTTATCAATAAGCTGTTTTGTTTTTTCCATTATTACCTTTGATGTTTTTGGATCAAGGGCTGCTGTATGCTCATCTAACAGGAGGAGCTTTGGCTTTTTAAGGGTTGCCATAATAAGAGAAAGAGCTTGTCTTTGTCCTCCAGACAAAAACTTTACCTGTGTATCCAGTTTATTTTCAAGTCCCAAATCTACTTCTTTTAAAATTTCTACAAATCTTTTTATTTTATCCTTTTTTATAAGATTTCTCAAAGAAAATTTTTCACATTTTTTATCTGCCAGAGAAAGATTTTCCAATATAGTAAGAGAAGGAGATACTCCCTTTGATGGGTCTTGATGAACTTTTCCTATTCCCCAAGCTCTCTCTTCTTCTTTTAAGTCATTTATTGATCTTTCATCAAGAATAATACTTCCAGCATCCTCCCTCAATGAACCGCTTATAAGGTTAAAAAGAGTACTCTTTCCACATCCATTTGACCCTAATATTGCTACAAACTCACTTTCTTCTATATTAATATTAAAATTTTCAAATATATTTAATTCATTTTCAGTTCCACCATTAAAGCTCTTTGACAAGTTCTTTATTTTTAGCATTTTCTTCTCCTCCCTTCTTTTTTAAACTAAAGAATGATGCATTATTATATCCTATAAATATTATCACTATTATTGCACTGATAGCTTTCAAATCTGTTGGAGCAAGACCTAAATCTATTGCTATTCCCCCTATTATTTTATAGCTTATAGAACCTAGTATTGCTCTTGTTGTTCCTTTTAACTTTGTTGATTTTTTAAGAATTGTATCTCCTATTATTATAGAAGCAAGTGCAGAAACTATTATAGAAGTTCCCATATTTATATCTGCGAATCCCTGCCTTTGTCCCATAAGAGCTCCACTTACAGCTACCAGTCCATTTGAAAGCATAAGACCTAAAAGTTTAAATTTATCACAACTCACACCTAAAGATTTTACAAGAGTTTCATTATCTCCAGTTGCTATAAGAAGATATCCTATTTCTGTTTTAAGGAACATATCCATCAATATTTTTATAATCATAACTATTATCACAAGAACTACTATCTTATTTCCTAATGAGAAAACAGATGGACTGTTATATAGAGGAATATTAGCTTTTCCATTTATTCTCAAATTTACAGAATAAAGAATAGTCATTGTAAGAATTCCAGCTAATATAGGAGCTATTTTCATTTTTATATGCAGAAAATATGTTATCACCCCAGCTAATGATCCAAATACAAATGCTAAAACTGTACTTGTTATTGGATCAAGACCTAAAGTTGCGAATCTTGCGAAGATAAATGCTCCAAATGGAAATGTTCCTTCAACTGACAAATCAGGAAAATCCAAAATCTTATATGTTATAAATACTCCCATTGCTAATACTGCAAATATGAGTCCCTGTTCTATTGATATAGTCATTAACGAATTCATTTTTTACCCCTTTTTCCTATTGTTCTATAAATTCTGCTCCTTCAAAAACTGGAAGCTCTTTATTTAATTTAAGATTTTTCATTGTTTTTTCATTTACTACTTTAGTAGTGTTAGCTAATGTTTCCACTGGCATATCTTCTGGTTTCTTTCCATCAACAAGTATTTCTTTAGCCATACGACCAGTTTGTCTTCCTAATTCATAATAACTAAGTCCATCTGTTAAAAGTATTCCACCTTTTACATGAGCTTCCTCTGCTCCAACTGTTACCATTCCTCTTTCATTAGCTGCCATAGAAATAAGATTTATAGCAGAAGCAACTATATTATCTGTGATAGTATAGAATCCATCTACTTTAGATATCATAGAATTTACAGCCTGAGGTATATCATTAATATTATTTACTCCAACAGCTCTTATTTCAAGCCCTAACTTTGCCCCTATTTCTTTTGCATTGGCCACTTGTATTTCTGAGTTTGACTCACTTGTATTATATATTATTCCCACTTTTTTAATTTTAGGATTAATTTTTTGAAATAGCCCTAATTGTTTTTCCATAGGAGTTGCATCAGTTGTTCCTGTTACATTTCCTCCTACTTTATCCATTGTTTTTACTAATTGCGAATTTACTGGATCTGTCACTGCACTGAAAAGAACTGGTATATTATCAGTTGACTGTTTGGCAGCCTGGGCTGATACAGTTGCTATTCCAAATATAAGATCTGATTTATCTGATACAAATTTCTGTGCTATTACTCCTGCTACTCCAGTATCTCCCTGTGAATTTTTATATGTTATGTCTGCGTTTACTCCTAAAGATTTTAACTCATCTTCAAAACCTTTTCTAACATCATCTAATGCTGGATGTTCTGCAAATTGTGAAATACCTATTTTAAATTTTTTTCCCTCTTGAGCTACACTCTGTACTCCAATGATAGTTAGAAACATTATCATCATCATTAATCTCTGTCCTACTTTTATTTTCATTTTCTCCTCCTGATTATTATTGAATAGAAAATAAAAAAACCTTTTTACATAAAATTGTAAAAAGGTAAAATTAACATAATACAACAAATCCCCTTCAAAAAGGTGATTTTGTAAAAGGTATTAAATTTTTCTACTATCCTACAATTCTACTGTTTTGTTTTTCTATTTCTTTTCAATTCCTACTATTTTACTATTCTGCATGTTCATTAATAAAAATTATATAAAAAATCTCTGTTTTTGTCAACTGTTATTTATTCCTGCTCTACTGGTACTGCTCTATGTCCTAGTCCAATTACTACTTCATCCAATCTGAACATTCCTATTGTTAAAAAAATACATACTGAAAGATGTTCCTGACATCTTGCAATTCCTATTTTCCCACCAACATTAAAGCCAACTGCTTTATCCATTATTTGAGCTATAGCTTCTCTTGTAGCTCCTGTAAGAGCTCCTTCATATATATGAGATTCTGATATTATTCCATTTCTTTTAGAAGCCACTAAAGCTCTCTCTAAAATTTTAGAAATAGAATCAACCACATTTCCCCCTATATCCACAGCAGCTGTTTTTATTCCTGAATTAAGATATTTTACTTTAAGTTCTGCTTCTTCCTCTCTTGAACTCATAGCCATTATAACTGAAGCTTTTGCTATGTCTTTACTTTTATATTGCATTTTACACCTCACAATTTTCATCTATACAAATATAGCATACCATAAAAAAAGAAGGAAGTACAAAAGAATTTGTACTTCCTTTCAATATTTTACCATTCACCTTTAAAGCTATTTACATTTTCTTTATTTACTTCTACTTGAATCATAGGAGTTACTGGCTCAAGTTTTTCTCCTCTTAATAATTTTCCAGCTGCTTCTATAGTTTTTGCTCCTTCTTCTACAGCTGACATATATGTAGTTCCATCAATAAGTCCATCTTTTATAGCTGCAAGCCCTTCTTTGCTTCCTCCTAGACCTATTACATATATTTTATCTTTTAATCCTGCTTCTTGTAATGCCATTCCTGCGCCCATAGCTGAATTATCATCTTGAGTTATTATTATATCCATTTTTTGATTTTTTTGAATAAGATCTTCAACTATTTTCATAGCTCTTTCTTTTTCCCATCTGCTTGTTTGGTTATATACTATTTCCATTTTTGTTCCTGCTATTTCTTCAGTAAGACCTTTTTTTCTATTTCTTTGAGGAGGTGTTCCTGGAACTCCTTCTATAAGAACTATTTTTGCATCATCTTTTTTCAATAAATTCTTTGCTATTTTTCCTGTTAATGCCCCTGTTTTCACTTCATTTTGTCCAACATAAGTAACTACACCATCATATTTACCATCTTCATCGCTTCCTATTGCATTTGTAAATGCTATAACTGGTATTTTTGCTTCATTAGCTATTGCAATTGCTCCTTTAATAGCTTCTGAATCTGCTGCTGCTACTGCTATTACATCTACTTTTTTTGCTACAAGATCTTCTATTTGAGATAGTTGTTTAATAGGGTCCCAGTTAGCATCTGTATACTCTAGTTTTACCCCTTCTTTTTTAGCTTGTGTGTCCATTCCATCTCTTACAGCTATAAAATATCCTACTGGTCCAGGCAAAGATACTCCAATAACTTTTTCTGCTGCAAAAGCAGTTGCTCCAAGTACTAAACATAAAGCTCCTAATAATAATTTTTTCATCTTGCTCCTCCTTTTTATTATATTGAAATCTATTTTTTCTTAAAACTTCCAAACCCTACTGCTGCAAGTATTATTATTCCTTTAAAAACATATTGAAAATATATGCTCACACCAATAAGATTGAAACTGTTACTTATAACACTCATGAGAAGAACCCCTATTATTGTTCTCATAACATTTCCTTCTCCACCATTTACACTTGTTCCACCAATTACAACTGAAGCTATTGCATCCATATCATACCCTTCTCCTGCTGTCGGAGTGGCTGTGCTCAGTCTCGAAACTAAGATAAGTCCCCCTATTATCGAGGCCATACCATTTATCATGAATACCATTATTTTATACTTCACAGTATCTATACCTGACAGTCTGCTGGAATCTTCATTCCCTCCTACTGCATATATTCTTCTTCCCATTACTGTTTTTCTTAAAACTACATTAGCCAGTATTACCCCAAGGAAGAAAATTATTACAGGTACAGGTATTCCTAAGATATAGCCTCTTCCAATAAGAGAAAGGACTGGATTTGTTCCAGATATTGGATATCCCCCTGTATAAATAAAAATGAGCCCCTGTAAAATTACGACCATTCCCATAGTTGCTATAAGAGATGGTATTTTAATGACTGCAACTGCAAATCCATTAATTAATCCGATAACTGCTCCTGCTAGAAGTGCTGTTAAAAGTGCTATAATAAAACTATGCCCATTTGAAATCATACTCATTATTATAGTTCCACCTAAGGCAGCTATTTTTCCTACTGATATATCAAAATTTCCTGAAATTATTACAAATGTCATTCCTGTTGCTATAACACCTATTATTGATGATTGCCTTAATAGATTAAGTATATTATTTCTTGTAAGAAAATTAGGTGTTGCAAAACTTATTATTGTACATAAAACTAAAAAACCTATTATTATTCCATAATTTTTCAGGAGATTTTCTCTTCTGAAAGAATTTTTTAACTGTACTAACATATATCCTCCATCCTAACCATTTAATGCCAAATAGTTTATTTTTTCTATATTTATGTCATTGCCTCTAAGTTCACTGATAAAATTTCCCCTTTTTAATACAAGAACTCTATCTGCTATTCTTTCTACTTCTCCAAGATCAGAAGATATAAAAATTATTCCTACTCCTTTAGCTGCATAATCTTCAATTACTTTAAAGATATCTTCTTTGGCATTTACATCTATTCCTTTTGTTGGCTCATCAAATATCAAAATTTTCAAATCCATATCTTTCCATTTTGATATAACTATTTTTTGCTGATTTCCACCGCTAAGACTTGATACTTTTAAATCATAATCTGAAACTTTTATTGAAAGACCTTTTATTGATTCTTCAATATGTTTATTTTCTTTTTTACTGTTTAAAAGAACACCAGACAACATCTTTTTTATCTGTATCAATGTAGAATTATCTTTTATTGTATGTTTCAATATAAGTCCAAAGTTCTTTCTATCTTCTGGTATAAGCCCTATTCCATTTTTTATAGCATCTTTAGGATGATAAAACTTCTTCTTTTTTCCTTCAAGATAGATATCTCCTTTGTTTATTTCTCTTGCTCCAAATATACATTCTGCTAATTCACTTCTTCCAGAACCAACTAACCCTGCTATCCCTAGTACCTCTCCTCTTTTCACATAAAAAGATACATCCTTTAATATATTTTTATATTCTAATTCTTTTACTTCAAGAATTACTTCATTTCTATTCTCTTTTTTTTCTCTTATATTTCCTTTTTTTACTGCTTTTCCTGTCATTAATTCTACTACTTTATCTTTTGTAAGTTCTGAAACTTTTTTAGTAGCTATAAATTCTCCATCTCTCAATACACTTATTCTATCGCATACTGAAAATACTTCCTCAAGCATATGTGAAATATATATTACTGTCTTTCCAGCTTCTTTTAGTCTTCTTATAACATCAAATAAAGATTTTTTCTCTTTTTCTGATAATGAAGTAGTTGGTTCATCCATTATTATAATATCTGAATCATTTGCTACTACTTTAAGTATTTCTATCATCTGCTGTTTAGATATACTCATATTTCTAGTTATTTCCATAGGATCTATATCAAAATTTAATTTTTCACACAGTTCCTTAAATCTTTTAATCATAGCTATATCATCAGTAAATATGCCATATTTTTTTATTTCATTTCCTACAAAAAGGTTTTCATAATTTTTAAGTGTTGATACAAGGCTTAGTTCTTGATATATTATACTTATTCCTTTTTCCTGTGCTTCTAAAGGCGTTTTAAATTTTTCTACGTTTCCTTTATATATAAGCTCCCCTCCATTAGCCTCATGTACCCCACATATTATCTTCATCAAAGTAGATTTTCCAGCACCATTTGCTCCTATTATTGCATGAACTTCCCCTTTTTTTATTTCAATATTTATATTTTTTAAAACTTCTACTTTGGAAAAAGATTTACTTATATTTTTACAATTCAGAATTACATCTCCTAATCGCATTTTTCCTCCTTTTCCAGAAATATCTTCAAATGCTCCTCAGGTATACTCATCAAATCCCATGAAAGAACTATTCCTTTTGAATTTCCCGTTTCTAAAATATCAAATACTTCTTTTATATATTCTTCATCACTCAATGCAATATTTTCTTTTTTGTTAAAGTCTATTCCTGGAAATATATTCTCCAAATTTTCAGATAGATATTTTACTTCTTCTATCATTTGAGTTTTTCCTATATTATCTTTTAAATTTTTTTCTCCTATTATATTTAAAAGAAATTCTCCTGCTTCTCTATTATACATTTTTTTAAAAGTTTGAATTTCAAAAGGTATTCCTGCAGGTGCATAAGTTCTTCTATAATACATTGGTTTAATAAAATCTGCTTTTTGACCAAGTTTGATTATATCTTGTCCAAAGAGATAAGAAATATCAGAAGCATATGTATCTAAGCCAACTTCCAGTCCTTTAATTTTAAAAAAGTCTATAAGTTCATTTATTTTTTCAATTATTGAGTTATTTTTAAATTGAAAATACTGGTCCATTTCTTTATTTTTAAATTTATATCTAAAATCCTCACATTTTTCTATTTCAAGAGGATTACTTTCTAATTTTTTGAAAGTTTCCTCAATATATATTTTTAATTTTTCTACATTTATTCCCTTTTTCCTCATTTTCTCTGTACATACAGGACAAAAACAGCTAAATACAGCTTTCCCTCCATTTGAAAACGCTGGGTATCTTATTTTATCAAGAAAAACTCCATCTATTTCATAATCTGAAAACTTCTCATTAAATATTTCTTTTATATTTTTAATATTTTCAATAGTATTAGGGCAATAAAATTCAAAATTTTCACCTTCTTGAAATGAAAAATTTTCTATTTCTTCTTCTTTATAATCTAATACTTTAGTGAATTTTTTATAATGAGATAATTCTGAAAATACTGGAAACCAAAAATATAATTTTGTTTGATATAGTCTTAAAAAATTCTTTAGTTCCCTGTATAATTCTTTATTTTCATTCCAACCTATAATAATTCCATCTATTTTTTTTACTTTCATTATTTTTAAAAGTTTTTCTTTCAATTTATCTATATCCACTTCCAGATTTGAAAATCCTCCAGAAAATATCTGTAAATATTTTTTCATTTTCACCACCATTTAGATATTTTTATTCAGATAATTAAGTCCTATATTTATCCCACCATCAACAGGTTCATATTTATTAGTAACCAACTTTATCTTATTTTCTAAATCACATTGTACTATTTTTTCTTTTATTTTAGCTGCAATTATTTCATTTACAGCTACTCCCCCAGATAGTACAAGAGTGTACTTATCTTTTTTTATATTTTTAGATATCTGTTTTATCATTCCCATAAGTTTTTCTGCTGCTTCATCTAATATTTTTCCACATAATAATGTATCTTTTTCTTTTATAACAAATTTTGCTATACTTGCTATTTTTTCTGTTGTATCATATTTTTCAACTATCTTTTCCAGTTGTTTTCTTCTACCATTAGCCAGCTTTTCTATTTTATCAAAAGAATCATCTTTTTCTTCCATATCCTCTAAATAAAGGATATACTTTTCAAGAAATTTTCTGCCTATCCAATATCCTGATCCAAGATCACTGAGTTCTTTCCCCCAGCCTCCAACTCTCACTACTTTTTTATCATCAAAGGCAAAACCTATAGACCCTGTTCCAGATACAATAACTCCACCATCTTCAAAAGGACATATAGCTCTGAAAGCTAGTTCTGCATCATTCATTATTACAAAATTATCTTTTATTCCAATATTTTCAAGTAGTTTTTTAAAAAGATTATAATCTTCAACAGTATCACAGCTCGAAAATCCAAATACAAAATATTTTATATCCTGAAAACTGATATTTTTTTTCTTCATTATTTCTTTGATATTTTCTTCAAGATTACTCTTAACAGTGGCTATTCCAACATTTTTATAATTGGTGCTGTTTCCTTTAATATATTCCTTACAACTATTCTCTATTTCATACAGGCAATATAAAGTTTTGCTTCCTCCCCCATCTACTGATAATATATATCCCATTTTTTACCCCTATTTTCCTATTATTTTTAAATCCTTGTCACTTTCTTGAATAGCCAGTTTTAATGCTCCTTTCATTCCATTTTCAATATCATTGTTATCAAGAATAATTTCTGGCATGTTCTCTTCTCCAAGTCTTTCGGATATTTTTTTTATTATATTTCTTAATAAACTTTTTTCAATTTTTAATATGTCACTGCTTAATACTATTATTTCTGGATTCAATATAGAAATATTTATCATGAGTATAAAAATAATCATTTTTTCAAATTTTTCCATATCCTTTCTTTTTACTATTTCTTTATAATCATCTTCTAAAGTTTTTTCTGCTGATACAGGAAGTTCACCTATTTCACCAGAAAAATTAGATTTTCCTTTGTGAAGTTTTCCATCAATTACAGTTCCGGTTCCTATCCCAGTTCCCATATAAATATATACAAGATTCTTAGTATTAAACTCTATTTTATCTATAAGACCAAAAGTCACCAAATTCGCATCATTTTCTATTATTGTTGGAATATTATATCTTTCTTCCAATACTTTTTTTAAAAAAATTCCATTAAATTTTTTCAGAGTATAAACATTGTTGATACTTCCATTTTCTTCTATAATTCCTGCAATACCAATAGAAATAGCTTCTATATTTTCTTTGCTTTTAGATTCTTTTATTATTTTATCTAAGACTGAAATTAATACTTTCTCATCACTGTCTTCCTTCAATTTTTTTACTTTTTCATTTTTTATTTTTCCAAGAAGATTATATTCCCTTACTGTAAGGACTGTTCCTTTAAAATATGCAGATATATATGATACATGATCACTATTTATTTCATAAAATACAGGCTTTTTTCCACTGCCTTTTACCTGTATTTCTCCTTCAAATATTTTCACTATCTCTTTTTCAAGAAGTTCATCTACACACTTATTTACAGTTGGTAAACTAAGTCCTAATATTTTTGATAATTCTGGCTTTGTTATAGGTGAATGTCTAATAATATTTTTTCTGACTAAAGCCATATTTATTTCTTTTATTATTTTAGGTTTTCCATTAATAGTCATCATTATTCTCTCCTTTCATTTCTAATAAAGAAAGTTTATTAATTAATATAAGTATACTCTACGATTTTTTCATTGTCAACTTTTTTATGATTTATTTTCAAACATTTTTAATTATAACGAATCATTTTTCAATGTCATACATCATAAAAAGAATTAATTTTTCATTATAAAGTTAAAATAATATAAAAAACTCACAAGTAAACATACTTGTGAGCTTTTTATTAATCTGTCTATTTATTATTCATCCCAGCATTCAGCATTTTTTAATCCTGGAACAGAAGAAGTTTTAAACTGAGGATTTAAACCTTTCTTCTTTTGAGCGATATAATCTTTAAGAGCTGTTATTGCCACTTTATAAAGTACTGCTATTACTACTAGATTCATTATTGCCATAAATCCCATAAATAAATCAGCCATATCCCAAACTATCTGAACTTTAGCAAGACATCCAAACATTACCATAAATACAACAAAGCATCTATAAAGATTTAACCATATTTTATTACCATTTAAAAATTCAATATTTGTTTCTCCATAATAATAATTTCCTATAATAGATGAAAATGCAAAAAGAAATATACATACAGCAATGAATATACTTCCCCAAGGACCTACTTGTGAAACAAGTGCATCTTGTGTCAGCTGTATCCCATTAGATTCCCCTTGTAAATCTACTCCAGACATTAATATTATAAAAGCTGTTGCAGAACAAATTAATATAGTATCTGTAAATACGCCTAAAGTCTGAATAAGTCCTTGTTTTACAGGATGTGTAACATTTGCTGTTGCAGCAGCATTAGGAGCGCTTCCCATTCCAGCTTCATTTGAAAACAATCCTCTTTTTATCCCTTGCATAATGACAACTCCAAGCCCTCCACCCACTGCTTGTTTAAATCCAAGAGCATTAGAAACTATAGAACTTAAAACAGATGGTATCATTGTAAAATTCTTTGCCAGAACAAACAATGCTACAAGAACATATGCAACTGCCATCACAGGAACTATGTATTCCACTGCACGAGCTATTCTTTTTACTCCGCCAAATATAATAATAGCAGTAGCAGCAGAAATTGCTACTCCTAAATACTTTCTATTAATATCAAAAGCTTTTTCAAATGCAAATGATACTGTATTTGCCTGCACTGAATTGAATATAAGTCCAAATGTTATAGATATTAGTATAGAAAAAACTACTCCCATCCATCTCTTGCCTAAAGCTTTTTCCATATAGTAGGCAGGACCACCTCTAAAATGATCTCCTTCTTTTACTTTATATACTTGTGCTAATGTACTTTCTATAAAACTTGAGCTTGAACCAATAAGAGCCATAACCCACATCCAGAAAACGGCTCCAGGTCCACCTATAACAATAGCTATAGCTACTCCTGCCATATTTCCAGTTCCAACTCTTGAAGCTGTTGAAATACAAAATGCCTGAAATGATGATATTCCACTTGAACCATGTTTTTCATTAGAGCTTTCATTCTTCAGAGCTCCCTCTCCAAGCAGTCTAAACATTTCTCCAAGTAATCTAAATTGAACAAACCCTGTCTTAAATGAAAAATATATTCCCAATCCTACAAGTAGTATTATTAATATATAAGACCAGATAAAGTTGTTCAGCCAGTTAAAAGCATCATACAAAAAAATCATTCTTTCCTCCCATACTAATATTTTTTATGTAAATATTGTTTATTTTATCATATTTTATTCTATTAAACAAAATTTTTCATGATTAAAATATTGTCAAATTCAATTCACTGGAAAGATCTTCTAATAAAAGCACCCCTGCTATTGAGTTTCCTTTTTTATCAAGAGATGGTCCATATACTCCTATTCCCATTTTTCCTGGCACTACAGAAAGTATTCCTCCCCCTACTCCACTTTTTGATGGTATTCCTGCTCTTACAGCAAATTCTCCTGAACTGTCATACATTCCACAAGTTACCATGAGAGTTTTTACAATAGTAGCTATTCTGGAAGTAATTACTGTTTCTCCTGTACTTAATTTACCATTATTTGCCAAAAACAATGCTATCCTTGCCAGAGTTTTAGCAGTAACTTCTATTGAACACTGTTTAAAATATATATCTAAAGCATCCTCTACATTTCCCTCTATTATTCCTTCACCTTTTAAAAAATATCCCATTGCTCTATTTCTATTTCCTGTTTCAGATTCTCCACAATATATTTTATAGTTCACATCCAGAGTTTCATCTTCTGATATTTTTCTAAAGAACTCTAAAAGCCTTTGAAATCTATCTCTTACATCTCTTCCTTTTATCATTGAAGCTATTGCTATAGCTCCTGCATTTATAAGAGGATTATAAGGCTTTCTTCTGCTTGAAGTTTCTAGTTTTTTAATGGAATTGAATGGATCACCAGTAGGTTCCATTCCAACTTTAGAAAATACATATTCCTCTCCATTATCTAATATAGCCAACATTAATGTCACTATTTTAGAAATGCTCTGTATTGTAAATTTTGTATCCCAATCTCCTGAATAATATTCATTTCCTTCCACATCTATAATATATAATCCCAATGCATCTTTTTTAGCTTTATCCAATTCCGGAATATAACTTGCAACTGTACCTAATTTTGTTTCAGCTATATTTTTTTTGACTAGTTTATCTAATAAATCTTTCATGAATTCCTCCTGATATCATAAAGTTTTTTATAATTTTCTAAAAAATAAAAAACACCCTTTTATAATATAAACTTAGTGTAATATTTTGTCAATAAATTTTCACTATTAATACAATTTATAGAATATAAATATTATATCTAAATAAATTTATGATTTATATTTTCTTTTTATTTTTATATAATATTTTTTTTCGTTTATATGTATATTTTAAATATATTTTAAAAACATATTTCATAAATATTAGTTTTAAAAATATTTTTTCTTCATTAAATAAAATAATATATTTATTCTATCAATTTAATTTTTATATAAAATATATACTTTTTTAATTTCTATAAAATTATAGTTTTTTAATAAATTTTACAATACTTTTTCTAAGCCTGTAAATAGTCGAAAAGATCCTGTGGGACTTCATTCTTCAATTTCAATTCATATTCCACACGAGGTATCCCTTTTTCAGTAAAGCACTCTTTTGCCTTTAAAACTTTTTCAATCTGTCCCAAATAATAAAAACTTTCTCCTGAACTTTTTTTTGCAAATATTTCTAAAATATAATTATTTTCTGCTATTTTTCCTTCAGCTGTCAATTTATTATTTCTGCTCAAGCACCTATTATTTTTGGAAAACCATGGGAATCTCTGCTGATCTAAAAATTTATTATCAAAAATACTGGAATCTTCCATTGTCACAAACATTATGACTTTTTTTTCTTTTTCAAAAACAGTGTATCCACTTACTTGATATCCATTATTGAAATCCAGATTCAATTGCCAGAATCCCTCTTGTTTTGTATATTGTTTATATTTTTGAATTGATTCTTTTCCAGATTGTTTATAGTTTTTTTCAACATATCCCAGATTATATTTAATTAAATCTTCTATTAATTCTCTAAAATATTTGTTATTCTCATATCCACTTTTAAAACTTTTATTTAAATTATACTCTCCATCAACTTTTTCTAAAATAGGTTCAAATTCTTTCATAGTAGAAAGACTTGTAAATATTTCCTTGGAAAGATGTTTTATTCCATTTTCTATATTTTCTTTTTGCTGTTTTATTTTATATTTCTTCTCTAAAATATCCTCTATTTTTTCTAATGAAATCTTTGTATTTTTAATACTTTCCTGTAATATTACTATCTCATGAATTCTCTTTGCTGGAGTGAAAAAACTTGATAAAAAAGTTAAAAAATTCTTTTCTATTTCTGATAAAACTCCAAATTCTGTACTAGGTCTTAATGCTTTCAAAACACTATCATAATCTTTTCTAAATTTTAAAATTACACTTGGTTCTATCATATTTCTTATAAAAAAATCATTTAACATTGGAATTCTTCCAAGTTGTTTTTCCAAAAGATTAAAATCATGTTCTATATTTTTTTTAGTTGAAAAATTGGTCTTATTTATATTTTCAAATATTCTTTCTTTTACTATTTCTTCAAAAGAAATTGAACTTTCTCCTGGGATCATATTTGTTCCATTTAAAAGGAATTTCTTCATAAAATCCTTATCAAAACTATTGTTTTGAGAAATTGCGGTTGGTATCAAAAAGTTTTTCTCATAATTTCCTATAAAATCTAAAACTACAACAAACTCTTTATTTTCATTTTTTCTTAATCCTCTCCCTAATTGTTGAATATATACAATAGAAGATTCTGTAGGTCTTAAAAGAATAACTTGATTCACACAAGGAATATCAACTCCTTCATTAAAAATATCTACAGTTATAATATATTCTATCTCTCCGTTTTCTAATTTTTCAATAGCATTCTCTCTTGCATTATCCCCATGTTCTCCTGTAAGTGCTATACATTTTATTCCTCTTTCATTAAACTTTTCAGTAAGAATATTTGCTTCCTCCACTCTTGATACAAACATCAAGCCATGAAGTTTTTCTCCACTGTATCCATAATATCTGCTTTTTTCAATTATATGATCTATTCTTTGCTCTAAAGTAAGATTTTTTATCGAAGTTTTATTATCAATGCATTCTCCATCTATTGTTATATCTGAAACCCCAAAATAATGAAATGGACATAGTAAATTTTCTCTAAGTGCATCATAAAGCCTTATTTCATAAGCTATATTATGATCAAATAATCTATAGATATCAAAGTCATCACTTCTTTCTGGTGTTGCTGTCATTCCTAGCAAAAAATCTGGTTTAAAATAATTTATTATACTTTGATAAGTTTTAGCTCCACTGTGATGAACTTCATCAATTATTATATAATTAAAATAATTTTTAGGAAATCTTTCTAAATGTTCTTTTTTATTTAAAGTTTGAACCATAGCAAATATATAATCTGCATCTGCAATATTTTCTTCCCCATACACAACCATTTTTTTATTTTTTATAATACTTTCAAATGTATATTTAGCTTTTTTTAATATAGTTTTTCTATGAGCTATAAACAGCATTCTTTCTGGTTTTACATTTTTTACATCAAAAGCACTTAAATATGTTTTTCCTGTTCCAGTTGCACTAATCAATAACCCTTTATCTTCACTTTCCCTCAGTAACTTTAAATTTTCCAATGCTTCTTTCTGCATAAAGTTAGGTTTTATATCTTTTTTAAATAAAGAATTTTGATTTTTTTCTTGAGTTTTAGAATAATTTTTTGAAAGTTTATATATTTTTTCATAATTATCTATCATTTCTAAATCCAATTTAGGAAGTCTTTCAAAAATTTCTTCAAAACTATTTAAAATATCTTTTGTAATTTTCCCATCCTCTAAAGAATTTATTTTTAAGTTCCACTCAAAGTTTACTGTTAAAGCTGTCTGAGTTAAATTACTGCTTCCAATTATCAAAGTCCAAAGATTTCCTTTTCTAAAAAAATATCCTTTAGCATGAAATTTTTCTTTAGATAATATTTTCAATTCAACATTTTTATATTTCAACAGCCTTTTTAATGCTTTTGGTTCAGTAAAATTTAAGTAATCTCCAGTAAGAATTTTTCCCTTCACATTTCTATTTTCAAGTTCTTTCAGCTGTTCTAAAATTAAAGATAATCCTCCCTCTGTTACAAATGCTACCGAAATTATAAATTCATCACAATTTTCTAATTCTTTTCTCAAATTTATTACTATTTTCTCAGCTTTATTACAAAGTAATTTATGCTGAAAATTTTGACTTGACTCTATATTTAAATTTATTGAACTTGTTTTAAAACTTTCAATTAAACTTTTTTCCACATTTCCCTCCTTAAATACTTCCTATCACTTAAATAGTATTTTATCATTTTATAATCAATTTTAATAGAAGGTTTAATTTATATAAATAAAAAATGAGAAGAGCTAAATTTAAATAAAAAGGCAATCTTTAGCTGTTCTCAAAATTTTTAAAATTATTTTATTTTTATAATGACAATTTCTGACTGGCTGCCTATACGAATAGGTGGTCCCCAAGTTCCATAACCAGAAGAAACTATAATATTTGTATTCTCTATTTTTTCATGTCCATAATCTATTTTAAAAATCTTTTTAGTAAAAATCCTTCCTGGAAACATCTGTCCTTTATGAGTATGTCCTGATACCTGTAAAAAAACTTCATTTTCTATCGTTTCGTCAACAGTATCTGGAGTATGCTGTATAAGAATAACAGGCTTGTCATCCTTTCCAGCTAATATTTCCTTAATTGGTTTTTGCGAAAAATTATCTCTCCCTGCTATATAAATTTCATTATTTAGCAGAATTTTTTCATCTCTCAATACAATAGTTCCTGCATCATTTCTAAGGGTTTCTGTAAGTATTGCTGCTTTCCTTCCATAAATATCATGATTCCCTAAAGTAAAAAAAGTTCCATATGTACTTTTTATATTTTTTAATTCATTCAGCATATTTTTTTCTAAAACAGGTTCTAAGTACATATCTATTAAATCTCCTGCTATAAGGACTACATCTGGTTTTAAAGAATTTATTTTATCTATCATTTTTACCAATGAAGTATTTTCATTTATATAACCTAAATGAACATCTGAAACCAAAACTATGTTCATAGGGACTGATATCTCTCCCATACTATCTATTTCATATTCTGTTATTACTGTATTATGTTTATAGAAAGTTCCTATTCCTAATATGATAAAAATTATTATAAATGCTGGTTTGTATAAATTAAAATTTAATTTATATCTGAATATCATCTCTATTATTGAAACTAAAAAATATATCATAGCTCCATAGATAACAAAAGCTAAATAATAGTAAACTATATATGAAAGAATTCTATTAATTGTGTACGAAAAATTATTTACAAAATATGAATTAAAAAACTGATATCCATATAAAAGTATAGTCATCATTAAAAATAATACTATTATAAATATCTTCTTATCAGAGGAAAATACATATTTAACTGTCTTTTTCATAACAAAAAGACAAAATGCAAAAAGCATTGCTGATAACCCAAGAAAAAAGTAGTTCATCCATTCAACTCCTATTCATTTAAACTTTATAAAATAAATATTTTATTTAATGAAGTGTAACACATGAAGTTAACTCCATGTCAAGAATATTTTTTATTTATAAATTTTTCCTCAAAAAAAAAATTTTAAATAGTTGATTTAAGTCAGCAAACGTAATATAATAATATTATATATTAAATATATAAACATCAGTTATATAATCATATTTTTTACATTTTGTAGTTCAAATATTAAAATAAATATCATTTTCAGTACTCTGAATCAAAAATAAAACAATTTTTTAATATAAATACATATATTTTTTTTATACTTTATTTGAAAATTATATTTTTAACAACACTTCAATTATTACTTTAATATTACATAATTTATATAGTTAAATCAAAAAAATTATTATTTAAAAATAATTTACTTTTGCAGTAAAAAATATTGAAATTATTCAAAAATAGAGGTATACTTTAGAAAAAGTTTTAATGTCAAATAATCTAATATTATTATATTTTGAAAATCGTTATGGAGGTAATTGAGTGAAGAATAGTACACTGCCTAGCTTTTATGGAATACTGGAAATACAGCATTACATAAAAGGAAGAATAAGAATAAAAGTTGAATCTTTAAAAAATGATAATGAAAAAGTTGAAGAATTAAGACTAAACCTATTGAAACTCAATGGAATAGATGAAGTAACTATCAATTCTTTATTAGGAACTGTTCTTATAAAATTTGATGAAGACATAATAGAACCTGTTATTCTTATAGGAGTTCTACTCAATTTTTTAGGTCTTGAAGAAGAAGCTTTTGAAAAGAAAAATGGAAAAATATCTTTTGTACTAAAAGATATACTTGAAGCTATGGATATGACCTTATATAACAAAACAAAAGGAATATTGGATTTAAAAACATCAATAGCTTTATTTTTTCTAATATATGGAGTAAAAAAAATAAGACAGAATCCAATAATGCCAAATGGTGTAAATCTATTATGGTGGGCATATAATATAATGACAAGAGGAGGAAAATAAAATAGTGAATACTTTATTAAAAACAACATTTTTTTACTTTAATAAAATAAAAGTAGTTCATAGTATTCCTGGAAGAATAAGATTATCAGTTCCTGGTTTAAATAATGTGCCAGAAAATATGAGAAAATATGAACATTACACTACCTCTCTTATAAAAATTGAAGAAGGAATCAAAGACATTTCTTATTCTTATATTACTGGAAAAGTCCTTTTGACTTATGACAAAAATGTAACAAATGAACAGAAGATACTGGATTGGATAAATTTTATATGGAAAAAAGTTATTGACAATGAGGATGTTTATAATAAGATGCAGCCTGAAGAAATAGAAAAAAATCTTGATAAACTTTATGAAATGCTTTGTAAAGAGCTGAAAAAAGGGAGATAATTCAAATGGAAAGAACTAGTAATGGATATCTCTTATCTTGTGAAGTTGTCCATAAAATAAGAGGAAGAATACGTATAAAATCAAGAGCATTAAAATATCTTGGCAACATGAAACAAAATATAGAAAAACAGTTAGAAGAAGTCAGATATATCAATAGTGTAAAAATAAGCAGCATTACAGGTACCATAGTAATATATTTTACTGATATTACTGTTACTGAAGAAAATCTAATAGCTCTTCTGCAAAATACATTAAATGTATATCTTGTAGAAATATATAAAAATGAAAAAATAGAAAACAATAAGCAAATAGTAATAGAAAGAAAACTACAGGAGGAATCTCCAGAAGAAATAATTAAAAAAATTACAGCAGCTGGAGGATTACTTGCATATAATATATTTAAAAAATCTCCTGTTGAACCAGTGACAGGACTAAAAAGAATTCTGAACCTTAACACATTATCAATATTTTCATTAGCTGCTCCTGTTATAAAAAATGGAATAGGTTCAATTATCAGAAATAAAAGACCTAATGCTGATACTCTAAGTTCAAGTGCTATTATCAGCAGTTTGCTCTTAGGAAAAGAAAAAACAGCTCTTACTATAATGATATTGGAGGAGTTTGCTGAGCTTCTTACAGTATATACAATGAAAAAAACAAGAGGAGCTATCAAAGATATGCTCAGTGTTGGAGAAAATTATGTCTGGAAACAAATAGATGTAAATAATATAAAAAAAGTTTCTATTGATGAAATTCAAAAGGGTGATAAAATTGTAGTTCAGACAGGTGAAAAAATCAGTGTGGATGGAATTATAGTAAAAGGGGAAGCTTTTATTGACCAATCATCTATTACTGGAGAATATATGCCTGTAACTAAAAAAATAGGTGAAAATGTCTTTGCTGGAACTATAATAAAAAATGGAAATATAACCATTGAAGCTGAAAAAGTAGGAGATGACAGAACTGTATCCAGAATAATCAAACTTGTAGAAGATGCTAATTTTAATAAAGCTCAAATACAAAATTATGCAGATACATTCTCAGCTCAACTTATTCCTCTAAACTTTCTCTTAGCAGGAATAGTATATGCTGCTACAAGAAATATACAAAAAGCTATGAGTATGCTTGTTATAGATTATTCATGTGGTATCAGACTTTCTACTGCTGCTGCATTTTCAGCAGCTATCAATACAGCAGCTAAAAATGGTATACTTATAAAAGGAAGCAACTATATTGAAGAACTATCAAAAGCAGATACAATAATATTTGACAAAACTGGTACTATCACTGAAGGAAAGCCAAGTGTACAAACAATTAAGGTGTTAGATAAATCACTTGAAGAAAATACTATGCTCGCCTATGCTGCTGCTGCTGAAGAAACATCAAGTCATCCACTAGCTGTAGCTATACTTAATGAAGTCAAAGACAGAGGTATTGAAATACCACTGCATGAAGAAAATAAAATAGTATTGGCAAGAGGTATTGAAACTGTAGTAGATGGTAAAGTTATAAGAGTAGGAAGTAAAAAATTCATGGAAGAAAATGGTATTCCTACTGAAAAAAATCATGAAGAAGTAAAAGTAATTCTTGGAAGAGGAGAAATTCTCATCTACATATCAAGAGATAATAAATTGATAGGTTTATTAGGAGTAACTGACCCACCTAGAGAAAACATTAAAAAAACTATTAATAGACTTAGAGGTCAGGGAATAGATGAAATAATTCTTCTTACTGGAGATTTAGAACAACAGGCACATACCATTGCTTCAAGGATGGCAATAGACAGCTATGAATCCGAACTTCTTCCTGAAGATAAGGCAAAAAATATCCTTGCTCTTCAATCAAGAGGCGGAAAAGTGATAATGATAGGAGATGGAATAAATGATGCTCCTGCATTGTCTTATGCTAATATTGGAATAGCTCTGGGAAGCACAAGAACAGATGTTGCCATGGAGGCAGCTGATGTCACTATAACTAAAGATGATCCGCTATTGGTTCCAGAAGTAATTGGGTTATCTAAAAAAACTGTAAGTACAATAAAAGAAAACTTTGCAATGGCAATAGGAGTAAACTCTTTTGCTTTGGTATTAGGGGCTACTGGAATACTTCCAGCTATATATAGTTCTGTTATTCATAATTTGAGTACTATACTTGTAGTAGGAAATTCTTTAAAATTATTAAAATATAAATTAAAAAATTAAGGAGATAATCAATGAAAAAACTTACACTGACAATTCTTCATAGATTGCCTAATAGAGTAAGATTAAAACTTTCAGTTCCTATTAAAAACTTTGATTCATTTGAAAGAAATATAACTCATGATATTAAAGAAAGCATTGATATAAAGTATACTCCTGTGACTAGAACAGTAACTGCAAAATTTGACCCTGAAAGTATATATCTTCAAGAGGTAATATATAAAATATTAACAGCATTTTCTATAGAGAATGGAATGATTCCTGTAAAACTTTTGGAGGGAACTGAACAAAAAGCCATGGAAAGATTTTCTGTCTATTCAGGAGCTACTATTATTATGTCAGGGCTGCATATGTTAATGAATAAAAATGGAACTGAACTGCAAAATATGATGAACTGGTTTTCATTAGGAATGACCTCAGCTGCTATATTTGAACATGCCTGTATAGAAATCAATAAAAAAGGGGTCTTTGATTTAGAAATACTTCCAGCAATGTATCTGGTAAAATCATTTTTAAATACACCTAAGTTATCTTTAGTTGCTATGATATGGCTGACAACATTCGGAAGACACCTTATAACTACATCAAATTCAGCTAAAGAAATTAAAATATTCAGAATAAAAAATCAAAAAGATAATAAATATCATTATATAGCAAATATTTCTGATGATCACAGTATTGAAAATATAGGAGATCTGTTATATCATATCTTCTTTAGAAAAGGCAGAGATTTGGTAAAACCAAGTGAAAAATATATAACTATAAACAAATAAATTAAATAGGAGGTACAAAAATGTTCGGATTTGGACAAGGAAATGGTGGAATAACTAAAGCTCATTTAGTAGGTGCAGCAGTAGGTGTAGGTGTAACAGTAGCTGGATATTACCTATACAAAAAGAATAAATCAAAAGTAGATGGATTTTTAAAGTCACAAGGTATAAATATAAAAAGCTGTGATTCTACAAATTATGAAGATATGTCAGTAGAAACTTTAACTGAAGTTAAAGAACACATAGAAGATATATTAGCAGAAAAAGAATTAAACAATGTAAATGTTGAGCAATGTGACATTTCTTGTGAAGCTAAATAAATCTCTGCATTTATAAAAATGAACTTATGTCTGTTAAGCTAAATAACTTAACAGGCATTTTTCTTTTTAAAATATTTTGTATTTTTTCAAATATTTAATTATACTTTAACTTAAATAATTTAAAGGAAAAAAGATTGTTTTATAATTTTCAATCTAATATAATTTATTTTTAGTATGCGTAATAATTTATTTTCTTTAAATATATTTTTAAAAAAATACTTGCATTTTATTTTTATATATTGTATTATTAAGCAATTAATTTTTTTAAAAATAATTGAAAAGGAGAAAATACAGTATGTTTATTTCTAATATGACAAACCTCATACTCACTTTATTGGTTATAACTTTTATAAGCAATATATTTTTGAGTGTGAAAAATCATATTAGGAACTCCCTCTAATTTTATTATATAAAATTTTAAAATTTGAAACTTGGAGACAGCCTGATTTGAGGCTGTCTTTTTTATTTATAAAATTTTTTAGGGGGAATTGAAATGAAGAAAATAACAATATTTAAAGAAAACTTTAAAGAAAGAAATGTAAATAGAATAATAATAAAATATATAAATTTCAAATCAATTCTACTCTGTTTCTAAATATTAATCTCATAGAATATTACTACTTAAGAATATAAAACAGAGGAGAAGAATTATGATAAAAGAAAATAATAATTATACTAAAATTGGATTTGGAGCAATATTTGCAGTAGCTAGTGTCTTATTCAGCTCACATGCAGGAGGAGGTTTTGCCAGTGGTAATCAAGCTACTCAATATTTTGTAGGAAATGGTATATGGGGAGTAATTTCAGCTATAATAGCAATGGCTCTTTTAGCTCTTACTATAAGAGAATGTATTATTATGAAAAATTCAAGAAACTTAAAAAGTTACAAAGAACTTTTTGAAACTTTATACCATCCTTTTGATAAATTAGAATGGTTGTTTGAAATATATTTCAATATTATGGTAATATGTGCAGTTGGAGCTGTTATTGCTGGTGCAGCTTCTCTGATTTCAGCTAATGGAATTATGGGATATAAAATGGCTGTACTGGGAGTTGGAGCTATTTTACTTGTTATGACTATATTTGGTTCTGACTTGGTATCTAAAGTTTCTACAGTAATGTCAGTATGTATCTTAATATCCACTTTCATAATATTTTTCATGGGAATAAAAGCTAAAATACCAGAAATATCTATAATTTTTTCTCAAGGATTTTTTACTGACAATACTATAATAAAAAAATCCATCCTTAATGCTTTTACATATGCTGGTTTTCAATCTGTTGTCATTCCTACAATGATAGCTTGCGGAAAACAATTGGGAGACAAAAAGAATGTTTCAAAATCTATGATAATAGCTTTTATAATGAATTCTATTGCTCTAGGAATGTCAGTAGTCATGTTGTTAGGGTGGCATGGAGACTTTACTCAGGCTGGCGCTACTACATTGCCTTCTTTGTATATATGCCAACAGCTGGATGTTAATATCTTATACTGGTTTTATAATATTGCTTTGTTATTATGTTTCATATCAACTGGAGTAACTACTATATATGGTTTTGTTTCAAGATTCTCTGCTATAAAAGTCATGGAAAAAATTAAAAAACCTATTATAAGGAGAATTTTAACTTCAAGTTTTTGTATGATTATATCTATGAGTGTATCAATGATAGGTCTTAGCAGAATTATAAAGTATGGCTATGGTTATTGCGGATATTTAGGCATTGCAATTATTATAATTCCATTTTTAACAGTTGGTGCTTATAAAAACAGAAAATACGCAGCTGAAAATAATTTTGTAATATCTATAAAAAGAGAGCAGGCTTTTGCTGAATAATACTATATGAAAATTTAAGAAAAAGGAGAATTTTAAATGAATACAAGAAATATATTTTTACCAAATTACAGCATTGGAGAAAATCCCTATAATGAAATTCCTTCTATTTGTGAAGCATATGGAAAAAAAGTAGTTTTTATAGGTGGAAAAACAGCTTTAGCTAAAACTAGTGATATAGTTAAAGAAATAATAAAGAACAGTAAGTTAGAAGTTATTGACATTCTTTGGTTTGGTGGAGAAGCATGTTATGAAAATGTTGACAAATTAAAGCAGGAAAAATCCATTATAGAAGCTGATATGATATTTGCTTTTGGTGGAGGTAAGGCAATAGACACTTGTAAATGTCTTACTGGAGAGCTTAAAAAACCTCTCTTCACTTTTCCAACTATATCTTCAACTTGTGCATCTGTCACTTCTGTTTGTGCTATGTACAATGAAAATGGTTCTTTCAAAAATCTTTACTGGAGATTTGCTCCAGCAGAGCATACTTTCATAAGTACAAAAATAATTTCAGAAGCACCAGAAAAATATCTATGGGCAGGAATTGGAGATACTATGGCGAAAGGATATGAACCAGAATTTTCTTCAAGAGGCAAATCTTTAAATCACTCAAACGCTCTTGGAGTTACTTTATCAAAACTATGTCAGGAACCTCTTGTTAAATATGGAAAAAAAGCTCTTGATGACTGTAAAGCAAACAAAGTATCCACTGAATTAGAAGAAACAATTCTTGCTATAATTGTCACAACCGGGATTGTTTCAAACTATGTAATAAATGACTATAATAGCTCTCTGGCTCATGCATTATGCTATGGATTCTCTACTATTCATCATATTGAAGTCAGTCATTTGCATGGAGAAATTGTTTCTTATGGAGTTCTTGTATTGCTTATGGTAGATGGAAGAACTCATGAAATCAATAGAATAATACCATTTTATAAAAGTATTGGACTTCCTGTATCATATAAAAACCTTGGTACAGATGAAAAAGAAATGGAAATTGTTATTCAAAAAGCTGTAGATGTTCCTGATTTAAATGTTTCTGCTTTCCCTGTTACAAAAGAAATTATTTGGGAAGCTATCAAAAAATTAGAAAGTTTTAAATAAAAAATACTCTCTTTGTAAAAGGTAATTCATCTATCTTTTATAAAGAGAGTATTGTTATTTTATTATTTCTATTTATCCTGAATATTTTTAGATTCTCTGAATTTCACTGTTTTTCTTGGATAAATCTTCATAGGTTCTTTAGTTACTGGATTGGCTATTATTCTTGGTTTTCTTTCCTTCACTTCAAATATTCCTATATTTCTAAATATCAATGAATGACTTTTCTGCAAAGCCTCCTGCATTGTTTCAAGAAATACTTCTATTTCTTTCAGTGCTTTTCTTGCTGATATTTCCCCTTTACTTGTTTCACTGTATACTTTTGCTAATTCTCTCTTATTCATCAGTACCAGCTCCATTTACTATATCCTGCAAGCCCGCTCCTGCTCTGAATCTTATCTTCTTTTTAGATTTTGTATAACCAGATTTATTTATTTTAGTTATCATTATTTTTCTTGGTTTTACCTCTTTTTCTTCAAATGTTCCCCAATTTTTAAAGGTTATCTTTTCACCTTCATTCAGAACTTTTAGCAGTGTATTCCAGAATAAGTCTATCTTTTCTTTTACTTCCTGCTGATTCTTTAGTCCATTTCTCTTTTTATAGAATCTTATAAATTCCCCTTCTGTCATAACTTCCCCCTTAAAATATCATGATTATTTGTTAAAAGGCTGGCTATTTATCAGCCAGCCTTTCACTTTTTAATCTTTAGAACTTATAACCCAGTCCTGTTCCTACTATCCATTCACCTTTTGTCTTATTCTTTCCAGATTGATTATGTGAATCTCTTTCTACAGAGTAAGTTCCTTTTACATCAAACAAGATTCCATTTTCCAGTTCAAGTGCATATTTAGCATTCAATCCTAAGCTATGTTCATTCTTGTGGGCAACTAATATATCAAAGTCGCTTCCACCTTTGAATCTTCCTGTGATATATTCTTCATCTGCGCCATTAAGCAGTCTTGTATAGCTTGCCCCAACTGATAATGTACTCTTTCCTTTTTCATGTGGTATCACTTTTTTAAGATCTATTCCCATTTTTCCAACTGTGTAGTCAAATGATTGTGAATCTGTTTCTATTGCTAAAGTTTTATTTCCTTCATCTGCTCCATCCTGTTTTACATATGTATATGACAGAGTTGCATAAGGTTCTAAGTATAGATTATCTCCAATATTATGTGAATATCTTCCATTCAGATAAATATCATAAGTCAAATCATTGTAGCTTGAAGAATAGCTTCTTGTTTCTGTAATTTCTCTTCCTGCTGCTGTTCTGTTAGCATCATAGTCTCCATATTGAAATCCCATTCCTGCTGTTACTTTTAGATTTCCAAGATACTTCTTAGCATATCCTCCAATATACAGCGCATCTCCATCAACTTTTGAGCCATTAGACAAGTCAGATTTAAACTTGTTTCCTCCAACTGCCACTCCAGCTTTAAAGTCATCAGATACTCCATACTCTCCAAGCATATATGCTCCTGTGATTTTTGTATCAGAATCTATATCAGAACTTCCTATATCATAAGTATAATATCCTTTTCCATAATATGTATCTTTAGTTCCTCCATCTATATGAGTAAGTCCACCATATATCATCCATTTTCCTGTATCTGCTTTAAATGAATTTTCAGTAACTATATCTCTGAACATTCCCATTGATTTTATTGATAATTCAGAAGAATATGAGTATGGATTTCCTGCATAGATATCATTTAAGTATCCCATAAAAGATGAGAATTTTTCATCAGTATCTACATTAAATTCTTTTACACCATCTACAACCCTCATACTTTGATATATTTTATTTAATTTCCCATAATTTGTATATTCAGGTGTTGTTGGTGACAGTGGAAGTGTAGATTTAGTTTCAACTGTTATTGTTGAAGAACCAGGAGTTTTTCTAATAGAATGTAAATATGAAGTTGTATCTAAAGTAAATAAATCTCTATATTCTATGTCTGGATTTTCCACTCCATATATTCCATCTCCAAGTTTTATTCCCATATCTATTGTACTTCCATCAGATACTCCATTAAGCGCAAGAAGAAGTTTTCCACCATCTGAGTCTATTGTTCCACTACTATTTCCATTTGAAAGTGCATGTTTATTACTATTTGTTCCATCTATTCTTAATACAAACTCCCCGTTTTTACCAATATTAATATCTTTTGCTCCTGTAATTTCAGAAGTTTCAAATGCAGTTACTTTCTGATTTATATTTATATTTTCCACATTTGATATTTTATGGAAAAGATTTATATTATCATTTCCCACTGCTCTGGAAACGGCTGAACTAAAATTTAAAGTATCATCCCCAGCATCTAAATCTATATCTCCATTGATAAAAGAATTTCCAGATATATTTACTGTATTAGCTCCTGTACTTCCAGAAATAACAGGAGTAGTTCTATCTAAGCCCCCACCATTGATTGTTACATCTGTACTAGTAAATGAAGCTCCATCTTTAACTGTAACAGCAGTTTTATAGGCATTAATAATTCCGCCATTAAGGGAGAAATTTTTACCTGCTTCTATTGTTACTGTTCCACTGGCAACTCCAGCTCCATTGATGATTTTATTATTTTGTATTCCTTCAAAATTATCATAAGCATCTTTTCTACTATTTTTTAATTCTGTATTTATTATAGAATATATTCCTGTGCTACTTCCAGTTCCTGAGGTAATACCATTAGTTTTTATACTTCCATCACTCTCAAGAGTTATAGCCATTCCCTCTCTTTCAGGTTTGTTAATTGCTGTTCCGCCACCTTCAATTTTGACTGGTGTCTGTCCTATTACAAGTCCATAGTTCTTGTAGTCAGTAATTCCTGAATTAGAGTTTCCTACAATATATATTCCATTGCCATTTCCCATTATAACACCAGTATTTGATATTGATTCTATTATTGATGAACCAGAACTAGAATAAAGATAAATTCCATTTCCTGATTTATTTCCACTATCATTTCCACTAATTATTCCATAATTCGTTATCTTTCCTATTTTACTCTTTGTAAAAGAACTAGTAGTACTAGAACTAGAATAAATTCCATTTACTGTATTACTTCCAGTATTATTTCCACTAATTATTCCATAATTCGTTATCTTTCCTATTTTACTCTCTGGGAAAGAATCAAAACTATAAGAACTAGAATAAATTCCGTTTCCGTTCTCGCTACCAGAAACATTTCCGCTAATTATTCCATTATTGATTATATCACCTATTGTACTCTTATTACTTCTAGAAAAAATTCCATTTCCTAAATGAGTTCCATTACCAGTAGTACTACCACTTATTATTCCACTATTTGTTATATTTCCTATTATACTGCTTGAAGTATCAGAATAAGAAAATATTCCATTTCCTGATTTACTTCTATATCCACCAGTACTGTTTCCACTTATAGTTCCACTATTTGTTATATTTCCTATTATACTGCTTGAAGTATCAGAATAAGAAAATATTCCATTTCCTGATTTATCTCCACCAGTACTGCTCCCACTTATATTTCCATTATTCACTATATTTATTTTAATATTATTTGTATTTACTGTATCATCTATTTTTACAGTTTTAGTTATATCTGTTCCTTCTGGTATTGTCCAGGTAAATTCACCAGCAGGATTTTTTGTTACTGTTCCTATATTAGTTCCTAAATCATCTTGTACAATAAGAGTTGAATTTTCATATTTTATTGTAACATCTCCAAATGCAAAACTACTTCCCAGTAAAAAAGCTACTACCACTCCCATTGTTATTCTATTCTTTCCCTTGAGATATCTTTTTAAAGCTTTCTCCATTTCTTTAATCATATTTTCCTCTCCCCCTTGATATTTTTTACTTTAAATTCAACTTTTTTACATTTATAACATTTTCAAATTCAGCAAAATTAACAATTGTTCTCTTATATGTATAAAAGCGAACATAAAATAGTCGTAATTACTTTATTTACAGGGGGTCATTTTTTAAGGATGTTTTCTCTAAAAATATTTTTATCTTGACTTTATCAATTTTAGAGATTATAATTGATAAAGTTAAAACATGTAAAAGTTCGCCTTTATACATTAAAGAGAACTTTTATTATTTTTATAGTATTAAAGAGTATTTTACTTAGTGAATTAATTCTTGTATTGTTTCATCAATTTTTTTCTATTCCTGTCATTCTCTCTTCTATTCTTTTTATTCCATCAGTTAGTGTCTTTGTCTTTATATTTTCTATTCTGAATTTTTCTGCATACAGCCTTTCTTTTTCACAATCTCTCTTGTCCAGTTTTTTGTCAAACAGTGAAAGTATGTACTTGTGATATGCCAATAAAAAAGTTCCTGTTGTAGTTATTATCTTGAAAAACAGTTCTATATTACTGTTCATTTTTCTTTCCATTCATTTTTTTTATTTTTGAATAAAAAAAGACTGCAGTTTCTGCCACAGCCTTTTCATGCTATTTGATTATTTTAATAAAAGCCCATAAACTTTAGAATTTTTATTTCTAAAACTATATGGGCTTAATCTTTTCTATAATTTACTTATTCTTTCTTTAACTTTATCTAGTTTTTCCTTGTCTTTTTCTAATGTACCTTTTCTAAAACTGAGTATTTCCAGTCTTTCAGTAACCATTTTTAATATTTCCTTCTGCTCATTTATTTCAAGTTCCTCTAGCAAAAAGCTATATAGTTCTTTTATACCACTGCTTTTTATAACAGTCACTGCTATATCACTTTCAGTTGTATTTTTAATTTCATCTATTACAAATTTAGGTATTGTTTCCTCTACATAAGCTTTAACTAATTCTTTTTTCTGCAAAGGATATTCTTTTACAATTTTTTCAAGAATTTCAACATTTATAGGTTTTTCAGGTTTTTCAGATTTTTCTATTTTATCTATATAAGTGAAATATATTCCAGTTTTTCCAGATAAACCTCTCAAGCTGTCACCTTGCTGTATCCTTATTTTTTTCAGTACTTCACCAAACTTCATTTTGTACCTCTCTTTATTTATAATCTTTCTTAAATTATACATTATTTTCTATTAAAAGTAAAAAAATAAATATTACATTCGTACCTCTAAAATAGTACTTATTTTCATCCAATGAAAAATCTAAAAACAATAAACTAGATAAAATATAGCTATTTAATTCAAAAAGAGAAGCAAAAATAAAAATATCAAAAATAACTGACATTCTTTCAGTATTTCTGATATAATAAAAATTATGGAAGACTTGATAATATTTTGATTTATAAGGGGGAAAATATGAAAGATTTAAATAACAAATGTAAAATTGCTGTGGTACAGGCTGCTCCAGTAATGTTTGATAAAGACCTCTGTACTAAAAAAGCTGTTAGTTTAATTCAAGAAGCTTCAAAAAATAAAAGTGAATTAATTGTATTTCCTGAACTGTTCATTCCTGGATATCCTTATGGTATGACCTTTGGTTTTACTGTAGGAAGCCGTAATGCTGATGGACGTAAGGATTGGAAGATGTATTATGACAATTCTATTCTGGTGCCTGGTGTAGAAACAGAATGTATAGGACAGGCAGCTAAAAAAGCTAAAGCTTATGTAAGTATTGGAGTTTCTGAACGTGATCCTGTTACAGCCACTCTTTACAATACAAATCTATTTTTCTCTCCTGATGGGGAATTGATTACTGTTCATAGAAAATTAAAACCTACTGGTGCAGAACGTGTTGTATGGGGAGATGCAGATAAAGATTATTTTCCAGTAGCTGATACTCCTTGGGGTGTAATGGGAAGTCTGATATGTTGGGAAAGTTATATGCCCCTAGCTAGAGTCGCTCTATATCAAAAAGGAATTACTCTATATATTTCACCCAATACCAATGATAATGAAGAATGGCAGGCAACTATTCGTCATATAGCAATTGAAGGTCATTGTTATTTTATCAACTGTGATATGTATTTTACAAAAGATATGTATCCTGATGATTTACATTGCCCAGAAGAAATTGCAAAACTTCCTGACATCGTTTGTCGTGGCGGAAGCTGTATTATTGATCCTTATGGTCATTATGAAACAGAACCTGTATGGGACAAAGAAGCAATTATCTATGCTGAACTGGATATGGAAAAAGTTCCTATGAGTCGTATGGAATTTGATGTCTGTGGGCATTACTCAAGACCTGATATTCTTGAATTAAAAGTTAAAGAATAATTTTATAATAGAAAAAGCCTAATATTTTTATTAATATTAGACTTTTTTCTTTTTCTCTATTTCTTATTTTTCAAGATTTAAAAACATATTATTCCACTTTGCTCCTCCATGAGAAGAAGCAGACACTCCCTGATTTTCAAAACCAAATTTTTCATAATATTTAATCAAATAATCTTTGCATGTCAATATAATACCCTTTTTCTTTCTTTTTTTACTCAAAGATATCATATGCTTCATCAATTCTCCAGCTATTCCTTTTTTTCTATACTCTGGAAGTACATCTAATCCAAATACTGTCTGATAATCTCCTGATGCTTTGTGCAGTAAAGGATTATGATACAGTTCATCTGGAAGTTCCGGCTTATCTGTTGTACATCCATTTATAAAACCAATAACTTTTTCATTTTCAACTGCCACTATAAAATTTTCTCCAAAAACTTCAAATCTTTTATAAATATCCTCTTCTTTTGCTGCTTCAGCAGCTGGAAAACACTCCTGCTCTATTTTTACTATTTTTTCTACATCATTTTTCTCAGCCATTCTTATCTCTAACATTTTCATCACATATGACAGATAACAGATTATCCATCATACTCCCTCCTTTTTCATGAATTTTATTATATATTTTTACCTTTATTATAAAATATTAATTTCATGCTCCAGATATGGAATTAATTTTTCTTTGAAATCTTTCATTTTAATCTTCACAGTAGATAAATTTTCATTTGGATGAAAACGCATATATTCCTGCTCCAGAATTTTTTCATCAATAAATAATTTTATTCTTTTCTCCCCATCATATATCAATTCTGTTATGCTCACTGCACCAGAATGTGTATTTAAAATATTTTCCAAATCACTGTCTTTAGCCATTTCTATTTTAGAAGTTTTATGCTTTTCTCTGAATAATTTTATATCCAACTTTTCACTTCTTGGAAGAACAAGTAAGAAAAACTGCTCATTATTTTTTGTTTTAAACATCAGATTTTTTATACCAGATACTTTTAATTTTTCATCTACTTTACAAAGGTCTTCTATTGTTTTTGGAAAACTGTTAAATTCCACTCTTTCATAATAAATATCCAGTTTATCTAATATATCATAGCACTCCTTCTCTTTTTCGGAAATGTTATGATCTGGTCTTCCTGTTAGGATATCTGATACTTCAAATTTTTCTTCCATATTTTCATCCTTTCTTAAATTTCTTTATCCTTTAAAATAAATCTATAATATATATATGCACAAATTGGAATCAGATATATATAAGCCGCATAAGGTATAAATTTAATACTTCCAATCCCCAGCATTGTACATGGTAGATAACATGCTATATTCCAAGGAATGAGTGCAGGAATAACTATCGCTGAATTTTCTATATCTTTTGCCAGTTCTATCCTTTTTATTTTCTTTTCATCATAAATTTTTTCTATAATATTTTCAGTCATTATAACTGCTATAGTCTGATTTGCTCCTACCATTCCAGTAATAAAACTAACAATTACAGTGTTTCTAAATAAATCTGCTCTTGTTTTTACATTCATTATTTTACTTTTTATATAATGAAGTATATTTAACTGTTCAAAAATTCCAACAAGAGAGCAGGAAATAATTATGAGAATAAAGGCATTGAGCATTGATACAACTCCTCCTCCTTTTATAATTTTCTCCAAAGAAGTTCCATCAAATTTATAAAATCCTAAAGCTAAATATTTTATCACATCTGCAATCTTTTCTTTTTGACTGATTACCGCTACAACTGAAGCTAAAATTATACTTACAACCATAGAAATTCTTACATTTATTCTTAAAATAGAAAAAATTACAATTGCTGCAACAGGTATAAAGATAAATCTTACATCCAAATTATATGTATTTAAAATAAGTCCTGAAATACTATTTTCATTTGTACTAAGTATATAACTTCTAGATAGGAACATATAAAATAAACTTGTTAAAAGATATGGTATTATCATTGATTTTACCATATTTTTTAAATTTGAATATATATCTATTCCTGTAAGGCTGGCAACTAAATTAGCACTAGATGAAAGAGGTGACCATCTGTCTCCAAAATAAATTCCTGAAATTATTGCTGCTCCTACAATATTGACATCTACATTCCCACTTCTGGCTATTGCCATAAGAGCAATACCTATTGTACTTGCTGTTCCAAAGGAACTTCCTAGAAAAAAAGCTATTATACTTGTTATGAAAAATGTAAAAAATATAAAAAGATTAGGGTTTATAAACTTTATTCCAAAATATACAATACCGGGAATTGTTCCTGAAGCCAGCCAGCTTGCTGTCAAAGCTCCTACAAAAACAAATATTGTCAGAACAACTTTTGATTTTTTACTATACTCAAAAGAGATATCAATAACAGAATCCAATGTATTTTTCTTTTTTAATGATAGCAAAGCAAAACCTGTATACACTGCTGAAACTATTATCCCAAGAGTAAATTTATTTATTATAACATATGAAAATAAAAAAAACAGCATAGCCAGAAACAATATTTTTTTCATAACTCTTTCCCCCTTTTGAGCTAAACAAATATCTAGTGTTGAAGTATTGTAATTTATTTTATCACTAAAGTCAATTATATTTAAGTTATAAATAATTTAATTTTTATTATTAAAATAATTATATAAAAAAAGCTGAGTAACATTTAAAAAAATGTTTTACTCAGCTCTCTTTTTTGTATAATATAGTTACCACCCTAATTATACAAAGGAGACATTCATGCAAATCAAACATATTATCTCTAAAATCAATATAACAAATCTTTTAGGTAAAATCAAGAAATATTTTAAAAATGAACATTTTGAGGATGTTAAACAGACTATTCAAAAATTCTTAGCTTGTTCTATTGATAAATCTTTTCTCTCTCTTCAATGCCCTAATTGTCATGAGGCGCATAAAATTAAAGTTACTTGTAAATCTAGATTTTGTCCTTCCTGCGGTAAACGTTATTCTGCTGTTTGAACTGAAAAAACTTCCACTTCTCTTATTGATGTTAAACATAGAAGTGTCCTTTTTACTATTCCTGAAGAACTTAGAATGTTTTTCTTCTATGATAGAGACCTTTTAACTAAGCTTGCTTATGCTGTTAATGATGTTTTTAAATATCAATTTCATAACATTAAAGCAAAAAATCAAAGAATTCATAAAATTTCAAAATATTCCTCTAAATACTTTACTAACTCAGATATCATTCATTATGGATTGATTACTGTTATTCATACCTTTGGACGCGATCTTAAATGGAATCCTCATATTCATGCTATTGTTACTTTAGGTGGATTCAATAAAAACTACCAATTTCTTGAAAAAAAATATTTTCATGTCAATTCCATTGCTGGACAATGGAAAAAAATGGTTATTGATATTGTTAAATCTGGAAATTATGACAAGCCTGAAATTAAAGCTAAAGCTTATGCTGCTGCTAACTACCTTTATCGCAAAAATACAAGATTCTTTTTCAATGTTGCAAAAAATGATTTAAATAATAATATTCATGCAATTAAATATATTGGCAGATATCTATCAAGAGCTCCTATCGCAGAATATAAAATTATTGATTTCTATGATAATAAGGTTACTTTCTATTATGAAAGTCTTGCTGATGATAAACAAAGAATTGAACTTACTTTAGATGCGGAAACATTTCTTTCCAAATTAATTATTCACATTCCCCCTAAACATTTCAAAATGATTAGGCGCTTTGGAATCTATTCTAGAAATATTAAATCAGAACTTAAAAACATCATGAAATTCATGAGAAAATATGTCTCTAAATATTCCAATTTTACTTTTTATCAACTTGAAATATGGAAAACTTTTGGAGTAAATCCTTTTTATTGTTTTAAATGTAATACCAGAATGAAAGTTAAAAAAATATCATATTTTAATATACATACAGGCTCCATTTGCTGGAAAGAATATCGCTAAAAAGCTGATTAACAATCAGCTTTTTTGTGCTGTCAATTTTAATCTTATTCAATTAATATATCTAATATGAATACAAAATAATTAACATTTTTTATTTTTTTAACAAATTTATCAAATTATAATTTCCTAAGAAATAAAAAGAAGCTGAAAAAAATCAGCTTCCCATATTTTATTCTTATTTAGTTTGTTTAACTACATCTATTACAGTTCCATCTCTATACTCTACAACAGCTACTATTGTTTCAGAAAGTAATTTTTTTTCTGGAACTCCTGTCAATTTTTCAATTTCTTCTTTTAACTGTTCTATAGTTTTCAACTTAATTCCTGCTTTTGTCAAAATCTCAATTAATTCTGGTCTTTTAGGATTTACACAGATTCCTCTTTCTGTTACTAATACATCAACTGTTTCGCCAGGCGTTACTACAGTTGTTACTCTATCTGTAACTATTGGAATTCTTTTTCTCATAGTTGGAGCTACTACTACTGTTAATTTTGCTCCAGCTGCTGTATCTGGTGCCCCTCCTAACGCTCCCATTATTATCCCTGTTGACCCAGTCAGTGAATTTATATTATAATCTGTATCTATTTCTGTTGCTGACAAAATCATTACATCCAGTTGATGAGCACTGCAGCCCTTATTATGTGGATTGGCATACATAGAGGCTGACATTTCTATATGAGCTGGGTTTTTTAGCATTGATTCTGCTGCTGCACTATCAAAACTCTGAGTATCCAGTAAAACCTCAAAGTATCCTTCTTCTAAGAACTCAACCATGGCAGCTGTTATTCCTCCAGCTGCAAATGATCCCTTTATATTATTTTCGTGCATATATTCTTTCAAATACTTACATACTGCCAGAGAAGCACCTCCAGAACCTGCTTGAAATGAAAATCCATTTTTAATATACCCAGATGCTGTCAATACCTCTGATGCTTTTTCAGCAATTAAAAGCTCCTGAGGATTCTTAGTTATCCTTGTTGCTCCAGTTGCTATCTGTTCCGGATCACCTATTGATTCAATTACTACTACATAATCAGTCTGAGTCATAGGAATGCTGATTCTCTTTAATGGAAAAGGCATTAAATTATCAGTTATTGCTACTACTTTTTCTGCATATTGAGCATCCACCATTGGATATCCCATAGCTCCAAATGCTGATTTTCCCTCTGCCCCATTCATATTTCCCATTTTATCACAGGCTGGAGCTGCTATAAACGCTACATCTATTTTTAACTCTCCTGCTTCTATAGCTCTTGCTCTTCCACCATGAGTTCTAAATACCACAGGTTTCCCTAAGATGTTTTTTTTTGAAATCTCTTTAGCTATTTCTCCTCTCAATCCTGAAGTATTTATCCCTGTCACTACCCCATTTCTAATATGTTCAATCAAAGGTTCATGTGCCTTTGTCAATGACGAACAGACTAAATTAAGATTTTTTATTCCCATCTTGGCAATTTCATCCATTACCATATTAAGTACATAATCTCCATTTCTTAAATGATGGTGAAAAGAAATTGTCATTCCATCTTTTATTTCGCATTCTTCTATTACTTCTCTTATTGAATTCAATATTTTGGAATCTCCTGGTCTAGAAAAACTTTTTAATGGAGCATATTTTCTTCCAGTTGGCTCTGTAGCAAAAGGGCCAGCATAAGGTTTTACTTTTCCATATCCTTCAATATAATCAGGAATTTCTCTTTTAGCTTTGTTCTTTATTTTTCTTATTTCCACTTTTCCCTTCCTCCTAATTACTTAATCATTCCTGCACTTTTAGCTAGTCTAACTATTTTTTCAGCTTTGGCAATTACTGGAATATCCACCATTTTTCCATTCACAGTAATTACGCCACCTTTACTAATATCAGCAGCTTTTGCTGCTCTTACTATTTCCAGTGATTTTTCAAGTTCTTCCTTATTTGGTGTAAATATCTTATGAACTATCTTTATCTGTGATGGGTGGATACAAGATTTTCCTGCAAATCCTAAATTCATTGATGATTTTACCTCTTCTTTAAATCCTTCCTCATCATCTAAATCAGCCCATACAGTATCAATAGCATCAATACCTGTAATAGCAGCTGCCATTACCACCATAGTTCTTGCTACAAAAAGTTCTTTTCCTTCTTTAGTTCTTTCTGCTCCCATAGTTCTTGTAAAATCTTCTGCACCAAAAGATATAGATACCACTCTTGGTGATGCAGCTGCAATGCTCACTGCATTCATAACAGCTAATGGAGTTTCTAAAGAACACTGTATCTTACAGGCTCCATTTTCAATTCCATATTCTTTTTCAACTTCAGTCAATAATTCATCTAATTCTTTTACATGCTCAGGTTTTTCACACATAGCAAGCCTCATTTTTCTAAGTCCAGCTGGAACTAATATCTTCACATCATCTCTTCCAAATTCTGTACTTAAAGGATTAATCCTTGCAAATATTTCTGTTTCTCCATAATCTACTGTCTTTAAAGCTTCAGCCAGCAAATCTCTGGCAGCATCTTTGTCTGCATATTTGACTGCATCTTCTAAATCAAATAAAACACAGTCTGCCCCATAGAGATGAGCTGTTACCAGCATTTTAGGATTATTCGCTGGAACAAACAACATCGTTCTTCTTGCTCTTTTTTCCATTATTTCATCCCTCCTGTTAAAGCTCTTCTCACTGCAGTTCTTGTTCTTCCTTTAATTACAAAGTCTAATGCTCCAAAATCCTGTACCAATACTTTTGCATTTTCTACTTTCATTTCAACCAATACTTCCCTTACAGCTTTCTCCATAAGTTTTCCAAACATATCTTTTATCTTTGATTCTATTATGATTTCAATTCCTGTATTATTTAAATTTACAGTAACTAAAGCATCTGAATCTTTTTCATTACCACAAACTCCTACCATCCTATTTCCTCCTTTGTTTCAATTAATTGTATAATATAATATTAGAACTTTTTCATTATAAAGCTTTAAAAATTAATTTAGTTTCTTAACCCAACACATCATATTCAATTTTTCTCAATATAATATTAACATAAAGTTCATAAAAGAGGAGACTAAAAATCAGAATAAAATCTCTGCTTAAATGTCATCCTCTTTTTATCAATACTAATTATTTTTAGCTTTTCTTAAATATTCTTTTACTCCCTGTGTCAAATATTTAGTTATGGAAGTAAGAATAAACCTTGCTCCATATTCAGTATATTTTCTAGCTGTTTCGTCATCAGTTACAAAAATTCCTGCTGTTTTTCCTTTAGCTGTAATTTTGCTGATAGTCTCCTCTATGATTCTTCCCATTTCTGGATGTGAATTTGAAATTCCTAAAGATGCAGCTAAATCGTTTGGCCCTATAAAAAACATATCTATTCCTTCCACTTCTAATATTTCATCCAGATTTTCTATAGCAGCTCCTGTTTCCAGTTGAATACTTATAAAAACTTCTTCATTTGCTTTCTTTAAGAACTCATTTTTATCTTCTATCATCCCATATGATGCAGCCCTTGTAAAATAAGCTATTCCTCTTTCCCCCTTTGGTGGATAAAGTGCTGATTTTATTACCTCTCTAGCATCCTTAGCTGTATTTATAACAGGGACAAGTATTCCCTCTGCTCCCATGTCTAATACTTTATGAATCATATCTGGTGTACTGTTTGTACATCTTACAATTACAGGAGTCCTCTGGCATTGAGCTGCTCTTATCATATCAAAAATTGTTTCCTGATTCATAATCCCATGTTCATTATCAATAATAATAAAATCAAATCCAAGTCTTGAAGTATAGTCAGCAACATCTCCTAATGCAAAAGGAACAAATGTTCCAAATAGAGTCTTTTTTTCTAATCTTTTCTTTAAATTTTCCATATTTTTTATATGATAATTATAGAAATTACCATACTCCTCCTTATATTTTAAATTTTATTTATATATCTTTTTATTAGTTATATACTCTTCTTTTATTTTCTGCAATATTTTTTCATCATTAATTATGTCATAAGCTGTTCCAGCAATAGCTTTTGCTCCATATATTACGCAATTATGAGCATCTTCTGATTTTCCTGCATTTATATATTCCTGAGAATGTGAAGATGTCCCTGTAGGAACAAATTTTACTCTGATACAGCTTCCTGGTATTTCATGCATAACATTTCCAAAATCAGTTGAGCCAGTTTTTTCTCTAGGCTTTGTAATTCCAGGAATCCCTATAAACTCAGCATTTTTAATGAAAAGATCATTTAATGACAGTACAGGTATCTTATTATCAAGAGATTTTCCTTCTGTCAGCTCATATTCCACTCCACTCATAATAGCTGCACCTCTGATTACATCTTTAAAACGTTCTACTACAGTATCAAGATATTCTCTTGAAAAAGAACGAAGTGAGAATTTACCTACTGCTTTTGCTGGAACTACATTTTCTGGTCCAGGCAATTCTTTGACAGTATAGTGCATACGTACATCATCTTTTACATGCTCCCTCATAAACTCTATTCCTTGAAAAGACAAAAGCAGAGCATCAAAAGCACTTCTTCCACTCTCAGGCATCAAGGCAGCATGAGCTCTCTTTCCATGATAAGTCACAACAAAAGATGATTGAGCCAAGCATTTTATATCTGTACAAGTATCTGGAGCTCCATGCATCATCAAAGCTACATCTATATCTTTGAAGTATCCTGCTTTAAGCATATTCAATTTTCCTCCAAAAGTTTCTTCTCCAGGAGTTCCATATACCACTATTGAAAAATTCTTATCTTTAATTATATTTTTTAATGCTGCTGCTGCTCCTACACAAGAAGGTCCCTGCATATGATGCCCACAACCATGTCCCAGTCCTTGTAATGCATCATATTCACAAAGTATTCCTATTCTTGCTCCTCCATTTCCTTTTTTATATACTGCTCTGAAAGCTGTAGGTAGATCAGCTATTCCTCTTTCTACCTGAAAACCATTTTTTTCTAAATAATCTGTCAGTACTTCTGCAGCTTTTATCTCATTTCCATCATACTCTGGATTATCAAAGATAAAATCTGACATTTCTATTAATTTTCTTTTCTCTTTTTCTATTTCTTCAAATAAATTTTCTTTCATTTTTTCTCCTTTTTTTTACATTGGTCCTAATTTTATAATTTGTGCTATTATAATCATAACTGATCCCACTACTAACCATAGAATAAAACATTTCCACATAAATTTCATCCAACGGTCATAAGGGATATTAGCTGCTCCTATTATTCCCATTAATGCAGTTGATGTAGGAAGAATATAGTTACAGAATCCATCTCCAAAGTTAAATGCTAAAATTGTAGTCTGTCTTGTCATTCCAATTAAATCAGCTAAAGGAATCATTATAGGCATGACTACTGATGCCTGTCCTGAACCTGATGTTATAAATACATTGATTATCGTATTGGCAATCAACATTCCTACTCCCTGTAAATAGAAAGGGATAAGATCCAGCACTTTAGCAAGGGAATGAACAACGGTATCAATAATCTGTCCATCTGCCATTATACTACCTATACTTCTTGCAAGTCCAATTATAAATGCTGCTCCCAGCATTATTTTACACCCATTTAGAAATTCCTTGCATATTGTATTAGCATCAAATCCAGCTATTATTCCTACTGCTATTCCTAAAGTAAGAAAAATACAAGACTGTTCTTTTAAACTCCAACCAAGTAATATACATCCATAAACTATTGCTCCCAATGCTGCTACCAGACATAAAATTATAGTCCATTTACGTCCATCCATCTCTCCAAAATTTTCTAAATTAGTAGTTTCTTTAAGTTCATTTTTCAGATCTAAATCATACATAGGAGAAATCTCTGGATTTTTTCTTACCTTTTTTGCATATCTTACCAGATATATATTTGTTGCTATAAAATATACTATAAAACATATACTACGATAACCTATTCCTGAATACAAAGGAAGATCTGCTATTTTTTGACTGATTATTGTTGTACTAACATTAAGAGTTCCTGTGGAAAAACCAATAGCTCCTCCCAATAAAATTATAGCTACTCCACATATAGAGTCTAATCCCAATGCCAGTGACATCATTACCATTACAGGTGCAAAAGCAATGAACATATTTACTCCTTGAGTTGTACATATAAGTCCAAATACTAAAGTAAGAATAGGAATAAATACACCTATATGATTGGAAAATCTTTTTGCCAGTTTTGCTATTACTGTTTGAAGGGCTTCACTTTTAGTCAGCATATGAAATGCTCCTCCTGAAAATAGTATTACTAACAAAAGATCTATATTTTTAATAAAAGCTTCTACTATATACATAGGAATCATTAGTGGATTCACTGGAGTATTTTTTATATAATTAAATTTAGTTGGATCTATTACTTTTATCCCTTTTTCATTAGCATATCTTGCATATTGTCCCCCTGGGATAATCCAAGTCAAAACTACGGCGGCTACTATAATAACAAAAATGATTACAAAGGTATGTGGCATTTTAAACTGCTTTTTCACTTTATTTTTTCCTTTTTCCATAAGAACTCTCCTCTTTCCTGTTTTTTTGTATTAAAACCATGCATAGTTTTATGTTGCTTTTTTAAATTAAAATTATTATAATACAATTATAACTATTAGTCTAATTTAAAATTGTTTTATTCAATATAGCTTAAAGCTATATTTCACTAAAAGGAGAAAGATTATGGATTTAAGAGAACAGGAATATGTTACAGTTTTGGCTAAACATGGAAATATTACAAAAGCAGCTGAAGAATTATACGTTTCTCAACCTACTCTTAGTATTTTTCTAAAACGTCTGGAAGAAAGAATGGGAATAAAGTTATTTCAATATATTGGAAAAAAAATGGTTCTTACCCAAGCGGGAGAATTATATGTGAAAAGAGCAAAAGAACTTCTCATAATCCAAAATCAATTTTTAGGAGAACTTTCAGATTTAGTTGCTGGATACACTGGTAGAATAAGAATTGGAACCCATATTCGCCGTACTAGCTTCTTTATTCCAGAATTACTCATAAAGTTTGAAAAAAAATATCCAAATATTGAGATTGTTTGCTTTGAAACAAGTAGTGAAGAAATGGAGAAAATGTTATTAGAAGGTGAATTAGATATTATCTTTACAAATAAGTTAATGGCTCTTGATAAGCTAAATGTTATTTCTATCTATAAGGATAAACTTCTTATTGCTATTTCTCCTAATAATCCTGCCTGTAAGTACGCTGTTAAAATTAAAGATCATGAGTACCCATGGTTAGATTTAAATCATGTAAAAAATAACAGGTTTATAATCCAAGAGACTGAGCAAGCTACAAGAACTTTTACCAACAAAGCTCTGGCACACTCTAAAGTCAATCCTGAAAAAATTTTTGTTATCAGAAATATGGAAGCTGCTTCTCAACTTGCTGCTGAAGAATATGGTGTTGCCTTTACTATGGCAAGTTATGCAAAGTATTTTTCTTACTACAAACCAGTCAATTTTTATGAAGTGGGAGCTCCTGATTTTTTTGTAAACATTTGTGTTGCCTATAGAAAAGATTTTTATCTTCCTACATATATTCAAGATTTTATCTCATTGATTAGAAAAACCTTTGTATAAAAAAGTTTAAAAATGAAATATATACCTGTTTTTATAAAACATTGGAGGTAAAATAAATGATAGATAATAATATTCTGCTAAAAGAAAGTCTTGAAGCTTTTTCTAACTTTATAGTAGTAAATGCAATCGGAGAGGTAACATACATCAATAGAGTTTATGCCAGACTTTTAGGAATAAATCAAAAAGATGCAATAGGAAAAAGAGTAGACAAGATTATTCCCAATACAAGAATGTTAAATGTTCTAAAAACTGGAGTTCCTGAAATAGGTGCAGTAATGAATTTTTTTGATCATGAGCATAATAAAGATGTGACATTAATATGCAACAGGTATCCTGTTATATATGAAAACAAAGTTATTGGAGCTGTTGCCATGACTACTTTAAATAATATGTCAGAAGTGAAAGCTTTAGAAAAAGAAATAACAAAAATTAAAGAAGAGAATAGAAAAATCAAAAAAAAACTGGAACACTACCAGCAAACTTCAAATCCTCTATCAAAAATAATAGGAATTTCCTCTGAGATCAAAACATTAAAAAACTCAATAGAGGAATATGCAAAATCTAACTTTCCTATACTTATAACAGGAGAAACAGGAGTAGGAAAGGAAGTTTTTGCTGATGCCATTCAATATTTAAGTAATAGAAGTTTAAATAATTATATAAAAATAAACTGTGCATCCATTCCAAAAGATTTACTGGAAGCAGAATTGTTTGGTTATGAAGAAGGTGCCTTTTCAGGAGCTAAAAAAGGTGGGAAAATAGGTAAATTTGAGTTAGCTAATAATGGAACTATTTTATTGGATGAAATAGGAGAGATGCCTCTTTCTCTTCAAGCTAAATTGCTTCGTGTTTTACAGGAAAAAGAGATAGAAAGAGTTGGAGGATTGGAAACAATAAAATTAAACATAAGAGTAATATGTTGTACTAACTGTAATTTAGAAAATATGGTAAAAGAAAAGAAATTCAGAGAAGATTTATATTATAGAATAAATGTAGTTGAGTTAAATGTTCCTCCTTTAAGACACCATACAAATGATATTCCTATTCTGTGTAAATATTTTATAAATAAATTCAATGAAGAAGAATATTTTGAAATCAAAGAAATTTCATCTCAAGTATTAGAAATTTTCAAAAACTATAGTTGGCCTGGAAATGTAAGAGAATTAAAACACACAATAGAGAGAGCTGCTTTTTTATGCAAAGGAGATAAAATTGAATTAAAAAATTGTCAATTTTTTTTAGATAAAAAAAATAATTTTGAAAATAACAGCATAATTAATAATTCTCTTAAAAATATAAAAGATGACAGTGAAAAAAATGCAATAATTACAGCTTTAGAAAAATCTAAAAATAATAAAACAAAAGCAGCAGCACTATTAAATATAAATAGAAGTCTATTGTATTCAAAGTTAAAAAAATTTGATATAGACTATTAACACCTGTCAATAATAACAACAAAATGTCCTAGAAATAGGACTTTTTTTATTTAAAAAAAATATTTTTTTCTGAAATAAAGACTTATTTTGATTGGCATAAAAAATGCTTAATAATAAATCAGCCTATATTCATCTATCATATACCTAAAATACAAATACCTATATCATAAACAAATCATAGTATAATATTGGTAAAAACAAATGGAGGGATATTATGATTAAAAATATAAGTGTAATTGGGGCTGGAACAATGGGACATGGAATAGCAGAAGTATTTGCTATGTATAACTATAAAGTGAGTATATATGATAGAAATAGAAAAAATCATGAAAATGTGATAGCAGAAATTAAAAATGAATTAGAATTTATGGCTGAAGAAAACTACATTGAAAAAGAAATAGTTGAAGCAGCTCTTTCTAATATAAAAATTTTTTCTAACCTTGAAGAAGCTGTAAAAAATGCTGACTATATTATAGAATCTATTCCTGAAATCTTGGAATTAAAACAAGAATTGTTTAATGAATTAGACAAAATTTGTCCTAAGCATACAATTCTCTCCAGTAATACATCAAGTTTATCTCTATCAAAACTCATAGAAAATATTTCTGTTGAAAGAAAAAAACGTATAATGATATGTCATTGGTATAATCCAGCTCATCTTATTCCTATAATAGAGCTTTCATATTTTGGAAATATGCCAGAAGAAATATTTTCAGAAGTTTATAATCTATATCTCAGCATTGAAAAACAACCAATAAACGTAAAAAAAGACATTTCAGGTATGATAGCCAATAGAATGCTTCATGCTTTGGCAAGGGAAGCATTTCATCTTATTGAAATAGATGCTGTTTCACCAGAAGATATTGAGAAAGCTTTAAAATATGGTCCAGGGTTTAGAAGTGCCACAACAGGAATTTTAGAATCAGCTGATTTAGGAGGTTTAGATATCTGGTGTACAGTAGAAGATAATCTCTTTAGAGAACTTAATAACTCTAAAAAAGCTAGTGATTTATTAAAACAGAAAGTTAATAATGGAAAATTAGGACTAAAAACAGAAGAGGGGTTTTTTAAATATTCAAAAGAAATAAAAGAAAAAATAAAAAAAGATTTTTTTAGACGATTGATAATTCAGCTTAAAGCAAGCAAAAATTATTAAATTAAAGGGGGAGTGAATATGAATAAAACAATTATCACAGCAGCAATAACTGGAGCAGTACATATTCCTAGTATGTCTGAATATCTTCCTGTTACACCACAGCAAATAGCAGATGATGCAGTAGCTGCTTATGAGGCTGGTGCAGCAGTAGTACATATCCATGCCAGAAAAGAAGAAAATGGAGAGCCTACAGGAGATTCTGAAATAATGAAGAATATTGTAGAGGAAATAAGAAAAAAATGCAATGTTGTAATAGGAATAACTACTGGTGGAGCCATTGGAATGTCTTCTGAAGAGAGGCTTGCAGCTGTTCCCTCATGTAAAGCAGAGCTCGCTTCATGTAATGCTGGATCTGTAAATTTCTGTTTTTCTCCCATTGCAGATAAAATAAAAAATCCAAAATATGATTGGGAAATTCCTTTTGTTAAAAACACATACAACCTTCCATTTGTAAATACTTTTCAGGGAATAGAAGACTATATAAAAGTTATGAGTGAAAATGGTACAAAACCTGAATTTGAAGTCTATGAAGTAGGAATGATTAATAATATTGCTTATTTCATGAAAAAAGGATTGCTCAAAGGTCCTGTCTATCTTCAATTTGTTTTAGGAATAATGGGAGGCCTTCCTGCTACAATTGATAATCTTTTATTCTTATATAATACAGCAAGAAAGCAATTAGGAGATAATTTTGTCTGGTCATGTGCAGCAGCTGGAAAAGATCAATTTGATATAGTGACTACAGCTGTTATTCTTGGTGGAAATGCAAGAGTAGGATTAGAAGATAATTTATACATAGAAAAAGGAAGGTTAGCAAAATCAAACGCAGAAGGTGTTGTAAAAATAAAAGAAATAATTAAATTATTAGGAAAAGATATCGCAACATCGGAAGAAGCAAGAGAAATACTTTTCGGAAAATAAATAAATTTTATATTTAACAAAATAAAAAATATTTTGGAGGTAAGATATGATTAAAAAATTAACAAATTTCTGTACTGCTATGGTACAGGCATTTTTACCTGATCCTTTTATTTTTGCATTGATATTATCTGCAATAGTATTCATATTGGGAGTATTTACAAATGGGGAAACACCATATCAAATGGTACTGCATTGGGGAAATGGATTCTGGGGGTTTTTAGGTTTCTCTATGCAGATGGTCCTTGTAATAATATTTGGAAATTGTTTGGCTACTGCTCCTATATTTCATAAATTAGTAAAAAGATTAGCTTTGATTCCAAAAACTCCAAAACAGGCAGTAGCCTTTGTTACTTTTGCAGCAGCAATAGCTACATTAATCCAGTGGGGATTTGGATTAGTAATAGGAGCTATCTTAGCTAAAGAAGTAGCAAAAACAGTAAAAAAAGTGGACTATCCTCTTTTAATTGCTTCAGCATATTCTACTTTTATGTTGTCTGTTTTGACTAGTTCAATTACACTGAAAGCAGCCAGTAATGTAGATGAACTTGTTAAAATAACTGGAGGAACAGTTAAAAATCTTATTCCTTTAGGTGCTACAAGTTATCATATTACTACTTTAATAGCACTTTTAATAATGTTGATAACTCTTCCATTGTTAAATGCAGCTATGCATCCAAATGAAGAAAATACAAAAAGTATTGATGTAAATTTATTAAAAGAAGAAACAGTAGTTATGGAAAGACCTGAAAAACCTACTGTAGCCCAACGTCTTGAATATAGCAAAATCATCCCTGTATTGATATTTATAGCTGGAATGACTTTTGTAATAAATCATTTCTTTATTCTTGGTAAAAGTCTTAATATTGATATAATGAACTTTATTCTTTTAATATTTGGAATCTTACTCCATAAAACACCTATTAATTATATTCAGGCAGTTGGAAATGCTGCAAGAAATTCAGCTGGAATCATCTTACAATTCCCTTTCTATGCAGGAATCATGGGTATGATGACAGGATTAAATCAATCCGGGGTATCAATAGCAGGGCTTATTTCAGAAAAAATGGTGGCATTATCTACTGTTAATACATTTCCAATGCTATCTTTTGGAAGTGCGGCAATAGTTAATATGTTTGTTCCATCAGCAGGAGGACAGTGGGCAGTACAAGCTCCAGTATTATTTCCAGCAGGACATGCTTTAGGTGTTGATCCTGCCTTGACTACTATGTCTTTGTGCTGGGGAGATACATGGACAAATATGATTCAGCCATTCTGGGCTCTTCCTGGTTTAGGTATAGCAAAGCTTGGTGTTAGAGATATTATGGGATATTGTGTCATGGTATTCTTATGGACAGGTATTATTATCTTTATAGCTATGCTGGCATGGACATATCTATTTTAAAATAAACATAATAACAAAAAAGTGCTGTATTTTAAACTGCAGCACTTTTTTCATATTATTTTTTTTATCTTTAACCAATATTTTATCTTTTTACTCAGATATTAATTTTAAAAATTCATTTGCAGCAGGAGTCAAAAATTTATTTTTTATATAAACATATTGTATTTCTCTTTGGATATTTATTTCATCAAACTCAAGAGCTGTCACTAATCCACTTTCCAGTTCTCTTTTTACAGAATTTACTGAAAGAATTGAAATTCCAATATTATTAATAACAGATTCCTTAATAGCTTCCTGATGACTGATAAAAAGTTTATTGTTAAAATCAAAATTATATTTTTTAAATATCTTATCTAAAAATTTAGACTGAGATGAAGTTGGTTCTTTTGTTATATACAGATCATCTGAAACATCAAATAAAGAGCAGGATTTCTGTCCAAATAATCTATGCTTGTTTCCTACTATCAGTTTCAGCTTATCATCAATATACTTATTAATAACATAATAATCATCTTCTTCTACAATATAATCTGAAAGAAAAATAAATTCCAGCTGATTTTTATGAAGCATATTTAATATATTTTTAGAAGAATTAATTACCATATTTATCTCTATCTTTGGGTATTTATTATGAAACTTTGAAATAAATTCTGGCATCAGATACACTCCAATAAAGTTTGTTGTTCCAAAATTTAAAGTTCCATGTTCTAGATTTTCAATCTGTTTTATATATTCTCTGGCATTATAATAAGAGGCCAGCATCTCTTCTGCATATTTTTTAAAATATTCTCCTTGAACTGTAAGAAATATTTTTTTCCCAATACGATTAAAAAGAGGTACATTAAGCTCATCTTCCAGAGCCTGAATTCTTTTGCTTAGAGCTGGCTGTGAAATATAAAGTACCTCTGATGCCTTTGCAAAGTGCTTTATTTCTGCTAAAGTTACAAACGATTCTATTTTATCTATATCCATATAAATCTCCTCCCATACAAATGATAACAAAAAGTTATCAAAATGTAAAGATAATTCGATTGTATTAATAAACTAAAATGTTTATAATAGATTCAACAGTAACTCATTAAATACAAAAATTACTAAAATCGATTTATTAGTAAGTGTTCAAACAAAGGGAGGAAGAATTAAAATGTCAGTCACTCAAAAGAAAAATCTAGTACCCATACTCAGTACCATAGGGGCAGTTATTGTATTCTTTGTAATACTATTAATGCCTCTGCCTCAAGGAATGTCAGCAGCAGCTCAGAAAAGTTTAGCTCTGTTTACATTTGCATTAATAATGTGGATTGCTAAGCCAATTCCTATTTATCAAACTTCAATTATTATTATTCTGTTGCTTCCATTAATAGGAGCTGTAAAAAAGCAAAGTCAAGCCTTCGAAACTTTAGGTTACAGTATTATCTGGCTTATGGTAGCTGCATTTGTACTAACTTCAGCAATGAGTGCTTCAAATCTTGGAAAAAGAATTGCACTTATTCTAACAACTAAGTTCTCAAAAACTCCTACTCAAACTTTAATAGTTTTTGTATTCATCAACTATATATTAGCATTCTTTGTCCCATCTACAACTGCAAGAGCTTCATTGATTGCTCCAATCATCTTAGTTATACTTGAAGTGTACAAAGCTGTTCCAGGAAAAAGTAATTTTGGAAAACTGATAATGCTTCAAGGAGTCCAAAATAATGCCTTTGCTACATCAGTAGTAATGACTGCAACTTCAGCACAGGTATTAGCTCTTGGATTTATAAATGAACAAACTGGAGCAAGTGTTGGATATATGACTTGGTTATTAGGTTCTCTGCCTCAGGCACTTCTTACTACTGTAATTGCCTTTATTGTAGGACTTAAATTATATAGTCATAAAAATGAACTTGGAGATGTAATGAGCAATGCCACAATTTCATTAAAAAAACAACTTACTGATCTTGGACCTATGTCACTTAATGAAAAGAAAGCATTATTTATCTTCATGTTAACATTAACTTTATGGGCAACAGGAGATTACCAGCAAGCATGGTTTGGGTTTAAAATCAGTACTGAACAAACTGCTGTTTTAAGTATGCTTCTTTGTCTGCTTCCTGGAATTGGGGTTATCACTTGGAAGCAAGCAAGTATCAAATGGGACTTGATGGTATTCTCAGCTGGAGCCTATGCTGTAGGAAATGCTGTAGACAATACTGGTGGAGCTGCATGGGCCATTGATAAATTAATAAATATTATCGGATTGGATAAAATGTCTCATTCTCTAGTAGCAATCACTTTAATTTTCATAACTGTATTCAGTCACCTTATCTTTACAAGTAAAACAGTAAGAACAACAATTTTAATTCCAGCCGTCATTGCATTATCAAAACAACTAGGAATAGATCCTGTATCATTAGCTCTTGTTTGTTCTTTCGGAATAGCATATACAATTACACTGCCACCACATTCAAAAGTTAATACTCTATACTTTGGTACTGGTTATTTTGATGTTAAAGATGAACTTGTTTATGGATTGATTTCTTGTTTCATAGGATCATGTTCATTGTCATTGATTTACTTCACTTGGATAAAATTTGTTATATAAGGAGATAAATAATTATGGAAAGAAAAGTACTTTTAGCTATTGCAGACGGATTAGGAGACAGACCTTGTGAGGTACTTGGAAATAAGACTCCTTTAGAATATGCTGAAACAGAAACTTTAAATATGCTTGCAAAAAATGGAGCAACAGGAATTATGGATTTATATAAAGCGGGTGTACCAGTAGGTACAGACCTTGGGCATATGATTCTATTTGGTTATGAAATTGAAGATTATCCTGGAAGAGGACCTATTGAAGCTTTTGGAAAAGGAATGGAATTAATAGAGGGGGATGTTGCCTTTAGATGCAACTTTGCTACTGTTGATGATGATATGCATATAGTTGACCGTAGAGCTGGAAGAATCAGAGAGGGAACAAAAGAACTTGCAGATACTTTAAATGGAATGGTAATTGATGGAATTACTGTACTTTTTAAAGAAGCTACTGAGCACAGAGCAGTCATGGTTCTTAGAGGAGAAAATTTATCTTCTGCTATCTCTGATACAGACCCCAAGAAAGAAGGGTTTAGAATAAAAACTTCCACAGCAAAAGATGACAGCAAGGAAGCTGCTTTCACTGCTAATCTATTGAATAAGGTTATCATTAAAGCTCATGAGCTTTTAAAAAATCATCCTCTAAATATAAAAAGAATTGAAGAGGGCAGATTCCCTGCCAATTGTATTGTTACAAGAGGAGCAGGAAAAATGCCTAAAATAGAAAAAATAACAGAAAAATTAAAATTCAAGGCCTGCTGTGTTGCTGCTGAAGATACAGTTTTAGGTGCTGCAAGATTAGCTGGTTTTGAAACTGTAACTGACAGCAGTTTTACAGGAAATATTGATACAGATATTGAAAAAAAAGCTAAATCAGCAGTAGAAGCTTTAAAAAATAATGATCTTGTTGTTCTTCATTACAAAGCTACAGATTTAATGGGACATGATAATAATCCTCAAGGAAAGGTTGAAGCTATAGAAAAGTATGATACAATGCTTAAAATTGTTCTTGATCTTATTAAAGAAGAAAAATTAGATGATGTAATTATTGCCCTTGCTGCTGACCATTCAACACCTTGTGAAAGAAAGGAACATAGTGGCGATCCTGTCCCTATTGTAATAAGTGGAACAAGTATCAGAAAAGATTATGTAGATAAATATGATGAAATTTCTTGCAGCCAAGGTGGGTTAAATAGAATTAAAGGTTCTGATTTTATAAGTATTCTGCTTGATTATTTAGAATTAACAGTTAAACAGGGAAATTAATTATTTATTCTATCTTCTATATTTTTATGTAAGTATAATACAATATTTACAATTATATATTTTACTTGATAAAATATTACTGTCATACGTTTTATGAACTCCTTTGATGTAATTAATTAGGTTTGCCATCCAATTAATCAATCAAAGGAGTTTTATTTACACACTAAAAAGGATATCCTTTGAAAGAATACCCTTTTATATAAAATTTATTTATTTTTAACTTCTCCATATGAAACTACTGGAGGACTTTCACCTTTCTCTTTTGCAGGTAAAAATCTATACCAGAAATCAAATCTGTTATTGCCCAAAGTAAGTCAGCTTCTAAATTCGAAAAGAAGATAATTGATACTAGAAAATAAAGCATATACAATCTTACTGCGATCTTATTAAACTTTGAATCTCCAAAAATATAGTTTATAGATCTTTCACATGAATAATATAATCCTATAATTGTAATCCATGCAAAAACTGTTATTGCCACTCCTATAAACAAAGTTCCTAAATTTCCAAATACATATCCAAATGCTACTGTTGTTAAATAAGTACTTGTTATATCTAGATATATAATATATAATTTTGTATCTTATATAGTATTTAGTATTGGTACTAAATATGGCATCAATATTTTTTTCAAAAAATAAATAAGGCAAGTAAATTCACATGTTAAAACAAAAGTGCTAACTAACTCTTTAAATTAATGTTTTTCTTATTTTTTAACAACTCTATCAAATCTTTATTTAATATTCAATAGCAAAATATTTTATTCAATAATCTTTTCATTAAAGATGTATATTATTAAAACCTTACAGGCTTGTTTTCCTATTCTTCTAAATATATTTCTATGTACTACAAAATATCATTCTAAAAATTGCAAAAGATTTTAAGATCTTCATTAAAAGTATATCTTCTCCATCTTCTAACTTTAGTTTTATTATCAACATAAGAGAAGTAAGCTAGAGGGCATTTCTTGACATAATATAAAATATAATTTATACTTTATTAAATCATTAAATTTTTATTATAACAATATGGAAATATATTGGAGGAATAATATGGGGAATTTATTAAATAGACTTTTAATTATGTTAAATGATAATGATTTAGATTCTACAAACTATCACATTGCAATGACATTATTAATGAATTTTCATTCATTGCATGAGCTTTCTATTGGAGAAGTAGCAAAATTATGCAGTGTGTCAAAGTCTACAATCTCTAAATTTATCAGAATTTTAAATTTTGAAGATTATGCAGATTTTAAAGCTTCTGCCTCTTTCAAGGAAAATAGATATGGCTATAATTTAAATTATAATCAAAATATAGCTGAATATATAGAAAAATATGGCTACAGCTCATATTTAAAATGTATTCAGCAGGATATAGACTCATTAAATGGAGAGGAAAATTTAAAAAATATAGAGAAACTGGCACAAGACCTCATTCGTTACAAAAAAGTAGCAAGTTTTGGCTTGCTGTTTTCAGAAATTGGGGCTATTGATCTGCAAATGAAATTAGCTTATAATGGTAAATTTTTAATTACAAATTTAGATGATGTGAAACAAGATACATTTATTAGAAGAGCAGATGAAGAAACATTGATAATTATATATTCTAATTCTGGATTTTATTTAAAAAAATATCAGCTATCTGAATTTCAAGAAGAAAAAGATTATTCAAGAACAAAAGCAAAGATCGTTTTGATAACTGGAAATGAAGAGATGAAAAATTATTCTGGTATTGATAATTGCATAGCCTTCCATCATAATTCAGAAATTCAAAGTCATTCTATAATTTATCCTTTGATAAATGATCATATTGTAAATAAATATCGTCAGTTAATAAAAAACAAATAATTTTATAAAAATAGTGTATTATATCAAATTAAATAATACACTATTTTTATTTTTAAGAGATTAATAGTATATAGTTTCCAAAAAACGAACTTTTAAATACTAATAAAAAAATATGTTATGATATGGCTATAAATTCAGAAAGTAAAATATTATGGGGGTTATAACATGGCGAAACAAAATTATGACCAATTAGCAAAAGAAATTATATTTCTTATTGGTGGAGAGAACAATATAATAAATTTGACACATTGTGTAACTAGATTGAGGTTCAAACTAAAAGATGAAACAAAAATTGATGAAAATAGTTTATCAAAACTTAAAGGAGTAATTTCAATAGTAAAAGGAAATGGACAATTTCAAGTAGTAGTGGGAAATGCTGTGGAAGATATTTTTAATACGATTCAAGGACTATATTTAATAGGAGAAACAGAAGCAAAGGAAGAGAAAAAAAGCGGAACTTTATTTACACGAACTTTAAATATGATGTCAGCAATCTTAAATCCAATCGTTATTGCTCTAGCAGGGGCTGGAATGATAAAAGCTCTTCTTGTTATTCTTACAACAACATTAGGAATATTGGATACAAGTGGGGGAACATACAAGATTTTAGCAGCAGCTGGAAACAGTGTATTCTACTTTTTGCCATTATTTTTAGCTTATTCTTCTGCAAAAGCTTTTAAATGCAATCCATATATAGCGCTAGCAATAGTGGCAACATTAATGGAACCAAATTTTACAAAACTTATGTCAAAACCAGGTGATATAACATCATTTTTAGGAATTCCTGTAGTCTTGATAGGATATTCTGGAAGTCTGGTTCCTGCCATTGTTTCTATTTTGATTTATTCTAAATTAGAAAAGATTTTAAAAAAATTTATTCCTAAAAATATAGAATTATTTGCTCTTTCATTTGTTGCTCTTCTCATAATGGTACCTCTTACTGTTATTGTAATTGGACCAATTGGTGTATACCTTGCAGATCAAGTAGGTAATTTAGTTAATTTTTTAAGTGTAAAAAACGGGCTATTAACAGGAGCCGTTATTGGAGCTGGCTGGACTTTTCTTGTAATGTTGGGCGTTCAGTGGGGTGTTGTCCCTATTATGATTAATAATATTTCAACATATGGTTATGATGTAATACGTCCTATGATAGCAGCAGCAACATTTGCCAGTGCAGGAGCTGCATTTGGAGTATTTTTGAAAGCAAAAAATAAAGAAAACAGAGCATATGCACTTTCTGCTACAATTCCAGCTTTACTGGGAGGAATTACAGAGCCAATTGTGTATGGAATCTCTTTAAAATATAAAAAACCTTTTATAGCTCAAGTAATAGGAGGAGCAATAGCAGGTGGATTTATGGGAATGATGCATACTAAAGCTATAGTCTATGTATTTCCAGCACTGACTACTTTACCTGCATTTTTAGGAGAAACATTTATATATTATGTTATTGGAATTACACTTGCCTTTGTAATAACAGCAGTAATAACTTACTTTTTAGGAATAGATGAAAAAAATGATATAGAAATTCATGAAAAAAATAGCAGTAATACTGAAAATGAAGCTGAAGATATAATTATTAAATCTTGTATTGAAGGAGAGGTAATAGAACTCAGCAAGGTAAAGGATGAAGCTTTTGCATCAGGATCTATTGGAAAAGGAGTGGGAATCATACCTCAAAAAGGGGTTCTTTATGCACCAGCTGATGGAGAAATTTCAACTGTATTTGTCACAGGACATGCAGTAGGAATGGTAACTGATAAAGAAGCAGAAATATTGATGCACATTGGAATTAATACAGTTGAAATGAATGGAGAAGGATTTATAAAAAAGGTAAAAGATGGGCAGAAAGTAAAAGCAGGAGATATCTTAATAGAATTTGATATGGAAAAAATAAAAAGAGCAGGATACAATACAACTACAATGATGGTAATTTCTAATAGTGAAGAATATTCTGATATAGGAGTATTAAATCTAGGTGAAGTAAAACAAAATAATGATATTTTAATAATCAGACCAGCTATTAAAAATCAATAATATTTAAAATAAATTTAATTTAAAATTTTTGATTATAACAAAAAAAGATTTATTAAATCTTTAAAATTTATATTTAGTTTAAATTAGGAGGTAATTTTGTGAAAAAAAATATTTTTCCAGCAGATTTTTTGTGGGGAGGAGCTACTGCGGCGAATCAATGTGAAGGAGCTTGGAATATAGATGGAAAAGGAATATCTATTGCAGATTGCACTAGAATAAAAAAGAATGTTAATAAAAAAGATTATAAATCACTTCATGAAATTAAAAGTGAAGATATTGAACGTGCAATGGTTACAAATGATACTATTGAATATCCAAAGAGGCATGGAATAGATTTTTATCATCACTATAAAGAAGATTTGGACTTATTTCAAGAAATGGGATTTAAAACACTTAGAGTTTCTATTCAATGGACAAGAATATATCCTACAGGAATGGAAGAAAAAGCAAATGAAACAGGTTTAAAATTTTATGAAGACCTTTTCAAAGAAATGAAAAAAAGAAATATAGAACCACTTGTAACACTACATCACTATGAACTCCCACTATATATCTGCAACAATTTTCAAGGGTGGTATCAACGTGAAGTAATAGAACTATTTTTAAAATTTTGTAAAACAGTTTATACAAGATATAAAGGATTGGTAAAATATTGGCTTACATTTAATGAAATTGATAGTGTATTCAGACATCCTTTTACAACATTAGGAATGGTTCCTGACAGATTCCCAAAAGATAAATTTGAAGAAGTTGTATATCAATCGTTACATCATCAATTTGTGGCAAGTGCATTAGCAACAAAATATCTACATGAAATAATACCAGAAGCTGAGATGGGATGTATGATTACTAAAACATTATCTTATCCTGAAAATTGCCATCCTCAAAATGTGTTACTAGCTTTAAAAGATAATAGAAAAAATAATTTTTATTCAGATGTCCAGGTAAGAGGTGCTTATCCACAGCACATAAAAAACGAGTGGCAAAGAAAGAATATTACAATTCATTTTGAAAAAGAAGATGAAGAAATCTTAAAAAAATATACTGTTGACTATGTAGCATTCAGTTATTATATGAGTAAAATTTCAAGCATAAACGAAGAAGGAAAAGAAAGAGTAAGTGGAAATATAAGCAGCAGTGTTAAAAATCCATATCTTGATATAACAGATTGGGACTGGCAAATTGATCCTACAGGTTTAACTACTTCATTAATTGACCTATATGACAGATATGAAAAACCATTATTTATAGTAGAAAATGGATTAGGATATAATGATACTATTGAAACTGATGGAACTATCCATGATGATTATCGTATTCAATACTTTAAAGAACATATTTCAGCTATTGCAGAAGCAATAGAAGAAGGAGTAGAGGTTATGGGATATACTCCTTGGGGTTGTATAGATTTAATAAGTATGTCAACTTGTCAAATGAGCAAACGTTATGGATTTATCTATGTTGATTTAGATGATGATGGAAACGGCAGTTATAAAAGATACAAAAAAAAGTCATTTGAATGGTATAAAGAAATAATATCCACAAATGGCAACAGCATTTTAAAATAAATAGTATTTTTGGAAGTCTGATATATTAGACTTCCTTTTTGTCATTTTAATTTATTTATTAATTTAATGATAAAAAATAACCTCTGTTTCAATTAAAATCGGAAGTATCTTACATATTTTCTGCTCTGCTTCATTTCTTAATCCATTGGTTACCTTAAAAATCTTACTTTATTTTTAGTTTATTTTTCTTATCTTTTTTTGAGTAAAAAAAAATGAGAAGCTTTGATCTCTCCAGCTTCTCAATATTTTCATTAAATAATATTATTTTTCAGAGTAAATTGAAACTTGTTTTTTATCTTTTCCAAGTCTTTCAAATTTTACATACCCATCAATTAGAGCAAATAAAGTATGATCTTTACCCATTCCCATATTATTTCCTGCATGTATAGCAGTTCCTCTTTGTCTAACTATGATGTTTCCAGCTTTAACAACTTCTCCATCATATTTTTTGATTCCAAGATATTTAGGATTTGAGTCTCTTCCGTTTTTAACAGAACCTTGCCCTTTTTTATGTGCAAATAATTGTATATTTAAAGTAAATTGCATCTATTTTTCCTCCTTCTCTACAAGCTTTACATTTTTAGGATATTCTTTTGATAAATTTTTAACCATTAAAGCCATGCTTTCTAAAAGAGTATCTAGTTCCCTTTCTTTACCTTTATTATCCATTCCTCTCATATCTACCTTAAGGTATCCATCAGAATCTATATCAAATTTGGGTATCAGCTCAAGAACGTCTTGCATCCCACCTAAAGGCATCTGTAATGCCATAGACAGTGCTGCACACACTATATCTTCTCCATATTCAGCATAGTCCGAATGACCAGTAGCTTTGTATCCCACAATTCTACCATTTTTTCTAAAAATTTCAACTCTTGTCATAAATTAATTAAGCGTTGATTGAAGTAACTTTGATCTCAGTAAATAATTGTCTGTGACCTTTTTTTCTGTGGTATCCTGTTTTTGGCTTGTATTTGAAGTTAACAACTTTAGCACCTTTACCTTGAGCTACTACTTCTGCTACAACTTTAGCTCCATCAACTACTGGAGTTCCAACTTTTACAGTTTCTCCATTAGCTACTAAAAGAACTTCAGTTAATTCTACAGTTGCGTTAACTTCAGCATTTAATTTCTCTACTCTTAATACGTCACCTTCTGCTACTTTGTACTGTTTACCACCAGTTTTTATAACTGCGTACATTTTAACACCTCCAAAAGTATTGCAATCGCTGGCCTAGGGTTGCTGATGACCCTTTCCAAGCGTAATCTACGGTAAAGTATATCATAATATATATGATATGTCAATAAAAATAAGATATTTCTTAATCTTTTGAATAAAAATTTTTCTTTTTTATATCAATTATTTGATAATATATTTTATTTATTTTATCAATTTATAATAAATAAAAAAGTTTTAGAATTTAACAACTGCCCAAACTCTAAAACTTAGCTTTTTTTAATTTATAATTTTATTTCTTTTTTTTCTTCAATAGCTTTTATTATGCCTTTTACTACTCTTATAGAAATAAGTCCATCTTCTGCTGTTACAGGAGATTCTTCATTTTTTATAATAGTATCTATAAAAGCATCTATTACACCAGTTTTTGTCTGGTTATCATTTGTTTGAATAGCTTCAACTTCAAGTTCTTCCATTTTTCCATCTTCATATATTATTTTTATCTGATATTTAGGATCATCATATATCCTTATTATTCCTTTCTCCATATAAAGTATAGTAGAATTATCTTCCTGTCCATAATATGTCCAGCTGAAAGTTCCTGTCCCTATTGCTCCACATTTCATTTTCAATATACAGATTGCATTATCATATACTTCAATAGGTTCCCCATTTTCAAAAGTTTTATGAAGAGTTCCTCCCATTCCACAGACACTTTCAAATTCAGAATCTGTAAGGTATCTGATAATATCTATTTTATGAACTCCTAAATCACCTATTACTCCAAATTCACATTTATCTTTCTGGAAAAACCATGTATTTTTAGATTTACTCTCTGTCCAAGATTCAGGTCCTCCATGTCCAAAAGTAGTTCTAAAAGTAATTACTTTTCCTAATTTCCCACTTTTTATTATATTTCTAACTCTCTTATGAGCTTCTGTAAATCTCTGATTATGATCCATCATAAATATTTTCTCAGTTTTTTTCTGCATATCTGCTATTTTTTCTGCCTCTTCCACACTTTTAGTCATAGGTTTTTCACATAGTACATGCTTTCCTAGTTCCATAGCTTTTGTTGATATAATACAATGCATATTATTAGGAGTACAATCACTTACAGCATCTATTTCTGGATTATTTAATATATCCATATATACATCAACAGCTTTTCCACCAAATTTTTCTGCCATCAATTCAGCTCTCTTTTTATTCAAATCATAAAATGCTGCTATTTCTACATTAGGATTATCTAAATATTCAGGAGCATGTCTTTTTTCAGTTATGGAACCACATCCAATTATTCCTACTTTTATTTTTTTCATCTCTGCCTCCTACATCCTTTCCTTTAAATATTTATACCCCAATTCAAGACCCTCTTTTACTTTCTCAACTGTATCCTGATATTCTAAATCTTCATGTTCTATTACTAATTCATCATCATATCCTATTTCTTTCAATGTATTAATAAATTTTTTCCAGTCTATATTTCCTTTTCCTGGCATTCTATGTCTCCAAAATCCCAGATCCCAGTTATCTTTTCTCCCTAATTGTTTTCCTAAAATACTGTAATATTTTTTCTTGTCCTCAAATACCTCTGTGTCTTTAGCATGAACTTCAAATATTTTATCCTTGTAATCTTTCAAAGCTTGAATATAGTCTATTCCCAGCCATAACAAATGTGATGGATCGTAATTCAATCCAAAATTATCATATGGAAGTCTTTTAAACATCTCATCCCATAATTCTGGAGAATATGATATAGTTCCTGCCCATCCGCTTTCATGCCATCCTGGCATAGAGCAATTTTCTATTATTATTCTCACATTTTTTTCTTTTGCATACTCAAGTATAGGCTTAAAAACTTTTTCCATTTCATCAAAATTTTCCTCTATTGGAAGTGTCATATCTCTTCCTATGAAAGTTCCTACATTTTTTACTCCTAAAAGTGAAGCTGCATCTATTACTTTTATCAAATGATCATTATATCCCTTTCTCTTTACAGGATCATGGTCCAAGTTATTATCATAGTAAGCAAGAGTTACAATAGTCATCTCATTTTCTTTAAGGAATCTGTTTAATTTATCCGCCTCTTCCTTAGTAAAATTCGCTACATCTATATCACTTCCTGAGTAATCTCTGGAATTAGTTTTAGGCCAGCATGAAACTTCTAATGTTTCAAAACCTATCTTATGAGCCCATTCTATTTTTTCATATATAGACATATCTCCCATGATACCAGTTAAAAATCCTAATTTCATATGAACCTCCATAAGTTTGTTATATTTTAATCATTACCTTTTTTACTTTGGAAAATTACTGCCAGAATTATTATTATTCCTTTTACCAAACCTGACAGGAATGGTGGAATACGTGCTGCTATAAGGATTCCTTCTATCATCTGAAGCATTATAGCTCCTAAGAAAGTTCCCATTATTTTTCCTCTTCCTCCACTCATAGATGTTCCTCCAATAGCAACTGCTGCTATTGCATCCAACTCAAAAGACATTCCCACATTGGCTGCTGTGATAGAAGTAAGTCTTGATGATAGAAGGAATGAAGCTATTCCTGTTAAAAATCCTGTAAGGGTAAAACATAATGTTTTTACTTTCACTACATTTACTCCAGTAAGGAAAGTAGCATTCTCATTAGAACCTACAGCATATACATATCTTCCAAATTTTGTATATTTCACTAAAATAACCATAAGTATAGTTATTATTACAAAAATTATTGCAAGGTTAGGCACACCTAAAAATTTTCCTGCTGCTATCTTTCTGAAACTCATAAGTATCTTCATCTTAATATTGAAAGGTCCACCTTGTCCAAGCTGAACTATTATTGATCTGTAGGCACTCATTGTAGCAAGGGTAACTATGAAAGGAGCTATTTTTCCTTTGTTTGTTATAACTCCATTAATCGTTCCAAGCAAAGCTCCAAATGCCATACAAAATAGGAGCATAATAAATGGACTTTCTGTCTTATTGAGAACAACTACTCCTAATCCTGCTACAAGAGCACATTGTGATCCTACTGATAAATCTATTTGACCTGATATAATAATAAGAGTCATTCCTAGAGCTATTATCCCTTTAATAGATGATTGAAGCATAAGTGTAGATAAATTTGTCCAAGACAGGAAGGAATGATTTATCACAGTTGCTATTACTACAAGGACTAAAAAAGAAAATACAAATGTATAATTTGAATATATTTTTTTCATATCTAAATTTTTGTTCAACTGATTCATATTTTTTCCTCCATATTTGCTCCTGTAGCATAATGCATGATATTTATCTCACTGAACTCATCTCTTGTCAGTTCCTTATTTATTCTTCCTTTGTACATTATAAAACACCTGTCTGCTACTTTATTTATCTCTGGATATTCAGAGCTGAATATTATTATTCCTTTACCTGTTTTAGCCAATTCATTAATTATTTTATAGATTTCAAACTTAGCACCTACATCTATTCCTTGTGTAGGATTGTCTAAAATTATCACATCAGTATTCAACTCAAGACATCTGCCAATTATTATCTTTTGCTGATTGCCACCTGAAAGTGATGTTATATAGTCATCATAGTGTCCGATTTTTGTGGACATCTCTTTTTTTCTTGTATCAAATCTTTCTATTTCTGATTTATCATCAATAAAAAGTTTTTTATGTTTTGAAACAAATCTTGAAACAGAAAAATTATTAAGTATACTCATATCTTTTATAATAGAACGTTCTTTTCTATTTCTCTGTACCATACTTATTCCATTTTCCACTGTATCTTTTATACTTCTATATCCAAGTTTCTTCCCATTTACCCATACTTCTCCAGAATTTATTTTACATACCCCATATAACGCCTCTGCAAGCTGATCTCTTCCATCTCCATGCAGTCCTGTAACTGCTATAACTTCCCCTTTTCTCAAATTAAAAGATATATCTTTAAATTTTCCTTCTGAAGTTATATTTTTTACTTCCATCAATATTTCTTCTGATATTTTTTCTTTTTCTATCTTTTCATTTTCTATACATCTTCCCACTAAAAGTTCAGTAGCTTTTCTTTCGTTTATATCCTTAAAATAACCGCTTTCTATAAATTTTCCATCTCTAAGCACTGTATATCTGTCACAGATACTGAAAAGCTCCGGCATTTTATGAGATATATAAATCATAGTTACTCCCTGTTCCTTTAATCTTCTCATAAGAACAAAAAGCATTTCTATCTCTTTATTAGTTAAGGCTGTTGTAGGTTCGTCCATTATTATAAGCTTTGCATCAAAAAGAAGAGCTTTCGCTATTTCAACAAGCTGTTTTCTTGATGTCTCCAAATGTCTTACTTCCATTTCAGGATCAATATCCAGATTCATTTTTTCAAGAATTTCTTTAGATCGTTTTATCATCTCTTTTTTATTTAGAAGTCCATATTTATTAAGAAGCTCCTCTCCAAGAAAAAGATTTTCATAGACAGTAAGATCATTTACAAGATTTAATTCCTGATGTATAAATCTTATCCCCATTCCCTGTGTTTTCTTAGTATTCAGATCCTCTATTTTCTCTCCATTAAAATAAATCTCTCCCTGTGTAGGCGGAAATGTCCCTGCCAGAATATTCATCAGAGTGGATTTCCCTGCTCCATTCTCTCCTAATAGTCCATGTATTTCACCTTTATCTACACTGAGGGAAACATCTTTCAAAGCCTGTACAGGACCAAAACATTTCACTATATTCCTCATCTCCAAAAGCATGATTTTTATCACCTACCCCATTTTTTAAATAAGGGTGGGAATTCCCACCCTCAAATTAATTTATTTTAGATTCCGCTTTCGTATCTTATTTTCCAATGCTCACTCTTCATATAGTCTTTATAGTTATTGTTATCTATTGTTTCAGTAGGGATAAGATATAGTCCAGAGAATGTTTTTCCATCTAGTATATCTGCACCCATTTTAACTGCGTCTCTTACCATTGTAGGAGAGAACAGATAAGTTACTTGATCTATTCCTAAATCATTTTTGAATATATCAAAAGTTTCTATATTTTCTCTTCTTCCACCAACACCAGTTACAAGTTTAATGTTAAGTTTAGCATTTCCACTATAACTCATTATTGCATCTAATACTCCAAGCATAACTTCATCATCATGAGTAAATACAGCTTTTATACTTTCTACTTCATCTTTTTTCAAACTGTTAAGAAGTGTTTCCATTTGTTCTTGAGCTTTTGCTCTTTGCCAGTCAGTACTGAATTGTTGAAGAATGTTGATATTTTTATCAGCAGTTTTTGCAAATCCATCTGAACGTTGTTGAGGAACTGTAGAGTTATCTCCTTTGAACTCAAGGATATTAACTTTTCCTTTTTTCAAATCTTCAGCAAAGTATTTATTCAGATATCTTCCAGTCTCTTCCCCTATTGTAAAGTTATCTCCCATAACTTCAGCAGTAGGTTTAAATTCATCAATTAAACGGTCATAAATAATTAATGGAATCTTAGCTTCCATAACTTTCATAGCTCCAGATCTCAATTCGTTTCCATTGTGTGGCCATAAAACAATACAATCAACTTTTTCATTGATTAAAGTATCTAACTGGTTATTTTGTTCTGATGCTTCAGCAGAAGTAAGGAATTTGTAGCTAAATCCATTAGCTTTAGAATACTCTTCAGCTGCTGCTCTAGCGTGTTTTATACTTTCTCCTAAAAATCCGTGAGTTGCATTAGGCATAACAATTCCTAAAACTTTCCCTCCAGCACTTGCAAATGCAGCTACACTTAAAAGCAATAATGTCGCTAATAATGTAAAAAATCTCTTCATCAAATCAATCCTCCTTATATTTTATTAGAGATGTCTCTCTACTTTAAAACAAATTTATTGGTTGTTTCTCTGACTATAAGCTCATGGTCTAAAATAATTTTTTCAGGATCATTGCATTCTCCTGTTATTTTTCTTACCAAACTTTTTACTGATTCTGCTCCTAATTCATATCCCGGCTGTGATACTGTTGTAAGTGATGGTTCTGTAACTGCTGAAAAATCTATGTTGTCAAATCCTATTACTGCTGCTTCCTGTGGTATTTTTATATTTTTAGTATTAAGAGCTTTTAATATTCCTATAGCTATCACATCTGATACTGCAAATATTCCTATATTTTCTACCTCTCTGTTATTTAAAATTATATTCATATGTTTTTGAGCTTCTTTTATAGATAATTCATCTAAAAGTACTTCATTTTCTTTTTTAAATTCCAGTCCATTATCTCTCATAGCTTCTATCAAACCTTCTCTTCTCAATGTAGAATATGTATAGTCTTTTTTCATTGAGAAAAGATATATATCTTTCTTCCCTATTGATATAAGATGACTTACAGCTTCATATGCTGCTTTTTTATGATCTATAGTTACATAAGTAAGTTCGTTTTCTTCTATGTACTCACTGCACTGAACTATCTTTTTGAAAACGTTTTCATCTTTTATCTTTTCCATTATCTTATCTTTTTTTATTTTCTCCATAAGTATTATTCCATCTACAAGTTTGGTATTTAGCAGAGTGAGATAATCTAATAATTGTGCTTCTGATGAGTAGCTGCTTCCTAAAATAATATTGTACCCCATACTTTTTGCTGTTACTTCTACTCCTTCTAAAATGGCAGAATAGTAAGGGTTTGATATCTCTGGAACTATTATCAAAAGCATATTGCTCTTAGTTCTTTGAAGGCTGCTTGCCATAAAATTTGGTGTATAATTTAATTTCTTTATAGCTTCTTCTACCTTTTCTCTTGTCTCTTTTTTTACATTTTTTCCATTTATAACTCTCGAAACAGTAGCTAATGAAACTCCTGCATATTCTGCTACATCATTTATTTTCATCTTGTTGTACACCTCTTTTTGAAAACGTTTTCATTTCTCCTGTTGATAAATTATATAACTCATGATCTCTACTTTGTCAATAGCTTTTTAAACATTTTTTTCTATTTACTTACATTTTCTTCCAATTATTTTCATTTTTTATTTTAAAAACCCTCTGTAATGTTTAAATTATAAAAAATATATTGTTGATTTTTTATGAAAAATAATATATTATTTACTAAGATAGTAAATAATATATTTGAGGATGATGACATGATATTTCAAAGAACTGAACTTTTGATAGGAAAGGAAAACCTTGAAAAGCTTCAAAATTCCCATGTAATAGTATTTGGCGTTGGAGGAGTGGGAGGCTTTGTCATAGAAGCTCTAGCCAGAGCTGGTGTTGGAGAATTATCCATTGTAGATTTTGATACTGTGGATATCACCAATCTTAACAGACAGATTATTGCCCTACAAAATACTGTAGGAAAATTAAAAACCTCTGTTATGAAAGACAGACTTCTTTCTATCAATCCAGATATAAAAATACATGAGTATCCTGAAAAATTTTCAATGGAAAATTATGATAAATTTTTTAAAGATAAAAAATATGATTATATAGTTGATGCTATTGATTTAGTAACTTCTAAACTGATATTAGCTGAAACAGCTCAAAATACTGGCACTCCAATTATTTCTTCCATGGGGACTGGAAATAAAATTGAACCAACAATGCTTGAGGTAGCTGATATCTACAAAACTTCTGTATGCCCTTTAGCTCGTGTTATGAGAAAAGAGTTAAAAAACAGAAGAATAAAAAAATTAAAAGTGGTTTATTCAAAAGAGATTCCCAGAAAGCCTGAAAATGAAACTGGGAGCAGAGAGAAAAAAGTAAATGTTGGCAGCATATCTTTTGTTCCTTCAAGTGCTGGGCTTATAATAGCAAGTGAAGTTGTAAAAGATATCTGTAATTTATAGGAGGAATAAAGATGAAAAAAATAGGAATTTTTTATGGAACAACATCTGGAAATACTACTGGTATAGTTGATGAGATAGAATTCTATCTTAGAAAAGATGACTACCAAACATATAATGTAGCTGATGGAATATCTGAAATAAAAGATTATGAAAATCTTATTCTTGTATCTCCTACTTATGGAGTTGGAGAATTACAGGAGGATTGGAACAATGTTTTTGAAGAGTTTAAAAATATAGATTTCACTGGTAAAACTATTGCCATAGCAGGACTTGGAAATCAGTTTGCTTTTGGTGAATCATATGTTGGAGCTATGAAAATACTTTATGATGCTGTTATAAAAAATGGAGCAAAAGTTATTGGATTCACTTCTACTGAAGGGTATCATTATGAAGAAACTGAAGCAGTTGTAGATGGAAGATTTGTAGGTCTTGCTCTTGACGAAGGAAATCAAGGAACAGATACTCCAGATAGAATCAAAGAATGGATAGAAAAAATTAAACCATATTTCAACTAAAAATTAAAGAGGTTGATTTTAAGAAAAGTATAATTTTAGAAATTTATCTTAACTTATTAGCCAACCTCTTTTTTATTTGTATTACTTATTTACTTTTACTCCAAAGACAACCTTTTCTCCATTTACATTAAATTCTCCTGTGAATCCATCTGCTTCTCCAAAAACTATTTCATCAGCAAGAGTATCATGCTTAATTTCTTCAGCATTTCTTTCAATGATTTCTTTAATTTTGTCATTATCTTTTTCATAGAATGTAATGTGGTCAGTTACATCAAAATCTGCCTCTTTACGCATAGATTGAATTTTACTGATAATTTCTCTTACAAATCCCTCTTCTATTAATTCAGGAGTAAGTTTAGTGTCAAGTACAACAGTTATTCCTCTATCCTCAAGCGGCATATACCCTTCTGTTTGAGCTGTTTCTATTAACAGATCATCTACAGTAAGAGATGCTTCCTCTCCATCAGCTAATTTAAGAACTAAAACTCCATTAGTGTCCAGCTCTTTTTTAGCTTTGCTTCCATCCATCTCTGCCAGAAGAGTACGAATCTCATTTACTTTCTTACCATACTTTTGTCCCAATACTTTTAGCTGAGGTTTGAAAGTATATGAAGTAAATTGTGATGTATCCTCTACAAAGTGAATCTCTTTAATATTAAGTTCTTCTTTTATAATATTCTGATAAAGCTCTCCAACTTTATGCCCAGCTTTTACATAGATATTAGCTACTGGCTGTCTGTTTTTTATATTAGCTGCATTTCTTGCTGCTCTTCCTAGAGTAACTACCTGAAGAACTTCTTCCATATCCTCTTCAAGTGCTTTATCTATAAGGTCTTCATGCACTTCAGGGAAATCAGTCAAATGAATACTTTCAGGTGCGTTTTTATCTATACTGCATACCAGATTACGATAAATTTCCTCTGTCATAAATGGAATCATTGGTGCAGCAGCTTTTGAAATAGTAACAAGAGCTGTATATAAAGTCATGTATGCTGTGATTTTATCATCAGTCATATCTTGTACCCAGAAACGCTCTCTGCTTCTTCTTACATACCAGTTGCTTAATTCATCTACAAAATCCTGAAGAAGTCTTGCAGCTTCAAGAAGTTTATAGTCAGCAAGATTTTCATCTACACCTTTTACTACTGTATTTAATTTAGAAAGAAGCCATTTATCCATAACAGTTAATTTATCTTTGTCTAAAGTATATTTTGTAGCATCAAACTGATCTATCTCAGCATAAAGAACAAAGAAAGCATAGGTATTCCATAATGTAGCCATGAATTTACGCTGTCCTTCCTGAACTGCTTTTCCATGGAATCTGTTAGGAAGCCAAGGAGCTGAATTTATATAAAAATACCAACGGATAGCATCTGCACCATAAGTAGCAAGTGCATCAAATGGGTCTACTGCATTTCCTTTAGATTTAGACATTTTCTGTCCATTCTCATCTTGTACATGTCCCAATACAATTACATTTTTGTATGGTGCTTTATTGAAAATCAATGTAGATATTGCAAGAAGTGAATAGAACCAACCTCTTGTCTGGTCAACAGCTTCTGAAATGAAATCTGCTGGGAATTGTTTTTCAAATAAGTCTTTATTTTCAAATGGATAGTGATGCTGAGCAAAAGGCATTGATCCTGAGTCAAACCAGCAGTCAATAACTTCTGGCACTCTTGTCATTTGTTTTCCGCAATGAGGACAAGTTATAGTTACTGCATCTATATATGGACGGTGAAGCTCAATATTTTCTGGACAGTTAGGTGACATAGATTTTAATTCTTCTATGCTTCCAATAGCATGATTATGTCCGCATTCACATTCCCATACATTTAAAGGAGTTCCCCAGTAACGATTACGGCTGATTCCCCAGTCCTGAACATTTTCAAGCCAGTCACCAAAACGTCCTTTTCCTATAGTTTTTGGTATCCAGTTGATAGTGTCATTGTTTCTGATAAGGTCTTCTTTTACAGCTGTCATTTTGATAAACCAAGATTCTCTTGCATAATAGATAAGAGGAGTGTCACATCTCCAGCAATGAGGATAATTATGTTCAAATACAGGTGCATCAAAAAGAAGTCCATTCTGTTCAAGAGTTTTCAAAATATCTTTATCTGCTTTTTTACAGAATACTCCAGGCCAAAGTGTTTCTTCTGTCATTTCTCCTTTAGAATCTACTAATTGTACAAATGGCAAATCATATTTTCTTCCTACATTAGCATCATCTTCCCCAAATGCAGGAGCTATATGAACTACTCCAGTACCATCAGTTAATGTAACATAAGTATCACAAGTTACATACCAGCATTTTTTATCTGGTTTTACGAAATTAAATAGAGGTACATATTCCTTGTATTCTAAATCTTTTCCTTTATACCTCTCTAAAATTGTAAAATTTTCTTTTAATACTGCTGGAACTAAAGCTTCTGCCATATAATATGTATATCTTTCATGCTGAACTTTTACATAAGTTTCATTTGGATTTACACAAAGAGCCACATTTGAAGGCAGTGTCCAAGGAGTAGTTGTCCAAGCTAGAATATATGCATCTTCATCTTTTACTTTAAATCTAACTATTGCAGATCTTTCTTTTACATCTTTATATCCTTGTGCTACTTCGTGACTTGACAGAGGTGTTCCACATCTTGGGCAGTAAGGAACGATTTTAAATCCTTTGTACAATAGATCCTTTTCCCATATTTGCTTTAAAGCCCACCATTCAGATTCAATAAAGTTATTATCATAAGTTACATATGGATTTTCCATGTCAGCCCAGAATCCAACTGTTTTAGAAAAGTCCTCCCACATTCCCTTATATTTCCACACACTTGTTTTACACTCTTCGATAAATGGTTGTAGTCCATAACTTTCTATTTGATCTTTTCCATTTATTCCCAATAGTTTTTCTACCTCAAGCTCTACTGGAAGACCGTGAGTATCCCATCCAGCTTTTCTTGGCACATCATAGCCTTTCATAGTTCTGTATCTAGGTACCATATCTTTTATTACACGAGTTAAAACGTGTCCTATATGCGGTTTACCATTAGCTGTAGGAGGTCCGTCATAGAAAGTATATGTCTCATCCCCTTTTCTTAATTCCAGACTCTTTTCAAAAATTTTGTTCTCTTCCCAGTATTTTTCGATTTCTTTTTCTCTTTCTACGAAATTCAAACTCGTAGACACTTTTTTATACATAAAACCCTCCTGATAAAAAGTTTAGATTGTAATAAAAAAGACAGCTATGCAGGCTGTCTTCAACTTTTAATTTATTTCCTTAAGAAGAATAACTTAGACTACATAAATAACATCTATAATATTTTTATTGAAAGTATATTATTGATATTATTATAATTATGGCAGCTCTTAAAGTCATTTTCTTCTCCTTGTTATATTTTCTAAGTACAATATATCATATATCATATACAAAAGTAAACCCCATTTTAATTTTCTTCTCTATATAACAAAAGGATAAAAGAAATTTTTTTAATTCATTTTTTCTTTTATCCTTTATATTTAATCATTATTTATTTTACACATTTCAAGTTTAACATTTTCTCTACTCTCTGATCCTTTTGATAAAGAGTCATTGTAGAATCTCCATAATTTTCTATTTTTGTTGGTGTTCCATTAGCAATTTCTAAAACTTTTTGTACAATTAAATCAGCCCCCTGGCTAATCCCCATAGTCCCTTCCATTATTTCCGCAACATTGACATCTATATCATCATTCATCAAGTCAGAATTTCCACTTACTCTTATTACTGGGACTATTGCATTATTAAACCCTGCTGCTCCACTTGTCCACAATATTATATGAGCTCCTAAAGCTGCATAATTTACTCCTGCTCCTCCACAAAGCATAGTTACTTCTGACAAATAAAACCCTGCTTTAGTAGGTTTTTCAATGAAATCTTTATTTATTTGAAGAACATCTTGAATAGGTTTAGTTCCCATTTTATGCAATGCTCCTAAAGATTTCTCTTCTATTGTTGTTAATCCTCCTACACTGTTTCCTATACTCATTGTTTCTACATCTGTTCCTTTTACACTCCAACGAGCACGTTCATTATTTATCAATATTTCAATTTTTTCTCTAACCTTATCAGAAACAGCTCTCTTAAACAATATTTCATTACATCCTTGTAACTCAAATAGTTCTCCTCCAATACAAGTCATTCCCATATCTATTAATTTGTCAATAGCTGCTCCTACACTAGGATTAGATGCTATTCCTGAACTTGTATCGCTTCCTCCACATTTAACTCCAACAACGAGTTTATCAAGTGTAAATTTCTCAAGTTTTAAATTTTTTATATATGCATCTATATCTGCAAGAATTTTTCTTCCTTTTTCTATTGTTTGTTTTGTTCCTCCGTTTTCTTGACATACAAGAGTTGCAGTTAATTTCCCAGTCTCTTTTACTGGATCCACTATCTGTTCAGGTAAAATACTTCCACACCCCATAGCTAGAACTATAATCCCTGCTACATTTGGATTTTTAGAAACTTCTATCATTTGATTAAATGTTTCTTCATTTCCTCCAAGCATACATGTATACCAGTTTGTCAATACCACTGTATTTTCACTTTTTTCCGCTATTTTTCTTGCTATTCCATCACAACATTCATCTACTGAAATAATTAAAATTTTATTTCTTATACCTACTGTTCCATCAGGTCTTTTATATCCTAAAAAGTTCATCATTTTTCCTCCTCTTATTTTAACTTTATATTCATCTGTCTAATAATTTCTTTTTTAAAAGCAGGAGGAATCTCTACTGATAAACTTTTTACATTATGAACATGTACTAATTCTCCTTTTGATATTCCTTTTGTTAATTCTCCTATTTTTTCACCATATTTTATAACCGCTTCCCCTTTTTTTAAATCAAATAAGGCTATTTTATTTCCATAAGGTATATCCTCTTTTGCTTCTATTTCGTATAAAAATTCATTTTGTTCATTATATATTCCAACTATATCTCCACATTTTACATCATTCAGAACTGTAGATACCTGATCTTTTTCATGCATTCTCACACTTCTTTTCATTATATTAATCTCCCTCAATAATTTATTTTTTATCTATCATATGTGTTTCAATCTGTCCAAAGTCTTTGAACATCCACTGAATCATTCCTACAAGCATTACTATCATTATAAAGATAATTGGTACAGCTGTTATTATTGCACAAGTTTTTATTGTGTTTAGATTTGCTTTAATAAGAATCATTGTAAGAGGCACTAGAGCCAACATTACACACCAAAAAAGACGTAACATAGGATTAGGTTCTTCATTATTTTTAAGTCCTATTGATGATGTAGTTGCCATTGTAAATGCTGCTCCATCTAATGTTGTAGCAAGGAATAACAATGTTACTATACAAAATACTATCATAAAAATTGAACCAAATGGTAATGAACGCAATACTTTAACAATAGCAATATTATCTTGTCCATTACTCAACATTCCTACCATATCAACGACTTTATTGAGCTGTCGTTCTAATGACAAACTTCCTAAAACTCCAAAGAATACAAAACATCCAAAACTTCCGCTAATCAGTGTATTCGCAACTACAGAACGTATATTTCTTCCTTTTGAAACTTTTGCTATAAAAATACCTGTAAAAGGTGCATAAGTTATCCAATACAACCAGTAGAACATAGTCCAAGATTCTGGAAAACCTGATTTTCCTATTGAATCTGTGAATAAACTCATTCCTATAAAATTTTGAAACATCAGGCCTAAAGATTGAGTTGTGTTATTAATTATAAATAACGTTGGTCCAAAAACAACCACTGCTACAAGGAAAATTATAACTAATTTTATATTCCAGTCTGCTATTTTTGACATTCCTTTTTGAATACCTATATATGAACTGAAAGAATATACAATTGAAATAACTACTATTATAAGAAAATTTATTATAAAACTTGGCTGTATTCCAATTACATTACAGAAAATTTCTGTAACCAGAGGAACTGATACCCCCAATGTTATACTTAATCCTCCAAAGCAGATAAATATAAATAATATATCCACTATTCTGCAGATTATCCCATCTTGTTTTAAACCTGTTATTGAGCTTATTACACTACTTAAACTAAGTCCTTTATTTTTTCTGACATGAAAATGATAAGCAATAGGAATTCCTGCAAGTGCATATAAAGTCCAAGCACTTATTCCCCAATGAAACATTGAATATGTAACACTCATTTCATATGCTCTGATAGAGTTAGGTGCTATTCCTAAACCAGGAGTTCCTATATAATAAGCCCATTCGATAAATGCCCAATATACTGTTGCAGATCCAAGTCCACAACATATCATCATAGATACCCATTTAAATGTTGAGTATTCAGGTTCTCCCTCTCCTAATTTTATTCTTCCAAATTTACTGAAAGATATTCCTGCTAACAAAATGACTCCAATAAAAGTAAATAAAAGAGTTACTGAGCCAAATACATCAGTGAATAATTTAAATATTTTATTTGCTATTTCCTGAGAAGATTCAGGCATAAAATATAAACATCCCACTATAATAAAAACAACTATCAAGCTTACTATAATTAATAATTTATCTAACTTTTTCTCCATTTCTCCCCCTCTATTTCATTCTATATTTTTTTATCATTTCCTCATCTAATTCTATTCCTAATCCTATACAATCAGGTACTGTTACATATCCATTTTCAAAAGGAATTCTATTTTTTACTAAATCCTTGAAAAGTGGACTATTACTTTGAGAATATTCCATCAAATCCCCATGCTCTGTTGCTGCTAGAAATTGAACTGTTGCTGCCAGTAAAATCCCTGTACTAAAACCATGAGGAATTAATTTAGTTCCATTTAATTCAGCCATATCATATATTTTACGCAGTTCACTTATTCCTCCACATCTTGTTACATCAGGCTGAACTATATCTGGCTGTGCACTTTTTAAGAATTCTTGAAATTCATAACGTGTAGTTAATGATTCTCCTCCAGCTATTTTTGCTGATGACACTCCTGATAATTTTGAATACCCTTTTAAATCATCTGCTAGTATAGGTTCCTCTATCCAGTTCAAATTATATTTTTCTAGTTTTTTTATCATTGATAATGAATTCCCATATGTTCTCCATTTACTTGCAAGATCTATTTCTAACTCAAAATCATCTCCTAATTCTTCTCTAACTGCTCTTATTATTTTTTCATCTAATTCTGGACTATCTCCTAAAACTCCACCACCAAATTTTAAACTTGTGAATCCTTGATTTTTTAGTTCACGAGCTATAATTTTATTCTCTTCTGGAGTATCTGCTGGAATAAATGTTCCATATGCTCTTATTTTATCTCTATATTTTCCCCCCAGCAACATATATATTGGAACTTTATAATATTGAGAAGCTATATCCCAAAGAGCTATGTCAATAGCACTTATAGCATGTATCCCTGCTCCCCTTCTCCCTACATAGTTGGAAGCCCAATACATCTTATCCCATAGTTTTTGTATCTCTAATGGATTTTCCCCTATCAATAGTCTTTTCAATCCACTACAGTATAAATTTGTCTCTGGTGCTTCTATAATCGCTTTCACAACCACTGGTGAAGTATCACTTTCTCCTACTCCAACTATTCCCATGTCTGTGTGAACTTTTACAATTACAGCATCCTCACCCCATTCACATGGACTGTCCATTGGTGGTATTCTCAAACAAATAACTTCTACATCTGTGATTTTCATATGACATCTCCTTTTTTAATTAAGATTATTGTCTTATATATAAGCAATATCTATGCCATTTTTATTCTTATTTTATTTCAATCTAAAAAGCATATTTTTTTCTTTCATTTTAAAATATATTTCTTTTTTTGAGTTTTTTTCGACTCGAAAAGTTGAATCATTTTTAATTCACTGACTTGATTTCAACTCAATTTTAAAGTATAATAACATTATGTAATATTTTTGAACTTTTTTATAATTAGGAGGAAATAATGTCATTTAAGAATTTACCTTTCAATATTAGTCTTGAAACAATTATGAAAATTATCGATAATATGTATGATGAAATTCTGATCTATGATAATCGCTACAATATTGTATATATTAATAAAGCCTGCCAAAGACATTATAATTGTACAGCTGAATCTATGATTGGAAAATCTTTTTTTGATTTTATAAACAAGGATAATAATTCTTGGGATTGTTCCATTCTTCCCATTGTATATAAAGATCGAAAACCTTATGCTGTTAAACAAAAAACATTTCTGGGAACTGAATTATTTACTATTGCAATTCCAATTTTTGATGAAAAAAATATTTTAAAATATGTTGTTATGAATGTAAGGGATAATACAGATGGTATAAAAATTTACAATCCTGATTATACATATAAAGATTCCATTGTAAAAAACATAGAGCCGCCTAAGAGCAATAATATTAAAATGCAGGAACTTCTAAAAATGATTGAGCGTATAAAAAATATTGATACTCCATGCATTTTAACTGGCGAAAGTGGAACTGGAAAAACTATGTTGGCTAAATATATCCATTCTATCAGTGATCGAGCAAATGAACCTTTTGTAAGTTTAAATTGTGCCAGCATTCCAACAAACTTAGTTGAGAGTGAATTATTTGGTTATGAAAAAGGTGCTTTTACAGGAGCAAATTCAAAAGGTAAAAAAGGACTTTTTGAAACGGCAAACAAAGGAACTCTATTGTTAGATGAAATATCTGAACTTCCCCTTTCAGCTCAATCAAAATTACTTCATGTCTTGCAAGAACAAAAATATTTGCCAATTGGTGGAAATAAACCTATTGAAATTGATGTAAAAATAATTGCTGCAACTAATAAAGATTTGAGAACTTTAGTTTTCAATAAGCAATTCAGAGAAGACTTATATTACAGATTGAATGTTATAGAATTATATCTCCCTCCTTTAAGAGAGAGAAAAGAAGATATTTCATTTTTAATAAAAAGTTTTATTGAAAAGTTTAATAAAAAATATTTTTTCTCCAAATCTTTTACAAAAGAAGCTTTAGAAATACTAGAAGCTGCTCAATGGAAAGGAAATATAAGAGAATTACAGCATGCAATAGAAAGACTTATGGTTACTAATGATAGTTCTGTTATTGGAGTTGAACATCTTTCTGAAAGGCTTCCTAATCATTCTTATGACAAAAATTCTATTGAAGAAGATTCTAATATATCTTTTGATGAAAAAATGAATCAATATGAAGCTAGCTTGATAAAAGAAGCTTATCAAAAATTTAAAACTTCAAGAAAAGTAGCTCAATACTTAAAAATAAGCCAAACCAAAGCTAATAAGTTAATTAGAAAATACATAAATAATAATTCTTTATAAAAACCTAACTTAAAAAGATGTTCTTCCTTAATTTTAGGAAAAACATCTTTTTTATTTCTTTTATTTTTGTTTATACGACTATCTAATTATCTACTAGATTTTTAGTTATTCTTATTTTTATTTTCTTATAAGATATTATCAAAAGAGGAACACTCACTATCATACATAAAAGTTCTCCTAATGGGAGAGCTAACCACAGCCCTTTTTCTCCCAAAAATACTGGCAGTATAAAAAGCAGTCCTGCTACACATACAAGTGAACGGCACATTGCCACAGCTGCTGATTCCATAGGTTTTTCTACAGCTGTTAAAAAAGAACTGATTATAACATTCACAAATGAAAATAGATATTGGAATACTACAAAATTTAAAGCTCTTCCAGTTAATGCCATCAAATCGGCATTATCTTTTGAAAATACCTTTATAATAGGAGCACTGTTAAATTTCATTACAAAGAAAAAGAAAAATCCTATGCTTCCTCCTGTAAAAAAAGCTGTTTTTAATACCTTACGTATTTGTCCTATTCTCCGAGCTCCAAGATTATAGGAAACTATTGGCTGAAGTGCCTGAGATAACCCAAAAAGACATATATTTACCACAGTATTTACATAAAAAACTATTGTTAATGCTGATACTCCTATTTCACCTATTCTTCTGATGAGTATATAGTTAAAAATAAAAGTAGCAAGGGCACTTGATACCATTGTCAACATTTCAGAACTTCCATTATATAATATTTTTCCCAAAAGAATTCTATTTCCATTAGGTTTTACTATTTTAAGCCTGCTTCTGTCTTTAAAATAATTCCACATGAGAACAATTCCAGCAGTTCCATTAGCTATTGATGTAGCAAGAGCTGCTCCAAATACACCCATATCCATTTTTACTATAAAAAAATAATCCATTAAAACATTTCCTGCAAGACATATAATACAACTTAAAAATACAAGATTTGGTTTTCCTGCTATCTTTATAAATCCCTCTGTAAATATTGGAATATTGTATGGTATATTCAATACCAGCATAGTTAATAAATACGATTTTACTAATGGAGCTAGTATTTCTGTTGCACCTAAGATATTTATTATACCATTTATAAAAAGAAATCCAAAAATAGATAAACTACCTAAAAATACTGCAAATATTTGAAGGGTAAATGACATTATTTCATTTGCTCTTTTAAACTTGCCTTTTCCTAAAGCAATTGAACAGTATACTCCTCCTCCAGCTGCTATCATTAAGGCTATACTGTTTGTAAACAATATTATTGGCATGGAAAGATTAATAGCTGCTAAACCTGAAGCTCCTTGTGTATTAGCTATAAATATTCCATCTACCATCATTTGTATTGATACTATTAACATCCCGACAATACTTGGAACAGCAAATTTAAAAAATAACCTACTTACATTTTTACTTTCTAATTCATTACTCATTTTTCTCACCTTCTCTATAATAAAAGAAAAAGATAACTTAAAAGCTGGTATCCCTCTTAAGTTATCTTTCCCTTAAAACTTTGGAAACTCTTTTGATTCTTTTATAAATTCCACTAATGTTTTTAAATTTACCTTTGGATGATTAGAAGAAACTCCCACTATTGTTCCCTCTACTATTGGTGCATCTACTATTTCTACTTCTACTTCATCTTTTAATCTCTCTTTTGCTGTTTCTGCATTTATTACTGAACTTCCAAGATCGCAAAGTATTACTACTCCATCACCTTGATTTGCCTTTTTTATTGCTCTAGCAATTACTTCAGGACAGGTTCCATACCCATTATTTTCTTCAGTACCTCCGCCATTTTCAAGCATAAAATCACTATTTTTAAGCTCCATACAAAAATTGATTATCTCTTGTGAAAGTCTAGGATTATGTGCCACTACTACTATTCCTACCATATTTCCCCCATAGAAACTTATATTTTTATACTAACCTATATAACTTTTTTTTATTTAATTGTCAATAGCTAAATTTTTTTTATTTTTATACTTTTGACAGTGTTTTTTAACTTTTATATTATACCATAAATTTTATATATAATGTTAAATTTTTTTGAAAATAATAAAGGAAATTTTTAAAATCATAAAGATAATAAAAATTTCCTTCATAGTATGATATCATTTTTGATCTATATCTGTTCAGCTGGCAAATCTAGCTGCTTCTTCCATATTTACACTATCAAAAAGCTTTTCAAGATATTTAAATGTATAGTCAAGGTTATATGTTTTTATATTAATATTTTTTCCATTATAATTAAAATTTATATTAAAAATTTTATTCTCAGAAGAAACATTGCATATTAATTTTACTGTCTTGAATGAAGTCTCCCATTTTTTATTTTTTATTAATATTTTCATATCCTTTACCCCCTTTACTATATCTAAAAATAGAACTATCTATATATATTTATATATTAATATATGATGACTCTTTTGTCAACTCTTTTTTATTTTTGTTGTAAAATTTTTGTTTTTATATTATAATTATTTATATATAGATATAGGAGGTGCAGCATGAACTTTAAAACCTTTTTAAGAAACAGAAGAGAAGAAATGGGTTACAGTCAAAATAAGTTAGCTAAAACAATTGGAATTACCCAATCATATTATAATACAATTGAAAGAGGGGAGGTAAGAAATCCCCCTAGTGAAGAGATACTTGATAAAATGATAGCAATATTACAATTCAATGACAAGGAGGCTGCTGAATTTAAATATTTAGCAGCAATTGAAAGAACTCCTGCAATAATATTGGAGGAGCTTAAAAAACTAGCGAAACAAAAAGAAACAACTCCAAAAGTTGATATATCTGAATTAAAAGATTTTGACAATTATATTCCTCTTTATTCGAGAATAAGTGCAGGAATAGGAGTATTTACTGAAGAGGAACCTGTAGATTTTATCTCTATACCTGGAGTAAGAAATATTGAAACTCTTTTTGCTGTCAATGTAAAAGGAGATTCTATGGAGCCTACCATTAAAAATTCTTCCATCATACTTTGCAGAAAGGGTGTAGAAGTTAGAAATGGTGAAATAGGAGCTTTTATTGTAAATGAGGAATCATATGTTAAAAGATTAAAAGTTACTGGAAACTATATTGCTCTTATTAGTGATAATCCTAATTATCAGCCTATTTATATTGGTCCAGGAGATGAATTTAATGTTGTAGGAAGAGTACTAAAAGTTATAAACGATATTCAATAGTAATAAAAAAGTTGAAAGCTGCTAATAAGCAGCTTTTTTATTTAACTCCTATACTTTTTTGAAATTTTAAGTTAATCTATTGATAAAATAAAACCTTCTCAAACATATCTCGACTAACAGTTTAGTTAAATTCTAGAAAATCTATAACAATAAATTTCCAATTGACCTATATTCTTCTACTTTTGTATTCTCTAAGAATACAAATATAATCACATAGCACATTAAAAAATATTGTAAATTTTTATTTAATTTTTCTAAAAACAAAAAATATATTTACTTCTTTGTTTCTATAAAATTAATATAATAATTTTTATATTTCATAAAAATTTAAATTATATAAATAAAGAATATTTAAAATCCATTTAATATCTTAATAATTTCTTAAAATGATAACAGTAGGTACTTTAATTACATTATATTTTTTATATAAATAATTATTAGAATCAAAATATGCTGGATAAACTTGCGGATTTTCAGAAAGAAAATTAAGAATACTTTCTTCTGTTTCATCTCCATAGTTCCCAAAAATATAAATAAATTCCTCTTTTTTTAACTGCTCATCCTTGACTTCTTTTCTACATTTAGGACACCAGGTAGCTAAAAATTTTAAAGCAATTTCTTTTTTTGAAAATGAATCATCTATATTAGAAATAGTTTTTCCCATAGGTTTTATATAAAGAAAATCTTTTTGATTAAACTTTGGTTCTCCTGTTTGGGTAAATACAGATATATTAAGAAATAAAAAAAATATAATAATTTTTACCATATGAATTCCCTCCATATATAATTTGAAATAATGAATATAAATATCTACATAATATAAAACAATTAAGAAAAAAAAATCCTAAATAGGACTCATTAACCTATAAAAACTGTGTATAATCTAAAATCATCTAAATAATATAAATTTTGAGAGGAGATTTTAACTATGCTGAGAAAAAAAGTTGGATATTTTTTAATAGGGGTTTTACTGGGGAGTAATGTTGTTTATGGAGAAAATATAGACAACAACACTGATAATAATAATGTTAATTTAAATTATGAGTTGAAAATAGGGATAACTCCTTTTGAAAGTTATGGTTCATCACATTCTTCTGAAAGATTTGATGATGGAGTAGATTTTGGTATTGAAGCTTATAGAACTCTTGATAAATATGCATTTGGTTTTGGAGGAGAGGTAAAAAGAAAAGTAGATAGAGATTACATAAAAGGAAATAATGGAAGATTGTATACATACTATTTCTTAGCTAAAAGAAGAATCACTGATTATTATTCTATTGTAGGAAGATTGGGGAAAACTAGTCAAAAAGAATTTGATTCAAAATTTTATGGAGCAATTGGTATCGAAAAAAGTATAGGAAGATTGAATATCCAACTTTTGGCTGAAACAACTAAATTAGAGAATAATTTAAATGATAAAAATTATAATAGTATTGGATTAAAAATAGGATATGTTTTTGGTGATATACAACAATCTAAGCCAAAATTCATGGAACCACTCCCAGTAGAGATTCAAGAACCATTGAAAAAAGAACCTGTAATTGAACCATTAATTATTCAAGATGAAGAATTAACAGGAGGATATGAGGCTTATATAACTGATGTCCCAGTAGGAAAAATAGATGGAATAAAACTTTTCGTCACAAAGGTAAACGAACATGATAAACCAGGCTTTTTAGAAATGACAGCTTATTCTGACATTACTGGAAGTAAAAAGTTGAATGTAATGTTAGCAAATGAAAGAATGGATAAATTAGAAAATGAATTGAGAAACAATAACCTTAAAGAAGAAGTAAAAGTTATAAGAATAGATCCTCATGAAACAGTGAAAAACTTCTATAAATTTGATAACAATACTTTTGAAAATAGAAAATTAAATAGAAGAATAGAGGTGAATTTTATTGAAGAATAGTTTTTTGAATAAAATAATATTTTCTTTATTATTTTTATTATCATTAAAAAGTTATTCTATAGAGATCACTCCTTCCAGCTTTGTTTATAATCTAGATTCTATTGGAATGACTCAAGATGTAGTATTTTATAATAGAAAAGATAGACCTGAAAGGGTTAGAATAACATTTAAACCTTATAAAGAAGACAAAGAAGATAAATATTTAGGAAAATGGGGAACAATTTTTCCTAAAATTGTAACAATAAGTCCAGATCAGCAAAAGGTAGTAAAGTTTTCAATAGAACCTCCAAGAGGATTGGAAAGGGGCGAGTACAGAGCCTTACTGTTTATGGAAGAATTAGAACAAAAAGCATTAAATAATGTTGAAGGAAAAGTAGTTCTAAAAGGGGGAAGCACTACCCAAATAAATATGCTTATTAATTTAGGAGTAGTAGTTTATGGCTATGTTGGAGACCCAGCAAATTTTAAAGTTTCTGGAAAAGTTACAGATATTAAAACTTTTAAAAATTCAGTGGAGTTTTATTTAGAGAATGATGGTGAAATAACAAAACCTTATAAATTAGCATTTGAAGGAATTGATAAGAAAACTAAAGAATTTAAATCTGAAATAAAAGATATTAGTGTTGTTCAAGGATATAAGGAAAAAATAAGTGAAAAATATCCTCAAGATATTGAAGTAAAAAAAATTTATCTTAAAGATAGCAATGAAAAAATAATTAAAATTATAAAATAGAGGAATAAAGAATTAAATTTATTTTTTAAAAACATATATTTTAAAATTTTTAGGAGGTACTTATGATAAAAAAAGAGTTTCTACTTCTATTTACTTTTGTTTCAACTGGAGTTTTTGCACAGTCAACTAATAGTTTAAATTTTTCTTTAGGAACTGTTAATGGTAAAGCAGGAGAATATGTTTATGTTCCCGAAACAGGGGAAAAAGTTAGCTACTTAGATTGGAAGATTAAAAATGTTCCAGTTTTTATACTTGATTATACACATACACGTGGTAATTTGGAATTTCAAATTGGTCTAAAGAAAAACTTTGGTTCCAAATCTAGTGGAAGTATGAAAGATTATGATTGGTATTCATCTGATGATGATGAAGATGGAGCTACTCCAAATGACTATGGGAAACTTTCAAATTTCAGTGATAATAAAAACTATATAGACAATCTTTTGATGGTTGATACAAATATTAAATATTGGTTTAATCATGCAGAAAATTTTAAATCTGGACCCATGTTAGGATTTAAATATGATTACTTTAAATTTTATGCTAAAGGAGGAGATCAATATGATTATTTGCTAGATGGTTCTGTTGATATCCAGAAAGGTGATTTTTCCCAAAAAAGTATTGAGTACTCACAAAAGTTTTTTACTCCATATATTGGATACAGTATTTCATATGCTTATGAAAAATTAGTTTTAGCTTTTGAAATTAAAGGTAGTTTATATGGAAAAGCAGAAGCAAAAGACAAACATCTTGAAAGAGGACCTATGAAAACTAAGGAAAAATATAAAAATATGAAAAATTTAGGAGTTAAATTTGTAGCTAAGTACCCAATTACTCCATCTATTGATATAATTGGAACTTTAGAATATTCTAAATATTTTCATAAAAAGAATTCAACTACTGATTTTACAACTGAAGATGGGGAAAAAATCAATGGTATTAAAGACTTATCAGGTATTAAAAACAGTAATTATATAGCGTCTTTAGGAGCTACATATAAGTTCTAAAAATTTAAGAAAAAATTATATAAAATCTTGGATAAATATAAATTAATATTTAATCTTTTATTTATACCTCTCACTTAAAAATATATCCATTTTTTATAAGTATTGATTTAAAAAATATTTTTTCTTATAATACCATTATTCGTATAAAAAATATTTCCCTGAGATGTTTATTCTAGGATAGCAAAAGGACCTTTCAATTTTGGAAGGTCTTTTTCCATTTTTATAATTAGATATTTTTTGACATAAAATACTGCAGATAGTGTATTAAAAAACTCTTTTCTAAAAATAAACTATGCTGATTCTTTTAAAAGTATTTTTTGAATTAATTTAAATATAGCTTTTCTTAATGATTTTGAAAAAATAACCCTAATACTATGTAATCTATTTAATAAATATAAATTAAGTTTAAAAATTTTCTAAACGTTTATGACAAAATATTATTAATCATTTGACTGGATAAAAAAGATGAACTTGGAGCAAGTGGGCCAACCTCTTTTCTGTTAAAAATAAATTATTTAATAAAAATTTCCCAAAATATCTAACTCCTTTTAATGACTGAATAAATAACTAAACTTATCCAGTCATTAGTCTGCCGTCTGAAAGTGTTAAATAAACACTTTTTTATTCCATATTATTTCAAATAATCATATAAAATTGACGATCACAATCTATAAAAGTCCAAAATAGGACTTTGTTAAACATAAAATTATATATAATTAATTAAGTCTAAGTAGATTACTTATATATAAAAAATTAAGGAGGAAAATTATGAAAAAATTATTAATGATAGCAATTGTTGCATCATTATCAGTGACAGCTTTTGCTGTTCCTGGAAACTTACAGCCGCCAATTACCTCAGGAGGAACTGGAGATTCTAGCAGTACAGAAGTCAGAATAACAGCTAATGTAGTTCAGGGAATAGCTGTAAATGAAGCTTCACCTATTGATTTTGGAAATTTAGCTAGAGGTATGTATACAGGGACAGTAAATCAGAATATTCCAGGAAGAATTCATTTAAAAGGAACAGCAGGTGATAACATAAATGTAAAATTAGATACAGCTACAGCTACTTTAGTTTGGACTGGTGCCAATGGAACAAATGATACAAATAACAACGCTAATAAGAGTACTATAACAAATGTTAATATTTTTGGATTAACCACTACTGACGAACAGATAACATTAGGACAAACAGGAGAAGCAACAAGAATCCTAACAGCTTCATTTACTGCTGGGACAAGTAATAGCAGTAACTTAGGAGCAACTCAAAAATTAGGATCTTATGTTGGAACAGTAGTAGTAACTGCCACTAAAGTTGCAACACCATAAAAACAATGGTTAAAAATATTCTTCAAAAGTATTTCTACTTTTGAAGAATATTTAGCTATTTTTTATTAAATATATTGAAAGGGGAAAACAAGTGAAAATTTTTAAAAAAAATATGTTATTTTTTACTATAATTCTAAATTTTCTATTAATAAACAGTTTATTGATAGCTAAAGTTGTGAATGGTGTAGAAGTACCGACTGCTACTAGAGAAATTGAATTTGAATTAGAAGTACAGGACACAATAAATGTAGAACCTGTATATTTAGACTTTGGAAATATATTAAAGAATAGCAAAGATACGATAACTGCAAATAGTTATTTTAAACTTGCAGGAGCATATACCCAAGATATGTTTCTTTCAACTTCCTTTGAGGGAGGAACAATAGAAGGCTTTTATACAAAGTTTCAGGTTTTTAGAGAAGGAAATACTTCTGGAGATTTATTAGATGTCTATTTATATAATATTGACTCTAGAATCTTATCTTCTGGAGAAACTAAAATCCCTGTAGTTGGAGAAATCAGAGAAGTAAGTGACATTGCTTTAGGAAAATATGAAAAAACAGTAAAGATGAATGTAATTATTACACCAGTATCCCCAATACTTAATAGAAGAGGTATCTAGTTATGAATAAAAAAAATATATTAATTATATTTATATTATTATCTCTATACACTTACTCAGCTACTAGTTTTAATTTTACTAAACAACTAGTTGTTATATATAAAGTCTTGGAGCCTTTAAGTGTTATAGTTGATAAGCCTGAAAAAATGATAGTAAAGAAGGGAACCCAAAGCTTCAAGTATAGTGAAGTAGCTTCTTTAGGCCCATTAAATATAAAAATAGAAGCTCCTTATAATGAAAGAGATGAAATTTTAGATAAAATTTACGGAACTGCAACACTAGAATTACAAAATAATGGAACATTTGAACTAATAGAGACAACTAATTCAGATTTAAAAATAGATGGACAGGGATTTTTTCCAGCAGAAGGAGAGAGTTCTTATAAAATGGTACTTTCTCTATATAATGCTTCTGTTTCAAATAAATATCAGGCAAGTACAACAGTGGATGTAGTATTTAATAAAAACAATAAAGAGATGTTGATGGGGACATATAAGGGGGTTTTGATATTAGATGTTACATATGGAGATTAAAAAGAAAATCTTACTTATTACCTATTTTTTAATCTCATGCATCTTATATGCAGGAGATCAAACAGTAAATATTAATCTAAATTTAACTTATCCAGGAGCAAGTGCTCAAGAAATAGGAGAGAATCTTGTAATAGATCTTGGATTTTTAAAAGATGGTTCTTCACATACTGGAGATAGAAGAATAGAGATAGGGACCATAAGTGTTACAATTAGTCAAAGAAAATCACAAGGAGATCCCTCTCCTTGCTTACTTGAAAATATAGAATTTTCTGTTGTTGATTTAGATAAATTAAAAATTATTTCAGAAAGAATTGATACAACAGATACTATTTATATAGGGAATCCCCCTGGAATAGTCCTAAGTGCTGAAGTAAGCGGTGTTAATCCAAGTGGGTCAATAACACAAGGTAATCTATCTTATTTTGTAGATCCAGAATGTTTAACTGTACCTGAAGGCGAAAAATTTCAAGGAAAGGCTTTAACTGAGTTAAGATATGATTTTAAACTATTTGCAGATATTTCAAATGTCCAACATGGCGTTCGTGCTGCCAAAGCACAAGATAAGCAAGGAACTCAGTTATCTATTAGAAATTTAATTATTAGTCAAATAAGGGGGACTACTCCTGAATCTAATCGAAGGAGAAATAGATGAAATTAAAATTTCTTTTTTTTCTTATTTTAATAAAAAGTTTATTATATTCAGAAACGGAAATTGGAATATATTCTTTTAATTTTAACAAAAAAATAAAAACAACAGGTACAAAGATTTATTTTTTAAATGAAGATAATGCCTATATAGAACTTCAAGATATTTTAAAAATAATTGGAATAACTAATAACAGCTGGATAAATGAAACTTATATAATTGATTTAGGAAATATTTATAATCAAGAAAAAAGTATAAATTTAGAAAGAAAATATATAGACACTAATGGAAAAAAAACAAAATATACAGATGAAATTATAGAAAAAAATGAAAAAATATATGTTAAATTAGAATATTTGCCTCATCTTTTAAGTATAAAAAGTCTAGAAAAAGATGATGATAAATTGACAATATCAGTAGATACTTTATTTAGACTACCCATAGAATTGAGTAATATAAGAGAATATAGAAAAGAAGAATTTAAAAAAAGTGAAAAAAAAAATCAGAAAAAGATCTATACAAACCCTAAATTTTTTGAGCCAGGAAATTTAAGACTAGTTTATGATTATAGAAAAAACTTTCAAGCTTCAAATTATGAAAGCAAAAGTGTGAATACAGAATATTTAGGCCCTCTATTCTATGGAGATTTTGAAACATACTATGGAATATATCCTGATTTAGAAAACTATCAAACAAGATTGACATATAGAAATGTCTATAATGAACATGCTCTGATATTTGGAGACATCTCTGTAAATCTTCCAAGAATTTTAAGTGGAACTGTTGGTGGAATAAGAGGGATCAGTTTTTCTAAAGACTATAAACTTGTAGGAGAATATGATAATAATTCAATAACAATCTCTGGATATGCTCCTCTAGGAAAATTTGTAGAGTTATATAGAGATAATAAGCTACTCTCTTACGAAGATGTAAAAAATGGTCAATACAAGTTTGAACAGGTTCCTTTATTGTTCTTATCTGATTCTTTTTATGTTCTTATCTATAATCAGGATGGAAGTGTAACAAAAGAATATTTAAATAGATACTATGGAGAAAAGCCAGAAAAAGAAGGAGAATTTGGATTTAATTTTCATGTCGGAGAATCAAAATATGACAGGTATGATCAGTTTATTGCAGAAGTAAATTATGGATTAACTCAAAACATTACTCTAAAAACTGGGTATTATGACTTGAAATACAATGCTTTCTACACTCGGGATAATCCTCAAGAGAATCAAACTGGAAAATTAGGGCTTTTATATGTTAGTGATTATGGAAAAGCTCCCTTCAATTTAGAAATTAATGGATATAGAAACAATCAAAAAGATACAGATTTTACTTATAGATATAACCAAGTGTTTCAGAATTATAGGCTTAACTTTGAAGGAGCTGAATATTCTAGTAGTACTGAAAAAAGATTGAACAAAAAGAATGAGTTTGCTCTTGAATTGAGCAGAAATAAATTTTTAAGAAGTAATATAAATATGGGTTTAAAATATTATTCGACTAAATATTCTTATAATGAAGAGGTCAATGAAATTGGAGTAGTTTTTAGAGCCAGTTTAAGAAATCTTGTGCCTGAATATGGAGTTTACACAAATGTAGTAAATGGAAATACTTATCATGATTTCAATATTAGAAGTTACTATTTTAGAAATTACTCCATCTATGCTGGAGTAACTCATAGAACAATAGGAGAGTTTAATGAAACACGTTATAAACTTGAAGTTATAAGTAGATACAATAGAGATAACGGACTTAGATACAGAGCTTATTATGAAAAAAGTGACAGATATGGAGATGTTTTTGGTATAGCTTTTGAATTGGATTATAATTCATGGTTCTCAGGATCAGCAAACTATACAAAGAGCAATGGAATCAGTAGCATAGATTCAGGATTTACACTAGATAAAGTTATTAATCTATCTGATGTAAATAGTAAAGTAACATATGTTGAAAATGCAGCAGTAAAAGGAATTGTTTATGTTGATAATAATAATGATGGAGTTTATGAGGCAAATGTCGATAGACTTCTTCCTAGAGCTGAAGTAAAAATCAATGGAAAATCATCAATAACAGATGAAAATGGAGAATATAAAATAAATGATTTATCTTCCAGTACAATACATGAATTAAAAGTTAATACTCAAAATCCTATATATAAAGGAAAAGTAGATATTTATAAAATTACTCCAAATCCAGCATCAACATTAAATTTAAATATTCCAGTATATGCTAGAAAAATTATTTCAGGGATGATAAATTTTGAAAATAATACTCTAATGAATAAATATTTAAAAACTCTTTACTTAAGTGTGATTGATATGAAAACTAATAAAAAATTAGAAATAACTATTCCAGAGAATGATGGATTTTTCATAATTGATAGTTTGATAGGAGGTAAGTATAAATTAACATTAGAGTCAATTGAAATTCCTGGAAAAGTATTATTAGAAAAAGAAATAGACTTAGATTCAGAAATCAAAGAATTAAATATTGAATTAAATATCGGAGGAAAAGATAGTGAAAATAAAAATGAGTTGGTCTTTGATATTGTTGTTAACAACAATTAATGGAATAGTTTATAGTAGGCAAGAATCACCTATAAGAGACCCTTTTAAGGATATAGAGATGACACAAAGATTACTAGAATTGAGAAGGCAGCAGGAATATAGAGATGAACAATTAAAATATCCTTTAAGAAATGAAGAAAAAAAAGAAGATAAATTAGAATTTAAAATAGAAGATGGACAGAAATACTTATTTAAAAATATTAAAGTTGAAGGTTCAAACCTTTATGAAAAAGAAGTTAAAAAAATTGTAGACCAATATGTTAATACAGAGATGGGTAAAGGTGAAATTTATGAACTTTTGACAAAATTATCTAATATTTATTTAAACCATGGATATGTAACAACTTTAGTTACTTTAAAGTCAGGAAATATTAATACTGGGGAACTGGTATATGAAGTAAAGGAAGGTAAATTAAGAGAAATAAAATTTATGAATAGAGAATCTTCATTTAAGGACAGGCTGAAACTAAAGTTAGCATTTCCTATAAAAAAAGGTGAATTATTAACTACTCAAGCAATGGATCAAGGATTAGAAAATATAAACATAGGAGGATATAACAATGTAACAGAAGTTTCTCCTACTGAAGAATATGGATACTCAGATATTTTGATTGAAGAAAACTATAGGGCAACTGGTTTCAGCATGGGAATGGACAATAGTGGATATAAAGATAAAGGAAGACATAAATTAAATTTTAGTTTTTCTCAAGATAATGTTTTAGGTATAAATGATAGATTAACATTAAACTATATTGAAAGGTTAACTAAAAAAAGAGATTTAGATAAAGAATCAAACTATGACATAGGTTATTCAATTCCAATAGGATACTGGAAAATAGCATATAATTATAATCTTGGAGATAATTACAATACAATTATCAGTGATTTGGGAAAATATAAAACAGAAAGTAAAAGTCAAAAACACAAGTTAAAAATCAGCAGAATTATTTCTAGGGGACAATATCAAAAAACTACTGTTCATGGTGGAATTGTCTATAGAGACAATTATAATACTATGAATGGATTAGTTTTAGATGTAAGTACTAAGAAATATATGAATACAGTTTTAGGAATAGATCATATAGATAAACTTTTTGGAGGAACTATCTTTGGAATGTTTGAATATGAGAGAGGAGTTCCTTGGTTTGGAGCTGAAGGAGATCCTTCTATCTTAAGAGCAGGAGATTATAAAGTTGAATACGATAAGCTAAATTTTAATCTTGATTGGATGAAATCATTTGCAATAAAAAATCATGGATTTCAATATAGAATGGGAATAGGAGGGTCTTATTCAGATGATAGATTATTATCAGCTAATCAGTTTACAATGGGAGATGAATTCACAGTAAGAGGATTTAAAGAAAGTTCAGTTGCTGGAAATAAAGGTATTTATATAAATAATACTTTATCATATATGGGGACTCCAGATATGAATAAATACTTATCAATGATAACCCCTTTTATTGGACTAGATGGTGGACTCTCAAGAGATAAAGATTTAGAAAATTCAGATAAAATAGTCGGGTTTGCCATAGGATTTAAGATTAATATAAAAGGCCTTTATGCTGGGTTGACATATGGAATTCCATTGAGACGTGCAAAAGGAATGCCAAAAGAAGAAAATCCAATATATTTTAATATGAGTTATAATTTGTAGAAAGGAGAAAGAGATGAATTACTTAAAAAGGAATGAAAAAATATTAAAACATAATTTAAAAAACAAAAGAAGAATTACTTTAAGTTTAATTGTTGCTTTTTTAATAACGGGTCAAATAGGATTTATTGAGGAAAAAGTAATGGCAAGAGACTTGAGAACAAGAAATAAAGGAGCAAATGAAATAAAACCGCATGCCTCTGGTGGTCCCTCAATGACTGAAAGTGCTAATGGAACAGATGTTATACAGATTACTAATCCAAATTCAGGAGGAATTTCTCATAATAAATTTATAGATTTTAGTGTTGGAGCTGGAAATGGAGTTATTTTTAATAATAATGCTACAAAAGAACCAGTTGTAACTAAAATAGGTGGAATCGTTGTTCATAATCCAAATTTAAATAAAGCTGCAAATGCAATTTTAACTGAAGTTACTGGAAATAAAAGTTCAAGTATTAATGGAACTATTGAAATTGCAGGTCAAAGAGCAGATTTTATATTGGCAAATGAAAATGGAATAGCAGTTAATGGTGGAGGCTTTATTAATACAAGTGGAGTTACATTAACAACAGGAAAACCTACAATTTCAGGTTCAGATATCAATTTAAATGTTCAGAAAGGTAATGTTTTAATTGATGGAATGGGAGTTGGAACTGCTGGTAACTATTTCAATATTGTTGCAAAAACAATAGAACTAAAAGGGCAAGTAGCTCCTTTTGATGGACAAATGGATGCTGATATAACATTGATAGCAGGTCAAAATGATGTAACACTAAAAAATAGTAATAAAACAGTATTGAATAAAGTTATTGGAAATGAAAAAGATGGTACCAAGTATGGAATATATGCTAACAAGTTAGGTTCAATGTATGGAAAAAATATAAAACTAATAAGTACTACAGAAGGTTTGGGAGTCAGACATGAAGGCTTGATAAGAAGCAGTGGGGATATAGAAATTTTAAGTAATGGAGATATAACTGTAGGTGGAGTAATTTCTGAAAAAGATATCAAATTAAAGGGTGAAGGAAATCTTACTACTTTAAATGGTAGTTATAAAAATTCAGGAATAGAATACAACTATAGTATATTTTCTGGAGATGGTGTAGAACTTGATTTTAAAGGAGACATCACATTAGAAAGTTTTGTTAAATCTGATAAGACTGAAATAAAAATTGTAGCTAAAAACCTTACCTTAAAAGCTAATTCAACTGCAAAAATATTATCTCAGAAAGGGCTCAGTATAAAAGTTACTGGAACGATAAATCTAGAAACTCTATTAATGCCAGTAATGATAGGAAGAGATCCTAGCAAACCTCCTCTAGTAGTATTGAAAGATTCAAATGGAAAAATAATAGTAAAGGATCCAGAAACTGGTAGAATACTAAATACAAATGAAATAGAATGGCAATCAACAGGAATATTTGGAAAGCAAATAGATATTATGGCAGGAAATTTAATAAATAACACTGTTATAACATCAACAATAAATTCTAGAGAAAATGACATAAACATAGATGTCAAAAATCAACTAACAAATAATAACTTGATTTCCGCTGCTGGGAACTTAGACATAAAAGCAAGAAAAATAACAAATAACCAGAATGCTGTTATTCGAGGAGCAGCAGTAAAGATATCAGCAAAAGATATTGTTAATAAAGGTGAGCTAAGACAAAATACTGCAAAACTTGGAGAAAGTGTTGATAGAGCAAGAGAAATTTCAATTGATATTCAAAATGGAACTTTTACAAATACTGGTATAGTTTCAGGATATAATGTTAAAATATCAGGAAATGGATTTGTATTAAATGATAAAAATGGAAAAATAGAAGCTTCTACAGAAGATTATCCGCTAGGAATGGGAAGTATAGATATTGACATTAGAACTTTGGAAAATAAAGGGATTATTCAATCTTATGGAGAAGGATTACAAAATAATATTACAATAAATACCGAAACTTTAACTAATGCTTTTGGAGCAAAAATAGTGGCTAAAATGGGAACTTTAAAAATAACTTCAACAGTGGGAGATTTATTAAACTCTGGAGAATTCTTTGCTGACAAAGATTTGGTATTATTGGCAACAAAAGGAAATATAAAAAACTCTGGACTAATAGGTGGAAATAATATAACTGCAACTGCTGAAAAAGGACTTTTTGAAAATTATGGAAAAGTTGCAGCAGTAGGAAAATTAATGATTCATGTAAATAATCTCATTAATGCTGGAACTCCTGAAGAAATTACAAAATATTTAAGCGCATTCAATAGTTTTGTAAAAGAAAACTATGATAATGTTGTTAAAATCATAGCAGAATTAGAAAAAAAATTAGAATCAACAACAGAATCAACAAAAATTGAAGGACTAGAAGCAACATTAAGTTATTATAAGAATCTAGAATCAGCATTGACAACAATAAAATATGAAATTGATAAAGTAGGTGCATTAGGAATCCTTTCAGGAAATGATATTGAAATAAAATCTAATGACACAGCTTTAAATAAAGGTATCATTAAATCAAATACAAATATAACTTTAAAAACAAGTAATAACTTGACAAATAATGGAGTTATTGAAGGTGATGGAAATGTAACATTAAAAGCTACTAATGGAGATATAAAAAATACTCAAAGAATTTATGCAGGAAAATCATTGGATATTTCAGGAAAAAGTTTTATATCAACTGGAAGTGATGTTCTTCTTGGAGAATACGCTGATTTAATGCAGCAATATAATGAAAAAGAATTAGAAGAAGCTGAAAATAAAATAAAAGAGCTTGAAAAGAAGCTAGACTCTTTAACTGATAAAGCTGAAATAGAAAAAGTAAAAGCAGATATTGCAAAATACAGAACAATTAAAACAAAACAATCAGAAATAAAAGCTAAAATTATAACAATAGCTGGTCTTGGAATAGTTGAAGCTGGAAATGTATCAATAGAAGTTACAGGTAGAATTGAAAATGATGGAATTATAATTACTGATAAAGATTTTAAAGCAAAAGCAGAAGGAGATATAATAAATAATGGAAATATCGCCATTGGAGGAGATGCAGATATTTCAGGATACAGATTTATAAATAAATTTATGACTGTAGGTGAAAATCTTATTTCAAAAGTGAAAAATACTTTTGAAAGTGACTCTCTAAAAGTACAAAAAGATATAAAATTGGAAGCTAACAATATAAAAATAAATAAAGAGCTTTACTCAGGTGCTAATGCAGATATAACACTTTCAGGAGCTAATTCAAAAATAGAATTTTCTAAAGATTCCACTATTGATATTAAAGATAATTTAAATATCAAGGGAGGAGCTTTTGTTAATAATGGAGAAGTAGTAATTGGAAAAAAATTATCAGTAAATTCTCTACTGGATGCCAATAGTATAGGGGATAAATCATTTAAAAATATTGGTTCTATAGATGCTGGATCAGATATTGATATAAAATCTCAAGGAGTAGATAATAAAGGTGATATATTATCTGGAGGAAAATTAACAGCTGATGCAGGAACAGAAATCTTTAATACAGAAAGTAAACTTCAAGCTAAAAATGGAGCCTCTATAAAATCTAATGGTTTTAAAAATACTGGAGAAGCCATATTTGGGGGAAATCTAGATATTTCTGCTGGAAGTGGAGAAGTTGAAAATACATCATTAGAAGTTAAAGGAGATACAACTATAACAACAACTTCAAGCTTTATAAATACAGAAAAATTACAAAACACTGGTAATTTAACTGTTAATGCAAAAAGTTTTGAAAATATCGGAAATGTATTAAATAGTGGCTTAAATGTAACTGTAACAGAAAATATAAAAAATACAAATAAAATAGAAGTCGATGGAAATATTAATTTAAAAGGAACAGGAACTACTTCTAATTTAAAAAATACTGGAGAAATTCTAGCAACTGGTAATGGAAATATAGATATAAAAGGAGATTTAGAAAATACTAAAAAAATTGCTACAGGAAAAGCTTTAAATATAAAAGCTAATGAGATCACTAATAAAGCTGGTGGAACTCTTCAAGCTGCTGAGGATTTAGATGTACAAATAAAAAATGGTTTTACTAATGAAAATACAGGAAAAGTACTTGGAGGAAATATCATTATTGATGGAAGCAGCTCAACTTTGAATAAAGGCTTTGTTAATAATGGGGAAATTCTAAGTAATGGAAAATTAACTGTAGATTTAGGTAAAAATCAAGTAGATATTACTTTAAATGATACAAGTAAAATGAGTTCACAAGATACAATGAAACTAGTAACTGGAGGAAATATTGTAAGTGAAACAAGATTTCAAAATTATGGAAGCCTTGATTTTTCCGCTGGAAAAAACATAACAAATAAAGGAATGATGGTAAGTAATGGAAATATTTCTCTTACTACAGGAGGAACCTTAACAAATGAAGCTGGAACAACTATATGGGCTGCTAAAGATTTAATAATTAATGCAGCTAAAAATATATTAAATAAATTTAAAGCTGCAATTGAATCAAAAGGTAATATGACACTTACTGGAGAAAGTTTAATAAATGAAGCTGGAACAATAAAGGCTGGAAAAAATTTGAATATAAATGTAAATAAACTAGAAAATAAAAGTAATGTTACAGGAAGTGGTTATGTCCAAACTGGAGTATTTGAATCAACAGAAAAATATAGATTTCAAACTTTTCCAACAAATAAGTATGAAGTAATAAAGATAGAATTTCCTGTGTTTGAGAGTAATTTAGCAGTTACAGATAAAGCAACAATTCAATCAGGAGGAAATCTTTCAATAAAAGGTAAAGATGGAAATAATTCAAATGTAACCAATCTATCTGGAACTATTTCAGCTAAAGGAAATATAGATATAAAAGGAGATTTAAAAAATGAAACTAAAAATGCTTCTATGACAGTAGACGAATATTTTTCGAAAGTGAAAATAACACTAGGTTGGGAAGAAAGAACAGCAGGTCTAGATCTCTGGATGGGTGAGGATACCACAGCAGAAGGAAATTTAAAAAATCTTTTAAGAATGATTGTTAGAAATTCTGCTAAACTTAATTGTTTAAAACAGCTTGCAAATAATAACATTGATTTAAAAAATATAATGAGTACTGCATTTGGACCAGAATGGATGGGACAAAACACACTAGATATGAGTAGATATAATGGAAGTGCAAAGTATCAATATTTTGCAGCAAATGGATCAGCAAGTATTTTAGCAGGAGGATCATTTAATCATAGTGGAGGAAGATTTGAAAACATTGGTGGTGAATCTGGTGGAAATAAAAATATAGATGTCAATATAGGAGATAATACAGTGGATGGAACTCAATCTAATTTAGGAGTAAGTGTAAGTGATCCAAACTCTATTACTGAAGTAGACGGTGTAAAACAAGTACATGAAGTAGAAATTCAAAAAGGTGAAGTAACAATAAATGGGGTTACAATAACGGCTTCTACAGGAGGTACAGTTACATCCATAGCTATTGCAGGAACAATTAATCCAGTAATTTTCATAGATATTCCTATAGGAGAAAATGGAATATTCAAACCTGCTCTGCCAAGACCCAATGGAACAGTTCCATATAAATATGAAACAAACTTAGATTTCATTGATTTAAGTAAATATTACGGTTCTAACTACTTCTTTGATCAGGCAGGATATGACCCTGGCAAAACTTCGACAGTTATAGGAGATGCATACTATGAAAAAGAATTAATAAATACTTCGATTAGAGAAGGATTGGGATATGCTGGGGAAATAGGAACTGATCAGATAAAATTAATGTTAGATAGTGCTGTCTCAGTAAAAGATGGATTAGGATTAGAATTAGGAAAACCTCTTACCCCAGACCAGATTAATAATTTAGAAAAAGATATCATCTGGTATGTAGAAATGGAAGTGGAAGGAGACATAGTTCTAGTTCCTCAAGTATACTTTAGTAAAGATACAAGATTGAAGATAGCAGGTCAAGATCAAGGTGGAGGTACTGGTTCAGTTGTAAAAGCAGGAGGAGATATTAATATAGATGCAACTGATGTTGTCAATTCCAATGGAAATATATCTGGTGGCGGAAATATAGATATAAAATCAGAAAGTGGAATAACAAATAATGCTTCAGGAGGTCTAGATGGTGGAATATCTGGTGGCGGAAATGTAAATCTTGAAGCAAAAGAAAATATTGATATGATTGGAGGAAGTGTTAATAGTGGAGGAGATGTTAGTGTAAAAGCAGAAGGAAACATTAATATAGAATCTACATTAGGATATGATGAAAATGGAAATCAAGTTGTATCAAATTCTGCTGGAGTTCAAGGAAGTGGAGATATCTCGATTAATGCTGGTGGAGACACAACAATAAAAGGCGGAGTTATAGAAAGTACTGGAGAAGGAGATATTGAACTTAGCGGAAAAAATGTAAATATATTAGATCAGAATTTAGTTAGTTCAAGTCAAGAAACAACAACTTCTGAAACAACTACTACAACTACATCATCTAGTTCATCTACATCATCTGGGTCAACAGTCGCAGGAAATAATGTAACAATTAAAGGTGAAAATGATGTAAATATAAAAGGAAGTGATGTTATAGCTAATGAAAATGTTTCTATTGATGCTAAAAATGATGTAAATATAGTTGATGGACAAGATTATACACATCAAGAAACATCATCATCTACTTCTGAATTTGTAGATGGATTATTAACAGTTGGACAGAGTCAATCTGAAACAACAACTTCAAAGTCAAAAGGCAGTACAGTAGGTGGACTTGGAGGAGTAGATATAAAATCTGGAGGAGATACAACATTAAAAGGAAGTGATTTAATAGCTGGAGATAATGGAATCAATATTGAGTCATCTGGAGATGTAAACATAATTGATGGGCAAGATACTGTAACTACAAAATCAAGCTCAAATAACTATAATGTCATTGGATTTACTTCATCTACTGAAGAAACAAAAAGTAGTACTTCTAAAGGCAGCAGTTTAACTTCAATAGGAGATATAAATATCGAATCTGGTGGAAATGTAAAAGTTGTTGGAAGTGATTTAACATCTTTAGGAGATACAAATATTAGTGCAGAAAATGATGTAAAATTTGAAGCTGGAAAAAATACATATGAATCGAAAAAAAGCTCTGTAAGTGTAGGAGTTACATCAACAGGAGCAAAGGCTGGATTAGGAGGAAATAGTGCTGAAGCTTCTTGGGATCCTCACACTGGAGGAAGCACAGAAATAGTAGATGGAGATCCACAAAAAGTCAGCAAAAATAGTCAAAATAAGACTAGTGGAGGAAAATTTGGTAAAAACTACATGGATTCATTAACAAGTGTTCAAACAACAGTTGGAGTATCAGTGAATAACTCTAGTGAAAAAAGTACAACATGGACAGAAGGAAATGTTACAACTGGTGGTAATCTCAATATTAAGTCAAAAGGAACAACTGATATTGGAGGAGCTGACTTCACAACTGGTGGAGATTTTACAATTGAAGCTAAAGATATAGAAACTACTAAATACACAGATGTGATTGAAACTGAAAGTACAGGAGTAACAGTTGGAATTAAAGGATCTAATACCACAACAAGTAATATAGCAGATGCTGTAAATAAAGGAATGCAGATTGCTGACTCAGCTCTAGATTCAGAAAGTGGAATGAATGAAGCTTTAACAGGAGCACAAGTTGGAGGAACAATTACAAATATGATATTTGGAGACATCTTAGCTAATACTTCATCTCTTACAGGAGAAATAGGATACAACAGCAGTAAAACAAAAAGTGAAAAAGAAAATACAACTTCTATAAAATCAGGAGGAAACGTTAATTTTAAAACAACTGACGGAGATATTAACTTGAAAGGAGTAAATGTTGACGCTGAAGGGGTAAATCTAGATTCAGCAGGAAATGTTAACATAACAGATGCAAAAGAAACATATACAGAGTCTTCAAAAGGAGTAAATGTTTCTGGAGGAATTACAGTATCAGGAGGAGTATCCGCTCTCGATGGTGGAAATACACAGATTGGGGCAATAGGAAATGTTCATTATAGCCAAACTGAAAAAAATAATGAACTTAGCCATGGAAGTTCTATAAATGCTAAAAATGTAACTATAAAATCTGAAAAAGATACAAATGTGATTGGAAGTAATGTGACAGGAGATAATGTCAATTTAGATGTGAAAGGTAACTTAAATGTAGAAACAGTAAAAGATAAGATTAATGAATCTCAAGTTGAAGGTTGGGGTGGAGGAGACCTTTCTATTGGAGCCTCAACAAACACAATAGCAACTGGTGACTTTGGAGCTTCTGCTGGAGGTGGAGAAATTTATAAAAAAGGAGATTCTATAGACACTCAAGCAGGAATTACAGCTAAAAATAACATAGGTGTAAAAGTAGGAGGGGATGCAAATATAATTGGAGGAAATCTAGGTTCCGAAACTGGAGAAGGTAACCTTGATATTGGAGGAAATCTAAATGTCAAAGATGTTCACTCTGATTTAGAAGCTGGAGGAGAAATAATAGGATTAAATGCTGGAACTAAAGGTGGAGGAATCCAAGGAGAAGTCGGAGATATTATTGGTCAAGAAAAAACAGCTAAAGGAACAATAGGATTAAATCCTGAAAATATAACTGTTGGAGGAGATGTAACAATCAATGGTCAGGAAGGAACTAAAGAAGACATTAATAGTGACATGGAAAATAGTTTAACAGTAGATCAAGATGTCAAAAAAGCTGGTGGAACATTCTCTGGAACAATCAGTAAAATACCTAATAAGAAAAAGAAAGGTAGTTATGATGTCACTGATAATGAAACACCAGATATTGTTATAGAACACCCACCTGTATTTGGTAAAGTAAATAGTGGAGAAAAAGTAACTATAGAAAATACTCATGAGGTGCAATATCCAGATTTCAAAATCCCAAGGCCTGATGTTGTTATAACTCCACCACTTAAAACTGATATTGCAGTTAGTGAGGATATTAAAAAGCCTGAAACTGGGATGGCACAAGATCTACCACATAAAGGTAATGAGGTTATAATTCCACCAGTAAAAAGTGAAATTGTATATAGTGAAGATGTTAAAAAGCCTGAAACTGGAACTGCAGAAGTTATACCACCTAAACCAAAACCAGAAATTGTTAATGGATATGTAAAAAATCCTGAAACTGGAAAATGGGAAAAATTAAATACTGATATTGGTGCAGTATTAACAGGTGGAGCAATAACTAATAAGAAAGCTTTAGATGGAATTAAAGATGGAATTAAATCTTTAATAGATCCTAACTATAAGCCTAATTCAGCTAACAAAGAAAATATAGGAGTAAAGATTCCAGTTCCAGATTCAAAGCAACCAGTAACACAAGGTAATTATCAAAAAAATCCTGAAACTGGAAAATGGGAACCAAAAAAGTAAATTAAAAATTTTTAGGAGGGTATTTTACCCTCCTAAATTTAAAAATGGAGAGGTAAAGTGAAAAAAGTTTATATCGTATGTATTATAGGAACATTATTAATTTTATTTCTAAATTATAAATTAGAAAAAATAATTATAAAAAAACCTTTAGATAAAATCGTTTTAATGGTTGATGATGCTGGAGAAGTAGATTTAGGATATATGGTTATAAAAAAAAATAAAAAATATGGAATTATAAATACTTCTGGGAAATATATAAAGGACCCTGAATATGATTTAATAAAAAAAATAAGCCCAGAAATTTATTTTTTAAAGAGTAATAATGAAAAAAATATTTATAATATTAAATTAGACAAAGAATTAAAGATAGATAATTTTAGTTACATTGGAAATGAACTGTATAAAATTTCTTTAAATGATAAATGTGGAATTATAGATGAAAATTTAAATATAAAAGTAGATATAATTAATGATGAGATTTATAGCAATAATAAAAATATTTTAATTTTAAATGAACATGAAAAATATTTATTAGATAAAAATTTTAATAAAAAAATATTAAAAAATTATTATAGCAATATTCAACTAGGAATAGGAAATTATTTATACATCAATTCTGATAACAAATATGGAATTATAGATTTTGATGAAATAGTTAAAATTTCTCCAAAATATAATGAATTAGTTAATTTAAATAATAAAAATATTTTAATTGGATATATAGGAAAAGAAAATTATTTTATAAATTTAGATAAAAATATTGAAAAAAAAATGGAGTATGAAAATTATGGTATGGAATCTATGAACAGAATTATGGTATTAAAAAATAAAAAGATCGGCTATATTAATAACTTTGGAGAAGAGGTTATACCACCTGAATATAATGGAGGTTTTTTATTCAAAAAAGAAAAAGATTTTATTCAATTAAAAAAAGATAATTCTTGGTATCTTTTAAATTTAAAAACTTCAAAAGCAAAGAAAATTCCATTTGAGGATATAGGGGAATATGCAGATGAATTAATGGTAGTAAAAAAAGATGGGAAATCTGGCTACATAGACAAGAAAGGAAAGATAAAAATACCATTAATATATACAATTGCTGAAAATTTTAATAATGGATTGGCAATTGTATCCACTGATAAAGGCTTTGGTGTAATAAATAAAAAAGGAAAAAGAATTATATCGTTACTATATGATGAAATTTTAATAAAAGATTCATATATTTATATAAAAAAAGATGGGAAGTATGGATTGTATTCAAAACAAGGAAAAGAAATTCTTCCAATAATATATGACAAATTAGGAAGAGTAAGTGAAGACTTTATTTTTTTTAAGAATAGAAATGAAACAGGACTTATAAAATTAAATGGAGAGAATAATGGAAATTAGAGACTATAAATACATTTTAATACCCAATATTTTAGCAAAATATCAATGCTCGGCAAGTGGTGAATGCTGCAAAGATAAATGGAGAATAGATATAGATGAAGATTCATATTTAAAAACAAAAACTAATTTAGATAATTTAAATGAAGATATTAATACCTGTATTGAAAAAATAGATAATAGCTATATTACAAAATTTTCTAGAGGATATTGTAAATTTATAACAGAAGAAAAATTATGTAGAATTCATAGAGATTTTGGCTGGGAATGCCTAAGCAATACTTGTAAAGTTTATCCAAGAAATTTAAAACTAACTTCACGAGGCTTAGAAATTAGTTTGGTTTTTTCCTGTAGTTCAGCAGCTAAACTTTTATTATCAAAAGAAAAATTTGAAATTATAAAAATAAAAAAAGAAGAATTCTTTTTAATGAAGCCCAATAATATATCATTTTTAATTCCTGAAAACAATATAAAAACAAATATATCCTCAAAATACTATGAATTAGAAAATTTATTAATTAATATTTTAAATTCTGAAGAAAACTTAGGGAAAAAATTACAATATATTGATATTACCTTAAAAACAATTTTATCTACTGAAATAAAAGAGTTTGATTTTAAAAAATCTAATAAAGATTTTCTTGATTTCAAAGAGAAGGATTACAGTAGCTCAGGAGTTGCTGATTTAGTTGTAAAAACAATTCTTGCAAAAAGAGAAAGAAGTAAGGCTGTAGCTTCAGAGTATATAAATCTATTAAAATTAATAAGGTTAACAGGTACCTTAGAAAAAGATAGAGATATTTTAAGGGATGAATCTTTTATTTTAAATGATGAAGATATTGATATGTTGAAAAAGTTATGGCCTAAAGATTATGATAATATTTTGAAAAATTATTTATTATGTTCAGTTTTCAATAAAGATTTTTATTATAATATAACCTATGGATTTATGAAATTAGTTATATCAGGTGCATTATTAAAATTTAAAATACTTTTAAATATTAAATATTTAAAAAGAGCACTTTCAGAAGAAGAATTAATATACACAATAAAGTCTCATGATAATGATTTAGTTCATGATGGAGAATTTTTTAATGAATTTTATAAAAAAAATGAAATAGATATAAATGAATATAATAAAAAAATATTGACAATTTTATACTAAAAGAGGATGGAATAATGAATATAAAATTAAGAATGATAGGAAATAAAATGGATTCTAGTAAAATATTATTTAATTTGGAAAAAATGCAATTAGGAACAAGATTACTTGTAGAAAAGTTTCCTATAACAAGAGATATAGGAATCCTAACTGTTATAAATAGCTTTAATGAGCTAGAAAATGAATTTCAGATAGTAGTAAAGGATTCTCATGGAAAAGAACTAGGAAAAGGAGAAGTATTTAGATTAAGAATTATGACAAGGGAAAAGGAAGCTATAATTATTTATAATATTAACAAAGCATATTTTGAAAAAAAAGAAGATTTTTATACAATAGAGCTTTTAAACAAAGGAAATATTATTGATAGATTCGATTTAAGTTGTGAAACTAATATATATAATATTTATAATAATTTAGATGATAAGGGAACAATAAATTTATCTTGAAAGTTGAGTAAGGAAACCTCTTTAATGAATAAACATCTTGGTAGAAAAAATATGAAAAATTAGGAGAATAAAAGAGGATAAAATATGAAAATAAATAAAGAAAGTGAATATGCAATAAGAATAGTTAAATATTTATCAGAAATACCAGAAAACAAATTAATTGGTTCAAAAGAAATAAGCAAAAAAGAAGAAATTTCGATTAATATGACTACAAAAATTTTAAGATTTTTAGTTAATTATGGAATTATAGAATCTTATCGTGGAACATTAGGTGGATATAGGTTAAAAAGAGATAAAGTAAGCTATTATGAAATAATAAAAGCTATTCAAGGAGAATTATATATATTAAATGATTTTAAATCCTTAGAACAAAAAGAAAATGAAGTCAAAAAAAATTTGTGGAAAATTCAAAAAATATGTAAGAATAAACTTTATTCACTTGAAATAAAAAAGAATTTTTTTGATAGTTAAAGTAATACCAAAGTAGGGGGAAATTTATGAATTATATAAAACTAAGTGAAAAAATTTTAAAACATAATCTAAAAAATAAGAAAAGAATAACTCTTAGTCTAATTGTGACTTTTTTAATGACAGGATTTGGAAATTATGAAGAAATAGATGCAAGAGATTTAAGGCAGAGAAAAAAAGAAGCTAATACTATTAAAATAGGACAAAATGGTCCTACTTTAAATGAATCAGCCAATGGAACTGATGTTATTAATATAAATAATCCAAATTCAAATGGAATTTCTCATAATAAGTTTATTGATTTAAGTGTTGGATACGAAAACGGTATTATTTTTAATAATAGTTTAAATAATGGAGTTTCTGAAATAGGTGGATATTTAACTAAAAACCCTAACCTATTCAAAGAAGCTACAACTATACTCAATGAAGTTACAGGAAATAATATTTCAAATATAAATGGAGATATTGAAGTATTTGGAAAAAGAGCAGATTTTATTTTAGCTAACGAAAATGGAATTAATCTTAATGGGGCTACATTTATTAATACAAATGGAGTAACTTTAACAACTGGAAGTCCAATTATTACAAATAATAGTGTTGACTTCAATATAAATAAAGGAAATATTAACCTTAATGGAGTAGGGACAAGTGGGAATTATTTTAATGTGTTAGCTAAGACTATTAATATATATAAAGAAATATCAAGTTTAAAAGCAGAAAATGATCCAAATATATCTTTAATAGCGGGAGAAAACAAAATCACTCTATCAAAAACTAATCTTGCCAATCCAGTAATAAAAGACTCTAAAAATACTATCTCTGATAAATATGGAATATATGCAACTAATTTAGGAGCTATGTATGGAAAAAATATTAGACTCATAAGTACTGATAAAGGATTAGGAGTCAGGCATGAAGGAATAATTTCAAGTTCTGAAGATATTGAAATTAGCAGTTCTGGAGATATTACAATTTCAAATTTAGCATCTAAAGGAAATATAAAAATTGATGGTAAAAAAAATTTACAAACTTTAAATACCACATATAAAGAAAAAGGAATTGAATACTCTAATGGAATAAGAGCAGATAAAAATATTGATCTTGAGGTTAAAGGCGATATTATTCTTAACTCAAAATTAGAATCTTCAGATGGAAATATAAACATTACTGCCAAAAATTTAATATTAAAAGAAAAAACAAATGCAAATATAAATTCTTTAAAATCTATAATTATTAAGTTAGATGAAACTCTTGATGTTCAAGGAATTATGATTCCTACTATTTCTGGAAGAGGAGAAAAAGAACCTCCTCTTTTGATTAGAACAGATACAAAAGGAAATCTTATAGTTAAAGATCCAAAAACTGGAAAAATTTATTCTGATGATGAAATTATATGGGTTAGTTCTGGAATTTCAGGTTCTCAAGTAGATATTTTTGCTCAAAATTTAAAAAATAAAGGTTTGGTATCTGGAAAAAAAGCATTAAAAATAAATACTAAAAACTTAAATAACACTCTAAATGGAAAAATTATTGCTGCAGATGGAGAGGTTATAATTAAAACAACATCAGGAGAGATAATTAATATAGGTTTAATATCAGGAAAATATATAACTATAAATGCCTTAAACAATATAGAGAATAAAGGATTAATTGCTTCAGATAATAATTTGAATATCAGCACTTTAAATAATGTAGAGAATAAAGGATTAATCACTTCAGGTAATGACATCATAATAACTTCAGAAAATAATATTACCAATACTGGTGGAATAGAAGCTAAAAATAACATATTTATCAGTGCTGTAAAAAATATTCTTAACTCTCAAAGAATTATAAGTGAAAATGATATAAATATTATAGCTGATTCATTTATTTCAACAGGAAGCGAAGAAAAATTAAATGAATATGTCAAGCTTTTAAATGAATTTAGTTTAGAAAGATCAGAAAAAGTGAATGAAGAAATAGCAGATTTAGAAAAAAATTTAATTTTAGAAAAAGATCCTCAAAAAATAAAAGAAAAAAAACAAAAAATAAAAACTCTTAAAATAGAACAGGAAAAATTGGATTCATTAAAGACAAAAATTGCTTCTTTTGAGTCTTTAGGAGTAATTGAAGGAAATAATATTGGAATAACAACTGTTAGTGATATAAAAAATAATGGAATTATATTGACAAAAGAAGACTTAAAATTAGAATCTAAAGGAAACATTATTTCTAAAGGAGCTATAACAGTTGGAAAAAATGCAGAAATAATTGGAGATAATTTTAATAATGAATCTTTATCAATTGCAGGAAAATTAAATACATCTATAAATAAAAATTTTGTTTCTAAAAATTTAAGTATTCAAGATAAAGCTGAAATAACAGCCTCTAAAATAATTAATCAAGGAAAACTTATAGCAAACAATGATTTACTATTAACTGGAAATATAGATAATGATTCGGAAATTTCTACAAAGGGAAATATAGAAATAAAAGGAGATTTAAGTAATAAAGGAAATATAATCTCAAATGAGAAATTAAAAATATTCTCAAATAATAATATTACAAATACAGGAAATATAGATATAGAAGGAAATGTGGATATTGAAACTAAAAAATTCAATACAAATGGAAAGATTAATATTGGTCAAGATTTAAAATTATCAACTGATAATTTTAACAATGATGGAAGTATGCAAATAAAAGGAAATACCAATATTAAATCTTATGATTTCAATAATAGAAATGAATTAAAAACAAATGGAAAAACATCACTTTTAAGCAGCAATGAATTAAATAATTTAGGAAAACTGTATAGTTCTGAAAATATTGAGATTAATGCGAAAAATTTAAAAAATGTTGGTGAGATAGCTTCTAAAGGGTTATTAATAGATTCTGATGGAAATATTATTAATAGTGGAAGTATTCAATCTCAAGGAAATATTAATATTAATAATTCAAAAGAAAATTCTACAATTATTTCTAATGGAGAAATTTTAGCCACTAAAGAAATAAAAATTAATGGAGAAAAAAGCAGTTTAAAAAATACTGGTAGAATAGAATCAGAAAGCTCTATAGATATTAATATATCAAAAATAAATAATGTAGGAAATATAAAAAGCAAGAATAATACAAATTTAAAACTAGGGGATAAGTCATCAAATATTGGAAATATTATATCTAGTGGAAATATAAATGTAATAGGAAAAAAAGGAGATATAAATACTGGAAAAGTTCAGGGAATAGGAAATATATCAATTTCTACTGGAGGAGATATAGTTAATAATGGAATGATTGTGAGTAATGAAAATATTGATTTATCTGGTAAAAATATTACTAATGAATCTGGAAATACAATATGGTCAGGAAAAGATATAGTAATTGAAGCTGCCAAAAGCATTCATAATAAAATTTCATCAACTATTGAATCAGTTGAAAATATGGAGTTAGCTTCACAGACTTTAATAAATGAAGGTGGAACTATTCAAGCTGGTAAAGATTTAGATATTAAAACAGATTCTTTAATTAATAAGAGTAATGTAAGTGGAGAATTGAAATATGAAATGACAGAGTTTAAGACACTACATATATGGCAAGAGGGAGGTTTTAATCATTGGGATTATGTAACAGTTATTGTTCCAAATATTTCAAATGAAATGTATATAAAGGATAAAGCAAGCATCACTTCTGGCAAAAATTTAAGTATAGATTCTTTAAATTCAGACAAGGCAAATGTAGTTAATGAGTCAGGAACAATATCAGCAGGAAAAGATATTATGATTAAAGGTAATTTAACAAATAAAACAGCCTATAAAGAAGTTGATATTAACTGGCTGCTGGAAAATATTATAGTTGACTTAAGATGGGAAACAAGAACTCTTGGACTGGATCTTTATTTAAACAGTGGGCATACATTTAAAGGTAGTTTAAAGGATGCTCTATATAACAATAAATTTTCAGGAAAAGATGGCTATTATGAAGCTTTAGTAAAGCAAGAAAATACTGTTTTGCAAAAACTTTTATCAACAGTCTTAGGTGCTGATTGGAAAGCTCATGGATCTCCAGTTCCACAAGAAAAATGGAATACATCAGGGGGAATAAAGTTTTATGGAGCTAATGCTAATGCTCAAATAATAGCTGGAAGAAATTTTATACATTCAAATGGAGCATTAAATAATGATGGTGGAAAAACAGAGTCAAATAAAAATATAAAAATAAATATAGGTGATTTTACTGTAGACAGTTCAAATTCAAATTTTGCTGTTGAGATAAAAGATATAAATCAAATAACTCAACTGGGACCTATCAAACAAGTTCATGAAGTGGAAATAATAGCTGGAGAAGTAACTATAAATGGTACTACAATAAAAGCAGAAACAGGAAATATGGCTGGCTCAGTTGCAGTTGCAGGAACAATAAATCCTATAGTATTTATTAAAATTCCAACTGGAGAAAATGGAATTTTTAAACCTGCTCTTCCTAAATCTGACCCTATACAACCTTTATTTGAAACAAATATAGATTTTATTGATCAAAGCAAGCTATATGGTTCTAAATATTTTCTAGAGCAAATAGGATATGATAGCTCTAAAACTACAACAGTTATTGGTGATGCATATTATGAACAGAAACTTATTAATGATATGATAAAGAATGCAATAGGATATAGTAGCAACATAGGAAGTGAAGAAATTAAATATCTTTTAGATAATGCATTAATCTTAGGTAAAGAATTAGGATTAGAAATAGGAAAACCTTTAACTCCAGAACAGCTTTCTAAATTAGGTCAAGATATCATCTGGTATGTTGAAATAGAAATCAATGGAGTTAAAGCATTAACACCACAACTTTATTTTTCTAAAGAATCTAGAATAAAAATTGCTGAAAGTCAAGGTGCTGGGGGAACCTCTACTATAAAAGCAAAAGAAAATATAGATATAGAATCTGAAGAATTTAATAATTTAAATGGAAATATAGTTTCTAATGGAAATATAAATATAAAATCTAAAAATGATATAACCAACAGTAGTACTGGAGGCTTAAATGGAGGAATAGTTTCTAATGGAGGAGATATAATATTAGATACAGAAAACGATATAAATAATATTGGAGGACAGATATCTGGAAATAATGTAAATTTATCTTCAGCAGGAAATATTATTATAGAATCAACTTTAGGACTGGATGACAAAAGAAATCAAATTATATCAGATACTTCAACTATTAGTTCTTCCGGAGATATAAATATTACTGCTAAAAATAATATTGATTTGAAAGGAGCTGAATTAAAAGGTGGAAACAATGTAAATCTTTCAGGGAAAAATGTAAAAATAGAAGATCAGAATTTAATTTCTTCAGAAGCAAAGTATGAATATAATGACTATAACAATTATAAAAATGATACATCTATGAGTTCAAAATCTTCTGGAAGCAATGTTTCAGGAAAAAACATAGACATAGATTCTCAAAATAATATAACTATCAAGGGGAGTTCAATAGCTTCAACTGATTCTAATGGAAATGTTTCAATCAAGGCAAAAAACAATGTAGACATAGTTGATACTAAAGAAGTAAGCAACCAAAAAAGTGATTCCCAAAAAATAAGCAATGAAAAAGGATTAGTCACTGTAAAATGGAAAAATTCGGAGAAAAATAGTTTAATTTCAAAGGGATCTGTAGTTGGAGGAAATGGAAAATTAAATATTTCTGCAGGAAAAGATGTAAATCTCAAAGGAAGTGACTTAATAGTTGGGGGAAATACTAATATTATTGCAAAAAATAATATCAATCTTGTAGATGGGCAATCTATTATTAATGAAACTTCAAATGAGGGAAGATATCAAGTACTTGGAGGAAGTAATACCTTAACTACTAAATACAGTAAAACTTCAGAAGGAAGTTCAATTACAGGAAATGGAAATATTAATATAAATGCTAAAAATGACTTAAAAATTATTAATGGAAATATCGAATCTAATTCAGATGTAATTATAGAAGCTGGAAAAGATGTAATTATAGAAGCTGGGAAAAATGAATATCATGAAACTACTGAAACTGTTGGTGCTGGATTATATGTAGATGGAACAGTAGGAGTTGGAGGAGTTGGAGTATCTGGAAATGCGAACACAATTGATATGAATGCAAATGGAGAAGTATCAAAAAATTGGACAGAAAATCCCAATAATAAATTAGATGGTTCTAATGAAAAAACTCCAACAACTTCTGGAAAATCTCATATGGATCAATTGGCAAATTCAGAAATTGGAGTAAAAATAGAATATAAAAAATCTACTACTGATGAAACAAACTGGAAAGAAAGTTTTATAAAATCAGGAAATAATATCACTATTAAAGCCGGAGGAACAGCAGATATTGGAGGAGGGAATTATTCAGCAGATGAAAATATAAGTATTTTAGCAGATGAAGTAGAAACGACAAAATATGAAAATACTAAAAAGACAGAAACTACAGGTGTAGATATAGCATTGAAACAAAGCCAAGGAGCCACTAGCAGTATAGCAGACACAATAAATAAATCTATTGAAATGGATAATGCTATTAAAAGTGGAGAAGCAAATGATGGAATAATAGCTGCTCAAGGAATAGGAACAGTAACCAATATTATCTTTAATGACCTTATTGGAGTATTTTCTAAACAATCCGCTAATCTATCTGTTGAAAATACAAAAGCTAATTCTTCAAAAGAAAATATAACTTCTCTAAATGGTAAAAATATAAGTATTGAAGCTAAAAAAGGCGACATAACTTTAAATGGAGTTGATATAAAAGCCAGTGAAAATATTTCTTTAGATGCAAAAGAAAATATAAATATTTCTGCTTCCAAAGAAACAAATACTGAAGAAGGATTTAAAGTAGATTTAGAAGCCCAATTAGAAGAAACTGCAGGATATAGTGCCCTTTGGGGAGGAAATACAGATATTGGAGTTGGAGGAAGTATCAATGTGGATGCAACTTCAAAAAATGCAGTAAATTATACTAATTCTTCTATTCAAGCTGGCGGAAATATTAGCCTTAAATCAGGTAAAGATGCAAATATAAAAGGAGGGAATATTTCTTCTGATAAAGATACTACCCTTGATATAGGAGGAAGTCTAAATATAGAAAGTATGATTTCCTCTTATAATGAAGAATCAATAAATGCAAATGCAGGTGGAAATGTATCAATAGGAGCTTCAAGTAATACAATTGGAAAGGGAGAGTTAGGGTTCAATGCAGGTGGAGGAAATATTTGGAAATCTGGAGAAACTGTTGTCCAATCAGGAATAACTTCTGGTGGAAGTTTAAATGTAACAGTAAAAAATGATCTTAATATGAAAGGGGCAATATTAGGTTCTGAAATTGAATCAGGATCTTTGGATGTTGGTGGAAATGTTAGTATAACTGATATATCTACCTTTGAAAAACAAGGTGGAGCGCAAATTACTGTATCTGGTAGACTTACAGGCGACATGGGAATTGATGGACAAATCGGTGATATGCAAAATAAAGAAATTTCTAATAAAAGTGTAATTGGACTAAAAAAAGAAAATATATCTGTCAAAGGAGATATTAATATTAATGAAGAAGAATCTACTATTGAAAATATTTATATGGATTTAAATAATACCCAATTAATAGAAAAAAATGAGTTTAGTAAAGGAGGTTCATTATCATTAACAGGTTCAGTGAATTCTATAAAAGAAGGAATAGATAAAGGAAAAGATTTCGTTGGAAAAGGAAACAAAGATATTGTTGCAAAAAATATGAAAGATAATGATATATATGCAGATCTAGATACAATAAATAATAAGATTCAAAACAGACCTCTGCCACCAATACCAGATACAAATAGCAGTGTTGGCATAAAAAGTAATATCCAAAAAGAAAATAAAGACACTATAGTAAAAAATATGAAAGATAATGACATATATGTAGATTTAGATAATTTAATAAATAATATGGAGTCAAATAGACCATTACCACCAATACCAAATGCAAATAGTAGTGTTGATATAAAAAGTAATATCCAAAAAGAAAATGCAAATACTAATTCAAAAGATAAATATTCAGTATTAGACAAAGAGAATGCATTTGATTTTCCTAAAGATAATGAAATAAGAGAACTGATAAATGATACTGCTAAAGAAGAAAAAATTATTCCTGAAAAATATTTTCCTTTAAATATAATTCCAGAGGAAAAAGGAAATAATGCTATCAAAAATATATTAGAAAAAAAAGAGCAAGAATTAAAGAAGAAAGAAGAAGCATTAAACATACCTAACATGGATAGTCCAATAGTAACAAAAGCTAAACAAGATGTGGATAAGGTAAATAAGAAATTAGATATAAAAATTTCAAAACTGGATAAAATTCAAAAAGAACAGAATAAAATTTTAAAAAATATGCCATTAAGTAAAGAAGATAGAAAAAAATTAGAAACACCTGAGAAGCAAATAGATCAAATAACAAAAGAAATAAATAAGTTATTAGAAGAAAAAGAAAGAAAAGAAAAAGCTTATGAGAATGTTAAAAAATCACCATTAGCAATAATATCAAATGATAAGTTGGAAGATATAGCTAAAGCAAAGAAAGAATTAGAAGAACTAAAAAGACAACTGGAAAAGAATGAATCTGAAGAAATAGAAGTTTTAAATATATTAGATGAAGCAATCAAATCAAGAGAAAAAAATCCACCATTAATACCTGAAAAACCTAAAAATTTACAGATGAAGAATGAACAATTTTTTAAAGATCATATTAAAAAAATTGATCAGAAAATTTTAGAGTTAACAGATAATAGTAAGGAACTACAAGAAAATACAATGATGTTAGAGAAAAAGATAGCATCATTAGAAAAAGATTTAGGAATAATTAATAATATTGAAAAAATCGTTGGAGAAAGTATTGAAATAAACTCAATAAAAGATGACTTGATCCTAAAAATAAAAAAAGAACAAGGAAAATTAGATATAGCAGATTCAAAACAATTAGAAGGATTTAATCAGGAAGAAAAGAAACAAATTAAAGAACTATCAGAAACTTTGGATAGATTAGGGAAAGAACAAGAAAATATATTGAAAGAAAAAGAATTTAATGAAGTTTCAAAAGAAAAATTAGATAAATTAGAAAAAGAGATGAAAGAAATTATAGAAAATCTCAATGAAATAGAGAATGAAAAAAGAAATGAAACTTTAGTAAACAAGCCATTACATTCGGAAACTTTTAAGAAAAAAACAGAAGTAAGTTATCCAGAAAACATAAATTCAAACTTAACTAATATTTCTGTTAATAAAGCAGAAAAAAATAATAATAATCTGGAATCAAATGTATCTTCTAATGAATTAGGTACTCTACCATTGGTTTATGGAACTTCAAAAGGTAGGGAAGAACTTGTAAAAATAGGGGAAAAATCTCCAAATAAAAATAATAATGTAGCTGATAGCTATTTAGGAGAACTTAATTTAGGAATGGATTTTATACAATTAGGGGAATTTTCTAAAAAATACACCAATGGAACTCTCACTGAAAATGATTTAGAAAAAATAATAAATTTTAAAGACAGTTATTTTGACAATAGTAATAAGTATATTGAAAGACAAATGTCATCAGTTTCTCCAGAGGCAAATAAAGAATTAATAAATCTAATGCTAGGTAATGAGAAAGTTCAAGAAGTTTTAAAACAAATAGGAACAGCACAAGAAGAACTATTTAATTCTGAAGATAGAAAAGAAGTATTAGAAAATTTTAATAGTTTAGCAAGAGAATTTTTTTCACTTAAAACAAAAATTGTACTAGAAAAAACTTTTGAAAGAGATGGCCAGGTATATTTTTCATTAAATCAAGTGATTATGGGAGAAAATGGAGAAGTAGACTTTAACAAATTAAAAGATGTGTTTAATAAAAATAATTTAAACTATAATTCAGTAACTTCTGAAGAACTTCGTTTTGTATTAAAAAACTATTTAGATCATCCAAATTTAAAATTTTTATTAAATAAACAAGTAATAGAAATTCCACTGGATATAAAAAATGATATAATTAATATTGCAAAAGAAGGAACAAATAAATTGGGAGATGAATCATTACCAAAAGACAATAATCCAGCTACAAATTCTAAAGTTCTAGAAATAAGTAAAAAAAATATAAATCTAAATAGACCATTGCCTCCAATTCCGAGTATAAATAGTAATGTAGATATAAAACTTAAGAAATCAGATAACAATATTCAAAAGGTAAATAAAGATATTGTGGTAAAAAATATGAAGGATAATGATATCTATGTAAATCTAGATGATTTAATAAATAATATGGAATTAAATAGACCTCTGCCTCCAATACCAGATGAAAATGATATAAAATCAAGTATAGATAAAAACCCTAATAAAGAAAATGAAATTATTTTAGAGGAAAAACAAATATTATTAAAAAATCAAGAAAACTATACTTCTGAAAAAGAAAAATCTGAAAAATATTTAACTTATTTATTAGAAGAACAACAAAAGTTAACTTTAAAATCTCAATTAGAATCTAATGATAAAAAAGACCTTCAAGAGATTGAGCAAAAAATAAAAGAAACTCTTGAAAATTTAAATATATTACAGAATAAGAATTTACAAAACTTAAATAAAGAGGAGATTAATCTGCAAAATAAAACAATTGATGAAGTATTAAAAGTAACACAAGATTATGTAAATAGGCTAGAAGAACAACAAAGTAAATTAATTGATAAATATAAAACATCAAATGAAAAGGTTGGTAAAAAAGTTTATGATGAAAATATCAATAAATTAAAATCTGAAATAAAAAGTTATATTGAAAAAAATGGAAATGAAGATGTAACTTTATCAAAAAAACAAAAAGAAACTATAGAAAAAATTGTTAAAAGAATAAATGATTTAGAAGAAAAAAATAACAGTGAATTATCTGGAAGAGGAGAAAAAAAATCTTCTTTAAATGAAGATTTAGATTTAATTACAAGAAGTGATAAGAATATTGCAGATAATTTGAAAAAAATTGCTGAAAAAAGTAATCAAATTCCTAAAGAACATTTATTAGATTATTTAGATAGATTAATTTTAAATAGTGATACAGAAGCTATAAGTGATCAATTAACAGGTGAAAAACATGAAACTATAGTTGAAAATCCAGTTTTAATTCTCTCTGATGCTTCTGAAGCAGACTTAAATAAAATATACCAAGATATTATGAGACAAACAGATAATGGTTTAAGAGAAATTCTAGATAGTTCTTTAGAAGTCTTTTTAATTGAAGATCAAAAAGTAAAAAACTTCTTGAATAAAAAAGAATTAACTATTGATGATATTGAAACAATAGCAGAAAGAGTTCAAAATATCAAAGCTGAGATATTTGAAGACACTTTAGGAGTTCAATATAAAAAATCTAAAATTGTAGTAGAAGCAGCAGAAAATAACTCTACATTAATTGGTGGAAATACAGGAAAAATATTTAGTATTTTTTTAAGACCAAAAGATGATGCTGTAAAAATTTTGATTACTATAGTTCATGAATTGACTCATCAAGACCAACAAAATCTCAAAAACTTAAAAATAGAAGGATTTGAAGATAGGAATAAATTATATGAATTAAACGGAAAAAGAGGCGGGTATATAGAAACAAATAGTGATGATTACAGAAGTCAACCAGTTGAAAAAGAAGCTTTTGATTCAGAAAAAATAGTAGATAATTTATTAAAAAACAAAGAAACAGTTATAGAATCTCCATTAATTCTTCTACAAGATAACTCTGAAGAGACAAAAAATGAAATAAAATATAAAGAGTCTAATTCAGAAACAAAAAGGAAGAAAAAAATTAATGAAACAAAAGAAATAAGAGAAACAGATCAAAATAATATAAATATAATAACAAGATCTTCTAAAGATACTAAAAATAATCTAAAAAAAGTAGCTTCTGAAGCTGAAACTATTCCAAGTGAGCATTTAAATAATTATTTAGGTAAAATACTTTTAGATTCTGATCTTAAAGAAATACAAAGAAAAAACAAAGTAAATGAAAGTATTATAAAAAATCCAAGTTTAAATATGGATAGTAAAACTGCTACTAAATTGGAGAAAATATATTCAGAAATATATAATAAAGCTGAAAATAATCTTAGTAATAGTTTAGATAGCATCTATTTAGATAAATTAAAAAGAAATGATGAATTGCAACAACTTCTTTCTGAAAATAAAGTAACAAAAGAAAATATATTAAAATTAGCAAAAATTGTTGAAAAAACAAAAGAAGAAGCTTATAAAGAAGTTACTGGAGAAAGTTATGATGTTGCAAATATTACAATTAAAAATACTACTTCTGATACTAATGGTGAATTACAAGGAAATATGCTAACTCTTTATATAAGAGAAGATTCCAATTTAGTAGATTATCTAGGAACTCTTTCGCATGAATACAAACACAATGATCAAAGAAATTTAAGAAAAGATAGTTTAGAAAAGGGAAATATTCCATATTTATATACTATTAATTCCAGTAAAGATGGATACATAGAACCAGATATTAATATAAGTGCTTATAAGAACCAGCCTATAGAAAAAGAAGCATTTGAAATTCAAAGAAAAACTTTAGAAAAATTTAAAGATGGGTTTATAGATTCTAATACTATAGAAAAATTATCTTTAAATACTAAAGATAAAATAACATTGAAAATAAATCCAAATAAATTAGTATCTGATGCTATCAAAAATAATGAAAAAATAAAAATAGAGCTAGAAAATTCTTCTAATAAAGTTGAGGTTAATTTAAATTTAGAAAAAATGAGAAAGGAGATTATTCAGCTTGAAAAATTAAAAAAACTCCTTGTAGAAAAAAATAGAGATGGAAAATATATAAATGAAATCAAAAAATTACAAAAAGAAATAAATAATAATTACAAACTTATTTTGAATACTAATAGCAATAATGAGCATATAGTTTCAGATGAATTAACAGCAAATATAAAGCCAAATAAGAGCTCATTGCCATCAATTCCAAATATTAATAAAAGCGACAATAAAGAAAACTTCAATAAAAAAAATATAAAAAAGGAAGATGGCTATATCAAAAATGGCAATGAAATAACAAGAACAAATGCTGAAATAAAAAAACAGCTGGAAATAATTTTAAATAGTGGTAAGGATATTCCAGCTGATCATTTACAAGATTTTTTAGGTAAAGTTGTTTTAAATAAAGAATTAACAGCAATAGAAAACAATCCATCTACAGATAGTAAAATAATTATAAAAAATGAATATCTTGAAAATTTATCTCCAGAAGATAAGGCTATATTATATAATATTTACCAAAAAATACCAAATAAATTTCAAAAAACAAGAGAGAGAATGAATAATGAATTAATTAGAAATATGTCCAAAGATAAAGAGCTTATCAATATTTTATTTGGAAATATTTTAAAAACTCAAGAAACAAGAGATAGCTTTTTAAAAAGATATGAAAGTGATCCTCAAGGAACTTTTAATTCTATTAAGATGGGTGAATTTATGGAGAGTAATCTATCTTCAGAGGATTTAAGAAGAATTGCTGCAAATATTCAAAAAAATAGAAAATCTATTTTTGAAAAGTTCACAAATATAGAATATAAAGATGCAGAAGTGAAAGTTTTAAAAGATGAAAGTCTTCACAATGGTTACTATGGAGATAAAGAAATCAAATTGAATTTAGCATCTCTTGATTCTCCAGAAAAGATTTTAGATACAATACTTCATGAATCAACACATTTAGAACAAGATCTAATAAGAGAAAGTACCTCTGGAAAAGTAAGTGAAAGTATAAAAGAATTATATAATATAAACCATAGTCCTGGTGGTTATATCAAACCAGGAGAAAATGTTCTAGATTCTGTAATCTATAGAAATCAACCAGTAGAAGCTGAAGCCTTTTATTCTATGCGAGGGGAAGAAGTTTTAAGAAAAATGCTGCAAAACATAATAACAGATCTAAAAAGGGATAAAATAGAAAAAAATCTAAATTATACAAAACAGAGCCTTCCAAAAGCCAGACTAGAAAATATAAAAAAAATAAGTGACCCAATATATGAAAGAATAGAGGATGTATTGGAAAAAACTGAAAGTAATAATCCAATATATGAAAAAATAGAAAACAAAATTATTTCAAAAGAAAATCAGGAAGCTAAATATTCAGTATTAGATAAAGAGAATGCATTTGATTTTCCTAAAGATGACAGAACTGAAAACAGAGAACTGGTAAATGATATTGCTGGAGAAAAAAAGATTATTTCTGAATATTATATGCCTCTAGGAGCTCCACCAAATAAACAAAAAGAAATCGTCAAAATTGAGCATAAATTTAAAAAAGAAACAGGTAATTTAGAAGATCCATATTTACCTGAATATCCTAGCTTTGCTGAAAATGTTTTAATCTATGGAGCCAGTGAAAATGAAAGTGGCTTAAATAGAGATGAATTAGTTCTTTCAGTAAAAACTAATGGAAAAGGTCCATTAGTTGCAGATGCTTTTCTTGATTCATTTAATAGCCATAGAATTCCAGAAGATAGTTCAGAATATGCAACAGAGGATTACAAAAAACTTATGGAGGCCCTAGAAGAAAAAGGAATTAATATGGATGACTCAACAATAAGATCTATTGTAGCTTATAAACCTACTGATGAAGATATAGAAGATATATGCTATACAGATAAAGTAAATATTGAGTCAAATGTAGAAATATTAAAAGAATTATTAAAAAATGAAGAAGTAGTTAAAAGTCTTGAAGAAATAGATAGATTGAATAAAGAAATTTCAACAAATAAAAATTTAAATGAAGGTAAGTTTTTTGAGCTTTCAAGCGAAGATAGATTTCTTGAACTTTCAGAAGAAATAGAACAGCATTATAAAATATTTTTTAAATATAAGACAATTCTTATAGCAGACAAAACTTTAAGAAATGGTGGAAAAATATATTTTGTTCTTAATGGAGTAGCAACTTCAACTGATAGCAAAAATAAAATTTATTTTGATGAGAATAAGTTTAAAAATATTCTTTTTAATAAAGATTATCCTCATTATAATTCTGTAACCTCAGAAGAATTAAGATTTTTATTTAAAAATTATAAAAATAATAAGAATCTAAAGTTTTTAATAAATGGACAAGTAATAGACCTTTCAGATTTTTTTATAAAGTTAGATAATAAATATGCTAACTTAAAAAATGATTTAAAATTCAAAAAAAATGATATATTAATTTATAAAATATAAAGTGACAAGTAAGATTTTGTGAAATAAGTTACTACAAATCAAAAATAGCTTTCTATGGTAAATAGGTAAATCATAGAAAGCTGTTTTTATCTGAAAAATATATAAATAATAAGTACAATAAATTATCACATATTAATTATACTCTCCTAGTTCTTCTAAATAGGCATTTATCTTATCTGAATTAAGAAAAATTTTATCATTTGACTCTGTAATAAAATTTTCTTTTTTTAATTTAGAATATATTAAATAAAATTGACTTTTACTTATGTTAAAATTTTCATAATGAATTTCTTTTTTTAATATAAAATTTCTGTTGTTTAAATAAAGTTTTAAAATAGCTAAAATGTATCCTTTAGTATCGTACAATTGATAAAAAAATTTGAATATAGACTTTTTTATTAACTGTATTACTATCTTTTCTAAATAAACATTACAAAAAATTTCTTCTAAGGAAAATTTAAATTCTTCTAAAATTGTATTATCTTCAAGTGCTTTAATTTCAATTTCAATTTCTGGAATAAATAAATCTCTTTTAGGAAGAAGAGTAAAAAAATTTCCAATTAAATCTCCCTCTACTAAATAATTTTCATTTGTTATTATTTTTCCATTCTCTAAAATATCTCTTGCCATTATTCTTCCTTTTTTCACTAAAAAAAACTTTCCATCTAAAAAATATCGTTGTTGTTTATCTAGAGATATAATATTCACTAATACTCATCCCTCCTTATTCAATTATCAATTATAACTTGAATAGAACAGTTTATTAATATTTAATTTAATCATAATAAAAATTTAAATTATTTGATAATTTAAATGAAATATCCTTCTTTGGATATATTTTCATTATTTCCCTTGTAACTGGATTGGATATTTTTCTTGATTTTTTACTCAAAATTTTAAATGTACCTTTTTTATAAAACTTAAGAATTTCAGCAGAAAGTATTGCCTTCTCTAATATCTCTAAAAATTCATTTATTTCATTAAGTGCTTCTTTTTCAGTTATTTCATTCTTAGTCATTTCTTTGTAAGTTTTTTTATAAAGTTTAGATAATTCTCTTTTATTCATAGTCATCTCCTTCATCAACAAGTTGTCTTAATCTTATTCCAGTTTTAAACTTTATTTTTGTTTTAAATTCTGTATAAAAAGAACTTTTTAAAGTAGGAACAGAAACTTTTCTTGGCTTAAATTCTTTTTTTTCAAATTTCCCCCAATTTTTTAAAACTACTTTATTATCTTCTTCTAGAGCTAACATCAAAGTTGCCCAAAAAAGTTCTAATTTTTCTTTAGCAGCTTCGATATTTTTTAATTTTTTTTCCTTTTTGTAAAATTTTAAAAATTCTTTTTCACACATATCTTTCCTCCTAATTTTTATAAAGTGTTCGTGTTTATGTATAAAGAAGAACTATTTATTTCAACTATAAATTCCTTAAATCCATATTTTTATTGACAACTCATTTTTTTCAAGGTATACTATATTATATAAAACGATTTAAAAATTTTATAGGTTTAAAGAGAATATTAATAAGTTTTTATGTTCTTCTTTATACATAAAAGCGAACACTTTTTTCAAATGATATATTTATTATGTTTCAGGATTTTAAAGAATTAATGTAATATTAAACATTTCTAAAGTGTTAAATTTTATTTAGATTTAAAAAATATTATAAAAAATTATTATATAAAAATTTTATATATAATCTTTTGTTATTTTATCCAATATTTTTTAGTTCATGAAGAGTATAGTTTTAATTATTGAGGATTTCCTTTGGGAAGTCTCTTTTTTATTTCTACTTTAATTTTTTATTCACTAAAAAAAATAAACTATGCAGAAAAATCCTAAATAGGAATTTTTTTTAAAGTTAAAATAGTATAATTCAAAACATTAAAGATTAATGCATTAAAAATAACTTAAGGAGTAAAAATGAAAAGACAAATTCCTAAAATATTAATGATAGCCTTACAATTTATATTTTATCTTTTTATTAACAAAATATTTAAAGTTTCAGATAGAGTTATGTATAACACTTTTTTTATTTATCTAGCATTAAACTTTACTAAAAATATGTATTCCTTTAGAACTATTCTTATATGGGAAGAATTAAAAAAACAACTTCTTGTACATATAGAATATCTTATAATAATGTTAATAAATGATTTAGCATTCTGGGGTAAACAATATGCATTAGTTCATTTAACATTAGGAATAACATTTACTTTTTTTAATTTAGTAGTAATAAAGCTTATAAGATGTATATTTAAAAATTCATTAGAAAAAAGGCTTCTTATTATAGGAGTTGGAAGTATAGCTAGGGAATTAGGTTACATAATAAAAGAAAATCCTTTTACAATGTATAATCTTTTAGGATATATATCAGTTAATCTTTTAGATAGAGCTAATCAGGATATAAGTATAGAAAAAGAAAAAATACTTGGAAATTGTAATGATATAGAAAAAATAATAAAAGAAAAGCAAGTAAGTGAAATAATAATAGCCCTTCCATTGACTTATAATAAACAAATGTCAAAAATAATAGATAGATTAGATGGAAAGGTAGAAAAAATAAAATTTATCCCTGAATTAAATGGAATTTATACTTTTAATTCAACTATAGAAGATTATGATGGAATAATATTAATTTCATCTTACAATAGAATAAATAAAAAAATCAATAAACTTTTAAAAAGAACCTTTGATTTAATAGTAAGCATAATAGGATATATAATTTTTATATTTCTTTATTTAATCTATGGTCCAAAAATAAAAAAAGATGGTGGAAAAATATTTTTTCATCATATAAGAATAGGAAAAGATTTGAAGCCTTTTAAAATGTATAAGTTTAGAAGTATGCATGTAGATGCTGAAAAAAAATTAGATGAAATATTTCTAAAAGATGAGCAATTAAAGGAAAAGTTTTATCAAAATTTTAAATTAAAAAATGATCCAAGAATCACACAAATAGGAAAATTCTTAAGAAAAACATCATTAGATGAATTTCCACAATTTATTAATGTAATAAAGGGAGAAATGTCATTTATAGGTCCAAGACCAGTAGTACAAAAAGAAGTAGATATGTACTATGGAAAAGAAAACAGTAAAAAAATATTTATGATAAAACCAGGAATAACAGGAATGTGGCAAGCAAATGGAAGGTCAGATATAGAAGACTATAATGAGAGAATTAAACTTGACTTATATTACATTAGAAATTGGTCATTATGGTTAGACATAGTTATAACAATAAAAACCTTAAGAAATGTACTAATCAAAAAAGGAGCTTATTAATTATGGAACCTTTAGTAAGCATAATAACTCCTGTATATAATGCAGAAGAGTTTTTAGAAGAAACTATATTATCAGTTTTAAATCAGGAATATGTGAATTGGGAGTTAATACTAATAGATGATTGTTCAAGTGATAAAAGTAATGAAATTATAGAACAATATTTAAAAAAAGATAAAAGAATTAAATATTTAAAAAATAAAAAAAATAGTGGACCTGCTATTACAAGAAATAATGGGATAAATATTTCTAAAGGGAATTATATAGCTTTCTTAGATAGTGATGATCTTTGGTACAAAGACAAATTAAAAAATCAAATTAATTTTATGTTAGAGAAAGATTTAAAAATTAGTCATGGAAATTATTATTTTTGTAATTTAAAGGGAAAAATATTAAAAAAAATCAGAACAGATATAGAAATTAACTATAAAAAATTGTTATTAGGAAATCAGTTTAAAACTATGACTATGGTTATAAAAAGAGAAATTTTAACCCAAAAATTATTTCCAGATATAAAACATGAGGATTATGCCTTTTTTCTTAATATTTTAAATCAAAGAAATATTTCTGTTAGAAATGAAAATTATGATTCACTTTGCAGAATAGGAAGGAAAAGTGTATCTTCAAATAAGCTAAAAAGTGCATTATGGACATGGAGAATATATAGACAATACGAAAAATTAAGTCTAATAAAATCAAGTTATTATTTTATTAATTATACATTAAAGGGTATTTTAAAATATAAATAAAAGGTGATTAACCAATGTTAAAATCAATATTAATTATAACTTATGGTAGAGAAAAAGAACTATACGAAACATTAAGAGATATTTCCCTATATGAAAAAAATGATTTAGAAGTTTTATTATTAGACAACAATGAAATTATTTATAGAAAAGAAAAGATAATTAAAATTTTTGAAAAAAGTAAAGTAAAACTAAGATATTTTCATGATGGAATAAATTATGGTGTAGCTGTAGGAAGAAACTACATTATAGAAAAAGCAAAGGGAAAAATTTTGATAACTTTAGATGATGATATTGAAATTAAAGGAGATATAAATATATTTATACAAAAGATAGAAAACTATTTTATAAATCATCCAGATGTTGGCTGCCTAGCTTTTAATATAATTAATTTTTATTCCAGAAAGCAACTCAGACATGAAATCCCTCATGGAAATAAAAAATTAAATTTCAATAAAAATCTATTTACTTATTATTTTATAGGAGCTGGTCATGCTATAAGAAAAAAAGTATATGAAGAATGTGGAAAATACCCTGATAATTTAGGAAAATATGGTGGGGAAGAAAGAGACTTATCATTTAGAATTTTAAAACATAATTACAATATTTTATATGTTTCTAACATTATGATTTATCATAAAATTTCTCAAAATGGACGTCTTCAAAAAAAAGAAGAAGATTTTTATAGGTACAGAAATCAATTAATAGTTCTAAATAAATATATGCCTAGATTATACTGTATCTCTTCAAATATAATTTGGAGCTTATTTTATTTAATAAAAAAAAATGGAACTTTAAAAAATATTTTAATTGTACTTAAAGAAATAAAGCAGATAGAAAAAAATCCTATTTCTTTGAGTGTTATAAATAAAATTAAAGAAATGAAAGGAAGGATATATTTTTAACTATAATTTTTTCAATTTTCTTACTTTCATTAAAATCTTCATTAAAAAATCTCTAAATAAAATTAACAATGATTAAGATAAATTGTGAAAGGAACATTAATGAAAATTAATAAATATTTTTTAATAACAGGATTTTTTTTGTTTTTTAATAACTTTTTATGTTTTTTTTCAATTTTATATGATATTTATAAAAAAAAATGGTCTCCTATAATTCTATCTATGTTTATGGGAATTCTTGCATATTATTTTATTCCTTTTATTAATAGTGATTTATATAGATATTATCAATTATTTGATAATTCTTTTCAAAGAGATATCATCTTTAGACAACAAAAAGATTACTTTGCTAAAACTTTGATATTATTTATTATAAGTAATGATATCTCTAGAAATTTCTTAGCTTTTTTTACTTCTATTTTTTGTTACTACTTTTTTTTTAAAAGTCTTCATAAAATAATTCAAAGTAGAAAAATAAATTCCAGAAAATATTATTTTTATTTTATTAGTTATTTTATCACAATCCCTTTAACTTGTTACCAAGGAATAAGATTTTATCCTGCTGTTTCTCTATTTGTTTTTTCAATAATTTTAAATCTTACTTCTAATAAAAATTATTATTTATTTTTCATGTTGTTATCTATATTAATTCATATAAGTATGATTTTTCCAATATGTATTTTTATTTTATACACTATGCTAAAAAATAAAATGAATAAAAAACAATTTAAATATATGTTATTAGGAGCTTTTATTTGTGGGATTTTTATAAATGCAGATATTATAAAAAAAATTTATACTTCTTTTTATAACATCTTATCTTTCATCCCTATGAATTATATAGAAGAATATATTGGTGGAAAATTTGGTGTAAATTCGTTCAAAAACTTAAGTATTCAAGGAATTATAGCTCATTGTATTCTTCAAATATTAAAAACATCAGTTTTATTTATATATGTTTTTTTTAATAAAAATAAAAATATAATCAATAAATATATATATTTATTAATCTTTTTTTCTCTTTTTTTTATAAAATTCAGAACAATTTATGATAGATTTTTTTATTGGAATATTTATTTAATGCTGCTTATAAGCATTTATGATGAAAGAAAATATGAAAAAATTTCATTTAATTTCTTATTTTTTTACATAGTATTGTTTCTTTATAATATTTTTCTATTGATTATGTTTATTCGAACCCAGTATGAGAATATTATTTTAAGTTATTATGATATATCAAAACCTTCATTAATAAATATTATATATGGACTTATTTTTAGATAGGAGGAAAATGAAAATAATATGTATAGTTGAAAGCTTATATTCATTATTAATCTTTTTATTAATAAAGGATCCTGATATTAATTTAAAGGATACCTTTTTAATAACATCAGGAAAAGAATATAAATTTTTAAAAAATAAATTTAATCAAACAATTTTTCTAAAAAAATATCAAAATAGATACTTAAAAATTTTTAATAAAATAAAATATTTTATTTATTTTTTCATATTAGAGATAATCTATAATTTAAAAAATAAACTTGTTTATGGAAATGATCATACAACTGGAGCATTCTATTTTTTAAGAAAATATACTTTTATTGTTATTGAAGATGGACTTATAAATTATAACAAGGATATTTATATTAAAAATTATTGCAAATACAGAAAATATATTCTCTCTTTTCCTATGTTTGGACAATATAAAACTGTAAAAAAAATTTATTTAACTGGATTAGCCCCCATTCCTGAAAAAATAAAAAGTAAGGTCGAAATCATAAACTTAAAAGAACTATGGAATAAAAAAAAAATCAATGAACAGAAAGAAATTTTAAATCTTTTTGGATTTAACCCTATTATAATTAAAAATATAAAAAATAGAAAATTAATATTATTTACTCAACCATTATCAGAAGATAATCTTATAACAGAAGAGGAAAAAATAAAATTATATTCAAAAATTATAGCAAATTACAACAAAGAAAAATTAATAATAAAGAAACACCCAAGAGAAAAAACAGACTATAAAAAAATATTTAAAGAAATAGTTGTACTAGAAGAAAATTTTCCAGCTGAAATATTTTTCCTTTTAAATATAAAATTTAAAAAAGCAATAACAATTTTTTCTACTGCAGTTTTAAATTTAGAAAAAAATATAGAAATTGATTTTTATGGTACAGAAATCCATCCCATTCTATACAAAAGGTTTGGATCACAAAATCAAATTTTAAAAAGAAATAAAATTCTTTAAACAGAGGAAAATATGACTCTAGATAAAAATATAATAAAAAACATTGCTTGGATGATATTTGATAAAATTTTTATTTTAATACTAGAATTTTTAGTTGGTATAAAAGTAGCTAATTTTTATGGAAGTTTTTTTTATGGTTCTTATAGTTTTGCTGTCTCCATAAGCATATTTTCAGCAATTTTTTTTGAATTAATTAATAGTAGAATAATTAAAAAATATTATAATAAAAAAAATTATTATTTAATAATTTTTAATGTTACTTTTTTTAAGAGAAGTGTTGCCATATTTCTCTTTATAATCATTTTTATAGTGGGGAACATAATCCAATTAGAAAGGAGCTTGTACATCTTTCTTCTTCTTCTATTCTTGGATAATATTTTAGCTACTTCTACAGTTGGAATTGAAAACTATTTTGAATTTAAACTCCAATCAAAAAAAATTGTAGTATCAAATAATATTGTAAAATTAGTTTCTTACACCTTACAATATATTGGAATGATATTAAATTATCCCATTATAATAGTTCCAATAATTAGATGCATTGGAAGTTTAGTTAGAGTATTTATCTTGAAAAATATATATAAAAAAAATTATTATCAAGGCAAAAAAGGAAAAATAATTCAAAAACTAATTTATAATATGATAAAAAAAAGTTTTTATCTTTGGCTAAGTTTTATTTCTTTTATTATCTACACTCAGCTAGATAAAATTATGCTAGGAGTTTTACTTGGGAAAAAGCAGGTAGGTATCTATACACTAGGAATACAACTAATAAATGTATTAAGTACTCTAATAATTCCAATACAAGTATCTCTATTCCCTAAAATGCTTGAATTATATAAAAAAAACTATAATGAATATTTAGAATTTTATTTAAATTGCAATATTTTAATAACTCAAATATATATCTTTTTAATTTTATTTTCAATACCAATAGTAAAAATTATATTTCCATATGTCTTTATTTCTGAATATTCTAAAGCAGTATCAATATATAACATATTAATAATAGCAGTTCTTATGAAAGTTAATGGTGCATTACAAAGCTCACATATGACATTAAAGGATATAACTAAAAAAAGTTTCTATAAAACTACAGTAGGATTATTATTAAATGGAATTTTAAATTATATATTAATAAAAAAACAAGGAATTATTGGGGCTGCTATAGCTACAACAATAACGCAGATATTTACAGTTTTTATCATGGATTTTTTTATTAAAGAATATAAAGAACAAGCTAAAATTCAATTAAAATCATTTAATCCTTTCTATTTAGTTAATTTAATAAAAGTTTTCAAATGGAGATATAAAAAATGAAAAAAAAGTTAATATTAATAGGGGCTGGAGGATTTGTAAAGTCAGTAATAGATTCAATAGATGAGAAAAAATATAATATCGAAGGTTTTATTGATAATATTAAAAGTGGATCACATCTTGGATATAAAATACTTGCAAATAATCTTGAAGAATTAGAAAATTCAGGACAATATTGCTACTTTATAGCAATAGGTGATAATAAAAAGAGAACTTATTGGTATAAAAAGGTAGCTAAAAGAAATTTGGAAATAATAAATGTAATAGATAAAACTGCCATTCTTTCAGAAAATATAACTTTTGGAAGAGGTATTTTTATTGGAAAATTAGCAATAATAAATAGTGATGCCAGAATAGGTGAAAATGTAATAATAAATACAAAAGCTTTAGTGGAACATGGAAATAGAATAGGAAATAATGTTAATATTTCTACAGGAACTATTTTAAATGGAGATGTAAAAATAAGAGATAATTGTTTTATAGGAAGTTCTGCTGTAGTGAATGGACAAATAACTATAGGAGAAAATAGTATAGTTGGTTCAGGAACAGTAGTTATAAATAATATAGATAAAGATGTAATAGTAGCTGGAATACCTGGAAAAGTGATTAGGAGATTGAATAATGAATAGAGTGTTTATAGTTGCAGAAATTGGGTGCAATCATAATGGTAATTTTGAACTAGCAAAAAAAATGGTGAAGATAGCAAAAGAGTGTGGAGTAGATGCAGTAAAGTTTCAAACATTTAAAGCCGATAAATTAATATCTAAATATGCTCCAAAAGCAGAATATCAAAAAAAAGTAACTTCTAAAGATGAGAGTCAGTTAGAAATGACAAAAAAATTAGAACTTCCCAATGATGAACTTATAAAATTATTTAGTTATGCAGCATCATTAGAACTAATAACATTTTCAACTCCATTTGATTTTGAGTCTATAGAATTTTTAGCAGAACAAAAACAAAAGATATGGAAAATACCATCTGGAGAAATTACTAATCTTCCTTATCTAGAAAAGATAGCAAAGTTAGATATCTCTGAAAAAGAAATAGTAATTTCAACAGGAATGGCAACAATAGAAGAAATAGAAAAAGTATTAGAAATATTAGAAAAAAATGGAATAGAAAAAGAGAAAATAACAATATTACATTGTAATACTGAATATCCAACTCCTTTTGAAGATGTAAACCTTAATTCTATCTCATATTTAAAAGATAAATTTAAAGAATATAAAATTGGATTTTCAGATCATTCAGAAGGGTATTTCCCTGGAATTGCTTCAGTGATATACGGAATCACTTTTATAGAAAAACATTTTACATTGGATAAAAATCTTGAAGGACCTGATCATAAAGCTTCAGTAACTCCAGATGAATTAAAAGAATTGTGTAGAGGAATAAGGATTATTGAAAGATCATTGGGAATATTTGATAAAAAAGTAACAAGTTCAGAGAAAAAAAATAAAATAGTTGCAAGAAAATCAATTGTAGCTAATAAAGCTATAAAAAAAGGTGAAAAATTTACAATTGAAAATCTTACAACTAAAAGGCCAGGAAATGGTATAAGTCCTATGTGTTGGTATGATATTTTAGGAAAAACTGCAGAAAAGAACTTTGAAGAAGATGAATTGATAATAGATTCAAGATTTAAAACACAAGAGGTATAAAATGAAAAAAGTAGCAATTATTCCTGCTCGTTCAGGGTCAAAAGGATTACCTAATAAAAATATACTTATGTTAATGGATAAACCTATTTTAGCTTATACAATAGAGGCTGCAATAAAATCTGAAAACTTTGAAAAAATTATTGTTAGTACAGACTCTTTAGAATATAAAGAAATTGCTGAAAAATATGGAGCTGAAGTAATTGTCAGAAATGAGGAATTATCAAATGATAATGCAACTTCATATATGGTGATAAAAGATATATTGGATAAAAATCTTGAACTAGAATATGACTATTTTGTACTTTTGCAACCTACTTCTCCTTTTAGAAATTCAGATCACATAAAAGAAAGTATAATAAAATTTGAGAAAAATATAGATAATTTTGATTTCTTAGTATCTGTAGCAGAATCATCAAAAGCTTCTATATTGATTAAGGAAATAGATCAAGATGAAAGTTTAAAAAATTATAATATTGACTTTTCAAATTATAAAAGGCAGAAATTTAAAGAATATTATCCTAATGGAGCTATTTTTATAGGTAAAAAAGAAGAATATCTTTTAAAGAAAGATTTTTTTGGAGAAAGATCAATAGCATATTTTATGAATAAAGAAGATTCAATAGATATTGATGATAAATTAGATTTTGAATTAGCAATTTTAATAATGAATGCAAAAAATAAAAAAGAACAGCTTATTAAAAATATAAAAGCAAGAATAGAAGAGAAAAAAAATTTATTTAAAGAAAAAAAAGAAATAACTTTAATTGGGCATTCCTTATTTGATAATTGGAACATAAGGAAATTTAAAGAGTATGAAGTAAATAATTTAGGAATAAGAGGTATAAATACAAAGCAATATCAAGATTTTATATTAAAAGAAAATTTAATAACAGAGTTAGGAAATTATATTTTTTTTATGGCAGGAACAAATGATATTGTCATTGAAAATTGGAAAAAAGAAGATACATTATTATGGATAAAAGATACAATTTCATTTTTAAAAAAAATAAATAATAATGCAAAAATATTTTTTTTAGAAGTACCTAGAGTAATTTCAAGATTGGATAGAAGTAATAAGACTATTTTAAATCTAAATGAGTTTTTATATAAAAATTTAAAAGAAAAAGTAAATTATATAAAATTAAATGAATTACAAGATAAATTTGGAAATCTAAATATTGATTATACAAATGATGGATTACACTTTAATGAAAAAGGTTATGAAAAATTATATGAAATTTTAGTAAAGGAAATAAAAATATGAAAAAAGTGTTATATGTAACTGGATCAAGAGCAGAATATGGAATAATGAAAAGATTGTTGCTAAAGCTAAATGAAGATAAAGATATAGAATTAACAATAGTTGCTACTGCTATGCATGCTGATAAAAAATATGGAGAAACTTACAAAGTAATTAAAGAAGATGGATTAAAAGTAGATAAACTAATAGATATAGAATTGAATAATTACAATAATAAAAAAGTTATTGATTCAATGGCTATTTGTCTGCAAGAATTTGGACAATGCTTATTTGAAAAATCTTTTGATGCAGTTATACTACTTGGAGATAGATATGAAATATTATCAGTAGCTATTGCAGCCGCTATGCACAATATTCCAATTATTCATTTACATGGTGGAGAAATAACTTTAGGAAACTATGATGAATTTATTAGACACTCTATAACTAAAATGAGTAAGCTTCATTTAGTTTCAACAGAAGAGTATAAAAGAAGAGTTATACAACTAGGAGAAAACCCAAAATCTGTTCATAATATAGGATCATTAGGTGCTGAAAATAGTTTTAAATTAAAATTATTAGATAAAAAAGAATTAATAAAAAGATTAAATATTACTGAAAGAGAATATTTTTTAATTGTTTTTCATCCTGAAACTGTTACAGGGAACAATATTGAAAAGCAAGCAAGAAACTTATTGGAAGCTTTAGATTTATTTAAAAAAGAATATGATTTTATATTTATAGGATCAAATTCAGATACAGGTTCAGACACTATATATAGAGTATTTTATGATTATACATTAGAAAATAATTTTGATTTTTTAACTTCAGTAAAACCAGAAGAATATTTATCTTTAATAAAATATTCAAAAGGTTTGATAGGAAATTCTTCTTCAGGATTAATAGAAGTTCCATCATTTGGAATTCCTACATTAAATATTGGGGATAGACAAAAAGGAAGAGTGAGAGGAAAATCAGTAATAGATGTATCAACAAATAGTAAGGAAATAGAAAATGGAATTGTTAAAATGTTAAATAAAGAATTTAAAAACAAGATAAAGTTAGAAAAAAATCCATATTTCCAAGAAAATAGTCTAGAAAAAGCACATCAAGTAATAAAGAATTTTTTATTTTCAGATGAAATCAAAAAAATTAAAATGTTTTATGATTTCAAAATAATAAAGTAGATACTTGAAAGGAGAAAAATTGACAGAAAAAGAGTTTCTATTGCTATATAAAGAAAGACTTAAGCTAAAGAGTATGAAGGAAGCAAAAGAAATTTTAGACTCATTTCATTTTGGCAAGCTCTTTTCCTTGCATTGAAACAAGAAAATAAAGTTGTAATAAAAGATTGGGGAGTATTTGAAAAAAATCACGAAAGATTTTTAATTTAGCTACAAAAGAAATCATGATAACTGAGAATTGAAAAAGTTATTAAATTAAAATCAAAAATGTTAAATGAATTAAATAAGAATATTACATAATTGGAGGAAAAAAATGAATAGTAGAAATTTTAATGCGCATTATAAAAGAATAAGAAAGTAAAAAATAAGCATAAATATTTCTATAGATGCTAAAAAAGAAATAAATGAAATATTTAATTTAATAACAGAAGCTATTAATGAAAGTAAAAAAATAAAATTTAAAACTAAAGGAACATTTACATTATTCCAATGTAAAAAGAGAAGAATAGGAAATCCTATATCAAATGAAACAATAGAAATTATTCCTAAACAAATTATAAAATTTAAACAATTCAAAGTTATCCAATTTTAAGAAAAATATAAAAATACTATAGAGGAATAAATGACAAAATCACTAGATTTAGATATAAAAATTCCTCTTACCTAAAAAAAATCTAGTAGTAAATATGAACTGCTAGAGTCTTAATAATTACTTTATCTTACTGTTGATTTTATCCATTTATCTCCACGCAATCTTATCAGGCAAGCTACCATTTTCAATGGTGTTTCCAATCTAAGTATAACAAGAACCAATGCTGGATTCAAATGCCATTTAAATGCTGCTGCAAATCCTATTGGAAGCAAACACCACAAAAATGATATATCCACTGTTGCTGCAAACTTTGTATCTCCGCTTCCCCAAAGTATCCCTCCTATAATAGGAGCTGAAACTGCCCTGAACATTGTAATAAAAGCATAAGCAAGCATAAAATGCTTTGCTAGTTTTAATGTTGCTGGCTGCAAACTGTAAAATGAGAAAAATGGTCCGCTTACACTTAACAAAAATACAGCAGTTATCACACCACATACAGCAAAAAATTTAACTAAAGCCTTAGAAGCTTTTTTTGCCATATCAAATTCACCAGCCCCAATATATCTTCCCATAATTACAGCTGAAGCACTTCCTACTCCCTGCACAAATGAAAGTGCAAACTGGTGAAGTACATTACATATACTATTTGCTGCTACTACAGCCTCTCCCATATGACCTAAAATAGCTGAGTGAGCTGAAAGTCCTATTCCCCAGAATAGTTCTCCAACTATTACAGGAAGTCCATATTTTATCATATCTTTGAACAATATTCTATTATATAGTTTTAACATTATAGGTTTAAACTTCAATACTTTCTCGTATTTTTTTAAGTATATTATTACAAGAGCCACTTCAACACCTCTTGCCATAACAGTTCCTAAAGCAGCTCCAATTATGCCCATTCTTGGAAATCCAAAATGTCCAAAAATAAATACATAATTAAAAAATACATTTGTGAAAAAAGAAACTGTATATATCCAGAGAGAAAGTTTTACATCCTGTAAACTCCTCAATACTATGAGAAATGTTGTAGTTATTCCAAAACATATATATGAAACAGCAACTACTCTAAGATATTTACTTCCCTGTTCTATTACTGCTGCTTCTGGAGTAAATATCTTCATAACTGCAGAAGGAAATACCAAAAGTATCAAAGTAAATATAATACTTAAACCTAATGCCAGTTTTAAAACCATTGCTGCTATTTTTCTTAAATTCTTTAAATCTCTTTTTCCAAAATACTGACTGCATAGAACCCCAGCTCCACATCCTAACCCAGATACAAGTATAGAAAATAAAAAAAATACCTGCCCTGCAAGGCTCGAAGCAGATAATATTGTTTCTCCAAGACTTCCCAGCATAAGTGTATCCATCATATTTACACTATATGAAATTATATTCTGGAATGCTATAGGCATAGTTATTGCCAAAAGATTTTTATAAAAAGTTTTATCCAAGATTACTCTCCCCCAATAAATGTTTCAATAATCATCTAAAATATATAAATCCTCCTGCTCTTCCTGAATTTTCTTTATCTCTCCTAAAAGATTGGAATCTTTTATCTCTGAATGTACAATAGTTGTTTAATATTATTTTAGACTTATCTATTCCATTTGATATTAAATTCAAATAATTGAATTTCTGATTATTAAAATATAATTTTCCATTTTTTTCTATAAAACTTTTATCTACTATATCATCTGAAAACTTATCTGTAAACAGTTCTTTAAACTCCTGTCCAACTTCATAATTATCCTGTCCAATACCTATTCCAAAAGCAAAATAAATATCTTTTTTTGATGTTCCATAATTTTCTTCCATTAATTTTACAGCCTCTAAAGCTATTTCCTGCAAAGTTCCTCTCCATCCAGAATGGACCAGACCTATTACTTCTTTTACAGGATCATAAATATATACAGGAAGACAATCTGCATATTTAGTAAATATTACCACATCTTTTCTAGCAGTTATAAATCCATCTGTATTTTCAAAATATTCCTTATCCACTTCCTTTATTACTTGTATATTCTTACTATGAGTTTGATATCCAGATACAAGTTTTCTATTTCCAAGGTCAAAATCTTTTATAAGTTCTTCACGTGTTTTCTGTTTTGTATTTCCATAAGATATATCAGTAAATATAGTTCCTATTCCCATATCTTCAAATTCTCTTATTACTAAATGATTGCCTTTATCTTCAAACATATTTTACCTCTTTTTATACAAGATTTTTCTTCACTTCTAAAATCTTTTTTAAATTTTCAGTTAATTTTTCAAATCCATCAAAATTCAATGACTGAACTCCATCAGAAACTGCACATTCTGGATTTTCATGTACTTCTACCATTGCTCCATCTGCTCCAGCAATTACTCCTGCCAAGGTTACAGGTTCTACAAGATTTCTCCTTCCAGTTCCATGACTTGCATCTATTATTATTGGAAGATGTGATTTTTCTTTTATCAATGGAATGGCATTTATATCTACAGTATTTCTAGTTATTGTTTCAAAAGTTCTTATTCCTCTTTCACACAATATTATTTCCTTATTTCCATATGCAACTATATATTCAGCTGCCATCAAAAGATCCCTCATTGTTGCACTAAGCCCTCTCTTTAAAAGTATAGGCTTTCTACATTTTCCCAGCATTTTAAGCAAACTGAAATTCTGCATATTTCTTGCTCCAACTTGAAGTATATCAGCATATTCAGATATAAGAGATATATCTTGAGTATCCATCACTTCTGTTACCACTAGAAGATCATATTTATCTGCTGCTTCTCTCATATATTTAAGCCCTTCTTCTCCTAAACCTTGAAAATCATATGGAGATGTTCTTGGTTTAAAAGCTCCTCCTCGCAGTGCTTGAGCACCATATTTCTTTACTCTTTCAGCTATTTTGAATATAGATTTTCTGCTTTCCACGGCACAAGGTCCTGCCATAAGCATAAAATTGCCTCCACCTATTTTTCTTCCTTTTACATTTATTACAGTATCTTCTTTTTGGAATTCTCTGCTCACAAATTTATAACTTTTTCCAATAGGAACCACTTCATCTACTCCATCAAAAGACAGAAGTACATCTAAATCTACATTTTTTTTATTTCCCATTATACCTATTTTGAGTATTTCTTCATCTTCTGTTATAATTATTCCCAAACCATTATTTTTAAGAAATTCTATTATTTTCTCTTTTTCATGTTCACCAATATTTTTTTTTGTTTTTATGTACATAATTACCTTCCAGTTAAATATTTAAGATATCTATTGACTAAAATCCAAGTTTTTTCTTTTTAGGTTGAGGAAGATTTTTCAGCGGCATAACATAGGTTACTCCCGGATTCAAATCTATTCTCATTTTTACACAGTCTTTATTTTTAGAGAAAAACTGTCTTATCTTAGTTCTTATTACAGCTTCTCCATCTAAAAACTTCGAACCATATCCATGTATCACTTTTATTTCTTTTCTTTCGCCTTTTTTGTATAAAGCATTATATTTCATTATAAAAACTCTCAGAGCATCATCAAAGTTCATTTGATGAAGATCAATTTCATTATACATTTCAGCAGTATCTCCTAAATTTTTTTTACAAAAAAGCCTGTCAAAAACTTTAGCCTTATTTAATAGAATATCATAATTTACAAAAAAATAAAAGAGATATATCTTGTTAAGAAAATATCTCTCATATCATTATTAAAAATAATACTTTTTAGTCATTTATTGAATTTTATAACAAAAAATCTGTTGAATTTAAAAGTTTTATTTTTTAAATTTTATTAAATTATAAATTTTTTTCCAGTTTAATTTCATAAATTGGTTCATCACACCATTCAGTTTCCTTAAATCTTTCTGTTTCATGAAAACCTTGATGGTTATAAAATGATAGTGCTCTGTCTAAATTACTTGCTGTCCACAGAAAAATATTTTTATATTCCCATTTTACAGCAAACTCAAAAAATTTATCCATTAATGCTCTTCCTACACCATATTTTCTATATTCTTTATCCACAATAAACCAACGCAGCTGTCCTTTGCAAGGTTTATCTGACTCTGGAGTGATTAAAGCTATAGCTCCAATAGGTTTTCCTTCTGCTTCTGCAATCCAGATATTTTCTCTTTCCCATTTTGTCTCTGCTAAAAAATCCATTACAGTTTTTTCTACATAATTATAAAAACTTCTTTTAGTATATCCATATTCATTAGAATATATATTCCAGTGTTTTTCAATAATAAATTCCATATCTTCTTTTCTAAAATCTCTAATTTTAAATTGCATAACTCCCCCTATGTAATTAAATGATGTTTTAATATCTAATTTTGAAACTTAATTCTAGATACCTATATTATACTAAATAATTTTTGAAATAAATCAATTATTTTTAATATTTTTATCGGGTTAAGTTAATTATAAAAATAATTATAAGAAAATAATATATTTATTGTTTTTTATTCCATTGGAAAAGTTCTTCATCAGTTGCCAATACATAATGCTCTCCCTCTATATGATGCTGTTTCCCTTTTGTGTAATCTATTCCGCTGTTTTTATAATCATAAGTCATTGTAATCCTTGTCTTTTCTACATTAGGATCTGGTAATGGTATCGCTGACAAAAGGCTTTTAGTATAAGGATGAATAGGATTGTTAAATATTTCTTCTGTTCTCCCAGTTTCCACTAAATGTCCTAAGTGAAGCACTCCTATTCTATCTGAAATATATTTTACCATGGATAAATCATGAGCAATAAACAAATATGCTGTTCCAGTTTTCTTTTGAAGCTCTTTCATCAAATTAACAACCTGTGCCTGTATTGATACATCCAATGCTGATATAGCCTCATCTGCAATTATAAGTTCAGGATTCATTATCAAAGCTCTAGCTATTCCTATACGCTGCCTTTGTCCTCCTGAAAACTGATGCGGATATCTCATAGCATGTTCATGAGACAATCCTACCAATTCTAGAATATGATATACTTTTTCTTCTCGTTCTTTTTCATCTTTATATAATTTATGAATATCCAATCCTTGTGCAATAATATCTATTACTTTCATTCTGGGATTCAAACAAGCCATAGGATCCTGAAATATCATCTGCATTTTTGTACGCAGGTGCTGCAGCTGATTTGTTGATAATTTTCCAGAAATTTTTACTCCTTTGAAATTAACTTCTCCATCTGTAGGTTCATATAATCTGATAATAGAGCGCCCAGTTGTTGATTTTCCTGAACCTGATTCACCTACTAATCCATATGTTTCTCCTGGATAAATATTAAATGATATATCATCTACAGCTTTTACTGTAAATTTTTTATTTATTTTAAAATACTGTTTCAAGTTTTTTACTTCAAGCAAAGGAGTTCTTTCCATAATTTATTTACCTCCCTTCAGCATTTTCTCTATACGACGTTTTAAAGAAGCTGGCATTTCTACTTCAGGTGCTTTTTCATGAAGAAGCCATGATGATACACGATGTTTACCACCAATATTAAACATTGGAGGTTCCACTCTAAAGTCTATATTTAAAGCATACTCATTACGAACTGCAAAAGCATCTCCTGGTACTTTATTTAAAAGATTTGGTGGTGTTCCTGGAATTGTATACAATACTTCGTCATTAGTTTCTATATCAGGCATAGATGATAAAAGCCCCCATGTATATGGATGACGAGGATTATAAAATATTTCTTCTACACTTCCCTTTTCTATTATCTTTCCAGCATACATTACAGCTACATAGTCTGCAACTTTTGCTACTACTCCAAGATCATGTGTTATATATATTACAGAAATATTCTTTTTAGTTTGTATTTCTTTTATTAGCTCTAATATTTTTGCTTGAATTGTTACATCTAATGCTGTAGTAGGTTCATCACATATCAATATATCTGGATCACAAGCAAGAGCAATAGCTATAACTACACGCTGACGCATTCCTCCTGATAATTGATGCGGATAATTTTTCATACGTTTTTCAGGTTCTGTTATGCCTACCTCTTCCAACAGTTCTACTGCTTTCCTGTAAGCTTCTTTCTTAGAAATATTATAGTGATAGCACATTCCCTCCATAATCTGTTTTCCTATAGTCATAGTTGGATTTAAAGATATCATAGGATCTTGAAATACCATCGCTATTCTTTTTCCACAGATATGTTTCTGCATCTCTTTTGGTGTCAGTTTTATTATATCTCTTGTTATTTTTTCTCCATTTTCATTTGTATATTTAAATATTATACTTCCATTATTAATAAATCCATTACTGCTCAAAATACCCATTATAGCTTTTACAGTTACAGATTTTCCAGACCCTGATTCTCCAACTATTGCAATAGTTTCCCCCTTAAATAAATCTAAACGCACACCACGTATAGCATTTACTACTCCATTAGATGTACGAAAACAAATATCTAAATCACGAATTGATAATACTCTCTCTTTTTCCATATTTCCTCTCCTACATCTCTTTCATTTTAGGATCAAAAGCATCTTTTAATCCGTCAGCCAGTAAATTAAAACTCAGCATAAGAATAGCTAATATCATAGCAGGAATAATAGTCATATATGGAGATATCATAAATGACTTAAATCCATCTGATATCATTACTCCCAATGATACATTTGGAGCTGGAATTCCCAAGCCTACAAAAGAAAGCGTTGTTTCCATAAATATCGCATTAGGTATTGAAAACATTGACATAATAATAAGCTGTCCAAATATATTTGGTAAAATGTCCTTAAAAATTATATGCATATCTGAGGCACCTAATGTTTTTGAAGCAAGAACAAACTCCTGTTCTTTCAGTTTAAGCATCTGAGCACGAGCAATACGGCTCATCCCTATCCATCCTGTCAATACCAAAACAAATAAAATTGGTATAATTCCTGGTTTTAAAATTACCAGCATCAGTGTTGCTATTACTAATGTAGGAATAGAATTGAGTATCTCAATAATACGCTGCATAACCATATCTACTTTTCCTCCAAAGTACCCAGAGATAAGTCCATATGTCATTCCAACTACCATATCTATAATAATAGCTGCTCCTGCTACTAATAGTGAAATACGAGTTCCACTCCAGGTTCTCAGCCATATATCCCTTCCCATTGTGTCAGTTCCAAAAAAATAAAATACATCTTTTATCTTTTTTACAGCATATATATCCTTCCCTCTCATATATCCATCTGCTACTCCTAAATTTTGAAGAAATGGGACTTTTGGAGGCAGGCTCTGATGAGCAAGATTATTTCCATTTATCTGAAATTTAGATAGCATTGGAGCTATTATTGACAATAGAATTATTATACTTATACATCCAAGTCCAATCATTGCTCCTTTGTTGGCTTTTAAACGTATAAAAAAATCCCTCCAGAAAGAATGGTTTTCATAGACCTTGTCTATATAGAGGTCTTTATGATGAGCAAGCTTAAAATCATCCTCCTGAAAAACTATTCTTTGATCACTCATTTGTTCCTCCTTTTACCAATCTAATACGTGGATCTATTACTCCATACAATAAATCTACTGCTAACATTATAACAATATACATCAAACTGTAAATAAATGCACATGCCATAATGACATTATAATCATTTACTTGTATTCCCATTGTTAATAACTGTCCAATTCCTGGTATTGAGAACATCTTTTCTATTACCAATGATCCTGTCATCAGTCCTACTATCAAAGGTGCCAATACTGTTATCACTTGTATTAAAGTATTTCTTAAAGCATGACGAAATATCAGTATTTCTTTGCTCAATCCTTTAGATTGTGCCAGCTGCATATACTCACTTCCCAATACTTCTGCCATTTCACTTCGAGTAAAACGAGCTATATTTGCTACAGTAAAAACTGAAAGTGCTATAGTTGGCATGATACTTGAAATAAACGGCTGATGAACATTATATAATACAGGAAGTATATTTAATCTTTTAGCAAATAATAAAATAAAAAATAATGCAAAAACAAATGAAGGTATAGATACTCCTATAACTGCTAATAATGAAGATAATGTATCTATCCATGTATTCTTTTTTAATGCTGCTGTTATTCCTAACAATAAACCTAAAATAACTCCCACTATAACAGCCTGCAGCCCTATACGAATAGATGTCCACAAGCGAGCATCAAGCATTTGTGATACAGGCATATTTGGCTGAATAGAATAACTTACTCCAAAATCTCCCTGCAGCATAAGTTTAAGATAATTAAAAAATTGAATAAAAAATGGTTTGTCTAATCCATATTTTGCTTTTACTATTGCCATTTGAGCTTCTGTTAATTTTTCATCATTAAATGGTGTTCCAGGCATTAGCTGGAGCATTAAATATAATATGAAAATTATAACAATAAGAGTTACAGCAGCAATAGCTAAACGTTTTATTATATATTTGATCATCTTCTTTTTACTCCTTTAAAAATTACTCTATACATTAAATTTTTAAACAGTATATTATTATCTATAGTTTAATATTTTTATTATTGAATTTATAATAATAAAAATACAGCACAATACCTAAACAGCATTGTGCTGTATAAAAAATATATTTTTAAATTATTTTCTTACAATATTCTTATAAATTGTAGGTATTCCCACTGAATGGAATTCAAATCCTGTCAAATTTTTATTTATCATAACAGCTGATCCTGTTTGATATACTGGAATAATTGCTGCATCATCTAAACAAACTTTTTCAGCTTCTTTTAATGCTTCCCATCTTTCTAAAGGTTTACCAGTTAAATCACCTTTACTTACATCAAAAATAAGTTTATCATATTTTTCATTTGACCAATTTCCATAGTTGGATGATCCACCTGTAATCCATAAATCAAGATAAGTCATTGGATCTGCATAGTCTGGTCCCCAACGAGTAAGTCCTATATCATATGTTTTGTTTCTCATTAATTGCAAACGAGCTTTTTTGGGCTGTTGTTTTAAATTGATAGTCATTCCTACAAGATTTGTTTCTATTTCAGATTTCAGATACTCTGCAACTTTTTTACTTGCTTCAGTATCTTCAAATAACAATTCATATGAAAACTTATCTTTTCCAAGTTCCACTTTAGCTTTTTCAAAATATTCTTTTGCTTTCTCTTTATTTGTATTTAAATATGTTGGAGCAGTTTCACGAAAATCTTTTCCATCTGGTCCTACTGCTAATTTTACTGGAACTGCAAAGTTTGCAGCTATTGATCCATCTTTTAAAAGATATTCTGCTATCTGTTCCTTATCAAATGAAAGTGCCAGTGCCATACGAAGATTAAGATTTTCAAGCCCTGCTACTTTTTGATTAGGTGAAAGATACCATAAATATCCTCCCAAAGTATTTATAAATTCAGGAGAATTTCTATATTGCTCTACCATTTCTCCTGTTAGTTTTACATAATCTACAGTTCCCTGTTCAAAAGCAACCATTGCTGATTGAGCATCTTTTACTACCTGAAAATTTAATCCATCTATTTTTACTTTATCAGCATCATAGTATTGCTCATTTTTTACCATTGTATAGTTAGCACCTTGATTCCATTCTGTCATTTTAAAAGGTCCATTAGCTAATATAGCCTCTGGAGTAAGTGCATATTGTTCTTTATATTTATTATAAAATTCTTCATTAATTGGATAATATACTGGAAATGATACTAGTTGATCAAAAAATGGAACAGGATAATCCAATTCTATTTTTAAAGTTTTACTATCTACTGCTGTTATTCCAAGTTCAGAAGCTGCTTTTTCTCCTTTTTGTACTGCAGCAGCATTTTTTACTCCTGCAACTTCTACCATATATCCATATTGAGATGCTGTTTTAGGATCAGCAAGACGTCTCCATGCAAATACAAAATCATTTGCTGTTACTGGCTGTCCATTACTCCATTTCGCATCTCTAAGAGTAAAAATACGTGTTTTTCCATCTTCACTTACTTCTTCTTTTATAGCCATACCTGGAATAATATTCCCTGCTGCATCCTGTTGATAAAGTCCTTCAATTGTTGCTGCAATAGCTTCAAATGCAGTTCCATCAGTTGCTACCCCTGTATCCATCGAAGAAAGTTCTACATCATTTGCTATTGTTACAATATTATTTTTCACTGGTTCTGCCTTATCTTCTACTGATACAGCTGTTTCTTTACTTCCTCCACATCCTGAAAGAATACTCAGTAAAAACAATACTGACATAATCGTTTTAAATTTTCTCATATCTTCTCCCCCCTTTAAAATATAAATCTTCTTATTTTTGTTTGATGTAAGTATACAACTTCAGGTAACTCTTGTCAAGTTATTTTCGGTATATTTTTTTCATTTTATAGTTTTTTGAAATTTTTTTTCTATAAATATTTTTTATTTCATTATAAAGATTATCTTTTATAGTTTTAAACATATTTATATCCTTGAGTTATAATTTCTATGTGTATTTTTTTCTATTTCATTTTCAGAATATTAAAAAAATATTTATTATATTAATAATAAAAAAGTGAGAAATTTTTTTTAGATTCCTCACTTTTTTATGTTAATTTTTATATTTATTTAGTTTTACAACATTCATGAGTATGATTTGTATAATGATGTACATACTCTTCTTCATCTTTACTTGCAAGTTTTTTTTCTATGTATGCCTTTACTGCTTCATCAATACTGCCTTCTATCCCTAATATTATTTCTGCTCCATTATTTTTTATAGCTTCAAATACTGTTGAAGCTATATGCCCAGTAATTACAACATTTACACCTTTGTCTTTTAATAGTTTTGCTGCTGCTCCATGAGCCTTTTCCAATTCTTCTGTAATACCTTGTGCTGCCACTACACCATTTTCTACTACACAAATAAAAAATTTGTCACTGTGACCAAAATGTTTTTCAATACTTATCCCATCTCTTGTTGGAAACGCTACTACTTTTTTCATTTTTCCTCCTTTGTACTCCTTTAGTTTATGATAATCATTATTTTTTATAAAACTTTCCTAATATTTTATCTTGTCTTTCTATTTTATCTTTCAGTTCTGCTTTAGTTTTTGCAATCACTTCATATACAAGATATTCAATAGGTAAGGATTCTATTATATCTATTATCCCTTTATTTTCAAAAGGATCATGATAATCTATAGAGTTGATGTGTATGTATATATTATTCATAATATCTTCTATATTCAATTCTTTATCCTTATGTTCTTTTACTACCTGCTTCACATATTCTCCTGATAAAGAATAATTGAGATGTATTCCAAAAATATAATTTTTGTACTCTCCTAGATTTTCTATATTCCGCTTTATATAAGCTACAGCTTCATCTGAATTTTTAATATCTCTATTATTATTTATCATATGGCCAGTATCCAGCATAAACCCTATATTTTTATATTTTACATTATTTAGAATATACTCCACTTCTTTCTTATTTGTAAGTTTTAATCCTGGCCACCATAAATTTTCTAATAAAAGTTTAAAAGTATATTCTCCATTATCAAATAAATCATTTATCAATGACACAACATTTTCTAAAACTTCTTCATCTGAATATTTGAAATCATAAGTCATACTTTCTGTGACTTTCGAATTACAGGCATGAAGTACTACATATTCTACTTCTAATTTTTTTGCTGTTTCTAATTCTTTTTTGTAGTATTCAATTAATTCTTCTTTGCTGTTTTCTCCTCCACATAAAGATTTAAAATATTTTTTATCCTTCACCTCTTCATATAGTGCATTTAAATCTTCATTGTATAGCTCCAGCCAAGATGGAAAGAAACGCATATGATAACCTTTAATATAATTTTTTAAATAAGTATTATCTACATCTGTAAATTTTATTAATTCAAACCCATCAAACCCATATTTTGAAATATAGTGCTGCATATCTTTTTCTATTTCATCACTGTTAAAAAAGTCTGTTCTGTTTAATAGCTTATACATTCTTATTCCTTTCCAATACACTCTTTCATATATTATCTTTTATAAGCTTTAGCACATCTTCGCTTTTTAGATTTTCAAGTTTATAATAATCTGCTTTCATAGCATCACTCAATGTCTTTGCCATTTCAAGTTTTATAAAACCTTCTTCTGTATCTATTACTATGACTCTTATTCCATCATTTTTTATTTTTTCAGCCATTTCGATACTCTCTTTCACTGGATCTTTTCCTGAAACAGAAAAATTTCCTTTACCATCAGATAAGAATACTATTAAAGGAACAATTTCTTTATCTTTTCTTATTTCATTTTTCATTATTGTATATGCCTTTGCAATACCTTCAGCTAATGGAGTTTTTCCTCCTGTTGTTAGTTTTTCCAATTTTTTCTGTGCCAAATCTATACTTCTGGTAATAGGCAACAATTCCTCTGCTCTATCTCTTCTGAAAGATACCATTCCTACTTTATCTCTTTTTTCATAGGCATCTTTTAACAAAGACATAATTGCTCCCTTTACTGCTTCCATCCTTTTTTTAACACCCATAGAACCACTGGAATCCACTACAAAAAGAATGCTTGCTCCTGTTCTTTTTTCTCTTACCTTAACTCTTATATGCTCTTTTTTTATGCTTATCATCAGATTATTTTCTTTATTCTTTGGCTGATATGGAGCTGCTGCTCTTATTGTTGCATCAAAAGCAAAATCTGTGATTTTTCCCTTTGGCAAAGTACTCTTTATATATCTTCCTTGTAAAGAACCGCTTTTAGTTTTACATCTCTTTCCTGTTCCAGCTCTTTTTTTAGTATCATGTATAGTATCTATAAGTATATCCTTTACTTTAAATATTTCTCCTATTCCAAACTCTTCTTCAGATTCTGTGTTTTCATTATTTTTCTTTTTTTCTTCATTCTTATCTGAATTTTCAGAGGTTTCAGAATCATTTTTTTCTTTATTTTCTTTTCCACTCTCTTCAGAAGTTTCTTTTTTCTGTTCTTCATCTGGAAGATTATTTTCTTTTGATCCATTATCCTCTTGTTCATTTTCATGATTATTATCTTCCAGTTCATTTTCCTTATTTTGAGGTGTACTTTCTTGTTTTTGATTTGTTCTATGAGGAAGAACAAATATAGCTGCCTCTTTTAAATCATCTATATTTAGATAACTTCTTCCATCTAATGCTGCCAAAGCTTTAGCTGTTTCAACAAGAATTATTTCAGCTCTATTACCTATTGTATTAGCTTCTTCTACAATCTTAACAGCTATATTCATTATCTGTTCACTAACTTTTATCTTTTCTACTCTTTCTCTGGCATGATTTACTTTTTCTTTTAATATTTCTTCCTCTTCAACATATTTTTTACAGAATTCTATGGGACTATTTTCATATTCCAATCTTTTCTTTACTATTCTTACTCTTTCCAAAACATCACAAGTTCCAACAGCATTTACATAAAGACCAAATTTATCTAATAATTGAGGCCTTAAATCTCCCTCTTCTGGATTCATTGTTCCTATTAAAACAAATCTACATTCATGAGAAAAACTTACTCCATCTCTTTCTACATAATTCATCTCGCGTGAAGCTACTTCTAATACACTGCTTACTATACTGTCTCCTAATAGATTTATTTCATCTACATATAAAATATTTCCATGACATTTTTTTAAAAGTCCCTCTTGAAATATTTTTTTTCCAGATTTCATAGTTTTTTCTATATCTATACTTCCTACCAGATTATCCTCTGTTATATTTAAAGGGAGATTTATCACTTTTATTTCAGAAAATAATTCTCCTAATCCTCTAACCAATGTAGATTTTGCTGTTCCTTTCTCTCCATTTATCAGCACTCCTCCTATTTTTTTATTTACTATATTTAGAAGAAGAGCTTTTTTTATTCTTTCCTGTCCTTCAACTGCTACAAAAGGAAATGTCATATTTCCCTCCTTATAAGTTTTCTATGAGCTTTTCTAATTTGCTTTCTTCCAACACACCATCTTCAAAAGGAGTTTTTCTCATTCTATGAGGCAATGTCAATACTGCTGCTCTCAACATATCCTCCTTAGCTACATCTTCTCTTCCTTCATATGCAGCTATTGTTATAGCTGTTTTTATAACACTTATATCTGCTCTATGTCCATCAACATTCAAAGCTATTGATATTTTAGCTGCAATTTCATACATTTCATCACTGCATTTAACATTTTTTAATATTTTTTTACTTTTTTCTATTTTTTCTTTTAATTCATTTTCGTCTTTTTCATATTTTTTTATAAATTTTTCAGAGTCTGCCTCAAATTCAAGCCTTCTCTTTACTACTTCTACTCTTTTGCTTGTTTCTTTTTCTCCTGCTACATCTACCACCAGTCCAAACCTGTCTAATAATTGAGGTCTCAAATCTCCTTCTTCTGGATTCATTGTCCCTACCAATATAAATTTAGCTGGGTGGCTGAATGATATCCCTTCTCTTTCTATACTGTTTACTCCCATAGCTGCTGAATCCAATAAAACATCAACTATATGGTCATCCAATAAATTTATTTCATCTACATAGAGAATATTTCTATTACTTTGAGCAAGTATTCCCTTTTCAAATTTCTTTTCTCCATTTTTTATTGCATGTTCAATATCCAATGTTCCTACGACTCTGTCTTCTGTAGCACTTATTGGAAGATTTATTACTTTCATTTTACCTTGAATTATCTGAATCTCTTCTCCTGCTTTATATTTTTTTAGGCACTCATCACAAAACTCATCAGGTTTCTCAGGGTCGCAATGAAATTCACAATGGTTTTCATCCCTCTCTGCAAGAAGACTGGCAAGACCTCTAACTAATGTAGATTTTGCTGTTCCCTTCTCTCCTCTTATAAGCACCCCTCCCAAAGCTGGGTTTATTATATTCAATATTAATGCTTCTTTCATTTTTTCTTGCCCTACTATCCCTGTAAAAGGATAGAGAAAATTTCTATTACTCATTTATTTTCCTTTCTTCATCCAGTATTTTAAACACTGCCTTTCGCAGAATACAATCTTTATCTTCTGTTTCATATTTTTGATTATACAGCATTCTCGAAGGACAGCATCCTTTACAAATTTTCCTATATTCACATATATTACATCTTTCATATTTCCCTGAAGATAATTGCTTCATCTCAATTTCTTCATCTATATTTCCCATATAATATTCCCTATTTCCAACAAGAGAACTGCATGGATAAGTATCTCCATCTGGAGTTACTACCATGGCCTGACCTAATGATGAATAACAATAATTGTTACTGCTGCATCCCATACATTCTCTCATTTTTGTTTCTTCTATTTCTCTTATCCCTACTTTTTTCCCTGTGAGTTCTGTAAGAAGCCGAATCTTTTCATATGCCTTTTTTAAACTAATATAAATATCCCCATCAGCTGGAGGTTGTATCTCTTTATTAATGTTACAGTTTCCAGCAGTTCGTAAAAGATCAAGTCCTATTCCTCTTACATTTCCTAAGTAATATGCCATTTCTATTAATTTTTCAAGTTTTTCAATATTTTTATTAGTTACTACACAATTTATGTTTATATCTTTTTTATACTCCCTAAGAAAATTTATCCCTTGAAGAACTTTTTTAGTTCCTCCCCTCATTTCCTCATTAATAGCTACAGTTCCATCAAAACTGATTCCTATATTTATATCCATTTTTGCAAGTTTTTCGGCTATTTCTTCTGTTATCAATGTCCCATTACTTTGGAGTCCTACCTTACATTTATATCTATTTTCTTTCAAATATTGGTAAAGTTTTTCTATTACCCCGAAATTAAGCAGAGGTTCTCCCCCTGCCAATATCAGAGTAAAGTTTTTATCTACACAAAGATTTATTGCTTTTTTAGCAGTTTCAAAAGACATTAATTTATGAGTAAATGCAGGGTGGGCATAGCAATATTTGCAATTTAAATTACAATCATCAGCCAGCCACAACACAAGATATTTAATATTTTTTTTACTCTTCATATGCCTCTATATCACCTTCAATACTTAAATATATTTTTCTTAAACTTTCTAGTTTTTCTGGAGATGTACTCCACATATTTCTTTGATTAGCTTCTAAAAGTTTTTCAGCTATATTCATCACTGCATGTGGATTATTTTCTTTTATCCACTCTCTGTTTTCTTCATTTTCAATATATTTTTCAGCTATTTTATCATACATCCAATCTTCAGCTATCTCAGATGTTGCATCCCACCCAAAGAATATATCTACCATAAAACTTACTTCCTGAGCTCCTTTATACCCATGCCTTTTTAAACCTTCAAACCACTTTGGATTCAGTATTCTTGATCTCATTATTTTGGCAGTTTCTTCTTTTAAACTTTTTATTTTTGTTGATTCTGGATCACTTGCATCTGCACTATATGAATGAGGATCTTTTCCACTGGCACATTTTACTGCTGCTACCAATCCGCCATGATATGTATAGTAATCATCGCTTTCCAGCATATCTATTTCAACTGAACTTTCATTTTTTACTGTTATTTCTGATTTAGACATTCTCTTAGTGAATATCTTTTCTGCTTTGGTTCCATGATAGCTTTTTCCATAAGCATAACTGCTCCAATTTATATATGCTTTTCCTAAATCTTCTCTCGTTTCCCATTCCTTTGAATTGATGAGCACTCCCACTCCAGCACCATATGTACCTGGCGGACACCCAAAGACTCTCATTTTTGAAACATGTTCAGCTTCGCTCAATTTATATCCTTCTTTTAAAAGCTGTTCTATCTCTTCATTCATATTTTTTCTAATATAGTTTATTTCCTCAGGTTCATCTAATTGCGATACCAGATTTACTGCTTCTTCTAATAATCTTATAAGGATTGGAAAAGTATCTCTAAACAATCCTGTTATTCTCAATGTTACATCTATTCTTGGCCTTTTCAATTCTTCATAGGGAATAACTTCTAATCCTATTACTCTATCTCCATTATTCAGCCATATTGGTCTTACTCCCATAAGGTATAATGCTTCTGCAATATCATCTCCATTAGTTTTCATAGTTTCTCCACCATAGACCAGCATAGCTATATTTTGAGGTATTTTTCCTTCATCCTCAATATATCTTTCTATAAGTTTATCTCCTAACTGCATTCCTACTTTCCATGATGCTCTTGATGGGATTTTGTTAGGATCTATTGCATAAAAATTAGTTCCTGTAGGTAAAATGTTTATATTTCCTCTTGTGGGACACCCTGATTGTCCTGGAATAATAAATTTCCCCTCAGCTCCTTTTATTGTACTTTCTTTTTCTCTTGCTACTCCTCTTATTTTTGGTAAAACAGTTTCTGATATATTATTTTTAAGAGCTAAAATATATTTTCTATTTTTTACCTCATATCCTGAATATTCACTTTTTAATTCTGTTTTATTATCTGATAATATTTCTTTTATGATATCTAAAGTTATATTTCTTATATCATCTAAAATCATAAGATTAGTTTTTCCATTTTCAGAAAAATCATATGGCTCATTCTTTAATTGTTCCAAATCATATCCCAGAGCTTTTCCAACAGATTTATCTGCTGCCAGCATTCCACAGTTGTCTATTCTCATAAGAGCTTGAATTAAAGTAGCACATCTGTCTCCTTCTGCTGGTTCTCCTAATATATGAAGTCCATCTTTGATTGTTGAACTTTTTAATTCCTCTATATATGAATGAAGCTTATTTATAAAGAACTTATAATCTTCTAAAACTTTTTCTTTATCTAAATTCATATCCAAATTATAGTTATACTTAAACACTCTATCTAATATATCCTCTTTAATTCCTTCCAATTTTGAATCTTTTGCATTTTCAGCTTGATAATACTGCTTTATTAATTCATCTATTTCTTCTATGTCCTCATACTCTCCCGCTAAAGTAAGAGCTGGAATCATATACGATATGAGCGCTGCATAGCTTCTTCTTTTAGCCTGTAATCCTTCACCTGTTACATTAATAGAATAATCATACAAATGTGGAATATCATCTATATTAAAATCTGGGCAGCAACTGCTGCTTAATCCTATCTCTTTTCCTGGCAGCCATTCTAAAGTTCCATGAGTTCCCACGTGATAAATCACATCTGCTTTAAATACTTCCTTTATCCACTTATAAAATGAATAATATTGATGAGGAATCATAAAATCTGTATTGTGATATACTTCTTCTGCTCTGCATATCATTCCTCTTGCAGGCTGTAGTCCTATAAAAATATTTCCATTGAGTATCCCAGGAACTGGCAGTACATCCTCATATACCATAAATTCTCCTGGGCCTTTTCCCCATTGTTCTTCCATTTTCTTCTGAACTTTTTCATCAAGCTGATCAAACCACTTCAAGTATTTTTCCTTATCTATTGTATCTATACTTTTTTCTAATACCTTTTCAGAAGTCAGCCATTTCTGATCATTTGATACCCCTTTTATAATCTTCTGAATTATCTCATTTCCATCTTTAAATTTATACTCAGTTTTAATACCCATTTCGCCAAAAGCTTCCACCATATTATACACAGAATTAGGTGTATCCAATCCAAAGGCACACCCTATCATGTCATTTCTTGGAGGCATATTGTGAAATATTACTGCTACTTTTTTATCTTCATTCTTTTTCTGGGATAATCTTGTCCATCCCATAGCCATTCTTGCTATTTTATTTACTCTTTCATTGATTGGAATAAAAACAGATTTTTCTCCAAATTCATCTTTAATAATTTCATGAGTACAGCAAGTAACTGAAATAATCTGTCCATCAAACTCTGGATAATAAACCCCTGTTGTAAGAGTCATAGTATCCAGCCCACGAACATCTTCTTCCCATATTTCTCTATTTTGATATGTAGTCATAGCTTGTATTACAGGAACTCCCATATCTTCAAATATACTTTTTTCGACTACAGATGTTCCATCCCCCGGCTCATTAAATATACTTTGGGAATATCCAATGAGATTTATTATTGCTCCTGGTATAACTTTTTCATTTTTTTTGAAATAATTTTCTATTACCCATTTTGTTCCTCTTGATTTTATAGATGGATCTGGAACAGAATTAGTAAAGACAGCTAAAGGAATCCCTCCTTCTTTTTTTATTTCTTCTATAAACTTATCAATAACTTCCATTCTTCTGCTCTGCCATTCTCGGCCATGAAAAAGTATCCCCACTATATTTTTTTCTTCTGCTATACTTTCAATAAATTTATCTGTATCTTTTACTATTTCTCCATTGTTATAGATTCCTTCCCATTGTGGATATTGACACTCTTCTATTTCATATTTATCTTTTCCTAGAGTATTTGCTGCATATAGAATCATATTTCTATAATTCTTCTCTCCCCCTAAAAGATAATATTTAGTCAATTTTTCTTGTACAAGAGGTGATAGTCCTGAATCAGAAGTAAATTCTCTTGTCTCATCTTCTATTGTTGAATGTATAAAAAATAGTTTTTTCCCTTGAAATTTCTTTTTAAATTTTAAAAAATTTTTAAAGGTTGATATTCCTCCATGTATCATCATACATATTAGATCACTTTTCTCAGTATGAACTTCCAATTGATTATATATTGTATCAGAAGAATCTATTTCAAAAGCTGTAAAAAATTTAAACTCAAACTTTCCTTGATATTCTTTAACTATAGAACTGCATACTTTATTTAAACTATGCATATTATCAAACATAGAAGTTATAAATATAATTTTAAACATTGTTCCCCCATTTTTCTGTAATATATTTTACAAAAGTCATGATATATCTTCCTATCAAATAGTTTAATATCTCCTCTTTCTTTTCTTCTAATTCATAGTTGATTTGGAGCTTATCACAAATAAGTTTTCTTATTTGTTCACACTGCTCTTTCACTGTTTCTTCTGAAAGCAGATTCCACTCTAACTGATCCAGTAAATGAATATATAATGAAGTAAGAGCAACTGTCTCCTCATTCTTTTCTATTTTCTCAATAAATTCCATGTATTCTAATTTTTCCTCAGTTTTTTCTGGATATTTTTCAACGTATCTATTCCATATTTCTTCAGCTGTTATGCCATATCTTCTTCCTCTTCTAAATATAGACTTTTGTTTTTCAGGAGTTAAGCCTGATTGTCTTGCTAAAGCTTCTTTTACTCCTTTTTTTACAGCTTTTCCTATTAATTCTCCTAATTTTGAATGCTTTCCAGAATCATTATATACAGCTTCACTTTCAAGATTACTGTAAACTATAACACCATCTGTTCCAGACCCAGTTGCTATTCCATTTGAATATTTACTTCCTTCCAACAATTCCTGTATTGCTGCTGTTTTTGCTTCAGTTATAGTAATCATTGCCCTTGTTAAAGTTCTTGGAGGTAAATTTCCATTAACAGCTACAATTATATTTATAGTTCCATGCTTTATTTTCTCTGTTTTTCCATTATTTTCAACATAAGAGGCTGGATCCCCAACACGCCCTCCATTTGTTTCTATTCCTCCCGTTATCAAGGCAGTAACACTTAAATCTCCATACTTTTCTATAGTCACACTCATATTTTTCATATCTGCTGCTGTTCCCATTCCAGTTGTATATTGAGGGTCAAGCCCTAATTCTCCTGCTATGATTTCCATATGCTCCTTATATGTTGGAGCTTTTAGCTGACATCCCATTCCTGGCGCAGTTTTTGCATCATTATTAAAAACAGAAGTCAGATGTTCACTATATCCTCCATTTATAACTCCTGTGCTTAGTACAGCTCTCTTTCCAGAAAATTTTACTATAACACTTTTATTATATTTATATATTTTATCTCCTGTTTCTAATACTTTTAACATTTGTTCCTCCTAATTTCTATAATATACAAAAATCTAATAATCCAGATATAGAATTATGGTAAACTCTCGCATTTATTCCATATACCTTATTCAAATTTTCTTCTGTCATAACTTCTTCTGGCTTTCCATCTTTAACTATTTCTCCATTGGAGAGCAGTATAAGTCTTGTACAATATTTTACTGCTATTCTCAAATTATGAATTACTGATATCACTGTTTTAGATTCCTCTTTCATACTTTCTACATGCTTAAAAAGCTCATCTTCATACATCATATCTAAACTGGCTGACGGTTCATCTAAAAGCATTATGTCACTTTCCTGTGTAAGTACTTTGGCAAAAAGCACTCTTTGTCTCTCTCCACCAGAAAGTTCCAGTATAGACTTATCTTTAAAGTTTAAAGTATTTGTCATCTTCATATATTTTTCTGCTGTTTCTATATCTTTTCTGCTATATTCCTGAAATCTTTCCAGATATGGATATCTTCCTAAAACTACTACATCTATACATGAAAAATCAAAACCAAGATTCGTATTTTGATTCATAAAAGAAATTTTCTTTGCTAATTCTTTTTCCTTATACTCTGCAATACTTTTATCATTAAGAAGTATTTTCCCTCTGTCTATTTTATTTATTCCATTTATTGTTTTTAGAAGGGTAGTTTTTCCAGAACCATTGGGACCTATTATCCCTATAATTTCTCCCTGACTGCATTCAAAACATATATTTTTTAATATCTCTCTTTCATCTATTTTGTAATACACATTTTTAAGCTTCAAAGTAAAGTTATTCATAGCCCTTTTCCCTCTTTTCTAATTTTAATTATTAGATAAATAAAATATGGTGCTCCTATTAATGAAGTAATTATTCCTACACTTATTTCACTAGGAGCTAAAATTACTCTTGATATTAAATCACTTAATGTGAGAAAAAAAGCTCCTGTTAGAAATGATCCTTTTAACAGCTTTCTATTGTCTGCTCCAATTATTTTTCTCAGCATATGTGGAACAACGAGTCCAACAAACCCTATATTTCCACTTATACATACAGAAACAGCTGTTAATACTGCAACTATCACAAGTATTTTCTTTCTCATTTTTCTTATATTTATTCCCAAAGACTTTGCTTCCTCATCTCCCAACAAAAGTATATTCAGTTCTTTTCCATGACAAAACAAAATAAAAGCTAAAATTATAACAGGACCTACTCCAAATAAAAAATGCTCCCATCTTCTCCCACTAAGACTTCCTATAGACCAGAAAATATATTCCTTTATTTGAGCTTCCATAAGATTTGTAAGTATTATAGATGATATAGCCCCTACAAAACTGCTTATAGCAATTCCAGAAAGTATCAATAATAGATTATCACTTTTACCTCTTAAAGTTGAAAGTCTGTACACTATAGCTGATATCACCAAAGAAAAGAATATAGAAAATAATGGCATTGCAAAAATATATTTTGAACTTAATCCTAAGGCTATAGATATCACTGCCCCAAGACTTGCTCCACTTGAGATTCCTATTATTCCTGAATCTGCTATGGGATTTTTTAAAAGACTCTGCATTGTACATCCACATACAGCTAAAGCTCCTCCTACAATTACTGCTGTCATTATCCTAGGAAATCTTACATAATATACAATTGGAATAAAACTTTTTTTCATTATGTCAAAATTAGTTATTCCAGTTTTATTTAATAATATTTTTATAACTTCTGGTATTGGTACTTTTACTGCTCCATAGAAAAGAGAAAAAATAATTACTATAATCAAAAAGAAAGTTATCATAACATTAAAATTTAATTTAGTCTTTCCCATTGATTATTCCTCCCTTAAATTATAGATAGCCTTTCCAAGATTTTCTATTCCTTCAATCATATATTGAGAAGTTGGAGAAATATCTTTATGCCTCAATAAATATACTCTTTTGCTTTTTACTGCTTTGACATCTTCATAACTTAAATCATTCATAACAAACTTTGAAAACTCTTCAGAATTTATATGTCCTCTCCATATAGGTATTATTATTACATCTGGATTTAATTCTATAACTTTCTCTTTTGATATTTTTTGTGAACCATTGATCCCTGCTTCAGCAGCTGCATTTATTCCCCCAATAAGATTTACTATATCATCAAAAGTAGTATTTTTTCCACTTGTATATTCATAAGATGTATACATTAATATTCTTAGTTTTTCTTCATTATAATTATCATGTATTTGTTTTTGAAGAACAAAAAGCCTAGTTTCCATATTTTTCACTATTTCTTCTCCTTTTTCTTCTTCACCTACTAAAACTGATAATTCTTTTATAAGTTCTTTTTGTTCTTTAAAATTTTTAGGAGTTTTATAGGTATATAAATTTGCTCCAGTTTCTTGTATTTGCAGAAGTATTTCTTTTTTCATCCAATCTGCTGTTATTACTAAATCTGGTTCTAATTCTATCATTGTTTCAATATTGCTTTCTATCTTTGGAAATTCTTTTGCTTTTTCCCACACATGAGACATATCTGTTTCTTCATTAATTTTTCCACATAGCCCTACTATTCTTTCAGGCTCTACAAGACTCAATATCATCTCATCTCCACTTAATGTCAGAGAGGCTATTCTATTAAATTTTTTTCCCTCTGCTCCCAGAATAGATATTGAAATGGTAAATATAAAAATTATATAAATTAGAGAGATTATTTTTTTCAATACCCTCACATCCCTTTTTAAAGTGTTCTTCAATAGTAATAAAGCAGGGGGAAAATTCTCCCTGCTTTATATTTAATTATTAAAAATTATATTTAAATCCTGCATAGAAACTTCTTCCATCTGCTGGGTAATATGCTTTATATCCTCCACTTGTAGTTACTGTAGTAGAATATTCTTTGTCTAATAAATTTTTTATTCCTCCATAAATTTCCAATCCTTCATTAACCTTACATTTTAAATTTAAATCAAATGTTGTGTATCCTCCAACTTTTCCATAATTGTTAGAAAAATCATCTTCCCCATATGCTTTTCCTAGATAATACATATCTATATTTCCAAGCAATTTCTCAGTAAAATTATATGTCACTCCTGCATTTAGCTGCCATCTTGATACTCCAGCAAATTCTTTTCCATCATGTTCTCCAGAAGTAACTTTAGGTTGAATATATGAAATATTCTCTCTTAAAGTAAGTTTATCAAAATAGTGCTGTAGTGATAATTGAGTACCTATTCTTCTTACTGTTCCATCAAAATTTTTATTCGCTCCTGGCCAAGCTGCTCCTGGTATTCTCCCTTCAGGGTTATAATATATTTCTTTATCTGTATCTATTAAAAATACCGAAGCTGAAATATTAGTATTCCCTTTCATATCTTTTATTCCTAACTCATATGTTGTTGTTTTTTGAACATCATAATTTCCTAGCCATAAATTCATATCATTTATTGTTGGAATTCTAAACCCTTGTGCAAAGTTTAAATAAACACTTCCTGTATTAGAATATAAATAGTTTGCTGCTAGTTCAAATGAATTATTTTCAAACTTATCTTTATCCATAGCTGTTCCTGAATCTAATTTATTTATTTCTCTTCTAAATCCCTGTGTTAATTGCAAATCTCCAAAAGTTGTTTTATTTAAAATATATCCAGCATATGACTCTTTAGTTTTGTCAGGTGTTGAAGAATCTTTTCTATCTTCAATCTTACCATCTTTATAGTCAACACCTAAAATTACATAACTATTTTCTCCATAAGTATACTTCATTTGCGCTTTTGAGTAATATTGGATAATTCTATCTTTAGATAAATATGGTCCATATGAAGATATAGAATTATATTCCCCTTCATTTTCTGAATACCCTCCATAGATTAAAACAGAAATATTTTCTGTTAATTTTTGATTATATGTAAGTAAATAACTATCTGTTTTATCTTTAACAATTCCTCCACTTGTTCCAATTTGTTTTGGATTATCTTCAAATTGCTTCTTTGTCAATGCCCCAGTAAAGGAATCATCATTTTCGCTATGATTATACTTAGCTTCAATATAACCATCATTTAACAAATATTTACCTCTAAGCCATATTGATTCTCTTTTATCTCCATCATCATATCCTGGATATGCACTTCTATATCCATCAGTTTTGTAATTAGTGTAAGAAGTATCAAATAAGAATTTTTCTCCTATTTTTGTTCCATAACTTAAAGTTCCTTTTGTAGTTCCCCAAGAACCTGCTTCTAAACCAACACTTCCATAATTTATTCTGTCTTTTGGAGATTTTGTAATAATATTAATTATTCCTCCAATAGCTCCTTCACCATACATTACTGTACCTCCAGCTGGAACTATTTCTATTTTTTCTATTTGGTCCACTGGAATTTGATCTGTTTCATAACTTCCATTTATTCCATTTAATGGGACACCATCTAATAATACTACTGTATTTGTATTAGATGTGGCTCCTGAACCTCTCATATCAAAATTTGGTTTTCCTCCATCCATATATCTAACTACCAACCCTGGCACTCCTCTTAATGCTTCTGCTACTGTATTAGCTCCTTTGTTTTGAATATCTTCCTGTGTTACAATTGTCACATTTTTCGCTGTATCCAATACACTAGTCTCAAAATTTTCAGTAGATATTACTGTTTCATTTAGTCTTTGGCTGGCGCTATTTTCCTCTGCTATTGTTGTCATTGATGTCCCAACTGCTAATGCAGCAGCTAACATTAAAGTCCTTCTCATTATTTCCTCCCAGATATTTGTTTTGTAATAAACAAAAAACTCTGATTAGGCAAAATAACTTACCTAATCAGAGCACCAATTCTGAAATAATGAAATTCAAAAAATAATAGAAATTTACATTTTCAAATATATTAATTGGTAAGTCTTCTGACTTAGCTTCATCCTACTCTCACGCCTTCCCAGTTTCCCAGTGACATAATGTGATTTCGTCCACCATACAGCAGCTTGCGCTATGGGGGATTCTCACCCCTCTTCCTCTATTAAGCTTATATGCACCTAATCATCTTTTTGTCTTATTCTAATTTTAATAGTATAGTATCCAAACAATAATGTCAAGTATAATATCAAATTTTATATTAATGTTATAAAAAATATATAGAACTTTAAAATCCAATCTAAATATATTATAAATTTTTTTATGTCTTATATTTCAGAAATATTAAATTTCAAATCAATAATTTTCATTATTTTATCTGCAATTAATTTGTTATCTTTTTTATTAATACAATATATTTATTAATTATACTTTAAAAGCAGTTTTTTAATTTTAATTTATCCCTAAAATGACGTGTTATATATATTCAGCATATACTCTGTTTTTAAAAATAAAATTATTTAGTTTTCAAAGTTTATGTTATATTATAATTAGCAAAACAAAATAAAGGAGGATATTTATGAAAAAAATTATAGCAATTTTGTTAACAACTTTTAGTACAATGCTTTTTGCTTTTACTAATTCTCAAGAAATTAATGGGGTAAAATACAATTTTAATTTTGATAAAGCTCCACAGAGAGCTGTAAGTATGTCTCAATTTACTACAGAAATAATGTTAAAACTAGGACTTAAAGATAATATGGCTGGAACAGCATTTTTAGAGGAAGAAATATATCCATCTGTTGCTTCTGCTTATAAAGAAGTACCTGTATTAGCTGATAAATGGCCTTCTCTGGAAGAACTTTTAGCTGCTGATCCTGATTTCGTTACTGGATGGGAGGTAGCTTTTAAAAAAGGTGTAGACTCAAAAATGATTGTTAAAAATAATATAAATATATTTGTTCCTCAATCTTCAATAGATTTTAATGCTGATTTAGATACTTTATTCAATGATTTTTTAATGTTTGGAAAAATATTTAATAAAGAAAAAGAAGCACAAGACTATGTGAACTCTGAAAAATCAAGAGTTGAAGAAATAAAGAAAAGCACTGCTGGAAAAAAAGAATTTACATATTTTATATATGATTCAGGAACTGATAAAGCATTTACTGTTTTTGAAGGATTTACTCCTAATCTGTTAAAATTAATAAATGGTAAAAATATTTTATCTGGTAAAGGTGTAGAAAAAACTTGGGGTGAAACAAGCTGGGAAGATGTAATAGCAGCAGATCCGGATTATTTTATAATAGTAGATTACAGTACTGGAATAAGGGAAGAAACTGATTCTGAAGGTAAAATAAAAGCTATTAAAGATAATCCTAAATTAAATGAACTTAAAGCTGTAAAAAATGATAAATTCATAAGAGTAAAACTAGCTGAAATAGTTCCAGGAATAAGAAATGTAGACTTTTTTGAAAAAGTAGCAAAGGAAGTATACCAAGTAAATGAATAAAAAAAATAAAATTCTGGTTTTAATCCTTCTATCAATAATAATCTGCATTTTATGTGTAGGATTTGGTTCAGTAAAAATACCAAGCAACCATGTTTTTAAAATAATTATAAACAAAATAATGAGAACTGACTATTTTTCTGCTGAATGGAAAAAAACTATTGAAAATATAATATGGAATATAAGGGTACCTAGAGTAATACTGGCTTTCATTACAGGAGCTTCTCTTTCTCTAGTTGGAATAATAATGCAAACTATAACAAAAAATAATCTTGCTGAGCCTTATATATTAGGAATATCCAGTGGAGCTTCAACTGGTGCAGTTTCTGTTATAATTCTTAGTAATTCTTATATATTTCTGAAACTGGTAACAATAGAACAGGGAGCATTCATTGGTGCTCTCCTTTCTATTGCTGCTGTTTTCCTTATAAGTTCAAAGCAAATTTTCAATGGAAGTAGTTTGATATTAACTGGTGTAGGAGTATCTGCTTTCTTTTCAGCCTGTACAACTGTAATTATATACAGCAGTAAAAATAACTCTCAGTTAGTAACTGCAATGTTCTGGATGACAGGAAGTTTAAGTTCAGCCTCATGGGATGAACTTTTTTATCCATTTTTATTTTTATTAATCATTTTTATCATAATGATTATTTATTCATATGAATTAGACATTCTTCTCATGGGAGACAGCAGTGCTAAAGCATTAGGTATTAATACTGCATTAATAAAATTATTCTTGATAATCATATCTACCCTCCTTGTATCAGTAGTGGTTTCTCTTACAGGAATAATTGGCTTTATAGGTCTGGTAATCCCACATATTTCAAGAAAAATAATAGGATACAAGCATAAATCTTTAACTCTTTTTTCAGTTTTTGCTGGAGGTCTTTTTTTAGTACTTTCTGATACATTTGCCAGAACATATTTTTCTCCAGAAGAAATGCCTATTGGAGTAATAACAGCATTTTGTGGAACTCCGCTATTTCTTTGGATAATAAGAAAGAATTATTCATATGGAGGAAAAGAATGATAGAGATAAAGAATTTGTCCTATATGCAAAATGGAAAATATATTTTAAAAAATGTAAATATTGCTATAAAACAAAATTGTGTTACAGGAATACTTGGACCTAATGGTTCAGGAAAAACTACTCTTTTAAAACATATAATTAAAGAACTTCCAAGTAAAAATAATATTTTTATTGATGGAGAAAATATTGAAAAAATTCCAAGAAAAAATTTTGCAAAAAAAATATCTTTTGTAGAACAAAGTTTTACTGGAATAGAAGAAATAACAATAGAAGATATTGTAAAAATGGGAAGATATCCATATAAAAAAATCTTTTTTGATTATAGCAGTAAAGACAAACTTATAATAGACGAAGCTCTTTATCAATTTCAATTGAAAGACTTAAAAGATAAAAGAGCTGGAAAAGTATCTGGTGGAGAATTAAAAAGAGCTTTTATTGCAAAAGCATTTGCTCAGCAAAGTGAAATTATGCTTCTAGATGAACCTATAAATCATTTGGATATAAAACATCAATTAGATTTAATGAAACTTTTAAAAAGTATGGAAAATAAGACAATTATTTTTTCTATACACAATATTGACTTAGCCCTTAAATTCTGTGATAATATAATTCTCATGAAAAATGGTGAAATTACAGCTTTTGGAAAAACTCAAAAAATATTAATACCAGAAAAAATAAAAGAAATCTTTGAAGTAGATACTACTATAAAAAATATAGAAAATGAAAATATTATTATCTATAATAGTAAATAAAAAAACTCTCTTGTTTTTAAATTATTTATTAATTTAATATCAAGAGAGTTTATTCTATTCTATTTTTCTTTATTCTTCATATTCTTCAATATCACCTTCTATAGTCATATATATCTTTCTTAGTTCATTAAGTTTTTCTTGTGAAGCACTCCACATTCCTCTTTGTTCAGCCTCTAATAACCTTTCAGTTATGTTCATTAAAGCATGAGGATTGTTTTCTTTTATCCATTCTCTATTTTCTATATTTTGCACATACTTCTCTGTTATTCTGTCATACATCCAGTCTTCTGCAACTTCAGCAGTGGCATCCCAGCCAAATACAATATCTACCATCGCACTTACTTCCATAGCTCCTTTATATCCATGTCTTTTCAAACCTTCAAGCCATTTTGGATTCAATATTCTTGCTCTCATTATTCTTGCTGTTTCTTCATTTAAACTTTTTATTTTCACATTATTTGGATCACTTGTATTTCCACTGTAAGATCTTGCTTCTTTCCCACTGGCATATTTTACTGCTGCTGTTAATCCGCCATGATATGCATAGTAATCGTCACTTTCCAACATATCTAACTCTACTGATGCTTCATTTTTTACTGTAACATCTATATTTTTCAATCTTTTTACAAACATATTTTCTAATTTGGTTCCATGATAATTACTGCTGTAAGCATGGCTGCTCCAATTTATATATGCCTGACCTAAATCATCTCTTGTTTCCCATTGTTGTGATTCTATTAATATTCTTACTCCTGTTCCATATGTTCCTGGTGGACATCCAAATATTCTGACTTTTGATAAGTTTTCAGCTTCACTAAAATTATATCCTTCTTTCAATAACTTTTCTATATCATCTTTCAAATTTTTTCTGATATAGTTTATTTCATCATCTTCATCTAATTGAGAAACTATATTCACTCCATCTTCCAAAAGTTTAATCAAAGTAGGAAAAGTATCTCTGAACAATCCTGATATTCTTAATGTTACATCTATTCTAGGTCTTCTCAGCTCTTCATAGGGAATAGCCTCTAGCCCTATTACTCTATCTCCATTGTTCAGCCATACTGGTTTCACCCCCATAAGATACAATGCTTCAGCTATATCATCACCATTAGTTTTTATTGTATCTCCACTATATAGAATCATAGCAATATTTTGTGGAAGCTTTCCTTCATCTTCAATGTATCTGTTCATAAGTTCTTCTGCCAGTTTTATTCCTACTTTCCATGAAGCTCTTGATGGAATTTTATATGGGTCAATAGAATAAAAATTGGTCCCTGTTGGAAGAATATTTATATTCCCTCTTGTTGGATATCCTGACTGTCCTGGAACGATAAACTTTCCATTAGCTCCATCTACTACACTTTTGCTTTCTTTTTTTGTTTCTAATATTTTAGGTAATACTATCTCTAAAATATTTTTTTCTAAAAGTATAATATAGCTTTCATCTATTATTTTATATTCTTTTGTTTTTTCAACTACAGTTTGATATTTCTTTTCTCCTAATATTTCCCTTACTATCTCTACTGTTATATTTCTTATATCATCCAGTATCATTAAATTAGTTTTTCCTATTTTATTATGTCCATGAGGATTTTCTTTCAGAGCTTCTATATCATATCCTAAACTCTTTCCCACTGCTTCTTCTGCTGCCATCATTCCACAGTTTTCAATTCTCAATAGAGCATGAATCAACGATGCTAATCTATCTCCTACTGGAGCTTCTCCCAATATATGAAGCCCATCTTTTATTACTGAACTTTTAAGTTCTTCTATGTATGAGTGAAGTTTATTTATAAAAAGAGAATAATTTTTTCTTATCTCTTCCTCAGTGATATCCATATCTAAATTATATTTATATTCTAATACTCTTTTTATAATATTCTCTTTCAAGTCTATTACTTTTGAATCTTTTCCTATTTCAGCCAGATAATACTGTTTTATCAAATCGTCTATTTCTTCTATATCCTCATATTCTCCAGAAAGGGTAAGAGCAGGAATCATGTATGAAATCAACACTGCATTGCTTCTTCTTTTAGCCTGTAGTCCTTCTCCAGAAATATTTATTGAATAAGGATATAGATGTGGAATATCATCTATATTGAAATCTGGACAGCATCTGTCACTTAATCCAACCTCTTTCCCTGGTAGCCATTCCAAAGTTCCATGAGTTCCCACATGATAAATTACATCTGCTTTAAAAACTTCTTTTATCCATTTGTAGAAAGAATAATATTGATGTGGAATAATAAAATCTGTACTGTGATATATCTCTTCTGCTTTTTCTTCCATACCTCTTGAAGGTTGTAATCCTATAAATATATTTCCATTAAGAATCCCAGGTACTGGAAATACATCGTCATAAATCATAAATTCTCCTGGAGCTTTTCCCCATTGAGCTTCTATTTTTTCCTGTACCTCTTTATCTAATTTAGAAAACCACTCCAGATACTTTTCCTTGTCTATTTTATCAATACTTTTTTCCAGAACTTTCTCACTAGTCAGCCATTTTTTATCATTAGATACACCCTTAATAATAGTATTTACTATTTCATTTCCATCTTTAAATTCATACTCTGTCTTTATTCCCATACTTGAAAATAATTTCATCATATTATTTGCTGAATTGGGGGTATCTAATCCAAAAGCTCTTCCTATCATATCATTTCTTGGTGGCATATTATGAAGAATAATAGCTACTTTCTTTTCTTCATTTTTTTTTACTCCTAACTTTGCCCAGTTTACAGCCATTCTAGATATTTTATTTACTCTTTCATCTATAGGTACAAATATTTTTTTCTCTCCATATTCATCTTTTATACTTTCATAAGTACAACATGTTACCGAAATTATCTGCCCATCAAACTCTGGATAGTAGACACCTGTAGTTAAAGCTTCTGAATCCAGTCCTCTTATATCTTTTTCCCATATTTCTCTGTTCTGATAAGTGCTCATAGCCTGTATTACAGGAATTTTCAAATCTTCAAAAATACTTTTTTCAACTATTCCACTTCCATCTCCTGGGTCACTAAATATAGTTTGAGAATATGCCATTAAATTAATGATAACTTTAGGAATTATTTTCCCTTTATATTTTAAGTAATTTTCTATTACCCATTTTATTCCTTTTGATTTGATTTCTTGTTTCAAAATTGAATTTGTAAAAATGGGATAAGGAGTTACTCCTAATTTTTCTAACTCTTCTATAAATTTATCTACTACTTTTATTCGTTTGCTGTTCCATTCTTTTCCATGAAACAGAACAGCAATCGCCATAGGTTCTTCTGCTATTTTTTTTATATAGTCTTCCTCATTTTCTACTATATTTCCATTATCATATATTCCTTCCCATTTGGTATAATTATATTTTTTGTATAAATATTTCTTATTTCCAAGTTCTGAAGCTGTATAGAGAATCATATTTTTATAATTTTCTTCTCCTCCTAATGTATAATATTTTGTCATATTATATATTACTGATACAGGTATTCCACCCTGTTCAACAAATTCTCTATTTTCATCATCAATTGTAGTATTAATAAAAAATGGAAGCTTTCCCCAAAAATTATTTTTTATATTCAGAAATTTTTTAAAACTAGATACTCCTCCATGAAGAAGAACATACACTATATTACTTGTTCTTATTTCTTCTTCAAGTTTTATATATTCTTCATCAGATTTATCTATTATATTAGATTTAAAAAAACTGAATTTAAATTCCCCACAATATTCATCCATTAGATTTTTACATATTTTATTGAATGTATAACTATTATCATAGTTTGATGTAATTAAAGTAATTTTAAACATATTTTCTCCTTTTGAAAAATACTATTCTTTATCATCTTTTAATTGATAAATACTGTTAGCTAACTCTTCTATTCCATCTATAACATATTGAGAATATATATACACATATTTTCCTGGAATAGGATATATTCTGCCATTTTTTACAGCTTTCAAGTCTTTATAGCTTTTATCCTTACTTAAAAATTCTAAAAATCTACTGCTATCCTTTGCAGCAGTAGAATCCCATATAGGCACTATAATTACATCTGGATTAATCTCTATAACTTTTTCTTTTGATATTTTTGCAAAACGTCCTATCCCTGCTTCTCTAGCAGTATTTATAACATATATTTTTTGAAGCATGTCATCAAAAATACTTCCTTTTCCATTTGTTCCTTCATAATGAGAGTATTCCAATACCCTTGGAGAAATTTTTCTACTTTCTTTTATTTTTTTCTGGACCGCAGCTAATCTTTCATCCATATTCCTTACAATTTCATTTCCTTTTTCTTTTTCTTCTACCAACTCAGCTAATTCCATGATGAGATTTTTCTGTTCCTCATATGTAGAAGAGGTACTGTAAATATATACATTAATCCCTGCATCTTCCAATTGAGATAATATATCTTTTTTTAACCAGTTAGCTGCAATCACTAAGTCAGGCTCCATATCAATTATCTTTTCTACATTATCTACTTTTGTGAATCTATCCAATTTATCATATAAAACAGATGCCATTTCATTTTTATTAGAATATCCACTAAATGCAAGTATTCTATTTTTTCCAACCAAATCAAAAAGCATTTCATCTCCTGCCATTGATAAAGAAATTATTCTATTATATTTTTTAATAGACGTTTTCTGCCCATATAAAAAAGTTGTAATAAATATTCCTATAAAGAATATATAGATAATTTTCTTCATTATTTCCTCCTGATACAATTTAAAGAAAAGCAATATAAAATAATTTTATTCTATATTGCTTCTCTGTTTAATTATTCTTTAAATTTTAAAAACTATATTTGAATCCAACATAATAGTTTCTTCTTGTTCCATAATAATAATCCAATGTTTTTCCATCACTTCCTGCTTTTGCATTAAAATACTCTTTATCTAATATATTATTTATTCCTCCATAAAGAGTCAAACCATTTTCCATCTTATAGCTCAATGATACATTAAGTTCAGTATGCCCCTTTTGTTTTCCTAAATTATTATGAAAATCATAAGTAGCATAGGCACTTCCATAGTAGTAAAAGGCTGTATTAAATATTAAATTATTTAAAATACTATAGTCCATTCCTAGGTTATACACATATTTTGAAACTCCTGGTATTTCATTTCCAGAAAAAGGCCCACTTTTTATTTCATGTTCTATATAACTGAATCCTTCTCTAAAAGTAATCTTATCAAAATATTGTTCCATAGATAATTCAATTCCTCTTCTTCTGTTTTTTCCAGGAAGATTATATGTTGTTCCTAATTTTCCATTTTCATAGGCTACATAAAATATTTCATTATCTGTATCTGTTTGAAATATAGCTCCAGAAAAATATAGGTTATTCCATACAGTCTTTAATCCTAATTCAAATGTATCTGATGTCTGCATTTCTACATCATATCCTGGTCTCCAACGTCCTGCTTCATCAGCTGTAGGAGCTCTAAAAGCCCTATTGTATGTTAAATATATACTGCTGCTTTCATTTAATAAATAACTTCCAGTTAACTCATAAGCATTTTCACTAAAAGTTTCATCTACCGTTTTAGGAAGTGTATGTCCTTTTGAAGGGTAGAGTCTATCTGTTACATCATATTTTATTTTCTGATGTCTATATCCTTGAGTAAAAATAAAATCATTAATTCTTGTCTTATTTGTAGCAAATACTCCTAAAGATTCTCTTTTAGTATCTGTACTTGTAGAAGTTGTATATACATATTCAGATTTTCCTTTAGAAAAATCTCCTCCAACAATAAAATATGAATTGTCCATATATTGATATTTTACTTGTGGAGTAATATAAAAAGATTGAGTATCTCTTACTGTACTTGTTGCTCCAGTTTTTTCATTTATAGAATTATATAATTTATCTTTATAATCTCCTGCTATGCTGAACTGCAGATTATCAGTAATTGCAGTTTCATACTTTCCTCTGTATATTTTTAATTTTTCTTTTCCTTTAGTAGAACCTGTTGAAGGTTTTATCTGTCCTTTATCAATTTGAGTTTTAGTTAATTTTCCAGGAAATCTAGATTCAGTTTCTGAATGAGTAAATCCTAAAGTCAGCGTTCCATTATCAAATTTATATTTTGAATTAAAGTCTGCATATTCCACATCTCTTGTATCATGCTTTCTATAATTTTCAACTTCTTTATTAAGATAATTTACATTTAATGATAACCTATCTGTAATTTGAGATCCTACATTGACTTTATATTTTTTTAAATCATAAGAACCTCTCTCATAGCCAACAGTTCCATAATATTTTTTATTTTTTCCCTCTTTTGTAATAATATTTATTACACCAGCTACTGCTCCTTCACCATATAGTACATTTCCTCCATTAGGAACTACCTCTATTCTTTCAATTGTATCTACTGGTATAAGGTTTAAATTAACTCCAGCAGTATCCACAGTACTATTATATGGAATCCCATCTATTAAAAATAGAATATTCTGTTCTTCTTTTCCAGGGGCCATCCCTCTAAAAGATATTTTAGCGTCTGATCCGCCTATATTATTATAAGCTGTTAAACCTGGCACTACCTTCAAAGCCTCTTCAATAGTTTGAGCACCCCTTCTCTCAATTTCTTCTGAAGTTATTACAGTTACGTTTTTAGGTGTTTCCAATACACTTGTTCCAAAACTTTCAGCAGAAACTATTGTTTCATCCAGTTTAACTGCAAACTTTTCATCAGCTGCTGTTATTGATGAGCTAACTGCTAATACAGCAACTACCATTAAATATTTTTTCATTATTTCCTCCCCTATTTATAAAAAATTACAAATAAAAACTCTGATTAGGCAAAATAATTTACCTAATCAGAGCACCAATTCTGAAATAATGAAATTCAAAAAATAACAGAAATTTACATTTTCAAATATATTAATTGGTAAGTCTTCTGACTTAGCTTCATCCTACTCTCACGCCTTCCCAGTTTCCCAGTGACATAATGTGATTTCGTCCGCCATACAGCAGCTTGCGCTGTGGGGGATTCTCACCCCTCTTCCTCTATTAAGCTTATATGCACCTAATCATCTTTTTGTTTTATTCTAATTTTAATAGTATAATATCCAAACAATAATGTCAAGTATATTATTTTTTTAAAACGATATTCTTTTATTAAGAAAATAAATATAAGACGAATATTAAGAACACCAATATTTTTTTATTTATTAAAATCTTCTGCAATAATTACACTTTTTAAAATCTTATCCTCAATTTCAGTATCAAAAATTTTTGTTTCTATATTAAAATATTTTCTTAAATTGTCCTCATTTATTATATCAATAGTTTTTCCTATGATATAATCATCCTTTCCCATTATCAGTGATCTATCAGAGATTCTTAAAGCATATTCTGGATAATGAGTATTAAAAATACAAGTTATACCTTTTTCTTTTACCAATCTAACTATTAATTTTAAAATTATGGCCTGATTTTTAAAATCTAAATGAGATTCAGGTTCATCTAAGATTAATATTTGAGGTTCTCCAATCAAAGCTCTTGCTACAAATACCATCTGTAACTGTCCTCCGCTCAATTCAGAACACTTTTTATCTATTAGATGAAGTATTCCTATCTCATCTAATACTTCTTCCACTAATTTCTGATCTTTTTTAGAGGGAATAGAAAACATTCCCAAATATCTAGCTCTTCCCATTATAGTTAATTCCCTTACTGAATATGGAAAAGAAAGACTATGTGCCTGTGGTACATATCCTATATTTTTCAATTCTTTAGGCGAATTTATTCTTCTATCTCCTATATACATCTCTCCAGAACTCCATTTTAATACACCATTAAGACATTTTAGCAAAGTAGTTTTTCCTATCCCATTTTGCCCCAATATTGTAAATATTTCTCCATCATTTACTTTTAAATTTATATTCTTTAAAATTAAATTCTCTCTTAAATATCCAAAGTTTCCATTTTTTATCTCTAAATTCATTTTCTCACCAACTCTTGTATCTCTTAAAAATAATAATAAAAAATGGTGCTCCTACTAAAGAAGTGAGTATCCCTATTGGTATCTCTGCTGCTGTAGCTGTTCTGGCTATTCCATCTATTATCAGCATAAATATAGCTCCCATTATGCAAGAACTTGGAATCAGTTTTGTATTATCAACTCCTATAAACATACGGCATATATGCGGTATTAACAATCCTATCCATCCTATTATTCCTGTAATAGTTACACATGCAGCTGTTATTAAAGTTACTAAAATTATTATAAAAGCTCTGATTTGAAGTGGATTAACACCTAATGACCGAACTTCATCGTCTCCTAGAGAAAGAATATTTATTCTCCATCTTAAAAGATATAAGATCATCATTCCTATCCCAACAGGAATTACTGCTATTTTCAATCCAGAATATGAAACATTAGAAAAACTTCCCATAAGCCAGTAAGTTATAGCTGGAAGTTTATCATAAGGATCAGCAGTATACTTAATCAAAGAAATAAGAGAACCAAAAAGTGATGTCATAACCATCCCTGAAAGTACAAGAGAGAGGGTGGAACTCTCTCCTCTCACTCTTGATAAAATATACGTCATTCCTACACTTAATATTCCAAAAAACATAGCTAAAACTATAACATAACTGTTCATTCCAAAAAATAATATTCCAAGAACTGCTCCAAAAGCTGACCCAGAACTTACACTGATTACATCTGGGCTTACCAACGGATTTTGAAATATTCCTTGAAGTGCTGTTCCTGATACAGCAAGTCCTGCTCCTATTACCACATTCATTAATACTCTTGGTATTCTAAGTTGATATATTATTGAACTTTCAATAGATGTATTTTCTATTCCTTTTAAGCTGTTTATTATAGTTGAATAGAATACTGCAGGAGAGATATAAAACCTTCCTAAAAATATTCCTCCAAATATACAAAAAAACAATACTATTATAAGAAACAAAAGTTTCTTTCTATAATTATCCTTATACATTTTATCCTCTCTTAAATATCAAGTCCTTGATTTATTTTTATATTTAAAATAGTTTCTAGTTGTTCTTCTGAAAGTTCATAATCAAAAAACTTAGAATAAAAATCTTTAATATCTTTTTTTATATTATATTCTTTAAAAATTTCAGGTGCAGCAGTTTTAGCTATCCATTTAATCATAAGTGGTGTCTCTGCACAAGGTGCATCCCATCTATAAATTCCTATTGGAGCTTTATATACTTTTTTATTTTTTATAGCTTCAATATTTGCCCAATTTTGTCCACTGATTTTATTATTATAGATATCATCTGGTTGTATATTATCAAAATTACTCAAAATAATTATATCTGGATTCCATACCATTACTTGTTCCATAGTCACTTTAGTCCAGTTTCCTGTTTTAATATCCTTAGTTACATTTTCTCCACCAGCCATATTTATCATAATATCATTAACTGAATTTCCTGTTGCCACTGTTAATTGTGAATCTCTTATATAAAGAATCTTTTTTCTTTTTATATTTTTTAGCTCATTTTCTTTTGATGTCAGATAATTATTCGTATCCTTATGATATGCTATCAATTCAGCTGCTTTTTCCTCTTTATTAAAAATATCTCCCAACAACTTAATTCCCGCTTGAACATCTTCCAATGTTCCATATTTTATAGCTACTGAAGGTATTTTTATTTTATCCAGTTTTTCTTTTACTTCTCCTTGATAATCCCATATTACTACTAATTCTGGTTTTAAAAGAGCCAATTCCTCATAATTCATATTAAAATTATTATCCACAAATGTTGAATTTATTTTTTCCATTTCTGGAGCCATTTCTTTTAAAATGCTTATTTTATATGCTCCAATAGCTGATGGATGCATTCCTACAATCTTTGAAGCACTTCCATCTACTGCATAAGCAAGAGAGGCCCAAGGTATTGGTACTATAGCCACCTTCTGAATGTTATCTGATATCTCTACATTCTTTCCTGTCAAGTCAGTTACTACTTTACCTTCTGTACTTATACTTCCCAACATAAACAATGAACACATAAACATACAACTTAAAATCTTTTTCATCCTTCCCACTCTCCTTTAATTATTTTATAGAAATTTTTTTAAATAAAAAAAGCTCTCCAGTTAACAGAAGATTCTATCTTACTGGAGAGCCAAATACTGAAAACCTATTTAAATAAATAGTATTTTAATGACCATTGGTAAGTCTTCTGACTCAGTTTCATCCTACTCTCACGCCTTCCCAGTCTCCCAGTGACACAATGTGATTTCGTCCACCATACAGCAGCTTTTCGCTGTGGGGGAATCTCACCCCTCTTCCTCTATTAAGCTTATTCACACCTAATTGTTTTTAGTTATTCTTTCATCCCAATGATATATTATTCAAACATGATTGTCAATAAAATACTTTTTTTCTTTATTTTAATTCATTTTATTTTAAAAAAATATTAAAAATCCCTTTCATATAAATTATAGTAACAATGACTTAAAAAAGTTATTAACTATTTTTTATCTTTTATTAAATATTGTATTTAAACCCTAAATAAAAATCTCTTTCATCAGCAGGAATTCCAGTAGTTTTAGTTTCTTCTAAATAGTACTTTTCATTAAATAAATTATTGACTCCTCCATATATACTTAATCCTCTACCTATGTCATATTTTACTGATAAATCAGTAACAATATTAGAATCTTTATTATAACTTCCTGTATTCATACTTCCTGTATAATTTATACTTGTATTTAATGTTAATTTTTCTGTTGCTTCATATGTTGCAGAAAGTACAAACCTTTTTTCAGGAACATTTGGAATATCTTGTCCTTTCTTGCTTCCTTTAGTAATTTCTGCATCTATAAAAGTAAATGATTCATTTAGTGTTAATTTTCCTAAGTATTGTTCTGCTGTTAATTCTATTCCTTTTCTTTCTGTTTCATCAAGATTTTCATATACAAAATTGGGGCTTCCTAAAGATTGATAACTAATTTCATCTTTTATTGTAGAAAAAAATCCTGTTATACTTACATAACTTCCAAAGATATTATCTTTCATTCCAATTTCATAAGTTGTTGATTTTTCAGCTTTTAAATCATTTCCGACATAATCTCCTTTTATTCTGTTAGCTAATTGTCTTGGTGTTGGAGCCACAAAACCTCTTTCAAATTTTACATATATATTTCCTGTATTACTGTATAAATAATTTAATCCTATATCAGCAGCATAATTGTCTATTTTATTATCAATATCCAAATTTACTCCAGAATCTCTATATCCATCATATTCATTCCATTCTTTTCTTCCACCAACGCTTAAAATCAGGTTATCATTAAGCTTATATTTTTCTACAGCATAAATTGCATTAGTTATTTTATCAACATCCATAGCTGTACTAGAACTTTTCATTATTCCATTATTTTTATTGTAGTCATAACCTGCCACTAATATTCCATTAGAATGCTCATATCTTCCTTTAACTCCAATTCCTTCTATATCCATTGTACAAGTTGTTAATCTTGTACTTTGAGTATCATTATCTATTTTTGATTTAAATCCAGTAACTCCTAAAGTAAATTTATCAAACTTTCCTTCATATACTGCTTGATAACTTTCTCTTCTTGAATACCATCTTGATACTGCTCCTGCACTTTCTCTATCTTTTTCTAATTTTGTTTTTGCTACAGCATCTGTAAAGTTAAAATCTCCTCTATAATTTTCACCTTTTAAAATTAATCTTTGATTATTGCTAATATCATAAGTTAATGTTCCTGAATAGTTATTCTCTATCCCTTTGTCTTCATCTCTGTAACCTTCTCTTGATAATCCGTTATATCCTACCATTATTCCTAATTTATCTGTTATTTTTGTACCTGTAAAGATATTTGTATATTTTTTATTATAAGATCCAATTCCAGAATCAAGGCTTAAAAATGGTTTATCTACATTTTTTTTAGTAATTATATTTATGTATCCACCAGAAGCCCTATCACCATAAAGGACTGCTCCACTTCCTGGAAGGATTTCTATCTTTTCTATTGTTGCAACTGGTATTGTATTAAATCCTTGTGGAGACATTATTGTATTAATTGGCACCCCATCTATCATCACTTTAACTTTCATATCTATAGCGCTATGATTTTGACCTCTCATATTTATAATAGTTCCTTGAGAAGTTCCACTTACATTAATCATCGAATAATCTTTTAAAATATCTGTTACCTGATTATAGTGTTTTTTCTCAATATCTTGTTGATTTATTACAATAACATTTTTTATTTCATCTTTAACCGTTTCAGAAAATCCTGTTGTAGTAATAACCTTTTCCTCTAATCTTACCCCCATATTTGATTCAGCATAAAGTGATGACACAGCACAAATAAAACTTAAAATAACTAATCTTTTTTTCATTTTTCCCCCTTTTATTTATTTTAGTTGATTTAAAATCATTTCCCCCATCTTTAAAACTCCTTCTATTCCCATAAAAGAATTTTCACAACTTAAAAATTTAGCTTGAATATTTGGATTACTTACCCTTATTTTTAGTTCTCCATCCAAATAATTTAATAATTCTTCATCCCCTAATATTAAATCATAGCTTTCTGCCTCATTCCATTGTTCTCTATCAATTATCTTATCTAAATATTCTTTATAATACTGTGTATGTAATTCTGTTAGCTTATGATTTATTATAATTTTTTTTACTAATATGTTTAGATCATTTTCTAATAAACTACATAAACCGCATGCTTCAAAATAGTTTCCACTTATACATACACTCAGTTTTTTATTTCTCAATTTTCTTTTTAATGCTATTTTAGCCTCTGTTATTCTTTTTATTTCTTCAGTTATTAAATAAGAATCTCTAGATTTTTTTAAAATATTTCCTATTTTTTCCAATGTATTTTTTATATTATTAACTCCATAAAAATTAGCAACAATATAAGTCGTTCCACAATATTTTTCCAAATATTTTGCTGCTTTTATTCCTTCTGGTCTTACTACTATATTAATTTCAGCTTCTGAAATATCTTTTAATTTTTCTATTTCTGCTGATATATTCAGGCAAGAATTTAGCTTTAAAGAAAAATATTTTTCCACTATAAATTCAATAGTTTTTTTATCACTTTTGTAAAAGCAATCATTTTTAGAAAGTCCTATTATATTAAATTTTCCACTATTCTTTTTTATCTTTTTTTCACAAAAGTTTGAAACTAATAAAGAAAATCCATTTTCTATTCCAATAGATATATCTCCATAACTTCCACTATCTTCTAAAGGAATAAGCTTTGCTTTTATTTTTTTCTGTAATATATTACAACAAGCTACAATATCTATTCCTACTAAAGCAGTAAGACTTGTAGCAGAAACAAAAATATATTCATACAGATTTTTTTTATCTAATTCTATTATCGCTTTTTCTAATCTCTCTGTTTCCCCAAAAAGAAGATCATTTTCTTTTATATGTGCACTGAAAAGATTAATTCTTTCAAAACCTGTTCCCATTAAAAAATCCATTGCAAAATGAGTTGTTCCAGAAGGTCCATACTCTATAATTGCTGTTTTATCTATTCCTGCTATTGTTAAAAGAGTTCCCATTCTGCTATTTGGAATAGGCAGCCTATTAAATTTATTCATCATTACTCACATTCCTTCAATATTGCTGACAAGATTTCTTCTTGAGCCTCCAGGCCAAACTGTCCATCAGTAAGATAATTTATATTTAAATGTTTTATTTCATATTTCTTTAAAATTTGAGGATATTCCATTCCTATAAAATAATCTACATCCATTTCTTTATATAATTCCCTGATAGGTTCTAGATTTCCACTTTTTATATATTTAACTAAATAATTCTTAGATAGATACTCTGCATCTTCTTCTTCAAAACTATAGATATCTTTAATAACCATAATTTTAGGAATAATTCCAACCTGTTCTAATAATATCCCTATTTCTACTGCTGAAACTGATATAGGAGCTACTACTGCTAATTTATTATTCATATTTTTTTCTTTGATTTTATTTTTTAAATTTAAAATTTTATTTAAGGCCTCTTTTATATTATCTTTAATATCTATTTCTAGAATATTTTCAATTTTTAAGTATTCTTTTTCTAATTCTTCTACTTTTCCTATTCTAAGTAAATTTATATAGGGAATTGAAAACTTCCTTTCCATATATTTTGCTAGTTCTAAGCCAGTAAAATCTACTACAATATTAATTTTTACATTTGATAAATTTTTTATATCATCCAATGAGTTTATTGAATATGGGACGATACTATTAATACTTATTCCTTTTTCTTTTAAAATTAAAGATATTTTTGATTTTTCTCCATTTCTATATCTCATTCCTAAGATATTAAAACTTTTCAAATTATTTTCAAAATTAGGACTTTCTATCAATTCTCCTAAAATGTTTATAGTTTTGGCCATTCCTTTGATATAGTTATCACATTTAAAATGTTCAGTTCTCATAAGTAGAATTTTAGTTTTATATTTATTTTCAATACTTTTAATAATTCCTTCAATATCTTCTCCTGTAAGTTCAACTATACAAGTAGTAATAATTAAAATTACCTCTGGTAAATAAATATTTATAATCTCATCAATAGTTTTAACTAATATCTCTTCAATCCCTAATACTATTTCTTTATCAGTTAATGAAAGCATTAATAAAGAATCATCTCTTTGTTTCTTTCCATATTCAAAAATAAAATTTTTACTATAATATGTACATTCTTCAGTTCCTATAACTAATATTTTTAAACTTTCTATTCCTGCTGCAACCATAACTGCTCCAAAAAGATCACAATGAGAACCTGGATTTATTGCATATGATAATTCTTCTATCTTCATTTAATCTTCTACTCCTCATAAACTATTTTATAGAGTTCTTCTAAAGCCTCTATTCCATTCACTCCAGAACTCATTCTAAATAAAGTTGAACTTATATTTAATATTTTATTATTTTTATAGGCGTTTGTTACTTTTAAAAGTTCATTGTCTTTCAATAAGTCATTTTTTAATTCATCTGGAGCTATTTTTAATATATAGTCTGGATTTAAATATACTAATTTTTCTACACTGAAAGGGATTATTTTTGCTCTACTATTAACTTTCCCTTCAACCTCATTAGATACATTTATACAATTAATTTTAGAAATAAGTTCACTTGCAAAATGATCATTTGAAATAATACTAACTGTGCTATCCAAGTTATATAAAATAGCTATCCTTTTTGGTTTTTGTTTTTGTGCTTTATCAATTATAATTTTTTCTCTTTTTTCTATATCTTTTAAAAGATTATTACTAATATTTTCTTTTTGAAAAGCTAATCCAAGCTTCTTTAAACTTTCCTTTGAAGTTTGGTAACTTTCTAAATCTATATAAAATACAGGTATTCCTAATTGCTTATATCTTTCAGATGTTGAAAATTCAGCAAATGTAGTAGATATAACTAAATCTAAATTTAAATCTTTCATTACTTCATAGTCTGGTGATCCAGCTCTTCCAACTTTTACAACTTTGTTATATCTATCTGGAATTTTTGTCATAGATGTAGGAGCCCCTATTAAATCTATTTCTAGAACATCCAATACTCTTGCAACAATAGCAGAATCTGTAGCTATTCTTTTTGGAAAACTATTTAGCACTAACTTATTTTTTCCTTGTTCCAATACAAATTCTTCACCAAATAAAAAACTAGTTATTATAATCCCTAAAAAAAATCCTATTATTTTCCTCATAGTTTTTCTCCTTGATAAATTTTTTCAGAAAGTTTTAAATAATATCCACTTATCTTGGAATTTTTATTTAATTCTATTACTGTTTTTCCTATATTTTCAGCAATTTGTATTTCTGAACTTCTAGGTATATCCATTATTATTTCTATTCCAATTTCTTTTGCAGCTTTTTTTACAATTTCTTCTTCATTTTCAATATTTTTTCTATTCAGTATTAATCCTTTTAATTTAGCATACCCTCTATTTGAAAGATTTTTCATTGCTTCTGCAATATTTGAAGCAGCATATAATGACATCATTTCTCCAGATGTAACTATATAAACTTCATCAGCATACCCCTCTCTTAATGGCATTGTAAAACCTCCACAAACTACATCTCCCAAAACGTCAAATAATACTATTTCTGGTTTAAAATTTTCTAAAATATTTAGTTCTTTTATCTTATCAAAGGCTGCAATTATCCCTCTCCCTGCACAACCTACTCCAGGTTTTGGTCCTCCTGCTTCAATACATTTTATATTATTAAACCCTGTAAATAATATATCTTCTATTAAAATATCATTTCCTTTTTCTCTGATTGTATCTAATACTGTCTTTATCTTTTTTTCTCCTAAAATATTTTTAGTTGAATCAGATTTAGGATCACATCCTATCTGTAATACTCTATATCCTCTTACTGAAAAAGCCGCAGCAAGATTTGAAACTGTAGTAGTTTTTCCAATCCCACCTTTTCCATAAATTGCTATTTTTTTCATTTTTCCTCCATTTTTCTTAAATAAAAAAAGCTGAGTAACATTTAAAAAAAATGTTTTACTCAGCTCTCTTTTTTGTATAATATAGTTACCACCCTAATTATGCAAAGGAGACATTCATGCAAATCAAACATATTATCTCTAAAATCAATATAACAAATCTTTTAGGTAAAATCAAAAAATATTTTAAAAATGAGCATTTTGAGGATGTTAAACAGACTATTCAAAAATTCTTAGCCTGTTCTATTGATAAATCTTTTCTCTCTCTTCAATGCCCTAATTGTCATGAGGCGCATAAAATTAAAGTTACTTGTAAATCTAGATTTTGTCCTTCCTGCGGTAAACGTTATTCTGCTGTTTGAACTGAAAAAACTTCCACTTCTCTTATTGATGTTAAACATAGAAGTGTCCTTTTTACTATTCCTGAAGAACTTAGAATGTTTTTCTTCTATGATAGAGACCTTTTAACTAAGCTTGCTTATGCTGTTAATGATGTTTTTAAATATCAATTTCATAACATTAAAGCAAAAAATCAAAGAATTCATAAAATTTCAAAATATTCCTCTAAATACTTTACTAACTCAGATATCATTCATTATGGATTGATTACTGTTATTCATACCTTTGGACGCGATCTTAAATGGAATCCTCATATTCATGCTATTGTTACTTTAGGTGGATTCAATAAAAACTACCAATTTCTTGAAAAAAAATATTTTCATGTCAATTCCATTGCTGGACAATGGAAAAAAATGGTTATTGATATTGTTAAATCTGGAAATTATGACAAGCCTGAAATTAAAGCTAAAGCTTATGCTGCTGCTAACTCCCTTTATCGCAAAAATACAAGATTCTTTTTCAATGTTGCAAAAAATGATTTAAATAATAATATTTATGCAATTAAATATATTGGCAGATACCTGTCAAGAGCTCCTATCGCAGAATATAAAATTATTGATTTCTATGATAATAAGGTTACTTTCTATTATGAAAGTCTTGCTGATGATAAACAAAGAATTGAGCTTACTTTAGATGCAGAAACATTTCTTTCTAAATTAATTATTCACATTCCCCCTAAACATTTCAAAATGATTAGGCGCTTTGGAATCTATTCTAGAAATATTAAATCAGAACTTAAAAATATCATGAAATTCATGAGAAAATATGTCTCTAAATATTCCAATTCTACTTTTTATCAACTTGAAATATGGAAAGCTTTTGGAGTAAATCCTTTTTATTGTTTTAAATGTAATGCCAGAATGAAAGTTAAAAAAATATCATATTTTAATATACATACAGGCTCCATTTGCTGGAAAGAATATCGCTAAACAGCTGATTAACAATCAGCTTTTTTGTGCTGTCAATTTTAATCTTATTCAATTAATATATCTAATATGAATACAAAATAATTAATATTTTTTATTTTTTCAACAAATTTATCAAATTATAATTTCCTAAGAAATAAAAAAACTCTCCAGTTAATAGAAGATTCTATCTTACTGGAGAGCCAAATACTGAAAAACTATTTTAAAAATAGTATATCTTTATATGACCATTGGTAAGTCTTCTGACTCAGTTTCATCCTACTCTCACGCCTTCCCAGTCTCCCAGTGACACAATGTGATTTCGTCCACCATACAGCAGCTTTTCGCTGTGGGGGAATCTCACCCCTCTTCCTCTATTAAGCTTATATGCACCTAATTATTTTTTTATTATATTTTTTACCAATATAATACATTATTCAAACATAAATGTCAATTAAATACTTTTAATACCTATTTTAAAACATTTTAATTTTGAATTGAAATTTATATAAAAAAATATTTAAAGTATCAATAAATATAATTAATCTTTTCAAATTTTTATTTTTATTTTTATCTAAATTACTAAAAATATTTTATTTTATTTTTTATGAAACTAAAATATTAGAATTCTTTATTATTAACTCTTGAACAAATTTAATATATCATTTTCTTAAAAGTACTACAATAAAATATTTTATTTTCTGGTTCTAATATTATTAGATTAAAAGAAAAATCTACTTTTCTTTTAATGATATTATACTACTTTGTAATTAACAATATTAATTATATAAATTTTAATTCCTAAATATAGTTAATACGTTTTCACTATAATTTTTCTTTATAAATTAAAATAGCCCTTAATAGGGCTACCTTAGTATAGGATTTTATCATGAAATCAAACAGATGAGTACAAATTTTCTATTTGACAAATGAGCATTAATATTATTTTTTTATTATTAAGCTAAAAATAAACATTAATAATAAAATAAATAAAAATAATAACATAAAAGTAAAAGGAATCCAATGGCTAATAATATATATTGTTAAAATTCCAAGAATAATCAATATTATTTCTTCCATTTTTCCTCTTCATTATTTTTGGGATCCCTTCAATAATATTTTAGTTGGCGTATAAAAAATTATTGAAGGGAAAATTAAATTGACATATATTGCATTGCCGGGGGGCAATGCAGCCAAGAATTTCTTCTTAAAACAATTATATAACATAAATATTTTTTATGCAACAATATATAGTATAAATGATTATACAAATTTTAGACTTTATGAATTGACTTAATAAATATAATTTCATAAAAACAAATAAAAAAATAAGGTTTAAAATAAAACAATTGAATATATTATATTTATAAAAGTTACCATCTTAACACAAAAAACAAAAAAATAGATTTAAAAAAGAAATTTTAAAATTATAATATATATATAACAATGATTATAATATATTATTGCATTTATATGATTTATATTATATAATTATAAAAAGGGAATAAAAGCCCTAATGATAACTACAAATTTTTAATACAAGCAAGGTTTAACAACCTTGCTTACCAAAATCATAATTAATATAAAATATTATATTTAAGTGAGTAATAAAAATCAACAATGGAGTTGATTTTTATTATAAACAAAGAAAAGAACAGCAATGAAGCTGTTCTTTTCTTTGTATTTCTACTTACTAACAGAAAATTTTAAGATAACAAAAAAATGTATTTTATTTATCATTATTTTTGATTTTATCTTTTTCCAATTTCTTCCTTATTCAAATGACAAGCTATTTTATGTCCACTGTTAATTTCTTTTAATGCTGGTTTTTCCAATCTGCATATTTCTATTGCTGATTTACACCGATTCACAAAAGGACAGCCCTTTGGAATATTTAGTGGACTTGGAACTTCTCCTTCCAATAATTCTAAATTATTTTTAGAGTTCATATCTAAAGTAAATACTGCATTTACTAAAGCTTTTGTATATGGATGAAGTGCTTCTTTTTTCACTCTCTGCCCTGGCAGAATTTCCATTATATTTCCTAAATACATAACAACAACTTCATGAGAAAAAGATTGAACCAAAGCCAAATCATGACATACAAAAACTATACTTAAACCTTTTTCTTTTTGTAATTTTTTTAGTAATTCTATAATACTATTCTGTATGGAAACATCTAAGGCCGATGTTGCCTCATCACATATCAATATCTTTGGATTCAATGAAAGAGCTCTTGCTATTCCCACTCTTTGAAGTTGCCCTCCACTTACATTATGAGGATATGAATACAGATATTCTTTAGAGAGTTCCACCATTTCCAATAATTCCTCTGCTTTTTCTTTTTTATCTTTATTTGATAATAATCCATAATTCATCAAAGGTTCAGTAATTATATCTATAATTTTCATTTTAGGATTAAATGCTGCCATTGAATCTTGAAAAATCATCTGCATATTTTTTCTATGTTCCCATATTTCTTTTTTCGAAAAATGAGCTATATCCCTATTTTCATAAATTATACTGCCTGAACTTACTTCTTCAAGCTGCATCAGCATTCTTACAAAAGTAGATTTTCCACAACCACTTTCTCCTACTATTCCTAAAGTTCTTCCTTTATAAACATTTAAATTTATATCATTACATGCTATTAAAGATTGATTCTTTGCTGTAGTAAATATTTTAGAAATCCCTTTTGTTTTCAGTATCAAATCTGATTCTTTATAGAGCATGCCTTTCCTCCAATCCTGGAACAGAATCTAATAATAATTTTGTATAATCACTGTTTGGAAAATTCAGTATCTGTTCAGGCTTTCCTTTTTCTACAATATCTCCATCTTTCATTACTATTATTTTATCTGACATATATGAAGCTACTCCTAAATTATGAGTTACAATTATTATACTTGTTTCATATGTATCTCTTAAGCCTATTAATTCCTGTACAATCTGTGCCTGTGTTGTAACATCTAAAGCACTAGTAGGTTCATCTGCTAATAATATTTTAGGATTGAATGTCATTGCCATAGCAATTCCTATTCTTTGACACATTCCTCCACTTAATTGATGAGGATAGCTCTCCATTATATTTTCTGGATCTGGGAGCTTCATTTTTTTCAGCATTAATTCAGCTTTTTTTCTTGCTTCCTCTTTTGAGCAATTCGAATGATATTGAATATACTCAATGTATTGGCTGCCTATTTTTCTAATTGGATTTAATGTATTACGGCAATCCTGAAAAATCATAGTTATATTTTTTCCTCTGTTTTTCTTTAATATTTCTCCTTTATCACTAAGTAATTCTTCATTATCTAAAATGATACTTCCAGATAATATTTTACTATTATATGATAAAGCTCCCATTATACTTTTTATTACTGTAGTTTTTCCACTTCCACTTTCACCTACTATACCTACAATTTCACCTTTTTTTACTGACAAGTTAAAATTTTTTACTGTTGGCTTTTTCTTCCCATATTGTATAGTCAAATCTTTTATCTTTAACATAGTTTCTCCTACTTCAAAGCTGTTTTATTTGTTATCCAATAGTAATCTGTTGGGTATAGAACAGTATTTATCACATTTTTTGCAGTAATCAAATATGTTGTTTCATATCCAAAGAAAATTGTAGGAATGTCATCCATTATTAATTGTTGAATTTCAATAGTAAGTTTTTTTCTTTCTTCAGAATCAAATTCTGCTGATAATTTATCTAGCAATTCATCTACTTTAGCATTACTATATCCTGTCTGATTAGATGGAGATTTACTATACCAGTTTTCACGAAGGTATTTTTCAGGGTCTCCAGTATTTGCTACCAGCACATTCCAAATAAGCATGTCAAATTTTCCTGCATCTCTTAAATCTAATAAAGTTTCATAACTTACTGTATTTATTTTAACATTAATTCCAATCTCTTTAAGATTTATTTGAGCTGCTTGAGCATATATTTTTAATTCTTCTCTGCTTGTATAGATAACAAAATCAAGCTGAATTTTTTTCCCATCTGGAGTTTCTACAAAACCATCTCCATCAATGTCTTTATATCCTGCATTTTTTAATAATTGTTTTGCACTTTCTGGATTATATTTATTCTCATCTATTAACTCATCAAAACCAAAATCTAATGTTGGTGGAATTGGGGCTTTTCCTGGAGTTGCTCCTCCTTCTAATAAAACTTTACAATATATATCTCTATTTAAAGCTCTTGATACCGCCTGACGTAAAATTTTATCTCCAAGGACACCTTTTTCATTCATAAAAGCAAAAGTTGTTCTTAAAGACTCTAAACTTTGAATATGATACTTGCTTTCATCGCTAAAATCCTGTAAATTTTCTGTTTTAAGATTATATGCAATTTGAATTTCTCCAGATTGCAAAGCCATAGAACGTGTAGCTTGGTCATTTATACACTTAAAAGTTACTTTATCTAATGGAACTTCTCCATTCCAGTAATGTTTATTTTTAACAACAACACATACTTCAGTTGGATTAAAAGATTCTACTACATATGGTCCTGTACAGACTGGTCCTTTCATTGCAAAAGTTGAAGTGTCTGCATCTGTATTAACTATTATAAACAAAGGATCTGCCAAACATTCAGGAAGAACAGTCACTGGAGCTTCTGTACTTATTATTACATATTGCCCATCTACTTTTATTGAAACAGGGTTAAAAAATGTTGAGGCTCTATTGCTTAATTTAAATGTACGCTCAAGAGATTTTTTTACTCTTTCAGGTGTCATTTCTGTTCCATCAGAAAACTTAACTCCCTCTCTTATTTTAAATTTCCATACTTTCCCACCTTCACTGTTTTCCCAACTTTCTGCTAATAAAGGTGCTTTTTCCCCATGTTCATCAAATTTTACTAAAGTTTCTCCAACTCCATATCTTGAAACTACCCAGCTGAAATACTGTTCTGTGGTTTCAAGAGTATCTGCAAAGCTTGTTACTCCTACTGTTATTTCTTTAGGAGCTGCCATTACAGATGTTGAAATACCAGTAAATATTCCTAAAACCATCATCCCCATTAAAACAATTCTGCTGACAAATTTTTTACTTTTCATTTTCATTCCCTTTTCTCCTCCTTATATTTTTAGTTATCTTTGGGATCTAAAATATCACGAATGCTGTCACCCAGCATATTGAATATTATTACCACTACTATTATAGCTATTCCTGGATACATTATAAGCCAAGAAGCTTTTGTTATATATGTTCTTCCCTCATTTAACATCAATCCCCATTCTGGAGTTGGTGCCTGTGCTCCAAATCCTAAAAAAGATAATGATGCAAGTTCTAACATCATTGTTCCTATATCTGTAGTAGCAGTTACAATCATTGTTGGTATCATATTGGGAATAAGATACCTTCCTATTATTTTACCTGTTCTTGCTCCTCCTACAATAGCTGCCTCTATATACATATTATTTTTAATTTTTAAAACTAAGCTTCTTGCCAGCCTCGCATACTTTGGCCAGCTTACCAATGATATGGCAAGCACTGCATTAGTCATACTTGGTCCTAATAGCCCAGCTACTGCTATTGCCAGAACTAATCCAGGAAATGAAATCATCATATCTGCAAATCTCATAATAATTGTATCTATGATGCCTCCAAAATATCCTGCCAGTATTCCAAGCCCTGTTCCTACTAAAAATACAACTGATACTAAAGTAAATGTCATTATTAATGATGGTCTTGTTCCATAAATTATTCTTGAAAATATATCTCTTCCTAATCTGTCTGTTCCCCACATATATTTTTCACCAGGTGGAATCAGAGAATCAGTCATTATTGCATCATAAGGATTTTTAACTGCAATCCATGGAGCAAAAACAGCTATAAATATAACCATTAATGCCAATATAGAAAAAAATACAAACTGCTTATTTTTCATTAATTTTTTTGGTAAATCCATTTTAATGTTTCTCCCCCAATCTAGGATCTAAATGTTTGTATGAACTATCAACTATTAGATTTATCAACATATAGAATAGTGCTATAAATAAAACATATCCCTGTACTAATGGATAGTCATGAGTAGAAATTGCTTTCACTGCCATACTCCCCATTCCAGGCCAGTTATATACTATTTCTACAACTGCTGTTCCACTTAATAAACTTCCAAGAGATAATCCTAAAAGGGTCACTAAAGGAAGCAATACATTTGGAAGAACATGTTTAATTATTATTATTCTTTCACTCATTCCTCTTATTCTTGCACCAGTTACATATTCCTGCCTTAATTCATCTAATACTGTTGTTCTGACCTGCCTTGTATACTTTGCAGACATTGCCAAAGCCAATGTTACTGCTGGAAGTATTAGAGCTTTTAAATTTGCTGTCCCCCCAGCTATTGGCACAAGCTTTAATTTTACTCCAAATATACTTAGAAATATTAATCCCAACCAAAAACTTGGAACTGATATTCCAATAAAAGTAAACCCTCTTACAAAATAATCCATTTTTTTATTTCTATTTACTGCTGCTAATACTCCTAATGGTATTGATATTATTACCATCAAAATCAATGATGCTACTGCTAATTTAAAAGTTATGAAAAAGTTAGATATAAGTTTTCCCCACACTGGAACCTTTAAAGAATAAGAGTATCCCATATCTCCTTTGCATATTTTCAAAAGCCATTCTCCATATTGAGTTAAAAATGGTTTGTCTAACCCCAATTCTATTCTTGTTTGTGTTAAAAGTTCTGGTGTTGGAATATTCCCGCAAGCTGTCAGCATAATTTCTGCTGGATCTCCTGGAGATAAATATATCAATGCAAATGTTAAAAAACTTATACCAAACAGGACAATTCCTATTTGAAGTATTTTTTTAAAAAAACTTTTTCCATTCATCAGATTTTACTCTCCTTAATTTTATTTTTTATACTTATCCCATCCAGATTTAAAATAAAAAAATCAATCCCTTACAACTAAAATTTTAAAAAGAGATTCCCCTTAATTTAAAATTTTAGTCTTAAAGAATTGATTACTTTCAATAATTATAAATATTATTTTTTAATAAATATATCATTATTATATAATAATTCATCACTCTTATCTCCCCGATAAAAGTTAAAACTAAAACTAGATAAGTCTCCTGGCTTGATTTCATTTTACTCCTATCCCTTCCCAGAATTTTCCAGTGGTTTTGATAGTTTCATCAATCTTACAGTAGCGGGGGCTGCATAGGAATTTCACCTATTTCCTCTTTTAAGCTATAAGCACCTAATTTATATATATCTACTAAGAATTAAATCATGTATATTATTTTTTGTCAACTTTTTTTATACTGAAAAAGTATATATAATATCATTTTTTATTTTTAGACTATATTAATTTTACTTTCCTTTCAAAACAAATCTCAAAAATTATTTATTTAATACCTCAATCAAATTTTTTATAATTTCTTTTGCTTTTTCTGAATCTGCATCTTGTTTTTTTATTGCTATCCCTTCTAGAATATCTGCATCAGGGCATATCTTTTTCAAATCTTTTATTGTATTAGTAAGTCCTCCACCACCATGCATACAGATAGGAAGGATTACTTTATCTTTAAAATCATATTTTTCCATAAAAGTGAATACAGGCATTGGAAGTGTTCCCCACCAGTTTGGAAATACTAATACCACTTTCTTATATTCTGAAATATTTTCTAATTCTCTTTTTAATTGAGGTCTTTCTTTTTTTAATTTCTCCATACCTGCTTGAGCCACACATGCGATATATTTATCTGGATATATCTTAACAGCTTCTATCTGAAATATATCAGCATTTAGCTCGTTTTTTATTCTTTCAGCTATTACCTTTGAAGTACCACTCCAAGTAAAGTAAACAACTAGCAACCTATTTTCCATGATTATACCTCCATTTCAAAATATAAAAAGTCAGCTGATAATTTATTTGAAAACATATATTCTATTTAAGATATAGTATAATATATAAAAAATATTGTCAAATTATATAAAATAAAACAGAACTCAAAATAATTATAAAAGTTTTTTCTCTTTATTTTAAGTTCTGTTTATTTTTCATTATATAGTTCTACTATTTTATTACTATTATTTATATTTCAGGAGCAAATAATCCAGTTTGAGGGTTTCTATATTGTATAACAGCTCTTGAATCTTTTACTAGATCATCAAGTTTTCCTTCTCTTTTCATTAACAGAAGAAGCTGAATATTTTCAAATTCTGTCATCATATTATAGTCTCCAGAACTGTCTCCTGCTACTAATATAGGATCTTTTCCTTTATGTTTAGGTTTTATGAACTTATTTATTGCTTCTACTTTTCCCTTGGTCTGAGTCTGAGGATAATCTCTTTTATATTCTGTAATAAATTTTCCATCTTTCATTTCCAGTTTCATTCCAAAAACATTTTCTGCTGGCAGATTATATCCATATGATGGATCAGCAGCAAAAACTTCTACCACTTCTTCTAGTGATGCTGATACTACATATACTTCTATTCCATTATCCTTCAAAATATGAAATAAATTTGCTGTTTCAGGCTGTGTTCTCAAGCCACTTTTATATAAATTTCTTACTTTTCCTGCTTTTCCTTTTAAAGTATCACTTGATTCTAAAACATATTTATCAAGTTTGTTTCCTATTCCAAAATCATTTGCTTCTTTTGCCAGTTCCTTCACTTCTGCTGGAGTCATTCCAGTAAAAAGATAAAGTACCCATGGATAAGCTATGTCATGGGAAAAAGTTCCTCCAATAGCTTCATAAAGAAATGCTAATTTACCTCTAAAATCTTTGAATTCCTCTGTTTTATGGATTTCTTCAAGAGTCATTTTTTTATTTTTTATATAATTCTCATAGAGAAAAGTATAATCTTTATCTAAATCTTCTCCTATTTTTACTATATTTATCTTTTGTCCATCAATATTTTTAAATTCATCTGCAAAATCATCTGTTGGGATATCCTTTCTTATAGCATTTTTAAATTCTGCTGGAGTCATTTTAAATCTTAAATTATCTATTTGATATCTGAATAGATTTTCCTGAGTATCTTGATATATAGATGTATAATCCCAATCAAAAACTACATAGTTTTCTTTATTTTTATTATCTTCTATTAATTTCTCTAATTTTTCTCTATTTACAGGATTCCATCTTCCAGTTTCCAGCAATCCTCCTGCAAATATTGTAGTAATTAAAAATTGAAATATCACTGTTCCTTTAATTATTCTCTTTATAGTTTTATTCATAAAGTTCTCCTTATTTTAAAAGTAAAATATCTATAATTAGAGTAATTTCAATTTATCTTGTCCATTCTATTTTCCATAGTAAATTTTCAGTAATAATTTTATATAATCTTCATCAGTCAAACTATTAGGATTATATACAGTACATATATCTTTTTTAATATCTGCTAATATTTCTGGTATTAATTTTTTATATTCATCAAAATTTAGCCCAAACTCTTCAAGAGATTTCTCTATTTTCATTTTATCTTTTAAAATTTCAATAAATATTTTGAGAGATTTTTTCCCCTCTTCTTTATTAGAAGCAGGAAATCCTAAATTTTTAGCAATTGAAGCATATCTTCCATCAGCATTACTGTTTACTTCTATTATATAAGGAAGAAGAATAGCATTTGCTCTTCCATGAGGTATATGAAATTTAGCTCCTATACTATGAGCAATACTATGATTTATTCCTAAGGATGAATTATTAAATGCTATTCCTGCCATACAAGAGGCATATTGCACTTTTTCTCTAGGTTCTATATTCTCTCTGTCATTATAGTGTTCCAACAGGTTCTCAAATATAATTTTTATAGCCTCCAATGCCATAGAATCTGTAAATGAATTAGAAATTTTTGATACATATGCTTCTAGTGCATGTGTTAATACATCCATACCAGTATCAGCTACTACTTTTTTAGGCAGAGTTTTCATAAATTCTGGGTTTAATATGGCTATATCAGGAAGCATTTTATCATTTGCCAGTGCTATTTTACTATTATTATCAGTTATAACACTATAAGATGTAACCTCTGACCCCGTCCCACTTGTAGTTGGTACAGCAATAAATATTCTATCTCTCTTCTTTCCTAAAAGATTAAATATTTTATCACCAAAATATAATATAGCTTTACAAGCATCTATTGGAGAACCTCCCCCTAAAGCTATTACACACTCTGGTTCAAAAGTTATCAATTCTGCTATTCCTTTTTGTACTATATCAACTGTTGGATTTGGAAGCACCTTGCTAAATATTTTTATTTTACAGTCAGAATTTAAATTATCTATGATTTTATCAGTAAGTTTCAACTGTACCATCATCTCATCTGTTACTATAAAATATTTTTTATAAGGAAGAGCTTTCAAGAAAGAAAGGGAATCCTCTCCAAATTTAATTTCTGGTTTTATTCCAAAAGTTTTCATGCTTCCCTCCTATTTTTGTTCCTGCCAGTTTGCTGGATAAACTACATATAAAAACTTTGCATATTCAGGAGCACTAAACTGTATTTTTGAATTTTTAGGTATTAGTATCACATCACCCTTTTCTCCTGATATTGTTCTTCCATCTATTATTACATCCAGTTTTCCTTCTATTATATAGTCTATTTCATCATATGTAAGAGTCCAGTCAAATGTAGTTTTTACCATTTCCATTAGTCCAGCACCTATTCTTGGTCCTTCCTCTAAAGTAAACAAATCCGTAGTATACACTTCATCCTTTGGATTTCCTGTATCCATCCTGTCTCTTTTAAGCATTTTATTTAATTTAACTACACCTATTCCGCTTTTATCCATAAATTTATATTCTGGAGTATTCTTATTCCCCATCTCAGTTTCTATGACTTTTTTTATTAGTTCTTCTAATAAAGTTTGATTTATTTCCATATTTTCACCTGCTTATCTTATTTTTTCCCTTCAGAAACTTTTCCAAACATTATCATTGCCAATATCACAGCAGATATACCTCCAACAAGTTTTCCCACTACCATTGGAAATATCATTGTTTTATCTACACCAGCTATAAATCCTAAATGATCTCCAAATACAAATGCTCCACTCACTGCAAATGCCACATTTAAAATTTTTCCTCTATTATCCATTTCTTTCAATAATCCAAACATAGGAATATTATTAGCAAGAGTAGCTATCATTCCTGCTGCTGCCTTATCATTCATTCCAAGCAATCCACCTAATTTTAAAAGAGGCTTACTAAATACTTTTGTAATAAAATAAACTAATGGAAATGCTCCTGCTAAAGTTATTGCAATAGCTCCTATTGTAGCTATTCCTTCTGATATAGGTGCCATTCCTGGAATAACCACTATTCCTGTCAGTGTTTCAATTATTATTGCTGCCAGTCCAATAGTTATAACAATAACAACTCCCTGCCCAAATACAGTAAATCCTTTTGTCATTTTCTCTGGTATCTTCCACAGACCTAAAGAAATAAGAACAGCAACAATAATAATAGGTACAAGATTCGCAAGCACCATAGAAAGGCTATATCCTGCAGCAAGTCCTCCAGCCAAACATCCAAGAGGTATTGTTATTATTCCTGCCAGAACTCCCTTAGCTAAAAATTCTCTATCTTTTTCTTCTATAATTCCCAAAGCTACAGGAATAGTAAACACTATTGTCGCTCCCATCATTGACCCAAGAATAAGTCCTGCAAATTTTCCAGCTGCTTCTGTTTCTGCCAGCTGCATAGCTAGAGGATATCCTCCCATATCACAAGCAAGAAGAGTAGTTGCAAACATTGCAGGATCAGCTCCAAGCATTTTATATACTGGTGAAACTATTGGTCTTAAAATGTTTGCCAGTACTGGAGCAAGAGAAACCACTCCTACCATTGCAAGAGCCAATGAACCCATAGCCATAAATCCTTCTTCAAACTGTTTTCCATATCCAAATTTGTTTCCCAGACACCTGTCTACTGCACCAATTACCATAAACAAAACCATTATATAGATAATTATTTCATTAATCCCCATTATTTAACCACTCCTTCAATTTTTTTTAAAATCAGCTCTGCCAGTTTTTCATCATATATATTAAAATCTTTTTCTAAAATTCTTGTTATTATATCTTTCATATTTTCTGCTGATTGTTTTTCACAACACTTTTTTTCTTCACATGATTCTGCTTCTCCATAGATTAATGTAATCATCTTTTCTTTGAAATAATCTTTTACACTTGGAGATAAGATCATATCCTTATCAACATACAATTTATTTCCATTTAAATATTGAGTTACATTATTAGGAGTTATTAATTTTTTTGCCATCCCCTATTCACCTTCTCCCTCATCTATTATTCCAATTATTGCGGCATCAATAGGAGCTTCTTCAAAAGTCATAATTTTTCTTGCTGAACTTCCTTTTGTTATAAGGACTTTATCTCCTATTCCAGCTCCTACTCCATCACAAGCTACTATAGATATCCCTGTCTGAAGTTCTACTATCATAAATTTCAGTCCACTCAAATTATCTGCTTTTCTTGTAGCCCATACATTTCCAATAACTTTTCCTATTACCATATTTTCACCTTTTTGTTATTTTGATATTGTTCATAGCTGCATATTCTTTTGCCAGCTCTGTAACTGTAGTAGCTGCTGATACCTCTATATATTCCTCATTTCTGCTGATACTATTTTTCAAAGTTCTCAGATCAAGTACTTTTCCACTGTAACACTCTTTCTTTCCTGTAAGATATTCTCTGATTTCTATTCTTTTCAAAATTTTTATTCCATACATTTCTATTATTTTTTCATATTCTTCATATTTTTCTTGAAGTTTGGATGGAATAAAAGAAAAATTTCTCCATTCCATTCCTTCTTTTACCAGTATTATTTTTTTACCTTCCAGTATATTATACAGAAGTTTTTTTCCAGTATCAGTTGAATATGTTCCTTGACTTATTTCAACCAGTTCCTTTATACTTAATTCAGATATCACTATTTCATTTGCTGTTTCTTCTATTTTAAATATTTCTTCAAGATTATTTTTTAATATAACATCTTTTCCTAAAAAGCCAATAGTTTTTTTCAAATTTATTTCATTTTTTATTTCTGATTTTAAATAATATTTCTCTATCTCTCTTTTGATTATCTCTATTAATTCATGTTCATTCATAAATAACTCCATATGAATCTTTTTCTAAAAAACAGGCATTGGCTTCATCATAATCTATGTGCATACTGAATTTCGATTTATTTGTGACTCTTATTATAACCCCTTCAAATATTAAAGGTCTTTTAGAGAATACTTTTACTTTTACTAACTGCTTATCTTTCACATTCATTCTTTCAGCATCTTCTGGTGTCATATGAATATGATTTTTAGCTACTATTACTCCTTCACTTAAATTTAATATTTTATCCTGATTAGTCACTAATATTCCTGGAGTTTCATTAGTATCTCCAGATAATCTTACCATTCCTTTTATCCCTAAAATTTTTGCATCTGTCATAGATATTTCTACTTGAGTTTTTTCTCTTACAGGACCTAAAATAACTACCCCTTCTATTACTCCTTTAGGTCCTACCAATCTTACTCTTTCTTTACAAGCAAATTGTCCTGGTTGAGAAAGTTCCTTTACTGTTGTAAACTTATAACCCTTTCCAAAAAGAAGTTCTGCATCTTTTTCTGACAAATGAATATGCCTTCCTGAGGCTTCTATGGGGATTCTTTTTTTTTCATAGTTTTCCAACCGTTTTTTTACAAGTTCTACTATTTTATCTATCTCCATATTCACCCTTTTCTCCTTTTAACATCATTACATATATTACACTGCTAAGTCTATTCAGTGCTTTCAAAATTTCTTTTTTTATAATTATTCCCTTTTCGTTTGAAAAAGCAGTAACTCCTGCTATTTCAATCTCTCTTGAACTACTTCTCATCTCATTCAGCTTCAAAACCAATATACTGTTTTTTATTGAAATATCAAATAAATGTCCAATTCCAAAGAATTTTTTTGGATTATGAGATATTTCTTTTATTTTATCTAAAGTTTCTTCAAGTACTTTAATTTCTTCCATTTCGGTATCCAAAACTTCTGCTGATACTATCTTTTTTATAAAGACAGCTACACTTTCCATATCTTTCTGAAGTTTTTCATTTCCATAGTTTTCAAATTCTTTTTGCAGAATCAGCCATTTTGCCTGCAGACTATCAAGTTTTCCTCTAAATATTATTCTTACATCATTCTTTTTTACAAGTATATTTCCAGATATCTGAGTCATATGTTCTGGTTTTTCAAAATAACTTTCTCCAGCAACTCCTATATATTTAGGAGTTATTGCTTTCTCTACAACTCTTTCTATTACTTTTTCCTGTACTGCAGTTTTCTCTTCAACAGCCTCTTCTTTCACTATCTCTATTCCTTTATCTGCAAGAAATTGTCTGGCAGATGGAGTCATTATAGTTCCATTTTCAACTACATACTTTTTAAACTCTTCTTTTCTATATAGATTTTTTAGCTTATCTTCAGTTAAAACCATAATTACACCTCTCTATCCTTTAGCAATTTCAGAAAGGACTTTTTTCACTAACTCCTCTATGTTCATTTCTTCTAAAGAATCATATGAACTACTGCAATTCTTTTTTTCTCTAAAATCTTCAAGTTCTTTTACTCCCCATCCTACTTTTCTTATATTCAAAAGATTCATGGGTGTCACATTATCAGAAGTTGAACTTCCACCTACAGCTCCACATCCCAGAGTTAGAGCAGGAGCCAGATTTGTACTTCCACCTATTCCACCTAATGATCCTGGAGTATTAATAAGAAGCCTTGATACTGGTTTTTTTAATGCAAATTCCTTTACAAGCTCCTTATTTTCTGTATGAATAATCATTGTATGACCTTTTCCTTCATTCATTAGAAGTTCAATAGCTCTTTCACAAGCTTTCTCCCAATTCTCAGCAGTATAGAATGCAAGTATTGTAGTTAATTTTTCTCTTGAATATGGATTACTCTTTGATACAGTTGACTGTTCAGAAAGTAATACCCTTGTTTCTGCTGGTATTTCAATCCCTGCCAGTTTAGCAAGTGTCTGAGCATCTTTTCCTACTATCTGAGGATTCATTGTTCCATTTGCTCTCAATATAAATTTACCAAGTTTTTCTGATTGCTCTTCTGTTAAAAAATACCCTCCTTGTTTTTTTAATTCATCCATTACTTCCTGTTTATTTGAAGGTTCTACTATAATAGACTGTTCAGAAGCACATATAACTCCATTATCAAAAGTTTTGCTGTCCATTATTCTTTTTACTGCTTTTTTTACATCAGCAGTTTTTTCTATATATGCTGGCCCATTTCCTGGTCCCACTCCTATAGCTGGAGTTCCAGAACTATATGCTGCTCTTACCATTGCTTCTCCACCAGTAGCAAGAATCAATGCTGTGTCTTTATGTTTCATAAGTTCAGCCGTTGCCTCCATTGTAGGAATCTCTATTACTCCTATCAGTCCTTCTGGGGCTCCCGCTTCATAAGCAGCTTTTCTTAAAATTTCAACTGTTTCAATAATACATTTTTTTGCATTAGGATGCGGACTTATAACTATTCCATTCCCTGCTTTTAAAGCTACCAACGTTTTATATATTACTGTAGATGTTGGATTAGTTGATGGAATAAGTCCTGCTACTACTCCCACTGGAACAGCTACATCCATAACAGAATCCTTTTCATCAAGTATTCCTATAGTTTTCATTCCTTTTATAGACTCATAAACAATTTCAGCAGCAAATTTATTTTTGATTACTTTATCCTGCCATTTTCCAAAACCAGTTTCTTCATTAGCCATTTTAGCAAGTTTTTCAGCATATTTTCTCACTTCCATAGACATAGCTTCTACTACTTTATCTACCTGTTCCTGAGTAAATTCTGCATATATAGCCTGAGCAGTTTTTGCTGCTTTTAACAAATCTCTTACCTGTTGAATTGATAATAAATCTTTATCCATATGTATCTCCTTCTATATCAAATAAACTTAATTATATTCTTGTCTGGATTATTAATCAGAGATTTCTCTCTATATCTTATTTTTTCATCAATGGAATTAACTGCTTCTGTTACAGAGCTGATATCTCCTGTGATAACAAAATAGCTCTTTCCTGCTATTCCACTTCCTAGTATAAGCTTCAAAGTTTCTACTGTATTGCTTTTTAAAATCATGTCTAGTGCTTTTATACTTTCTGATATTGTAAAAAATTCTATTATTCCAATAGAACTTTCTAATTCTTTTTTATTTCTTTTTTCTAATATTTCTATTATCTTATTAGAAACACCAGAAATAATCTCAAATTTTGCCCCTCCAGTAACTTCTTGAAAAGCACTCTTTACATCTTCATTATCACCATAAATAATAAAATAATATTTACCTGGGCATGTTACTCCAGCTTTATATACAGCTACATCTGATTTTTTTAAAACTATATCCAGATTTTTTAATCCTTCTGGAATATTATTAAATTCTGCTATCCCTATTGTTTTCATATAACCTCTTTTTAATACAAGAGGCTGACCGTTTCAGTCAGCCTCCTATTAGAATTATTTAGAAGACTTTGGTAAAATAATTTCAACTTCTGAATGAGGTCTTGGTATTACATGAACAGAAATTAATTCTCCAATTCTATCTGCTGCTGCTGCTCCTGCATCAGTGGCTGCTTTTACTGCTCCTACATCTCCTCTTACAAGGACACTTACAAGCCCTCCTCCTACCATTTCTTTTCCTACCAGTGTTACATTTGCTGCTTTTACCATTGCATCTGCTGCTTCAATTGCTGCTACCAATCCTCTAGTTTCTATCATTCCTAATGCGTTTAATGTTGCCATTCAAATCAACTCCTTATTTTCTTTTAGATTTATTTTCTTTTATCATTGGTTTTTCTGCTAAAGTATCAACTGATTTTTCAATTATTTCTGTTTCTTCAATCTTGACTTCTTCTTGTGCTTCTATTTTTATTTCTTCTATTTCTGAATCTTTTTTCTCTATAACTTCTGTTATTTCTTCATTAATATTTTCAACAGCAATTATACTATCTTCCTCTATCATTTTAGAAACCATCTCATCAGGTCTTGCTATTACATGGCTGCTTACAAAGACTCCTAACTTTTTAGCTGCTTCTGCTCCTGCTTCTACAGCAACTTTTATAGCTCCTACATCTCCACTAAGTTCAACAGTAACAATACCACCTTTTACAATATGCCTGTTTACTATTTCTACTTCAGCTGTTTTTAAAGCTGTATCTGCTGCTTCAATAGCTCCTACCAGTCCAATAGTTTCTATCATTCCCAAAGCCTTCATATTTTACTCCTTAATATTTTGTAGGATTCTGAGCAACAAACTTTACTGCATCAGCAAAAGCTTCACAAGCTGCTTTGCAAGCTGACTGACTTCCTGTAAGAAGTCCTCCACCAAAGTTTGTTTCAGAAGGTGGTCCAAAGAAAGTTGTAAGAGTAACATCTGCTGCTTTTAACGCTGCATCTAAAGCATACATAGCTTCAATTGGGGGAGCTATTAGATAAGCTAGTGCTTCTCCTTCCTCCACACCAGCTGTCTTAGAAAGATAGCTTCCTGTTCTTGATACACAGTGAGCATAGTATGCTATTGTATCATCTTCATTTGCACTATAGAAAGATGCTTCGTTTTCTATAAAATCCACTATTGCATTCAATCCGCTTCTCACTTCTGCTGGTGTAGGTCCAGCTATTATTCCAATTACCTCTCCAGCCAGTTTTGTATTGGCATTTGCAGCTCCTCCATAAAAAGATTTTCCATATACCACTGTTACTTCTGCCATTTTTGTAGCCTGATCCAGTGCTGTATATGTAACATCATCACAGTCTGCTGTTACTATTCCAATACTTTTATATCCTGCTGGTAAATTTAATTCTTCTGCCATTTTATCATCTACATTAGGAATAAGTTTTACCCCTAATACATTTGGTTTTAAAGGATCATTAATCATTTTTCCCTCCACAAATTAAAGTTTTAAGTCTTGTCCGCTTGCCTTAGCATCTAATATTTTTTTGATTATGTGAGCTATATGTGCTCCAGCTTCAGAAGCTGGTGTTCCATTCTTATGAATATTTGAAACTACTGTTCTTTTTGATTCAGGAATTCCCATATATCCTTTATAAGTGATATAAGCACTCATACTTTCTGAAGTTGCCAGTCCAGGTCTTTCTCCGATAAGTACACAAGTCACTTCTGCATCCAGTATTTCTGATACTTCATCAGCAGCTCCTACTCTTCCATATTTTAGAAAAAATGGTGTTCCTGCTTCTATTCCATAAGATTTTAATCCATTGATTATAGCTGGAAGTGTATCTTCTACATTTGCTTCAATAGCTGTAGAACTAAGCCCATCAGATACAAAAATTTCTACTTTTGGAGATTTTTTAGCTTTTTCTTTAAGAATATTTATTGATTCTTCATTCAATCTTCTTCCTAAATCTGGTCTTGTCATATATTCATCTTTTGAATGACATTTAGTCTGTACTGTAAAAAGATTATTTGCATTCAGAAATTCTTCTGAAACATCTGTATATACTGCATCTACTGCTGAAGCATGGTCTGCTCTGAATCTCAGCATTGTATTTGTTGTATATCTAGTCCCTGCTCTTGATATTCCTATTCTTGCTGGAGTTTTCTTTTTATATTTCATCAATTCAGCTTTATTTGCAGGATTTTTTAGTTCAATTACATCTCTAAGATCTATTTTAGTAATATCTTGAAGATCACTTTCTGTTTGCTCTGCTTCTTTTTCTCTAATTTTATTCTCAGTTCCCATCTCTTTCAGAACCTGTGAAATTATTTCCTTTAAATCTTTTTCAGAAACCATTTTATCCTCCTACTTTAAAAATATTGATGCATCTCCTGCTATTTCTGTAAGTTTTCCATTTTTTCTTATTCCCATTTTTTCTAACCATTCATCAAACTCTTTTATTGGTTTTACTCCCAATGTCTCTCTTAAAGTTTGAATATCATGATACCCTGTACATTGGTAGTTAAGCATAATATCATCTCCTGCTGGAACTCCAATGAAATAGTTACATCCTGCCGCTGTCAGTAAAACTGACAAACATTCAATATCATTTTGATCTGCCTTCATATGATTTGTATAACAAACATCTACTCCCATTGGTATTCCATGCAGTTTTCCCATGAAATGATCTTCAAGTCCTGCTCTTATTACCTGTTTACTGTCATACAGATATTCTGGACCTATAAATCCAACAACTGTATTTACCATGAATGGAGAGAATTTTTTAGCAAATCCATAACATCTTGCTTCCATAGTTACTTGATCTACTCCATGATGCCCATCTGAAGAAAGTTCAGAGCCTTGTCCTGTTTCAAAATACATAACATTTGGTCCTGCTCCTGTTCCTTCTTTCAATGCAAGTAATCTAGCTTCTTCAATCATATCCCCTGTAATTCCAAATGCTTCATTTGATTTTTGTGACCCCGCTATACTTTGGAAAATTAAATCAGTTGGTGCTCCTCTTCTAATAGCTTCCATCTGTGTAGTTACATGAGCCAAAACACAAGTTTGTGTTGGTATCTGATATTTTTCTTTAATTTCATGGAATCTTTCCAGAACTCTTATTACACTGTCAACTGTATCATCAACTGGATTAAGACCTATAACAGCATCTCCTACTCCATAAGTAAGACCTTCAAGAAGAGAAATCATTATCCCATCTGGGTCGTCAGTAGTATGATTTGGCTGTAATCTTGCAGCCAATATTCCCTCTCCTCCAATTGTTGTATTACAATGAGCTGTAACTATCATTTTTCTTGCAGCCTTAATCAAATCGAGGTTTGACATAAGCTTTGCTACTGCTGCAATCATCTCAGAAGTAAGTCCTCTTCTAATCCACTTGATTTCAGTATCTCCTACTTCATCACTCAAAAGCCATTCTCTTAACTCACCAACAGTCCACTCTTTGATTTCATCATAAATTTTCAGATTTAAACTATCAATAATTATTCTTGTTACTTCATCCTCTTCATAAGGTACTGCTGGATTTTCCTTTAAATCTTTCAGCTGAATGTTTGAAAGAACTTCTTTTGCTGCTACTCTTTCCTTCATTGACCTTGCTGCTATTCCAGCCAGTTCATCTCCAGACTTTTGTTCATTTGCTTTGGCCATTACATCCATCAAAGAATCGAATTTGTAATCTTGACCAAAAAGTCTCGCTTCTAATCTCATTAATATTCACCCCACCTATTGATAACTACTTAATACTAAAGTTTTTACTATAACAGGAAGCACACTTCCGCTTCCTAATGGTCTGCCTATATCAATAAAATCTCCATCTGCTATTTTGATACTATCTATGCAGATAATTGGAACTTTATTGCCATATTTTAGTGAAAGTGCCTGTCCAAGAGCCTTTCCTATATCATTTTCTATTACCAGTATTAATCTGTCTGCATTTGTGAAAACATCATAAATTCCATCTGCCAGTTCTAATATTTCTCTGTATTTCATATTGGTTTTTCCTGTAAGACCTATAGCTACCTCTTGAATTCCATCTTCAACCTTGAACCATTCTCTTTTTTTTCGCAAATTCATTTTAAAACTTTCTATTTCTTTTTCATCACTTTGAGCAATTTTTAATACTGGTATATTTTTAAGTGGAAAAATATCATCTGTATATGTTATTGTACTTCCACTGATTTCAGTTGTATGAGATCCTGCTCCTACTACTGTTGCTCCTATTGTTTCTCCACTTTTTATAATATTGATATTTTTTTCTTTAAAAATCTTAAGTATTTCTTTCCCTAAAATGATACCTATATCTCCATACCTAAATTCATCTCCAGAATATTGATTATATATAAAATCTGCCACACCACCTGAAAAATTTACAAATTTTAATTCTCCCTCTCCTCTAAAATCCTTATCAGTAATAAGATATTTATAACTATCATCTTTAGGTACTGCTCCTACAGAGCTCAAAAGTATTTCTCCCAGCTTTCTGCATAATTTTTTTATCTCTTCTTTATCAGCCCTTTTCCCTACTTTCAGCGTCTGAAGTTTCATATCATCAATCAATTTTTCAAATTTTTTGAAAATATATGTTATTTCCAATGAATTATCCTTAAACTTTATAAGTCTTCCACCTATATCCATACAGGTAGTATCTATCACTTCTCCATTTTTAAATAAAGCTATATTAGTTGTTCCTCCACCTATATCCAGATTATAGACTGTTGTATTATTTCTTTCAGAATAGTCCATTGCCCCTGCTCCTTTTCCAGCTATTACACTTTCCAGATCAGGACCTGCTGTGGCTACTACAAAATCTCCTGCTATTCCACTTAAAACATTAAGTACATCTCTAGCATTAGATTTTCTTGCTGTTTCTCCAGTTATTATTACTGCTCCTGTAGAAACATCTTTGATAAATACCCCTGCTTTTCTATATTCATTCTGTATTATCTGCTTAACTTTTTCAGCATCTATTTCAGTCAGACTTAGAAGAGGGGTAAAATATATTTCACTTCTGTAAAATACATCTTTGGATATAATTTTTATTTGTGGAACTCTTGCACCAGAAGCTATATTTTCCAATGTAATTCTGGTAAATACTAGCTGAGTAGTTGAAGTTCCGATATCTATTCCTACACTGATGATTTCTTCTTTCATCAACTTCCTCCTGAAAAATCAAAATAAAAAAAGCCAAAGAAAAATAGGATAACCTATCTCTTTGGCTTCATTGCCTTTTTGAATACACATCCTTGTGTATTAATTATTTTTTATTTCAAATTCTATTGTAGTTCCTTCATTGATTTTACTTTTTAGTTCAAAATTTCCTTCCAGTTTGTCAGTAACAAGCTTTTCTACTATCATTAGCCCTAAACTGTTTTCTCTGTATTTTTTTGCATCCATTCCAACGCCATTGTCAGAAATTGTTATTTTAGAAAAAAAAGTTTTCTTTTCTATAATGACATCAATTTTTCCTTCTACTCTGTTGTGAAAAGCATAATGTATTGCATTCTGAATAAGTTCATTTATTACTAAAGCTACAGATGTTGCTTTATCTGAACTAATGATAAAGTCATCTCCTATCATATTAAACTCTATTTTTTTTGTTTTGTCAATAGTATTTTCGAAAGAATTTTTATATAATAACTGTAATATTGTTTTTATATTAAGACTATCCATTCCATTTTCAGATAGTACTTCATGTGTTACAGCTATGCTTAATATCCGACTTATTGTTTCATCTAATATTTTTTTAGTTTCATCATTTTCCACACGTCTTTTCTGTATTCTTAAAAGACTTGCAATTGTTTGAAGATTATTTTTTACCCTGTGATGAATCTCTTTTATCACCACTGATTTTAATAAAATCTCCTGTTCATTGTTCTTTTCTTTTGTTATATCTCTGATTACCATTACTATACTGTAATTATCTTCCTCCAGAGATGTAATAAAATAAGCTATTGCTAAAATTATATTTGAAATAGTAATTTCTATGGTTTTATCTGTTTTTTGCTTTAAAATTTCCTGAATGCTCGTTTTTGTAAGAGCTATATTTTCAAACTGTTCTCCTACAATTGATTTTGAAAATCCCAAAGAGGCATATATTTTTTCAGCTATTTTATTTATATATGTCACTATTCCATCTTGATTAAATACTACTATACCATCCTTTACAAATTCTGGTATTCTGCTTCTTGAAATATCTATATCTCTAATAAGTTTTGTCGCTGTAAAATTAAAAAGATCAGAATTAAACTCATGTTCCTGACTCTCTCTATATTCTACAATTATAACTCCTATAACTTCTTTAAGTTCATTGAAAACAGGCATTATATTTTGAAATACATGTTGTTCTTCCTGAGTAATAGCCTTATAGTTTTTAGAAGGCAATCCTGTTAAAAAAGTTCGAAAAACTGCTGGTTCTTTTGATGAATGCGCCATTTCCCCATCTATGTTTTTTGAATAAAGACTGTTTGTTTCAGGTCTTGCATGATACACAACAACAGCATTATCTTTATCTTTTGTAGGACAATCTAAAAATACATCCATATTAAGTATATTGCTGAGTATAGATACAGTTTCAGATACTCTTTCTATTTTTTCAATATCTGAAGCTGTCAATGTTGAACACATTTTACAGTAATTTTTTATCATATCAATATTCCACCTGTCAATATTATTATTTCAGCCAAATCAATTAAAGCTATTCTTTTCTTCATACTTATATTTCTCATTTCTTGATAAGCCTCATTCTCAGAAATATTCTTATTTTTCATTAATATTCCTTTAGCTTTTTCTATTTTTTTTCGTTCTTCTAATTTTTGTTTCGCTCCTTCAGCTTCGTCTTTAAATCTTAAAAGTCTCATATATGTACTATAAATCATTTCCATTCTTGAAAGAAATATTTCTTCATCTATAGGCTTTATTAAATATCCCATCACAGAACTTTCTGTTGCCTCATGAATATATTCTTTGATATTATATGCTGTCAGCATAATAATACAACCAGAAAATCCTTCTTCGTTAAGAACTTTTGCTGTTTGAAGACCATCCATCAAAGGCATTTTTACATCCAGCAATAAAATATCTGGTTTTTTTTCACGACATATTTTCAAAGCTTCCAACCCATCTGAAGCCTCTCCCACTACTTCATACCCATTTTCATTAAGCATCTCTGCAATATCCATTCTTGTCAATGTTTCATCTTCAGCTATTACTATTCTTACTTCCATCCCCTATACCCAACCTTTCTTTAAGTCTCATAATTTCATTTTTGTCATTTAGTCCTATATAATATATTTCCTCTGCTCCTGCACATTTTAAAAAATTTTCTGCATTGCTGCTGTCAAACTGGAGATCCTTTTTAGTTATTATTCCTATTATAATTTTTCCTGCGAACATAGTAGAAAATTTAGGTGGAAAGAGTGTATCTTCATCTAAGGCTGATTGGACAAATGCTATTATGTCAGCATTACTTGCTGTTACTGTTAAGGCTTTATAGTAATATTTATTTTCAATATATTCTCCTGGAGTATCAATAATATTCTCCTCAAATGATATCATTTGTGTTTTTTTATAATTTATATCCACTCCATTAATTCTCTGTGCAAGGGTAGTTTTTCCACTTCCTGTTTTTCCTACCAGCATCATCTTCATAAAATATCACGACCTTGTCATTTCAGATGCAGAAAATTTTAATGTTACAGCAAGAAAGTCAATAACGCTCTTTAGTGAACTCTCTATGCTTGATACATCACCATTTATTACTAAAGTGCCACTGAATCTATCTAAAAATCCTATCTCTATATTTCCAGATTTTGTAGCTATATCTGCTGCTATTATAGCTGCCTCTCCTGGAGTAATTGTTAGTATTCCTATCGCTTGTGTAGTTTCTGTATTCAATCCTATTTTTTTACAAATATCTTTGTCTGGATGAGCTATCAAATGTGCTAAAGTCACCTGTTTCCCAGGAACATATTCCTGTATCACTCTATTTTTTTCCATTTTTATCTCCTTTTGATATAAAACGATTTTATTTTACACAATTTTATTATATATAAACACATTTTTTATTTTTTTTCAATTGATTTTATTTTATAAAGACTTTTATACACTTCCAAATACTGAAATTGATTGAATTTCTCTATTAAAAAATTTTATCCCAAAAATTTTTCTATGACATCATTTTTAGGTTCAAATTAAAAAAAAAGCAGAAAAAATAATTCTCTGCTTTTTTATCAAATATCTCAATTAAATTCTTTATAGTAACATTTATACTATTCATTATTCAAAATTTCTTTTTTTCTTATTTTTTACACTTTTCTCAACTATTAAAATCTAAAAAGCTATACGCAGACCTATCTCTCCAACCAATTCATATTCTTCACCAAATTTTTTTGTGCTGCTGGCTAAACTCACTTCACCATATACAGAATATCTGTCCTCATTCCAATTATGTGATCCCCCAACACCCAGACTTACCCAAGTATTGTTCAACTTACTCTCATACTCTACACCTGAAATACTTATAGTTGAATCTCCTTTAAACTCATGACGAATATTTCCTAATAAATATATTTTGTTACGACTGACTTTACCAGTAGTATTCAGATGACTCTTTTCATAGTTAAGAGCTAGTCCAAGTCTTCCTTCTAGTCCAGTATAATCTTTTTCATTTATAATTTTACTGTTTTGGATATCAGTAAAATTATCAAAATTCACTCGTGAGTAAGCAATTTGAGCTTGAGGTGTAAGTGACCAGTGCTCGTCAAGATTAAGAATACGTCCTATTTCAAGACTTAATGCATAACCTGTAGCATGATTTTCTTTTACCTGATGTGAGCTTGAAGTAATTGTATCAGAATCGATATCACTTTTAAACCAATTATACCAAGCTTGAGCATCAGTATAAAAACCATTATGATTGTACCAAGTCAGAGTAGTTCCAAATCCATGTCCAGTAGTGGTGATATCTCCATTACCATGTGGTGAGTCTATATCAGACCAAGCTTTACTCATATTACCATTGATTCCAGCAAATAGACGAGAACCTTCATCATTTTCATAGATAGGTATGTCCATTCCAACATTAATTCTGCTGAAACGCAGCCTATAAGAACTTTCACTGCCTTTATCAGAATCTAAATCTGGTTTATAATAACCTTTCATTCCTTCAACACGCATCCAGACATTTCTTGGATAAATACCAGATTCACCTCTGTCATAGTCTGCTTCCTGTCCACTTTTATCCTTCAACCAAGGACGATGACCAACCCGCTGCTCCAATGTAGGCAACTTATTAAGAGTTCCTAAAATCAATGAATATGATTCATAAAGTGGTGTTGCTGGATGGAGTACTGGAGTCCCATCACTTTTATTAGGGTTACGCAAGAAAAGTCCTGCCTGATTAGCTGGATTATCATACCAATCTACATCACTCTCCATAACATAGCTGTAAGCTCCGGCTACAACTGCATTCTGCCCTTTAGCTGTCTTAAAATCTGAAACAAGATGGAAATTTTCATTAAGCTGATTAACTAAATCTGCCTGACTGACTCCAGAACCATTACCACGCAGACGAATTATCTCGATCCCATGATTTGTTGTGGCACCATCCCCACCCTGATGAATAACAACTACACCAGTTCCATTTTTGTCTGAAGCAGAATCAATCACACCATCAATAGTTAATGACCCATGATTGGACTTATCATCCAGAAGTTCAGTATGAATCTCTACTGCAGCACCCTTTTCAGCTCTGTAATTACCTGCCAAAGTCAGAGGCACAAACTCAGAATTCGTATTATCAAAGGTATTATTAAAACGCTCAAGACCTGGAGCAATGGTACCATTGTTAATAATAGTAGTGACACTAGAAGTCCTTGGAGCATCTGGATTATTAAGCTGTGCATTCATAGAATTTCCCACAATACCCTGCCCTTCCAATCGTGCTCCAGCTGCAACAGTCACTTCTGAAGTATTCAATAATCCTTTGGAATTGCTCATAGGTGTATTTGAATCAACAGCATCTAAACGCAGAATTCCTTGATCAATAAAAGTATGACTGGAATAATACTGATTATTGAGTAATGTCAATACTCCTGCACCAGTTTTATGCAAATCTCCTCCAGTATTGGGAGCAACTCCCAAAGTACTATCTTTGATAGTATTCTCTCCTAATATGACAATATTACCATTAGTATTGATTGCTCCACCACCTTTATTTAAAAAAATAGACTGTCCTGAATTTCTGAAATCAATATCTGCATCAGCACGTAAGACACCTTGTGTATTATCATTTCCCTCATAATCACCCAGATACACATCCCCTTTTCCTAAACCAAAAGGTGATATTACTGCCACTGTGCCATTTTTCACCATCGTATTTCCACTATATGTATTATTGCCATATAACCCTAATATACCAGTACCAGTCTTAACTAATCTAGTATCTCCCCCTATGCTCTGTCCAATATTTTGTGAAATAAGTCCTGTATATTCTTGTGTGTCAATAGTTACTGATTGCAGCACTGTACTGCCACTGTCACCAATAATCACAGGTCTTGAGTTCATAGAAACATTACCATCAAGTTTTAAGGTAGTGTTATCCCACAACTCAAGTGAGCCAACATCTCCTCCAAGAGAGGCATCAGAATTAATAGCTAATATTCCTTTTTCAACCCGTGTACCACCTTGGTATAGATTGTTTCCATACAAAGTCAGCATGCCAGAACCAGTTTTTACTAAACCTCCATGTCCATCTATATTTCCACTAAAAACACCATTATTTCCTTGGGTATTGATTGTCATAGTACTCGATGGTCCTCCAGCCAAAGTGACTGTCCGCCTTGAGTTAACATCTCCATCAAGTTGAAGTGTTGTGGTATCATACATTACCAGATGACTGTTGCTATTTCCCAAAGCTGAATCAGAATTAATACTTAATACTCCTTCTTCAAGAACGGTATCACCTTGATACAGATTATTTCCATACAAAGTCAGCATACCAGAGCCGCTTTTCACTAAACCTCCACGTCCATCTATATTCCCACTAAAAACACCATTATTTCCTTGGGTATTGATTGTCATAGTACTCGATGGTCCTCCAGCCAAAGTGACTGTTCGCCTTGAGTTAACATCTCCATCAAGTTGAAGTGTTGTAGTATTGTACATTACTAGACGGCTGCTGGCATTTCCCAAAGCTGAATCAGAATTAATACCTAATATACCTTGTTCAAGAACAGTTCCTCCACTATAACTATTCATACCACTCAAAGTCAAACTACCTGAACCAGTTTTTGTCAAAGCTCCATTTCCTGTAATATTTTGCATAATACTTGTATCATATGTTTGAGTGTCAATAGTTCCTCCACCTTCCATCAAAGTAATTGCCCGAGTAGATTCCAGATTAAAATTGGCATCAAAACGCAATGTCCCATTAGTAGTTCCTCCTATATTGCCCGTACCAAGTATGATGCTGCCAGATGCATTTCCAAGATCACTATCCTTATCTATAACCAGAACCCCCTCATTGATCAGAGTTCCTCCACTGTAGGTATTATCACTGCTGGAATTCATGGTCAAAGAACCAATTCCACTTTTAACAACCTGCCCAGTCCCACTTATAGCACTTCCAGTGTAACTGTCATCAATAGGTTGGTCAAAAACCAGCTTACCATTGTTTGTCATATTTGTATTTCCATTTATCCCCTGAGCTTGAACACTTAATACACCATAAACATCAATCCTGATAGTTCCATTAAACTCTGAGTTAGCTCCCACTAGGGATAACAGACCATTTTCAACAGCCAGAGAATTTACCCCTTTCAACGAACCATTAATAGGTGATGATGGATGAATATCCCCAGAAACTGCTGGAACACCTCCAAGAATAGCCCACGAACCCTCTCCTTTCTTAGTAATGGTTGAAAAGTTCAAAACCGAACCAGCCAATGTAGCTGACTCTCCTAAATTGGCATCCAGAGTGAGATCATTTGTTCCTTTACCTCCATCAACGTTACCAGTAATCTGTGACCCAGGCCCAAAAAGCAAACTGTCATTACCATTACCAAATTGTAGTGACCCCTTAACAGTTCCATAATTTTCAAACACTAAACCAGGACCACCACCACTACGACTGCTACCAAAAACATTGTATCCATCACCTTTGCTTGTTGAAATAGTTCCATAATTTATAACCTTATTTCTATCAGCATCTGCCCCAGAGACAGAGGTATCTTGAAACCATAAAGCTGCTCCATTGTTGCTGTGAATAGTACCATTATTGGTAATAGTATTTCCAAATCCATGGGCATTAATAGCTTCACCATTGTTAGTGGATCCTAGTTGCTGTACAGTACCTCCAGCCTCGATAGTCAATTTGGAGTTGCTATTAAACTCAATGACATTGGGTCCACTATTAAAATGACCACCACCACTGGAATTATTGTTTCCCTCTACAGTGGCATTAGCTTTAACTGTGATATTGCCATCATTATTCAAACTAATTACTGTACCACCATTCTGTGTAACTTTTGTTGGAGTAGTCCCATCACCAATAGTCACTGTCCAGTTATCATTCGCATTTACTGGACCTGTTCCAATAGAAGAAGATTCATTGACTGTTCCCACAACATTTTTAACCTCACTTGCCCAGATATTTCCACTAGATATACAAATAGACATTACACTCATTGTAAGCAGTGGATATAATACTTTCTTTTTCAACTCTTTTTTCCTTATAAATTTTTTTGACATTATTACAATCACCTCGTATTTTCTATATATTAAAGCTGATATAAAAAATTTAAAGTCAGCCAGCAATTAAACACCTTAAAATAGCTCTTTTAATATTACATACATAATACGATGAAAAATATGTCGTTCCTTTAAAATACATTTTTAATTTGAGTTGAATATATCTCGTAATCAATATATATAAAATAGAACAGTAAATAAAATCATGTCTGAAAAAAGTTCGAAAATACTCTATATACTTAAAAATTTCATTTCAAATCTTTTTTCACTCTTTATCAATTTAAGTTAGTAAAATTTTATATTCTTCTGGATAAAGAATTTTTATCTTTATCTAAATATTCCAATTTTATATAAAAATATATGCTTATCAAGCATGAATAAGTATTTAATATAGGTATTTGATATTGAATTATTTCTGCTATATAATAAAGTCATAAATTAACATAAAAATAAATAAATGAAAATTTTTATTTTGTTCAACCCAAGTTATTAACTTAATACAATTGATAAAATCAATTAATATTATAGTTAAAAGTCTTATTATAAGGAGGTTATAAATGAATGTTGAAGAATTTTTAAATTATGTAAATAGTAGAAACCCAATTCCTGCAAATACAGATATCCATGCTTTTATGTTAAAACTAAGCAATGAAGCTATGAAATTAACAACCAGACTAAATAATTCTTACCATACACCTGAAGAAGTCAGAGAAATATTCGCCCAGTTAACAGGAAAAGCTATTGATAGTTCATTTTGTATATTTCCACCTTTTTATACTGATTGTGGAAAAAATATTCATATTGGAAAAAACGTTTTCATAAATACTTGTTGTCATTTTCAGGATCAAGGAGGAATTTTTATTGAAGATGGAGTACTTATTGGGCATAACGTAACTTTAGCAACTCTTAATCATGGTTTTGCTACTGAAAATAGAAACACCACATACCCTGCTCCAATTATTATAGAAAAAAATGTTTGGATAGGTGCTAATGTAACTATTGTATCAGGAGTCAGAATAGGGGAAAATGCAATAATTGCAGCTGGAGCTGTAGTAACAAAAGATATTCCTGCAAATGTTCTTGCTGGCGGAGTTCCTGCAAAAGTTATAAAAAAAATTTAAAACATATTAAGGAGAAAAAATATGAAAAAAAATGTTTTGATTATTTCTACCAGTCCACGTAAAAAAGGAAATTCAGATATATTAGCAGATGAATTTGAAAAAGGTGCTCTTAAGTCTGGACATCAGGTAAAAAAAATAGTTCTTTATAACAAAACTATCAGTTTCTGCAAAGGGTGTCTAACTTGTCAATCCACCAAAAAATGTATTATAAAAGATGATGCAAATAATATTATAGAAGAAATGCTTTATGCAGATGTCATAGTTTTTGCTACTCCAATATATTTTTATGAGATGTGTGGACAGATGAAAACTTTATTAGACAGAACAAATCCTTTATTTTCCTCGGATTACTCATTCGCTGACATCTATCTTCTGGCAACAGCAGCAGACAATAATGAAAGTTCTATAGATGGAGCAATCAAAGGATTACAAGGCTGGATAGAATGTTTTGAAAAAACAAGTTTAAAAGGTGTAGTAAAAGGACTAGGTACTGATGCTGCTGGAACTATTAAAAATTTTCCAGATACCTTAAATGAAGCTTACAATATGGGGAAAAATATTTAAATTTTATACATTAATCATGCAGGTCATACTATAAAGTTGCTGTAGAATGAAGCATACAGAATGGACAAACTTTTCATTGCCTGAAATGAACAAATACAGTATAATGTGATTATTCAATTTACCTTTAATGAAAAGGTATAATCGACAAATTGAAATTTGCAGAGGTGACTAATAATGTATAAGCAAGAGTTATATAATTTCCTAAATGATAAAAATATACAATATGAAGCAACAGAGCACCAAGCTGTTTTCAATATGGAAGAATTATCACAAATTGATATTCCATATCCTGAAGCAGATGCAAAGAACTTATTTGTCAGAGATGATAAGAAGAAAAACTATTATCTAATTACTGTAAAAGGTGATAAAAGAGTAAACTTAAAAGAATTTCGAAAAGAAAATCAAACAAGACCACTAAGTTTCGCTTCGGAAGATGAACTAAAAGAAATCATGCACTTGATACCGGGAGCAGTGACACCACTGGGAATATTGAATGATGAGGAAAGAAAAGTAAAGATGTTTTTGGATGATTATTTTTTGAAAGGAAACGGCTTAATTGGTGTCCATCCTAATGATAATACAGCAACAGTATGGATGCAGGCTGAAGATTTAATTGACATCATCAAAGAACATGGAAATGAAGTTGAAATATGTTCAATAGGATAATAAAAGAGAAGTAAATACATAGCTTGAAAAGTTAGAATTTTAAAATATTTTTATAACTATTATTAAGGTTTTGGCAACAATTTATTTGCCAAAGCCTTTTTTATTTTCTTTACCACACCTCCTTTGAATCAAAATTTAAATATAGCAAATAAGCATATTAAGATATCCAATATAAGTATTTGTTATCTTAATTTTTTTATTATATACTTTATTCAAGATAAGAAACATTAAAATTTAAGGAGGTTAAAAATGGAAAAATCATTATTATTAATTTGTAAAAAAGCTGTGCTTGGAATAACTTTAATGACTGCTGGAGCAGGTAATATTTTTGGTGCAGATATGTCTAATGGAGCTGATAACTTTTATAAAAGTGATAAAGTAATTCTACAAAAAGTCACATTTCAAAATCAATATAAAATGGGAGTTACAGGTAATTTATTTATTCCTAAAAATATGAATCAGAACACTAAAAATTCAGCAATAATTATTGGACATCCAATGGGGGCAGTAAAAGAACAATCCTCTAATTTATATGCTCAAAAACTTGCTGAACAGGGATTTATAACACTTGCAATAGATTTATCATTTTGGGGGGAAAGTGAAGGACAGCCTCGTAATGCTGTATCACCAGATATTTATGCTGAAGATTTCAGTGCAGCAGTTGATTATCTAGGAACTCGTCCATTTATCGATCAAAATAAAATTGGTGCTCTTGGTATTTGCGGAAGCGGAAGTTTTGTTATCAGTGCAGCAAAAATTGACCCTCGTATGAAAGCTATTGCCACAATAAGTATGTATGATATGGGATCAGCCAGTCGTAATGCACTTAATCATTCTCTAACATTAGAACAACGTAAAAAATTTATTGCTGAAGCTGCAGAGCAACGTTATGTTGAATTTAATGGTGGAAAAACAGAATATACCAGTGGAACTGTACATAAAATTGATGAAAATTCATCACCAATTGAAAGAGAATTTTATGATTTTTATCGTACTTCACGTGGAGAATTTACCCCAGAAGGAGCCACTTCTGAAACAACAACACACCCTACACTTACAAGCAGTATAAAATTTATGAATTTCTACCCATTTAATGACATTGAAACTATCTCTCCTCGTCCAATGTTATTTATTACTGGTGAACAAGCTCATTCAAAAGAATTCAGTGAAGATACATATCAACGTGCAGCTGAGCCAAAAGAATTATATGTAGTTCCTGATGCTGGGCATGTAGATTTATATGATCGTGTTGATATGATTCCATTTGATAAATTAACCAATTTCTTTAAAACAAATTTAAACTAAAGACTAAATCACCCTTCAAACAATATTTTGAAAGGTGATTTATAAAATAAAGAAAAAAATAAAAATTAATTCTTGACCTAGAGTCTACTCCAGATGTTAGACTTAATATATCTCATAAAAAGTTCTTATCAGAAATATTTTATTTGAGATTAAATATTATTATGTAAGGAGAAGAATATGTATTTAGAAAAAATAAACAACCCAAAAGATTTAAATAAAATGAATATGGAAGAGTTAAAAAAACTGGCAGATGAAATGAGAACAGCTCTTCTTAACAGACTGAGTAAAACTGGAGGACATATAGGACCTAATTTAGGAATGATTGAAGCTATCATTGCTATGCATTATGTTTTTAATTCTCCAATAGATAAATTTGTATTTGATGTGTCTCACCAAAGTTATCCACACAAAATGCTGACAGGAAGAAAAGATGCTTATTTGTATGAAAAACATTTTCATGATGTTTCAGGTTATACAAATCCTGATGAAAGTAAACATGATATATTTAATATTGGTCATACTTCAACATCTATAAGTTTAGCTTCTGGGCTGGCAAAAGCAAGAGATTTAAAAAATGATAATGAAAATATTATTGCTGTAATTGGTGATGGTTCTCTAAGTGGTGGAGAAGCATTAGAAGGATTGGACTTTGCTGGAGAATTAAACAGTAATTTTATTATTGTTGTCAATGATAATGATATGTCTATTGCAGAAAATCATGGTGGATTATATAAAAATTTAAAAAAATTAAGAGAAAGCAATGGAACTCATGAGTGTAATCTTTTCAAAGCAATGGGCTTAGACTATATTTATGAGAACGATGGAAATAATATTGAAAAATTGATTGAAACATTCTCAAAAGTAAAAGATATAGATCATCCAATAGTTGTTCATATCAATACTCAAAAAGGTAAGGGGTATAAATTCGCTGAAGAAAATAAAGAAAATTGGCATTGGAATTTCCCATTTGATATAGAAACTGGAAATGTATCATTAAACTTTGACGAAGACTATAGTTCAATAACTGGAGATTATTTATTAAATAAAATGAAAAAAGATCATAAAGTAACTGCTGTTGTTGCTGGAGTTCCAACTAACATTGGATTTACAGCAGAAAAGAGAAAAGAAGCAGGAAAACAATTTGTAGATGTAGGAATTGCTGAGGAACATGCTGTTGCTATGGTTTCAGGGATTGCTAAAAATGGCTGCAAACCAGTATTCGCAACATATTCCAGCTTCATTCAAAGAACATATGATCAGATATCACAAGATTTATGTATTAACAATAATCCTGCAACTATATTAGTAAATGGTGCATCTATATACAGTATGAATGATGTTACACATTTAGGTATTTTTGATATTCCATTAATTTCAAACATTCCAAATATTGTTTATCTGGCACCTACTTCTAAAGAGGAATATCTAGCTATGCTGGATTGGAGTATAGAACAATCTCAATATCCTGTGGCAATTCGTATCCCAAGTAATGGAGTTATATCAGATAACAGGAATATTGATACTGATTACAGCAATATCAATAAATATAAAATGGAAATAAAAGGAAATAAAGTAGCTATACTTGCTTTAGGAGATTTTTATCAATTAGGAGAGGAAGTATCAAAGGAAATAGAAAAGGAATTAAAATTTATACCAACATTGATTAATCCAAGATATATTACAGGGTTAGATAAAGACATGCTTAAGGATCTATTAAGTAATCATGATATGGTTATTACTCTTGAAGATGGTATTTTAAATGGAGGATTTGGAGAAAAAGTATCAGCCTTCTATGGAACATCAGATATTAAAGTTAAAAATTATGGTTTCAAAAAAGAATTTATTGACAGATATGATGTAGATGAAATTCTAAAAGAAAATGGAATTACTAAAGAACAAATAGTTAAAGATATTCTCAGCTGCAATATATTATAAATCAATTATCAAATATATAGATTCTTAAAAAAAATTATAAATTTCTATTCTCCATTCTTTTGTCAGTCCAGATATAAAAAACTACACCCAAAATCTTAGTTATCTAGAACTTTGGGTGTAGTATATTTTTTCATTCAGTGATAAAAAGTTTTCTTAATATAATAATCTTCAAAATATTTTTTACTTAAAATCTAATTCTTATTCCTATACTTGCCTGCCAGTTTGTTTCAAAGTCACTTCCAAATGTTTTTTCTAAATCATAATATAAATGTGTAGTTCCTGTTTTTCCAACTCTAAACTGTCCGCCTATTCCTATCTCTATCCATGTATCTCTTCCACTGTATCTCTTATTTATACTTGCATCTTCTCCAGTTATTTTAGCACCATATTCTCCTGCAAATTCATGTAATACTCCTACTTTTATAAAATGGCTGCTCTTATTAAAATCATGCCCTGTATATATTCCTGCTCTTCCTATTACACTTTTTATATCTCTTTGTTCTACTCTTACTCCACTGTTCATTGAATAATCAGCACCTTTTACATATGTATAATTCATTTGTACATGTGGAGTTACATACCAAGCATTATTTTCATATTTTTTCCCATGCTCTAAGCTAAGACTTCCACCCCAAGTATTATAATCTGCTTCCAGTTTTTGATTATTTTCAGTATAATTCTTATAATCATTATCAAGATAGCTGTATTTAAAAATTATATCTGTATAGCTATTATCATTATATGCAAATGATTTATACATAGAAATTCCCATATTATGATTTTTTCCATCACCGTTTCTAAAGTCTGCCTTTCCATCTCTTTTATGTACTGCAAATCCAGTAAATACACTTCCTTTTTCTGTTTCTTTTCTTTTATCATATCCTACTTGAAGCATATTATAGTCATTCTTAAATTTTCCAGATGATTTATCATGTTCCATTTTCCCAGATACTATTCTTACCCATACTCCATTTTCAGAGGTATAATCACGTATTTCTCCAAGTCTTTTATGAATAGTATCTAATTCTAAACGTGATAATGCAGCATTCATGTAGTTCAAAGTAAGATCTTCTTCTACTTTTTCAACTACTTCTCCTTCTTTTTTACTTATTCCAGTTACATACCAATTATTTTCATTTTCTTTGTTATTTTCACCATCCCCGTGTACATTTTCTTCAATTGACAGTGTATAATTATATATATTTGATATATCAGAAAATTCACTTCCTTCAAATGTTACATTTTTATCAGAAGCAGCTATCATGATAGAAGAATTTTCTTTATCTGAAAAATTATGATTTACCAAATCACTAATAGAAGTTTTCCCTGCCTGTACATAGTTTTTTTGTGATGTATCTGCCTTTTTTATATAGATATAATCTGTTTTATTCCCAGTTTGGTCTTTGTCTTCTGGAGAGATATCTAGGATATATTTTCCTCCCTCACCTGTTGTATTATCAATTGATAATGTTTGTTTTCCATTGATAGTTTCCCCTTTATAATTCTGTGCCATATCCACTATCCCATTTTCTATATTAAAATTTGTTACTGTACTATCTTGTGGAATATACCAAGCTGCATTATTTTTTAATCCTAAATTAAATACACCCCCATTTTCTTGAACGGATCTTCCTTCTAAATACGAATCCTCAGTATCTAACAAGATATCAGTTATAGAGCCAGCTTTTGTTGAAAATATAAGTCCTTGAATTTTTTTGTTGTATCCTTCATCAGTTATTGATACATTTCCATTATCATTATATACTGCATATCCATCTGAATATATGCTAGTTCCTCCATTAAGTTTTATAGAACCTGTTTTATTAGATACTCCTATTACAAAACTAGTATTTTCCCCTATGGCTGTTATTATACTTCCATCTTCTATTGTTACCTCTGAAGATGAACCATCATTATGTACTGCTCTTATTTGATTGGTATCTTTTCCTGCTACACTTATTTCAGAATTTTTTCCTATATTTAATATTGAATCTCCTTTATTATACACTGAATAAGCATAATTTTTTTGACTTTTTGAGTTTAGAATTGAAGATATTTTTACTCCATTCCCTATATCCATTTTTCCACCATTATTATTATATAACCCCATTACAAAACCTGTATTTTCTCCTATAGCTGTTATTGTTCCTCCATCTTCTATTGTTACCTCTGAAGATGAACCATCATTATGTACTGCTCTTATTTGATTGGCATCTTTTCCTTCTACACTTATTTCAGAATTTTTTCCTATATTTAATATTGAATCTCCTTTATTATACACTGAATAAGCATAATTTTTTTGTTCTTTTGAATTGATAGTTGAAAATATTTTTACTCCATCTCCTATGTTTAATTTTGAATCCTTGGTATTATAAACTCCATACACATTATCTTTTTCCTTTTCTGAATTAAGTATTGAAATTATTTTTACTCCATTTCCTATATTCATCTTTCCACCATTATTATTATACAATCCCATTATAAATACGATATTTTCCCCTATAGCTGTTATAGTTCCTCCATCTTTTATTGTTACCTCTGAAGATAAACCATCATTATATACCGCTGATATTTGCCTTGTATCGGTCCCTTCTGCACTTATTTGAGAATTTTTTCCTATATTTAATATTGAATTTTCTATATTATATACTGAATAAGCAGAATTCTTTTGTTCTTTTGAATTGATAGTTGAAGATATTTTTACTCCATTTCCTATATCCAATTTTGACCCTTTAGTATTATAAGCTCCATATACATTATCTTTTTCCTTTTCTGAATTAAGTATTGAAATTATTTTTACTCCATTCCCTATATTCATTTTTCCACTATTATACAACCCCATTACAAAACCTGTATTTTCCCCTATAGCTGTTATAGTTCCTCCATCTTCTATTGTTACCTCTGAAGATAAACCATCATTACATACTGTATATACTTTACTTGCATCTGTTCCTTCCGCACTTATTTGAGAATTTTTTCCTATATTCATTTTTCCACTATTATTATTCAAACCCATTACAGAACTAGCATTTGTTCCTTTTGCACTTATTGCTGCATTATTTCCTATATTTATTTTTCCATTCGCCATATTATAAACTGCATAAGATTGCCCTGATACTCCACTAGAAAGAGTTATTTCTGTTTCCAATATTAACCCATTTCCAATTGTTATTGTATCTCCCAACAACTGATAAATTCCCAGTGCCCAATGACCATTTTTAATTTCACTTTTTGCCTCTCTTACTTCTGCTCTAATTTTTACATCATCTCCAATAAAAACATTACTTTTATTAGAAAATCCAGTAGAATCAACAGAAATTCCCACTGCAATTCCTGTTGAATTAGAAACATTTATCTCGCTTCCTTTTCCAAAATAAGTTGAAGAGCTGTACTTAAGCTCTGCACCATAAGCTGTTGAAGATGAGCCAACTTCTTTTGTATTTATTAGAACATTTATTTTAGTGTTTTCTCCTAAAGTTAATTTTCCTTGATTAGTAACCCCAACAAGAGTTGTTGTATTTCCACCTAATTCTCCTGTAGTAACATTTATTTTCAGCCCATCTGACATATAAACTTCATTTTTAGTTCCAATATTCTCCAATCCTTTTCCCCAAATAATGCCAGTTGCTCCTCCCCTTTTCTTTTTTAATGTTGTATTTATTTCTTTTATATTAACTGTAAGATTTTCTGAATTTTCTATTTTTAATCCATTCACTTCTTTATAGGCTCCATGATTTATATCAGACACATCTATTACTTCATTACTTTTATTTTTAATTTCTATTCCCGTTTCTATATCTTGTAAATTTTCTTCACTATATCCTATATTTTTAACAATTATAAATAAAAGTAAAATTCTCAATGTTATTTCTATTTTTTCTTTAACCCTCTTTTTATTATCTTTTTTCATACTCTTTCCCTCTCAATATTTGTTTATTAGAAACATTCTCTAAAGCAATAAAAAATACCAAATATTCTCTTTTATATAATAAGGCGAACAATAAATAGCCTTAAGTCGTAATTTTAAAGAGTTAGTTTTTTTCACTTTGTATTTTTTCAAATATCTAAATCTTGATTTTTTAAAATTTAAAGGGTATAATGAGTAGTATAAAGTGTTCGCCTTATTATATTAACACGAATACTTTTGTTTTTTAGATTTTAAGGTATTTTTCTTTTTAGATAAAATTGAAAATTTCAATATAAATAATTAAAAAAAGCTGTCATAAAAACAGCTTTTTTAATTATTTATTCTCTTAAAATTTAAATTTAATGTATAATTGCAACAAATAAAAAAAAGAGCCATTACAGGCTCTTTCTAACTTAATTACTCAGCTGATATAGCTGAAACAGGACATCCCCCTGCACAAGCTCCACAGTCAACACAAGCATCTGATATTCCATATTTTCCATCATCAGTTGCAGCTATTGCTCCTACTGGACAAGTTCCTTCACAAGCTCCACATCCTATACAAGCGTCTTTATCTATTACGTGCATTAAAATCCCTCCTAATATTCATTTAATTTTTTAACTAATTAAATTCTATATCATTTTCTAAATCTTGTCAAGTGTAATTTAAAAAAAATGTTGTATTTTCAAACACTTATATTTTGATTGCCAAATATTTTAATACACTTTCATCATATTTAGGTTAGGCATCATGCTCTAATAAATCATTAGCTTTTATTATAGTTGTTAATTTTCTTCCATACTCTTCTCTTATTTCAGAATAGTTATTCAGGTGTTTAACCAATTTTAACGAATTTTCTCCATTAACTATTGCAGTTCTAAGTTGTTTATATGCTCCGTGTCTTGCTAATGTCATTATATAATCTTTTACTGACTCATCTATAGTATCATATTTTTTATAGTAAGTCCCTTTTCCCACTTTAACACTTTTATCCTGATCCTTTGAAAAAGACTTCATTCCAAAAAGATTGTTTCCTTTTTTGGCTACATTTGAGGTCCCCCACCCACTTTCTAATGAAGCTTGAGCTATTATTAATGAAGTAGGCGGTACTACCATTTTATTCAAAAGTTCATTAGTATTCATATTTTTTACTTTATATTTTGCAAAAGCATTATTCAAAATATCTTTTTCTTCCTGTGTTCTTACACCTTTTTCTATTATTTTCTTTACCTGCTCTTTTTCAGTTTTTATCTCTATTTCAATATTTTCAATTATTGGTACAAGTGTTTGTATAAATATTTTTTTTCTTTCATTACCTTGTATTGCACTAAAATCAATTCTTTTATTTAGATAAAACTGTTTATTTTTTAGCTCACTTTCATTTACTGTGATTTCTGAAAAAGCAGTAAAAGAAAAAAGAAAAATTAATAACATAAATATTTTTTTTCTCATTTTTTCCTCCGAGTTAATAAAGTTAGCAGAAAATCCAATTGATTTTCCTTATATTTATCTGTTACATTAATCACTACCTCTAGTGGTCAAATTTTTCTGCTTATCCCCATATCAGCGTCAGAATACATCTCTTAGAACATTAATTTATAAATCTTCAAAAAAGATATATTTTTTTTAATTAAATAACAATATATTATACCATACTAATTGAAAAAAAGATAACTTTTTTTGACAATTTTTAGTTGAAAAAAGTAAAAAGCTCTCTAAAGAAAGAGAGCTTTAATATTATGTCTGAAGTTAATTTAATTATCACTTTTTATCCAATTCTCTTCCCCGTTTATTAACAAAGGAAGATAAATAGTTGCATCCTCAGTTGGTGTAAGTTTAAATTCATTTTCTAATACAACATCCTTACCTGTATTATCTTTAAATTCTATAGTTAATTTATGCTTTGGTCCTTTTACATATACCATAGCTTTTTTATTTACTTTAATCTTTTTAGCCTTTTCTCCATTTACAGAATATGAAATATCTATAGCTGTATATTCTCCAACTTTTTTATTATCAATAAATACTCTATGCTGTTTTCCACTAATAAATAAAGCTGCTGCAATCCCGATAAGGACTGCTATTAAAATTATCCAGTTTCTCACTATTTTCATTAGTTCCCACCTGCCTGATTAGAGTTCATCTCAAGTATTCTTTTTCTCTCTGCCTCTTTTTCTTTCTCTCTTCTCCATTGATGAAGAATAAGAACTAAAGCAATTATTCCATAAGATACAAATACTCTAAAATATTCTCCTATCTGTGCTGAACCAATAAGTTCTTTCCCTGCTCTTGGAGCCAGTACAAACATAGTATGAAAAAGAATTACTCCACTAAGTGCATTTGGAATACTTGCTTTGGATACAGTTGCTCCTCCTATCAAAAGAGCTGCAATAGCAAACATTCCTATCTGCTCATGGCTGTTGTATGTATTCATAGTTCCAATATTTTGAAGAAATATAAGTTGTCCTATTCCAGCAAGAATAGTGGAAATAACAATTGCTAATATTCTTGTTCTGTCAACTGCAATACCTGATGATTTAGACACTTCTATATCCTGTCCAATTGCTCTCATATCTTGACCTAACTTAGTTTTTCTAAACCAAACTATAAAGAAACATAAAAGAACTATAGCAAGAATAGTTAATACAGGAATAGAATACTGCCCTATATTAAAAACTATTCCATCATCTAAAGCTCTTCTTATATTTTTAAGATCTATTGCATTTCTTATTCCATGCCCTCTTGAAAGAAGTATTGCTTCATTTTTTATAGGTATTACTTTTCCCATTCCATACAGAACTAAAAGCTGATATACACCATTGATAAAAAAACCAAGTATCATAGATGTAATCATCTCTCTTCCTTTTGCTCTGTTCAAAACAATTCCACCTATATATCCCATAAGAGCTGCTATTGGAAGAGTTATGATAACAGCAAGAAAAAATCCCTGCAGTCCAACTATATTCCAATCAGTTATAAATATTAAAGCTATTTGTCCAGCCATTGCCCCTAACACTATACCAAAATTTAATCCCATTCCTGCTATTATAGGTATTAAAAGAGATAATACTAAGAATAAATTACGAGATAATCTCAAAATTATTTCTTGTATAAGATACTCTATACTCAATCCAGATATTGGTATAGATAAAAGTATTATTATTACCATAAATATAGGAACTATATTATTTATTAAAAATTTTTTAATTTTATTTTCCACTTCCAGCACCTTCCTTTCTTGTCAAAGCATATAATATCATTCCATTAGATACTATAATTCTTATTGTTTCTGACATATCTGTCTGGATTATATTATTAACAACTGAAGGAGTCATTGTTAATATACCTTGAAACAAGAACGTTCCAACTATAACATTGATAATAGTAACTTTATTTACAGAGGCTCCACCTATAAGAATTGCTGCTATTGCTGGAAATGCCATATAAAATGGAGCAAGATATAGTTGTACAAATCCAAAACTTTGCTGATATACTATTATTCCAACTGCTGCCAAAACTGTAGAAATAACAACAGATTCTACCCTTATTTTATCTATGTTAATTCCTGTAGCTTTTGCAAATTTATCATTAGTTCCAACTGCTTTCATTGCATAGCCAGTTCTTGATCTAAAAAATATCCACATTCCAAAAGCCAGTATAGCAAAAAATACCATTTCTCCTAATGGAAGCATATCCCCTGGCATGTGGAGTACCTTATCAAGAATTTTATGCCAATGACTTTCAACACTGATAGTTGTACGCAGTCCTTCTCCACCATATGCCCAAATCATATCCTGACTTTTAAAAGGGAGAACAAGCCACATTATACACATTATAGCAACAGATGAGAATCCTATATAAGTTGCAATCATCATTTCTCCACCCTTTACTTTATTAAGGATATGTCCATACATCCATCCAAATAAAATTGCAAAAGGTATTGATATTATTATAGCTCCAGCAAATCCTGCAAATCCGCTGAGCCCCATTTCTATACTTATTACAGCTCCCAACAGCCCTGCTTCCACTCCTAAAGGCATCCCAAAGTTCAGTCCTGTTCCAGACTGTATCATTGGCACAAGAGATAAAACCAATATAGCATTCATTCCAAATCTTACTAATGTATCTCCTAAAGCTGACTTTAAATTTATTCCTATAAAGGGAGAAACTATATACATAGATAAAAGAAACAAAGTTATTATTATTCTAGGCCACCCTGCATTCTTCAGCATAGTCTTTATATTATTCATTGTTTCCCTCCTTTGATACTCCTACCATCATTTTTCCAAACTCCAATATATCTGCTGTAGGTGGTAGTATTCCAGCAACTCTTCCTTCATTTATTATTGCAATTCTGTCACATATACTTCTCAATTCTTCTATTTCAGAAGATGTTATTATTATAGTTGTTCCTTTTGTTGAATTATATTCTTTTAAAGTATCTAACACTAGTTTTTTAGCTCCTACATCTATTCCTCTTGTAGGTTCTGAAACGAACAAAACTTCTGGATCCATGGTAAATGCTTTTGCCAAACATACTTTTTGTTGATTTCCTCCACTTAGTTCCTGAACTTTTTGCTTTTCACTCATACACCTTATTTCTAATTTTTTTATATAGTTCTGAGCATTTTCTTTCATTGCTTCTTCATCAACAAGATTAAATAAACCACCAAATCTTTTTTTGAAGAACTTTCTCTGTATCTGCATAGCTGGATAGGCTATATTTTCTTCAATAGAACTTTCAAGAAGTAATCCTACTCCTTTTCTGTCTTCTGAAACAAAAAATATCCCTTTTTCTAATGGATTATTGGGATCATTTAATTTTATATTTTGTCCTTTAAAATTAACTTTTCCACTTGCATCATATAATCCCATTATTCCATTTGCAATTCCTATTTTACCCTGACCAGCCATACCTCCCAGTCCTAAAATTTCACCCTTTTTTATATCAAGATTCAATCCTTTTACCATTTCTCCAGGCATATCTACCCAGAAATTTTTCATAGAAAGAATAGTTTCCTTATTATCATTTAGAGTTTCTGTTTTTTCTTCAGATCCTCCCATTTTTCTTCCTATCATCCACTCAGTTATCTGATTTACATCAGTATCTTTTGTATTTACAGTATTAATTAAAAGTCCATCTCTCAAAACTACTACTGTATCGCATACATCCATTATTTCATCTAATCTATGAGTAATAAATATTATAGATATTCCCTTTTCAGATAATCTTTTCATAGTTTCAAGCAATACCTTTGCTTCTTCTTCAGTTAAAACAGCAGTAGGTTCATCTAAAACCAAAAGTTTTGTTTTTTCTCTTTCAATCTCACGAGCTATTTCTGTAAACTGTTTATGAGCTACTGGCATTTCATTGATAATTGTATTGGGATCTATCTCTATCCCTAGCTGAGAAATCGCATTATCTGCTCTTTCTTCTATATTTTTTGAATCTATTCTCCTTATTCTTTCACCAAAAAGGCTTTCTAAAAAACTATTAGCAGTTGATTCTCTATTTAAAACTATATTTTCATTAGCTTTAAAACCAGGTATTAAAGAAAATTCCTGATGAACCATTCCTATTCCTACAGCAAGAGCATCAAATGGAGATTTAAAATTTGTTTCTTCTCCATTGAAAATTATTTTTCCTCCATACCCTCCTGTTTCAGAAATAACTGGCATACCAAAAATAGCCTTCATCAAAGTTGATTTTCCAGCTCCATTTTCTCCTACCAGTCCTACTATTTCACCAGGTTTAACCTCCAAATTTATATCTTTTAATACTACATTTTCTCCAAAAGACTTTGAAAGCCCCTCTATTTTCAATAATACTTTATCCACATTTTCACCCCTTGAAAATTAAAGGAGGGGGATTACCCCTCCCTTATTATTTTATTTTAAAATATTTTTCAGGAACAGTTTCATTAGTCATATTCATGTAACCTTTTCCTAAAACATAAGTGTCTTGATATAATAAGTAGAAGTTATCTTTTTCCACTCCATTAACATCTGTATAGTTGCTTCCATTCCATCCAGCACCAGGAGTAAATTTTTTCAATGAATCCATAATAGAATCAAAGTCAGTAGCATCTACACCTTTTTCTATAACTGCTCTTGCGTGTTCTCCTAAAGCAATAACAGAAATAAAGTTATATGAATAAGCCCATGTTCCCATTCTTCCAGCTCCACCTTTTTCTACTACTGTATCCTCAACTTTCTTTAATATTTTTGGCCAGTTTCCTTTTTCATCTTCAGAGAATTTTATTCCTAAAGCTCCAGGATATCCCATTGTAGGAGATGGTAAATCTGCTTCTACAAAGTATCCTCCAACTTCGGCTACTCTTTTTAATAATGGTTCAGTATGAGCATCATTTGTTGCAAAGAATGCTGTATCTTTACCATATTTTTCCAACCAGTTAGGCACTTGTTCTAATATATATTGTTGAGCTCCTGCTACTCCAACATCACTTACTGGGTCTGGAGCAGACATGTCAATAAATTCCATTCCAAGATCTTTTGCTGTTTCTGCCATTATATTTCTTCTTCTTGATAATAGTTCATAACTTAAATGTCTTGGGAAAGATATATGCATAAATTTAGTAGCTCCCATTTCTTTAGCAGCCTTTACAATTAAATATCCTCTTGCTACATTATCTGGGTTAGTTACTAGATCAGCTGCATCACTTATGATTTCTGGATCTTCATGTGGAGCATTAGCTATCAATAATATATCAGGTCTTTTTTCTCTTATTCTTCTAAAAGCTTCAACTGTTCCCGGAACAGCTTCTGCCACTAATACAACTTTCATCTTAGGGTCATCCGCTAATCCTACCATTTGAGAAATAGTAGTTTCCATCTCCTGCATAAAGTTATCAGGATAAGTAACATGAGTAACCATTCCACCTTTATCACTTGCTCCATACATTTTTACTAATTCTTCAGCACCACGAAGACTGTCTTCTGATTGAGATACTGTTCCACTTACCACTCCAATATGGTAATCTGCTTCTGCAGCAAAACTGAACAATGAAAATAAAAACATAAAAAATCCAACAAAATACTTTTTCATAAGTTCCCCCTTACAATTTTATTATCTTCTTTATAATTTCTATACTTACTATGTACACGCAATAAAAAAGTACCATTATTTAAGTACAGAGGTTACAAAACTTTTTGATATTGTTAGGATTATACTCCTTTAACCGATGTATGTCAACCATTATTTTCTCTAATTAGAAACTTGCTTTCATTTATTTGTTTTTTGAAAAATTATCAATCAAGATTTTAAGGTATTTTCTTTATATATTTACACTTGAATTAATATTTCATATTTTTTTATTTATACAATTTATAAATTTTAATTTTTAGATTTCTTTTATCAATTTAACTAAAAAAATCTGGTACTATTCCAATACCAGATTTAATTTATAAAATTATTTACTTGCTTCTAATTGTTTATTAACAAATGAATCTTTCATTTCAGTATATTTGTCTTTTTTTATTGCTTTAGCCCTTTCTTCAATTTTTTTAGATATGTAGTATATGATATCTAAATTAGTCATTTCTTTCATATCTATCCCTCCAAGATTAATTAAAAATATTCTTAAAGCTGTACCAAAAATCTAAAACTATAGTTTCAAAATTCCATTCATCTTTCTATATTTATATAGTATTAAAAATCAGCAAAAATGTAAAACCGTATTTCAAACACACATCAACAAGTATAAACTTGTATCTCTTCATCATTTACAGTTTTTTATAAAATAAAAAAGGGCTCAATTTTTTATTGAAACCCTTTCATCTTAAAAGCTATCCCTTTATATTTCATCCCAGCCATCAATAGATGAGCTCATATTATAACTTGTCACTGTTCCTTCAAAGAAATTTGCTTTTACATTTCCTTCTCCCTCTGTATCCGCAAATTTTGTAAGATGTTTATATGGATTTTTATTAACTTCATTATATATTGGTTTCAAACCAATACTTCTTAATCTCTCATTAGCCAGCCACTTTGTATATTGTTCTGTTGTTTCTTCTGTTATCCCAAGAATTTGGTTTCCTATTATATGATTAGTCCAATTTATTTCCTGCTCTACAGCTTTTTTAAACATATCATAAATTTCTTCATCATTGAAAAAATCCGGATTTTCATTTCTTATTTCTTTTAATATATGTTGGAAAATAACAACGTGAGATAATTCATCTCTATTTATAAGCCTTATTATATCAGATGTTCCCATCATTCTATTTCTGCTTGCTAAAAGATAGAAAAAATTAAATCCATTATAAAAATATATTGCTTCTAAAAGATAGTCAGCTATAACAACTTTAGAAAAATTTTCATCATTTGGATTTTCTAAAAATCTTTGATACATTTCAGCAATATATTTATTTCTTTCAAAAAGTATTTTATCCTCTCTCCATTTATCATATATAGAATTTCTTATTTCTTTTGGAAGAATAGATTCTATTATATATTGATAAGATTGTGAATGTATTGCTTCTTGAAATGTCTGAATAGAAAGTATCAGATTTATTTCTGGAGCAGTTATGTAATCACACACATTTGGAATATTATTAGTTTGGATACTATCAAGAAAAATTAAAAATGATAAAATACCATCATAGGCTCCTTTTTCCTGATCTGTTAAATTTTTATAATCATTTTTATCCTGTGTCAAATCTATTTTTTCTGGTATCCAAAAGTTTCCCATCATTGTTCTGTAAAGCTGATTAGCCCATTGATACTTAACATTATTTAGATTAAATATATTTGTACTATCACCTTTTATCACTCTTCTTTTAGATAAAGAATCATCTCCCAGAGGATTAAAAAGTTTTTTTCTATCCACTGCAGCTTTCACACTCCTCTTTTTCATTCATAATATTAGTATTTTTTTGAATTGTCCTTATATAATACACTGATTTACAACCATTTTTCCATGCTGTCATAAAAGTATTATAGATATCTTTTGCTCTTATATTTTTATTTAAGTCAAAAATCAGTTCCATTGAAACTCCTTGAGTAGTCCACTTTCCTATTCTGCTCATTATTTCTACATATATCTGTGGATTTACATTTTTAAATTCTGGATAGAACCATGCTCTGTCTTTTAAATATTTTGCTACCCTTGGCACTGCTCCTTTTTGATTTTTCTCTATATAAAATCTTGAAAATGTAGGATTGACTGATGCTGTTGCTCCCATAAGAAGTGATGTAGAAGTGTTAGGAGCTATTGCAGTAAGTTCTCCATTACGCATTCCATATTTTGCTACTAACTTAAATACTTCATTCCATTTATCTGCATATTTAGAATTTGCCATATACCAATCTTTATTTTTCTGAAAAAATAAGCCTCTATCCCATAATGACCCTTTAAACATTGGATATTGCCCTCTGCTTTTAGCCAATAATGCTGACGATTTTATACTGTATAAAGCAATTTCTTCAAATAATTCATCTATATCATTTATTGCTTCATCATAAATCATAAATTCTCTTGCTAAATAATCTGCCAGTCCCATAGTTCCTACTCCTATAGTTCTGTATGCAGCATTATGCCTGTCTGATTCTTTTATTGGTGTTTTTGTTAAATCTATTGTATTATCAAGTATTCTTACAGCTGTATCAACTATATTTTCAAGTTCTTCTCTCATTATTTCTGCTAGATTTAGTGAAACTAAATTACATGTATGAACCTCTCCAAGTTTTACATTTCTTACTCCATTTTCTTCAACAACCTCTTCTGTAAAATCCCTGCTTGGAGAAAAATTAGAAAAACTTTCCATACACAAATTACCATTTCCTATCATTCCCTTATGACTATTATGATTCATTAAGTTTGCTCTATCTTTAAAAAATATATATGGCATTCCTGTTTCTATCTGTACTTTCATTATTTCTTTGAATAATTCTCTGGCTTTTATTACTTTTTTTAATTCTAAAGAGTCATCTTTTTCCAGAGAATTATAAATTTCTTCAAATTTTTTTCCATAAAGCTCACATAACTCAATTCCATACTTTCTACGCACTTCATATGGATCTACCAATGTCCACTCCAAATCATTTTCTACTCTTTCCATAAATAAATCAGACAGCACAACCTGAGGATATATATCATAAGCCTTTCCTCTCTGATCTCCATTTTCTGTCTGAAGTTCTAAAAATAATTCAATATCTAAATGCCATGAATCTAATGCTACTGTTACAGCTCCTGCTCTTCTGCCCTGTTGATTTACAGCTACAGCTGTGTCATTTACTATTTTTATCCATGGAACTACTCCACCACTTGCATTATAATATCCATTTACCATAGAATCTTTAGCTCTTATTCTTGAAACATTTAATCCTACTCCTCCTCCACTTTTGCTTATTTTAGCAATTGTGTCTATATTATAAAAGATAGATTCTATATTATCATCCATTGCAGTAATAAAGCATGATGATAAATTTCCTTTTGGTATTCGCAAATTTGCCAAAATAGGAGTAGCTAAAGATATTTTTTTCAATGATAGAGCATTGTAAAATATTTTAGTTACCAAAACTCTATCTTTTTCATTTATTGCTAACAGCATAGCTATGCACATAAACACTTCTTGTGGCAGTTCATAAATATTTCCCTTATGCTTTAAAAGATATCTATTTACAAACATATTGGCACCAGCATAGTCATACATCATATCTCTTGATGCATCAATAGATTTTTCTAATTCCTCAATTTCATCTTTTGTATATTCCTGAAGCCTGTTATCATATATTCTATTTTCCGTAAGAGTTTTTATTGTTCTGTAAAACTCTCCATATGAAAATCCTCTCTTATGAAAAACTTCCCTTTCTGTTTCCATCATAAGAAGTCTTCCAGCCACATATGTCCAATCACTTTCTTCAAAACTTGTCATAGCAACTGCCTGGTTTATCAAAGACTCCTGTATTTTTTTGGTTGTTATATTTTCTTGATATATTGAATCTATATAACTTTCCAATTCAACCATATTGACTTCAAGTCCTTCACATGCTCTTATAAGTTTCTCTCTTATTTTTATTATATCTAAATTTTCTCTTATTCCCGCTCTATTTATGACTTCTCTCATTATATAACCTCTAAAAATTTTTCCATTGGATAATACTTTCCATCTTTTTCAATAACTGGTGCACTCATAATTCTATTTTTGCTGGCTACAGTCATTAAAGTTTTTAAATCTTGAATATATTCATATTCAATTCCTCTATTATCTAATGTCTTTTTTAATGAATCACATTTACTGCATCCTTCTTTTCCAAATACTTTTATCATTATTTCCCTCCTAAGTACAGCATATCATTTTCACAACATATTGTGAATTACAAAGTAAAAACACAATATACAGTGATATTATTGCATATATTTTCTATTTTTTCAATTATTTTATTTATCCTCTCTGATAAATTATTCAACAGCAATAATGAAATTCCTGTCAACTAAGGAAAATTTAGTTAAAAAAATTTAATATCAATCAATGAAAAAATAGTAGATGCTGAAGAGTTTGGATTATAAAAATTAAATTCTAAAATAAAAAACTAAAGCTTTAATTTAAAAAAAAGCTTTAGTTTTTTAATTTATTCTTCCTAATTGTTTCTATAGTTATGTTCAAGAAAGTTATTCATTACCTGTTAATGCTTCATTTATTCTCTCTCCTAATCCTTTTCCTTCTCTAAATTTTATGACTTCTTTAGATTCTGTATAAAAATGCCCTTCTTTAGTTGGAACAGAAACTTTTCTAGGAGCTACTTTTTTCTTAGTAAATACTCCCCAGTCTTTTAATGTTACTTTTCCATAAATATCTAGTGTTTTAAAAAGAGCATTCCAAAAAAGTTCTATTCTTTCTTCCGCCTGTTCTTTATTTTTTAATCCCATCCTTTTTTTATAAAGCTTCACAAACTCTGACTCTCTCATATTTTCTCCTTTTTAAAACTGATTTTTTAGATAAAAAAACTTCGCATTTATACAATAACACGAACTGTTGTATTTATACCTTAAAATCATGTTTTTTAGAGAAGCTGTATTGTGAGGAATAAAGTTTTTTTATTGACAATTAAAAATAAAAATAGTAAAATTTGTATTAATAATATCTTAAATTCTTAGTTTTAAGTCTATACAGTGTTTGTGTCACATATGAATATAATGTACTCAAACAGTAAAACTACGCCTTATTGTATAAATGCGAAGTTTTAAATATTTTTAACCCACTTTTTTCATTCTAAGATTTTGAATTATTCTCACAAAAATTTTTTTTAATACAAAAAAGGACTGCACATGAAAAACACAGTCCTTTATTTTTATTTATTATTCAAGATTTTAACTGGCGCACCCAAGAGGAGTCGAACCCCTAACCTTCTGATCCGTAGTCAGACGCTCTATCCAATTGAGCTATGGATGCACAGGATTTGTATAAAAAAAAGGTAGTTGCCTACCTGAATTTACAAATGGCGGTGAAGGAGAGATTTGAACTCTCGGTACCGTTTATAGGTACTCTCCCTTAGCAGGGGAGTGCATTAGGCCACTCTGCCACTTCACCATAATCTGGCGGAAGATCAGAGATTCGAACTCTGAAGTCTTGCGACGCCGGTTTTCAAGACCGGTTCCTTACCAATTAGGATAACCTTCCACGCATTAATTATGATATCATATGATTTCTTATTTGTCAATAATATATTTTATAAAAATGGCTTGTAGATACTAAAAAAGGCAGATTTTATAAAAATCTGCCTTTTATTTTCAATAATTTGATTATTTTTGTGCTGCTACTAATTCATTAGCTTCAGCTATTATAGCATCTGCATCTAATCCATGAGCAGAAATTCCTTCTCCTAAAGTTTCTCCAGCAGCTATCATACATCCTACACATCCTAATCCATGTTTTCTGAATACATCTGCTAATATAGGGTATTGTTGAACTGCTTCAAGAATATTCATATCTTTAGTTATCATTATTATCACTCCTTAAAAATTTAATTTTTGTGTATATCTAAGATTATATAAAAATTTACTTCCCATGTCAACTATTTTCCAATTATCTTCCTACAACATTTAGAAGGTCATGTACTCTTACCATTCCTACTAATTTATCCTTGTCAAATACAGGAAGAACTGATATTTGGCTTTCTCTGTTTTCCATAAGTTCCAAAGCATCTATTGCCATACTTTCACTATCTACCTTAGTAAAGTTTCTTGTCATAATATCTTTTGCTTTAAATCCAAAAAATTCTTCTCTTCTTTTTAAAGCTCTTCTTATATCTCCCTCTGTGATTATCCCAACCATCAGATCCCCATTCATTACACAGACAGCTCCAAGTCTTTTATCTGTCATTGTTAATATTACATCATCTATTATGCTTTCTTTATCACATAAAGGAAGCATATCTTCTTTATGCATCACATCTCTTACTTTCATTAAAAGTCTTTTTCCCAGACTTCCACCTGGATGATATAATGCAAAATTCTCTGGTTTAAAATCTCTTTTTTTTATGAGAATAGCTGCAAGAGCATCTCCCATTACTAATGTACTTGTTGTAGATGACATTGGTGCAAGATTAAGAGGACATCCTTCTCTTTTCACTCCTATATTTAATATATAATCTGCTTCTCTTCCAAGTTTTGAATTTCTATTTCCTGTCATAGCAACTATCTTTGCACCTATTTTTTTTATAGATGGAAGTATAGCAATTATTTCATCACTATTTCCACTATTTGATATAACTATAACTACATCCTCCTTAGATATCATTCCAAGATCTCCATGAAGTCCTTCTGCTGAATTCATAAATACTGAATGTGTTCCTGTTGAAGCGAGTGTAGCAGCTATTTTTTTCCCAATCAATCCTGATTTTCCTATACCTGTTACTACTACTTTTCCTTCTGATTTAAGTATTTCTTCCACTACATCTATTATCTCTCTATTAATTTTATCTCTTACTATTTTTAACTCTTCTATTTCTGAATCAAAAACTTCCTTGGCATAATTAATTATATCCATTCCTTTGTCATCTCCTATTATCTTCCTTTTACAAGATCATCTATCTTTACTGCCATTTTCAGTATCTCTTCAAGCTCAGATAAATAAAGCATATTAGGTCCATCTGACAAAGCTTTCTCTGGATTTGGATGTACCTCTGCAAATATTGCATCTACTCCTATTGCAAGTCCTGCCCTCATTAGCGGATAAACATATTCTCTGTCTCCAGAAGTAGCTGTTCCTAATCCACCTGGCTTTTGTACTGCATGAGTTACATCAAATACTACTGGATATCCAAATTTTCTCATTTCCATAAAAGCTCTCATATCTACTACCATATTATTATATCCAAATGTACTTCCTCTTTCACAAAGCATAACATTGGGATTCCCACTTTCTTCCATTTTAGTTACTACATTTTTCATATCCCATGGAGCAAGAAATTGTCCTTTTTTTACATTTACAGGAAGACCTGTTTCAGCTGCTGCTATCAGCAAATCTGTCTGTCTGCATAAAAATGCTGGTATTTGTATAAGGTCTACCACCTCTGCTACTTTTTTACACTGCCATACTTCATGTACATCTGTTACAACTGGAAGACCATATCTATCTTTTACTTTTTGCAATATTCTAAGTCCCTCTTCTATTCCAGGTCCTCTATATGAATGAATAGATGATCTATTAGCTTTATCAAAAGAGGCTTTAAATATATAGTTTATTCCTAATCTGTCACATATTTCTTTTACTTTTCCTGCTACTTCCATCACTAATTCTTCAGATTCTATTACACATGGACCTGCTATCAAAGTGAATCTGTTTTTGCCACCAATCTCTATATTTTTTCCTACTTTAACTTTCTTTACTTCACTTACCAGCATGATTCCCCCTTACTTCATCTTTTTCTTTTTCACTATCTCTCTTCTAGCTATTTCTCTATCATCAAAATGTATTTTTTTTCTGCCCAATATTTGATAAGTTTCATGTCCTTTTCCAGCTATGAGAATAATATCTTTTGTTTCTGCTAATTCTATAGCTTTAGATATAGCATGATCTCTATCCTCCACCACAATATGATTTTTTCCTTTCATTCCTTCCAGTACTTGTTCCACTATTTCGTGCGGATCCTCTGTTCTTGGATTATCTGATGTCACTATTGCCATATCACTCAATCTTTCAGCTATTTCTCCCATAACAGGTCTTTTGCTTGGATCTCTGTCTCCACCACATCCAAAAACTGTTATTACTTTTCCTTTTTTCAATTCATTTATACTTTTCAATATATTTTCAAGTGCATCTCCAGTATGAGAGTAATCTACTATTACCGTAAAATCTTGTCCACAATTTACTAACTCATACCTTCCTGGTGCTCCTTTTAATTCTTTTATTTTATCAAGAACAATTTCTCTTTTTATTCCTAAAAGCAATGCTATAGAAATTGCTCCAAGGACATTGTACACATTATATCTTCCAAGTATAGCGAGTTTTATTCTTGTTGAAAAATCATCTATATGAAATTCTACTTCCTGTCCATCTCCATGAAACTCTACGATTTTTCCTCTTACTCTTCCTTCATTGTGCATACCATAAGAAATTCCTCCAAACTCTGAAGAAAGTCTTTTTCCATATAAATCATCTATATTGATAACACAATTCTTTTCACAACCTTTTTTCATCATTGTAAAAAGTTTTCTTTTTGCCTGAAAATAATCTTCCATTGTTTTATGAAAATCAAGGTGATCTAAAGTCAAGTTAGTAAACATACTTACATCAAATTCAAGCATATCCACTCTACCAAGATCAAGAGCATGAGAACTCACTTCCATTACAAAATATTCCATTCCTTTTTCTACAGATCTCTTGCACATCTTCACAATATCCAAAGATTCTGGAGTAGTATTAGGAGCTTCTATTACTTCATCTCCTATTTTATATTCTACAGTTCCTATCCTTGCTGTCTTATTACTTCCTAATATAGATTCTATAAGATAAGTTGTTGTTGTTTTTCCATTTGTTCCAGTTATTCCTATAATTTTTAAATTTTTTTGAGGCCAATTATAAAAATTAGAAGCTATTACTCCTAATTTTCTTCTTAGATCTTTAATCCAAATATATTTAACTGGAAAAGCAGTTTCTATTTTTTTAGACACTAATATGCATTTAGCTCCATTTTTTACTGCCTGTTCTATATAATTATGCCCATCAGATACTGCACCTTCTAAAGCAACAAATATATTCCCAGTTTTTATTTTTCTAGAATCATACTCTATCCCAGTATACTCTTCATCTTTAACTACATCTTTTAAAATTTCATATTCCAGTCCATTAAGAAATTTTTCCATCTTATATTCTCCTTAAAAAGAAATTTTGATACTGTAATAATTCTAACATAAATTTTATCATTTTCATAGAAAAAGACTAATCTATAGTAGTTAAAGAATTTTGTTTTGAATTATTTTGGTATGTGATTTCTTCTAATTTATTTTTATACTTTAAAAGTTCATTTGTGAGCTGCCCTTGCAAAGCAAAAAATCTCTTATTAAGATCATCCATATATCCCCAATCTGGAGTTTCTTTCCTCATTTCCTGCTGTATCTTGTATCTAATACTTTTCAATTGATCTTTTATTTCATTGGACTTAACTAAAAGATCTTCCCTAAGCTCTATTACTTCTTCTTTCTGCTCATTGTTTAATTCATTGAAGTAAACAGTACATCCATCAATTATGATTTCATCAGCATATATACATAGAGTAGAAATAGAAAATATTAAAATCAACATACTAATATACTTCATAATTAGCCTCCAGTTTATAACCTCTTTTACACAATTATATTAGACATCTGTGTCATATTTGTGACAACAACATTTATTTAATACAACTTAAATAAAAGACAAACTGATATTTCACACTATTTATATATTTTCTATCTGCCAGTTGATTTCTTTCTTACCTAAACTACTCAATATTTCGTTTATCTTTTTGAAATGACCACAACCAAAAAATCCATTATGAGCTGACAGAGGACTTGGATGTGCTGCTTCAAGTATATAATGTCTATCTGTATTAATAAAAGATTTTTTCTTTCTTGCATTTCCTCCCCATAAAACAAATATAACTGGATCCTCTCTATCATTTAAATATTTAATTATATTGTCTGTAAATATTTCCCATCCTATTTTTGAATGAGAGTTTGCTGCTCCTGCTCTTACTGTAAGAGCAGTATTTAAAAGAAGTATTCCCTGTTCTGCCCAAGGAACTAAATATCCATTATTTGGTACATATAATCCTAATTCATCTCTAAGTTCTTTATACATATTTTGTAGTGAAGGAGGAGTTTTTATCCCTATATTCACTGAAAATGCTAACCCATGTGCCTGATTAGGACCATGATAAGGATCTTGTCCTAAAATCAACACTTTACAATCTTTATAACTAGTAAGTTTTAATGCTGAAAATATATTTTCCATTTTTGGATAAATAGTTTCAGTTTTATATTCTGCTATTAGAAGTTTTCTCAGCTTTTGATAATATTCCTTCTCAAACTCATTTTTTAGTACTTCATCCCAATCATTTCCTAGGTTTACCATTTTCTCTCCTCCAATTTTAAATTTTTTATTATTCTGCTGCTATTTTTAAACAGTTAGGAAATCTCTTTTTCATTCCACATCCAGAGCATATTTCTCTGCAATCTGGTGTTAGTGCTCCCTCTTCTGCTTTTTTATATTCCCTTAAAAGAAAACTTTTTTCTACTCCTATATCTACCATATCCCATGGAAGATCATTTTCCAACTCCCTTGCTCCAAGATAATCTTTTTCATTTATTCCAAGTTCATCAGCTGATGATTTCCAGATATCATAGTTATCTTTATAATCATCAAGTTTTGCTCCTTTTTTCCAAGCGAGTTCTATAAGATCTCCTGTTTTTTCATCTCCTCTTGAGAGAAATCCTTCAAGATAGGATTTTCTCATATCATGTATTCTTAAAATACAATGCTTTGATGTCTTAAACAAGTCCTTTAATATTCTATGTTTTCTCTTCATTTCTTCTATATCCATTTGTTCAGACCATTGAAATGGTGTATGAGGTTTTGGAACAAAATTTGAAACACTCACTGTTACATTTATTCTTTTGCTTATAGGTCTGCATCTCTTTATAACTTTGGAAGCAAGTTCAAATATTTCTGCTACATCTTCATCTGTTTCAAAAGGAAGTCCTATCATAAAATAAAATTTAAGATTTTCCCATCCTCCTCTTATAGCAGCTTCTGCAGTAGCCAGTACATCTTCTTCTTCTACACCTTTATTTATTATATCTCTTAGTCTTTGTGAACCAGCTTCTGGAGCGAATGTAAATCCAGTTCTCTTTCCTCCGCTGATGTCATCTGCTACTTGTACAGAATATGGATTCATTCTTAAAGATGGAAGTGATATTCCCAGATTTCTGTTTTCATATCTGTTTTTCAATCCTTTTATAAGATCGTCTATTTTACTATAATCACTGCTGCTCAAAGATGAAAGTGATATTTCTGAATATCCTGTATTTTTTATCATTTTTTCTATAAGTTCACAATTATTTTTAAAACTTCTTTCTCTTACAGGTCTATATACAATTCCTGCCTGACAAAATCTGCAACCTCTTGTACAACCTCTTTGTATTTCTACAGAAGCTCTGTCATGTACTATATTTATATATGGTACAAGCTGATCATCATAAAATTCTGTCTTATTTAAATCTTCGACTATCGCTCTTTTTATTCTTTTTTTTCCTTTGTGAAGTATTGGAATATATACACCATCAAAACCTTCTATTAATTTTAATTTTTCTATTTTACTTTTATCATAGTTGGCTGTAAGGACTTTGGCTATGTCTACCATAACATCTTCCCCATCTCCTATCACTATAAAATCAAGAAATTTTTCCATAGGCACAGGATTCATCATACATGTTCCCCCTGCCATTATTAAAGGATATTCTTCTCCTCTATCCTTACTTTCAACTGGTATTCCTGCTAAATCCAAAGCATTTAACACATTTGGATAGCACATTTCATATGATAATGAAAATCCTACAACATCAAATTCTTTCAGTGGAGTTTTACTTTCCAAAGAAAACATTGGTATTCCATTTTCCCTCATTAGATTTTCCATATCTTCCATAGGAGAAAATCCTCTTTCCAAAGAAAATCCTTCTACCTTATTCATAATGCTATATAGAATTCTTATCCCTAGATTAGACATCCCAACTTCATATATATCAGGAAAAAACAGACACATTCTTACTTTAAATTCGCCTTTATGTATACTGTTTATTTCGTTTCCCAGATATTGAGCTGGTTTTTCAACTTTTAATAAATATTTATCTAAATTTACTCTCATTTTTTCCTCACTTTTTTCTTATTACATTTTATTTTATCATTTTCTTACTAAAATTACCTGTTTTTTTTACTTATCATCTAATTTTTGAAATTCTCTCATTTTAATATCATTACTTTTATCATGGTGTATTCTGCATAATTGTGCTAACTCTTTGTTTATGTTTTTTAATTTTTCATAGGCATTTTCAGTGTGTCCTTCAAGCTTTCTATCTCCTACTGCTACTTTTTTCATTCTCTTCAAAAATGTAGTTTTTCCTTTTCCGCTGTCATGCAGAAGAGCAAGTTTCCAATATAAAACATCATCTTTTAATACTTCATTTTCTTTAACAAAATTTAATAGTCTAAAAGAATGGACCTTGTCATACTCCATCATCGTATCAAAAATCTTAAATTCATCTTCAGAAAGGATTTTTTTTACAACTTCATCTTTTTCCCCATCATATTTTCCAAATATATAGATGATCCCTTGTCTGAGCCTATTTAACATTTAGATCTCCCTCACTACTATATCTCCATATTTTTTCTTCATTTCTTTTATATTTTTACCATTTTTTCCTATGAATTCCCCTCTTTTTCCTTGAGATACATAGAAAATATATAAGCTTTCATCTACTGTTTTTTCAATTTTAATTACATTTTTTTCTGATTTATCTAAAATTTCCTGAAAAATTATATTTTTCATTTCATTTTTTAAATAGATTTTTTCAAGAGTCAGATATTTTCCCATAAGAGGTTCTTTTTTCCCTGTGAGTATATATCCAGACATTATCCTTACTTGCTTGGGCATAAAAGAATTACCTATAAATATTAATTTTCCTTTTATATATGTAACCTTTACTTCTCTTATATGCTCCTTAAGTTCAAGTCCTTTTTTATCAGTAAATTCACTTACATCATATATTCCACTAAGTTCTTCACAAATCTTTTTTATTTCTGTTTCTGTATTTTTAATAAACTTTTCAGGATATGAATATATATACTCTCTTTTTTCTATCATATCTGGAAATATAATATTAGGGAAAGTTTTTTTTATCATGGTAACCCTTAAATCAGCATCAGAATTTTTATTAAACTGCTCTTGTACTTTATTTATGTCTCCATTAAAATTACTACTGACATAGAGGATATTCTCATTTGCACTTACTTTTGCATCTGTTCTCCCTGCTTGCTGTATCCCTTTTGCCCAAGTAAATCCAATAGTTTTCATTATCTCTTTAAATTTTCCTTTTATACTTTTCTTTCCATCCATTTCATCAAAAGATTGAAATTTTTGTCCATTATATGAGATATAGAACATATATCCCCATTTCTTACTTTTTTCTATTGTTCTTATATCCATACCTTTTCTCCTTACTTTCCAATTCTTTTAATTATATCATATCAGCAAAGAAAAAAAAAGCTGTAAGCAGTTTAAACTACTTGCAGCTTTAAATATTTTTATTAATTCCAAGTCTGACTTTTCAATCTTCCATTCTCATAAACAGCTATACTGTCAACAGTTCCATCTTCTTGATATCTTTTCCATGTACCATCTTTCACCCAGTTCTTGTACTTTCCTTCTTCCAATATTTTTCCATTGTCCCAGAAAAATTTCCATTCACCAGTTCCAGCACTCATATCACTCTTATGAAGAAGTTTACCATTTTGAGCGAAAAATTCAATACCTGTAACTCTATTATTTTTATATCTTGTTATTGCTTTTATACTTCCATCTGAATAATATGATTTTTGTTCTCCATTTAATTTCTCATCTACATAGCTTTCTGTCATAATGATATTTCCTTCATCAGAATACCATACTTTATCACCATTTAGTTTTCCATTAACATAAGCTTCACTATATTCAATAATATCTCCAATAAACAGTCCAAATTCTCCAGTAAAAGGTTTATCTTCTCCTTGAGCATAAACAAGTTTATTATCTCCATGAACTTTTTTACTGATGTCTAATATTCTTTTTCCACTTTTTTGAAGTGCTTTTTGTGCATCAGTTAATTTAATTTCATTTTCACCACTTTTTTCTGCAATAACTGTTTCAGTTTTTATATCTTCTTTTTTTTCTGATACATCCAGTTTTTCCAAAGGTTTCAGCCCATTATTTACAGACACAGGTTTTGATACATTAGTTCCTGATGTTGTTCCTTTATTAATTTCATCTAGAGTTTTTATTTCTCTAAGTCCTTCAGCAAAAATCTGTGAACTATATACTAATACAACTGATAAGAAAATAATTATTCTCATTCCTTTTTTCACTTTTCCTCTCCTTAAACTTAAAAATAAAATAAATCAGTCCTAAGAGGAAACATATTCTATTTAGAATAGTTTGGAGCCTCTTTAGTTATAGTAATATCATGTGGATGGCTTTCTTTTAATCCTGCTCCTGTTATTTTTATAAATCTTCCATTTATTTTAAGATCTTCTATAGTCGGTGTTCCGCAGTATCCCATACCTGCTCTGATCCCACCACAAAGTTGGAATATTACATCTTTAAGATTTCCTTTGTATGCAATACGTCCTTCTATTCCTTCTGGAACTAGTTTCTGAGCATCATTTTGGAAATATCTATCTTTTGATCCTCTCTTCATTGCTGCAATAGAACCCATTCCTACATATATTTTATATCTTCTTCCTTCAAGAATAATTTCTTCACCTGGTGCCTCTTTAGTTCCAGCTAAAAGTCCTCCAAGCATCACACAATCTGCTCCAGCAGCTAATGCTTTTACAATATCTCCAGAAAGTTTTATTCCTCCATCAGCTATTACTCCTATACCTCTGTCTTTACATACTTGGTATACATCATTTACAGCTGTAAGTTGAGGAACCCCTACCCCTGCTACAACTCTTGTTGTACAAATTGACCCTGGTCCAATTCCTACTTTCACTGCGTTTACTCCAGCAGCTATAAGATCCAATGCAGCTTCTGCAGTTACTATATTCCCTCCAATTAAGTTTAAATCAGGAAAGGCTTCTCTTATTTCTCTTATTTTCTTTATAACTCCTGCTGAATGACCATGTGCTGAATCAACAGTTATAATATCTACTCCTGCTCTTACTAAAGCTTCTACTCTTTCTAATGTATCCGCTCCAATTCCTACTGCTGCTCCTACTCTAAGAGTTCCATGAGTATCTTTACAAGCATTTGGATATTCTACCAGATTATCTATATCTTTTATTGTAATAAGACCTTTTAAATATCCTGCTTCATCAGTTATAGGAAGCTTTTCTATTCTATTAGAAAGAAGAACTTCTTTTGCCTGTTCTAAAGTAGTTCCCACTGGAGCTGTGATAAGATTTTCTTTAGTCATTATTTCACCAACAAGCTGTTCCATATCTTTGTGATATTTTATATCTCTATTTGTAACTATACCTATAAGTCTTCCATCATCTTCAATAACTGGAAGTCCAGATATTTTATATCTTCTCATCAAATCTTCAGCAAATCCTACTGTACAATCTTCTTTTAAAGTAACAGGATTTCTTATCATTCCACTTTCAATTCTTTTTACTCTGTCTACTTCAGCAGCCTGATCAGCTATACTCATATTTTTATGAATAAATCCAATCCCTCCTTGTCTTGCTAAAGCAATAGCTAAATCTGATTCAGTTACAGTATCCATTGCAGCACTAAGAATTGGTACATTAAGTACTATATCCTTTGTAAGATTAGTTTTTAGACTTACCTCATGTGGTAAAACGTCTGATTTTGCTGGCACCAATAGCACATCATCAAATGTAATAGCTTCTTTTACTATTTTTCCGTTCATATCCCTCTCCTTTTTCATAAAAACTTAATATTTATGCTTCATAAAATCAAAATTTAATAACCAAAAAAACTTCATATATATATTTTGATTATTATAGCACAAATTTAAGAATTTTGTCACATAAAAAAAGATATTTTTTATAAATATTACTTTTCAGTTCTATTGTATATATCAATTTTCTGATATGGAATTTCAATGCCGTTTTCATCAAAGACTTTTTTTACCTCTTCATTGAAATCATATAACGTATCCCAGTAATCTGAACTCTTCACCCAAACTCTGAAGTTGAAATCAAGAGAGCTTGCATTTTGTTTAGCCATTCTTATTGTTATTGCTTTATCTTTTAATACTGCTGGATGGTTTTCTGCTATTTGTCTCAATAATTCTTTAGCTTTATCTGTTGAAGTATCATATGAGACAGAAAATACCATGTCCAATCTTCTCTCTGGTTTTCTAGAATAGTTTATTATTGCGTTATTTGCAAGCTGTCCATTAGGAACTACTATCACTTTATTATCTGTTGTGATAAGAGTAGTATAAAGAATATGTATCTGGTCTACTGTTCCTTCTATTCCCCCATTATTAGAAATATAATCTCCTTTTGAAAACTGTTTGAAGAAAAGGATAAGAACTCCTCCAGCCAAATTAGATAAACTTCCTTGTAATGCCAAACCAACTGCGATACCTGCTGTACCTAAAACTGTAACAAGAGACGTCGCTTTTATTCCTATTACACTGACCACCACAAAGAATAAAGCTATATAGGCAATTGTTTTGAGTAACGAAACTGTAAAACTTTCAAGTAATGGATCAACGTTTTTCTTCTCAAGTGTCTTTTTATAAGTTGTTAAAATCATTCCTAAAAGTTTAGGCCAAATTATAAATAAAACTATCAGAATTAAACCTCTGATTACTAACCCTGGAAGAGCAGTAAAAATATCTGTCAGAAAACTTTCTAATAATGCATGCATAATATATATCACTCCTTTAAAATTATTTTAAATTTATATAATTATACTAAAATACCATACTTATTCTTTTATTTTTCAACAAATTTTCTGTTCATTCACACTAATTATAATATTTTTTCTGATTTTTAACAAGTGCTTACTATAAAATAATATATGTAATTTTATTTTATTTTTACTGTTTATGAGATATAATAATATTACAGAGGTGAATTTTATGACAGAAAATATAAAAGGAATTATACAAGTTATACATGGAATGAGTGAACATAAAGGAAGATATATTCACTTCTTTAAATATTTTACAGAACGAGGTTATCTTGTCTTTTTACATGAACATCTACATCATGGAAATAATGTTGCAGCAAAAGAAGAACTGGGTATATTTCAAAGTGATTTTCCTATTTTAATAAGAGAGCAAATACTGTATACTGAAAAATTAAAAAGAAAGTATCCTAATATTCCTTTTTTTGTATTTGGACACAGTATGGGATCTTTCATTGCACAAGAACATATGAAAACCTGTTGGAATAAAATAGATGGGTATATATTTTGCGGTTCATGTTATAAACAGCCTTTTCTATGGAAAACTGGAGAAATAGCAAGTTATTTTTTAGATAAAATATATAAAAATAGAAGAGCCTATATAATTAAAAAACTTGTTTTTTTAAATTCCAACAGCAAAACAAGATCTGAATATTATTATAATGAAAACTCATGGCTTTCTCGAGATATAGAAGAAGTAAAAAGATACTGCAATGATAAATTATGTGATTTTACTTACAGCAGTACTTTTTATACTACATTCTTTAAGTTTTTAAATTCTCTCTATTTAGAAGATACTTTCAAAAATATATCTAAAAAACTTCCTATAATGATAATATCAGGAGATATGGATCCTGTTGGAAAATTTGGAAAAGGAGTTATAGAGCTTGAGAAATTCTATAACAAAATAGGTTTTGAAAATATTGAATGTCACTTATATAAAAATGCAAGGCATGAATTACATAATGAAATAAATAGAGATGAAGTTTTTAATGATATTGAAAAATGGTTAGAAATTAAAATTTAACATATATATTTAAGGAGATGATTTTATGTACACTTGTGATGTTTGTACTAAATATGTTTGCAGAACTGGAAATCTTGCTGAAGCTCCCCTCAATTGTCCATGCAGAGAACTTGACAATATTGAGGATATCAAAAAATTCTATCTTGAGAAAGAAAATATGAAGCTTGCTCATAATTCAGCTCTCGTTGAAAGTGAGGGATATTGTAAACAGACAAGAGTAGAAGAAATAATAAATTTTGCTAATAAATGTGGATATAAAAAACTTGGACTTGCTTTTTGTGTGGGGCTTTCAAAAGAAGCAAAAATTTTTGCTTCTATACTTAGAAATCATGGATTTGAAGTAGAATCTTTATCATGTAAAAATGGTTCTATTCTTAAAGAATTCATTAATATCTCTAATGAAGAACAAGTAAGGCCTTGTACTTATGAGCCTATGTGCAATCCTATTGGTCAGGCAAAACTTTTAAATAAATCTGGAACCCAATTAAATATACTTTTAGGGCTTTGTGTAGGACATGATTCTCTATTCTTGAAACATTCAGAAGCTCCGGTTACAATATTCGCAGTAAAAGACAGAGTACTGGGACATAACCCTCTTGCTGCTATCTATATGGCTGAAGGATATTATAAGAAAAAACTTTTTAAATAGAAATGAGGAAAAATGGTAATAGAAAAAAATTCACTTTGGATAAATAATAAAAATGAAAGAGAATATCAGGTTTTGAATGAAGCTATAGACTGTACCAATGAAAGAGATGGATTAATAGTAGTGGTCTATATCTGTAAGGAAGCTGAAGGAAAACTTTTTGTAAGAGAAAAAAATGAATTTTTAAAAAAATTCTCTTTAAAAAAATAGAAAATGGGGCTGTTGCAAATTAGTGATTGATAAACTAATTTGTGCAGCCTCTCTTATTTTACATAAAAAAATAGAAATCTATTTTATAGATTTCTGCTAATTTATATTTTTATATTTATTTTTAAGTATCAAAAAAAGAAGTAGATGATTTTTTATTTATCTAAGCTACTTTTAATGAGTGAAGTGTTGTTCCTAAGCGATTATTTATATTTCTGCTTAGATATCTGTTGAAGTTGTAAGCGATACAAAACAAACATATTTCTCTTAAAACACTTTTTTTACTTCGAACTTTTAATTTTCGCAATTTCATATCTTCTTTCAAAACTGCAAAAGCACCTTCTACTTGAATACTTCTGTTCATTCTTAATTGTTTTCCATAATTGCTTGATACATTCTCTTTTGATTTATTTGATAAAATTCTAAATCTCGCATTGTACTTAATTTTTTTGTTAGTTTCAGGATTCCAAAAATATTGAACTGTATTATTTTTGTTAGAGTATAGAAATTCTAATTCTAATCCATCTTTTCTAAATAGCTTATTTTCAGAATTATTATATATTAAATTTTCTACTCTGTTTAAATCATTTTTAAACTTTCTGATTTTAGATTTTTCAAAATATATTGGTTTTATGTATGAAGTATAGTCCATTTTTTCCAAATATTCATAATTTGAAATACTTTCATATCCTGCATCAGCTACAATATTTTTAATTTCTAAATTTTGAGATGAAATTTTCTCTAAAAATGGAATCAAAGTTTTAGAATCAGAAGGGTTAGAAAAAATTTCATATGAAGAAATATATTCACTAATCACTCCTATTTGTAGATTATATCCAGGTTTTAATTGACCATTTCTCATATGGTCATCTTTCATTCTCATAAAAGTAGCATCTATATCAGTTTTTGAATAGCTATTTCTACCATTAAGATTTTTAAAATGATTAGAATATTTTTGATACTTTTCTAAGTATTCTGCGCATAATTCTAAATACTTTTGCTCTTTAGATTTTCTCTTTCCTCTACCTTTGACTATTTGAAAATTCAAATTAGAAAGATATGAATATATTTCAAGGAAGTTGTCATATTGTAAGTTGAAATCATCATTAAAATTTGAAATTAATTCAAGAATTTTTTCATCTAATCTAGTTCTATATTTCTCAATAGATTTTTTCCAAACAAATGTATATTTATTAGCATATGCTTCAATTTTAGTGCCATCAATATATATTGTTTCAGTGGAAATATTTTCCATTTCAAAAATTTTTTCAACGAATTGTTCAAATAGATCTGGAAGAATATCTTCAGTTTTTACTAAGAATCTAGAAATAGTAGAGTGATCAGGAATTTTAGAATCTTGTAAAAGAAACCTAAATTTAATATTTTCATGGCAAGCCATTTCTATATCTCTAGTAGAAGTTAAATTGCGCGAATAGGCATAAACAATGATAGAAAACATTCTGATAGGATGTACCTTTGTTTTGTAAGAAAATGCTTGCATTAAACTACTAAAATCTAATCCCTCCAATATTGAGCTAAGTTTTCTTACAGGATCATCATCAGAAATTTCATATTGTAAAAAATTAAAAAGTTTGGGTTGATTTAATTGAAAAAAAATGTTATTATTAATTGGTTTTTGCATAGGTATATTATATTAGAAATTTGAAAAAATTTTTAGTATTTTATACCTTTTTTTATTTAAAAAGAAAAAGCTGACAAGAAGAAAACTTCAAGTCAGCTTTTTTGATAATTGGGCTGTTTTAAATTTGCAACAGCCCCATTTTTATTATAATTCATATTTATTTTTTGCGTAAGCTACTGCCACTTTTCCTATAATATCATTAGGATCTATAAGAGGCACTGTAAAACTCTTCCCTTTTAATATAATTGGAATTTCTGTACATCCCATTATTAATGCCTCTGCTCCATTTTTTACAAAATATTCAGCACACTCTGTGGCATCTTTTACATTTTTTTCTGTAACCCCATTGTATTTAAAGTCAAATATAGTATCATGTACTTTATTTTGTACTTTTTCTTCTGCAGCTATTACTTCTATTCCAAATTTTGCACAGCATTTATCATACAATTTAATTTTCACAGCTGCATTGGTAGCCATTACCCCCACTTTTTTTATTCCTGGCACCTGACGCATCATTTCTTTAACTGCTTCTTCTATTATATGTAAAAATGGTATATCTACTTGACTGGCAACTTCATCATAAAAATAATGTGCTGTATTTGCCCCAATTATTATAAAATCAGCCCCCGCTTTTTTTAAATTCTCTGCTGTAGCAACCATAGCTGCAACTGGACTTTCTGTCCCTTTCATAATTGCATCTTGTCTGCTTGGCATTTTTGGGTTATTGTCGATTATTATTCTCAAATGATCTTCATCACACTTTGCATGAGTTTCTTCTACTATTCTAGAAAAAAGATCTATAGTAGCTTCTGGCCCCATTCCCCCTAATATTCCTACAACTTTTTCTTTCATTACTGCCCCTCCTCAACTGCTTCTCTCTGCTCGTTTTTTCTTTCACCAGCATCCAGTACAGCAGCTACGACTACAGATCCTACTACATTTACAGTAGTGATTCCCATATCCATTATACGGAAGATTCCTCCTAAAAGACCAACAAATTCTATTGGCAATCCTAAAGTTGTAAGAAAAATAGTTGTTGCAACAAATATTCCACCAGGGATGCCAGGACTTCCTAAAGTCATTAAGACACCTGTGAAAACAGCTATGAACATCTGATATAAAGACATTTCAATACCTAGTACTTGAGATACAAATACTGCTACTACTCCATACCATAGCCCATTTCCATCCATATTCATTGTTGCCCCTACTGGAATAGTAAATCCAGCTATATCTTTTTTCAATTTTAATTCATCTTCACAGACTTTTATAGATACTGGAATAGTTGCAGCTGTACTACATGTAGCAAAGCTTGTAGTCCATACTGGTGCTATTTTTTTATAGAATGTAATCGGACTCTTTCCTGAAGCTGCTAAATACATTCCACCATAAACTATAAAAGCATGTAATATTAGTCCTATATAAATAGTAATTATAAATTTTCCTAATGGTCCAAATATACCTGTTCCATATTTTCCTGTTGTTGTTGCCATAAGAGCAAAAACACCATATGGAGTGAATCCCATAACAAATTTTAGTATCATCATTATGAAACGAGAAAGAGTTCCAAACATATCCAGCATACGTTTTTTATCTTCCTCTTTTAACAAAAGAATAGCTATACCAGAAAATATAGCAAAAGTAATTATCTGAAGCATATTTCCTTCTGAGAATGACTGCATTATATTAACAGGGAAAAATCCTAAAATAACACTGCTTACAGTAGGCGCCCCTTTTTCAACTATTCCGCTGACATCTGTCATTACAAATCCTACTCCTGGTCTTATAACAAGAGCAGAAAACAATCCAATACCTGCTGCAACAAATGTTGTAGCTAAAAAGATAATAATGAGTTTAATTCCAATCTTTCCAAGACGTCTTAAATCTCCCATACCTGCTACTGCTAAAACAACATTAGCAAAAATAAGAGGTACAACTGACATTCTCAATAGTCTTAAAAAAACATCTCCTATAACAGATATTGCTGTTATTTTTGGTCCTATAACAAGTCCAGCTATTGCCCCCAGAATCATACCAATCAATATCTTGTTGGCTAACCCTATCTTTTTCTTTAACATAATAATCCCCCCACTTAAAATTAAGTAGCATATGAAAGATTCTTATCCTTGACTTTTTTACAGCTCAATACTTGATGAAGGTTTTAATGACGTTTTCCATTTCTGTCTCCAATGGAAATCTCTGAATTAACAACTTCCATTTTTTGATTAACAGCTACAAATTCCAAACAAAGATCACACCTATCTCCTCTGTAAGTTCTTCTATTGAATACAACAGGCTCTTTTCCTATAAATGACAGACATTCCACTACCATTCCTGTAGGTATTTCTGGAAAATCAAACTGCTCTTTTTCATACTGATCAAGCATTATTGCCTGCACCCCTATTTTATAATTAGTAAAAATTTTTTCATGGGTATTCTCAATATATTTGTATACAGCAATTTCTTTGATATCCTCCTTTGAAATATTTCCTGCCCATTTTGGATTAATATAGTGTGTATCTAAAAGAACTGGCTTTCCATCTATATAATGAAGCCTTTCTATTTGATATACTGTACCATTCTTTTCTAATCCCAATATCTTTTGCATTCTGCTGTCAACTTCTGTAAAATCTGAAAAAATCACTGTTGAGTAATCGTTCAATCCTGCTTCTCCGCTTTTCTTACTGAAAGCTGGTTCTAATAGAAAATTCTCTGTAATCTTTTGATAGACTACAAAAGATCCTTTTCCTTTTTTTCTTACAATAAGTCCTTCGTTTACAAGACCATCCATTGCCTGTTTTACTGTGGCTCTGCATAAATTAAACTCATCACAAAGCTTCAATTCTGAAGGTATCTCTGTTCCATATTCCCAATCTTCATTCATTATTTTATCTCTTATAATTTCTCTGAGCTGATAATAAAGAGGGATTGGACTATCACTTTTTAATTTTTTCATACAAACCACACCCTATCCAAATTTTAAAACTCTTCTACATTGTATAAAGTGTAGCAATACTTGTCAAGAATATTAAAATCATATACAGATATTCAATTGTTCAAATGTCTAGACATTTGAATTATATCAATTATATATTTAATTGTCAATAGTTTTGCGAATTAATTGTTTGGTTATTTTTTATTTTGTATTTATTCACTACAAAATTCTTTATATAAATTAAATACTTATATAATAAAAAGATAGAATTATAGGAAAATAGACAAATAAAATTTAATATAGTATAATTTTAAAAAGAAATTTAAAAAAATATAATAAGAATTCATAATTTCATGAGGTGATTATTTGAGAAAAAATAAAAAGAATAAAAAACAAGCAATTATCATACTTCATGAAATATATGGAGTTAATGATTTTATAAAAAAACAGTGTCAAAAATACCAAAAAATGGGATTTGATATTTTTTGTCCTAATCTTCTTAACCATACTTCATTTTCATATGAAAAAGCCGATGTAGCTTACAATCATTTTATTCAAAACGTCGGCTTTGATAAATATATAGAAGTAAATACTCTAGCTGCCAATTTAAAAAAACAATATAATAAAATATTCCTTTTAGGTTTCAGTGTAGGTGCCACTATTGCTTGGAGGTGCTGCGAAACTTCTTTATATAGTGGTATTATTGGATGTTATGGTTCACGTATACGAAATTTTACTAATTTAAATCCTGTTTGTCCTACACTTTTATTATTTGCAAAAGAAGACTCTTTTGATGTAGCTGAAACAGCTAATAAATTACAATATACAAAAAATTTATCTCTTTTAGTATTTGACGCTTCCCATGGATTTCTTGATCCATATTCTAAATCTTATGATGACTACCAAAGAAAAAAAGCTGAAATAGTTATTACACGATTTATAAATCAACATATAAAATAAATCAGAGGTATGGATTTTTCCATACCTCTTTCTGTTTTTTTATTTTGTAATTCCATTACATCTATCCACATTATTAAAGTTAAGTTTGTAAACATACTATAAGTTTACTGCCATCTTTTTGAATGTCTTAACAAGTTATTGCTTTACTGTACTTAAACAAAATGGATGCCCTTCTGGATCAAACATAACCGTTGAAGTTTCAAAATACTGTATCTCTGATATTTTAGCACCACATTTTAAAGCATGAGAAACTGCCTCATCTAAATTTTCAACAAGAAAATCTATATGCGCCATCTGTTGTTGTTTTCCTTTTTCCCATGGCCATATTGGTGAAACATATTCTTCCACTTCTTGAAAAGCAAAAATCCAGCCTTGAGGTGAACGCAAACCAGCCCATCCATTTCCTGAAAGTATTTTTTTCCAGCCAAGTAAATTTACATAAAAGTCTGCTAATTTATCAGCATTTTTACAATCATAGGCAAATCCAGCTATATCTTTTATCATATATTCTTTCCTCCTGATACTTAGAAAATTCAATCACCTTTTCATTAAAGTTTTATTCCCATTTTCTTAAATATTATAATACAAATAATCAATGAAATAGTATTAGCAGCTAATCCTATAAAAGCTAATCCCTTCTTTTTAGAAGAACCAGATATTCCAATTCCTCCAAAAATTGCTCCTATTACTGATAGAACAGGTCCAATCAATGCTATAGCCATCATTACAAGTACCATAATATGTCCCAATATAACAAACCATCCATTTCTAGAATATATAAAACATATTTTTAAAATTCCTGCTGATATTCCAATAACAATAAGAAAAAATATACCCATTACAACAGATATAGTCCCCATAAGATTTTCTTCATAGTTTATCTTCATCCTTTTCTCCCCATATTTTGAAGTAATTTTTTAAGTATAGTCTTATAATTAGAGAATACTGAATTCTATTTCATAAAGATATATGCATTATAAATATTTATAAATACTATAACCAGCATTAATCCCATAAAAAGCTTATCTACTTTTTCTTCTGCCATCTTTTTATTAACTATGCTTCCAGCCATTCCACCACATATTCCCCCCAGCACCATAAGTCCAAGATAAAGAATGCTTACATCTGGAATTTTTCTCGCAAATATAGTATGACCCAGACTTGCTATCTGTGAAAATAATATTATATAAATAGAATTAATTGCAGCTTCTTTAGTAGTCATTGAAAAAAAGAAAATCAATATAACAAGATTGATAGGTCCTCCTCCAATTCCTAAAAATGATGAAAATATTCCTAAAATGACTCCAATAATAAAACATAAAATCTTATTTTTAAAATTATGTGTCCTAATCTCATTTTTTTTAGCTGTATATATCAAAGTTCCTAATGTTATAAATATCATAACAACTGATTGAACAGCTCCTGTTTTATTTTCATTTTGAAGAGTTTCCTTCACAACCTGAAACATGACCTTTCCGCTCATTCCCCCTAATACACTACCTAGAGCAAGCCATGTAGTAATTTTTGTATTTATCTTTACTGTACTGTTTTTCATTGCTTTAGCTACAGAAATAACAGACATAGAAAGAACTGTACATCCAGATAAAAAACTTATAGCTGTTACGCTCATAGTTCCTGTTGCATCAAGAACAGGTTTAATTATCACTCCCCCACCTATACCACATATTGAACCTACAAGAGAAGAAAAAAAACTGACCATTAAAAAAATAACTGACATATTTTACCCCCAAAAAAACTTTTATATTACCCCTTTTCAATAATTATATTTGTTTTCTTATAAAAAATCAACCTTCATTCTTTTTATAATCTGCTATTTTTCCTTTTTTAGTAAACTATATCAAATTTCCCTCTTTGTAATATTTATAAATTTATGATAAAATATAACGATAAAAATTTAATTATTCAAAGGAGCTGAGTATGACTAAATTTGATAAGATATATAAAGAAATCATTGAAACTATAGATAAAAAAGGAATATGGAGTGAAGGAAATGTCAGAACTAGATATGCTGATGGAACTCCTGCTCACTATAAAAGTTATATTGGATATCAATTTAGACTTGATAATTCTACTGATGAAGCACATCTTATTACTACTAGATTTGCTCCCAATAAGGCTCCTATCAGAGAACTTTATTGGATATGGATAATGCAGTCTAATGATGTAGACGAATTGAATAAGTTAAAATGTAAATTCTGGGATGAATGGAAAATGGATGATGGTACTATTGGAAAAGCTTATGGGTATCAAATAGCAAAGCAAACATTTGGGTATAAAAACCAGCTTGATTATGTAATAGAGGAATTGAAAAAAAATCCTAACAGTCGTAGAATTATGACAGAAATCTGGATACCCGAAGATCTTGATAAAATGGCCCTAACTCCTTGTGTACACCTTACTCAATGGAGTATAATTGGAAACAAACTTTACCTTGAAGTAAGACAGAGAAGCTGTGATGTAGCCCTTGGACTTGTAGCTAATGTATTTCAATATTCTATACTTCATAAGTTAGTGGCTATGGAATGTAATCTGGAACCTGCTGAAATTATATGGAATATTCATAATGTACATATTTATGACAGACATATGCCTGAACTTTTAGAACAGATAAAAAGACCTTCAATTGATGGAGCAACTGTAAAAATTGAAAACTTTAAATCTATCTATGATTTTAAACCTGATGATGTAATTGTTGAAAACTATCAATATGGAGATAAAATTTCTTATGAGGTGGCAATATAATGAGTAAACCAAAGTTAAATATGATAGTATGTGTGGCAGAAAATAATTTAATAGGTGATAGAGTTCCAGAAGGAAATGGACTTTTATGGCATTCTATGGAAGAATTAAACTACTATAAATCTAAAACTATTGGAAATGTAGTTTTATTTGGAGAAAATACAGCTAAATATGTTCCAATTAATTTAATGAAAAAGAATAGGGAGGTAATAGTCCTTACTCTTGATTCCAAGCTTGAAGATATTATGAAACACTACAAAGATAGTGGAAAAGATATCTTTATATGTGGAGGATATACTATTTATAAATATTATCTAGATAATTATGAAATAGATGAGATTTATATCTCTAAATTAAAACCTCATGTAAAGGTGGCTCATGCTGCTAATCCTCTTTATTTTCCTGATGTTGAAAAGTATGGATATAAGCTTACATCTGAAACTGATTATAATGATTTTACTGCAACAATATATAAAAAGTAATTTATAAGTGAACCTGAATGTTAGGTAACTCTAACAATTCAGGTTTTTTTATTATTTATCAAATAGCCTTTATAACTAATTTTTTCTCTTTATATTTTAATAAGTTACCTATAAAAAAAAGAAACATTTGACATTAATGGAAAATAATATTACAATCAATATATTAAAAAGTACGATACCGTACTATTTGGAGGTGGCAAATGAATTTTAGATCTTTAAGAATTTATGAAGAAAATGGTGCTTTTATTAGAAAAATTGTTGAAAGAAATATTAATGAACTTCCTGATGGAGAAGTTCTAATCAAAGTTAAATATTCATCCCTTAACTATAAAGATGCTTTATCTTGTATAGGAAACAAAGGAGTAACTAGAGAATATCCTCATACTCCTGGAATAGATGCTGCTGGTATTGTAGAAGATTCTAATGTTCCCGAATTTACTAAAGGTGAAGAAGTTTTTATTACTGGATATGATTTAGGTATGAATACTGATGGGGGATTTGGAGAATATGTAAGAGTACCTGCAAATTGGGTAGTTAAAAAACCTGTGAATCTTTCTTTAAAAGAAGCCATGATATATGGTACAGCTGGATTCACTTCTGCTTTGTCTGTTTTTGAACTTATAAAAGAAGTGACTCCTGAAGATGGAGATATTTTAGTTATTGGTGCTGGTGGAGGTGTAGGAAGCCATTCTGTTAAGTTTCTTACTAAACTAGGATATAATGTTACTGCAGTAGTAAATGATGAAAAAGGTATCAAATATGCAAAGGAACTTGGAGCTTCTGCATGCATACTAAGAGATGAAATATATGATAAATCTGGTAAACCTATGCTAAAACAAAAATGGGCTGGTGTTATTGATACAGTAGGAGGCAACCCTCTATCTACTGCAATAAGGTCACTTAAATATGCTGGAGTAGTTACTACATGTGGAAATATAGCTGGTGGGGATATTCCAAATGCTAATGTATACCCTTTTATATTGAGAAGTGTAAAACTTATAGGAATAGATTCTGTTCAATGTCCTATGAAAAAAAGAAAAGAAGTCTGGGATACTTTAGCTGAAAAATGGAAAGGTGAGAATTTAGAGAAAGGTATTGAAGAAGTAAGCCTTGAAGAAATCTCTCATTCGGTAGATAAAATGCTTGCTCAACAGCTTATAGGAAGAGTTATTCTTAAGTATAAATAATTTTAAAATAAAAAGTGATCATTAAAAAACTTTTTAAAAGTTCAGACTGTAGACAATTAAACTATCTACAGTCTTTTTTGTATTTAAAAATATGTTAAAATATTTTCAAAGATAATGGATAGTTATGATGAAAATTAGAAATAAAGATAAAATATTGATACTCTTTTCTAATTTACTATTTGAAGTTATTTCTGAAAGAGCTATTTTTCTTTAAACTTTTTCATCTTTTTTTCAAATATTCTATAACTAAAAATATAAAACCTTTCAAATTCAGCTTTATAAAGTTTAGATATCTATTTAAAAAAATTTATATATTTCAGAGAAATGTAAAACAACAACATAAAGTAGCTCTACATATTGAGAATATAGCAAGTGAAACAGCCTTCTACTCCCAGATGAAATTAAGACTAAACTAAATCAATGTTTTGAAATGTCAAAAGATAATCCAAAGCACTGATTATTTTACAAGCACCCCATCATGGATTAAAAAGAATCATGTGTAATATTGCTGTTTCATTACCAACATTTTTATATGAATGTACAGTATCAGCTCCAAATCGTATACTTTCACCCTTTTCAACCATAAAACTTTGACTGCCTGTATGAATCTCAATTTTTCCCATAAAGATTGTAATGAATTCAATAGTCCCCTTTAAATGTGGTTCAGACTTCCAATAACTTCCTTCCTCTAATTCCAGATAATAGACTGCAAACCTACGATTCTCATTATCTGGGAAAAGAGAGTAATTTTTTACTTTTCCTCCATCTTCAAGTAAAGGTTGAATTTCCAATGTTTTCACAATCTCATATGGACTTTTTGGACGAACAGTTAAAGCATCAAATGGTACTTTCATTCCATTTGAAATTTTCCATAACGTAGAAATCGTCGGATTTCCATCACCACGTTCAATTTGTGCCAGCATGCTTTTACTAACACCACTCAATCTTACAAGCTCATCCATGCTTAATTTCTTTTCTTCACGCAGCCGTTTTATATTTTTAGCAACTATTATATTCATTGAATTCAAAAAAGTCACTCCCTTTTCTCTTGACATTATATTGTACTTGTTGTATCATTATATCGTAATAGTGCAATATAATAATATTTTTATATCATTATACAATTTTAATTTAGATTTGTAAAGAGGAAAGGAGGTATATCTATGATTCCAAATCTTAAAGAAGCAATGAATACAGATTTCATAAAAAAATTCAAGAAAAAAATTTGCTACTGATTGCTGCCATAAGAACAGTGTGAAAGAGGTTGAAACGCTGGATATTGCATTAGATAATCTTATGCAGAAAACACTTGATGTTATGAAAACCCTTACATATGTTCTTACTATTTAATTCTAAAAGAGAGGAGGTCTAAAATATGAAACGAGAACATTTTTCATCACGGTTGGGATTTATTTTAATCACTGCAGCCTGTTCTATTGGATTGGGAAACATTTGGAGATTTCCCTATATAACTGGAAAGTATGGTGGCGCATCCTTTGTCATTCTTTACTTGATTTTTTTAGTAATATTGGGGTTGCCAATTGTAGTAATGGAATTTGCGGTGGGTCGGGCAAGTCAACGAAGTACTGCGTTATCATTTAATATTTTGGAGCCAAAAGGAACAAAATGGCACTGGTTTAAGTATGCAACAATTATTGGAAATTATCTGCTGATGATGTTTTATACAGTAATTAGTGGTTGGTTGCTTTACTACTTTTTAGAAATGGTAAAAGGCAGATTTGAAGAACTTACTTCAATTGAAGTTTCTCATGTATTCTCTGATTTGCTTGAAAACCCAGTTACCATGATCACATGCTCGTTTGTTGTGATTGTTGTTTCTTTTGCTATTTGTGCAATTGGCTTACAAAAAGGTGTGGAACGTGTTACTAAAATCATGATGTCATTATTATTTTGCCTTTTAATTGTTTTAGCTATCAGGTCTGTCATGCTCCCTAATGCAGAGACAGGGTTACGCTACTATCTTTATCCAGACTTTGGAGCCATGCTAAAAATCGGAGTGGCTGAATGTATTTTTGCGGCCATGGGACAGGCATTTTTTACACTAAGTATTGGAATTGGTACATTATGTGTATTTGGTAGCCGAATTGACAAAAGCCATTCTCTAACTAGTGATGCAATATATATGGGTGTTCTTGACACTGTTGTTGCACTTGTTGCAGGTTTAATCATTTTTCCAGCCTGTTTTAGCTTTGGTGTGAAGCCAGACAGTGGTCCAAACCTATTATTTATTACATTACCAAATATTTTTAATGCCATGAACAATGGTCACCTTTGGGGAAGTTTATTTTTCCTGTTCATGGTATTTGCAGCTATTTCTACTGTCATAGCAGTCATTGAAAATATCATTACATATGGAATGGATTTAACAGGGTGTAACAGAAAAAAATCAGCTTTAACAAATCTTATAATACTGTTATTACTGTCATTACCTTGTGTATTTGGATTCAACCTATGGAAAAATTTTGAACCACTAGGAGATGGTACAAGTATCCTTGATTTAGAGGATTTCATTTTAAGCAATAATCTGCTCCCATTGGGAAGTTTGGTATTCCTCCTGTTTTGTACCAGACATTATGGGTGGGGGTGGAATAATTTCCATAAAGAAACAACTATTGGAAAAGGCTTGCCATATCCAGGCTTTGCAAGAAAATACATCAGCTATATTTTGCCAATTATTGTACTTGTAATTTTTATAAGTGGTTATTTATCATTACTGAAATAAAAAAGGGGGGATATTATGTTTCATTTATATGATTTTCTGATTTATTGCCTTATTACAGCTTATACACCAGGTGCAAACAATCTTCTTTCCATGAGCAATGCCATACGGCTGGGATTCTTTCGGAGTGTTCGTTTTAATCTTGGTATACTAACTGGATTTGCAATTGTTACATCTGTTTGTACCGCATTTAGTACAATGCTCTATTCGCTTCTTCCTAAAGTAAAAATTGTCATGCAGATATTGGGTGCTGTTTATATGCTATACCTTGCATGGAAAGTTTGGAAAAGTCCTTCTGAATTAAGTCCAGACAGTGGTAGAGAAGCCAGTTTTCTTTCAGGTATGATATTACAATTTGCCAATCCCAAAATTTATATTTATGCAATCACAGCAATGTCTCTTTATATCCTGCCAGTTTATTGTTCAGGAATAGCATTAATTGGGTTTACTGTCATACTATCTCTGATTGGCGCTTCAGGTTCTTTTGTATGGGCGTTATTTGGAGCAGTATTTTGTAAATTCTTCTCTAAACACACTAGGTTGGTAAATACTGTTATGGCTCTTTTACTCATTTATTGTGCTGTTTCCCTATTTCATTAATTCTTAAATTTAATAATTTATTATCTGCCACATGATGAAAGCCATCGTACAATGGATATATTTTAATACCTTTATAGATATAGCAGCTTTGAGAGAATCAATTCTGCCATTTTTGTATAAAAATAACTAAACAAATGGATAGATTTATCTAGATATTGATCTACAGTCTGAGTTATTAAAAATAATTTTAATAACTGTTTTTTTAATCTGCTTAATAAAGTTAAAAGTTTTATTTTTATTGTTGACTATTCATTAAATATGTGGTAAATCTCTTATCAAGAAATTCTATAAAAGGAGAACATAAATGATTGAAATTATAAAAAGTGATGCCTTTAAAAAAAGCACTTGGAGTGGAGGAACAACTACACAGCTATACATTTATCCTCAAAATGCAGATTATCAAAAAAGAAATTTTAAATTCAGAATAAGTATAGCAACCACAGAACTTATGGAATCTACATTTACAAAACTGGAGGGAGTAAAAAGAATTATCTCTATACTTAAAGGAAATATGACTCTTTCTCATAAAAATAAATATGATATTACATTAGCCCCCTATAAAATAGATAGGTTCAGTGGAGACTGGGATACCGCTTCCAAAGGAAAGGTCAAAGATTTCAATCTTATGCTTAAAGATTGTGATGGCGATTTCTTATACAAAGAAATTAATGGTAATGAAAATATTATTTTAGGAGAAGAGGAATTAATATTTTTTATTTATTGTATTTCTGGTAAAATTGAAATATCTGGAAATTCATTATTTGAAAATGAGTTAGCTGTTGGAAAAGAAAAAAATATCAAAATATCTGGAAAAGACAGCAAAATATTTTATGGTTATATAACTAATTTATAATACAATTAAAATTACAGGAGGATTGGAATGAAAGATTTATGGAATGGCAGACTGGATAGTTATGAAGAAATTGATCTCAGACTATGGCAGGTAATAAAAGAAATAAAAGAAGCTCAGGAATCTGGTGGGGTATGTTTTGTAGGGTATGATACAGATGAGGGAGTAGTAAGAAATTTGGGAAGAAAAGGTGCTGAAGGTGGATCAAATGCTATCAGAAAAGCTATTCAATCCTTTCCTCAATTAAAAGGATTAAAAGTATATGATTACAGAAATCTCAAAAATAAAAATGTGGAAGAAGCTCAGGAGGAATATTCTGAAAAAATAGCAGATGTATTAAAAAAAGAAATTTTTCCTATTGGATTAGGAGGAGGACACGATATAGCCTATGGTTCCTATCTTGGAATAAGAAAAGCCTATCCTGATAAGAAAATAGGAATAATAAATTTTGATGCTCATCTAGATATGAGACCTTATGATAAGGGCAGAACTTCTGGTACTTCATTTAAAGAAATATTAGATAATGATAAAGAAGTTCAATATGCAATAGTTGGATTTCAAAAAATTGGAAACACAGAAAGATTAATAAAAACAGCTGAATCTTTTAATGTGTTAATCTTGAATGAAGAATACCCAGAAGAATCAACTATTGAAGCATTAAAAGATTTTATAAAAAAGGTAGATATAGTATATGTAACTTTCTGTATGGATGTATTTGAAGCAAGTGCAGCTCCTGGAGTATCTGCTCCCGTTGTAATGGGATTAGAGCCTAAAAAAGGCAAAAGACTTCTGAGATTTCTTATGAAAACTGAAAAAGTGGTATGTGTTGATTTTGCAGAGGTAAATCCTGTATATGATATAGATAATGTAACTGCAAAACTTGCTGGTTCTCTAATTTATGAAGTAATGGAACATATAAAAAAATAAAATAAGAGTATTAAAAAAGATCTTAGCAGAAACTAAGACCTTTTTTAATTTTTATTACCAGCATATGAACTTGCTTTAAATACCTGATAAAATAAAGAATTTATAATTGCAAGAAATAACCCAACAAAAAATACTATTATAGGAACAAATTTAAAATTAACATAAATTATATTAGGACTGATTAAAAAATTAGTAATACTCATAGCTAACAAATTTGAAAGAAAATATCCTAAATAATATTTTAACTCATAATAATCATCCAGCACCCAATAAGCAAAAATAATTATACTTTTACTCATTGATAGATATTCCACTATTCTCATAAGATTTTTATTATTATCAAAAATACTTTTACTAATAAGAACTACAGCTACAAAATTTAAAACTAATCCTAGTTCCAGAACAAATCGATCAAAATGATTTTTCATATAATTTCTCCTTTTTTCCTAATTTACATACTATAATAGTCTCAATTTGCTTTCAAAGTGTCTACTATCATTATACACATGTTTACAATATAAAAGCAAGAAAAATAGGAGCATATAAAAAAGTTATAAACTGATAGCAGTCTATAACTTAAATTTTTATTAACTAAATATTTTTTTAATTTTGATAGTTTTTTCTAATTTTATTAAGCAATAACATAATAGTCTCTTTTTCCTCTTCTGTAAAATCTTTATATGTCTTTTCTAAAAGATTCTCACTTATTTCTTCAAATAAAGGCTTAAACTGCCACCCTTTTTCTGTAAGAGTTATTTCAACAACTCTTGAATCTTTTTCACTTTTTTCTCTTGTGATATATCCAAGTTCTACAAGCTTTTTTATCAAATCTGTAAGAGTAGATTTCTTTTTTCCAATTATTTTTCCAATCTCATTCATAGTTATTTTTCCATCATAATCATATAAGATAGAAAGAATTGTTCCATGACTGTTTATGAGACCTTCTACTCCTTTTTCTCTCAGTTGATTATTTATAAATTGAGCACTTTTTTCTCTTATATTAGATATCAACCCCACCACTTTGACAGTTTTCACTTTGTCCCTCCTTAAAACGGTGAAAGTTTTTACTTTTTTAAACTTTCTATTAAAGTATAAATTATCTCTATTGCAAAGTCAAATAAATTTTCTTTTAAGCTTTTCTTAATAATACAATTCTTTATATTTTATTTAATTTTTATTTTTATATACAAAAATATTAAAAAATAAAGAAAATAATCCAGTTTTTAACAAAATAACTATTTTTCTTTACAAAAACATGAAGAATTTTTCATTTCTTAATGGTATAATTTTATTAATATAATATATATGATTTTGAATTTCATTAAAACAAAAAGGGGGGGAAGTATTTTAAGAATAAGTTATATGTAAATTATTAACCTTTTCTTATTATACAATTAAATGACAGATAAGCAGCAAATAAAATATGAATTAAGAATGTATTTTTTTCTATTCATGCTTTATTCATTTATAGGTTGGGTATATGAAACCATATTATTCACAATCGAAGAAGGACATTTTGTTAATAGAGGATTTAATTTTGGACCCTATATTCCAATATATGGTTTTGGAGCTGTTATTATTATGATAATTATTTCAAAATTTATAGCAGAACCTAATGAAAGTATTAAACTCAGTACTAGACCTTTAAAAATATTTTTACTTATTCTGGTACTTTCCACTATTGCTGAACTTATAGGAAGTTATATTATGGAATATACTTTAGGTTTAGTATTATGGGATTACAGTGATGAATGGATGAATTTCCAAGGACGAATATCTCCAAAAACAAGTTTTATATTTGCTGCTGGAGGAACTGCCGCATATTATACAATACAGCCTCTTGGCAAAAAAATAATTGATAAAGTATCTGTTAAAGGACAGAAAATATTTGCTTCTGCTCTCTTGACTCTAGTTTTAATAGATTTTTCTGCTTCTCTTATTACAACAATATGGTTTTCTGATTCCATAAAAAAAGATGGAATCATCGAAAAAAAATGAAAATAAAAACATCTTTATTTACCTAATACACAATATCTATATACAAAATAAGGGGGAAATAATGGACATACATAATAAGCATTGGAAATTAATAACACTTCTTTCTTTATGTCTTTTTTTAAGTAGTTGTGGAGGCGGCGGCGGTGGTGGTGGATCATCTTCATCAAATAATAACAACAATAACGTTACCACTCCACCACAAAATATAACTATGGATTTTAAACAATCTGATACTATTATAGGTGTTATCGATTCCTCTTTTTCATATCTTGATGAATTTAAAGATTCTTCAGGAAAATACAGAATATTTATAGATGAAAGTTTTCCTACTGATCCTGAAGAAAGAAAAGCTAGTTCCTATACACATGGAGAATTAGTTTCTCTTCTCATTGGTGGCAATAAAACTGGTGTTACTGATGGTGTAAAAATTTATGCTATCCCATCTTTTCTGGCATACAGTGATCAAATAAAAGTACAGGGAAGTATGTATCAAAAAATGTATCAGGCAGGAGTAAGAATATTCAGTCAGTCTTTTGGAAGCCCAACTAATGATTTAAATTCTCAAAAATTTCCTGCATTTAGTTCTTTAGTTAATTTTTATGTAAGCAGATCATCTACTGACAGTTTATTTATTTTTGCTGCAGGAAACAATGGAAAAAATAATCCTGCTGCTGAAGCTCTTTTTCCTAAACTTTATCCAAGAGCTGAAAAAGGTTGGATATCAGTTGTAGGAATAGACCCTACAACAGGATTAATAGACCCTGAATCTAATAGAGCAGGGGATGCAAAAAATTGGACTATTACTGCAAACTATGCAGTCACAGTGGATAAAACATCTGGTGTTACTGTTTATACTACTACAGCATATGGAACTTCTTTTGCTGCTCCTGTAGTAGCTGGTGCTGCTGGGGCTATACAGATAAAATACCCATGGATGTCAAGAGATCTTATCAAACAATCTCTTCTGACTACAGCAACTGACCTTGGAGATCCTGGAGTTGATTCCACATATGGCTGGGGATTATTAAATCTAGAAAAAGCAATAAATGGACCTGCTGCTTTTGATAAAAGACTCACTTTTGATGAAAATGGATATCGTTCAAATGATGTAATTATAGATATGGAAGGATATCCTACTTCTTCTAAGGATATTGATAATTATACTTTTTCAAACAACATATCTGGAAATGCAGGTGTTATAAAAAAAGGTTCTGGAACATTATGGTTTACAGGGTACAACACATATTCTGGTCAAACTACTATACAGGATGGAGTGCTTACTGTCACAAATCATTTAAATTCAGATGTAGTAATAGAAAAAAATGGTACTATGAGAGCTGTTGGACTTATTTCTCCTTTGGGTACTGCTGAAAGAGTTGTTTCTATAAATGGAAATATAAAAAATACCTCTTCGTCTTCAGAAGGACTGGGTATATCTAGAGGCGGACTGAAAATAGTTGGTAACTATACAGGAAATAGTTCGAGTTCTATTAGTATTGACATAACATCTTCTTTAGAAGTATCAGGAACATTTGATAATGGAAATGGTAAAATAAATGTTACCTATGGAAGTAAAAATATTCCATCAGCTACAGTATATACTACTAAAGATATAATTATAGCTGGAACTATTCAAAATACAACAGTTGGTGATATTGATACCAGCACTCTAAATAATTATTTTGATTTTAAGAATATAACTGTTACAGGGCAGAAAATACATTTAGATTATAAAAGAAATTCTACTGAATATGTAGTAAGTAGTCTTGGTATAAAATCTGCTTCTGCTATGAATACAGCTTGGAATTTAGAAAATTCTTTTAATTCTATTGGAAATGATGATACTCTTTTAAGAGCAGCTTCAGGAATATTAACTACTCCTAATGCTTTACTTCCAAGAACTATTGATTCTCTGTCTGCTGAAATATATGCTTCATCTCAGAATCTTATATTTAAACAGCTGAAAGAAATGAATAGAGATCTCTCTAATAGAATGATACTGATTTCAAATGATAAGAATAAAAATATGGCTGGATTCTGGTTTAATGGATTAGGAACAAAAGGAGAACTTTACCAAAGCGGTTATGCTAAAGCAGATACTAAACTATATGGAGGACAGCTTGGAATAGATAATTATTTTACAGATAAACTTCTATTAGGAGTTGCTATTTCTGCTTCAAAAACTGAAGCTGATTTTAATAAATATGCTGGTAAAGCTGAAAATACAAATATTATGCTGTCTGGATATGGATTATATGAATTTAATAAAAATTTCTATACTTTAGGAAGAATTGGGATAGGATATACAGAGAGTGATGTTGAAAGAGATATCTGGATAAATAATGATAATATCCATCTAAAGACAGATTATGATAGTGTTACTTACTCTTTATATGGAGAATTAGGATATAAATTTTCTATTAGTGAAAGGATAAAAATAAATCCTTTTGCTGGACTTATGTATGATCATGTAAGAAGAGGAAGCTTTAAAGAAGATTCTAGCAGTATATATGGAATAGAAGCTGAAAGAAAAAATTATGAACAATTCTCTGGAACAGCAGGAATAAGAGGAGAACTTGAACTTGATAAGATTAAACTATACAGTGGTATAACTCAAGTGGTTTCTCTTTCTGAGGACAAACTTGATTTTAAAGCAAGATATGTAGGTGATACAAGCGGCAATAAATATAATATAACAGGTATAAAACTGAATAAAAACACTACTTGGATAAATCTAGGAATAGAGGCAAAAATAAGTGAGCAAACATCAATAAATGCTTCTTATGATATCTCTATAGAAAGATCAAAAATTTCTGATAATATGGTATCTATAGGATATAAATTTAGATTTTAAAAAAACAGCAGTTGGAAAAATTTTCCAGCTGCTGCTTTTATTATTAAGATTTCATTATTTTTACCAGTCTGCTTGTTCCTAATCTATCTGCTCCTGCTTCTATAAATTTTTCTGCATCTTCAAAAGAACTTATTCCACCAGCAGCTTTTATTTTTACATTCTTTCTAATGTGTTTTTTCAAAAGAGAAACATCTTCTAATGTAGCTCCGGAAGTAGAAAAACCTGTAGAAGTCTTGATATATTCAGCTCCTGATTCAGTAACTATTTCACTCATTTTTATTTTTTCCTCATCAGTAAGAAGACAAGTTTCAATAATTACTTTCAATAATTTTCCATTACAGGCTTTATGAATATTTTTTATTTCATTTAAAATACTATCATATTTTTTATCTTTTAAATCTCCAATATTGATTACCATATCTATTTCATCAGCACCATTTTTTACTGCTTCTTCTGTTTCAAATACTTTTACATCTGTTGTATTGTAACCATTTGGAAACCCTATTACAGTGCATATAGAAAGAGACCCTTTTACATATTCTTTAGCTCTCTTTACAAATGATGGTGGTATACAGGCTGAAGCTGTTTCATATTTCATTCCATCATCAAGTATTTCCTTTATCTGCTCCCATGTAGAAGTTTGAGCCAAAAGAGTATGATCCACTATTTTCAATATATCTTTCTTAGTCATTTTTTCTCCTCTGATTATTTTAATTCATCAAGTATAGAGCTTCCTATTGTATTTTCAGGCATCACTATATCAAAATTATCAGCAATAGTAGCTCCTATTACAGCAAATGTATCTGCTGTTGGTAAAGCTCCTGCCTTTTTCATAGAAGGCGAATATGCTATAAATGGAACTTTTTCTCTAGTATGATCTGTTCCTTTAAATGTAGGATCATTTCCATGATCAGCAGTTATTATCAAAAGGTCATTCTCTTGAAGCTTTTCCAATATTTTTCCTAAATTTATATCAAATTTTTCTAATTCTTCTGCATATCCTTTAGGGTTTCTTCTATGACCCCATAAAGCATCAAAGTCAACTAGATTCACAAAACATAATCCAGTAAAATCTTTATCTAAAAGCTCTAAAGTCTGTTCCATACCATGCACAGAACTTTTTGATTTGTATGCTTCTGTTATCCCTTCACCATCAAAAATATCTCTGATTTTCCCAACAGATATTACATCAAATCCTCCTGCTTTCAATACATCTAAAGCTGTTTTCCCAAATGGCTTTAAAGCATAGTCATGACGGTTGCTTGTACGTTTAAATTCTCCTTTTTTCATGCCAATGTATGGTCTAGCTATTACTCTTCCTACTTTCCATTCATCTCTCATAGTGAGCTCTCTTGCTATTTCACAAAATTTATATAGAGTTTCAAGTCCCATAGTTTCTTCATTTCCACATATTTGAAGAACTGAATCAGCACTAGTATATACTATTACATCACCAGTAGCTATTTCATGCTCCCCATATTCTTCCAATATTTCTGTTCCACTGGCTGATTTATTTCCAACTATTTTACGTTCAAATCTTTTTTCCAGTTCATCAATCAACTCTTTTGGAAAACCAGTTTCTGTAAAAGTTTTAAATGGAGTTCTTATATTTAATCCCATCATTTCCCAGTGCCCAGTCATAGTATCTTTTCCTGTACTTGTTTCTTTAAGTTCTCCATAATAGGCTAAAGGACAATCTGCTGCTTTTACATTCGACATTGGATGAAGATTGGCAAGCCCTAATTTCTGAAGATTAGGTATATTAAACTTTTCCACTGAAGCAGCTATATGCCCCAGTGTATCTGCACCTGTATCTCCATATTTTTCTGCATCATCCATAGCTCCTATTCCCAAAGAATCTATAACTATGGTAAATATTCTTTTATATTTCTTCATAAATATTCCCTCCACTGAATCAGCAGAATGTTTCAAGAGCTATTTTCATCATATTTACAAAAGATGACTGTCTTTCTTCAGGTGTAGTCTCCTGCCTAGTTACAAAAGAATCTGATATTGTCAAAAGACATGCAGCATTTTTTCCTAAAACTGCTGCATTATGGAATAATGCAAAACTTTCCATCTCTACACAAGTGCACCCATGTTTAGCATATAATTCTTTATATCCATCTACATTGCTCTCTCTGTAAAAAACATCACTTGAATGTATTCTATCCAGATGTATTTTTACCCCTAAGTTTTCTGCTGTTTCTAATATTTTTTTATTCAATTGGTTACTTGGCAGAATTGTATCTCCTTCAAATCCATTTTGTGTATGTGCAAAACTTGATTCACTCCATGCACTCTCTGCAAGTACTACATCATATATATTCAATTTTTCTACATAAGATCCTGCTGACCCTACACGAATTATATTTTCAACTCCATATACTGTGTACAGCTCATATGAATATATTCCAATAGATGGCATTCCCATTCCAGAGGCCATAACAGTTATTTCTTTTCCTTTATATTCTCCTGTAAAAGCAAGCATATTTCTTACAGAATTTACTTGTTTTACATTTGTTAAAAATGTATCTGCTATAAATTTAGCTCTTAAAGGATCTCCTGGCATAAGAACATTTTTTGCTATTTCTCCAGGTTTTGCTTGATTGTGTGGTGTAAACATAATTTCCTCCTTATAAGTCATCACTTGTAAATGACATTGGTAAAAGTTCCTCTATATTTGTTACCATCTCTTTTAAACTGTTTGATAATACAATAGGGGTATTTCTATTTAAAAGCTCTACCAATACCTGCCTGCATGCGCCACATGGTGTTGCAAGAGTTTTTCCTCTGCTCACAATTGCAATAGCTTCTATATCTTCTTTTCTGCAACCTTGTGAATATGCCTGAAATATTGCATTTCTTTCTGCACAATTAGTCAATCCATAAGAAGCATTTTCTACATTAGCACCTATAAAATATCTGCCATCTTTTGTTTTTACACAAGCTCCCACATAATAATTAGAGTATGGTGCATAAGCATTATCCACAGCCATAAAAGCTCTGTCTAATATATCTCTGTATTTTTCCATATCTTTCTCCTTTAATATGGTACGTCTGTTTTTATAAGATTACGTATAGCTTCTACAGCCAATCTTATTGCAGCATCTGTATCATGTACAACCGGATTTTCAAGTCCAGCCTTTTCTCTTTCTTGATTAGCTACTACTAAAAATGCTGATCCTACACGAACTTTTAAATAATCTCCTGCTACAAAAAGTGCTGCTGATTCCATTTCAGAAGCTTTGCATCCAAGACGTATCCATGCTTCCCATTTATTCATCAATTCATAGCTCACTGGTTTTGTCTCAGGTTCATGCTGCCCATAAAATGAATCTTTACATTGGACTATACCTGTGTGATATTTTTCTCCTAAATCTTTTGCAGCTTGGATAAAAGCATTTACAATCTCTATATTTGCAACTGCTGGAAACTCTATTGGAGCATATTCTCTGCTTGTTCCTTCCATCCTTATTGCTCCGGTAGCAATTACTATATCTCCTCCCATAATCTCAGTCTGCATTCCTCCGCATGTTCCCACACGTAAAAATGTATCTGCACCTGATTTTACAAGTTCCTCTAAAGCTATTGCTGCTGATGGCCCTCCTATCCCCGTAGAAGTTACACTTACTTTGATTCCATCAAGATATCCTGTGTATGTTATATATTCTCTATTATCTGCTATAAGCTTTGCATCCTCAAAATATTTTGCTATTTTTTCACAACGTTTAGGATCTCCTGGAAGTATTACATATTTCCCTACATCCCCTTTTTTTATTCCTATATGATATTGAACTCCTTCTTCTGCATATTTCATAGTTACCCCTCCAATATCTGTCATATTTAAATTATTTTATAAAATTATATTCTTTATATGTTTAATATACCACAAATATAAATATATTGTCGAATAATTTACTGATAAAATGAAAAAAACGGCAATTGACTTAACTGTCATGCCGTTTTTTCATATCTATATATAAAACATCTTGGGGAAAGATTTATATGATTTAATGATACCAAATATATGTGACAATTTTGTTACAAATATTAAAAATATTTTTTCACATAAAATTTTTCTATTACCCAATATAAATTTAAAGATTTTCAATTCAAAAATTAATGAACTTTATATATTCAAATAATTAAACTGTTTTAAAAAATATATACAAACTAAATTAAACGAGTTTGAGATAGTTATGTATATTAGGGATTATAGAACACAATTTTTTAGGTATATAAAATTCCAAAAAAATGTTAAAATTCAAATTGTATAGTTCAATAAACTTCTCAAGAAACATAAAATAGAAAATAATTAGTTTGATTTTATCATTGTTCTAAAGAATTCAAACTAAAAATAGCAGAGCACACAACTGCTGTTTAGGAGGTGCAAAATTAGATGATTAGAATTGGATTAAACAAGAAGCAAAAAGAGCAAGAGATAATAAACTATCTCAATAGTAACTGTATTGAAAAAATCTATTGCTTCTTTTTTAAAAAATTTCATATTAATTATGATATTGGAAGTGCGAATATTGAATATATTGAATATTCTGATATTGAAAAATATAAATATTTTTACAGACTACTAGAAGAAATAAATGAAAATTCTTTAATTATAATAGATGAGTGTATGAGAACAAGCAATAGAAACAAATTGATATATAATTGTGCCCACCATTACTTAAATCAAACCTCTCATAAGATAATCTTTGAATATTTCCCTATAATAGAAAATTATGATGATTTTATGATACTTCTAAACTTTGAAAACAAAGGAAAGTATAAAGGGAAGGGATTTGATTCCAATTATTTAAAAAATGAAGATATCAAAATGATTAAAAGAACAATTCCAATAAAAATAAATACTATAAGAACAACAAGATTTATGAGAGAAAGATATGAAAGAGAAAAAAATCTGTTATTTAAACTTCTTGGTAACCAGGATCCTGATACGCTTCCGAGAAATTTACATCTTTTGACAGGAGATTTTAAGAAAGAATATATAAAAGAAAAAATTTCTGTTGCAAGAAATAATAGATTCAGACTTAAAAATGTTGTTTCTTATAATAATATAAACCTCATATCAGAGGAACCAGAAGTACTCGTTGTAGATTTTCATTATAGAAGATTAAATTTCAACGATTTTTTAAAAACTATGAAAAATATAAAAGAATTTGAATTTCTTTCAACAAGTTTACCAGTTGATAAGTTTTATATAAAAAGCTATATAGAATGGAAGGATAAGTGTGAAACAATCTATGATAAAGCAGATGTATTCCAATAAAAATGTTCTTGAAGTTTCAAAGGAAAGAATAAGTTTCCTTTTTGATAATTTTCAAAATATTTGTGTTTCCATCTCTGGAGGAAAAGATAGTACTGTTCTAGCACATCTCACTTTAAAAGAAGCTGTCAAAAGAAATAGAAAGGTAGGACTATTTTTTTTAGATGAAGAAGTAGTCTACAGCAGTACTGTAAAACAAATAAAATATTTAATGAATCTTTTTCCAGAAAATACTATAAATTACTGGCTTCAAATAGAATTTAATCTTACTAATGCTACAAGTATTGTGGAAGGTCAGCTTAAATGCTGGGAAAAAAACAAATCATACTTATGGATGAGACCTAAAGAAAAAAATTCTATTCAAAATAAACCATGGGATATAGAAACTGAAACTATAAGAGATAAAAATAAGGGATTTGGATTTTATGATGTAATAGAAAATTTTCAAAGATTAAAAAAAGATACTATCTTTTTAGTTGGGTTAAGAGCAACTGAAAGCCCTAATAGATGGGGAGCTGTTGTGAAAAATCCTGTTGATATAAATGGATCTTTTGTTTACTGGGGAACAAAATTAAAATATGGAAATTTTTCTTTTTACCCTATATATGATTGGAATTTTCATGATGTATGGAAATATATTTATGATGAAAAACTAAAATACTCTAAAATATATGACTATCAATATAAAAAAGGAACGGGACTGAGAGAAATAAGGGTATCATCACTGATACATGAAAAAAGTTTTAAAGCATTAGTTGATCTCCCTGAATTTGAACCTAAAACCTATGATAAACTCCTTAAAAGAATAGCTGGAATAAGTATTGGAAATCTTTATGGAAAGGACAGCAAAATGCTAAGATGTACAAAGCTTCCTAAAAACTATGATTCATGGATAGAATATAGAGATTTCTTATTAGAAACATATCCCAATGAAAATAAAAAGTGGATATTTCAGAAAAGATTCCAAAAGCATTTAGAAAATGAATATGTTGCAAGACAACAATGTAAACAACTTATACTAAATGATTATGAAAATAATCTGCCTGTAGACAATAGAAAAGATCCAAGATTAGAAAAACTTAAAAAATGGAGAACAATACTATGAAATATATAAAAACGAAAAAAGGAAATATAGCACTGCCTGTTATGAACCCTATTATAGTGCCTATATATAAAGTTGAACCCAATAAATATAATCCTAATAAAGTTGCAATTAATAATATGGACTTATTAGAAAGATCTATCTTGGACAATGGGTTTTGTTTTGCTGTAGTGACTATATATGATAAAAGTAGAGATAAGTATATAATAGTGGATGGTTTCCATCGATATGAAATTTTTAAAAAACATTTTAAAGCTAAAGAAATTCCAATAATTGTGTTAGATCATAATATAGAAAAAAGAATGGCAGCAACTGTACAGTTCAACAGAGCCAGAGGTGTTCATCAGGTTGAACTTATGGGAGAACTGGTAAGAGAGTTATATGAAAAAGGTCTTGAGGATGAAATGATAGCTCAATCTTTAGGAATGGAAGAAGAAGAAGTCTTCAGATTAAAACAGATAACAGGTATTGCAGAAATTTTTAAAAATAAATCTTACTCAAAAAGCTGGGAAATGGTGGAGGTTAATGATGATTGAAAAATGGGAATATGGTGGCTCTTATATAAATTATCCATTAAAACCTGCTGTTCCATATGCTATAGATAAAAATATCATTATGGTCCATGATCTTACTGATGAACTTCCAGATTTTATGAAAAAAGCAGATGTATTATTTATTGATCCCCCATGGAATTTAAGGAATCTCAATACTTTTTATATGAAAGCCAGACTAATGCCTAAGGTACAAAGTTATGAAGAATTTTATGAAATACTTTTTAAAAGAATAGGTGAAATAAAGGCAAATCTCTGCTTTTTGGAAATTGGAAAAGAATATCTTGCTGATTTTATAAAAGAAATGAAAAAACTATATAAACATGTAACATTTTATAACAGTACTTATTATAATAACAGTAAAAATTTATGTTATATAGTTCAAGGAAGTGAAAAAAGACTTAATTTAAAATTAGATGGTATGGATGAGGAAAAAATAATAGAATTTATCTGTAAAAATCTGCAATATGAGTGTATAGGAGATATGTGCATGGGGAGAGGTCTTGTTGGTTTTAATTCTTATCTCAATAACAAAAATTTTGTGGGAATTGAATTGAACCATAAAAGATTATCTGTTCTTTTAGAAAATATTTCTAAAACAAAATATATTTAATTATTCAAATATAAAAAGCTGTAATCTAAATTATTACAGCTTTTTAATCTTTTATTTATTTTTATTTTCTCTATTATATATTTTAAATAATTCTAAAAGTATTACACTATTTGATATATCTTGTTTTTTCTTCAATTTCTTTAATTTTTTATTTATATATTTAAAATCCTCTTCAATAAAACGACAACCAAACAGCCTATATGTTTTTTCTGCTTCTTTCTCATCTTTTTTCATAGTATCACTCTTTACTTTATTGCTTCAAATATACTGATTATCTCTTCTTGCTTCTTCATATCTGATTCCAATTCTTTTTTAGCTTCACCATATTTTTTTGCTAATTCCTGATATTGCCCTTTATAAAACTTATTATCTTTTACACTTAATATTCTTTTTTCTTTTTCTGATATTTCTGCATACATTTTTCTTTGTGCTTCAAGTGTTCTTTCAGCTTCTTCTGCTTCAGCTTTTCTTTGATTGTACATTGCTCTTTCCTCTGCTTCCAGCTGTTGAAGATTAAGTTCAAGCTGTTCAAGTGTTGACATTACATCTGTTGCTGAATATGATACTGCTGATACTGCCAGAATACATCCTATTAATATCTTTTTCATCCTGTCCCCCTTTTATTTCTTTATTTGCTTTCCTCTTCTTTTATTTCTGGTTCTTCCACCTTTATATATTCTTTTAATATATCATTTATTTTATATTTTTCTACTAATCCATTTATTACTTTTACCTTTTCTTCACCAAGTTTTTGATTAAATAAAGCCTGTTGAAGCTGTGGATATACTTCCACTGTGTTTTTATCTTTTAATAGTTCTGTATTATTTTTATATACTTCCAACAGTTCATAATCATATACCTGAACTGTTTTCTGAGCTATTGAATTAAGATAGAATTCTATTTCAATGTTAAGTTTCATTTCCTCAAGATACTTCTTTTCTTCTTCTGTATATTCTCTATTTTCCATCTCTGCAAGAATAGCTTTTCTCACTAAAAGCTGTGCAACTGCATCCTTATTCTCTCCTAAAGCTTCCAATTCCTTTTTTGTTAGTTTTATCATTATCTTCCTCCAAAATAGTATTTCTTTTCTTTTTTTCAACATTGTTTCCATATTTTTTAAAAAGATTTAAAATTATCTTATTATTTGATCCATATTCCTCTTTTAATTTTTTTAAGCTTTCCTGGATTAATAAATATTCTTTTTCAGTAAATCGACACCCAAGAGCACAGTAATTCTTTACTCCACTTCCTAAAGGGCGGCCTCTTTTTTTTCTTTCTACCATGATTGACCTCCTTTAGCAATATTAGACTGCCCAATTCAGGGGGCAGTCTAATATTTTAATTATTGATTAGAATTTGTAATTGAATCTTACACCATATTTAATTGATGAGTCTTTTTTATGGTTTTCATCTGCTGCTTCCACTTCAAATGTTACTCCCATGTGGTTGGCTTTTTCTATTGTAAGTCCAACTTTTCCACTTAATTTACCTTCTCTTTCTTCTGGAGTGATTAAGCTGTAGTATCCCTCTCCTCCATTTTTAAGTCTAGCTTTATTTCCATCATAGTTATCTCCAAATTCATATGCATATTTTACATCTGCTGTTACTTTTACAGATATATCATTTCCTGCATAGATTCTTTGTGATGCTTTCACTCCTGCTCCTGCCTGTGCGCTGAAGTAGTCATTATCTTTAATTTGTACTTCCAGTCCGCCTTTGCTTCCAGCACTTTCTTTAAAGTCATCTATTTTTCCATATTCTAAATCTAAATCTGCATATACATCCAATTGTCTGGAAAGATCTGTATAGATAACTTTAGTAAGTCTGTTGTCAAATGCTACAGAGTAAGTATTATACTCTCCTTTATTTTCATAAGTTTTATCCAGTTCAAGTTTTCTCTTAGCAATGTGTCTGTTATATCCTAGCTCTATTCTTGACAGCCATGATACTTTATGTTCATCACTTAGATTTTTAACTCTGTGTGCTCCTACTCTTAATGAATATACATCCTCTTTTGATCCACCATCATCAAAGTCAAACTTAGACCCGGCAAATCCTAATGTATATCCATATTTACTTCCGTATTCTGTTCCTTCTTTTTCTTTCATATACAGAAGTCCCATTACTTTGTAATCATAGTCATCTATTCCTAAAGTAGAATCCTTGTAGTTTCCATCAGTATATATAACACTGTATTTACTGCTGTCTTTAGTCAGATTGTACGATGATTCCAGTTCATAGAAAGAGTTGTCAAAAGCTCTGTTGATATCCTGCATTCTTCCTTGAATAGTTGCATAGATATCTCCTCTTGTTTCTGCAAGTGTTCTGGAAGTTTCCCTTTCGAATTCATCCCCTGAAAGTCCTTCTAAGTATTGGTTTAATCCCATTAAAATATCAGCATCTCTTCCATTTCCACCACTATTTTCAAGAATATTATCCAATCCTTTATGCAGAGCATCAAATTGATCACCTATTACTAAATCAGCATATGGTCTTTTAGCAATAACAAGACTTCCCTTGTCTGTTACTTTTGCAACAAATAAAGGAGATGTTACAGGAGTAAGTTTAGTTCCTGTTATTGTTCCCATTGCTGTATTTACAAAACCTTCTATTTCATAAGAAATTCCATTTCCTGTTGTTGCAAAGTTTGGAAGCAGTCTTACTTCTCCGCTTACACTGTTTGCATTAAATAAAGGTGTTCCAGTTGTCACATCCACATATGCTCCATCTACTATTATATTTCCAGCAGTAGAAAGAGTTCCTCCAATTGAAGTATAGTTTCCATTAATTTTAATAGTTCCATCTGGTTTGATTTCTACAGCTCCTACATTAGCAGTGGATAAACCACCTGATCCAACAGCTGAACCACCATTTACTATTATGTGTCCAGCATTTACTGTACTTCCAATTCCTTCTATTCCTATTCCATTGTTTACTATAATAGTTCCATTATTTTCAAATGTTGCTCCAGTTACTACGAGCATTCCTACTCCTTGATTTACTGTAATAGTTCCATTATTAATAATAGTAGATCCCATTCCTGCTGACATTCCTACTGTTGTTGCTCCACATGCTGCAAGTGTTCCTCCTAGATTAATGTTAGCTCCTACAGCATTTACAGCTACTGCTCCATCTCTTACAATAATACCAACACCACCATTATCTATATTCATAGTTCCAGTATTTGTGAAGTTTGTCCCTGTTCCACTTGCATAAACTCCTACTGAATGATCATAGTTTACTGTGATAGTTCCAGAACTTGTTGCTGTTGTTCCACCAGTAACATATATACCTACTGAGTTAAGATGTTTTTGAACATTCTCATGAGTTTCTCCATTTAAATCTGTCATTCCTACTATTATATTTCCAGTATTATTTACTTCATTTTTTCCATTAGAGAATATTCCTACTGATGCTGTTCCTAAACTCATATCAGCACTATTATTGATTGTAACTTTTTGTTCTGCTGATTGTTTAAGAAATATTCCATATCCATTATTTCCTATATTCCAGTTACCTACCGATGTAGTTACAGTTCCTGTTCCATCAAATTTATAGATACCCACTGACTTGTTGCCAATAGTCATATCACCTGTATATGTTATATTCCCATTACCTTCGCTTACAACCCCTATACTTGTATCTGCTCCAGTAGATATATCTCCTATAACATTTGAATTTATATTTTTTGCATACACTCCTATAGAATTTCCACTTCCAAGTGTTATTCCAGAAGTCATTGTCAAATTGATATTTTCTGTTCCATTGCCTGTACCAGTTCCATATACACCAACTCCATTATCTCCTACAGTCATTGTAGTTCCAGTTTGGGTAATTGATCCTCCATTTAAATCTTTTCCATAGATTCCAATACTGTTATTTCCAACTGAAACATTTCCTGTTCCTGCATATAACCCTTTATCCATGAATACTCCCACTGAAGAATATTTCATTGGGTCTAATGAATCTGATGAAGTTGGTGCAGCAACTGTTATGTTATTATTAACTGTAATCTGGCTATTTTCACCATATATACCAATATTATTATCTCCTCCTGCTACAATAGACACAGATCCTGCTACTGTAAGATTAGAGTTTCCTTTTGCCATTACTCCTACCTGATTTGTTGTTCCTGTTCCTCCAATAGAAATTCCTCCAGCAGTTGTTCCTGTTGAATTATTCAACACCATTCCAATAGTATAACTTCCTGTTTGAGTAATTATTGGAGCTGCCCCAAGTGCTGCCACTCCATCATAATAAACTCCCATAGAATATTCAGAACTATTTCCTGCCTGTACTGCTATTGTTGTTGTTCCAAATGCTGGAGCAGCTCCTTTTACATATGCTCCTATACCGCCATTTTGAACTGTTATAGTTGATGCTCCCATAGCATTAATAGTTCCACCATCAGCTACTATTCCTATTTGATTGTTAGCAGTAATATTTCCACTGAAATTCAAAGTAGCATCTTTAGAATACATATATATTCCATCTGCACCAACTGTAATATTAGCTGTATTTGAAACTGTAATTGTTGTTCCTGCTCCTTGTGCATATACTCCTATTCCACCTTTTCCAGTTGTGATTGTTGTTGCTGCAGTCAAAGTTACATTAGAACCAGCATTTGCTACTACTCCTATTGCACTCTTAGTTGCGCTTGACTCTCCAACTGTAATAGTTCCATTTATTGTAGAAGTTGTTCCTGATGTTGCCATTACTCCTACACTTTCATTATTTAAATTAATAGTTCCTGCATTTATATTTGACAGTACTCCTTCAAGAACTACCCCTGTATTTCTTGAACCTGTTGAATTTATATTATTTGATACAAGTCCATTTGTTGCACCTTTAATATATACTCCTATTCCATCTGTACCTGTCATAGTCATATTATTATTCTGCACTGATGTCATAACTCCATTATGGTTAGTGTATATTCCAATTCCTTTGCTTCCTACATTAATATTTCCTGTATTAACTACATTAGCTACATCAGTATAGACTCCTATTGATGGAGTGTTTGTAGTTGATACTCCAGATGCATTGATTGTCCCTGTATTATTTATTGTTACTGGGAATCCAGGATTAGTTGTTCCTTTTAGTGCTGCAAGCCCTATTCCTCCAGATACAGCTGTTATTGTTCCGCCTGTATTTGATATACTTTGAGGTCCTGTCATTGCTGAATCATATGTTCCAAGCATTCCAGTAGCGCCTTCTCCTATGTTTAGGTTTCCAGTAGAGTTAAGGCTTCCATTTGAAGTCGCTGCAAGTGATCCTGAACCAATTACAGTTATGTTGTTTCCAAGATTAAGAGTTCCACCATTGTTGAATACTCCTATTCCTCCACCAGCTAGGAAATTAAATGTAAGGTTTCCTGTTGTTCCAAGGTTGGCAGTTCCTCCATCTACATACACTCCTGTTCCACCATTGATATTCATAGTTGATGTTCCAGTAGCTAAAGTAGTTCCTGTAGGAACATATATTCCAATTCCATTTTCAGTAGTTACATTTCCATTGTGGTTAAGAGTCATTCCAGCTCCACCTAGGTATATACCTACTCCATTTTTAGCATTTACACTTGTATTATTCATAGTGTATGCACCAGTTATTCCTGCATCAAACAGTATTCCTACTGATGTTCCTAGATTATTTGTTCCAGTTGTTATATTAGCACCATTAAATGTAACAGTATCATCAAGAAGATATATTCCAACTGAATCCTGTCCTGTTGTTACATTTCCAGATATTACAGAGTTAGTTTTAGCTGCAACTCCTACTGCTCCTGTTCCTGCAACATTTACTGCAAAATCTATTTTTGCATTTTCTCCAAATACTCCAACTCCACCAGAAGCTATATTTAGAGTTCCAGCTGTGATTTTATTAGTATCTGTATTTTTTAAGTAGATTCCAACTGCATTTGATGTAATAGTTCCTCCAGTTCCATTAAAACTATTTCCTGAACCATCTACATATACTCCAGTTCCTGTTCCTGTAGCAGTTATAGTTCCTGTATTTTTTCCTGAACTTGTTCCTGCACCAGCTATATACATTCCAAGATTATTTCCAGCTGTGATTGTACTTGTATTTTCTGCAGAAGCTGTTTTACTTGCTTTAGCTTCAGATACCATTCCAACCATCGAACCTGCTGTTCCATTTAATGTTATAGCTCCAGAGTTGATACCTTTTCCTTCTTCTGTATATATTCCAATTCCACCAGCTGTATCATTTAGTGTGATAGTTCCATTTGAAGTTAGCTGTGAACCTCCTCCTACATATGAAGCTATACTGTCACTTTGTCCAGCTGCTGATGATATATTAGCACTATTTATTAAAGTTATTCCATCAGCTCCGTATATTCCTATACTGTCGCTTCCAATAAGAGAAATAGCAGAACTATTTGTTACAGTTCCAGATGCAGTTCCCTTACTATAGTAAACTCCAATATTTTTAATACCTGATGTATTATTTACAGTTATTACTCCTCCAGCCGCAGAAGCTCCATCTGTAAGGTACATTCCTGTTCCTTTTCCAGAGTTTGTATTAAGAGCAAGTCCTCCTGCGCCTACAGTTACAACTCCACCACTGCCATATACTCCTACTGCTCCAGCAGTTGGAGATCCTGTAGCAGTTACAGTTCCTGCTATTGTAGAAGTTCCATCTATGAATACTCCTGTAGTTTTTTCCCCAGCAGCAGTAACATTTACATTTAGAGTATTATTACCTTTAGAATAGATACCTACTGCTTCATTTGTAACAGCAAGCTGCCCTGCAGTTCCATTAAATGTACTTGCAGTACCAGCATTTTCAAGATATATTCCAACTGTTTTATTTCCCACTGTTGATGGAGCAGCTACACCATTTACAGTTATTGTTTTACCTGTATCAATTCCTACAGTAGCGCCTTTCCCATAAACATAGATATTCTTATTTTCATTTGCACTTGAAAGAGTAAGATTATCTTTGAAATTGACAGATGAGTTTTCTGCAAAAACACCTACACTTGATTTTCCATTGAATACTATATTATTACCAGCATCAAGTTCAGTTACAGCGCCAGATTTTATATATATTCCTGTAGTTCCATCTACATTTAGATTAATTGCTCCTTTGTTTATTGCTTTAACATTAGTTCCCTCTGCATACATACCTATCTGAGTAGAGTCATTGACATTAATTACTCCTGTTCCAGCATCATTAATGATATTAGCTGTTTTTGTATACATTCCAACAGCACCTGTTTTTAATGCAGTAAGATTAATTGTACCTTGATTTATTCCAGTATTAGCTGTACTTCCTTTAACATATATTCCAATTCCATCTTTTCCAACTCCTAAAGTTCCTGTAGATACAATATTCATATTTTCAGTATATACAGCTGTTCCTTTCTCAAGAGCTGAAGCATCTACAGATGTTACTACAGTTTTAGTTTCTGCTCCTGTACCTTTATAGAAAATACCAGTTTTCCCAAGAGTTCCAGTATTATTTGATGTAAGAGTAACAGTAGCTGCTGTAAGCTCTGATGTTCCATCAAGCATTACCCCAACACCATCTGCTCCAAGGTCAAGAGTTCCAAGATTTGTAATCTCAGTTCCATTTTTAGCATAGATAGCTACTCCACCATCTCCTACAGATACTTTTCCAAGGTTTGAAATAGTAGCTTTATCTCCATAGATACCAATAGCGGCATTTGAAACTGTTGAGTCTCCAACAGTTATTACTCCTGTTGCTGTATTTGTTACAAGTACATCTCCTTTTACTCCAGTTGAGTTATTATTATATGCATAAATACCTACTGTTCCTGTTCCATCAAGAGTTATATTTTTACTATTAGTAATATTAGCTTTTCCCTGACCTGCTGCTAATGAACCAAATTCATTAACTATTGGCATATTTGAAGAATCTTCTCTATATGCCATTCCTAGAATACCTATAGACTGGTTTCCTCCTACTTCAATATTTCCGGCATTAGAAACATTACTTCCATTTACTGCATAAATACCTACTGCCTGATTATTTGCAGCATTACTTTCTTTTTCAACTTTTATTGAACTTGTTCCATCTACTGTCACAACCCCATAGTTTATAAAAGCTCCTATTGCTCCTGAACCACTGCCATCTCTATCAGCTATAATAGTTGAATTAACCAAATTTATTCCTGCTTCTGCATTAGAAGTAGCCAATTTACTTGAGTTCATCTCTAATCCAACTACTTGATTGTTAAATTTAGCAGCCTGGGTATTATTAAGAACTGCAGAAATAGTACTTCCTGTTGCAGTTGCCACAAGTCTTTGCCCTAGAAATCTGTTATAGTAAAAGTTTCCATCTTCTTGAGCCTGAGTCTCTCCTCCTATACCTGTTCCAGTTTTATCCAGATTACCAATAGCAATTGTTCCCCCATCAACTGCAGCTATTTTATATTTATCAATACCTCCACCTGCAACTATAAGGTCTGACAGATTGGCCCCCCCAAGAGCTGTTCCCAATGCTGTAGTTATACTAGCTTCCAATCCGCTTGTGCTAAGTCCTGTTGCATTTTTCAGGTTAAAGACAACAACATCATTAGATTCTACATGGATTCTTGAGCTTGCATCTAATGTTACAGGTGGTGTTCCTGCCAGCATATCTACATCAAATGCAGTTGCTTTTCCTCTAAGAATCATTTTAGAATTACTTAAATTTATTTTTCCTACTCCATCTGAATAAACAGCATATCCTGAACCATCAAATTCTACAGTTCCTCCTGACAAATCTATATTAGAGTTTGTTCCTATAGATGCTGCTGCTGTTGATCCATTAGTTACTTTTATATAGTTATTTTTAGCATTGACAACTCCACCACCTGTTGCCATAACACCAAATCCAACATATCTGTCTGCATCATTCAATTTTGACCCTGTTATAGATATATTAGCACTTCCTGGAGTTGCTGCTCTATTGATTGTAATCACAGTATTAGTACCTGAAGCAAAAGCAGCTCCTGTATCTTTTCCATTTACAGTCGTTGGATTTGCTCCTACCTTTGAAACTACATTTAATTCATTTGCTGTAATTTTAGCTCCACTTTCTCCATAAACAACTACTGAATCTTCAGTATTTGCAGCTGTTATTTTATTTACAGTTACAGCTTCTGCCAATCCAGAAGAAGCCCCTTTTACATAAACTGCCATATTCCCTATTCCATTAGTCAACGAAATATTTCCTGTAGAAGTTACACTTCCCTTTCCATTAATCAAAATACCAATATTACTGTTTCCACCATTTAGAGCAATTTCCCCTCCACCTATATTAAGTGCAATATCAGCATTAGGATATACTCCAACACTGTCTTCTGTTTTATCATATATTCTTATCTGATGGCTTGTAAGATTCATAGCTGCATTGGCAATTATTCCAAAAGATTTTTCTATATTAGTACTTGATCCACTAGAGTTAATATCATAATTTACTAAATTTGTTCCATTAGTACTTCCTGAAGCTGTTGAAGTTGTAAAATTTTGATTTCCTTTACCTGTTTCACCAATATCAACTGCAAAATTTCCAATTGTAGACCCTGCTGTTGCTGCTCCATATAACCCTATACTACTGTCTCCAAATAATTTCAATGGCTTGTAACTTCCTGCTGTTATAGTATTGCTGGCAGTATTAAATACAAAATCTTGACTAGCAAAATAAAGATCATTATCAGAACCTGTCTTTAAATAAATTCCTGCAGAATTCTCTCCATACATTTCTAAAATTCCTCTATTTACTATGCTCAACGGTCTATTAGAACCACTTGAACCTGATAAGAAAATAGAAGCAGTTCCAGTATATGTCTTTATGCTTCCTGTTGCACCATTATACATTATATGATGAACTCCAGTTCCATCAAGAGACATTACAAAAGCAGATGTATATCTTTGAAAATAATTAGTTCCATCATAATATGGTTGAAAAATAACTTCACCTGTATTCATAGCTATAGCTTTTCGTCCAGCAGAGTTATGATCATAATGATTAGTTAAAGAAGTATTTCCACCTTCAATGACTATTTTTCCACTATTTATCCAAGTATATCTAGAAGAAGCTGCTGTTGTATTTTTTGTTGTTCCATAAGTCCAGTTAATATTATCTCCTGCATCATCATAGGCAGCTAGAATAGCATTCTGGTTAGAAAGTCCTGCAGTTCCTATTACCAATCCAGCCCTTTGTCCTGCTGGAGCAGCAGCACCATGAATATCCATATGTACAAATTCTCCTAGATTAGCTGTAGAACTTTCCATTCCTCTTGTATAAAGAAATGTAGCATTACTTAACATTGTTGATTGGGCTGTACTTCCTACTAATTTTTGAAACCCATATTGAGAACCACTTGAAGTTGCATTTGATCTGCTTCCATTCGACCATGGATCTCCAGCAGCTACAGCCGTGTTCCCATCCCAAGCAGCACTTGTTACAGCCCATGCATTTACTCCACTATAATTACTATAACTATATGTCCAAACATTAGCATTATTTCTTTTTAAATTGAAATTTCCACTTTTAATTGCAACCATTTCTATAACTCCATTGCTCAAGTTGCTTTGATCAACTGCATTTGAAGTTCCATTTCCACTTGAAACAACATTTGAAGCAAATGATGGAATAGTTGGTGGTACTATAACTGGTATAGTTGGTGCTGTTGGTGCTGTTACTGTAGTTGGTTCAAACCCAGTTGGGGTTGCTGGAGCACTTACATTTATATTTTTATCCCCTGGTGTTGTTGGTGTTGTTACTGTAGGTGCTGTTACTGTTATCTTATCAACGGCTGCCGGAGTTGCAACAGATACACTCACTCCAGTTGGTGTTGATGGTATTGAAACTATGGGTGCTGTAATAGTTGGCATTGTTGGCATTGTTGGACTTACTGTCCCTGGCAATGCTCCTAAATTTACTATAGGTGCTGATACATTTACTGAAATACTTGGATTGATTATTGGAAGTTCAGGTTCAATTGGTTTGATATTTGCTCCTACTTCAATTGTTTCTCTAAATACTTCAGTATCAACAGCTACTCCATTTCCAGCCATTATTTTATCTTTTCCAATATTTCCTGTAGATCTAAGCAGACTTCTTCCGCTCTTTGTTCCATAATGCTTATTTATCGCATCTATTGTTTCTGCAAACTCTTTATCTGTTCTGTCTTTCATTTTCCCATTATCTAAATACTGGTAAGTGAAAAATATCTGTGTACTGTTGAATAAAGGTTTAGAATAAAAATCTCCCTTCCTTACAAGTTCCACAAAATCTGAGTTGTATTCTTTTATCAATCTTTCATTTTCTTCTATTTTTCTTCTTATTTCTTCGCGCTCTGTCTGAATTCTAGTTAAAAGATCGCTTTTAGTTTCCTGTATTTCCTCTGCTGTTATTCCTGCACCTAAAGATATTCCTCCTGTTATCATGAAGGCTATCAAAAGCGAAAGAGAATAACTGACTTTTCTCTTCAAAAATCTCTTTAAAGATTTTTCAATGTCATTTTTTCTCATAAAATCTTCCCCCTATTTAATTTCCTGCTCTTACTTTCTGTTCCATTCTATCTAGTCTACTCAAGTATTCATTAAGTTTCTCATTTTCAAGTAATAAAAGTTCAATTTCATTATTATTAGTTTTGAACTTATCATATACTTCATCAAATTTCTGACTTAAAAATACTCTGTTTTCATCTGTTTCCATCCCCAAAACTTCTTCAAGTTTCATAATTTCTTCCTCTTCCATTTTCAGGAAAGCCATTCTTTCCCTTCCTATTTCAAAAGCTGATCCTGCTGCAGCAATTCTTCCTTCAGGAGTATTTTCACTTCTGAATACTTTTTCCTCAAGAGATTCATTCATATCCCTTCTGATGTCTTCAATTATTTTCTTTCCTTTTTTCTCCTCTGCCTTTTCAGCAGCAATTCTTGCTTTTTCTTCAGCTTCTTTAGCTTTTTCAGCATCTTCGATAGCTTTCTGTTTAGCTTTTTCTTCAGCCTGTATCTCTCTTCTTATCTGTTCAAGAACTTTTCTTCCCTCTTTTTCACTTACTTCCTGTGAATAAAGTGTTGTTGTTAAACAAGATAGTAAAAGAAACATCCCCAGTATTTTTTTCATATTTCTTTCCTCCTTAAGAATAAACTTGACTTTTTAATGTTATGGTTTTATATAGTTAATAATAAAATCCCCCCTTCACCTATAAAAAATGACAAACAAATATTCTAAAAATATAGATTTTTAGAATATATTTATTCATATTTTTGTTAATTTTATATGTTTACATTATTCTGTAATTATACAAATTATAACACAATATTTTTTTACATACAAATAAAAACATAATATAAATTAAATATTTTTATAGGTTTTGTATACTTTTTAGAATTATAGATGATAATTGTTGAATATATTTTTTTCAAAAAATGTACATATTTTTTGAATATATAATAAAAAGAAAGAGAGAAATATATATTTTTTTCAAAAAATAAAGGTATTGAAGAAAAATGTCAAAAAAGAGAATTGTTTAAATATTATATATCTAAAAATTTTTAGAATATAAAAAAAGAAGGTTTTATATGATAAGAAAAAAATATTAACAATTTATAAACAGAAATAAAAAAAGACTGAATATAGTGTAAAACTATACTCAGCCTTAAAAATTTACTTATATTTTATTTAATTTATCTTAAACCATTTTATTAAGCTTGTGCTTCAGCTATTTTTTCTTTTTTCAAACTCTTTAAAAATCCTAAAGTACATACTGCTGATAATACCAATCCACATACCAACCCAATCATTTCTATAGTGGCTACTGGAGTTCCTTGGAAGAATCTTACAAATCCTTCTGGGGCTATAACGATATAGTCAGTAACAACTACTGTCATAAACATTGCTGGAATAAGAGCTATATAATAATTTTTTCCATGATTATTCAAATATTTAGCAGCTGCCCAAAGTGCAATCGTAGCAAGAGTTTGATTAGACCAGCTAAAATATCTCCATAAAATATTAAAATCTATAAAACATAATGAAATACCAACAATAAATAAAGGAATAGCGACTATAAATCTATTTGCTACTGGACCTTGTTTATATCCAATTGCATCTGCTATTGTAAGTCTTGCACTTCTAAATGCTGTATCTCCTGATGTTATTGGACATGCAACAACTCCTAATAAAGCTAAAGCTCCACCAACTTTTCCTAATACTGTATTAGAAATTCTATTTACTACAACTGCTGCTCCTCCATGTCCTAATGCTTCTCCTAATCCTGGAGTTCCACCAAAGAAACTCATTGCTGCTGCTGCCCATACTAAAGCTACTACACCTTCAGAAATCATAGCACCATAGAATACTTTTCTTCCTTCAGATTCATTTTCAAGACATCTAGCCATCATTGGAGATTGAGTAGCATGGAATCCACTGATTGCTCCACAAGCTATTGTTATAAATAAATAAGGGAAAATTGATTGTTTTGCTGGATGGAAATTATGTAAAGATATTTCAGGAATGTTGTATCCTTGAATTACTATACCTACACCTATTCCAACAGCCATTACTAATAAAGCAATTCCAAATATTGGATAAATTCTTCCAATTATTTTATCTATCGGCAACACAGTTGCTGCTAAATAATATATAATTATGATTCCAATTAATAACATTTTATTTATACCTGTAAGGTCATTTAAGATAGCTGCTGGACTTGTTATAAATACAACTCCTACTAATACTAAAAGAATAATTGAGAAAACTACCATAAGTTTTCTTGCTCCATTACCAAGATTTTCTCCAACTAATTCTGCAACACTTGCTCCATCTTTTCTTAAAGACATCATTCCAATTAAGAAATCATGTACAGCTCCTGCAAATATACATCCAAATACAATCCATAAAAATGCTGCTGGTCCCCACATTGCTCCTGCTACTGCTCCAAATATAGGTCCTGTACCAGCTATATTTAAAAATTGAATAAGAAATGCTTTTTTCCATCCCATTTCCACATAATCAACACCATCATTTAATTTTTTTGCTGGTGTAACTCTGCTTGCTTCAATTCCAAATATTCTTTCTACTATTTTTCCATAAATAATATAACCAGCTATTAAAGCTATTATTGAAATAATAAAACTAAACATATAATCTGCCTCCCATTTTTATATTTATTATACATAACATTATATCTTCTAGTGTAAATGATACACCAAAAGACTATAAAAAGAATGGATTGTTCTTTAAAAGGTTAAAATTAATACTTAAAATGCAAAAATAAATCCTTTAATATCACTTTTTATATTCTGTTCTTTATGGTATAATTTTTATGTCTATTATGGAGGGGATATAAATTGTTAAAATTAACCAGTCATTTGTTAAATAATCTAGGATATATTATTGCAATAGCTTTCTTTTTTACAAAATTTAAAAGTGCTAAAAATATATTCACGAGAAAAAAATATAGTCAAAAGGACATTCTTCTTCTTTCTGCCTTCTTTTCAGGACTTGCTATAATTGGTACATATACAGGAGTAGATTATCGTGGTGCAATAGTTAATGTTAGAAATATTGGTGTAGTTGTTGGAGGTATTCTTGCAGGCCCTGAAGTAGGTATTATGGTTGGCCTTATTGCAGGAATTCATAGATTATTTGTAGATGCAAGCTCTATAACTACTATTCCATGTGCTATCGCTACAATGTCAGGTGGTTTTATCACTGCTCATCTTTATAAAAAAACTAATGAAAAAAATTGTTATCTCTATGGATTTCTTGGAGGCTTTATAGTTGAAAATCTCAGTATGATATTAATACTTGTCCTTGGGTCAGATTTTGAACTGGCAAAAGATATAGTTTCTAAAATATATTTTCCAATGATCCTTGCCAATGCTGTTGGAGTATCAATTGTAATCCTTATCATTCAAGATATAATATCTGAAAAAGAAATTATAGCTGGTAAACAGGCAAAATTAGCTCTCGAAATAGCTAATAAAACTCTTCCTTATTTTAGAAAAGGGGAATCTATGAATGAGATTTGTAAAATAATCTTAAATTCTTTAGAAGCTAAAGCTGTTGTAATAACCAATGATAAATATATAATTGCCAGTTATGCTGAATCTGATGAATTTAAAATAGATCATACAGATATTAGAAGTGAGGTAACAAAACAAGTACTAAAAACTGGCAAAGTACTTGTTCTTGGTGAAGAAAATGGAATAAAAGATTTTCACTGCATTTCTGGAAAAATAAAATCATGTATAATCTCTCCTCTTTTTCAAGGAGAAAAAATAGTATCTGGAACTCTTAAAATATATTTTGATAAAGCTGAAAATGTTACTGCTAGAAATCAATATCTTGCTGAAGGTCTTTCTTTGCTCATATCTACTCAATTAGAAATAAGTACTGTAGAAAATTTTAAAGCTATGGCAAGAGATGCTGAACTAAAAGCTCTTCAGACACAAATAAATCCCCATTTTCTTTTTAATGCACTCCATACTACAGCATTTTTCGTTCGAATGGATCCTGCAAAAGCAAAAGAAGTAATAATTGATTTATCTACATATTTACGTTATAACTTGGAAAATGCTTCAAAAGTAGTGTCACTTGATATGGAGTTCACTCAAGTGAAGGCTTATGTTAATATAGAAAAAGCCCGTTTTGGTGATAAAATTTCAGTTGAATATGATGTGGAAGATGGATTGGAAAATATAAAAATACCTAGTCTTACTATTCAGCCTCTAGTTGAAAACAGTATAAAACATGGTCTGCTAAAACAAAGAGGTGGAGGTCATGTACATATTACTGCTAAGAAAAAAGATAAAGGCTGTATTGTAACTATCGAAGATGATGGTGTTGGAATTGACCCAAAAATAATAGAGGAACTAGATGAAAGAATGGAAAAAAGTATTGGACTTAAAAATGTCCATAATAGAATAAAGCTAATGTATGGTAAAGGATTAGTCATAGAGTGTCTAAAAAAAGGAACTAAAATATCCTTTTACATAGAATAGGAGGTATTAATGCTTAAATGTGTAATTATAGAAGATGAATTTCCTGCTAGAGAAGAACTGAAATTTTTTATAGAAAAATATGAAGGAATAGAACTTGAAAAAGAATTTGACAGTCCTTTAGACGCTCTTAAATATCTTCAGGCAAATAAAACAGATATAGTTTTTTTAGATATAAATATGCCTGAATTAGATGGAATGAGTCTTGGAAAAATTCTTTCTAAACTCAATGAAAATTTAAAAATAGTATTTATTACAGCTTATAAAGAATATGCTGCTGAAGCTTTTGAAATTAAGGCATTTGACTATCTTTTAAAACCTTATTCTGAAAAAAGAATAAATGAAGTTTTAAGCAATCTTACAAAAGAAAAAGAAATTGACCATATAAAAGATATTAATAAAATCAATAAGGTAACTGTTACTTCTGATGAAAAAATGTATGTTATTTCTATTGACGATATCTATTATATTGAAGCAGGAGAAAAAGAAAGTATGATTTATACAAAAGATAATTCTTATTCTTCAAAAATAAAAATATCCAAGTGGGAAGAGATACTTCCTAAAAATAAATTTTATAGAACTCACAGATCCTACATGGTAAATCTTGATAAAATAACAGAAGTTGAACCATGGTTCAATGGAACTTATGTATTAAAAATACAGGATTTAAAGTTTAAAATTCCTGTAAGCAGAAACAATATAAAAGAATTTAAAGAAATACTGGTTATAAAATAATAAAATTTCTGTGAAATGAATATATGAAATAAGGAGGATGACTCAGCACCCTCCTATTTTATTATTTTTCTGTTTTTGTATCCCCTGTTATTGAAAGTTCTGGCATATTTATAGATTTTGCTATATCATTTGCCATTTTAAATGCTGGTATGGCTCTTGTTATATCTGTCACTATTCCTGCTATCTGATTTCCTGCTCCACTATTTCCATCTCCTGACCCTCCATCACCAGATATAATATTCAGACTGTTAATATCTATGTTTGCCACTGCGTCTGCCTGTGCTCTTGCCAATTCTGGAAGTATTTCAATAAGTTTAAGCCCCATAATTCCTGACTGCCCGTATACTTCTAAAAGTTTTTTCTCTGCTTCTGCTTTTTTCTCAATAGGTAGTGCCACTTTGATTGCATCTGCTTCTGCTAATGCCTTTAATTTATCTGCTTCTGCTCTTGCTTCTATTAATATTGCATCTGCCTTAATTTTAGCAATTTCTAATTGATTATCTGCTTCTAATTTTTTTAGTTTAAGTTCTGTAATTTTTTCTATTTCAAGTTTTTCATTATATACTTTTGTTTCTACAATTTCTTTTGCCCTTTGAGTTTCTAATGCAACTTCTGCTTGTTTTTTAACAGTTTCTTTAGATTTATCTGCTATTTCCTGTTTCAAATTTTCCTCTTGAAGTTTTATTTCTTTTTCTTTGTCTAATTCCTTTAAATTAATTGATTTTTCAGTTTCTATTCTATAAAGATTTTGAGCTTTTTGAGATTCAGATTCCATTCTTTTCTCCTCAGCTAATTTATTTTGAGTTGCATTAGTCTGAATAAGCTCTGCCTTAATTGTTTCTTCTGTTATTACTGCCTTAGTTTTTGATACTTGTATCTGCCTTACTTTATCCTGTTCAGTTACAGCTATATCCCTTTGAGCATTAGCTTCTGCTACTCCTACATCAGACTTTCTCTGTTGTTCTGCCACAGCTATCTGTGCATCTGAAGTTGCAAGAGCAGATGCTTTCTTTCCAAGCATTTCTGTGATCCCATCCATATCTTTTATCATTTTGATATTATAGTTAATTAAATCAAGTCCTAGTTTACTAAGTTCTTTTTCAGCATTTTCACTTACTTTTGTCATCAATAGAACTCTATCCTGCAATAAATCTTCAAATTCCATTTCTGATATGATAGTTCTTGTTTGTCCTGTTAATATTTCTTTTGCTAATGCACATATTTCGCTGTCATTAAAGCTCAACAATCTATGTGAAGCTATAACTCTTTCTTCTGGTGAGCTAGATATAGCAAAAGTAGCATCTGCCTCCACTACTACCCTAATTTTATCATTGGATACAACATTTGAATCCTCTCTTAAATCTATATCTATATTCATAGGTTTCAAGTTAAGCTTCTTGCATCCTTGAACTATTGGCAATATAAAAGTACCATTTGATGTTATTATTTTATTTCCACCAAGTCCATATTTTACTAAAATAACATCATTAGGACATTTTCTATATATAAGAACTGCTCCTCCTATCAATATAACTACTAAAAAAATAACCAAAGTAAGTCCTACTCCTAAAAACATAGCTTCCTCCCCATCAATTTAATATTTTTTTATTTTTTATCATTAAAAAGAAAATATCTACTATTTAAATATACACTATTTAAATTTAAAAGTCTATATTTTATATAAGTAAAATATAAAATAATAAAACTCCTAAATAGCAAAACTTATTTCCTTTATATGTTCTGCATAAATGGACCATTTTTTAATTAACTATATTGTGATAATTTTGATTTTATACTTTCTTATCCAAATATATTTTTTTGATTTTTTCACAATAAAAACTTATTTTAACCACAATTATAAACAATTAATATTTTATATAAAAAATATATAAATAAAAATTAAAAACAAATAAAATAAATGTATTTTTAAAAAAATATTATACAAAAAATTTTTTTATTATTAAATAATAATATTTAAAATTATTTAATTTTATTTTTTTTCGTTTATTAACGATATAAAAAAATAAAAAGTTGATATTTTTTATTTTATAGTGTATAATTATTATATAATCAATGGCACACATAAATTATCTACTACGATTATAAAGGGAAGTGAATTCACTTCCCCTTTTTATTTTAATATTATTCTTATATTTGCTCTTCCTGTTTAAGCATCCGACATCTTAAGTCTTTAACAACCTTTAACGCTATTACAGTTCCTAATATAAAAGTACATACATCAGCAAAAGGCTGACATAACTGCAATCCTCTTATCCCACCTATTTTAGGAAATATAAATAATACAGGAATTAAAAATATTCCCTGCCTTCCCATTGCTACAAGAGTAGCCATAAAACCATAACCAATAGACTGAGTAAGCATATTTGCCATTATTATACATGCCTGTATTGGCAGAGTCATACACTGAAACCTCAATGCAAGAGCTCCTATCTCTATAACTTCAATATCTGTTTTACGGAATAGAGCTAAAATATCAGGAGCAAATATAAAACAAACAGTTCCTAATACTGTTAAAAGAATTACTGCTACTTTTAAACAAAAATGATAAGCTTCCAGCACTCTATCATATCTTTTAGCTCCATAGTTAAATCCACATACTGGTTGAAATCCTTGTCCAAATCCTATCAAACTTGAGTTCACAAACATCATTATTCTTGATACTATAGACATTGCTGCAATAGCTGCATCTCCAAATGGTGAAGCACATACATTCAAGGCCACAGCTGCCATACTGGCAAGTCCCTGTCTTGAAAGAGTTGGAAAACCTGCACGAAATATTTCTTTATACATAGTAAGTCTAAACTTAAAACTGCTTAATTTTATAGTCACATGCTCTTTGTTTTTATTACACATATACATCAATATTGAAAAGCTTATAAATTGACTTATTATAGTAGCTAAAGCTGCTCCAGATATTCCTAAATTCAATGTAAATATAAAAATTGGATCAAGAATCATATTAAGAATTCCCCCAGTTCCTATCCCTATCATTGAATAAAAGGCATTTCCCTGAGAACGTATTATATTATTTAAAACAAAAGAACAACACATATATGGGGTAGCTATAAGAATATATTTTGCATAATCTTTTGCATAGGGGACAATTGTTTCTGTAGCTCCAAGCATTCTAACAAACTTATCCAAAAATAACAACCCTAAAACAGCTAAAAAAGCTCCTAATATTAAAGCTGTAAAAAACGCTGTTGCTGCTGCTTCATGAGCACCCTCTCTATCCTGTCTTCCTAGGCTTCTAGATATATAATTTCCACTCCCCATTCCTAAAGTAAAACCGATGGCTTGAATCATTGCCATTACAGAAAAATTTATCCCTACTGCTGCTGATGCAGATGTTCCTATCTGGCTTACAAAAAATGTATCAGCCATATTATAAACAGAAGTTACTAACATACTTATTATAGTTGGTATAGCTAATTTTGGTATCAGTTTTGATATTTTTGTTTCTGTCATTTTTATAAATAAATCATTTTGTCCCATACTTTCCCCCAAATATTACAAAATTTTATTTTTTATTATTATTTATATACATATAACTCAATATATCTTTTTACTTCTATATTCCATCAACACTGTATTCTGCCAAATATTATTTTTATCTCTTGCTATTTTTTCTCTATATCCAACTTCTCGAAAGCCGCATTTTCTATGAAGTTTTAAACTTGCTTCATTTATCTCAAATATTGAAGACTGTAAAGTCCAGATTCCATTTTTTTCAGATTCCTCTTTTATCTTATTTAAAAGAAATTCACCAAGTTTTTTACCTTGATGAGCTTTATCAATATATATACTTACTTCAGTTACCCCGCAATAATCTATTCTGCTGGAAATAGGACTAAGTGCTGCCCAACCTACTACACTGCCATTATTATCACACAATATAAATCTGCATGCTTTTAAATGTGAATTTTCCCATGATTTCTTATCAGGTAAATCTTTTCTGAATGTAGATATTCCTGATTCTATTCCCTGTTTATATATTTTCAGTACATCTTCCCAATCTTTATCTTCCATTTCTCTGATAAAATATTCCATATAATCCCCCTTTGATCTTTATAATAGAATTTTATCATATAAAAAGAGAAATTTCTAAACTATTATATCTCCAACTGTCATATTCAAATATTTTATTAAATCTTTTGGTGATATTATAATCTGAATTCCTCTCATTCCACCACTTACAAATATTGTATCCTTTGTTGTAGCCGACTGATGTATAAATGCTTTATGTTTTTTCTTTATACCAACAGGTGAACATCCTCCTCTAATGTATCCAGTCATATTAAAAAGTTCTTTCATTTCTAACATTTCTACTTTTTTATCTCCAGATAGTTTTGCTAACTTTTTTAAATCAATATTATCACTTCCGGGAATACAGGCTACCAGCATTTCTCTTTTTTCATTTAAAAGTATTAAAGTCTTAAATATCTTTGTTATATCCTGTCCAGTTTTTATCGATACAGATATTGCACTCAGATCATTCTCATCTACTTCATATTCTACATATTCATATTTTATTTTATTTTTATCCAGTTCTCTCATTGCATTAGTTTTCTTCATAATGACCTCCAGAAAAAATTTTCCAAAAAATAAAAAAATGGCGCTTCCTAATGGACTTGAACCATTGACACTGCGGTTAACAGCCGCATGCTCTACCGACTGAGCTAAGGAAGCACTCATTTGAGCTTGGCAAGTTCCTATCCTCCCGGGAGGCTTCCCTCCAAGTACTTTCAGCGTTTACGGGCTTAACTTCTGGGTTCGGAATGGGACCAGGTGTACCCCCGCAGCTATTCTTACCAAGCTGTGTGTTTATCATTTCTAATAGACACTTGAAACTATATAGTAGCATACGCTTTCGCGCTTTTCAATCTTTAGGTTAAAACTTTGACTTATTAGTATTGGTCAGCTAAAAGCCTCGCAGCTCTTACACCCCCAACCTATCAACCTTCTAGTCTCGAAGGAGTCTTAAAGAATACTTATCTTGAAGCTGGTTTCCCGCTTAGATGCTTTCAGCGGTTATCCGTTCCAAACGTGACTACCCAGCTGTGCCACTGGCGTGACAACTGGTACATCAGAGGTTTGTCCATCCCGGTCCTCTCGTACTAAGGACAGATCTTCTCAATATTCTAACGCCTACAGTGGATAGGGACCGAACTGTCTCACGACGTTCTGAACCCAGCTCACGTACCGCTTTAATGGGCGAACAGCCCAACCCTTGGGACCTTCTCCAGCCCCAGGATGCGATGAGCCGACATCGAGGTGCCAAACTTTGCCGTCGATATGGACTCTCGGGCAAAATCAGCCTGTTATCCCCAGGGTAGCTTTTATCCGTTGAGCGACGACCCTTCCATTCGGAATCGCCGGATCACTATGTCCTGCTTTCGCACCTGCTCGACCCGTCAGTCTCGCAGTTAAGCTCTCTTATGCCATTGCACTCTGCGGTTGATTTCCATCCAACCTGAGAGAACCTTTGAACGCCTCCGTTACTCTTTCGGAGGCGACCGCCCCAGTCAAACTGCCCACCTAGCACTGTTTCCGTGGCTGCAAACCACAGATTAGAATTTCAACATTGAATGGTTGGTATTCCACCGACAACTCCGATACAGCTAGCGCCATACCTTCATAGTTTCCCAACTATCCTATACATGCAATGCCAAAACCCAATACCAAGCTACAGTAAAGCTCCATGGGGTCTTTCCGTCCTACTGTAGGTAACCGGTATCTTCACCGGTAGTACAATTTCACCAGGCCTCCCGTCAAGACAGCGCTCAAATCATTACACCATTCGTGCAGGTCGGAACTTACCCGACAAGGAATTTCGCTACCTTAGGACCGTTATAGTTACGGCCGCCGTTCACCGGGGCTTCAATTCGGAGCTCTCACTCCTCCTCTTAACCTTCCGGCACTGGGCAGGTGTCAGCCCATATACATCGCCTTACAGCTTAGCATAGACCTGTGTTTTTGTTAAACAGTTGCTTGAGCCTCTTCACTGCGACCCCCAAATGCTTCATATTGCTTGAATATTAACATTCAGGGGCACCCCTTCTCCCAAAGTTACGGGGCAATTTTGCAGAGTTCCTTAACGAGAGTTAGCCTGTCCGCCTTAGATTTCTCATCCTGACCACCTGTGTCGGTTTCGGGTACGGGCAGTTATACCTTAACGTTAGAAGCTTTTCTCGGCAGCGTGGGATTTGTGCATTCATCTTACGACTATATATCACACCTCAAGTCTAATCTAGCGGATTTTCCTGCTAGACCACTCTACATGCTTCTACGGGAACTTCCGTTCTCCCGCGCACATACCCTTCTGCGTCCCTCCTTCACAAAATATAACTGGCACAGAAATATTAATCTGTTTTCCATTCGCCTACGCATTTTAGCCTCGGCTTAGGTCCCGGCTTACTCAGGGAAGACAAGCTTTACCCTGAAAACCTTGGTCTTCCGGCGAGGGGGATTCTCGCCCCCTTTCTCGCTACTTATTCCTGCATTCTCACTTCTGATACCTCCAGAGTCGCTTACGCTCCTCCTTCAACGGCCTACAGAACGCTCTCCTACCAATTGCTTGCGCAATTCCACAGCTTCGGTTTATAACTTAGCCCCGTTACATTGTCGGCGCAGAAACTCTCGACCAGTGAGCTATTACGCACTCTTTAAAGGTATGGCTGCTTCTAAGCCAACCTCCTGGTTGTTTGTGAATCTCCACCTCCTTTCCCACTTAGTTATAATTAGGGACCTTAGCTGGTGGTCTGGGTTGTTTCCCTTTTGACAATGGAAGTTAATTCCCATAGTCTCACTCCTGAGCTTTGAATTATGGTATTCGGAGTTTGATTGAATTCAGTAAGCAATATGCCCCCTAGTTCATTCAGTGCTCTACCCCCATAATTAAACACTCAAGGCTGCACCTAAATGCATTTCGGAGAGAACGAGCTATCTCCTAGTTCGATTGGCTTTTCACCCCTAAACCTACCTCATCTCCCAACTTTTCAACGGCGGTGAGTTCGGGCCTCCACTGTGTCTTACCACAGCTTCACCCTGGACAGGCTTAGATCACCAGGTTTCGCGTCTACGCCCAGCGACTATGTCGCCCTATTCAGACTCGGTTTCCCTTCGGCTCCGTTATACTTAACCTCGCCACTGAACGTAACTCGCAGGATCATTCTCCAAAAGGCACGCCATCACTCCGAAGAGCTCTGACCGCTTGTAAGCACACAGTTTCAGGTTCTATTTCACTCCCCTCCCGGGGTTCTTTTCACCTTTCCCTCACGGTACTATACGCTATCGGTTAGTAAGAGTATTTAGCCTTACGAGATATGGTCCTCGCAGATTCACACAGAATTCCTCGTGTTCCATGTTACTTGGGAGAGAACATACATTCTAATGAGTTTACCTGTACAGGATTATCACCTTCTACGATCCAGCTTTCCAACTGGTTCCAGTTCAGTCATTAGATATGTTGAATATCTTACAGTTCTTCAAACGTTCTTCCCACAACCCCATATAAGCAACGGCTGTATCCTTGACACTTATATGGTTTAGGCTCATCCCCGTTCGCTCGCCGCTACTTGGGGAATCGTTTTTACTTTCTTTTCCTCGAGTTACTTAGATGTTTCAGTTCACTCGGTACCCTCTTTCGTGCTAAGACTCCATCTTAGCAGATTGCTCCATTCGGAAATCTTGGGGTTGGCGCTCGTTTGCAGCTAACCCAAGCTTATCGCAGCTTACCACGTCCTTCATCGGCTCTTACTACCTAGGCATTCCCTGTGTGCCCTTAATTATTTTAACCTATTTTGTTTTTGTTTAATTTGATTGACAGCTAACTCTGTTTATATAAACAAGAGTTAAAATTGTATTTATCTACTATATAGTTTCCAATGTCCATAAAAAAATCGAAAAAAAATTTGGTGGAGATAAGCGGGATCGAACCGCTGACCTACGCAGTGCAAGTGCGTCGCTCTCCCAACTGAGCTATATCCCCATACCATATGGTGCGTTTGAGTGGACTCGAACCACCGACCTCACGCTTATCAGGCGTGTGCTCTAACCAGCTGAGCTACAAACGCATTCATAAAGATACTGTTCTATTTTCAAATAATAACTGCCGTTATCACAAGAACACCATCAATAGAATAGAGAAAGAGAAATGATCTCCTTAGAAAGGAGGTGATCCATCCGCACGTTCCCGTACGGATACCTTGTTACGACTTCACCCCAATCGCTAATCACACCCTCGGAACATCCCTCCTTACGGTTAGGCCTGTTACTTCAGGTGCAACCAACTCTCGTGGTGTGACGGGCGGTGTGTACAAGACCCGAGAACGTATTCACCGCAACATAGCTGATTTGCGATTACTAGCGATTCCAACTTCATGTACTCGAGTTGCAGAGTACAATCCGAACTAAGAATAGTTTTATGAGATTAGCTTACCCTCGCAGGTTTGCAGCTCTCTGTACTACCCATTGTAGCACGTGTGTAGCCCAGCGTATAAGGGGCATGATGACTTGACGTCATCCCCACCTTCCTCCTGCTCATCGCAGGCAGTCTCGCATGAGTCCCCAACTTAATGATGGTAACATACGAAAGGGGTTGCGCTCGTTGCGGGACTTAACCCAACATCTCACGACACGAGCTGACGACAGCCATGCACCACCTGTCACCAAGTTCCTCCGAAGAGGCACGAAAACATCTCTGTTAACTTCTTGGGATGTCAAACGCTGGTAAGGTTCCTCGCGTTGCGTCGAATTAAACCACATGCTCCACCGCTTGTGCGGGTCCCCGTCAATTCCTTTGAGTTTCATACTTGCGTACGTACTCCCCAGGCGGATTACTTATCGCGTTAGCTTGGGCGCTGAGGTTCGACCCCCAACACCTAGTAATCATCGTTTACGGCGTGGACTACCAGGGTATCTAATCCTGTTTGCTACCCACGCTTTCGCGCTTTAGCGTCAGTATCTGTCCAGTAGGCTGGCTTCCCCATCGGCATTCCTACAAATATCTACGAATTTCACCTCTACACTTGTAGTTCCGCCTACCTCTCCAGTACTCTAGTTTAGCAGTTTCCAACGCAATACGGGGTTGAGCCCCGCATTTTCACATCAGACTTACTAAACCGCCTAGACGCGCTTTACGCCCAATAAATCCGGATAACGCTTGCGACATACGTATTACCGCGGCTGCTGGCACGTATTTAGCCGTCGCTTCTTCTGTTGGTACCGTCACTGACTTCTTCCCAACTGAAAGCACTTTACATTCCGAAAAACTTCTTCGTGCACACAGAATTGCTGGATCAGACTTTTGGTCCATTGTCCAATATTCCCCACTGCTGCCTCCCGTAGGAGTAAGGGCCGTGTCTCAGTCCCCTTGTGGCCGTTCACCCTCTCAGGCCGGCTACCCATCATCGTCTTGGTGAGCCGTTACCTCACCAACTAACTAATGGGACGCAAAGCTCTCTCACAGCGCATATAGCTTTCATAACCAGATCATGCGACCCAGTCATAATATCCGGTATTAGCATTCGTTTCCAAATGTTGTCCCAGTCTGTAAGGCAAGTTCTTTACGCGTTACTCACCCGTCCGCCACCTTCACCCGAAGGATCAAGTAGACTTGCATGTGTTAAGCATTCTGTCAGCGTTCATCCTGAGCCAGGATCAAACTCTTCGTTCAATCTATTTACTCAGTTTTTTTAACTGATTGTTTACACCTATTTATTGTTTGTTGATTTTTTCATCTCTCTCTATTCTGTTGTTAATGTCCTTTTTTATTGCTTTTTGCTTCCCGCTTTCCTGCGGTACATTGATTATAATATCATAGTTTTTAGATTTCGTCAATATTTTTTTTGCTTTTTTTCAAAAAAAATTATTTATTTATTAAAGTCTTTAATTTATCTTTTATATTACTAGCTTTTCTTAATTTTAACATCAAATCTTTTCCCCAAGATTTCTTTATATTTTTAAAATATATTTTTTAAAGATATACTTAATTTTACTTCTTCTTTTGTTACAAGATTTCCAGATTCAACAATGTTACCATCTATTACAACTTTATACTCTCCTAAAACCTTTCCTGCTTCTACTGGAGCAATTGCTCCTTTATTTCTCTTTATAGATATTTTTATATCACTGTCTTTGTTCAAAATATCTGTGAAGTTTTTATCAGGATATAAATCAGCATATTCCTTTTCTCCACTAAATACAGGTACTTTAGCTATAGAAATATTTTCATCAGTGAGTTTTCTGAACTGATAATGCTCATAAAATTCTTCCATTTGATTTAAAACACTCTCGTCTCTCTTTTTATAAGTAGGGCCTCCCACAACAACTGTAAATATTTGCATGCCTTCCTTATCACTTAATACAGAAATATTATATCCTACTTTAGAATGATGTCCTGTTTTTATTCCATATATCCCTTCTTCACCTAATAAAAGATTTCTATTTTTTATTTTCAGCTTCCCATCATGTATAGTAGTTTCTTTTATAGAAGCTATTTCCATATATTTACTATATTTTGCAGCTTCAAGAGATAATTTATATATTCCTCTTGTTGTTCCAGCATCCATTCCTTTTTTAGTCATATCACTTGGAAGACCTGCTGGTGTATAAAACTCCAGTTCCTTCTCTAATCCTAAGTCAGTTGATTTTTTATTCATCATTTTTACAAATTTATCTACATCACCTTTTCCTATATGTTCAGCTATTGCATAGGCTGCATTATTGGCTGAATATATAGCCGTTGCTTTAATTAAATCTTCAAGTGTGAAAACATCTCCTTCTTTCATAGGGATTCTGCTCCCTCCAATTTGAGCTGATTTCTTACTGATTTTAATTTTATCTTTCATTCTTATACTGCCTTTTTCCAGTTGGTCAAAAGTTACCATTAAAGTCATCATTTTTGTAAGGGAAGCCAAAGGGTATTTTTCATCTATATTTTCTGAATAATATATTTTTCCTTTTTCATCTCCTAAAAGTATTGCTTTATATGAAGGTTTTTCCTCTTTCACTGCAACTTCGTTTTCCGCTTCTTTAGCAAAAACTGTAGAACTGGCAAGTATAATAGTTAATAACAATACATTTACAATTTTCTTCATTACGCATCTCCTGTTGTATAAAAATAAGCTTCTGTAAAATTATATCACAAATTTACAGAAGCTTATATTAAAAATTAATTTTTTAATGAGCTATTTTTATTTTTCTTCTTTTTTATCTTTTTTAGAAAGGTAATCTTCAATAGCTAATTTAATAGCTTCCTCTGCAAGTACAGAACAATGCATTTTCACTGGTGGAAGTCCACCTAATGCCTCTACTACTTTTTTATTTGTAAGAGCTAAAGCTTCATTAACAGTTTTTCCCATAATAAGTTCTGTAGATACTGAAGAGCTAGCTATTGCCGAGGCACACCCAAAAGTTCTAAACTTAACATCAGTTATTATATTGTCTTCTACTTTAATAAATATTTCCATTATATCCCCACATGAAGGATTTCCTACTTTTCCATATCCAGATGGATTTTCTATAACTCCAACATTGTGTGGATTCATAAAATGTTCCATTACTTTTTCAGTATATTGCATTTTCATACTCCTTATTTACATTATTTATTTTTAAATTCATTCCAAAGAGGAGAGATTGCTCTTAATTTTTCGATCACTTCTACCAGAACATCCAATGTATAATCTATTTCTTCCTTTGTATTATATTTTCCTAAACCAAATCTAATAGTTCCATGTGCAAACTCAGGCTCAATCCCCATTGCCAATAATACATGAGAAGCCTGTAAATCATCTGATGAACAAGCTGACCCTGAACTTACCGCTATCCCTTTATAACTTAAACTGAGAAGAATTGATTCTCCTTCAAGATATTTAAATGTTATACTTGAAGTTCCTGGAAGCCTTTTTGCTTCTTTAGCATTTATTACAACCTCAGGTATTCTCTTCAATACTTCACTTTCAAAATAATCTCTTAATTCTTCTTCTTTTTTGAATTCTTCTGCCATATCTCTGTAGGCTATTTCCAATGCCTTAGCCATTCCAACCATTCCTGGAACATTTGAAGTTCCTGGTCTTCTTTTTCCTTCCTGACCTCCACCTGTAAGAACTTTACCAAATCTTACTCCATTTCTCCAGTAAAGAGCTGCAACTCCTTTAGGTCCATAAAATTTATGTGCAGAAAAAGAAAGAAGATCTATTCCCATTTCTTTTGGCTTTATATCAACTTTTCCCATTGTCTGAACTGCATCTACATGAAATATTATTTTATTTTCTTTTGCTATTTTCCCTATTTCTTCTATTGGTTGAAAAGTTCCAACTTCATTATTGGCATGCATTACAGTTATTAAAATGGTTTCATCTTTTATTGCATTTTTTAATTCTTCTACATCAAGCATTCCATTTTTATCAACATGAAGGATTGTTACTTCATAACCTTCATCTTCAAGATCTTTTAAAGTGTTTTTTATAGCAGGGTGTTCTATTGGACTTGCTATTATATGTTTTCCTCTATTTTTATATGCTCTAGCTATTCCTCTGATTGCAAGGTTATCAGATTCGCTTCCTGATGCAGTAAATATTATTTCATTAGGTTCTGCACCAAGATATTTTGCAATAGTTTCTCTTGATTCATTCATAGCTTTATTTGTTTCTTTACCAAAAAGATGTAAACTTGAAGCATTTCCATAATACTCAGTTAAATAAGGCACCATTGCTTCAAATACTTCATTATCCATCTTTGTTGTTGCATTATTGTCTAGATAAACTCTCATATTTATCGTCTCCTTGAATTACATTTCTTATTACTACTATGTTATACCATTCCTTATTTATTTTGTCAAGAATTAAAATGATTATTTATCTATATTTTTTCCATGGTTGCAAAGCTCTTTTATTTCACATTCATTACACTTTGGTCTTCTAGCTATACATTTGTCTCTTCCTTGTAATATAAGGTAGTGTGAAAAATCTATCCAATCTTTTTTAGGAACAATTTTCATAAGTTCCTGTTCAATTTTTACTGGATCATCATTTTTTACTAAACCAATAAGGTTAGATAATCTTTTAACATGAGTATCTACAGTTATTCCATCTGCTAAACCCCAAACTTCTCCTCTTACTACATTAGCTGTTTTTCTTCCCACTCCTGCAAGTTCTATAAGTTTATCCATATCTTTTGGTATCTCTCCATTGTATTTAGAAAGAAGCTGCTGACTGCATAATTTTATATTTTTAGCTTTATTTCTAAAAAATCCTGTACTTTTTATCATTTCTTCTATTTTTTCCACTGGAAGAGCTGCAAATCCTTCAGGAGTATTCACTTTTTTATACATTTCTTTTGTAACAATATTTACTCTTACATCAGTACACTGTGCTGAGAGAATAACAGCCACAAGAAGTTCAAAGGGTGTTTTAAAATCCAAAGCACATTTAGGATCTCCAAATTTTTCATGAAGTTTTTCAAGTATTTTTTTTACTTTTTCTTTTTTAGTCATAATTTTTTCCTCTAAAGCTTTCACTTTCTTCTCAAATAAAATATGTTCAGTTCCATTATATTCTTCAATTTTTTTTCTTTTAAATCCAATTTTAAGAAATACCTTTTGAGATATTTCATTTTCTTCTAATATATATGCTGATATTTTTTTTATATGTGGTTTTTCAAAGCAGAGTTCATTGATACTATTGATAATAACAGTTTCTGAATATCCCTTTCCTCTTATCTCTTTTACAAGATATACACTTATTGCAGCTTCCTTTTCATCTAACTCAAATTTTACAGTTCCTAAAAACTCCCTACTCAGACTTTCTATAGTATAAAAAAGATACGATGGAGAATTAATAACAAAACTGTACCATCTTCTATGAGCTTCCCACTGCTCTTTCTCATTATCAGGATAGTATTTTTTTACATAATTTAAATGGATATATTTATAAATATCTGGTATATCTTTATCCATCATTTTTCTTAATATTATCTCAATCAATAAACTCACCTTTGACTATTTTAAAACTACTTTATGATATTTTTTCTTTCCTATTTTTACAAGAAATTCTCCATCAACAAAAAGATCTTTTGTTATAGGCATAGCAAAATCTGTTACTTTATTTTCTCCTATATTCAATCCATTCTGTTGAACAAGCCTTCTTCCTTCACTTTTAGTTTTCAATATTCCTTTTTCCACTAGAAAATCTACAAGTCCAGTTCCTAAAGCAGTTTCCTCTATTTCTACTGAAGGAACGTTGCTCATATCCTGCCCTCCGCCAAATAAAGCCTCTGCTGCTGTTTTCGCTTTAAGAGCTTCTTCTTCTCCATGGATCATTTTCGTAATTTCAAAAGCAAGTATCTTTTTAGCTTCGTTTATTTCTGCACCTTCCAATGCACTTAATCTTTTTACTTCATCCATTGGAATAAATGTCAATAATGAAAGACATTTTTCAACATCTGCATCATCAACATTTCTCCAATATTGATAAAATTCATAAGGAGATGTTTTTTCTGGATCTAGCCATAAAGCACCTTTTGCTGTTTTCCCCATTTTCTTTCCTTCACTGTTAGTGAGAAGAGTACATGTCATTGCAAAAGCTTGTTTCTGTTCTTTTTTTCTGATAAGTTCTACACCAGCTATCATATTAGACCACTGATCGTCTCCTCCCAACTGCATAGTACATCCATGCTTTTGATTCAATACAAGAAAATCATACCCCTGCATCAACATATAGTTAAATTCAAGAAAAGAAAGTCCAGCTTCCATTCTAGATTTAAAACATTCTGCTGCAAGCATTCTATTTACAGAAAAATGCGCTCCTATATCCCTTATAAAATCTACATAATTAAGTCCTAACAGCCAGTCTGCATTATTTTCAAGTATAGCTTTTCCATCTGAAAAATCTATGAATTTTTCCATTTGCTTTTTTATAGATGCTACATTATGAGCAATAGTTTCTTTTGACATCATAGTTCTCATATCAGTTCTTCCACTTGGATCCCCTATCATAGCTGTTCCACCACCAAGAAGAGCTATTGGTCTATGACCATGTTTTTGCATATGAGCCATAAACATCATAGCAATAAAATGTCCTACATGCAGACTATCTGCTGTTGGATCAAATCCTATATAAAAAGTAACTTTCTCTTTTCCTAATATTTCCCTCATTTCTTCTTCATGAGTGAATTGTTTTAAGTATCCACGTCCTACTAATACATCAAATACGTTTTCCATCTCGTCCTCCCTTGTTTTTTCTATATTATTTTAACACAAAGCCCTTTATTTTTAAAGAAAAATAAAAGCCTATTGATTGTATCAACAGGCTTTCTCTATCTATTAATACATCTCCCTTACTATTAAACTGCATGACAAAAGGGATTTAGTTACCTAAATCCTAGTTACAGTAATAATATGAAGATGTTATGAATATATTATTTTTGTTAAACATTTTTGACCTCTGTGTATTTTTATTTCTTTAAATCTTATCATGTTTTTCTCATTTTTTCAAATTTTAATTACTTCAAATTATTTTATAAAAGCAATTTAATCATTTATTTAAATAAATAAGAGCTCTCAAGTTTCTTGAAAGCTCTTATTACACATCTATCTTTGAATTCCTGGATAAGCCCACATTCCTGCTGCTCTCATCATATCTCTATAAATAACTAATTTTTCATTATTAGATACTTTATGTGCTTCTTGTAAAGTTGGATAGTCTAAATATACTAAATTATCCATAACTGAAAGATTTAATCCTTCACTTACTGCCATTTCTTTAAAAACAGCTAATCCTCTTCTCATATGACTTGCACTGCTTATTAAAGTCATGTTTTCTGTTCCTAATTTTTTCATAATCTCTACTGAATAAAGTGCATTTCCTACTGTATCTTTTGCCTGATCTTCAATATGGACTTTATCTGGATTTACTCCTTTTTCCACTAACCATTTTTTCATAAGATATGCTTCTGTTACTCCGCCTTTTGGAACTCCACCAGTTACTATTATTTCAGCATCAGGATTTTTTTTAGACATAGCAAGTCCTTGTTCCAGTCTTCCTATTAATGGCTCTTTCATTACTCCATTTTCTCCTAAAGCATATCCTAAAATAACAATAGCATGATTTTTTAAATTTAAAGATTCTGGTTTTACTTTTAGGACAGTATTCATATAATTATCTGTTCTGTCAAATCTTTCTACAAATTTCCTAGTCATTTCTGGATAAATTCTTTCCATAGCTGCTATTGTATTAGTGTAAGTATTATTATCTCCTAAAGCTCTGCTATATCCAGCCAACAACATATTTGCATCAAAACTTTCAGGATATATTTTTATTATATCTTTATATGTAGCTAAAGCTTCCTGTATTTTACTTTGAAGCACTTGAGTTGTTGCTATTCCAAATCTCAAGTCTAATCTATTAGGATCAAGCATACTTGCTTCTCTGAAAGAATTTTCAACAACATCATATTTTCCTTTTAATGTTATTCCTTTAAAAAATTCTTTTTCTACTTTTTGTAAATCCCCACCATTCCAATAGTAGTATATTCCAGTTTGAGTATATTCATTTATTTTCTTCTGATCTTCAAAAGTTTTTGTTGAAGTACATCCTACTAAAGATAATACAGCTAAAATTCCTGCTGCTAATTTTACTCCATTCATATATAATTCCTCCTAATACAGTATTAATTATAATATGAATTCTAACACATTTTCTCTATTTCTTCAATTAAATTACGAATTTTTATTTCATTATTTTAAAAAAAAATGCTGTAAAAATTCAAAATAAAAATTATATAATTATAATCTTCCTCATTACTAATATTTAATATTTTTAGATATTCTAAATTTTACTGTTCTTTTGGGATAAATTTCTATTATTTCTTTTGTTACTGGATTTGAGACTCTTCTTGGTTTTCTTTCTAAAATTTCAAAAACTCCTTTTTGGTGGAATTTCACTTGCCCATCAAGCTGCAGTGCTTCAGTCAATGTTTCTAAAAAAATTTCAAGTTCATCCAAAGCTTTTGTTATAGTTATATCTCTTTGACTCATTTTTTTATATACCTTTGCAAATTCTTTTTTATTCATCAATATTTTCCTCCTTAATAGTTTCATTTAATATTCATTATTAATTTTTGCCCTGCTTTAGACTTTATTATTTTTTTATCTTCAGCCAGAATTTTTAAAATAGTGTTCCAAAAAAAATATATATCCTCTCTTTAGCTTCCTCAAAATTTTTATTTACATTTCTTTTTTTTTTAGAATTTCCTCTAATAAATTTTATACATAATTTTTTTATTATTTATTTCTATTTTAATACCTTTTTATCAATACTTTTTTACTCATTAAATCAATATATTTCATCTTTTTTATATTTTTCCAAAACATTGTTTAAACCTATAAAAGTATACTGTTCTTTTTTATGTATAAAGGCGAACTTTTACAAGGTTATGATACTAATTTTTCAGAATTTTATTTTTTTATATATCTTTTCCATATCAAGTTATATCTTCTTGACTTTATAAAGTTTAAAGAATATAATAGAATTAATTTAAGTAAAAAAAAAGCCGCCTTTATACATATAGGCGCACTTTTTAAAATATTTTAGATTTAAAGATGTTTTCAAACTAAAAATTAATTGTTATATACCTTATTAATATAATAACTAAGTTTTTCATTTTTTAGAATTAAAAAATTCTATTTAATCTATTTTTATTTTCTATAAAAAAAACAGAGATTTCTCCCTGTTCCTTTTTATAATTCTTTTTTTATAATTTTACTTTTTATTCCTCCAGCTATATTTTTTACTTTATAGCCTTTCTGTATTAAAAATCTTGAGGCTAGATATCCTCTCAGTCCTACTGCACAATATGTCCATATTTCTTTGTCTTTAGGAAGTTTTTCCACTTCTTTTCTCAACTCTGAAAGTGAGATGTTTATACTATGATCAAATATCCCACTTGCAAGTTCCATTTCATCTCTTACATCTAAAATAATATGCTTATTTTTATCATAATTTTTCAAATCTTCAAAAAATATTTGTTCAAATAAACCATCTTCAAGATTTTCTCCTATAAATCCTGCCATATTTGCTGGAGATTTAGCTGATAAAAATGGAGGTGCATATGCTAATTCCAATTCTGTTAAATCATATATTGTTCCTTTAAATTTTATCATTGTGGCTATAACATCTATAAATTTATCCGCTCCTTTTATTCCAACTGCTTGCGCTCCAAGTATCTCTTTATTCTCCTTGTTATAGATTACTTTTATTGATATAGGTGTAGCATTTGGATAATAATTGGCATGATCATTTGGATGTAAATATATTTTTTCATATTTCATACTCAAACTCTTTACAGCTCTTTCATTTAATCCTGTTGAAGCTCCCATTAAACCAAAAACCTTTATTATAGCGGTTCCCAAACTTCCTCTATATACTTCACTTCTTCCAGCAATATTCCCTGCTGCTATTCTTCCTTGTCTATTAGCTGGTCCCGCTAATGGAATTGCACTTTTCTCTCCTGTTATATAATTTTTTACCAATATACTATCCCCTGCTGCATATATTCCTTTTATATTAGTTTCCAGATTATCATTTACCAATATATGTCCTCTTGCTCCAAGGAGTATTCCTGAATCTTTTAGAAAAGCTGTATCTGGAACCACTCCTATCGAAAGAATCACTGCATCACTTTCTACTTTTTCCCCATCTTCAAGATGTATAATTATTTTTTCATTTTTTTCTTCAAACTCAACCACTTTTTTATTTGTCATCAAATTTATTTTGTTTGAAACAAGTTCAATTTCTAAAAAATTCGCCATTTCACTGTCAAATGGTGCCAATATATTCGAAGCTGCTTCTATAAGCGAAGTATTTATTCCTATATGCTGCAGATTTTCAGCAGTTTCGACACCCACATATCCTCCACCTACAACTACTGCATTTTTTATTCCTTGAACTGTTACTTCTCTTTTTATTTTATCCATATCACTTATATTTCTTAAAGTAAATATTTTTTTATTATTAATTCCTTTTATTGGTGGCAGCATTGGCTTTGCACCAGGAGCCAGTACCATATAATCGAATTTTTCCTCATATTCCTCTCCTGAACTTTTTCTGATTTTTGCCACTTTATTCATACCATTAACAGATACAACTTCACTATTTATTCTTACATCTAGATTAAATCTATTTTTTAATTTTTCTGGTGTCTGAACCAGCAGACTATCCCTATTTTCAATAATATTCCCTATATAATATGGAAGTCCACAATTAGCAAAAGAAACATACTCTCCTTTTTCGAAAATTATTATTTCTAAATTTTCATCTAAACGTCTTAATCTGGTTGCAGCAGAAGCTCCTCCAGCTACTCCGCCTACTATTAACACTTTTTTCATTTTTATACCCTCCATGTCCTGATTCATAGTTAAATTATAAGAAAAATCTTAATCATTGTAAAGAAAAGTATTTTCATATCTACAGTAAAAAGCACATCTGCAAATATTGCTTTTATTCAATATCATTAGATGTGCTTAATTTTTTTATTACCTCTTTATCATTTTATACTTATTTTACTTTTTCTAAAGCTTTATCTAAATCAGCTATTATATCCTCTATATTTTCCAGTCCTACTGATAACCTTACTAGCCCTTCCGGTATTCCAGCCTCTTTTAATTCTTCACTTGTATAAGCTGAATGAGTCATAGAAGCTGGATGCTGTATCAATGTCTCTGTATCTCCTAGACTTACTGCCAGTGCACACATTTCAACATTATTCAGCAATGTTTTCCCTGCTTCAAATCCTCCCTTAAGTTCAAATGACATTATTCCTCCAAATCCTGTCATTTGTTTTGTTGCTATTTCATAACCTTCATGATCTTTCAAACCTGGATAATATACTTTTTCTACTTTAGGATGAGCATTTAAATATTCAGCAACTTTCATTGCGTTTTCACAATGTCTTTGCATTCTTATTTCAAATGTTTTTAATCCTCTTATTATAAGATGAGCTTCTGTTGGCCCTAATACTGATCCTGTCATATCTTTTATTCCAAAAAGTTTTATTTCTGTTATAAGTTCCTTACTTCCAACTGCAAATCCTGCTATTACATCTCCATGTCCATTTAAATATTTAGTTGCTGAATGAACTACTATATCTGCCCCTAATTGTAAAGGCTTCTGCAAATATGGAGAAGCAAATGTATTGTCTACTACTACTTTTATATATTCATTTGTATGAGCTATTTTTGCTATTTCTTCTATATCAGATATTTTTAAATTAGGATTTGCTGGTGTTTCCAAGTATACTACCCTTGTATTTTTCTTCATTGCTTTTTTTACTGCTTCAAGATCAGAAGTATCTAAAAATTCAACTTCTACTCCATACCTAGTCATTCCATGACACAATAGTGCAAATGTACATCCATATAGTATTTTATCTGCTATTACATGATCTCCTGCTCTTAAAAGTGTCCAAAGCACAGATGAAATTGCTCCCATTCCTGAAGAAGTAGCTGCTGCTGCCTCTCCACATTCCAATGCAGCTATTTTTTCTTCTGCTACTGCTGTTGTAGGATTTCCAAGTCTGGAATAAATATATCCGTCCTCTTTTCCTGCAAACCTTGCTCCTCCTTGCTCTGCTGAATCAAATATAAATGTAGAAGTCTGATATATTGGAGTAGATAAAGCCCCAAATGGATTTTTACCTTGTCCTGCATGGATAGCTATTGTTCCTATCCCTTTATTTTTCAAATCTTTCATTACTCCCCCTCCATAAAATTTAAAATAACCTTATATTAATTTTTATTCTCTTATTCCATTAGGATTTTTTTCAATAAATTCTTTTTCTTCTTTTGTACGCAGCAATCCAAATTGAATTGTTATACAAGTTGTTATTATCAAAGCAAACATATAAAACATATATTTCAATACAGCCATTGGTGACACATCTGAAAGTCCTGTAACTATCAACATACCTCCATCATAAGGTGTCAAAGCAATAAATGCACATGCAAATATATCTATAAGACTGGCAAGACGTTTTGGAGCAATTCCATAATTTTTTCCTATTTCCTTAGCTATTGGAGCTGATATAATGATAGCTATTGTATTATTTACAAGAGCTGCTGATAAAAGTCCTGAAAGAAGTCCAATTCCATATTCTGCTCCTTTACGTTCCTTAATTCTAGAAACAATACTATTTACCAGCCAATCTACTCCACCATAATATTTAATTAAGCCTATCAGTCCAGAAATTAATATAGCTACAATAGTGATACTGAACATATCCTCCATTCCGCCACCTATTGCTCCTACCCAATCCAAAAAGCTTACACTTCCTTCTCCAAGACCAATTACTCCTGTCATTGCTATACCTATAAATAAAACTCCTGCTACATTAAATCCCATCAAGGCTGCTATCAATACTACAACATATGGAATTACACGAAGCAAATGATATGGATGTGCTCCTGTTATCAATCCTGCTCCTCCAAATGCCCAATATCCAATTACTGCAATTATAGCAGCAGGTAGAGCTATAAAGAAATTCATTTTAAACTTATCTTTCATTTCTGACCCTACTCCTTTTGCTGCTGAGATAGTAGTATCTGATATCATTGAAAGATTATCTCCAAAATATGCTCCTCCAATAACAGCAGCACATGTCAGAGGCAGATTTAATCCTGCTGCCTGAGCTACACCTATTGCTATTGGAGCCATAGCTGCAACTGTTCCCATAGATGTACCTATTGCAGTTGAAATAAAACATGATATAAGAAATACCCCTGGAACAAGAGCTGAACTTGGAATAAATGTAAGTCCAAGATTAACTACTGATTCAACTCCACCCATTGACTTTGCTGCTCCCTGAAATCCACCAGCCAAAAGATAAATCAATCCTATAAGAATAACACCTGCATTTCCTGCATTTTCAGAAAATATATCTATCTTTTTTTCAAGTTTCATTGATTTATTCATAATCAATGCTACAGCTATACCTATAAGAAGTGCAACGTGTCTAGGAAATTTTTTAAATGCCCCATCTACTCCCATAAATGTAAATATAAGCCCACTTCCTATATACAAAGCCAAAAATACCAATAAAGGTAAAAATGCTATCGCGCCATATTTTTTTTCACCATTTTTTTCATTCATAAGTTAAACCTCCCCTAATCTTTTTATCTTTCTTCTCTCCATTTTTTTATTCCATTTTCTATTCTGTTCATTCCTTCTTCTACCATGTATCTCGGACAAGCTACATTTATTCTTTCAAACCCTATTCCATTTTCACCAAACCAATATCCATCATCTAATGCTATTTTACATTTCTCCTGCATAAATCTTGACAATTCTTCTTTAGATAATCCTAAGACAGAAAAATCAAGCCACATAAGGTAAGTTCCTTCTGGTTTCTTAACTTTTACTTCTGGTATTTTTTCTTTTGCAAATTTAATTACATAATCCATATTTCCATCTAAATGTTCAATCAGTTGATCTACCCACTCATCACATTTTGTATATCCAGTTTCAAATGCTACCAGACTGAAAGGACTATTTCTTTTTATATCCAGTATTCCAAGTTCATTATCAAATTTTTCCCATTCCTCTCTTCTTGGAAATGTCACAAATGAAGCTTGAAGTCCAGCTATATTAAATGTCTTAGTTGGTGAAAAACAAGTAATAGTATTGTTTTCTATTTCTTTTCCAAGAGAAGCTGTTGGGATATGTTTATGTCCTGGCATTATTATATCTCTCCATATTTCATCAGCAATAACTCTTACCTTATACTTCAAACACAAATCAGACATCTTTTGAAGTTCCTCTTTTTTCCATACTCTTCCTACTGGATTATGAGGACTACATAAAATAAATAAATTAACATTCTCATCAGAAACTTTTTGTTCAAAATCTTTAAAATCTATTGTGTAGTATCCTTCATTATCTTTTATTAATTTATTTTCTACTACTTCTCTTCCATTATCCTTTATAGTAGCTGCAAAAGGATAATATACTGGACTTTGAATAAGTATTTTTTCTCCTGGTTTTGTCATTCCTCTTACTAATAATGAAAGTGTAGGTACAACCCCTGGACTATTTATAAGAGTAGATGAATCAATCTTATATCCAAATCTTCTTTCCAGCCAGTCTGCTGCTGCCTTATAATAGGAATCTGGTCTATATACATAACCAAATATTCCCTGTTCCACCTTTTCTCTCATGGCATCTATTATCTCAGGAGCTGTTTTTAAATCCATATCTGCTATCCACATTGGCCATAAATCATTTGATATAAACTTCTTTCCCATTTCTTCCCACTTAGCTGCATGATTTCCTGTTCTGTCAATTTTTTCATCAAAAGAATATTTCATTTTTTCCTCCTTACAGAAACAACTTGCATATTTTTTTTAAATACATAGCAATTTTTTAATTCATATATTATAATACAACTATAAACCGTTATACTCTTTTAGTCAAGATATATAACTGTTTAAACTGATATATAACAGTTTATATTTTTTAATACAAATGTCTATTTTACGTATTTTAAGCTCTATTTTTAAATGATAAAAACTGTTTTAATATCCGTTGTATAACACTTTTTAATTTTTATTTATATCAAACATTTTTAATTCAGATAAAACAGTTAGAGAAATAAAGGGGAAATTTTTATGAAACTTAATTTTATCATCTACAAAGATTCACCTCACAAAATTTACTTACAATTATATGATTCTATAAAAAATATGATAGAAACTGGTGAAGCTCTTCCCAATGAAAAGCTTCCATCTATAAGACAGATAGCCATCAAATTTGATATAAACACGCTTACTGTACTAAAAGCATATGATCTTCTTGAAAAAAATAACTATATTTATAAAGTATCTGGAAAAGGGTGCTTTGTAAAAGAAAAAAATAAGCTTATATCCAATACCCAAAAACCAGTTATAAATAATTTCGCAATAATGAATAAAGATATAAATTTTGCAAGTGCTACTCCTGCTGCCAATCTTTATCCTGTTGAAATATTTCAAGAAATTATAAATGATATCTTTAATAATTATGGAGCAAAAGCTTTCAATTATTTTAATACACAAGGACTTTTAGAATTAAGAGAAACAATAGCCGAAAAACTTGAAAATAATCATATTTATACTTCTCCAAATAATATTCAAATAGTTTCTGGTTCACAACAGGCTCTTGATTTGATAAAGAAAATTATACTAAAAAGAAAAACTACTACTATGGTTGCTGCCAGCCCAACATATTATGGGGCTATAAATACATTTTCTGAAATAGCTAAAATGATAAGCGTTCCTTTGGAAGAAGATGGAATAAATGTGGAAGAATTAGAAAAAATCCTACAAAAAAATAAAGTGGACTTTTTCTATACCATGATAAATTTTGAAAGCCCTACTGGAATTTCATGGTCAATGGAAAAAAAGAAAAAAATTCTTGAATTTTCAGAAAAATACAATTTTACTATTATAGAAGATGATTGTCTTTCTCCTTTATATTACTATAATAATATTACCATTCCCTTAAAAGCTATGGATAAAAAAAATAAAGTGATATACATAAATTCTTTTTCTAAACTTATAATGCCTGGATTAAGACTTGGATATATGATTGTTCCCAATAATTTAATTTCTGATATAATTGCTGCAAAATTTTCAGCTGACATATCATCTTCTGGTTTATTTCAAATGGCACTTCATCTTTTTCTTAAAAAAGGTTACTTAGAACCCAATATTGAAAAACTAAGAAAAGCGTTTAAAGAAAAGTATGAGCTTACATTGTCCCTTTTACAAGAAATAAAAGAAATAGAACTTCCATATATTCCACAAGGTGGATTATATATATGGATAAAATTACCAAAAGGCCTCAATTCGAATGTTTTTTATAATGTGTTGAAAGAAAGGCATGTTTCTATACTTCCTGACTCTGTATTTTACACGAATGATGAACAAGAGAATAATCACATTCGATTAAGTTTTGCAGCTGTAACAAAAGAAGAAATAATAAGAGGAATAGAAATAATAAAGAAATCTTTAGAAGAATTTTCACAAAAAAAAGATTTTCTATTTAAAGAAGACTTTTTATCCATTTTAATAAGATAAAAATTTATATGTTATTTTTGATGAGTTTAAATTATTAATAAATGAATTCTATATAATTTATTTATATATTTTGAGCTATTATTTCAAATGTATTTTAGAGTAAATTAAAAAACTGGCTTATTACTAAGCCAGTTTTTTAATTTACATTCCCTTGTATTTATCATTCAAATAATCATAGGCTATTTTAGAAAATGCTGCTGCTCCCATTTTTATTACTTCTTCATCTACATTAAATTTAGGATTGTGAAGTGGATATTGTGTATTTTTATCCTCATTTGCACTTCCTACTATTATATATGTAGCTGGAATATTTTCACTGAAGAAACAAAAATCATCTCCACCTATTTTAAAACTTTGATTTATAACAAATCCTTTATTAAAAACATCTTTTACACTTTCTCTAACAGCCTCTATTATTTCTGGAGTATTATAGACAGGAAATGTCTTCCCTCTATATGAAAACTCATGTTCTACTCCATAGATTTCACTTATATTTTTTATTATTTTATCCATATGTTTTTTTACAAGTTCACGATTGTGTTTGTGTAAAGTTCTTACTGTTCCCGCAATTACTGCTTCATTTGGAATGATTGCATCATATGTTCCAGCATTAAATCTGCATATCTGTACCACACATGGTTCTAAAGGTGATACTTTTTTAGGTATAAGATTCAAAAGATTATATGCTTCTACTGCTGGAAGTATAGGGTCTATACTTTTAGAAGGAAAAGAACCATGTCCTCCTTTTCCAATAAATTTTATTTCAAAAAAATCTGGATATGAACTCACAGGTCCTGCTTCTATAGAGGCAGTTCCTATTTTTTCATTAGGTTCTACATGCATTCCAATTACATAATCCACTTTCGGATTTTCCAATATTCCATCTTCTACCATCAAATCTGCTCCACCAACAGTTTCTTCTGCTGGCTGAAAACAAAGCTTTACATTTCCATTAAGTTCATTTTTTAATTGAGATAATATCTTTGCAGTTCCTAATAAGGCAGCTGTATGAACATCATGACCACATGCATGCATTTTTCCATTCACTTGTGACCTATACTCTATATCATTCTCTTCACTCATAGGAAGAGCATCTATATCAGCTCTTATCATTATTGTCTTTCCTAAAGGATTTTTACCATATATCATTCCTTGTATTCCAGTTTTAGCAAATCCTCTTTTTACTTCTATTCCTAATTTTTCTAATTCTGCTGCTATAAAATCTGAAGTACCTATTTCCTGTCCACCTAGTTCTGGTTTCATGTGTATTTTTCTACGATTTTCTATCATCTCTTTTGAATATTTTTCTGCCAATTCCATTATTCTATCCATTTTATCCTCCTGCTCTTATCTTAATTGAGCTTGTTTTTCTAATAAATCTGCTTCTTTTTCCTCTTTAGTTTTCATAAGTCCAAATTGGATAGTTATTATTGTACAGATCCCTAAAAATACCTGATAAAAAGAGAAACTTATTATTTCTATTGGAGAAACTGATGCCATAGATGTTATAAGCAGCATTCCTCCAGCATGTGGAGCTAAACATAATATTACACAACTGAATATATCCAAGAGACTAGCAGTTCTTTTTGGAGCTATTTTAAATTTTTCTCCTACCTGTTTAGCTATTGGAGAAGCAATTATAATAGCAATAGTATTATTTACAAGACAGAAAACCAATACTGATACTAAAACAGCTATACTATATTCTGCCCCTTTACGAGTTTTTATATTTCCAGTAAGTTTTTGTACAAGCCATTCTATTCCTCCATATTCTTTTATCAAACCAATAAGACCTCTGATAAGGATAGCCATAATAGTTACATTCATCATTCCATCCATACCTTTTGCAACTGATTGAAAAAATGTTACAAAAGTCATACTGCTTGTTACAAAACCAACTGCTCCAGCAAATAATATTCCTCCAATAAGAACTGTAAATACATTTATTCCAGCTACTGCTGCTATAAGAACAGCTAAATATGGTACTACTTTTATTAAATTATAGCTTAATTCTCCTTCAATCTGTCCAGCTCCTCCTACTATTGTAAAAGCTATGATTGTTGCAATTGCTGCTGGTATAGCAATCAGAAAGTTCATTCTGAATTTATCTTTCATTTCACAGCCTACTCCCCTAGTAGCTGCAATTGTAGTATCTGATATAACTGACAGATTATCTCCAAACATAGCTCCTCCCAGAACTGCTGCCAATGTTATGGCTGGATTTAATCCTACTTTTTCAGATATTCCCAATGCAATTGGAGCAACTGCAACAAGTGTTCCTGTTGAAGTTCCCATTGCTGTAGATATAAATGCTGATATCACAAATAATCCTGGAACTAAAAACTGTTTTGGAACAAATGTAAGTCCAAGATTTACAACAGAATCTACTCCTCCCATTCCTTTTGCTACCCCTGCAAAAGCTCCTGCTAAAAGAAAGATAAGAGCCATTATCATTACTCCGCTCTCTCCTGAAGTAGTTGTAAATATATTGATTTTATCATCCAATTTCATTTTTCTATTCATAGCAAAAGCTATGATAACTCCTATAAGCAGTGCTGCATGTCTTGGAAGCTGATTGAATGGACTTGCTACTCCCCTAGCGGAGAAAAACATTCCTCCTCCTAAATATATTATCAAAAATATAATTAGCGGAATAAATGCCCAACCTCCATAATTCTTTTTTTCTCCCTCTGTTTTAGTATTCATAAATATAACCCCCCTTATTATAAAAAAATAATTTCTTCTGCCCCCCTTTAAATATATTTTAAATAAATATCTATTTATTTTTCATCACTTATTATAATATAAATATAATCTTTCATTCTTTATTCGTCAAGAGATATAACTATTTAAACTGATATACAACAGTTTAATTTTTATATTTTTTATCTTTTTATCGTACTTTAAGATTGCTTTTAAAATAAACGATATAAAAAACAACTGTTATACAACACTTTCTTTTTTTCTATATAAGTCAAATAATTGCAATTTTAAAAGAGAAAAAAGAGAACCATTTACGATTCTCTTCTTCATCTTATTTTAAAATATCTTCTATTTTTATAATTTCATCTTCTGAAAATTCTAAATTCTGAATAGTTTTTACATTATCTTCTATTTGATCTGGTCTGCTTGCCCCTATTAATACACTTGTTACCTCTTTTTTCCTCAAAATCCATGCAAGAGCCATTTGTGCCATACTTTGCCCTCTTTCTTCTGCTATTTCATTCAATTTTTTTACTTTCAGCAGCTTTTCTTTATTAAGATAACGTTCCTCTATAGTAGTTCCTGTTCTTGCTGCTCTTGAATCATCAGGTATCTTATTATCATTAATATATCTATTGGTTAAAGCTCCTTGTGCCAAAGGACTATAGCACATGCATCCTGTTCCTGAATTTTCCAAAATCTCAAATAATTTTTCTTCAGCCCATCTTTCAAACATATTATATCTGATTTGATTTATCAAACATGGAACTTTTAATTCATTCAGTATCTTCACTGCCTGTTCTGCTTCTTCAGCTTTGTAATTAGATATCCCTACATATAAAGCCTTTCCTTGTCTAACTATGTCTGCAAGAGCTGTCATCGATTCTTCTAGTGGAGTATCTGAATCTGGTCTGTGATGATAGAATATATCCACATATTCCAATCCCATTCTTTTCAGACTCTGATCTAAACTTGCTATGAGATACTTTCTTGATCCTCCATTTCCATAAGGTCCCGCCCACATATCATATCCAGCTTTTGTAGATATTATCATTTCATCTCTATAGTTTTTCAAATCAAATTTTACCATTCTTCCAAAGTTTTCCTCAGCAGAACCATCTACAGGTCTTCCATAGTTGTTAGCTAAATCAAAATGAGTTATTCCAAGATCAAAAGCCTTAAATAATTTTTTCTTTTGAATATCCATGGGAGTTTCTTCTCCAAAATTTTGCCATAACCCTAAGGAAATAACAGGAAGATAAAGTCCACTATTACCACATTTTCTGTATTTCATATTATCATATCTTTTTTCATCAGCTGTATATCTCATATGTTTCTCCTTATAATCCCTCTTCCATAACTATTTGAGGAACTACTTCTATTTCAAGTTCTGCAAGACTTGCCCTTACTAAAATAACCTTATATTTATCTCCGATACTGTATATTTTTCCGCCATCCATATCTTTCATCACATATTCTCTGTCATCAAATTCATAGTAATGTTTAGCTGCTACTACGTCCCAGAAACATTCTACATGTTCCTCTGTTTCAAAGAATATTCTTTTATTGCTGAATCCTACAATAGTTGCTTCATATTCTTCTCCAATCTTATCTATCATATATTCTACAAGCTTAATTTTTACGCTCTCATCTTCTACTTTCATAGCTGCTCTTTCTGTTTTTGATATATGAGTACATATTTGTGGAAGTTCTTCTGCATTTTTAGCTATCACTTTTTTACTTGGATATCCATGAAGAACAGAATTCAATATTCTATGAACAGTCAAGTCTGCATATCTTCTGATTGGTGAAGTAAAATGTGTATAATATCCAGAAGCCAATCCAAAGTGTCCTAAATTATCAACTGTATATCTTGCCTGTTTTAATGCCATAAGAATAAGCTTATGTACAAGAAGATTTATTCCTCTTTCCTTTGAATCTTCTATTATCTTTTGGAATTTTTTAGGATGTATTTCATCTAAAGAATGTATTCTATATTTAAATTTACTCAATGTTTCATTCAGATTCTTTATTCTTTCAGGATCTGGTTTTTCATGTGTTCTATATACTGATGGTATTTCCATCCAGAAAAGTTTTTCAGCTACAGTTTCATTTGCAGCTATCATAAAATCTTCTATTATTCTTTCAGATTCTCCTCTGTCTCTATTTTTAATATATTTTACTTTTCCATTTTCATCAAGAATTAATTTTATTTCAGGAAGATCAAAGTCTATGCTTCCCCTATTATATTTTACTTGTCTGATTATCTTGGAAAGTTCAAGCATTTCCATTACCATATCTTTAATATCTGCATATTCTTTTAAGGCTTCTTCTTCTCCTGATATCATCCTGTTAACATTTGTATATGTCATTCTTCTTACACTTTTAATTACAGATTTATAAGTATCAGAATCTACTACTTTACCATTTTGGTCTATTTCCATTTCACAAGTAAATGTAAGTTTATCTTCATCAGGATTTAAAGAACATATTCCATTTGATATTTCTTTAGGAAACATAGGGAGTACTCTATCTACAAGATACACTGAATTCCCTCTTTTAAATGCTTCCTGATCCAGCATAGATCCTTCTGGTATATAATATGAAACATCAGCTATACTTACTATCAGCTTATAATTTCCATTTGTAAGCTTTTTCACATAGACAGCATCATCCAAATCTTTTGCATCATCTCCATCTATTGTTATTATAGGAAGATTTCTCAAATCTTTTCTTTTTGCTATCTCATCTTTTGATATAGTTGTTGGAATATTTCTCGCTTCTAATAATACAGGTTTGGAAAAAGTTTCTGACATTCCTTCTCTTACAATAAGAGCTTCAATCATATTATTTGTATTATATGGATCTCCAATTACTTCTATAATTTCTCCTTCTGGTTTCTTTTCATTAGTTCCCCATGAAGTTATCTTTACTACTACAAGCTGTTGGTTTTTTGCATCTTTCATCATTCGATAAGGAATATAAATATCTTTTCCAAATGAATGTGTAGGAGTTACAAATCCAAAATTTTCATTTCTTTGTAATATTCCAACTATTGTATCTCTTTCTCTGCTTATTACTTTTACTACTTCTCCTTCTTTTTTCTTATCTCCATTAAGACCTGATGTTATTTTTACTAATACAGTATCTCCATCTAATGCTGAATTAAAATGAGGTTTAGGAATAAATATTCCCTCATCAGCAGTATCAACAAAAGCAAATCTATCCTTTATTATACTAAAAGTTCCTTTTACAAATCCAAGATTTTCAGGAATATTATACTTACCTCTGTTATTTTTCATAATATCCCCATCTTCTATCCACTTTTCAAGTATTTCCCTATTTTCCTTTTTATTCTTAAGGGACCATCCTAAAAGTTTTGTTATTTCATCCAGCTTTAATCCCTTTCCTTTATCCATAAGTTGTTTAAGTCTTTCTAATTCTTTATCTAAATTCATTTTTCCTCCTTAAGCCGTTTCTTCTTTCAGCCATCTACGCATATCTTCAGTATTTTTATGTATTTTTCCCTTTCTCTCTGTCAGATATTCTATTTTCTTGTCAATTTCCAATATTATCCCTTTGTTCAAATCCTTTTCTACTTCTTTTCTTATTTCATCAACAGCAGGATAATCCCTATTTTTTTCAATTCCATCTGCAATATATATTATTCTGCCTAAAAGACTAAGTCCTCTTTTCCCAACAGTATGATATTTTATTCCATTAAGAATATCTTCATCTGTTATTCCAAATTCATTTCTTGCTATTACACACCCTGCAAATCCATGAAGTATTTCATTTATCTCCATATCTTCTTTTGAAAGTTCATCAGAAAAATTTTTTTGACATATATCTTTCATTTTATTTATTTGCATCTCCTTGGCTACATCATGCAGTATCGCCGCTATTCTGCATTTTCTTTCATCAGCTCCATATTTTTCTGCCAATTCTGCTGCTTTATCCTCCACACCTAAGGTATGTATATATCTTTTTTCTCTCATTCTTTTTCTAACTTCTTCTCTTAATTTTTCCAGCATAATACTGCCTCCATCAAGTTAAATACATTTCACAGATTTTTATTTCCCATCAATTTAAGTGTATCATTTTATTCTCTCTTTTCAAAATTTTTTTAATAAAATCTATACAGTTATTACATTTTAACAATTCTTTGGTTGTTTTTAATCGAGATATATAGTAAAATTGTAGTGGATAAGTAAATCATCGCTTAAATTAAAGTATTTTAGGGGGAATTATGTACACCAATAAATATGAAGAAATAAAAAAAATTTTTAAAGAATTTAATAAAACTTATTTTAATGAAAGAGATGTAAAAAAAACTTTATCCTTTTTAGATGACAATATTTTTGCTCTTGGAATATCTGAAACAAATATCGTTTATAATATAGAAGAAATGGAAATTATGATTACTGAAGAAATAAAAAATGACCCTTCTTCTTATGAAATAGATTTTAAATACCTTGAAGTTTTTACTATTAGTGAAAATTTATTTTTGCTCATCTGTATAAGCACCTTAAAAAAAGAACATTCTGTTTCCAACTCTACTCCTATAAATTTTAGAACAAGTGTAATCATAAAAGAAACTAATAATGAATATAAGTTTTCTAAAATACATGCTTCTATTCCAGTAGAAACATCAAATCTTTTTGACTTTGATAGAGAAATTGGTAATATTCATCTAAATGCAAAACATACTGCTTTTAATCTTTTAAACTCCTCTATCCCTGGAGGTATGATAGGAGGATACTATAAAGAAAATTTCCCTCTGTATTTCATAAATAAACATCTTTTAGATAAATTAGAATATAAGTCGCAAGAAGAATTTATAAAGGACATAAATGGCTATGTTATAAATGGAATTCATCCTGAAGATAGGGAATATGTCTGCAAAATTGTTGATTCTTCAGTTAAAGACAAATATGAATATGAAGTTGAATATCGTATGAAAAAAAGCAATGGTTCATATATCTGGGTATTGGATAGAGGTCGTCTTGTACAAACAGAAAATGGTCCTGTTATAGTGAGTATATGTCTTGACATTACAGAAAAAGTCTACTTACAGGAAAATATAAAAACTATCACTAATAATATTCCTGGAGGAGTATATAAATTAAAATTCGATGAAGATCTCACTATTATTTATGGTAATGACGGTTTCTACAAAATTCATGGATATTCTCCAGAAGAAATGAAAGTAATCCTTGGTAATAAACTCATTGCTGTTACTCTTCCAGAAGATATTCCTAAAATAAATGCAATATTAAAAAATGCTCTTGAAAATAATCTTAAAAATTTTGAATATGAAAAAAGAATAATAACAAAAAATGGTGAAATCAGATACCTCTTAACAAAAGGAGTTTTTGTCAAAGAAGATGGTGAGTTTGTTATCAATTCCATTGTTATTGATATTAGCGATCGGAAAGTAATAGAAAATAAACTTAAATTCAATCAAGAAAAACTCAAACTTGCTATGCATTCCACTAAAAATATTATTTTTGAATATGATTTAGATTCAAAAACTCTAACACATTTAAAACTTCCATTTGAAAATAAAAGTCCAAGAATTATTTATAATGTCCCTGACAGCCGTATAAAAAGTGGTGAAATTTTTCCAGAACATATTGAAAAATATCATGAAACTTATGAAGCTATTCATAATGGAAAACCAAAGAGTTGCTGTACAATCAAAACAAGATTAAAAAATCAAAATTATAAATGGACTAAAATAACTCTTAATAATATTATTATCAATAATAATCCAAGCAGAAAAGCTATTGGAATTGTCGAAGATATAACTGAACATCAGGAGTTTCAACTTTTAAAACTTTTTCAAACAACTTTAAAAAAAGCCTTGATTGGAACTGCTATGGGATATGCTTATATCAATCTTTCACAAAATAGAGTCAATGATATATCTGGTACATGGCAGAAATATTTTGATAATGATTTAGAATATACCTACACATATTTTTTTGAAAAAATGATTGCCTTAGTTCAGCCAGAAGATAAAGAAAATGTTAAACAGTTTTTTTCAAGAGAAAATATAATAGAAAATATGAAAAAAGGAAAAAATGAATATTCCCTTGAATTTAGAATTATTAAATCAAAAGATGAAATAACTCTGACTCTTCTTAGTATAAAAATTATTAATAATCCTGTAACTTGTTGTAATGAAGCTATTATTTATAGTAAAGATATTGAAATTTATAAAGATTCAAAGAATTTTTATAATTCTCCTTCAATTTCTCTTCTAAAATCAAAAAATAAAGAAACAGATGATATCCTTACTATGAGAAGAGAAGCAAAAATAAACAATCTTGAAAATATTTTGGTTGACTTTAAAAGAACAACAGAAAGTTCTGCTATTGATGATACTTTGTTTCAATATATAATTAATATTCTTGGAAAATATTATGATGCTGACCATGTTTCTATTATAAAATATGATGAAGTTCTTCATCAATATATCTGTACTTTTGAATACTGTCACTCTGGAAAAACATCTAACAAAAAACATTGGAATGATCTAAAAATAAGAAAGGGTTCTGATTGGGAAATTCTTCATGAAAATAAAAAAATTGTAAAAATAAAAGATATTGAGTCACTTAAAAATAATGATATCATCAATTATTTAAATTTTACTAAACTTAATATTTCATCATATTTTTCAGTGGCCATAGAAACCTGTCATCAGCATTCTTTATATTTGGTTCTTGATAATATCAATGATTCATTCATAAATATGGGATTTTTTGAGCTTGTAAGCTATGTTATTGAAAGTAAAATAAAGGATGAGATATTAAAAAATAAATTTTCTTTTTTAGACTACCATGATATGCTTACAGGATTAGCTAATCATAAAAGTTTTGTAGAGTACAAATGGAATAAAAACTTTCATAATTATGTTTCTCTTGGAATAATAACTTCTGATATTAATGGATTAAAACAACTCAATGAAAAATATGGTCCCCATTATGGAGATGAAATAATTATAAAAACTGCCAATGTATTTAAAAAATATTTTTCAAATGAAAAACTATTTAGACTTAGTGGTGATGAATTTCTTATTGTTTGTGAAAATATGGATAATGAAGTTTTTCAAAGAAATATAGAGAATATTAAACTTGAATTTTCAGCTTTTGAAAACGATGGCCTATCTATAGGTTATTCTTGGGCTGATGATGAAATAGATTTTGATATTATTCATAAAAACGCTGAAGAATTAATGTATATTAATAAACAAAGATATTATCAAAATACCAATTTTTTAAATAAACATTATCGTCCTGTATTACTTCAAAAATTATTAGCTGAAATAAAAAACAATGAATATCATGTATTTTTACAACCTAAAATAGATCTTAAAACAAAAAAACTATCTGGAATGGAAGCTCTCATTAGACATATTGACTCTGCTGGGAATATTATACCTCCTATTAAATTTATTCCTTTACTTGAAAAAGAACGTCTTATTCGATATATAGATTTTTTTGTTTTTGAAGAAGTTTGTAAACTCCTGCAAAAGTGGAAATATGAAAGAAAAGAACTAGTCCCAATATCTTTAAATTTCTCAAGAAATACACTTCTTGAATCTGAATTTGTAAAGACATTAAAAATAATAATGTCAAAATATGATATTACAAGTAATCTGATAGAAATAGAGATAACTGAAACAATTGGTGAAATAGATACAAAAATAATTTCGAACATAAGCAAAGATATAAAAAATGCTGGTTTTCTAATTTCACTTGATGATTTTGGTAGTAAATACAGTAATATCAGTTTATTTACTACATTAGAATTTGATACTTTGAAGTTAGATAAAAGTCTTGTTGAAAAACTTCAAATAAGTCCAGAAAAACAAATAATTGTTAAAAGTGTCATTAATATGTGTAAGGAAATGAATGTAAAAACTGTTGGTGAAGGAATAGAAACAGAGGAACTTAATTCTCTCCTTACAACTTTAAAATGCGATTATGCTCAGGGGTATTTATACAGCAGACCTATTTCTATAAAAGAATTTGAAAAAAAATATTTTTAATAAAATTTCTGCTTTATAAAAAAGGGTAATCGAAAGTTAGATTAAATTCCAGCTTTTCGATTACCTTATTTCTATAATTTTTATTTTAATTATTTGGTGCTTTTTCAATTTTTATATTATTTAATACAGTATCCAGAATTTCTAAATCAATACTCCCTGTTGTATCAAGCATTGCATTTGTAGTTCCACAGGCTACTCCCAGTTTAAAACTTTCTTCTAAACTTTTTCCTTCAGCAATTCCATAGGCAAATCCTCCAATTGTGGAGTCTCCTGAACCTACTGTATTTTTTATTTCAACTTTTGGAAAAGTTGCTCTGTATACTTCATTTTCAGTTACCAAAATAGCTCCATTTTCTCCAAGAGTTACCATTACATTTTCTACTCCTTTCTTTACTATTATCCTTGCTGCATTTACTATTTCATCTATGGTATTAAGTTTTTTCTTAAATATCTCTTCTAATTCATTTTGATTAGGTTTTATAAGAAAAGGAGCAGCTTTAATCCCTTCAGCAAGAGTTTCTCCACTTGTATCCAGAATAAATTTTATCTCTCTTTTAGAAGCTTCATTTATAAGAATATTGTAGGAGTCTTTTTTTATTCCTTTTAGAAGACTTCCTGAACCACATACTAACTTTATTCCATTTTCTAAAATAGAGATATATTTTTCTAAAAATTTCTCAAAATCTTTTTCCTTTCCCTCAGCCGATTCAAGAAATTCAGTTATTTTTCCTGTACTCTTATCAATTGCAGCTATACAGGTTCTTGTTTCAAAATCAGTTTCCAAAAAACTATTCTCTATGCTGTCTTTATCCAATTTTGATAAAAATAGTTTCCCTGTGTATCCTCCTATAATTCCTGTAGAAAGAATAGCTCCTCCCAGTTGCCTTATTACTCGGCTTACATTTATTCCCTTTCCTCCAGCATTTTTTTCAATAGTTGAAGTTCTATTTACATTTCCCATCTCAATTTTTTCAATATTGTACCTTACATCTATTGCAGGATTAAGTGTAACTGTTAAAATTTTATTCATAACTACGCCTTTCCATTACTTCCACACATTAATATTTTTTCAATGGCCACTTTTTTCATTGATTCTTTAGCAGGTCCAAAATACTTTCTTGGATCACTTTCATTAGGATTATTTATTAATACTTCTCTTAAAGTTTCAGCAAAAGGCATTTTTAATTCTGTTGCAATATTTACTTTTGTTATCCCTAAATCTATTGCTCTTTTCACTTGATCTGCTGGAACTCCTGAAGCTCCATGTAAAACTAAGGGGATATCTACTACTGCCCTTATTTCTGCAAGTCTTTCAAAATCCAGTTTTGGTTCTTCTTTATACACTCCATGAGCTGTTCCAATTGCTACTGCAAGAGAATCTATTCCCGTTCTTTCTACATATTCTTTTGCCTGAGCAGGATTTGTATATTTGCTGTCTTTATCATCTCTTACTAGATCATCTTCCTGCCCTCCAAGTATTCCTAATTCTCCTTCAACTGTAACATCGAATTTATGGGCATATTCCACTACCATTTGTACTTTTTTTATGTTCTCTTCAAAATCTAAATGAGAAGCATCAATCATTACTGACTTTGTTCCTATATCAATAGCATTTATTATTTCATTATAATCTTCATGATGATCTAAGTGCATTGCTATTGGAATATCATGTTTTTCTGAACATATTTCCACTAATTTTATAAAAAATTCTGGTCCTGCATATTTCATTGTTCCTGGTGTTGCAGCTACAATAATTGGTGATTTTAATTCAGAAGCTGCTTCTATTACAGTTTGAATCGTTTCCATATTATGAACATTAAAAGCTGGAACAGCATATTTTCTTTTTTGAGCATCTAACAATAATTGTCTTGTTGAAACTAACATTTTATATTCCTCCTAGAATTTTATTTCTCATAGTTATGAATAATTACACCTTTAACCACTCTATTTACTTCCCCTGTAGGACAAGGATTATCTGGATTTATTCCAAGCTTTGATGATTTTAAAAGAGAAATCAATTGTCCATATACAAGATATCCAAGCCCTGCAACTACTTCTTCCATCTCTCCTATTTTTTCATCTCCAAAAGAAAAATAGAAATCAGAGTTTTCTTTTACCTCTTTATCAAAAATAGTATCCAGTACCACTATTTTCTTTTCTCCATTTTCAGCTTTAAATTCTTTTAGCAAGTCAAGTTCATAAACTCTTGTATGTTTATTATTTGACATCATACATACAATAGTTGTCTTATCATTTACTATTGATTTAGGTCCATGTCTAAATCCTAAAAAAGTATTATAGAAAGAAGCTATTTTCCCACCAGTAAGCTCTAAAACCTTTAAGGATACTTCCTCTGCCAGTCCTTTTAAAGCCCCATCCCCTAAATATACTATTCTTTCTATATCCAAATCTGAAATAATTTCTACATCTGCTAAAATATTTTTTAAATTTTTCTCTATAATTTTTGATATATAAACTACTTTTTCTGCATAATGTTCAAATTTTTCTCTCAATAGAATAAGTACTCCCGCAACTACCATAGATGAAAAACTTCCTGTCATGGCAAATCCTTTATCATTTGTTTTCTCAGGCATTAACAGTAAAAATTTGTTGTCTTGATTTTCTGATATTTTTGCCAGCTTTCCTTCTGGATTGCAAGTCACAAATATATGGTATATATTCTTTACTAATTTATCTGCTAACTCCACTGTTGCTACACTCTCAGGAGAATTTCCTGATCTTGCGCAAGATATCAGTATTGTTGCTATATCTCTGTCTAAATATTGTTCTGGCATAGATACTATATCTGTAGTAGGAATAGAAACTACTTCTATATCCAATCTACTGTTTATATATGAACTTATTGTATTTCCTACAAATTCTGATGACCCTGCCCCTGTAAATATTACTTTGATTTTATTTTCTTTTAGTCCATCTAAAAATCTGCTTATTTCTGGAAGTCTTTCCTTTATTATTTCCACTTCTTCTCTCCAAATATATGGCTGCTGAATTATTTCTTTCCACGTCACACAATTTTTAAATTCCATTTTTCTCTCCTTTATATAATTTATTTTTTTATTACTAGTGCTGCTGCCCCTTTTATTCCAGCTTCTTCATTTAATTCCCCAAAGGAAATTTTAAGATTTTCCATAGTCATTCCAAGAGCATATTTTGATAAATATTTCTTTATTCCATCTAATAAAACATCTCCTGCTCTTGCAACTCCCCCAGTGAAAATAATTATTTCAGGGTTTACTATATTCAGAAGCATCCCAAGACCTTCTGCCATATATTCACAAAAAAAATCTACTATCCCTATTGAAAACTTATCTCCAGATCTAGCCAAGTCAAATATATCCTTTGCTTCTAATCTGCTCAAATCTCCATTTATTTTTTTATACAGTTCATTATTTTTATCTTTCTCTAATCTTTTTATTCCTTCTCTTACGATTCCAGTGGCAGAGCAATATGTTTCAAGGCATCCTGTAAGACCGCACCCACATTTATATCCATTTTTATTTACCACTATATGTCCCAGCTCTCCAGCTGCTCCTCCAGAACCCTCTACTATCTGTCCATTTATTATTATTCCTGCTGCAATCCCAGTTCCAATAGGAATCGTTATACTATTTTTATATTCTTTTGCCGCTCCAAAAAGTGCTTCCCCTAAAGCAATAACCTTTACATCATTTCCTACTTTCACAGATTTTCCTGAAATTTTTTCCATAAGTTCCTTTGCAGGAAAATCATTTCCCCAAGAAAAATTCGCTGCTATTTTTACAACTGAATTATTTACTACTGGTCCAGGAATTCCCATCCCAACAGCTTCAATTTCATCCTGTGAAATCTTCAATTCTTCTGTTAATTGCTTCACTGTATTCCATATTCTTATAAAGGTTTCTTCACTGCCATTTTGAGAATTTGTCTTTATACTTGTCTTCTTTAATATTTCAGCTTTTTCATCTAAAATTCCAATTTCAACATTTGTCCCGCCTATATCTATTCCAACAAAATAAGCCATTTTATCCCCTTTCTTTCATTCTATTGCTCTGAAATATTTATTTATTATTTGTTATGTTGTCCGTACCAATTTTTAGCTTTTAAAAATCAGACTCATATGAGCCTGATTTTTAATTATCTTCTAAATCTACTTCAAATTCAAATTTATCTCCACGAAGAAAACTTACTGTATATTCTATTTTTTCTATTCCAGTATATGTCCATCTCTGAAGTTTTATAATAGGACTCTTCTCATCTATTTCCAAAACTTCAGAAATTTTCTTATCTGCACTGAGAACTGAAAATCTTTCAGTTGCTTTGCTGAAAATTATATTATATTTCTTCTGTAAAACATCATACAAAGGTGTATTTAAAATATCCTTTTTAGAAAAATTTAAAAGTTTTTTAACTGGAAGGTAAGTTTTTTCATACATATATATATCTTTATCAGCCAGTCTTAATCTTACAAGCTCAAATATCTTTTCCTCTTTATCCAGATTTAATTCCTGAGCTATTTTTTCTCCAGCTATTTTTTCTTTAAATGAAAGTATTTTTGATTCTGGAGTTTTTCCCTGCTTTTTCATTTCCTCTGTAAAGCTATAGAATTTCAAAAGTTTCTGCTTTAATACTCTTGATGAAACAAAAGTTCCACACCCTTGAATTTTATATAGATATCCTTTTTTTTCTAAATAGGCTATTCCCTGTCTCACTGTAGCTCTGCTTAAATTATATTTTTCACAATATTCTCTTTCAGTAAGAATTTTATCATCTTCTTTTAAATTTTTAGTTTTTATTTCTTCTATGATAATCTCTGCTAATTGGTAGTAAAGTGGACTTTTAGATTTATTTAATAGCATCCTGTCCTCCATAAATATTTTATTATTGATTAAATAATATCATCTGTCCAATTATTTTACAAGAGATTTACTATTTTCGACTTTACAATCATTCTTTAGATTTCATATATTATTCTGTAAAGCCATCCTGCCAATGGATCTTTTAACTTTACCATTTCACTGTAAAGTTCATCCAGCATCTCTTTTTTTACATTTTTATATTTTTCATCATAGAATAGATTATTCATTTCCTCTTTATCATTTTTCATATTATAAAGCTCTCCAACATCTGAAGCATTAAAAATTATCTTATAGTCTTTTCTTCTCCACATTCTCTGTTCAAAATATACAAAGTGTCCAGCCAGCTGTCCAAGAACTCCTTTTCTTCCATTACTTTTTCCCTCTCTTAAAATAGGAAGAAGAGATTCTCCATCAAAGAAATCGGAAATCTTTTTTCCTGCAACATCATTACAAGTTGGTGTTAAATCATGAAGATATACAAAATTATTGTCTTCTTCATTTTTTCTATTTGACCCAGGATCTTTGATTATCATAGGAATTCTATATGTTGTATCAAACATAAATTCCCCTTTTTCTATAAGTCTGTGAGCTCCCATTGCATCTCCATGATCAGCTGTTATCGCCATAAATAAACTTTCATAAAGACCTTCTTCTTTTAAAAACTTTACAAATTCTCCTATTGCATCATCTATTAAAGTTATATAGCCCCAGAATTTAGCAATAACTTCTTTCCATCTCTCTTCAGAAGCATCCCATACTCCCCACATTTTAGCTATATCTCTATAGTGATTTGGTTTTCCTGCCATTGGGTTATAGAAGCTTTCATCTAAGATTACATCTTCAGATTTATACATTGAATAATAAGGCTCTGGAATCACACAAGGAGTATGCGGCCCCCAGAAATTCATCCATATAAAGAATGGCTTATTTTCTTTTTTAGCTTCAAGTACAGCTTTTTTTGCTTCATCTATTACAAAGAAAGGAAGAGTAGCTTCTCTTGTTCCGCTTAAAAGTCCACAAAGCTCCTGAACTCTAAGATGAGCATTTTCTCCAAAGTAGCTTTTAGAAACTTCTGGTATTTCAAAACCTTTTTCCTCCAGCCAGTCTTTATATCTAGTTTCCTGCTCTGGCCCTTGTGTAAATACAAGATTTTTATATACTCCGCTTCCTGGATATCCATATCCATCAAAGTTATGACCTTTAAATCCAAAATCTCTAGGAAGAACTGTTTTCCCAACATGCCATTTCCCAATTAAATAATTCATATAATCCTGCATCTCTGTTATTATATTAGGATTTGATAGAGAAGGATCTCCTAATCCACCCTTTTCGCTATTTCTCATAAGTCCATGATTGCTTGGCATCTGTCCTGTAAATAGTGAAGTTCTTGCTGGACTGCATACAGAAGCTGGAGTAAATGCATTATTAAATTTGACTCCATCTGCTGCTATTGCATCCATATTTGGTGTTTTTACTATTTTATGTCCATATGTTCCCAACATATCAACTCTTACTTGATCTAATAATATAAAAGCTATATTATTATTCATTTATTTTTCCTCCTTAAATTTCCAGCTGCCTTGTTTCCGATTTTCTTTAATATTCTTCACATACTGCTTTAGTTACTTTTTTCTTTTTTATATTTAAAGCTCCCATTAATACCAGAGCAATTACTACAAATACCATTGTTATCTTTGTCAGACTATTTCCTCCTGCCAGCCCTATTGGAGAAAGAATACAATATAGATAGCACAGCCCCAATACAAGCAGAGTTGATGCTTCCTTTGCATATTTCCAATTTGTTAAATCTACATCTGATTTGTTTTTAACTGATGGAACATATGGTTTTTCTCTTTTGAAAACACTTCCTAGAATAAACATTGCTATTATGTCAAATACAAACAGCCCTCCCATTACATGAACAAAGTTTAGTTTTACTTTAAATATCCATACTAATGAAAAATATAGTATTACATGAAGGAGTACTGTTATTCTTGCTGCTTTTCCAGATACTGTCTTATTCAAAAATCCTACTGCTACAAGAGCAACTATAGGTATGTTGAAGAATCCTGCAAATCTTTTTAGAAGCAGGAATAATCCACCTGTTCCATACTGAAGTAATGGTGCTATTATCATAGATACTATTGCTATTATAGTTCCAGCTATCTTAGCTACTTTTATTAAATCTTCATCAGATATATTTTTATTAAATATTGGTTTGTAAATATCATAGCAGAATAATGTTGCAGCACTATTTATAAATGAATTAAATGTGCTCAATATTGCTCCAAACAAACATGCTGTAAAAAATCCCAACAAAGGTTTTGGTAAAACTTTTGATACAAGTGTTGGATAGGCTAAATCTATATTTCCCAGTGAATCTCCAAAAATATGAAAAGAAATAAGTCCAGGAACATTTAATAATACAGGAAGGAATAATAGAAATATTCCTGCATATAAGATTCCTTTTTGTCCTTCTGCCAGACTTTTAGCTGCAAGAGATCTTTGGATTATTGCCTGATTTGTTGTCCAGTAAAAAAAGTTTACTATTAATATTCCAGTAAATATTGTTGTCCAAGGTACTGGATCTCCTGCTGCTCCCCAAGCTGTCAATTTTTCTATATGTGATGATGTAACTATGTCTACTCCCTTTGATAAGCTTCCGTCTCCTAAAAATTTTAAAGCAAAGAAAGGTATCATTGTTCCACCTATTATCAAAGCAAATCCATTTAGTGTATCTGATACTGCAACTGCTTTCAGTCCACCAAATATTGCATAGATTCCTCCAATAATTCCAATCAGCCATACTACTCCCCAAAGAGCTGTATTAAAACTTACTCCAAACATTCCTGTTACATCAAATATTTGTGTAAAAGCAATAGCTCCTGAATAAAGTGCACCTGGTATCATTACAAAAGTATATGCAACAAGGAAAAGCAGTGACATTATCTGCCTTGTCTGTTTGTCATATCTTTCCTCGAAAAATTCAGGTATAGTTGTAAATCCACCCTTTAAATATCTTGGTAAAAGAAATAATGCAAGTACACATAAAGGAACTACAGATTGTACAGTCCATGCTATTATCGAAAAGTTGCTTATATATGAAGAGGCATTTACTCCAACTAATTGTTCTGTTGAAAGACTAGTCAACACCATTGAAAATCCAATAACAGTGGCACTTAAACCTCTCCCTGCCAGAAAATATCCCTGTGCACTGTTGTCTTCACCTTTAGTTTTTAACCATGAAACAAAAGCAATTAATGCTGTTATTAAAACAAATGTAAAAAAAGTCATTTTTCCCTCCTAATTTATTTCAATGGAGATTTCTAAAAATTTGTTGTATAAACAAACCTATCTCCCCTCACTGTAGATTTTGTATATTCTAAAACCTTACTTCCTTGGAAAACTGTTCTCTCTACTTTCATTCCTAAATCTTCCTCATTCAATCCTAGAAATTTAGCCTCAGAAGTATCCAATTTACATGGATAAAACAACTCTTTTCCATGAGTTATTTTTATTCCAAATTCATTTGTTAAAACATCATATAATTTTTTTGATTTGAGATCAATATTTTCAATTCCTTCTACTAAAGAGTAGTTCAGATAAATAGTTTCATAGATTAAAGCTTCATCATTTCCATATCTTATCCATACAAGTTTACATATAAGTTCATCATCAAAAAGATTCATTCTCTCTTTAACAAGAGTATTTGGCTTTTTAATTTTTAATGATAATATTTTAGAAACAGGAATTTTTCCTAGGCTCATCATATCATCATAAAATTTACTAAAACCTGAACGATCTTGATAAATTTTAGGAGATGATACATAACTTCCCTTTCCTTGAAGCTTATAAATATATCCTTCTTTCTCTAAAGCTCTCAATGCCTGTCTTACAGTTGTTCTGCTAAGATCATATACAGTACAAAATTCTGATTCAGCAGGTATTTTGTCATTTTCTTTTAATATACCTTCTTCAATATGCTTTTTTATGCTATGTACTAACTGTTGATATAAAGGAACTTCACTTTTTTTATCAATCTCAAACATAATTTTCTCCCATGGGTTTTTTAATAATATTATTTTTTCTATTATGATAAGTATAATTCAATCATTATGTGTTGTCAACACTGATTTTTACTAGGTTTTAACTTGTATCATACACTCAAACTCCTATATTAATCACTTCATATCAACTTGTATCTAAAAAAAAAATTATTTTTTTTCTACACATTATTAAAACAATATGTCTTTTATTTTTTCATATCAATCTTTTTTAGTCTTATTTTGCCAATAAATAAAAAAAGAGAGTACCTTATTTTTTTCAAGGTACTCTCTTAATTTTTTATTCAATTATATATTTGTATTTCTATTATAAAATTTACCCAAATTTTTACTTCCATCTTTTCCATTTACTAATATTTTTACTCGGCTAACATTTCCAAGTTCTGTCAAACTATTCACTATTGAATAAATATTCAAAAGATTTTTACGGCTATTATCATCTAATTCTTTTGCTGAAGAACTTAAATCAATATATGCAGTATCATTGCTAAAATATAAATTTAAAATAGTAATGTCCTTATTCTCAAGAAAGCCTTCATTCTGAAGAATTTCTATAGTTTTTGATGCTACTTTAACAGATTTATCTCTTCTGCTTTGACTTTCTTCTATATTTTCATCTCTTTTAATAAGCTCTTTTCCATCTGCTGAAGGAATATATATTACTATTTTTTCTTTGGCTTTTTCTTCTATGTTTATTCCATTAATATCAATTGTTTTTATGCTTTTATCTTTTATAATATTAAAATATGTTATTCCACATAATGCAGTAATTATCCATGCTCCTATTAATACTCCTAACCATTTTTTGCTCACTGCTTCACCTCATTAATCAATAAAAATATCCTCTCACCATTTCCGCTATCTCTCTTGCCATCTTTTTTTGATATACTGGATTTGTTATTTTTTGAAGATCACTCTTATTACTTATGAATCCTACCTCTACCAAAACACTTGGTCCATTAAATCCTCTCAGTACAGCAAAGTTAGCTCCATGTATTCCTCTATTGTTTAATCCTATTGCTTCTGCTAAAGCATTATTTGTTTTTCTTGCAAACCCAATAGAACTTTCCTGATTTTTCTTATATGCAAGTTCACCCATTATTTGGGCTATATCGCTACTATTTTCTCCATACTTATCTCCAAAGCTATTTTCAAATGAAGCTATTCTCTCAGCATAAGGTGAAGACTTTTTAGAAAAATAAAAGACTTCTACTCCATTCATTTTGCTTGATACTGCTGCATTTGCATGTATGCTGATAAACATATTTGCTTTTGCTTTATTAGCTATTTTTGGACGTTGTGATAAACTTACAAAAACATCTGTATCTCTAGTCATAACAACATTAAAATCTTTTTTCAATTCATCTCTTAAATACTTGCTTACTGCTAAAGTTATAGTTTTTTCATAGTACTTTTTAAATCCTATTGCCCCTGGGTCTTTCCCACCATGTCCAGCATCTATAGCTATAGTAAATTGTTTTTTTTGTGATTTATCATTGAAAGTAAGAACAAAATTATTTCCCTTTGAAGCAATACCCCCACTGTAAGTGATATTTTTTCTCAATTTAATAAAAAATCCAACTGACCCACTGTAATCTACAACTTCAAGACTTTCTACATATTTTCCTGTAAAACTTTTCCTATCTACTTTTCCAGTAAGAGTACTATCTGGAAATTCTAAAAAAATCAATTTATTATATTCATCATAATTCATTGTATATTTTGGTTTTTGTGATCCTGAAAAATCCATGGTAAGAACAGCTCCATTCAACTTTACCGATCTAATAGTTCCAGCAAATGAAAGTACTGTTAAAAATAAAAATAAAAAAATTGTAAGTATCCTCTTCATCTTATGTCCCCGCTTTATTAAAGAAAAAACGACAATGTTCATTGTCGTTTTATTTCAATTATTATAATACTCTAGAAATAGCTCCTTTAGTGAAAGTTATTTTTACACCTTTATCAACTCTTACTTCTACATAATCTTCACTTACAGAAACTATAGTACCTTTTACTCCACCAACAGTAACTACTTCTGCTCCTTCTTTTAATGAATCCATCATTTCTTTTTGTTTCTTTTGTTTTTTCTTGTTTGGTAATATCAATAAGAAGTAGAATACAGCTATCCACACTACAAAAGTTAGTCCCATTCCACCATATTTACCTAATAATTGTTCCATTGTTAATCCCCCTCATCAGAAAAGCTTTGTTAAAAGTATAACATATCATAAGCTTTTTTTCAATTTTTTCTATGATTTATATAGCTTTTTTCAATATTTTACTTAAAAAAAGCTTTTATTTTATCTTTTAAAGTTTTATGTTTTTTATAGTTTTTATCTTTTAAACTGTCATCAAAGGCTTTCAGCAGTTCTTTTTGTTTATCATTAAGATCAGTAGGTGTTTCCACTACTACTTGTACTAGCTGATCTCCAATCATAGAACTTCTTAAAGATTTAATCCCTTCTCCTCTTAGTTTAAAAAGTTTTCCAGTTTGTGTTCCTGCTGGTATTTTTATATTTTTCTTACCATTTAGAGTAGGTATTTCTACTTCTCCTCCAAGAGCAGCTGTTGTGAAAGTAATAGGTACTTCACAAAGTATATCATCTCCTCTTCTTTGAAACAAGTCATGTTCTTTTACTCTTATTATTACATAAAGATCTCCATTAGGTCCACCAGTTTCACTAGCTTCACCCATTCCATCCAATCTTAATTTTTGACCATCATCTATTCCTGCTGGTATTTTTATTTTCTTTTCTACAGTTTCTTTTACAATACCTGTTCCATGACAAGTTTTACATTTCTTTTCAGGTATTTCTCCCTTACCATGACACTCATCACATTCCACATAACTTTCAAAATTTCCAAGTATAGTTCTCTGAACTGTTTTTACTCTTCCAGAACCTCCGCACTTAGTACATTTTTTCATTGTACTTCCTGGTTCAGCTCCACTTCCATTACAAGTTCCACACTTTCCATTTCTCTTGTATTTTATTGTTTTTTCAACACCTTTTGCAGCTTCTTCAAGAGTAATCTCTACTTGATATCTTAAATCAGCTCCTGGTTCCACATAATTTCTTCTGGAACTTCCGCCACCAAAGCCACTGAATCCTCCAAATCCACCAGATCCTCCTCCGAAGAATGAACTAAATATATCTTCAAATCCTTCACTGCTGAATCCTCCTCCAAATCCTCCAGCTCCTGGTCCACCTTGTTCAAAGGCTGCATGACCAAATCTATCATATTGAGCTCTTTTTTCTTTGTCCGATATCACCTGATATGCTTCATTTACCTCTTTGAATTTTTCTTCAGCATCTTTTTTTTCCTTTTCGCTGGCGTTACTGAATTTATCAGGATGATATTTCATGGCAGCTTTTCTATATGCTTTCTTAATATCAGCTTCAGAAGCATCTTTTGCTACTCCTAACACTTCATAATAATCTCTTTTTGCCATTTAATATTTTCCTCCGTTTCTAATATCTAAAGTATTATATCACAATTTTCAATATAACATGATACATTTTTATATAAACTATAAAATAGTTATATCTAATGCCCTATGATATACTTCAGCTCTTCCAATTCTTTCTATTCCTGTTTTTTCTTTAAGGTTTCCTGAAGCATTATCAAAATCTGATATTCCATTCCAAGGCTCCAAACATACATACTCTGCTCCTGGTTTATTCCAGAATGCTATATATTTGAATCCTTTATACATAAATTTTATTCCTTTACTATTTTTGCTGTTTTTTAAATAAACAACATTAGAATTTGGGTTTTCTATAATAAGGGCATCATTTGCAAAAGTATTTTTATCCAAATTAAGTATTTTTCCTTCAAAAGCTTTTATTTTTTTTTGAGAGGATATCAATGTCCCATTAAAAGTTTTTACTTCACCAGTTTCTTCTTTTTCAAACTCTAAATAATAATCTGAAAATTCTATTCCATTTCCTACAGGGGTATTAAATGCTGGATGTGCTCCTAATGAGAAATACATTTCCTTTTCTCCTGTATTTTCTATTTTATATTCTATTCTTAAATTTTTATCTTTTATTATATATTTTACATAGAGTTTAAAATTAAAAGGATAGATTTTTTTTGTTTCATCATTTGAAACAAAAAGAAATTCCAGATAGTCATCCCCTTGATCACTCATCTGAAATTCATAATCTCTCGCAAAGCCATGTTTTAAACCAAGGTTATACTCTTTTCCTTCATAAAAATATCTGCCATTCTTTAAAGCCCCAACAAAGGGAAACAATATTGGAGAACTCTTTGCCCAGTATTCAGGATTTTTTTGCCATATATATTCTATACCTGTTGTTAAATCCTTCATCCCTATGAGCTCTGCACCTAAGCTTTCTATTCTTATTTCCATTAAACTATTTCTTAAACTATATTCCATTTTTATCTCCTATATTCAGCTTCTTCTAGGTCCAGCAGATATTCTTTTCTGAAAAGACCTCCTCCATATCCTGTTAATTTTCCATTTTTACCTATAACTCTATGACAAGGAATTATGATTGAAATAGGATTATTGTGATTGGCTCCACCAATAGCTCTGACAGCTTTTGGATTTTTTACAGCTGCTGCCTGTTCCTGATAACTTCTTGTTTCTCCATAGGGAATATCTAATAAAGCTTTCCAAGCTTCCTGTTGAAATTCAGTTCCTTGGCTTATATCAAGTTTTACATCAAATACTTTCCTTTTTTTATCAAAGTATTCTTTCAGCTGCTCTATACATTTTTCTACTTCTTTTGAGTATATCTCCTCTAATCTGATATCTCTGAAATTAATACTGCTAATACCATCTTTTTCTTCACATACTTCAATTAAGCCTAAATCTTTTATTTCCAAGTATCCTCTTCCTCTCATTTCCCCTCCTTATTTCATTGAAAATAATTAACTCCTATTACCAGAAAGGGAATAGAGTAAAGTACCCTATTCCCTCTATTGGCTTTCCTTCTCAGGAATTATTTAATTAGTTCTTAGTCAACAACTTCAGCATCTGCTACATCATCGTCAGCTTTCTTTTCTCCACCTTGAGCTCCTGCTCCTTGTTCAGCTTGTGCTTTAGCTTGAGCTTCTTTATAGATTTCTTCAGCAAATTTGTGGGCTACTTGTGATAAACTTTCCATAGCTTTTTCTATTGCATCTTTATCTTCTCCATCTTTTACTTTTTTAAGTTCTTCTATTGCTGCTTCAATATCTTTTTTCTCTTGTTCAGTAGCTTTATCTCCATATTCTTTTAGAGATTTTTCAGTAGAAGCAATAAGCATATCTGCTTTGTTTCTAGTTTCTACTAATTCTTTAAATTTTTTGTCTTCAGCTTCATTAGCTTCAGCTTCTTTAGTCATTCTGTCAATATCTTCTTTAGATAAGTTAGTAGATCCAGAAATAGTTACTGTATTTTCTTTTCCAGTTCCTAAATCTTTAGCTGATACATGAACAATTCCATTAGCGTCTATATCAAATGTTACTTCAATTTGTGGTACCCCTCTTGGAGCTGCTGGAATTCCTTCAAGGTTAAATTCTCCTAATTTATGGTTATCTGAAGCTTTTGCTCTTTCTCCTTGCAATACATTGATTGTTACTGCTGGCTGATTATCTACAGCTGTTGAATAAACTTGTGATTTTTTAACTGGAATAGTAGTATTTTTCTCAATCATCTTAGTAAATACTCCACCTAAAGTTTCTATTCCTAATGATAATGGAGTTACATCCAGTAACAGAACATCTTTAACATCTCCCATTAGTACTCCACCTTGAATAGCTGCTCCTGCTGCAACAACTTCATCTGGGTTGATTCCTTTATTAGGTTTTTTACCAAAGAATGATTCCACCCATTCCTGAACTGCTGGTATTCTTGTAGACCCTCCTACTAGTAATACTTCATTGATTTCTGATGGATTTAATCCTGCATCATTTAAAGCAGTTTTTGTAGGTCCCTGAGTTGCTTCTACCAAATGTTTAGTTAAATCATTAAATTTTGCTCTTGTTAATTTCATTTCTAAATGTTTAGGTCCTGTAGCATCCATAGTAATAAATGGTAAAGATATAGAAGTTTCCATCATTGTAGAAAGTTCTTTTTTAGCTTTTTCAGCTGCATCTTTAAGTCTTTGGTATGCCATTTTATCATTTGAAAGATCAATTCCAGTTTCTTTTTTAAATTCAGTTGTTAACCATTTGATAACTTCAGCATCAAAGTCATCTCCTCCTAGGTGGTTGTTTCCTGCTGTAGAAATAACTTCAATAACTCCATCTGCTATCTCTAATACAGATACGTCAAATGTACCTCCTCCTAAGTCAAATACTAGAACTTTTTCTTCTTTTTTCTTTTCAAGTCCATAAGCAAGTGCTGCTGCTGTTGGTTCATTGATTATTCTTTTTACATCCAATCCTGCAATAACTCCAGCATCTTTTGTTGCTTGTCTTTGTGAGTCAGTAAAGTAAGCTGGTACAGTAATAACTGCTTCAGTTACAGGTTCTCCTAAATAAGCTTCAGCATCTTTTTTTAATTTTTTAAGTGTCATAGCTGAAATTTCTTGTGGAGTATATTTTTTTCCAAATATTTCTACTTTGTAATCAGAACCCATATGAGTTTTGATTGAACTTACAGTTGATAATGGATTAGTTATTGCTTGTCTTTTTGCAATTTCTCCAACTATAATTTCTCCATTTTCTTTGATGTTTACAACTGATGGAGTTGTTCTTGCTCCTTCAGAGTTAGGGATTATTGTAACACTTCCTCCCTCCATTATTGCTACACAAGAGTTTGTTGTTCCTAAGTCAATTCCTATTATTTTACTCATTATTAATTACCTCCTAAAATATCTTCTATATTTAAAATTGTTTTTTACTATAATTATATTAAAGTTTTTTATTAACCTCTTTTACATACTTTTACCATTGCAGGTCTTATTACTTTTCCTTTCATTGTGTAACCTTTTTGAAGTTCAAGAATAATAGTATCATCTTCAAATTCAGGATTATCTTCTACCATTACAGCATGGTGATACATTGGATCATACTTTCCTTCTGCTTTTATTGGTTCTACACCTTCAGTTTCCATGATACCCTTCAACTGTCCAAGTATCATATCCACACCTTTTACAAGTCCATCAAAATCTTTTGTTGCTTCTGATGCTGATATAGCTCTTTCTAGATTATCCAATCCATCTAATAACTTTGTAATTATTTTTTCAGAAGCAAATTTTCTTAACTCTTCCAATTCTTTTTCTTTTCTTTTTGTGAAGTTTTGGAAATCTGCTTGTTTTCTAAGATAAGATTGCTTCCAGTCTTCTACTTCTGCTTTTAGCTTTCCAATTTCTTCTTCTGTATTTTTTTCTTCTTTGTCGCAGCAGCAAGATCCTTTTTCTTCATCATGACCTTTACAACCACATCCACATTCTTCTTTTTCTTCCTCTTTTATTATATCTTCTTCGAAAGTTTCAACTTCCTTTTTCATTTCTTTATCTAACTCTTTTTCTAATTCTTTTTCTTTATCATTTATCATTTGTTTCGTCCTTTCTCTCTATTTTATTTAACATTTTATTTACTTCTTGAGTTACATATTTTATCAGTCCCATAGTTTTTGAATAAGCCATTCTTTTAGGACCTATTACTCCAAGTATTCCTTGAGATGCTCCAGCCTTATATAATGAATATACGAAGCTATAGTCTTCTAATCCTTTTATTCCTAATTCTTCTCCAAATATTACATTCACTTTTCCATAAGAGCTGTCTCTATTTTTTACAAGCTGCTCAAATAAAAGTTTTATATCTTTTCTATGATGGAAAAGTTCTAAGACTTCTGATACCTCATTAACATTTTTATCTTTAAAGATACTCGGAACATTATTTATAAACAGTTTACTGTCATCTTCATATTGTTCGATATCATCTGTTAACAATTTTTTTCCTAAAATAAACTTTTCAATATTTCCCAAATTTATTTCATGTTTTGCTACTCTTTTATTTAACTCTTTTGATATTACTTCAAGTTCTTCTTTAGAAATAGACTGGTTAAGAATTATCTTTTTGGTTTTTACAGCTCTATTTTCCATAACTATTACAGCTAAAACCAAAAATTCATCTATGTGTACCAATTCAACTTTTTTTATTCTTTCTACCATAGTGCTTGGTTCTATTGCTATTCCTGCATAAGTAGTCATTTTTGAAAGAAGAGAAGAAGTTTTCTGCAAGAGCAGGTCAAGTTCATTAACTCTATGTTCATACTCGAGCTCTATATTATTCTTTTCTTCCTTTGTAAGTTTTTCAACCTTCAGCAGTTCATCAAGATAATACTTATATCCTTTGTCTGTAGGAATTCTTCCTGAAGATGTATGAGTTTTTGATATATATCCCATATCCTCCAAATCAGCCATTACATTTCTAATAGTTGCTGATGAAAGATCAATCCCATATTTTTTTACCAAAGTTCTTGAACCGATAGTATCTCCAAAAGTCAAATAATAATTTACTATTGCGTTTAATACTAGCTTCTCTCTTTCTGAAATAGACATCTTTCATCACCTTTTTGTTAGCACTCATCAAAGTCGAGTGCTAATTCTTAATTAAGAAGATACATCAATTTCATATATTTGTCAATACTTTTTTGAAATTTTTTTTATAAATTATTTAATATTTTTTCTATTTTTTCCATTATTTCTTTCTTTAAAATTAATACACTTTTCTAAAAATTAGTCATACATATATCTTCAAATAATTTTAATATTTGAAAAGTGTAAAATTAAATAGTATAATTTTTATTACAAAAGACTTGCATCTAGGGGAGGTAAAATGTTAGTATTAAAAATTTTAGGAATTATTGCAATTATTATTGGAATAATAACTGCAGTCAGTATTTTAAATCAAAAATGTATAGAAAAATTTCAAGTACCATTATTTTCAAAAGGTACTGCTGGAGGTATTTTTATTGCTGCAATCTGTTTATTCATTGGAATGATATGGTATCAGGAAGCTGCAAAAACTAATGGAGATACATTGAATGGAATTGTGTTGTTGGTGCTGGGAGGAATAATAACTCTTGGAATCCTCATTTCATCTTATAGAAAAACTGATGTTATCTTTGGAACTCTAGCAGCTGTAATTCATATTTTCCTATTGATTTTAATGACATATTTAGGAGTTCCTTTATTTATTTTCTATATTATAGGAAGCCTAATATTGATATTCAGTTCAAAACCTGTCTATGTAGTTAATAAATAATCAATTTAAACAACATAAAAAAGCTGACCTATATTTTTAGATCAGCTTTTTTATTTATATATTTTACAAGAAAAATTCTGCCAACATACATCTCACTGATCCCCCACCATATTTTTCAATTGTAGGAATATCAGAATATACTATTTCTGCTGATTTTTCTATTATCTTTCTTTGATCATCTCTTAAAATATCATTAGCTGATTTAGACATCACCAATATTTTTTTCCCATCTTTTTTTCTAAGTTCAAGAGCATTCCCTAAGAAATGATTTGTTTGTTCGGCTGTTATTTCTATAAGTTCTTTTCCAGAATTCAATATTGATTTTTTTACTCTTTCTTTTTCTTCTTTATCTATTATGGAATCTAAAAATATAAGAACATATTCTTCTCCCACAGTCATCAAAACATTAGTATGGTATATAGGAACCTGTCTTCCATCTATAGTCTGTTTTCCAGAAAAACTTACAGGTTTATAGTTCATCAACCTGCAAAATTCCTCAAAAAGTTCTTTGTTTGTTCTCTTAGATAAGCTTGCATATGCAATTTTATTTTTTCTGTCCAGACACATACTTCCAGTTCCTTCCAATATCCTACCTTTTTTTTCATTTTCAGTAAGGTCTATTATTTTCAATGCTTCTTTATTTTTTACAAAATCTAAAATTTTAGGGGTTCTTTCCAATCTTCTGTTTTCTGCATACATAGGATATAATACTAATGTTCCATTCTTATGTGTACTAAACCAGTTATTTGGAAAAACACTGTCAGGTGTATGAGGTTCTTTAGTATCCTGTACAATTAATACTTCTATAGTTTTCTCTTTTAATTTTTCTACTAAAACATCAAATTCAACTACTGCTTTTTTCTGCAGTTCCTTCTCATCCTTATTATCATTTTTTTGATAAAGATTATCTTTGGCTGTTTCAGTATTATAAGCAAAAGCTATTGGTCTTACCATTAAAACTCTATTAGTTAAAAAATCTTTCAATTTTTTCTCCTCCTTATATAATATAATAAATTTTTATACCTGTACAGATACATTTTAACACTGTTTATATAATTATTTCCACTTTATTATTTCAATAAAAAAAGAAAGATGTTTATAAACTAAAATAAAGTTCTAAAATTTTTAATATTTTAAAATTTTATTAGTTTTTACATCTTTCTTTATCTTTACACTATTTTATTTGTTTTTTAAGAACCTCTGATACAGCAGAATCAAATTCACTCTTACCTGCTGTTCCTTTTCTTTCTTGTTCTAATATATATTCTTCTCTTTCTTTTGATACTTTTATTATTTCTTCTCTTATTTCTTTACGAGTATCTATAATGCTTTGAACATATCCTTCTCTTGCTTTTAAAGACATTTTCTGCATATTTTCGGGAAGTTCATTATCTTTAATATCTTTTAAAGAAACTTCATTATTTTCTACTGCCTGTACTAAATCCTCTTTAGAATAACTGTATTTATTTATTGCTTTATTTATTGCCCTTGATGCTTTTGCTTCTACTGGTGCAGCATCTACAGAATGTTTTTCTGAATCAAATTTTTTCACAGCTTCAGTTCTTACTTCTGAACTACCATATGTTATATATGTTTTATCAATTCTTTTATTCAATTCATAAAGTTTATCATCATAAGGAGTTGTTACAACTTTTACTCCTCCATCTCCAGATATATGGAAATACTCTCCTCCACCAAATTGTGCTATTGCTTTCCAGTAACGGTCTGTATCTGGCATATTTCCACATTGAATAGTATTTATAATAATTCCCTTGCTTTTAGCTTTTTTAGCAGTAACCCCAGTATCAGGGGAATCATTGTAATCATCATGAGGAGGTGCATCTCCTACTAAAAATATTATCTGTGATAAATTTTCTCTAGGTGCTGACCATTGAATTACTTCTAAACTTTCATGAAGAGCTTTTCTTACATCTTCAGGATCATCTCCACCACCTTGAGCTTTATATTCCATCAATACACTATATATCTCATCTAAGTTCTCATTAAGTTGTGTAACTTTAGTTACATAAACATCTCCACGATCTCGATAGGCTACTAACCCAATTTTTACTTTTGAATCTTTATGAGTCTGCATTACCTCATTCACTATACTCCATATTTTAGTTTTAGCCCCTTGAATAAGTCCCCCCATAGATCCAGTAGTATCCAATACAAATACAATTTCAACATCTTTTTCTTTAGCTTTTGTTTGTTCAACTGCTGTAGTTTCAGGTTTTGGTTCTGTTGCAAAAACTGCTGCAGCAGAAAAAATAAAAACCATTAGTAATGATAAAGCTTTTTTCATAAACTCCTCCTAGTAAATATATTTTAGTATAAAAAGTTTAATAATAATATCCATAAAGCATATAATAAAAAAATGTATCAACAACATAAACTGAAAAAACTACATATCCTGCAAGCATCAGCAGAGATATGAGTATTCCTATTCCTCCATCTAAACACTTTTCTTTTCCTGCCAGTATATCTTTTTTTACCTGTAGAAAGTACCAATAATTTCCAAAAATTCCCAAAATTACACCAGCCACTATTCCAGATATTCTTGTTAAATCTATACCTAAAAAAATCATAAGTATATCTGTAAGAATAAAAGCTACAATAAGGTACATTATAATTCTATACATTCCTCTGTACCCCAGCCATATCATTCCTAAAAAAAGAGCTGCAGGATTAAATTTCTTTCCTTCTTTCCATATACTTATATAATTATCAGCTTTCTTTCCCACATATACCTTTATCTGTTCCTCATTTTCATCTATAAATTCAAGTTCCTCATCTTTTAACTTCCATGACATATATCCCACTCCTGTTCTTTTTAATTAAATTGTAGCATAGACAGAAAAATATCTCTACATATTAATAGTTGCTTTTTTATTGAAAATCGCTAATTACAGTTGCTTATTCGTTTTATTATACTCATCAATATAAATTTTTTTAATGTTTTTTATAAAAATACTAAAATTCTTTTTTTATAAAAAATAATTAAAATATTCAATTTAATAAAAATGAATATGATCAATTTATTTATATACTTTCAAAATAAAGTGTACATATTTTTTTGTAATTATATAAATGAGTTTTTTCAAAATAAAAATACAAACTAATATATTATAGATATTCATTAAAAAATCATCAAAATAAAAGTATTTTTTATTTATATATATAATATACAAAATGAATAATAATTATAAAAATTTGAATTATAGATAATAAAAAATCAAACTAAAAATATATAAAGATATATTTTAGAACTAAAATTTTAAAAAAAATATGTATAAAATAAAAAAATTAGAAACTATTTTTATCTATAAACTTATTTTTTTAAAAAAATAAAATTCTTCTGTAATCATATTTTCATTTTAAATAAAGATGTATATTAAAAATGCTTATCTTAATTTATATTATATATTATGATTTTTTAGGTCAAAGTTTATGTTTTTATAGGATATTTTTAAAAAATAAAGAAAATTTCTAATTATAAAAATATTTTTTATCATTAAAAATAGAATTTCAGTAAAGTAGTTTACCTAACAAAATATACTAGTTAAATCAAATAAAGATTATTGAAATTTAAAATAAAAAATATAGATTAAAGGGGGAAGATGTATGAATAAAAATAATATTGAAAAAATTTTAAAAAGATTTATAAAAAAAAGAATTGGCTATTCTTTATCATTATTAATACTTTTTTTAATAACAGGTGGAATATCTTTAAGTACAGAAACAATAACTAATTTAGAACTTGAAAAAGAAAAGATAAAGAAAGAAATTTCTGAAAATGAAAAAATTATAAAAAAATATGATATTGAACTAGCTGATTTAATAAAAAAGGGAGATTTCTATTCAAAGCCTTTATTCAACAGTACTCAATTTTTTTTCAGCTATCAGAATTTAAGTACTGGCAAAATGAAGGACAATACAGATAAAGAATTTGCTGAAACTATAGATGCTGTCAATAAACATTATGGAGAAGATATTTTAAATTCTGGAAAAGATTTGGGTAAAGATAAAGTTATTGCTGGAAATGGAGTTGTAGTTGATACTACTACATTCAAGGAAGAAATAGAAATAGGAGCAAATATTAAGCCTGTTGAACCTCAATTTTCTCCAATTAATTCAAATATTTCTGTAAATGTATCTGCACCAGTTATAAACCTTGGAGCATTACCAAAGTCACTTACTCCAGCAATACCAGTAATCTCTGCAACTACTGCACCTGTAATCAACATTCCATTGCTTTCAGGCGGAATAAATATTTCAATTGTTCCTACTGAAGCAATAGATAAAATAGATATTACAGCACCAGCAATAACAATACCTAAAGTCCCTGCTGAGAAAAATGTTGTTGTCAATCCGCCTGCAACTCCAAATGGATTTGAACCAACTATAATAGCAATACCTGTTCCGCCTACAGTACCAGTATTAAATATTCCTACAGTTACAATCCCAAATATTTCAACAGCCTCATCAGGTAATGGAGATGGTTCTTGGTATTGGAATCTTGCAGGCTCAAATGGAACCATATCTCAAGTAATAATGACTTCTGGAAAATGGGATATCTCTGTGGCTGGAAATTCATATACTGACGGATTCAGCAGTGAAATTACGGACTATTCTGCTCATTTTGCAGCTCCATATGGAGAAACATCAATAGTTAATCAAACTTATTCTGGATTTTCTAATAGTGGACAGATGGGAATGTATAGAATAGTTGGATCGCCATATACTCTATTTGGTGAAAATACTGAAATTAATATAGATGCCAGTGCAAGAAGCAAGTCTGGAAGTGTCAGACAGTTTATACATTTTGACCCTCATGGAGATAAATCAATGGATTCGATTGATGAAATTATTGATGCAACTGATGCTGAAAGACAGGAAGTTAAAGATATCCAGACTAAATATAAAACTTCCTATCTCGCTCCAAAGCATATGATGTTATCTATGAAAGGGATTATAAATGTAACTGGTAATACTATAAATGTTGTTGGACTACAAGGACATTATGGTCCTCCATATGCCAATCCATATATAATACATAGTGGTAAAGTAAATATCACTGGGAATAACAATGTTGTTTTTGCTTATACTCCAGAACATCAAAATGAAAGCAGAGATAGTATAATTTCTAATTATGATTCTGGAGAAATAATTATAAATGGCGATGAAAATTTTGTCATGGTTTATGATAAACAGACAATTACTCAAAGTCATTCTTTTAAAAATGATGGAAAAATAGAGATTGAAAATGGAAATAAAAATGTAGGTGTATATATAAAGAGATCAGCTAGAGGAGGAACATTAGATCTTATAAAACCTATAATTATAACTAATGGAAATGAAAATATTGGAATTGTTCATAAAAATGAAACATACAATCAACTTAGTCCTCAATCAGTCATAAAAGTAGATATAAAAAATGGAAATAAAAATATTGGAATGCTTGAAGAAATGACTCAAAAATATACTTCTCACGAATTTAATATTTCTGGTGGAACTGATGGAATGGCAGTAATTTCAGCCAATGGTGTATTATCCATTGGAAATGGAAATATTTCCATAACTGGTGGAAATAAAAATATTGGACTTATTACTATTGGAGGCAATATAATTTCTGATGGAAATATTTTTATGATTAATGGGAGCGAAAATATAGCAGCTCTTGCTAAAGATGGAAATTCTATCTCTGTTGCAGGAAATGTTTCTATTGGCAGCAGCAGCCCTGTAACAAACTCGATTCCTTTTTATGTTACAGATACAAATTCAAAAATAGCATTATCTGATGATAAATTATCAATAAATTTATCTGGAGATAGTATAGGTGTCTATTCATCAGATAGTGGAAGTTTTACAGCTAATAGAACATCATTGATTCATTCTGGAACTGGATTTGGAAATGGTATCTTGGAACCAACAGCCCCTGTGAATATTTATGTTGAAGGAACTACTATATCTGAAGTTGATAAAGGTATTGGACTTTTTGCTAATGCAGGTGGAAAAATAAATACTAAAAACACATATGTTAAAGTTAAAAATGGTTCTGTTGGGATAGCCTCAATGGGAACAAATTCAAAAATAGATATCACCAATGGAATAGTTGACTATGAAGGAAATGGATATGCTGTATATTCTGATGGAAATGGTCACATAGACTTAACAGATGGAGAAATAATTTTAAGAGGAAAAGCAACAGCCATTGAATTAGACTTAAGCAAGCCTAATCCAATAACTTTAACTGGTGCAAAAATTGTAGTAATGTCTAATGAGGCTATAGGTGTAAATTTAAAAAATGCTGGCACTTTAAATATTGGCTCTCTTGAAAGTAATATAGAAACAGCCCTAGGTGGAGTAAAGATAACTTCAGGTACTGATGGAACACAAGTATTTGACAAATACAAAGTTACAGTTGTTGATGGTGGGACTTTAAATATTGATGCCAATATGGATAAGTCAGACACTAATACAGCTTCTCCAGGATTTTTTTACTACAGAAGATTTCTAGGACAAAGACTTAACTTAAATGTTCTCAACAATATAGAAGTAAAATCAGAAATTGATAGTATTAATGCAGCTTCATATTTTAAAGGACAGGTAGTTGGGCTTGAAATGAACTCAAGTAAGTCAGCAGGAAGTCTAGCAGATACTCAAATAAATCTTGGAACTGGTTCTAAAATAACAGCTGATAGGACAGATACTGGTGATGGTGCTATTGGTTTATATATAAACTTTGGAAAAATTAATTTGGCAGCCAATTCTAAAGTTGAAGTGGAAACAGGTAATAATATAGTCAATGATAAAGGAATTGGAGTTTATGCAGTAAATGGAAGCATGGTTTCTAATGCTGGAAATATAAAAGTGCAGGGGAATCAAGCTATTGGTATTTTAGGAATGGCATATAGAGAAGATGCTTTGAATAATGCAGTTATAAATGAATTCGGAACTGGAGGTATTTTTGCAAATCAGGGAAAATTAGATATCATCAATAATGGAGATATAATTCTTGATGGTACAGGTACAATTGGAATATATGCATACAACAATAATATTAATGGAACAAATACTGATGCTAAAGTAGTTAATATGCCTACTGGAAATATAAAAGTTGGAAATTCAAACAACTTAAATGCTGCTGTAGGAATATATGGCGAAAAAGCAACTATCTCAAACCAAGGTAAAGTAACAGTGGGAGATGGAGGAATAGCAATTTATGCTAAAAATGACAGTAATATAATTGATCTTGGGAGTTTAAATATTGGTTCTGATGGAATAGGAGTTATGCTTGATGGAAAATCTGATATTTCTGCTGCTTCTCTTACTTTAACAGGTACTGGTATAGATATTAATGGAAAAACAGGTATTTTCTACAGAGGAACAGGAAATGAAAGCAAAAATGTAAGTATTGATATAAATGCTTCAAATTTTGAAAAAGGAACAGCTATATATGCCGAAAATATGAATATTCTATCTTCTGGAACTTTAAATATTGGAAAAGATGGAGTAGGACTTCTTCTAAAGGGAACTTTAGCTAACATTGGAACAAATACTGGTATTATTGATTTAACAGCAGATAAAACTGGTGCTGTTGGTATGTATACAAAAACTGCCAATCTTCTTAACTCAGGTACAATCAATGTAAACAGCTTTTCTCAAATAGGAGTATATACAGAAGGTATTGGAAATAAAGCTGTAAATGAAGGAGCAATACACTTAAATACAGATGGAGTCACTGGAATTTTTGTAAAAGATAACGCTGTTGGAGAATTAAATACAGGTAATATTATAAGCTTCTCAGGAAAATCAAGTGTAGGAATTTTTTCAGAAAAAGCAGCTGTAAAATTAAAAACTAATTTAAATTTTATAAATAAAAATGAAAATAAAAATATCTATGTATATGGTAAAGATACAGTTGTAGAGATAGATAATGGAAAAAATGTAATAGTAGATGGGGTAACTGCTCCAATGACAGCAGGAAATAAAACTGTTGGAATATACTTAGAAAATACTGGGACAGGAAGTATTTTTAATGGCAATGGAAATTTAGAAGTTAAAAATGAAGCTATTGGTGTTTATTCAAAAGGGAATAACTCCTTAAATATAAATATTACAGCTGATGGCGAAAAAACTACTGGAGTATTTATTGATGGAGTCTCTTCTGTTTCTGGAACTGTAACTGTTAAAGGAACAGGAACTGCAGGAGCAATAGGAATATATGGGGATAATGGCAAAATTACTATTAATTCTTCTGGACTTACCCTTAATACAGATACTAACAAAGGAACAGGAATATATCTTACAAATGGAGCTTATATTGAAGGTAATGATATAACTATAAATAATACAGCAGGTATTAAAAATATTGGTGTATATTACAATAAGGGAATATCTGAAAAAACTTTGACTAATAAAGCTGCCATTAAACTTATTGGAAGTGACAGTATAGGTATATATGCAGCAGGCGGAGTAAAACTTATCAATACTAAAAATATTGAATCTACAGCAGCAGGAACATCAAATAATATAGCTTCATATATACAAGGAAATTCATCTCTAATTTCAAATGGAAATATAACTATGAATAGTTTAAATAATATAGGAATGTATGTTGAAGAAGGAGAGGGAATAAACAATGGAGTTCTTGATGTAAGTGGAGCAACTGGAACATCATCAGCTGGAATGGCAGCTAAAAATAATACTCTGGGAAATAAATCTTTTATTAAAAATACTGGAACTATAAAATCTGGAAATAACTTAGGAATGTACATAGCAGGAACTGGAATAAATTCAGGGATAAACACTGGAAATATTACTGCAACAACAGGAACTGGAGTTTATGTTGATGGTTTAGAAAATAGTTTTAATGGTACAGAAGGAACTATAACATCAAATGCAATTGGAATTTATTTAAAAAATACAGGTTCTAACAAAATAACTGCTGGAACTTTAAATATAGCTTCAGGAGGAGTTGGAGTATTCGCAGATAATGCTAAAATTGATTTTTCAGTAAATGCAGCAGATTCAGCAGGTATTGTTGGTGTTGCTGCTAAGAATAATTCAGTTATTTCAGGAAATATAAAAACTGGACAGGATTCTGTTGGAGTTTATCTTTTAGATGACACAGTAACATTCAATAATGCAAATATAACAACAGGAACAAATAACTTGGGTACATCAGTTGGAATATTATTTGATTCTGGAATAACTGGTAATTATACTATGAACAATGCAACTGTAAATGCTAAAAATGGAATAGGAATATATTTAAACGGAACTGGAATGAGTCTTTCTCACAATGGAACTATAAATATTGAAGATGGAATAGGAATGTATGTAAAAAATGGAACTACCCTCACAACAGAAACATCAATTTTAAATATAAATAAAGGAACTGGAATATATGTTGATGGTGGAATTGTTAACTTCGGAACAACTGGAAATCTAACAATTAATTTTCTTGATGGTGGAGGAATAGGAGTATTTAATAATGGCGGAAATCTAACTCTTGGAAATAATATTACTGTAACAGGTTCAGGAGCCCTTGTAGCTACAGCAACAACAAATGGAAGTTTAAACTCAACAGGAAATTTAAATATAGGAACTGGTGCAATAGGTCTTCTTGGACAATATGATAATGGAGTTAATGGAAATAAAAATATAAGCAACAGTGGAAATCTTACTGCTAAAGATGGTGGAATAGGGCTTGCAGCAGTTATTGGTGATTCACTTCCTTTACATACTATTACTTTAAATAATACAGGAATAATAACAGCAAATGGAGAATCTCCAGCACATAATCCATCTATAGCAATGTATACAGATGTAGCTGATATAGTAAATACTGGAAATATCAAGGTAGGAAATAACAGTATAGGTATATATTCTAACTATAATGGTATACTTACATCTATACAAAATGATAATATGACTCTGACTGGAACAGATGGAATAGGAGTATATATCAAAGGAGGTACAAATGGTCTTATATCAAATAATATAATTTCTACTGAAGCAAGGAATACAGGTATAGTTCTTGAAGGAATATCATCAAATATAAATGCTGGTAATATTGCTTTAGGTAATGAAAGTATTGGAATATTTGCAATGAATGGAGCAATATCTACAATAGACAGCAGCATATCAGTGGGTGATTCAAGTTCATCAAAAAATGCTATAGGGATAGTTGCAAATGGTGGTTCAAATATAAATTTAACAGGAACAAGTACAGTTGCTGCTGGAGATAAAGGAATAGGTGTATATGCTGAAGGCATAGGAACAATTGCTGTTGTGACTAATACAGACAATATTTCAGTGGGTACAGATGGAATATATATTTATTCTAAAGGAGCTGCATTAACATTTACAGGAAATATCACAGCAGATAATCAGATTGGAGTAGTTGCTGATGGAGGAACTTTAAACAGCAGTACTTTCACCATTACAGCAAAAAACGGTGGAATAGGTGTGTTCTTAAAAAATACTGTTCCTACATTTGGAAGTTCTGCAATAGCAGTACAGGCAGGAAATTCATCTAAGTACTCAATAGGTATTTATTATGATAATATTCCAGTTATAGGAACTGCTCCTGTTATAACACAAACAGGAAGTTATACTATTGGTATGGTGTTAAATAATTCAACAGGAACTACAGCTGGTGGAATTTTTATAGGAAATAGTGGAAACAATCAGATTGGAACTATAGTAAGAGAAAATTCCAATTTTACAGCAGTAGGAGATGTCAAGGTAGCAGGAGATAAAAATATTGGAATATACAGTGAAAAAAGTCAGATTTTAGTAAATGGAGATTTAACAGTATTAGATTCTTCTAGTTCTGCAGATAAATCAATATCTTCCCTAGGAATTTCTTTAAATAGTGGTTCATATAGAAGTATTGGAAATATTTCAATAGGAAATAACAGTATTGGAATATTTGCTAAAAGTATGATAACTGGAAATTTAATTTCCCAAGGAACAGGAATTGAGAATATGAATGTTGGTAATAATGGACTCGGAATATATGGAGAAGGCTCTGGAGATGTCATTGCTAATATGTCAAATATTACAATAGGTTCAAGTAATGCAACTGGTGTATATACTAAAGGAATGAATTCAACAGTTAAAGGCAATATGAGTATTGGGACAAATACAAGTATTGGTATAGTAAGTGAAGGTTCTGGAAATGTTTCGTATACAGGCTCTATAGCTATTGAGGATAAAATAGCTTCTGGATCAGTTGGTATTTATAAATTAATCGGAGCAGGAACTATATCTACATCAACAGGCAGTTGGAGTGTTGGAAATAATGGTTATGGAATATATATTCAGCAGGCCAAAACTGAAAATATCAATGAAAAAGAAATTATTACTATAACTTCCAACTCAGCAACAGTAAATAATAATGCTGATATGATACTTGGAACTTCAGCTGTAGGTATATTCTCTAATGGAAATAATATAATAAATAACGCTGGAAATATAGCTGTAGGAGCTACAGATATAAAAAATAATAATCATACTGATAGTGACCAGCACCTTAATTCAATTGGAATATATGCAGCTAATGGTACAAAAATTAATAATACCGGAAATATAACTGTAAATCATGATCATTCAATAGGAGTATATGCTCAGGGAGAAAAAACTAACTTTATAAATACTGGAGTTATTAATGTTGATAATGGTGGTATTGGAGTTCTTGTAAGAAATGGTGCAACAGCTGTAAATGCTGCTGCTGGTAACATTATTTTAGGGAATAATATTGCTTCATGCAAAACAACTACAGTAGGAATGGCAGCATATGGAGGAGCAAGAATAGAAAATGCTGGAACAATAACTGTTAATGAAGGTGTTGGAATGCTTTTAGGAGTTGGAGCAACTTTCTCAAATACAGGAAATATTTTTGTTAAAAATGGTATTGGAATAGAAGGACCAGGGACACTTACTAATTCTGGAAATATTACTATTTTACCTGGCGGAACAGGATCAACAACTGCTTTGACAGGTTTAGCTACTGCACAAGTTGGAAGTGTCATAATAAAGCCAGATGGAACTATATTAATCAACGATAAATATACATCTATAGGGGGAACTCTTTCTACTGCAGGAAATATAGTAGTAAATGGAGCATATGTAGATGTAACAACTGGAACACCATTGTTCAATGCAAACAGTGTGAGTGGTGAGGTAAAACTGCTTCCAAACTTTGCAGCAACAGGAAATGGAATTTCTTATGAAATAGAAGGATTTGTAAATACAGCAACAGGAACAATTACAGGAAGTAAACTTACTCCTGTAACATCTCCTCTATTTGTTGCTAAAGTTACAGATAAAGGAAATCTTGTTATTGCCAAAAGACCATATGCAGATTTAACAATAGGTGATCAGTTTGATGCCTTAGATAAAGGATTGGACAACATACTTAAAAATAGTGGTGGAAATGGTAAAGATGCTGAAATTCTAAAAGGATTGAATCAGTATCTTGAAGGACTTCCAGCAGACCAGTTTGAGAGAGAAGCTTCTAGAAAACTTGCAGAAACAAGAGGAGATATCTATGCAACTATCCAAGAAAGAATGCAGAATATCAACAGAGCATTTGACAACTCTTTTTATGAACTTGAATCTTCATATAATTTAACTAAGGACAGCAGTAAATACAGTGTAATCTATACTGATGGAAACTATAAAGATTCCACTGTGGGAATAGATGACTATGATTACAAAGTAATGGGGCTTCTGTATATGAAAGAAAAAGAAGGAACAGAGTATGGAAGTAAATATGGGTATACATTAGGATTTACTGGATCGAAGTTTGATTTTGATGATGGAGGTTCAAAAGAGGATGTATACTCATTGAGAGCAGGAGCTCACAGAGTTAAAAATCTAAGTGATGAACATAAAGTATCATGGCTTACAAGATTGGAACTTGGATACAACAGACACATTGCTAAGAGAAAGCTCAATCTTCAAAATACATATGAAAATAAAGGGGAGTACAATACTTATTCTGTAGCATTTGATAACAGGCTTACAAAAGTTATCTATACAGACATTTCCAGACAATTGGATGTATATGCTGATTTAAATTTAGAATATGGAAAAGTAGATGACTTTAAAGAAAGTGCTGGAAGTAAAGGTGGACTGGAAGTACAAATCAAAGATAATGACTACTTCAGTGCGCAGGCAGGAGCAGGAGTAAAAGCACAACAGAGAATTTATACTAAAAATGATATATCTGTAAAAGTAACAGCAGATGTAAAATATGCATATGAATTTGGAGATAACTATGATGGAAACAAAGCAAAACTTAAAAATGGAGAAGAAGGATATTATAGTTTAATCACTCCAGAAAAGAGAGAGGGAAAACTTACAGGAAAAATTGGACTTACAGTAGAAAAAGCTAATCACATGGGAGTAACCTTTGAAGTAGAGGCAGCGGATGAAGGAAATAGAAAAGATTCATCAATCAAGTATGGAGTAAGATTCAATTACAAATTTTAACCCAAAAAAAGGCAGAGATAATCTCTGCCTTAATTATTTATTTCAATATTGCTCTCGCTACCTCTGCATCTAGCTCATCAGGTGACACAGTAGGAGAAAATCTTCCAATTATTTCCCCATCTTTTCCTATAAGGAATTTAGTAAAGTTCCATTTTATCTCTTTACCTAATAATGTTTGTCCTAATTTTTCAAGTTTATCTTTAAATGAATCAGTTTCTCTATTTTTTACCTCTTCACTTGCTCTATCTTTTAAATATATGTATAAAGGATCAGCATCTTTTCCATTTACATCTATTTTCGCAAATGTTTTGAATTCAGTTCCATATCTTAATTGACAAAATTCAGCTATCTCTTTACTGCTTTCTGGTGCTTGCTTTAAGAATTGATTACTTGGAAAATCCAATATTTCAAATCCTTTATCACGATATTTTTCATAAAGTTTTTCAAGTCCTTCATATTGAGATGTAAGCCCACATCTTGTAGCTGTATTTACTATAAGCAATACTTTTCCTCTATATTTTTCTAGTGTTTCTTCTGTTCCATCTACATTTTTAACTTTAAAATCATAAATAGTCATTTTAGTACCACCTCTCAGAATTTTTTATGTTTCATTTATATTATTCGGGGTGTTTTTAAAATTCTTTTTTTCTTTAATTTTTTTAATTTGTATTATTTTTTTGTATCACCTTATTTATGATTTTTCCATCTTTATAATGCTCATATATAAATTCATCATTAATTGTATTCCAAGTAACTTTCAACTCCAGATTCCCCTTTAAATCATAGTTATATTCCTCACCATTTTTAGAGTCATTATCTTTATAAGTTATCTTATTTATAGGATTTCCATTTGAATAATATGTTGTCCATATCCCTTCTTTTTTCCCATAAATATATCTGCCTTTTTCTAATATATTCCCATTTGAATGATAACTTATAACATCTCCCTGTTCAATACCATTTTCATAATTGAGTTCTTTTGCTATTTTTCCATCTGAATAATATTCTCTGGAATATCCTTCTGCTTTTCCATGAATATAATAGGTTTCTCCTAAAAGGGTTCCATTTTCATAATATTCCTGTGCTATTCCCTCAGCTTCTCCATTTCTAAAATTCCCTTTTACTTTCAACTGTCCATTCATATAGTATTGTTCAAATATTCCCGAAAGTTTATCAGCTTCCCATTCTGTTATTTCTAAAAGACTTCCATCTGGATAATAAGTGATTCTTTTCCCTGTAAGTTTTCCAGCTTTAAATACAGAATCTTGATGAAGCTTTCCTTCATCTCCACAATAACACTTTACTGTTCCATGTTTTTCTCCATCTTTAAATTCTATTTCTTTAGCTGGTTTTCCATCCTCAAAATATTCCTTATATTTTCCATGAAGTTTTCCATTTTTATAAGAATATTCCACTTTTAATTTCCCATTTGAATAGTAATTTTTTATTACCCCACTAAAAGGCTTTTTTTCTCCTATCCTATAAACTATCCTATCTCTTTTTTCAAGCTGTAATGACTCTACATTCTCTTGAAAACATCCTGTAAACAGCAAGAATAATATTATTATATATAAGCACAATAGATTTTTCATTTTTCTTTCCCCTTTTTATACAAGTATCCCTCAGCTGTAAAATTTACAAAATTATTTCTCTATTGATTTCAATGCTGCCCTTTCTGCATGTATTGCTGCAGTATCAAATAATGGAATATCTGTATCTTTCTGCTGTACCAAAAGACCAATCTCTGTACATCCCAATATAACTCCCTGTGCTCCCTCTTTCACCAATTTCTTCATTACATCAAGAAATCTCTTTTTAGAAAGCGGTACTATATTTCCAAGACATAGTTCCTCATAAATCACTCTATTTACTTCTGCCCTATCTTCCTCATCTGGAACTATAACTTCTATTCCCCTGTCCACAAGTCTATTTTTGTAAAAATCCTGTTCCATAGTATATTTTGTTCCTAATAAAGCAACTTTTTTTATATTTTTCTTATCTAGCTCATCTGCTGTTGCTTCTGCTATATGAAGAATAGGAATATTGATATTTTTTTGAATATCTGGAGCTATTTTATGCATTGTATTTGTGCATATAACTATAAAGTCTGCTCCTGCTTTTTCCAAACTTTGTGCTGCTTCTGTCAAAATTTCAGCACTTTTATTCCACTCCCCTTTTGCCTGACACTCCTCTATTTCCTGAAAATCCACACTGAAAAGAACTAGTTTTCCTGAATGAAGTCCTCCTAATTTCTCTTTTATTGTTCTGTTGATTATCTCATAATAAGTTACAGTACTTTCCCAGCTCATTCCACCAATAAGACCTATTGTTTTCATTTCATTCCTCCTTATTTATCAATACCATCTTTATACATTATATAATTATAAAAAAGATTTGTATATAAAAAAGAGAGAGCTAACTAAACAGATATCTCCTCATTTAAAACTAAGGAAAATAAAGACTCTATTACCTTCCGTAATATACAGTTTTTCTTTTAAATATTTTTTACTTTATTTATAAAATAGCTTTTTACTACTTCAAAAGATTCTTTAAATATATGAATTTTGCTTCTATTTCTTTTTTGCTTTCTTTACTGCCTTCATAACTTTCTCTAGCCCCCCTTCTTCTCTTCAATTTTTTAAAATCCACTTCAATATATGTTTAAAATCAATTTAAAAAATGTTCATATTTATATAACAAAGCGAACTTTTAGAAATATCAGACTTCTTTTAAGACAGATATTTTATTTCCATAATACTTTAATTTTTTATCTTTCTATATATATCTATGATATAATATAGATAATATAAAAATATTACTTATTTCGATACTTATTGTTCTATTCAACCAAGGAGATAATATGCACTATGTAAAAGTAAAGGGAATTTTATCAGCTAAAAATGGAATGAATCTCTATCGTGGATGCTCTCATGGATGTATCTATTGTGATTCAAGGAGCAGTTGTTATAGAATATTACATGATTTTGAAGATATTGAAGTCAAAGAAAATGCTATTGAACTATTAGAGGAAGCTCTCAAACGCAAACGAAAAAAATGTATGATAGGTACTGGTTCTATGACAGACCCTTATATCCCTCTTGAATTAAAAATTGAAAATGTCAAAAAAACACTAGATTTAGTATATAAATATAGTTTTGGTTTTACTCTTATAACAAAATCAGATATGATATTGAGAGATTTAGATTTATTGAAAAAAATAAATGAAAAAACAAAATGTGTAGTACAGGTTACTTTAACAACTTATGATGAAGATTTATGTAAAAAAATCGAACCCAATGTGAGTACTACAAAAAAACGTTTTGAAGTATTAAAAAAATTACGAGATGCTGGAATACCAACAGTTGTGTGGCTTTGTCCTATTCTCCCTTTTATTAATGATACAGTTGAAAACATTAGTGGACTTTTAGATTACTGTATTGAAGCTAAAGTCTATGGAATTATATGTTTTGGTATTGGGTTAACTCTTCGAGATGGAAACAGAGAATATTTTTATCATCAATTAGACAGATTATTTCCTCATATGAAAGAAAAATATATCCATTCTTTTGGAAATAAGTATGAATTAATTAGTCCAAACAACAGAAAATTAATGGAATTATTTCATAAAAAGTGCTCAGAACATGGAATTTTACATGATAATAAAAAGATATTCGAATATCTCAGCACACTTGATGAAAAACATCCTTTTTCTCAGCTAAATTTGTTTTAAAGTATATATAATAAAAAATGAGGCTGTTGCAAATTCAAAATAGCCCAATTACCCAAAAAGCTGACTTGAAGTTTTCTTCCTGTCAGCTTTTTCTTTTAAAATAAAAAAAGGTATAAAATACTAAAAATTTTTTCAAATTTCTAATATAATATACCTATGCAAAAACCAACTAATAATAACATTTTTTTTCAATTAAATCAACCTAAACTTTTTAACTTTTTACAATATGAAATTTCTGATAATTATCCTGTAAGAAAACTTAGCTCAATATTGGAGGGATTAGATTTTAGTAGTTTAATGCAAGTATTTTCTTACAAAACAAAGGTACATCCTATCAGAATGTTTTCTATCATTGTTTATGCCTATTCGCGCAATTTAACTTCTACTAGAGATATAGAAATGGCTTGCCGTGAAAATATTAAATTCAGGTTTCTTTTACAAAATTCTAAAATTCCTGATCACTCTACTATTTCTAGATTCTTAGTAAAAACTGAAGATATTCTTCCAGATCTATTTGAACAATTCGTTGAAAAAATTTTTGAAATGGAAAATATTTCCACTGAAACAATATATATTGATGGCACTAAAATTGAAGCATATGCTAATAAATATTCATTTGTTTGGAAAAAATCTATTGAGAAATATAGAACTAGATTAGATGAAAAAATTCTTGAATTAATTTCAAATTTTAATGATGATTTCAACTTACAATATGACAACTTCCTTGAAATATATTCATATCTTTCTAATTTGAATTTTCAAATAGTCAAAGGTAGAGGAAAGAGAAAATCTAAAGAACAAAAATATTTAGAATTATGCGCAGAATACTTAGAAAAGTATCAAAAATATTCTAATTATTTTAAAAATCTTAATGGTAGAAATAGCTATTCAAAAACTGATATAGATGCTACTTTTATGAGAATGAAAGATGACCATATGAGAAATGGTCAATTAAAACCTGGATATAATCTACAAATAGGAGTGATTAGTGAATATATTTCTTCATATGAAATTTTTTCTAACCCTTCTGATTCTAAAACTTTGATTCCATTTTTAGAGAAAATTTCATCTCAAAATTTAGAAATTAAAAATATTGTAGCTGATGCAGGATATGAAAGCATTTCAAATTATGAATATTTGGAAAAAATGGACTATACTTCATATATAAAACCAATATATTTTGAAAAATCTAAAATCAGAAAGTTTAAAAATGATTTAAACAGAGTAGAAAATTTAATATATAATCATTCTGAAAATAAGCTATTTAGAAAAGATGGATTAGAATTAGAATTTCTATACTCTAACAAAAATAATACAGTTCAATATTTTTGGAATCCTGAAACTAACAAAAAAATTAAGTACAATGCGAGATTTAGAATTTTATCAAATAAATCAAAAGAGAATGTATCAAGCAATTATGGAAAATAATTAAGAATGAACAGAAGTATTCAAGTAGAAGGTGCTTTTGCAGTTTTGAAAGAAGATATGAAATTGCGAAAATTAAAAGTTCGAAGTAAAAAAAGTGTTTTAAGAGAAATATGTTTGTTTTGTATCGCTTACAACTTCAACAGATATCTAAGCAGAAATATAAATAATCGCTTAGGAACAACACTTCACTCATTAAAAGTAGCTTAGATAAATAAAAAATCATCTACTTCTTTTTTTGATGCTTAAAAATAAATATAAAAATATAAATTAGCAGAAATCTATAAAATAGATTTCTATTTTTTTATAAAAAATAAGAGAAGCTGCACAAATTAGTTTATCAATCACTAATTTGCAACAGCCCCATTTTGATATTTTCTAATCTTTAAGTACCTATTTTTAGTTTTAGACTTTTATTCCATCCAAAAAATATTTTCCATATTCACTGTTTGGATTTTTAAAAAAATCAACAGTTTCTCTTATTTCCTGAACCTCCCCTTTATATAAAAGAAGAACTCTATGAGATATATTATATACAACTCCTAAATCATGTGATATGAAAACAAAAGTTGTATTATATTCTTTATTAAACTTTTTAATAAGATTTAAAATCTGATTTTGTATTGAAAGATCTAAAGAAGCTACTGGTTCATCACACACTACAAGTTTTGGTTTTAATATCATGGCAGCTCCAATAACCACTCTCTGTCTTTGTCCGCCACTCAATTCAGATGGATATTTTCTTCCACATGTTTCTTCCAGCCCTATTTCCTTCAACATAGATTTAACTCTTTCTTCTCTCTCTTTTTTATCTTTAACTCCATTTACTTTCAGAGGTTCTTCCAATATTTTTCCTATTTTCATAGCTGGGTTTAAAGAACTATATGGATCTTGAAATACCATCTGTACTTCTTTTTTTACCATTTCTTCAAGAGGACGCTCCATAAGCATTATATCACCACTGCTTTTCTTTTCAATTCCTAAAAGTATCTTTCCAATGGTAGATTTTCCTGCTCCTGATTGTCCAATAATTGAAAATATCTCTCCCTCTTTTACATCAAAGGTAACATCTTTCAATATCTGCTTTTTTTCTTTAGAAAAAAGATTTCTTGAATTATAGTATTTATTTAGATTTTTCACTTCTAAAAACATATTATTCTCCTCTTGTCCACAGAGTTTTAGAAAAACCTATAAGTTTCTTTACATAAGGGTGCTCCTGATGCTCAAATATTTCTTCACAGCTGTTTTCTTCTACAATATTTCCTTTGTACATAACACAAGCTCTATCTGCAAAGTTTTTTATAGAATCTAAATCATGTGAAATAAAAAGTATAGATATTCCAAGTTCTTTTCTTATATTCTTAAATAGAGTTATTACCTCTCTTTTTGTTCTCATATCTAGTGCTGTAGTTACTTCATCAGCTATCAATACTTCTGGTTTTCCTATTAATGCTCCTGCTATAACTACTCTTTGTCTTTCTCCCCCACTTGTTTCATGAGGATACTTCTTTAAAAATTTATCAGTCTCTTTTATTCCGACTTTTTCCAACAAAGCTGTTACTTCCTCTTTCCACTTTCCATCATCTCCATAATGAGATTCATAAAGTCTTTTCAATTGACTTCCTATTTTTATTGTTGGATTTAAAGATATAAAAGCATTTTGAAAAACTGCTCCTATTTTACAGTTTTTTTCAAATTTTTCATAATGAATTATACTTCTTTCAGGAAGTATTCCCAATATAAATTTAGTAGTCAAAGTTTTTCCGCTTCCAGATTCTCCTACCAGAGCAACTATCTCTCCTTTTTCCATATGAAAGCTCATATCTTTTAAAAGTACCTGTCCATCAATTTCTAAATTTAATTTCTCTATATTTATTATCATTAGAATCTTTTTCCTCTCTTTTCAAGTTTATTCATTTGATAAACTGTGAATATTATGGCAAGTCCTGGAGCTATAGTAAACCATGGAGCTGATAAAAAATATGATTGTGACTGATTTAAAATATTTCCCCATGTAGGATATGGTGGCTGAATTCCAAGTCCTAAATATCCCAATCCAGCTTCAGTAAGTATTGCACCAGCAAATCCAGTGGTAAAACTGATAAGTACTGGTTTCATTATATTTGGAAGTATGTGATAAAAAATTATTCTCAAATCTGATACTCCATATGTTTTAGCTGCCACTACATATTCCATATTTCTTTCTTTTTTTACAAGTCCTCTTACCATATTTACACATCTTGGAAGATAGATAAGAAAAATTGCCACTATCATAGAGATAAATCCAGTCTTCAAAATTATTATTACTCCAAGAGCTATCAATATTGAAGGTATAGCTATTATTACTTCTATAAAGGAGGTAATAATAGAATCTAAAGCTTTTCCATAATAACCTGCTATACTTCCTATCATTGTTCCTGCTATGACAGAAAGTGCTACTGAAACAGATGCTATAAGAAGAGTATAAAAAGAACCTAGTACAAGCCTGCTGAAAATATCTCTTCCTAAATTGTCACATCCCAATAGATTTTTTAAACTTGGCCTTGCGAGTATCATATTATCATTCATAGCATAGGGATTCTGATAAAAATAAGCTATCACTATTAAAAGGAGTATAAGTCCAACATATCTTTTTTTCATGTTACTCCCCTCCTCTTATTCTGGGATCAATGACTGAATAGAGGATATCTATAATAAAATTAATAAGAACAAGCACCACTGATGTATAGAAAATTAAGCCCTGTATTAAGGGGATGTCTCTTGTTACTACTGAAGTTATAAGAAGTCTTCCTATTCCCGGAATAGAAAATATCTGCTCTATTATTACTATTCCTGTGATAAGGTCTATTATCATAATCCCTATCAGTGGAACCACTGGAAGAATAGAATTTTTTAATATATACAGATTAAGCCATTTCATTTTAAGTCCATTTACATAAAGATATTTTATATATTCTTCTCTCATCTCATATTCAAGATTACTTCTGATATAGCTTGTAATTATTCCTATATTTGGAATAGCTATAACCACACATGGCAGCAGCAAAGAAGCAAAAGTATTATTATATCCAACTGAAAACCATCTTAATATTACTCCAAAAACAAACATAAAAATTATTCCCAGCCAGAATGACGGAACTGAGATAAAGACTCCTATCATAAAGTCTCCAAATTTTTTCACATGTTTATTTTTTATTTTATATAGCAAAAAAGATAGGGGTATAGATACTAAAAATACTATCCCTATCGAAATCATAGCTATTTCTAATGTAAGAGGAAGTCTTTTAAGAATAAGATCAACAACAGGTTCAGAGTACTTGAAGGAATTTCCAAAATCTCCTGCAAGTACCCCTTTCCCCCAAGTCAGATATCTGACTATCAGACTCTTATTCAATCCAAGTGCTTCTCTCAATAATTCAATGTCCTCTGGAGTACTTTCAACACCAAGTATTGCTGATGCCGGATCTCCAGGAATCATTTCTAAGAGCAAAAATGAAAGTGTTCCTATAAGAAATATGGAAAAAATCATTTTTGTTAGTTTTTTTATATAGAACATCTTAATCTCCAATACTAATTTTTGCGAAGTTCGTAAATGAGAGTGGATAGAATACATATCCATTTATGTTTTTATTCACAGCTGTGATAAGTTCCGGATCCATTATGAAAACTGCTACATTTTCATCTCTTAATATTTTTTGAGCTTCTTTATAATATTCAATCCTTTTATTTTCATCAGATGTTATCTTTGCATCCGCAATAAGTTTGTCATATTTAGGATTTTCATAGTTGAAGAAATTTCTTGGATAATCTGATGCATATCTCTTTAATATAGAATCTGGATCAAGTTTTCCTGTAAGTCCTACTATAGTTGCTTCATATTTTCTTCCACTGTAAACCTCTGACAGCCAAGTTGCCCATTCTACAGTTTCTATATTCATAGTAATACCAACTTCTTTGAGTTGTTCAGCTATCACCTGAGCTGTTGATACATGCATTGCATAATTGCTTGGAACTCTTACTGTAAATTTAAGATTCTCATACCCTGCATTTTTTAAAAGTTCTTTTGCTTTTTCAATATCTCTTTTTTCATCAATATTATCTATACAGAATTTTTTCATTACTGGGCTCATATTTGTTTCAAGTTTTATTCCATATCCACCCATTACATTTTTAATTATTCCATCTTTATCTACTGCTAAGTTGATAGCTTCTCTTACTTCTTTGTGACTGAATGGTTCAAATTTATTATTAAGAGCAAACAATTGAACTGTATTTTGTGCTCCTGATATAGTTTTAAAATTCTTAAGTTCATTCAATCTCTTTGAATCCACACGTGGAAGAATATCTATTTCTCCTGATAAAAGCTTTAAAAATGCTGTTTCAGCATTTGGAGTTACAAAGATTTCAACTCCATCTATTTTAGCTTTTTCTCCCCAGTAATCATTATTTTTTTCTAATGTTATTTTCTGTTCTCTCTCATATCCAGATACTTTAAATGGTCCTGTTCCTATTGGTTCCTTGTCTAAAGAATCTCTATTTTCATCAGGAACTATTCCTTCTGTCATATAATATATAAAAGCTGAATCTGGAACTTTAAGAGTAATTGTTACCTCATCCTCACCAGTTATTTTTATGTCATCTATATTTGAAAACATAGCCTGAGCAGGAGTATCTCCTTCTCTTCCAGACATTTTTCTCAAAGAAAATTCCACATCTTTCACATCTAAGGGATTTCCATTATGAAATTTAATCCCATCTCTTATTTTAAATGTATATTTTAGTCCATCTTCTGATATATTATATTCCTTAGCTACTGCTGGATATAATCCCCCATCAACTGTAGGCATTACAAGTCCTTCAAAAACATTCATCATTATCTCTTCTGAGCCGCTTGATACAAGTTTATAAGGGTTTAGACTATCTATATCCATACTAGTGATAGTTCTTACTACTTTTTTCTCAGGAGCTTTTTCCTCTTTTCCACATCCTAAAAGAGACAGTCCTAATAGTGATAATACTATCAGTTTTTTATTTCTACCTTTTAAATGCATTTTTCCTCCCTAGTCCATTAAAAATGTGTTTCAGAATACATCATTAATAATATTAAAGCTGATTTATCGTATCACATTTTCTCATTTATTTCAATGAATATATTAATTTAAAGTTTCTTTCTATTGTATCTTTGTTTGATATAACTATACTACGTGATTTTTTATTTTTTTACAAGAACTTTATATCTTCTATTGAATTTAAGAATAAAAATAAGACATAATTGAGCATTAAAATTTCATTATGGTAATATTCTTCTTATCAAAAAAAATTATTTATTTAATTTTTTATAAAAATTTTTTTTCAAAAAAATATTGACAATCTCTTTTCCAAGTTATATAATCACTTCAATAAAATAAATTATTAGAAGGAGAAAAAAATGTTATTTAAGAATCTAAGGAGTATGCCACAATTAAATATTTCAAACATATTCCTGTATAAAAGGATTCTTTAATATGGCATTATTCATGATATAATATATTTTTCAAAGATGGGGTTAATGTCCCCTGAGTATATTTTATGAATTTGTTTGTTGAAGTACTGATTCTTTTTAGGAATCAGTACTTTTTTTAATTTTAATTATTAATAAAACATGGAGGGAAAACTTATGAAAAAACTTTTTAAATTATTTATGTTATCTGCACTATTATTACTAGCTGCTGCCTGCGGAACTTCTAAAACTGGACAGCCAAAAGAGGATAAAGTCTATGTAATAGGAACTAACGCTGAATATCCACCTTTTGAATATTTAGAAAATGATCAGGTATGTGGTTTAGATGCTGACATCATTTCTGCAATAGCTCAAAAATTAAATATACAGTATAAGTGGTCTAATACAAATTTTGATGGACTTATTCCTGCACTTCAGACAAAAAAAATGGATGCTGTAATAGCTGGAATGAGTATCACTCCTGAAAGAGCAAAAGCTGTTAATTTCTCTATCCCTTATCTTTCATCTAATGTAGCTTTTATAGCAAATAAAAATAAACCTATTAATGGAATAGAAGATTTGGAAAATAAAAACTATGGTGCTGAACTTGGAACTACAAAAGAAGCTGCTGCAAGAAAAGTAAAAGGTGCAACTGTAACTCCTTTTTCTTCTAATACTGGTGCTCTTGTTGCTTTAAAAAGTGGAAAAATAGATGGAATTGTCCTTGATGAAAGTGTAGCTGTAAAATTTGTAGAGAATAATCCTGAACTTATGCTTGTAGGAACTCTTGAAGGGGAGCCTAAAGCTATTGCTTTCAATAAAGATGATACAGAACTTATGGAAAAATTCAATAAAGCTCTTCAAGAACTTATTGATGATGGAACTATTCAAAAATTAAGAGAAAAATATGGTGTATAATGGGGGCAATTTATGTTTGAAAATTTTTCATTCACTTCTTATTTCATAGATAAAAGTATATGGAAATATCTAAAAAATGAAATTATATTATATAATAACATTCTCATAATAACTGGAGAAAATTCTTTTAACAGTATAGAAGAAAAGATTTTTCCCTTACTTGATGGGAAAAAATATTCAATTGAAAAATATAATGGTGAATGTTCCTATGAACATGTTGATAAAATATTGGAAAATTCACTAAATAAAAAATTTGATCTTATTTTAGGAATAGGTGGAGGAAAAGCTATAGATACAGCAAAGATAGCAGCATTCAAATTAGGGATAGATATATTTACTATCCCTACTATTGCTTCTACCTGTTCAGCTACATCTGCTTTATCTGTTGTATATAATAATAATGGAAGTTTTAAGGAATTTTTTGATTTTCCTTATCCTCCTAAAAAAACTTTTATAGATTTAGAAACTATAAAAACAGCTCCTGAAAAATATATCTGGGCTGGTATGGGAGATACACTTGCCAAATTTTATGAGGTTAGAATGAAATATGAATATGTTTTCAAGAAAAATAATGGCAAGATGAGTTATCCAAATACTTTAGGAAAAGAAATAAGTCATCTCTGCGGCTCTGTGATACTTGAAAATGGTATCTCGGCTTACCTTAATGAAAATATCAACGAAGAGTTTAAAAAAGTGGTTCTTGCCATAATAGTAAATACTGGAATGGTTTCTAATTTGGTAGAAGAATTTCTCAATGGAGCTATTGCTCATTCTGTTTTTTATGGTCTTACTTTACTTCCTTCACTGGAAAATGAACATCTTCATGGAGAAGTGGTGGCATTTGGTATACTTGTTCAACTCCTGCTTGAAGGAAAAAAAGAAGAATTTGGACAGCTTCTCCCTTTTTACAAGAAATTATCTTTTCCAACAACATTATTAGAAATAGTAAAAAAAGAGGAATTTGAAGAGATGGAAGATAAAGTCCTCTGGGCTATTTTGACAGGACCTGATATAATAGATATGGAATTTAATATAAATAAAGAAAATTTAAGAAAAACACTTTTTTCATTGTAGGGGGCAAAAATGAAAAGTTTTATTGCAGATAAATTTAAGGAAAGAAATTATTCTATGGGAAATAAAAAAGGGTCTGAAAGCTGTTCTCTTCCTCTTATTAATCTTGGAATAGGAGATTTGGATATACATACTGATGAACATTTAATTGAACTGGCTATGATTGATGCTAAAAAAGGGCATACCCATTATACTGATTCATATGGATATCTTGAATTAAGAGAAGAGATATGCAAATATCACAAAGAAAATTTTAAAAATTATGAATTTTCTCCTAAAGATATCATGATAACTACTGGAGCTTGTCATGCTCTTTATCTTACATTTAAAAGTATTTTAAATAAAGATGAAGAGGTTATTCTTCTTGCACCATTTTTTCCAGTGTATGCTGATCAGATAAAGTTATCTGATGGAGTTCCCATAATTGTAGAAACAAAAATTGAAAATAATTTTCAAATTGTAAAAGAAGACTTGGAAAAAGCTATAACTCCAAAAACGAAATGTATAGTTGTAAACTCTCCATCTAATCCTACTGGTGTTTGCTACAGTATGGAAAGTATGAGTATTATCAAAGAAATTTCTGAAAAATATGACCTTTTAGTTATTGCTGATGATGTTTATGATTTTTATTCATATGAAAAAACTTTTATTCCAATCATCACTTTAGAAGGAATGAAAAAAAGAACTGTATCTGTGTGTAGTTTTTCTAAGAATTTTGCTATGACAGGTTGGAGAATTGGTTATGTTATATCTCAAGTTCCTGAGCTTATAAGCTGTATCAATTATATAAATGAATCTATTATCTATAGTGCACCTTCTATATCACAGAGATGTGCTATTCATGCTCTTAAAGATTTTAAGAAGCAAAAAAAGGCTCTTGTTCCTGTGTTTAAAGAAAGAGTTGATTACTGCTATGACAGAGTAAAAAAAATACCTTTCCTTGATTGTTTTAAAGCACAGGGAGGGATATATTTATTTCTTAATATAGAAAAAACTGGAATGACTTCTGAAGAATTTACAGATTTTCTTTTAGAAAAATGCAATATAATAGTTGTAAATGGTACTCCTTTTGGAGTAAAGGGATTTGTAAGAATAGCTTGTACTCTTGAAATATCAAAACTTGCAGAAGCTTTTGACAGAATAGAAAATATGATATCTTTATAAAAAAACAAAGAAGCTGGCTAAATTTATATTTAAGTCAGCTTCTTTTATTCTTGATAAATTTTAATTTTTATATAAATTTATCCTAAAATCCTTTTCCATTTTTTCAGTACTGAGGTTTTCTCCTTTAAGGTATTTTAATTTTAAATCCTTTTCTAATATTTCAGAATTACTATTTCTCCATTTAATCAGATTTTCTTTGATTAGGGCATTAATTGATTTTATTATCAATTCTTTTTCAGGGAAGGTATGGATTATATAAAATGAATCTTGAAATTTTTTACTGATATTTTCCAATGTATTGTATACCTCTTCTTTTTCAAAAAACATTAAGATTCCTTCAAATATGAATATTGCCCTTCCTTTAGGAAACTTCTCCCAAAAATCAGCTTCTAAAATATTTCCTGAGATATTATATTCATTTGGATATGAAGAAATCATTTCATTTCTATAGTCTATTACTTCTGAAAGATCCAAATTATACCACACTTTATCTTTTATTTCTAATCTCCTATTGCGAAAATCCAATCCACAGCCTATATTAAAAATAAAATCTATATTTTCTTTATTTAAAATTTCTATTAAAAATTTGTCAATAATGAGGCTTCTTTTAATTATTCTTTCAAAAGATTCCTTATCAACTTCTATGTCTTTAAGCTCATTTTTTATAATATCTGGATTATTCTTAAAAAAATTTACTGCTTCCTCATCATATATCCTCTTATCATTAATTGATTCCTTGTATTTAAAATATAATGGTATAAAAAAAGTTTTTGATAAATTTTTCATTATTTTATCCTCCTTTTTATTCAACACTTATACCATATGATATCATATTTTACTTTGATTAAAAAATATTTTTACAATAGAAACATTTTCCAAATTATCAAGAATAAAAAAAGAACAGCTTATAGGTAGAAATACTCTTCAGCTGTTCTCATTATTTTTATTTATTTGTGTCATTCCCTTTTCAAATTTCACTGCAAGTATATCAGGATCACGAGTTAAATCAGACAATTCAACTATTCCCCTTTGGGTTATATGGTCAAATATCAATTCATATCCTCTTTCTTCTGCCAGCTGTCTTATAAACTCCCTCTGAGTTCTTCCATTTCCATCTCTAAAAGGATGAAGAGCATTTATATCCAGCATTGTTTCAGCAAGTTTTAAAGCAAGTTCTGATTTATTATTTATATTTTTAAAATAATCAGCATCTTTTATTTTTTTGAAAATTGTTTCACCATAAGATTCTATATGTTCTACAAGACAAAATATAGATTTCCCTTTAGCTATATTGACATCTCTTACAGTTCCAGCCCATGGATATATATCCTGAAAAATATGTCTGTGAAGTTTTTTAAGATAATTAAAATCAAAAGTTTTCTTCATATCATTTTTAATTCTCAGCTCAAGAAGTCTGGCTCCAGATAAATTTTTTTCCTTTTTTTCAAGAAGTTTTTTATCTCTTATTCCTAATTTATTCACTAAAATCTTTGTTCCTGGATAAACATATTTATCGCCCATAGAAACACCTCTTTAGTTATTTATGATTTTTTCTATAAGTTCCTCCACTGAAATTCTTCCCTCTGCTGCTGCCATAAAATCAGCTTTCTCTTCCTCTGTATAAACTGCTCCCTCTAATTCATTCGTTTTCACTATATAATCAACAGCTTTTACAGCTTCATCTCTAGTCATGGATCCTCCTGAATATAATTTATCTCATGATATATTATATCATATTTCTTTGCTTATTACTATCTAAAAGAACTTATCTAACTCCCTGTAAATAAAGGTTTTATAAAGATTTTTCTTAAAAAAAAGACCTTATAAAAAACCATATTGCTGGTATAAGAAGTGATGGAAGCATATTCATAGTTTTACAATCTTTTATTCCTAATATGGAAATCCCAGAACTTGCTATAAGTATTCCCCCAATAATAGATATTTCAGTAAGCAATGCTGGTGATAAAAAAGCTGAAAGAAATCCAGCAAATAAATATATTGCTCCCTGCCAGCAGAAAAGCACTGCTGCTGCAATAGCTATTCCTATTCCATAAGTAGAAGCCAGTACCATAGAAGTTACAAAATCAAGAGTAGCATTTGTAAAAAGATAAGTATAATTTTTGTTTAAGGCTGCTTCTATAGGCCCTAATATCGAAAGTGTTCCTATACAGAAAAAAAGAATAGCAGTGGACAGCCCCTGTCCTAAGCCTGATTTTGAATATTTTCCCATAAGATTTTGAAATCTCTTGTCAATATTTATGACCGTTCCAATAAGACTTCCACCAGCAAGGCTGACAATAAATAATACTGGAAAAGTGCTTTTTGGCATATTACTCACAACAGCATTAGCTCCAAGTGCTGTTGCTGCCAATCCCATAGCTGTGAGCATAGCTCCCTGATATTCCTGCTTGATTCCTTTTTTAAATAAACTACCCAACAAAGTTCCAAGTATAATAGTAATTGTATTGACTATTGTTCCTATCATAACAATTTCCCCCTTTATTTTTTCATATAAAAAAGAATAGACCCTACAGTAACTGTAGAGTCAAGATTTTTTAACTGGTATTTGAAGTTCAGTAACAAATTTTGAGCTGTCATTTGTAATTCCCAAATCTATAAGAGTTATTTCCACAGAATCTCCATTAATTGTATAATTCTTATTTTCTATATAATTTAAAAGTTCAAGATAGTAATTATCTGCTTTTATATGAGTTCCAGAAAACCTTATAGTTACATAATCACTCTCTTTTAATTTTACATCTTCTCTCTCTAAATTATCTCCGTCTTCTATAAAAAGAAAGATACTGGAAAAATTTTTGAAACTCTTACATATTAAGTCTTCCTGTGATACTGATACTCCAACTTTTCCCAAAAACATAAGAGGTTCAAGACTATTAAATCTCTCCAGTTCTCTGATAGGATATTCCAAGTCATCTCCAATTGGTATGTCCTTTCTTAAAAGAACTATCTTTCTTTCTAAGATATATTTTTCTTCTATCTTATTAAATACTGTATTTAAAGCATCTGATAATTGAATTAATCTGTTTTCTATTTTTTTATCTATATATTGTAATTCCTTTATTTTTTTCTGAGTGTATTTCTGCTGATCTTCAAGAAGTTTTTTAAGATTTTCTACATCTTTTCCATCAAAAAAAGACTCTATTTTTTCAAGAGACATTCCCAAGGCTCTGAGATATTTTATAGTGTTCAGTCTTTCGAACTGCTTAGTTGAATAATATCTATATCCTGTTTCATCATCTATTTTTTCAGGTTTTAAAATATTTATTTCATCATAATATCTCAATGTGCCAACCCTCATATTAAAGAGTTTTGCCATCTCTCCTATAGAAAACAGCTCCTTCATATTCTTCTCTCCCTGATTTAAAATATTTTCCATATTATACATCAGCAGAGAAAAAATGAAAAGTTAAAATAGATACATTGCAGAAAGTACTATTCCTAAACTTCCTATCAAAATTATATAATCCCATTTTGTAACTTTTAATTTTATATATTCTGTTCTCTTGCTTTTTGCATTAAACCCTTTTGATTCCATAGCCATTGCAATGCTCTCAGAAGAACGTACAGCTGTCACAAGCATTGGAAGCATAAATATATTACGTTTAACCCCTCTTGCTCTATAAGCATATCTCATATTCTCATACTCCTGTTTTATCACAGGTATAAAACCATATGCTGCAAGTATTCCATAGGCAAAATTTCCTGGAAGATGAAACTGCTGCATAAGGCTGATTATAAAAAGTCTGGGATCAGTTGTAAATACAAAAAGAAGCCCCAATCCAGCATAAGCCAGTATTCTTATTGAAAGCTGCAGTCCATTTTCTATATTTCCTATAACTACAACAGTTTTAGTAAGACTTGTAATATCCTCAGCTGTTCCACTGCTGCTGTATAACATTCCTGTAAAAAATATTCCTACTGCTAAAAACAGGACAGGAAGAAAAGATAGTATTATTTTTTTCAGTGAAATTTTATTAATGATCATAAGCATGATACAAATACAAAATACTGAAAAATTTAAATAATAGTTATATTCAAAAGAAAGGAGCAGAGATATTAGAAATATAGTAAGTCCTTTATATCCTGGATTGAGTTTTATCATATTTCTATTCTCCTTATATTTTTATCAATAGTTGTTTCATAGATAAAATCTGAATATCTGAATACAAGATTTTTGTCATGGGATACCATCACAACAGTAATATTTTCTTCTGTCGCTTTTCTTTTAAGAAACTCCATTATCTCTATACTGGTTTTATTGTCCTGTCCATAAGTAGGCTCATCACAAAGAATTATCTTCTGCCCAGCCCCCAACATAGAAAGAACTGCAAGTTTTCTTTGTTGCCCCTGACTAAGAGAAAAAGGCGAAAAATTTCTATATTTATAAAGTTCAAATTCTTTCAGCAAGTTTTCTGATTTTTCTAAAAGCAGCTTTTCATCTTCTTTAGGATATCTATTTCTCATAGTAAACATTATTTCATCTATAACTTTATATGTTATAAACTGGTTTTGAGGATTTTGAAAAACTATTCCTACATTATTTATGAATTCTTTATATTCAATTTTTTTTATATCTCTTCCAAATATTTTTATATTTCCATGTGATATCTTATATATCCCTGCTATAGCTTTTAAAAGAGAAGTTTTCCCAGCTCCACTTTTTCCTATTATAGAAGTTATACTTCCCTCTTTTATCTTAATATTAATATCTTCCAACAAAGGTTCCTTTTCATAAACTATTTTTAATCCTTCTATCTCTATTAAATCTGTTCGCTCTTTAAACTTCTCACGTTTTTCCAGATAATTCTTTTTATATTCCTCTTCATCTATTATATCAACAAGATATTTATCAATATTTTTATCAACAAAACTACACCCTTTTCCTAAATGGAGAAGAGTGTAATCTATATCTTTCCAAAGAGATACTCTGTGATCTACAGCTATTACAGTCACTTCTTTCTCTTTATTCATATTTTTCAGTATATTTACAATTTCCTGACTGCTTTCATAATCCACATTGGCAAAAGGTTCATCAAGTACTATAACTTTTGGTTTTACTGCTAGTATACATGCCAAAGAAAGTTTTTGTTTTTCTCCTCCTGAAAGTGAAGAAATTTTTCTGTATTTTAGATATTCTATTCCAGTTTCTTTTAATACTGCTTCTACAATTTCATCCATTTTTTCTACAGGAAAAGCAATATTCTCCAGACAGAATATTATTTCATCTTTTACTATATCCATACAAAACTGAGTGTCAGCATTTTGAAACATCATCATAATATATTCAGCTCTTTTCTCAAGAGAGTATTCAAATATTTCTTTTCCAAAAAGTTTTACTTCTCCTTTGGAAAGTATTCCTTTACTGCTTGGATAAAGTCCCGCAATAACATTAGCTAGAGTACTTTTTCCACAGCCTGAAAAACCTGTTATCAAATATATTTCCCCTTTATTAAAAGAGTATGTGAAGCCATTTATTATATTTTCTTTTGATGTTTCTCTATATTTAAAAACAATATCCTTACATCTTAAAACTTCTTCCATAGATTAATCTTCCATTTCAGGATCATTCTGCTGCCCAAGAGTATATCCGCTCAATGCTCCTGTTCCTGCCAGTTTATCAGCAGCTATTTTACAGATTATCCCTGAAAATACCACTGAGCTGATAAGTCTTACTACAAACATACATACTAACATCAACGGAGAATACTTTACAAATCCTCCTCTTATAAATCCCCATATAAAACTTGCTATACAAGCTGCTGCCGCTGCAATACACATATTCATCATAGTAAAGTTCTTATATTTATTCTTTGCAAATACAAGTTCTGGCCCCATTCCCTGAATTATTCCAGAAAGAATAACTATTGGTCCAAACATATTTCCCATGATAACCTCTATAAGAGCAGAAAGCACTTCTGATACAACTGCTACTCCTGATCTCTGTACAATATATGGCACAAAAGTAGAAGCCATAAACCATACACCAAAAAATATCTCATAAGCAAAAGGAGCTAATCCAAAAGGAGCAAGTATTGTTGCAAGAAAATTAGCAAAATATACAGCTCCTAAATATATAAATGAAAATATTACAGAAAAAATTGATACCATTATTACATCTTTTAGTTTCCAGTTAAACATTTTTTCCTCCTGATATCTTAATCCTTTGTTGGGCTATTTACTGAAATAGTAACCTGTAAAATATAATGTGACAGATTTGCCTCTCCATATTGAAATATTTCTTCCAATACATCAAATACACTATGCACATCGCCCTCTAAAATAGATACATAATGAGAACTCTTAGTAAAAACTCCTCTATCTTTTGCTGTCATTACTGCTTTGGCTATATGCTCCATATAGTCTTCTTCTCCCATAGGGTAAAAAGAAATCTTACTCATTACATTAAATTTTTTATCTTTGATATTTTTTTCATTTACCTTTTCATCGTCTACTTCCATAAATGAGTCTGCATCTGTATCACCAGGACATCCTTTGGAAAAAGTAGCCTCAAGAGCCATATGTACATCTTCTTTATAGGCATTAACAAATAAACCTTTTACTACATCAAATACATGAGTACTTTTTCCTCTGATACATGTACTTAATTTATCTGTTTGTTTCCAAACTTTTGAAGTATCTGTTTTTTCAAGTCCTCCAAGAATTATATCTACAAACTTGTCTGTCATTGGATAAAGGGAGAATCTACATCCAGACACTCCTTTACTTGCCCCACCTATACACCATAAACAATCTTTCAATCCCATTAAAAAAACCTCCTTTTATATCTGCAAAAGGAGGTTTGGTTATTTAGTAAAAAATATACACATTACTCCTTTCGCCGGTATTATCCGAATCAAGTTATGTGGGTTCAGGATTTTCCTATCTCAGCTTTTTAAGCACCCCAGTAATTCAACTAAATTATAATATCACTATTCTCTATGAATGTCTAGTATTTCTTGAAAAAATATGACTTTAAAATAAGAATTTTATTTATATAAATCATATCCCCAATCTCTCTTTTATGTTATGATATCCTTATACAGGTAACATAGGAGGGGAAAATGGAAAATATTAAACTTATTATTACTATTCAATGTGAAATTGCCAAAAGAAGATGCAGTGGATTTCATTGCATGAATTCATTTTTTACCAGAACTGGTCTTTTTAAAGATTACCCTAAAAATGAGGAGTTAAGATTTCTCACTTTTCAATGTGGGGGATGTCATGGAAAAGGGATCAACAGTCTCTTAGGAAATGTAAATAAACTAATTGCTCAGGAAAAACTTATCACTAAAGATGAAGTGGCTGTCCATTTTGCTTCATGTGTAACTTTTGATAATCATCATTCTGATAGATGCCCATTTATAAATGCTATGAAGAAAATAGTAAATAAAATGGGCTATATTAATATTGTTGAAGGAAGCTATCTTTCAAAAACAGCTACAAGAAGGAGAGAAGAGGGAGTATACAAAGATTATGCTGCCTTAAATAAATAAAAAATAAAGTCCCAGTATTAGACAGTTTTATCTGTTTTAATTACTGGGATTTTATAATTATATTTTATTGTTAAAACATTAAAAAAATGTTCAAAAATTTGTTTGAATTTAATGTTAATTTATATTTATTTTTTTAAATCAAACAATATCAAAACGACAAAATCAAAGCTATCAAACCTATATTTATAGAGTTATTATAATATCCTATCGTAATGCAAAATGAGGGCTTTCAAAAATTGATTTCATTTGGCATAAACAGAAAGGGTGTCCATCAGGGTCAAACATAACCCTCCAATCATCAGAGAATTGTTCAGGTGCAATTGTTGCTCCGCACTGAACTGCATATTGAACTGCTTCTTCTAAATTATTAACAGCAAAGTCTAAATGCGCCATTTGCTGCTGGGTCTCAGGTTTTTCTGGCCACACAGGAGGTACATATTCAGGATTACGCTGAAATGTTATCCCAGGATATGCTCCTTGATATGTTTTTGAAGGACATATACAGGCATAATCTTCATCATAAAAAGGTATTTCCCATTTGAGTAAATCTGCATAAAATTTTGCTGATTTGTAAGGGTCTATACAGTCCATTGTAAATGAGTACATTTTGATTTTCAGTTCATCATTCATCACATTAAAACCTCCTAAAGTATTTCTTATATTATTACTTTATCTTATAGCAATTTTATTTTAAGGAAGCTTATATCCATATTTTTCAAGTACTGCAAGAGGAAATTCTACTCTCATTGTAAGAAGAGGATCTACTACTTGGCATACTGCCATATCAGAAAGTAACGACATAAGCATTCCTGTTCTCAAATTATTCTGCCCAGAAGCATCTTTTACAAACTCAAACATCTCTTTTGCTGCCATATCTCCTGCTTTATCTAAAGTTTCAGCAGATTGTATAGTCATGATTTTTTTTCCTGAATATAAAAATGGTACTGGCAGTTTTATATTTTTCAGCACACTTACTTTTACAGTTATCTCCCCAGCTGTTTCCAATCCACAGATAAATACTTCTCCATCTCCCATAAGAGCATGAATATCTCCCATTGATAGAAGTCCGCCATCTACATTTACTGGAAGATAAATTATTGACCCTGCTGTTATTTTTTTACAATCCATATTCCCGCCATGTTTTCCTGGTGTAATTGTCAGTATTCCCTCTTCTCCTTCTGGAGCAGTTCCAATTACTCCTATCATAGGTTCAGCCTCTAATTCCAGCACATCATCAAACAGTATCTTATTATCTCGAATAGAATATATTACAGCTTCTCTTTTATCATATTTTTTATAAAAAACTCCACCTGTATTTGAAGAACGCATTACTCCCCAAGGGCGAAGTTTTATATCTCTTATTTCAACTTTTAATATATCCCCTTTTTCAGCTCCCTCTACATATAATGCACCTGTTACTGGATTAGAAAGTCCATCTTTCCTATCTCCCATAGGTCTTTCTGAGCTTGTTATACAATTATCATAACAATCTCTCGTTTCAAATACTACTATCTCTCCATCTTTACAGTGAGCTGCTGCTTTATTATCCCATTTGAGTATGTCTGTTACATAATCTTTACTTATATATATCATTATCTTCCCCCTCTATTCTTTTTCTTTATTTTAACACTTTGAAGAAAAAATAACTATATATTAAAATTTTAACTCATCCCTCTGGTATAAAGGAAAAATATAGGATATAATATTAAAAAACATTTAATTAATAAGGAGATTTTTATGATAAAAGAAGTATGTGTAGAATCATTCTCAGAAGCTCGTGCAGCTGAAAAAAGAGGGGCTGACAGAATAGAATTATGTGATAATCTTTATCTTGGCGGAACTACTCCATCTTATGGAACTATTAAAATGGCTGCTGAAAAACTTACTATTCCTGCTTTTCCTATAATCAGACCAAGAGGAGGAGATTTCTGTTATTCAAAAGAAGAAATAGAAATAATGAAAGAGGATATAAAGGTATGTAAATCATTAGGAATAAAAGGAGTTGTTCTTGGAGTTCTTACATCTGACAGCAAAGTTGATTTTGAAACTTTAAAAGAACTTGTTGCCCTTGCTTCTCCTATGGAAGTTACATTTCATAAGGCTATAGATGAGTTGGAAAACCCTGTTGAAGTTATAGACAGATTTGTTGAAATTGGAGTAAAAAGAATCCTTTCTTCTGGAACTAAAGAAACTGCACTTGAAGGAAAGGATATTCTTAATGCAATGATAAAAAAGGCTGATAACAGAATTATTATACTGATAGCTGGGAAGGTTACAAGTGATAATTTTGAAGAAGTTGCTGCTGCTGTACCATCTTCTGAATATCATGGTAAAAAAATAATGTAATTTAAAAATATGGGTGACTTTTAAGTGTAAATATAATTTTACAGCCTTCTGTTCACCCATATTTTTTATCTATTTATAATCTTAATTCCATTTTCAAGATACTTTTTTAAAATATTTTCATCCAGCTTTGAATCTGTTATTATTAAATCTAAATTTTCTATATCACATATTTTTATGAGAGAGTTATTTTCTATCTTTGTTGAATCTGCCAAAATAAATACTTCTTCAGCTATTTCAGCCATCTTTCTCTCTACAAGTACCTCTTCAATAAGAAAATCTGTTACTCCTCTTTTTAAAGATATTCCTCCTACACATATGAAAGATTTATCAACAGAAAAGTTATGAAGAAATTGTTCTGTTATCTCTCCTAAAAATGCAAACTCATTTTTATTATATATTCCAGCTGCCAAAATAAGATTTATTCCCTTTGTATCTGCTAATTCATTTGCTATGAGGAGAGAATTAGTAACAACTGTCAGAGAAGAATATTTATCCTTTGTCAGTCTTGCTATTTCTATATTTGTTGTACTTCCATTGAGAGCTATTGTATCTCCTTCGTTTATATACTTTAAGGCTAAAACAGCAACTTCTCTTTTTTCTTCTGTATTTTTTGATTCTCTTAAAGAATAAGTAAGGTTTTTTCCCTCTTTATTTTTAAGAATAGCCCCTCCATATACTTTTTGAAGATACCCCTGTTTTTCTAAAAAATCCAAATCTCTACGAATTGTTTCAAGAGAAACATCCATAATATTAACAAGATTAGAAGTTTTTACACTTCCATCTCGCTCTAACAATTCTAATATTCTATCCTGTCTATCACTTGCCAACATATTTTTTTATCTCCCCTCTATTTATCATACTCATAAAATCTTCAGTTGCATCCTTAACTTTTTTATTTAAAAGAACAAGTCCTATAAGGTTTGGGATTATCATCAACCCCAGAACTATATCCTGTATAAGCCACACTATTTTTAAACTGCTCAGAGAACCTATTACTGCAAGACATACAAATACATATTTAAAATATGATGCTACTTTGGAATTAAAAATATAAGTCAATGTCACATTTCCAAAATACCATTGAGATAATATAGTAGAAAATGCAAACAATACCATACTTGCCCCTATAAGATATCTAAACATATAATGTATAGTTCCAAAAGCTGTAATGACATAAACTGCTGGTGATATTTCCATTTCTACTACTCCTGAAGTTAAAACAATAAAGGCTGTCAGTGAACAGATGACAACAGTATCAATAAAGACCTCAAGTATCCCATAAAGTCCCTGTCTTGCTGGATGATCTGTAATAGCAGCAGAGTGAAGCACTGGTGCACTTCCTTCTCCAGCTTCATTGGAATACAATCCTCTTGCTACTCCAAACCTCATTGCTTCTTTTATTGTGTAGCCTAAAACTCCTCCCCCCACTGCTTGTGTATTAAAAGCAGAAGTTATTATATTTATTATAGCATAACTTATATGATTAAAGTTAGAAATTATTATTACTAATCCCCCTGCAAAATACATAATAGTCATAACAGGAATTATTCTTTCTGCTACTTTTCCAAGTCTTCTTACACCACCAATAACAACCATTGTAATTATTCCTGCCATCATAAGTCCTGAAAATAAAGGTTTTATTCCAAACATGTCTTTTATTACTATTGCTACTGCATTAGATTGTATAAGTGCTCCTCCGCTTATTTGAAGGAACATAAATATAGAAAAAAGAACTGCTGTTTTTTTCCACCCCAATCCTTTTGACAAATAATACATGGGACCTCCCACATATGTTCCATCATCAGATTTTTCTCTATAGATTATACCTAATACTATCTCAGCATATTTTGTTGCCATTCCAACTATTCCAGCTGCCCACATCCAAAATACTGCTCCCGGCCCTCCACTGGCTATGGCAGTAGCCACTCCAACTATATTTCCATTTCCAACACAGCTACTCAATGCTGTACATAAAGCCTGAACTGCTGATAATGTTCCTTCTCCTTTTATCTCATTCTTTCCTTTTAAAGAATTTATAAGTTCTTTCATGGCCAATGGAAATCCCTTTATCTGTATCCCTTTTGTTATAATAGTAAAAAAAATTCCCACTCCTATAAGAGTGACTATAAGATAGTTTCCCCATATAATTTCCGATATTCTCTCCAGCATTATTTCAATTTCATTCATATTATAAATCCCTCCTAGTCAAAACCCCTAGTTACTTAAATAAATACTACCATATTTTTGTGATTTTATAAAACTTTTTATGTTTTTTATTGCTTTTTTGTTGTTTTTAATTTTTATTAAAATAAAACCCATAAAACTAAAGGTTCTCCTAGAATTTTATGGGTATATATTTACTTTCTTAACTTTCCTTAAGACTTTGCAGTCCATCTTCTTTTCCCCATGCTGATATTGTTGGAACAATATTTATAAAAGCATTCTCATCTATCTTTGTTATAAAATCTTTTATAAGCATAGCTTCTCGCAATGAACATACAGATATTATTTTTTCCCTTTTAATATGATTATATCCTCCATAGACATAACCTATACTATATCCTCTATTTATTGTATTTTTCATAAAATCAGATATTTTTTCCAGCTGGTCGCTTATTACAACTACTTTTACCAATGAGGAACCAAATCCAAATAGTACCACACTTATAGTTTTGCTGTACACCATCTGCATGATAATTGCATAGAGGACAGCTTTTTTTCCAAAAACAAATCCTGACATTATAAGAATTGTTATATCTATGCAAAGAAGTACCTGACTGATTCCCATAAAAGAAAGTAATTTTTTATGAAAAATTTTTGCCACTGTATCAGAACTACCTTGAGAAAATCCTTTTTTTAGAACCAGTCCAGTTCCAATTCCCATAAATATACCATAATAAATACATATCAAAATCTTATCTGAAGTATCCTGTAAAAAATTAAATTTTATATTATTCATTAATATGAGTATTACTGGATAGGTAGTTGACAGTAATATTATTTTTTTTACTTCTTTTATACCTAATATTATTTTTGCACTTATTAGTATAAAAATACATATTCCATAATAAATATATGTATAATTTATATTTATTATTTTTCCAATAGTAAGAGATAATCCTGTTATTCCTCCAGTTACTAAATTATTTGGTTTTAGAATACAGACAATTGAAAATGCCTGAATTATGCAGCCTATATATACAATGACATAATCTGTTATTTTTTTATTCATTGAATACATCACATCTCCTACATTTATTCTTATTATTTCGAATAATTATCCCTCAATTTTTTTAAATAATCTACAGTTTCAATCAAGCCATTTAACTGATCTTCTAATAATTTTTCCAACATTTCTTCTGATACTTCATGTGGATAATAATATTGTGCTGGCTTTATAATATTATAATCATAAGGATGTTTTTCAACTTTAAAAGCTCCCTCTCCCACTTTATCTACCCCACCAGTTCCAGGTGTTCTCTTGAACTGAGCGCAATATGGATGACAGCTTTCTACATTAATCCTAGTAAGAGAGGACTTCTTCATCAAAATATTAAAGCATTTTTCTAAATCAATATTTCCTCTTCCTGCTGGAACTCCACAGACTACATATCCATATTTATCCTCAGGTTCTTCTATTATTATATGATCTTTAAAATGAGTAGTATAAGTATATGGTGCCATATTTTCTGCAGCTTTTACTGGTTCTTCCCAAGCCATCATGGAATTTCCAAAATCAAATAAAAATCCTACCCATTTAGAATCTATCTTTTTTATCACATCTACTAATTCTTCTGATGTTTCATATTCATGATTTTCTAATGCGAGTTTTATTCTGTATTTCTCAAGCAAAGGAATAATTCTCCTTACCTTTTCTATTCCCTCATCATATGACTTCATATCAAAGTCATAACGTATTTTAGCAAAATCATAAGCTCCCTCAGCCCCAGAAGTATTTTCTTTTCTTTCAAGAGGTTTGATTGGTATATATGATCTGATTACATCTGCACCTAATTTATTTGCAACTTCCAGCACCTCTACCAAACGTTCATAGTCAAGATTTCTCATATCCAGTTCTACATACATTCCATATTTATTCAATAACTCTTTTATTTTTCTCAAGTGTTCATCTGAGTTGCTTTCTAAAGTCCCCCAGTTTTCATCAAGATTATAATCTTTTATAATATTTATCTGAACTCCATCCAACCCAAGTTCATGAGCTTTCTCTATAAATCCGAATATATCCATTCTCTTATGCTGCAGCCATAAATGAAGACTTTCTGTTTCCAATCCCAATTTCAACATTTTTTCCTCCTGAGTATATTTTTATTAATCTGCTATTTCCTGATTCTTTTTCTTCTTTATCATTCCTAATAAGATTGTTGTAATAATCACCCCTACTATTGCAAATCCTATCATTGTCATAAAGACCATTCTATATCCTGCCATTCCTGGATATCTGTCAAGCATATTTCCATAAAGGGCAAAAGCAAACATTTGTGGAGAATATCCAAAAATACAAGCTATCGACATTGCCGCTCCACTTATATGTCTAGGAACTTTTATCTCATCAATCGGAGCAAAGAATACTGCTCTCATAGAGAAAATAATAGCTCCAAATCCTAAAGTACAAGCCATACCAACATATACATTCATAGTTTCATGAGGCAGAAGTGTAAATCCAAACATTGCTACTGCTGCTGCTATCAAAGCCACTCTTAAGAATTTAGTTGCTGATTTAAATTTCTTATCTACAAGCATTCCTCCAACAGGGCCACCAACCATTTTCAATCCATATTGATTTACTATTCCATAAGCACCAATCAATGTCACTGGCATTCCATAAATATCTTTCAAGAATGGAATAAAGTATGTCAAACCACAGTAAACTGAGTATATAGATGCTATTGTCAGTGATACTACCCATATTTCAGGAGTTTTTACTGCTTGAATTACTCCCTGCCATGCCAATTTATTCTTATTTATCTTTTCTCCATCAGCTGCAACTATTTTGTCATCTTCAACAAGAATATATGATATTATTCCTGTTAATATAACTGCTCCTGAATAGAAAAGTATTGATCCTCTTAAGGCTATTGATCCTTTTCCTAATAATGCAAATATTCCCAATGCTGAAAATGCAACTATTGTATCTACAACTCCTCTTCCAGCTTCCAAAAATCCAAATAACCTTCCCTGTTCTGTTTCATCTCCAAGCAGTCTTATTGCTTTTAAAAGAACTGGCCAGTATACCACTTCTCCAAAAAAAGAAAGTAGTCCCCATGCTAATAAGATTCCTCCATATCCTGGAAATGTTGATATGTATATTCCAATCAATCCAATACATACAAGAGAGAAAGATATCATTATTCTCTTTGAAAATCTGTCTGATATATATATAGAAGCAAAGTTTCCTATTGTCTGTACTAGCCCATATACAGAAAGAGCTGCCCCTATTTGTGTATGTGTCAATCCCATAAATTCCTGCATAGGTACATAAAAAGCATCTTTTAATGAAGAAAGTTTAAATATTGTTCCTCCACCAATTACCAAGACTACAAATGTAAACCATTTTTTAAAATTTGCACTTTTTGTCATTTTTCATCTCTCTCCTTAATATTTTTTATTTTCTTTTATATTTGTAAATATATCACAACAAAAATGTTTTTTCAAGTTGTTTTTTGTATTTTTGTTGTTTTTTATTGTTTTTTGATAATATTTAAAAACGTATTATATTAAAATAAAGCATTTTAAGAAGACAATTACGAAATAAAAAAAGCTGAGTAACATTTAAAAAAAATGTTTTACTCAGCTCTCTTTTTTGTATAATATAGTTACCACCCTAATTATACAAAGGAGACATTCATGCAAATCAAACATATTATCTCTAAAATCAATATAACAAATCTTTTAGGTAAAATCAAGAAATATTTTAAAAATGAGCATTTTGAGGATGTTAAACAGACTATTCAAAAATTCTTAGCTTGTTCTATTGATAAATCTTTTCTCTCTCTTCAATGCCCTAAGTGTCATGAGGCGCATAAAATTAAAGTTACTTGTAAATCTAGATTTTGTCCTTCCTGTGGTAAACGTTATTCTGCTGTTTGAACTGAAAAAACTTCTACTTCTCTTATTGATGTTAAACATAGAAGTGTCCTTTTTACTATTCCTGAAGAACTTAGAATGTTTTTCTTCTATGATAGAGACCTTTTAACTAAGCTTGCTTATGCTGTTAATGATGTTTTTAAATATCAATTTCATAACATTAAAGCAAAAAATCAAAGAATTCATAAAATTTCAAAATATTCCTCTAAATACTTTACTAACTCAGATATCATTCATTATGGATTGATTACTGTTATTCATACCTTTGGGCGCGATCTTAAATGGAACCCTCATATTCATGCTATTGTTACTTTAGGTGGATTCAATAAAAACTACCAATTTCTTGAAAAAAAATATTTTCATGTCAATTCCATTGCTGGACAATGGAAAAAAATGGTTATTGATATTGTTAAATCTGGAAATTATGACAAGCCTGAAATTAAAGCTAAAGCTTATGCCGCTGCTAACTATCTTTATCGCAAAAATACAAGATTCTTTTTCAATGTTGCAAAAAATGATTTAAATAATAATATTTATGCAATTAAATATATTGGCAGATATCTGTCAAGAGCTCCTATCGCGGAATATAAAATTATTGATTTCTATGATAATAAGGTTACTTTCTATTATGAAAGTCTTGCTGATGATAAACAAAGAATTGAGCTTACTTTAGATGCGGAAACATTTCTTTCCAAATTAATTATTCACATTTTACTTTTTATCAACTTGAAATATGGAAAGCTTTTGGAGTAAATCCTTTTTATTGTTTTAAATGTAATGCCAGAATGAAAGTTAAAAAAATATCATATTTTAATATACATACAGGCTCCATTTGCTGGAAAGAATATCGCTAAACAGCTGATTAACAATCAGCTTTTTTGTGCTGTCAATTTTAATCTTATTCAATTAATATATCTAATATGAATACAAAATAATTAACATTTTTTATTTTTTCAACAAATTTATCAAATTATAATTTCCTAAGAAATAAAAAAAGCTGCCTGATTTTACTCAGGCAGCTTTCATTATTCAGCTGATTAAATTTTTATTTTATATACTGCTTTTTTTATTTTTTTCTTTTCTCCAACCTTTAAACATGGCATATGAGGTTCTAATGGAAAAAAAAGAATAAATCTATCTTTTGTCATTTTATAAATCACTTCTATCTCTCCATCTAAGTGATCATAATCTTTTTCTGAATCATAGTTATTTCTTTCTTTCAATACTTTTCTTGCTGAATATCCAAATTTTTCTTCTCCATCAACTATTAACTGAACATCTATATATTTTTGATGACTTTCAAAACAAGTTTCAGATACTTCTCTTGTCAATAAGTCTTCTTGTACATTAAAATATACATTATCCCCATCTACATCATGTCTTCCTTCAGAAGCATTCAAGTAATCTCCAGCCATTATACTTTCAACAGCTTTGTCAAAATTAACAGATATTCCCTTATAATTTTTTAAATTTTCTAAAGTATCAAATATCATTTTATATCTCCTTTAAATACTTTATTCTTTATTTTTGGTTTTTTATATTTTTCAGCAACTTTATTAAATATATATGAAAATATAATTATTGTTATAACTCCAACAGCAGTTCCATATACTCTGTTAGTATAATAAAGCATAGGTGTCAATCCAGGCTTTTTCATGTTAACCATTATAAACATAAAAACTATTCCCCCTAAAGAAGCAGGAACCTTTACAAATATTTCTGTTATTATTATTACAAGTATTATTCCAACTGAACACCAAAAAGTTCCTGTAAAACCTGAAAAATATAGAGCAAATGCTACAAATCCTCCAAACACTGTACTGAGAAATCTTTCTTTTGTCCGCAGAAGGAGTTCATCCCATTCAAGTCTAAAGGGAACTACAATAGCAAGAGCACAATAATATAGAGTATAATTTGTTATATACACAGGATCAAAAAAGTGATTGATAAACTTTATTGCTGCTAATCCCAAGATAACAGCCATTCCTGGTTCTAATCCTCTCATTATCTGCTTCTTCAAGTCAGCCTTTGGCATTGGCGGTACTTTATTTTTCATCTCTTCTTTATCAAAGAATGCATTATACAGCGTAATTACAAGAGATATCGCAGCAACTCCAGCAAAAGTTCCTATTACTCTTTCCATAAGATAGGCCACTGGGGTTCTTTCAGGATCAACATTCAGCATAATATAAGTAAAAGCTATACATCCTACAGAAGATGGAACTCTCATTACAATTTCATTAAAGCAGCATACAATACACAGCCCTAATATATACATAACAAGATTTTCCTGAAACCCCATATAGCATATAATAACTGCTATTACTCCTCCAAATATAGTTGTCATAACTCTTTCATAGGCTTGTTTTCTTGTTTTTGAATCATTTAAATCCGATACATTCAAAGCTCCTATCCCTGCATAAAAATGAGAAAGGTTAAAATAATTACATACCCATATGGATATAGCAACTGCTATAGATACTAAAAATGCTCTCTTTAGTATTTTGACATTTTTTTCTACCATAGTTCTCCTTAGATTACTCAGCCAAAATCATGTCATCTCTCCCCAAGACATGAATCTTTTCAGCCTTTTATTTTTTTAATAATAAGTATATTTGGAACATATTCATCATTATTTTATCTTTTTTAGTCCATTTTTACAATAGTTTTATTTTACTTTTCTTTCGAGCCATGTTATTTCTGCATCTATTTCTTTTGAACTGTTTTTTCCATTGTATTCCTTAGCTTTCCTGTAACAATCTAAAGCTTCTGCATATTTTCCTATCTTTTTAAAAACTGCTCCTGCTTTTTTATATATCCATGTATCTCTTCTATTTTCTTCTGTAATTACCTTATAATAATATTTTGCTGCATTTTCATAGTCACCTATTTTCTCATAATTAGCAGCTATACTGTAATTTTCTACCTTACCATTTTTTTTTTCGCTTTTTTTATAGTATTCAGCTGCTTCCTGACTTCTTCCAAGTTTTGTAAGAACATCAGCTATATTTGAAAGATTAGTTGAATCTTCTGAATCATTCTTCTCTATTTTTTTATAATATTCTAAAGCCACATCATAATTTTCTATTTCCTTGTATACATCTCCAAGCTGTCCTAAAAGCCAGTTAGATGGTTCTTTTTCTTTGTCTTCTTCAGCTTTTTTAAAATACTCTAAAGCTTCTGTATGTTTTCCTAATTTAGTTAAAAGCCATCCATACTCTCCATTTATCCACGAATCATCTCTTCCCTGCTTCATGGCTCTTTCTATATATATCATAGCTTCTACATATTTATCTTGTTCTCCAAGATTCCATCCTATTTGTGAATTTAACCAGTCATCTGCTTCTTCCATTTCTTCCGCTTTTCTTAAATATTCTAAAGCTTTTTCAAATTCATCAAGCATACCAAGATTCCATCCTATTTCTCTATAGAGCCAGGCATCTGGGCTTTCTTCCATTCCTTCTGCCTTTTTCAGACATTCTAAAGCTTCTTTATATTTATCTAATTTTCCTAAATTCCACCCTAATTCTCTGTTAACCCAAGCATCATCTCTTCCCAGTTCTTTTGCTTTTCTCAGATAGAATATAGCCTCTTCTACTTCTCCTAATTTTCCCAAATTCCATGCAAACTCTGTGCAAATCCAAGGAGTTAAATTCTCTTTATCCTCTGCTTTTCTTAAATATTCTAAAGCTTCTTTGGGTTTTTTAGCTCTTCCTAAATTCCATGCAATTTCTCTATACAGCCATTTGCTGCTGTCACCCTGTTCTTCTGCTTTTTTCAACCTTTCAATAGCTTCTTCATATCTCCCTAATTTACCCAGGTTCCAACCTATTTCAGTATTCAGCCATGAATCTGCTTCTTCAAGTTCCTCTGCTTTCATTAGAAATTTTAAAGCTTCTTCTTCTCTATCTCCTTCTAATCTGCCAATACACCACCCATATTCTCTAAAGAACCATGCATCATTTCTTCCCATGTCTTCAACTTTTTTTAAGTATTCATAGGCTTTTTCATATTGATCTAATCTATCATAGTTCCACCCTATCTCACTATTAATCCACTCATCATCTCTTCCTAGTTCACTTGCTTTTAAAAGATATTCTAAAGCTTCTTCATTTCTCTCCAATTTCCCTAAATTCCATGCAAGTGTAGAAAAAATCCATGTATCATCTCTTCCTTGTTCTACAGCTTTTTTTAGATAAGCGACCGCTTCCTCATCTCTGCCCATTTTTCCAAGATTCCAACCTATCTGTGAATTTGTCCATGCATCAGGTTCTTTCATTTTCTCTGATATTATTAAATTTTCAAGAGCTTCTTCATATTTTTTTAATATACCTAAATTCCAGCCTAGCTCCTCAAATATCCATGTATCATCTCTCCCCAATTCTTTCGCTCTATTTAGGTAGTATACTGCTTCTTCATTTCTGTCCAATCTTCCCATGTTCCAACCTAATTCACTATTAATCCATACATCATCTCTTCCCAATTCCTTTGCTCTGTTCAAATAATATACCGCTTCTTTATTCTTTCCCAAAGCTCCTAAATTCCAACCTATTTCACAGCACAGCCATGTATTTTCTTCCTCTTCTCCCTCTACTTTTCTTAAATATTCTAATGCTTCCTCTTTTCTTCCTAGTTTCCCCAGTATCCATCCTGTTGTTGAATTTGTCCATGTATCTGCTTTTCCATTTATTTCATTCTCAGTAAGGAGCTCTAGAGCTTTGTCGTATTCCTGATTTTCTAAAAGTTCGTCTACCCTGTTTTTTAAATCTTCCATTTTTCCTCCTTATTCTATGTTTAAAAACATTGTCCTGTTAAGTGTTTCAAATCCCTTTGCTTCATAAAAAGATAGAGCTTCAAAATTCTGTTCATAAACTTTTAATTCTATTCTGTTTATATTCCAATCTCTCGCCCAGTCTATAACACAATCTACAAGCATACTTCCTATTCCATGTCCCTTAAATTTTTCACTGACTACAAGATTATCCAATACTACCCATTTCATATCTATCTTAACAGGAAAAGGTTGATTTTGGGTAACCATAACTTCTGCTATTCCTACTATTTCTCCCCCACGTTCAGCTATAAATATTTCTCTGTATGGGGTTGCTATAATATTTTTTAAATATTCAACAGATCTGCCTTCTTTTTCTGGTTTTTTAAAAAGTTCTGGATATTTTTCCAAATGAAGTTCATCAACTTCTTTATACAAAACGTTGATACTCTCTATATCTTCTAATTTTACTGTTCTTATTATTATATCCATTTCTCCCCCTTACATTAAGTATTCCTCTTCTAAAAATAAAAAGAGGTCGGCCTTTAAGCCTTCCTCTTTATTTTATCATTATAATAGATTTTCTGCTAGACTGATTATTTTATTCTGTATATGAAGCTGTAAATCTTATCACAGTACCTTTTAAATTTTTTATCTTACTCTTTGAAGTATCCCATGTATAATTATACTTATATACTGCTCCATTACTCTGTGTTGTTTTGCTCACCTCTATGATTTCAAGTCCAACATCTTCCTGAGAAACATTTAAACTGTATTCTACATTCATATTTCCTGTTCCAGTCAGTGTCAAAGTATGTCCTGATACTCTTCCTATTTGGCCATCCAAAAGAATTCCAAAATCAATTTCATTTCTGTCAGAAGTTATTGTAATAGGATCTTTTACTTCATATACTGCTGTTGGTCTAAAATATGCCCTTTCACTTGAATACACTGTCATTATCAGAAATATATTCAATATAAAAATTATTTTTTTCATTTTTCTCCTATCTATATATAGCTGTCAATTTTATTACTTTCATTTTTTCTTTTTCTGGAGTATCTAATTCAATAAATTGCTTAGTTTTTAAAACTTCTATTAAATTTTGATTTAAAATGCTACTTTTTACTTTTATATTAAATCCAGTTTGAGATTTTTCAGCACTGATTTTTGAAATATCTATATCTACTAAATCATTTTTATCACTAAGTAATTCCATATTTTCATGGTTAAAGACAAGCCTTATATTTCCATCAGCAGTAAGATTTATTATTTCAATTTTTAGAGGTGCTTTTTCTTCTAAACCCTTTATATCTATTATTTTTCCTTTCATTGACATTTCAGATTTTGCTACCATTTTACTAGAATTAGTATTTTGATAAATACTGTAGGAACATTCAAAGAAAAAAACAAACAATAAAGGAAAGGCGATTACTTTCATTTTAAATCTCCTCTGTAAAAATTAATTTTCCCATTTCAAAAATACCATTTTCTATTTCATCTGGCTTTATAGTAATTTCAATTTTATTTTTCATAGGTTTATACAGTTCATCTCTTGAAGACAATTCAACAGTATAATTTCCTTCTATTAAACCATCTACTATAAAATAACCATCAAATTCAGGTTTTAAACTTTTTACTTCTTTATCTCCATTCTTTATAACTATCTTGATTTTATTAAATATATATGGAAGTCTTTCTACATCAATATTTTCTCCATGCACAATTACATTTCCACTTAAAGAAATAGTATTTTGAAATGGTATATCTATTTTCATTCCAGTAGACGGCATCAATTTATAATATTTTTCTTCATCATAATACAGCAGTGGATCAATATATGTTCTGTCAACTCTCACATTAAATTCAGCATTAGATGATATATCTTCTATCAGATAATTTCCATCAGCATCTGTTTCTATGTTTTTTCCTAAGATACTTATCTTTATATCTGGTAATACTTCATCTTCTGCATCAAACTTAGAATTTGCATTGTTATCTATATATACTTTTCCACTTACCCATGAGTTAGACTTATTTTTTAATCTGCTGTTTCTCTCTATATCTTCCAGAATGAGAATTTTTCTAAACTTAGTTCCCACTTTTTTAGTACTTCCCTTTTCATCACTTACATCAAAAGAAATCTCAGTATCTACAAATGGTACTCCAAAATCCTCCAGATAAACAGTTCCATTCATTTCCATTTTTAAACGGTCATCATCTTTAGTAGAATAAGCAACTCCTAGTGACAAATCAAAATATTTTTTGCTGTAATATCCATTATTTCTTCTTATAAATTTCACTGAATACTTATCTTCAAGCACTTCCCAATTATTATCATATTTCAGTTCTACCTCAGTTACTATATTAATATTATCAAAATATGATATTCCTGTTTGAAATCTTGTAATATGCCTATTTCTTTTAACATCATCTGAATATTCCTGAAATCTATATTCTAAAGTATTACTCAAATATCTCTGATTATATCCTACACTTCCTATATAATCTGTATAATGATTCCCTTGATATGTTTCAACCTCATATCCAGTTCCAATATTTAATCTTCCAAAACTTTTTCTGATATTAGCTCTATATTTTTCATCTTTCTTTTCTTCTTCACTTATTCTTCTGCTGTACTTTTCTCCAATACCTTCAATTATAAAATCATAGAAATTCTGTCTGTATTCCCATGCAAGAGTTCCATCTTCTTCTTCTCTATCTTGGTACCATATAATATTCGCCCAGAAAGGAAATTTTACAGGAGGAGAATTTATATACATTCCATAGGACATCTCATCATATTTTTTTCTTTCTTCTGTTTTACCAGCCAGATTATAATATCCTACTTCTGCAGTCATGAAATTATTAAGTCCATATTTTAAAGTTCCAATAAAATCATTATCCCCTTTTCTATCAACTTTTCCACTCTGTATACTGTAATTCCATGTATTTTTACTTAAATTCTTATTGTTTAACCATAGAGAAAGATCTTTTTGAATATATGTTCCATCTGTTTTATATATTCTGATATAATATTTATCCGTTAATGACTGTGTATTTATATTCTCAAATCTGTATCTTTGATTTTCTGCATTTTGATAATCTATCAATATTCCATTTCTATATAACTCAACTACTGAACCAGTTGGTGCATAACCTTCAAAAATATTTCCATCTTTTTCTGTTACATCAAATCTTTCAGATGAATCTAAAATACTTATTCCATTTATATTATTATCTACATCATAAAAAGATGGTGTCCGCATATAAAAACTTCCTAAAACAACATCTTTTTTATCCATTACATTTTCGTATGTTAATGAAATTGAATCTATCTCAGGTTTACTTTTATTTTTTCGGCTGTCATCATAAATACTGAATTCACTGTCAAGTTCTCCATACATTAACTGTGTTGAGTAATTGATATCTAAAGACTTTCCTTTTCCTTCATTTAAATTAGTTTTTTCATATTCTATTTCAACTACTCCAGGGGAAAACATCTTCTTATTTCCTATAACATCATGGGTATCTTTTTCTCTTTCATTTCCCATACCTCTTCTTTTCTGTTCCTGCTCATATCTCATATCAGAGGGCAGTTTAAAAGGGAGCTTTATATTTATATTCAGCATTGGCAAATCAAATACTAATTTTTCTACTGGTATAACAGCACTTAATTTGCTTACATCAATATATAATTCTTGAGCTTTTACAAAAGAAATATCTGGATCAAATTCCCATTTTATCCTTTGTCCATTTGGAAGAGTTCCATTTACCTGTTTTTTTTCAAAATTTATCTCAATATCATTAAGTTCTGCAACATATAAAAATTCACTTAAAGGTATATACCCTATTTCCTTTACTTCATCAATATATAAAGGAAAAAACTCTTCTTTTACTCCATTTATTTGAATATCCATATTTCCATCTACAATATTTTCCATATCAACAGAATAGGTAAAACTGCTGAAAAATATCAATATGTATACCAAAATTACTTTTTTCACTTTTTATACTCCACATAGACAGGATTTCCAACTTTTTCTCTGGCTGTCTTTGCTTTTACTTTTGAATTAACATATAAATTACCTTTTATTTCTAAATCAATTTCCCCATTTTTGTCTAAAATTAAAGCCTCATTATTCAATAAAATTATATCTGTAATATATATATTGTCACCTAATTCAAAATAATCATCCATTTCCACTTTTATTTCCTCAAATGGACTGCCTTTTATATTGAGTATAAGATTTCTAAGTGGAGCTGCTTTCTTAGATGAAGAATTCTTTATAATAGTTCCAAAATAAAATCCCTGCTTTTCAGTTATTATAAGTGGTTTTAATTCTTGAGAAAAATTTATTGCTGTTATCATCAAGAAAATACATAGTAGTTTCAATTTCATATTTTCCCCTTTATAAAAAAGGAGGATTTCTCCTCCTGATTTAGTTATTTAGATTTAGTTTGATGATGCTATATCATCATATGTTGCTGTTATTTTTAATGTTGCTGTTAAGTCAGCATCAGTAGTAGGTGAATAAGTTAATGCTATTATTTTTTCTGCTTTTCCAGCAGTCAAAGTAACTTTTTCTGCAGCTCCAATATCTTTAGGAGTAGTAGCAAAAGCCACATCAGTAATACTTGCTATATCAGAACTTAAAGAAACTAACATCCCAGCTTCTCCTTCTAGAGTCAATTTGATATCAGCAGATGTTTTACTTCCACCTATCATAACTTTTCCAAAATCTACACTAGGTGTATCTGATGTTAATGTTAAAGCTTTTACTGACACCCCTGTAAGTGTTATATCCTTGCTTACTTCTTTTGCTGCTTCTTCTCCAAATGCTGTTATTGATAATGCTGCCAATATTCCTATCATAAAAAACGTTTTTTTCATGATACGTCATCTCCTTTTTTATTTTAACTTTACAGTCTCACTATAAAGTACCTTACCCTTTCCAGCCACATTTATTTCTGCAGCTTCACCTTTTAAATCTTTAAGTTCTATTTTTACTGATGATGTATTTCCTTTTAAAATTCTTCCAGTTTTTTCTTCCATTTCTCCTATCTTTTTACCTTTAGCAGAAAGATCGTTTATTTTAACCTCTGGTCTTAAGCTGTATTTCCCGTTATTTTTAATATTCATTGTAAGTATATTGTTTACAATTTTTATATTTGAAACAGCTATGTCATATTCAACTTTCCCTTTAGTTCCATATACTGTAAGTCCATGTCTTCCAGCTAAAGTCAATGTACTCTGACCCTCTACCACTTCAGGCAGTTCCTCTATATATATCAGTCCTCTGTATTCTCCATCTGGTTTTTCTTTAGGAGCTCTTACAGAAAACTTTATTCTTCTTTCTGAATTTCCTTCCAGAGTCATAGTTCTTGGATATATTCTCAGCCAGTCTCCAAGATACTCTTCATCTTTAATATTTTCATCTTTTCCCGGATAAACTTTTACTCTGATAGGTTCATTTGAATTATTTACAAGTATTATTTCCTCAGTAGCAGATCTATCCAGATTCATTTCAAATATTCCTGGTGCTACTGAAGTTCTAAAGAATGCAAAACTGCTTACTGTTATCATTAAGAACATAAATACAATGCCTACTATTTTTTTCATATTCTCTCCTTGTTTAATCAATCATAAGTAGCAGTAAAAACTATTGTATCTTCTGCTTCATCTCCATGATTCATCTTATTTAAAGTTTCTGTATTATATGATATTTTAAACTTTTTTTCCTCTCCTTCAGATACTTTCTCTATCTTATAGAGATTTTTTTCATTTCCACTATAATCTACATCTTTTAAATTGATACTCCCATTGGTATATTCTTCTTTTAAGACAAAAGTAAGTACTTTTGTGCTTTTTTTATTTGATCCCTTTATATAGTTTTCCATAACTATTTCATTTGTTTCTACTCCATCCACTTTTACTGTCAGAGAAGCATTAGCTACAACTTTTCCAGTTATTTTTATTACAGCAGATGTTTGTCTGAGTTCTCCAGAATACAGATTTAAACTTATCAGCAAAAAATATAGAATTTTTTTTATCATAAGCTGATCATCCTTGTTTTGTTTATTTTTTATTTCATTTGATATATTTTTGAATTAATTGTCTTTCTATCCGGATTATAGCACAAAAGATATTGAAGTTCAATAAATATCTTTATTCCTTATTTTTAGATAAAACAACTAATTATATATACTTAACTGTTTTTTTTATTAAACTTCTATTCTTAAATTAATAAACTTGTTTTATCTGAATTTTCAAAGTTAAAATGTAAACAAATACAAACTTAAATGAAATAAATAATATAAAAAAAATCTATTTTATCTATAAATAAAATAGATTTAAAGAAGCTTTAAAAAAATCAACTAATCTCTCAAAAACAAAAAAACAGGTATATAATACACCTGTTTTCTTATTTTAAAAATTATAATAATTTTTCAGCTAAACGAACTTTTACTAAAGCTTCATTCAGATTTTTTTCAGTCAGAAGAATATCTTTATCCTCTTTCATTTTATCTAATTTTGCCTTAGCTTCTTCAGCCTCTTTTCTAGCTCTTTCCAAATCTATCATTTCACAAGGCATAGCTTCATCTGCTAACACAGTTACAACATTATTAGATATCTCAAGGAATCCTCCTGAAACAAAATAGCACTTTTCATTGCCATCAAGTCTTATTTTCATTTCACCAATAGCAAGCCCTGCAACAAAAGGTGAATGATTAGGAAGTATTCCCATCTCTCCTTCAGTAGTTCTCACAAGAAGAAACTCTGCTTCCTGTTCCAAAACTTTTTCTTGATAATTTACAACTTTAACTTTAAAAGTAGCCATAATTATTCATCCCCTTTCATAAGGTCTCTTCCTTTAGCTACTGCCTCCTCTATAGTTCCTACAAATAGGAAAGCTTGTTCAGGGATATCATCATGTTTACCTTCAAGTATTTCTTTAAATCCTCTGATAGTATCTTTTACAGTAACATATTTTCCTTCCATCCCAGTAAATTGTTCAGCAACAGAGAATGGTTGAGAGAAAAATCTTTGAATTTTTCTAGCTCTTGATACTGTAAGTTTATCTTCATCAGATAATTCATCCATACCTAGGATAGCAATAATATCTTGAAGTTCTTTATATCTTTGAAGAACTTCCTGTACTTCTCTGGCTACCTCATAATGCTCTTTTCCTACTACTTCAGCTGATAAAGCTTTTGATGTAGAATCAAGAGGGTCAACTGCTGGGTAGATACCTAGAGAAGCTATATTTCTAGATAAAACTGTAGTTGCATCCAAGTGTGAGAATGTAGTTGCTGGTGCAGGGTCAGTAAGGTCATCTGCTGGTACATATACTGCCTGTACAGATGTTATTGATCCTGATTTAGTTGAAGTGATTCTTTCCTGCAAAGTTCCCATTTCTGTAGCAAGGTTAGGTTGGTATCCAACAGCTGATGGCATTCTTCCTAATAATGCTGATACTTCAGAACCTGCTTGAGTAAATCTGAATATATTATCTATGAATAGAAGAACGTCTTGTCCCTCTTTATCTCTAAAGTTTTCTGCAATAGTAAGTCCTGTAAGACCTACTCTAAGTCTTGCTCCAGGCGGCTCATTCATCTGTCCATAAACTAGAGATGTCTTAGATAAAACTCCTGACTCAGTCATTTCATCATAAAGATCTCTACCTTCTCTTGTTCTTTCTCCAACTCCAGCAAAAACTGAAAGTCCTCCATGTCCCTTAGCAATATTATTGATAAGTTCCATAATAAGAACTGTTTTTCCAACTCCAGCTCCACCGAATAGTCCGATTTTTCCACCTTTTATATATGGTGCCAATAAGTCAATTACTTTTATTCCTGTTTCAAAGATTTCAGTTTCAGTTTCCTGCTCTTCAAAACTTGGAGCATCTCTATGTATAGGAAGAAACTCTTCAGTTTCGATAGGTCCAGCATCATCAACTGGCTGACCTAGAACATTCAATATTCTTCCAAGAACTGCTTTCCCTACTGGTACTTTTATAGGGGAACCAGTATCTATTACTTCCATGCCTCTTTGAAGACCATCAGTAGAGTCCATTGCTACTGCTCTTATTACATTGTTACCTAGATGCTGTTGAACTTCAAGCACAAGTTCTTTATCTCCAACTTTTACTTTCAATGCATTATATATACTAGGCAGCTGGTCTTTAAAAGACACGTCTACAACGGCACTGATAATCTGTGTTATAGTTCCTTTGTTCTCCACGCTATTGCCTCCTTATCTTTAATTTAGAGCTGCTGCTCCACCAACTATTTCAGTTATTTCTTGAGTAATAGCTGATTGTCTCTCTCTATTATATTTCAGATTAAGCTCTTTTATCATTTCCTCTGCGTTATCTGTAGCACTCTTCATTGAATTTTTTCTTGCTGAGTGTTCACTTGCAGTATTATTTAAAAGAGCCTGATATATCTCAACATTTAAATATTTAGGAAGAAGTGCAGATAAAATAGTTTCTGCATCTGGTTCAAAAATATATGCTGTATTTTCTGTAGCTTCTACTCTTTCTATAGGAATAAGTTTTCTTACTAAAAGGTCACTTCTCAAAGCTGATACAAATTTATTATATATCATATACACTTCATCAAAAATACCATTATAGTAATATTCAACTATATTTTCACTTATCTCTTTTGCCTTATCTCCCATAGTTTCAGGAATAAGCTGGATATAGCTTGCTTTCAGATCATACTTTCTCTTAGAACAGTATTCTCTTCCTTTTCTTCCTATAGCAATCACTGAAACCTCTTTTCCACTATTTTTTCTCATGATTTTTTCCATTTCTCTAAGAGTATTGTTATTAAATCCTCCACAAAGTCCTCTGTCAGATGTCATAACTATTACACCTATCTTTTTAACTTCTTCTCTTCCATCAAAAAGAGGATGTTTTTCACTCTTAACCCCCGCAGCTATATTAGACAGGATATTATGGATACTTTCAGCATAAGGTCTTGATTTAGTTACTAATGCTGAAAATCTTTTGAATTTTGTAGTAGAAACAATTTCCATGGCTTTAGTGATCTGGTGAGTAGACTGAACACTTTTAATTCTGCCTTTTATCTCTTTAGCTCCAGCCATTATCCCACCTCTTTCTAGTTAAAGTTCTTTTTGAAAGCGTTGATAGCTTCTCCCAATTTTGTTTCCATCTCTTTACTTAAAGCTTTTTTCTCTTTTATCTCAGCTAAAATATCTGTAGTATTTCTAAGTTCTCTTAAAAGTTCTTCTTCAAATCTTCTTACTTTATCTACATCTACTGAATCAAGGTATCCATTAATTACAGCAAAAAATGCAACTACTTGTTCTTCAACTGGGAAAGGTTTATATTGTGGCTGTTTTAAAACTTCCATAATTCTATTTCCTCTTTCCAATTGAGCTTTTGTAGATTTATCAAGATCTGATCCAAATTGTGCAAATGTCAATAATTCTGTATATTGAGCTAATTCAAGTTTTACTTTAGAAGCAACCTGTTTCATAGCTTTTATTTGTGCAGAACCTCCTACCCTTGATACAGATATACCAGCATTTATAGCAGGTCTGAATCCAGAGTTAAATAACTGAGAATCTAGGAATATCTGTCCATCAGTAATAGAAATTACATTTGTAGGAATATATGCTGATACATCCCCTGCCTGTGTTTCTATTATAGGAAGAGCTGTTATAGATCCTCCACCTAATTTATCAGATAATTTAGCTGCTCTTTCAAGTAATCTTGAATGCAGATAGAATACATCTCCAGGATATGCTTCTCTTCCAGGTGGTCTTTTAAGTAATAAAGACATTTCTCTATATGCTACTGCATGTTTTGATAAGTCATCATATACTATAAGTACATGTTCTCCTTTATCTAGGAAATATTCTCCCATAGAGACTCCTGAGTATGGAGCCATATATTGTAATGGAGCTGCTTCAGATGCTGTAGCAGCGACTATAGTTGTATATTCCATAGCTCCTGCATCTTCCAGCTTTTTATATATTTGAGCAACAGTAGATCTCTTTTGTCCAATTGCAACATAGATACATTTTACTCCTGTTCCTTTTTGATTAAGAATAGCATCAATAGCAATAGCTGTTTTTCCTGTTTGTCTGTCTCCAATTATAAGCTCTCTTTGTCCTCTACCAATAGGTACCATACCATCAATAGATTTAATTCCTGTTTGTAATGGTTCAAATACTGGTTTTCTAGAGATAATACCTGATGCTTTTCTCTCTATCTCCATGTACTTCTCAGCTTTAATTTCACCTTTTCCATCAATTGGTTCTCCAAGAGCGTTTACTACTCTCCCTAATAGAGATTCTCCAGCTGGAACAGATACAACTCTTCCTGTTGCTCTTACTTCATCTCCCTCTTTTATCAGAGAGAAGTCTCCAAGTATAACTGCTCCTACATTATCCTCTTCAAGGTTCAATGCCATTCCCATAACTCCATGAGGAAATTCTAACAACTCCCCTGACATTGCACTGCTCAATCCATAAACTCTGGCTATACCATCTCCTACTTCCAGAACAGAACCTGAAGTTTTTATATCAAGACTTTTTTTATAGTTCTCAATTTCATTTTTGATTATGCTGCTTACTTCTTCTGGCCTAATTTTCAACTGATTACACCTCCTGCTTTCCAAGCCTTTCTATTTTTTTCTTAGGAAATTCAATTCTTTACGTATAGAACCATCAGTTACCTGATCTCCTATTTTAATGATACCCCCACCTATAATGGATTTATCTATCTTTACATCGAGATTGATTTTTTTCCCAGTTTTTTTCATTAATTTTTCTATTAATTTTTTCTTTTGTAGCTCACTTGGTTCAACAGCAAAGGTTGCCTCAACATCAAGTATCTGATTTTTTTCATAGTATATTTTCAGATATTCTGCCACAATATTCCTTATATTTTCTATTCTTTTTTTATCAAGAATATAAAACATTATATTTAAAATTCCTTCATCAGAATCTTTAAAAATAGAACTTAACACTTTTTTCTTTTCATCTTCTTCAATAAGCGGATGTGTGATAAAAGTTTTAAATTCACTATCATTTTTATACAATTCCATAAGGTCATTTAACTTTTCATAAATAGGTTTTACTTTGTCAGTAGATTCAGCGATTTCATAGATAGCTTCAGCATATCTTCTTCCTACTTGATTATCTATCATCTTTCTTCCCCTACCTCTTCTATAAACTCATCTATTAAGGTAGACTCAAGTTTAGGATTTATTTTTTCTTCAATTAGCTTTTCAGCCAATCTCACAGCTAAATCTTTTATCTCATCCTGAAGTTCTTTTCTTACATCTGATTTCATTTTAACAGCTTCAAGTTCAGCATTTTTTATGATCTTATCTCTTTGATCTTTAGCTTCATTTAAAATGTTTTCCCTTCTTTCATCTGCTTTGTGTTCAGCTGTCTTTAAAATTTCATTTGCTTGAAATTTAGCTTTCTTCAGTATTTCTTCAGCTTCTTTTTGAAGTTTCATTGCTGCTTCTTTATTTGCATTAGCATCGCTTAAATCGCTTGTTATTTTTGCTTTTCTTGTCTCAAGCATTTTTCCTAAAGGTTTCTTAAAGTATTTATTAAATACAAAGACAAGTATAAAAAAGTTGATTATCTGCCAGAACATATTGACATCTATCGATACTGCTGGCATAATTGTTGTCGCCAAATTCTCTACCTCCTTTCCAGATGATGATAAATTTCTCCTTTTATTTTAAAAGAAATTATCCTAACATTCCTACGAAAGGGTTAGCATATAATAATATCAAAGCTATAACTAGAGAGTAAATACCAGTCGATTCTGCAACTGCTTGCCCTAATATCATTGTAGAGATAATATTTCCTTTTGCTTCTGGTTGTCTAGCTACTGCTTCTACTGCTTTACCTGCTGCATAACCTTCTCCGATTCCTGGTCCTAATCCAGCTATCATTGCACAACCTGCTCCAATCGCTGATGCTGCTAATACTATAGTTTTTGCTAATAACATTTCGTTCATATTTTATTACCTCCTAAAATTCTATTGTTTTTTATCTAGTCTGTATATTCCGCATCCCCTAAAGAGCCTTGGATATATACCATACTCAACATGATGAATACAAAACTTTGTACTAATCCCATAAACAGATCAAAATACAAATGCAAAGGGGCTGGAACTATTGCTGGTGCTGCCATATATAGAAGCCCCATGATAACTCCGCCTGCGAACATGTTTCCGAAAAGTCTGACAGATATGTTTACTGGTTTAGCAAACTCTCCAACTATGTTCAAAGGAAGCATAACTGGTATTGGTTCAATAAACCCTTTCAAATATCCTCCAAAACCATTTGTTGATATATTTGCTTTTAGGAAAGCAAATGTTGTAAGTAGTGCCAATCCTACTGTAGTATTCAAATCGGCTGTTGGTGATCTAAAAGCCGGTGCTAACTGAAACACTCCATTTTCCACAGAATACCATGGTATAGGAAAAAATGTTACTATGTTAGATGTGAATATAAATAAAAAAAGTGTCGATATGTAGGAAAAATACTTTTTCTTCCATGATCCCAGCATTTGCTCAACTATAGCGTCTAAAAAGTCATATATGCTTTCAAGCATTATTTGAGCCTTTCCTGGTATCATTTCCAGTCTTTTTGTTCCCAGTTTAAATAAAATAAACAGCGTCAAAATAATAAACCAAGTGGTCACAACTGTTATTGTAACTGGCAGCCCATATCCTCCATTAGCCATTTCCATTGCAAACGGCATTTTATGAAGAAATTCAGGAAGAGGGAGAAAAAATACAATTCTTGGTCCTTCCACCAAAGGGGGTGTTACGAACTCTATTGCTCCTAATCTCATCTGTTAAAACCCTCCTTTCATTGCGTCATCTTAGATATTTATCTCTAAGCTTCAATATATTTTCAGAAAGAATTATTAAAAGTATATTTGCTTTTACATTCAATAATCCTATTGCTGAACCTAATAACATTGGCAGTCCAAAAAAATGAGCCATTATTCCAAGATATACTCCATAAATAGCATATCTTTTTAAATAACCTGTAAAGCCTCTTTTTCTTGAAATATTTTCAGATGCAGCTATGGATTTTATATCAAGACAAAGTAAATAGAATACAAAAATAGACATCACACTACCTGAAAACATTCCCAGATAGACATATTCACTTTTCACTAATATTCCATATATAAGAATGATAACTGCTGTAACTGCCGCTCTTTTAAAAATTTTTTTTATATCATTCATTCCATCACCTTTTCTACTTTTTCATTATCAGCTTATATGCACTATAAAAGCCGCTCACTATACCTATTAAAAGCAGTAGAATAAATAATATAGTGCTTTTAAAAAAATATTTCTCAATCATTTTGTATATAAATACATAAAGTAGGATATTTCCAGCTATTAAAAAACCAAGATACCCTAATAATGAGAAATTCTTTATCAATTCTTTAGTTATCCATTTCATGAATAATTCACCATCTATACTGTATAATTTTATAATGTTTATCACTTTTAGTCAATGTTTTATTTCTATTCTGGAAATAATTTATCATTTATTTACCGTTTTGGTATTATCTTTTTATCAAATAAACATTTCGTTTGCCTGCAATCTTATCATTTTCTATAATCCTAACCAGTTTAAGTCCAGATTCTTTTATTGAATTTTCAATTTCTTTTTCTGTAAATATCATTTTGCTATAGCTTTCAGTTATCTTATCAAAAGTTCCCTTAGAATTTTTTACAAAATACGTAGCATCAATATAGTCTATCCCATCTTCTATTTCATGCTCCCATATACAAGTCAAATCTTTTCTGTTGTCAACAAAAAGATCATTCGGAAACATCATATTCATGAAATCTCTGTCTACTACATCAAAAATATATATCCCTTCATTTTTTAAAGAATTTTTTATACTTATAAAATGACTTGTAAGTTCTTCAGTAGATAAAATATGGTTTACTGTATCAAAAAGGGCTACCATTATATCATATTGAAATCCTGTATTAAAATCTACCATATCTCCAAGGAACAATCTGACTTCTCTATGCTTTAATTTTCTATCTGCTACTTTAAGCATTCCTTCAGATAAGTCTAATCCATGGCATCTATAATTTTTTGCCATTCTTAAAAGGAGTTCTCCAGTTCCACACCCAATATCCAGCAAATCTTTTCCATTGGGTTTTCCTTCAGCTATAAGACTCTCTACTACCTTTTCCCATGCTCCATAATCTGAATACTCCATAAATTTATCATAAATTTTTGAAAAATATTTATACATAATATATTCACCTTGTTTAAGCCAATTCTTTTTTTACTATTTCAGCAATTTCATTAACTACTTTTTCCACCATAGACATATCTTTTCCCTCTACCATTACTCTTACTAAAGGTTCAGTTCCAGATGTTCTTACCAATACTCTTCCAAGACCTTCCATTTCTTTTTCTTTCACAGCTATAAAATCTGTTATATTTTTATTCTGATTCCAGATATTCTTCTTTTTATTATCTACTGTTACATTGATAAGTTTTTGAGGCCAGTCTTTTATGTCTTTTACCATTTCATCAATATATTTTTTTTCATCTCTTAATGCCTCAACCAGCTTTAATGATGTAAGTATTCCATCTCCTGTAGTTGCATGTTCTAAAAGTATAATATGCCCTGACTGCTCTCCTCCAATAGCTGCTTCACTTGCTATCATTTTTTCAAGTACATATCTATCTCCTACATTGGCTCTTAATAGTTCTATTCCATTTTCTTTAAGATAATTTTCAAGTCCCATATTGCTCATTACAGTTGTAACTACTTTATTTCCTTTTAAATTTCCTTTTTTCTTCATAAGAAGAGCTAACACAGCTATTATCTTATCTCCATCAACTATATTTCCATTTCTGTCAACAGCCATAAGTCTGTCTGCATCTCCATCATATGCAAGTCCAAGATCTGCTTCATAACCAACTACAACTTTTGCAAGTATTTCTGGATGTGTAGAACCACATTTTACATTGATATTTCTTCCATTAGGAGCATCATTTATTACTACAACCTCTGCTCCCAATGCTAAAAATACATCTCTTGCTATTCTATAAGCTGATCCATTGGCTGTATCAACTATTATCTTCATTCCAGAAAAATCACCTTTTACACATGAAAGAAGATGATCCCTATACAAGAAATACTCATCTTCAGCATATTTAAACCTTCCTACTTCATCTCCTGCTATGGCATTTTTAGTTATCTCCATATAATTGTCCATTAATCTCTCAATTTCTGCCTCTGTTTCATCAGGAAGTTTATATCCATTTGGACCAAATACTTTTAGTCCATTGTCTTTTGCTGGATTATGAGAAGCCGAAATCATTATTCCTGCATCTGCTCCTTTGGTTTTAGTTATATGAGCTACTGCTGGAGTTGATATAACTCCTACAAAGTCTATGTCTACTCCCATTGAATTTAACCCTGCTGTAAGAGCTGATCTCAGCATATACCCTGATCTTCTTGTATCGCTTCCCATTATAACTTTTATTTTTCCATTGCCTTTTTTCTGTTTAAGATAATATCCCAATGCATATCCTAATCTAAGTGCTATATCTACTGTTAAATCTCTATTTGCTTCTCCTCTGATACCGTCTGTTCCAAAATATTTTCTCATAATTCATTACCTCTTCTTAAATTTAATTTTTCTCCAATAAAACCTGTTATAACTCCTGCCACCACACCTATAGCCAAAAAGCCCCATACAAACATCATTATAGATTTTGAATACAGGGTAATATTCCTAAAAATAAGAAAATATACAACTATAAGCTGAATCATATTGTGAAGAAAGGCAGAAAGAGAACTGATTGCTAAAAGAGAAAGGTATTTCCTAAATTTATAAAGTCCAACCATAAATAAAGTAGTTGCTCCTCCAGCTGATAAACTTATTATAAAACCGGGGGTGAAAAGAGTTCCTAGCATAAGAGCCTGAATAAAGATTCTAAGCAGTACGACCTCAATCGCAAGCTTAGAATCAAATTTTTCAAGAGCTATTAATACAGCTATATTGGATAGTCCTATTTTCATCCAAGGAAAAGGTTTTGGAATAAAATTTTCTGCCAGAGAAAGATACAATGCAAGTAAAACTAAGGCGGTTAAATATATCTCTCGTCTGTTTTCCTTCATATCTATACCCTTAATGCTGCTTCCATTCCAAGTTTATCACTATATCTTTCCAAGATTGGTTTTACCTCTATACTTACAAATTCCTCTGTTTGTTCAGGTGCAAAACCTATAAAATTCTTAGGTGATAAAATTTCCAGCAATCTATCTTTATCTAAGTTGAAGTATTTATCATTCAATATTCTTTCTATAAGATCATTTTCTTTACCTTCTATTTTCACCATTTTTCCTGCTTCCATAGAATGGACTCTTATTCTTTCATGAAGTTCCTGTCTGTCTCCACCATTTTTTACACATTCCATTATAATATACTCTGTAGACATAAATGGAAGTTCAGACATTATACGTTTTTCTATCATTTTGGGATAAACTACTAATCCATCCAGAACATTTTTCCAAATTATTAATATAGCATCTATTGCAAGAAAAGCTTGAGGCAGTGACAATCTTTTATTAGCTGAATCATCAAGAGTTCTCTCGAACCATTGAGTTGCTGCTGTCATAGCTGTACTTTGCTGAAGAGCTATTACAAATTTTGCAAGAGAAGATATTCTTTCACTTCTCATAGGATTTCTTTTATAAGCCATAGCTGATGAACCAATTTGACTTTTTTCAAATGGTTCCTCAACTTCTTTCAAATGTTGTAAAAGTCTTAAATCATTTGTAAATTTGTGAGCTGATTGAGCTATATTTGCAAGAAGATTCATAATTTCTGAATCAACTTTTCTGTCATAAGTCTGTCCTGTAACAAGGAATCTTTTATCAAATCCCATTTTCTCTGTTATTTTTTCATCTAAAGCTTTTACTTTAGAAAAATCATCATTAAATAATTCCTTAAAACTTGCCTGTGTTCCAGTTGTTCCTTTAACACCCCTAAATCTTAAAGTTTTTTCCCTGAATTCAAGTTCTTCCAAATCAAGAAGAAGGCTTTGAAGCCATAGAGTAGCTCTTTTTCCTACAGTTGTCAGCTGAGCTGCTTGGAAATGAGTAAACCCTAGTGTTGGAAGATCTTTATATTCCATTGCAAACTTTGACATTTCAGATATTACATTTACAAGTTTAGTTTTAACTATATCCAACCCATCTTTTATTTGAATAAGATCTGTATTATCTCCTACAAATGCACTTGTGGCACCCAGATGAATTATCGGCATCGCCTTTGGAGCTTGTGTTCCAAATGTATGAACATGTGCCATTACATCATGTCTAAATTCAGATTCTTTTTTTGCTGCAAGTTCATAATCAATATTATAAATATTAGCTTTCATTTCAGCTATTTGCTCATCAGTTATATTTAATCCTAATTCTTTTTCAGATTCAGCCAAGGCTATCCACAGCTTTCTCCATGTAGAGAATTTTTTATCTGGTGAAAAATTCTCAAGCATCTCCTTTGAACTATATCTCTCTGCTAAAGGGTTTGAATAAATGTTCATATTCATTTTTTATTTACCATCCTTTTTATATATTTATAGGTTTTTATTGTCATTTTTTGATAATATAAAACTATTTTATCCTATGATCAATTTTTGACCATTATATAAGCTGCTTCCCCTGTATCAGTATAATAGTTTTTTCTAGTAGCTATTTGTTCAAATCCATTTTTCCTGTAAAATTCTATAGCTCCTTTATTGTTTTCCCTAACTTCAAGCATTATTGGCATTTGAATAAGAGAAAAAATATATTTTATCAGTTTTTCTCCTATTCCTTTTCTTCTATATTCTTTGCTTACAGCTATTTTCATTATTTCCCATACATCAACACTGTCATAAAGTATTACATATCCTGCTACTTTTTCTTCAATTTTTATGATAAAAAATTTATATCTATCTATTTCTTTCATTTCTGCTAGCTGCTTCATTGAAAAAGCTGTACTGCAGAATATCTCTCTTTCCATTTCTGCTATTTCTAAAAGATTTTCTCTATCTCTTAATTCTTCTACCAATTTTTACTCCTATTTTAAAAGCTTTATTCTATTCAAAGGCCAGAATCTTATGAAGGCTTCTCCTTTTATTCTATCTTCACTTACAAATCCCCACATTCTAGAGTCATAACTTCCATTAGTATTATCTCCAAGAGCAAGATAATAATCTTTTTCAGATATCAATGCTACATTTTCACCTTTAAGTATTCTATTTACATATTTAGATTCATGTATAAGATCTAAAAGCATTCCTGTTTTTTCCCCATTTACTCTAAATTCAAGATCTGGAAGTATTTCACCTACTGCTCCTGGGTTATCTACAAGATATTTTTGCACTTCTCCAACATTAATCATATTTTCTCTGAATAATTTTCCATAATCTTTTCCAGGAATTATTTCTATAGTATCTCCTTTTTTAGGTACTATCCATTTTTCATTTCCTATTTCACCAATATTAGTATATTCTCTTGTAGTTATTTCTTCGTCATTCACATAAAGGTGATTATTTTTTATATTTACAACTTCCCCTGGAAGTCCCATTACTCTCTTTGTATAAAGAACCTTATTTTGAATAGGTTCTTTAAAAACTATAATTTCCTCTCTTTGAGGTTTTCTGAATTTATAAATAAGCATGTTGCCAAAAAGTCTATCTTTTGGCATTATAGTTGGTATCATTGAACCTGTTGGTACAAGAAAATTTCCAAGATAAAATTTTTGTATTATAAGCACTAAAATAAGAGCTGTACCTATTGTTTCTATTAGATTTATAGTTGATCTTATTCCTTTGCTTAAAACTTTTCCTTTTATGTTAAGTACCATGATTACCTTATCAGCAAACCTATCTCTATATATTTTTATAGTATCTGTTAAAGCTTTTTCCTTAACAAATATGTATACAAATATTGCTGTAAGGATTACATAAAATATACCATTCAGTATTATTTTGCTTTTTTCCATCTACAATCACTCCAATTTTATTTTTCCCCAATACAATCATTTTATCATAAATCTTTAAAAAAAAATACCCAAATAAAGAAAAAAGCCAAGGATAAATCCTTGGCTTCTGTTATTATTTTCTGATTTCTTTGATTCTAGCTTTTTTACCAGAAAGTCCTCTAAGGTAATAAAGTTTAGATCTTCTAACTCTACCAACTTTCAATACTTCAATCTTGTCAATCATTGGAGAGTTCATAGGAATTATTCTTTCTATTCCTATTCCAGCAGTTACTTTTCTAATTGTGAAAGTTTTTGCAATTCCTCCACCATTTACTCTGATAACTACACCTTCAAATAACTGAACTCTTTCTTTGTTTCCTTCTTTTACTTTGTAGTATACTGCAATAGTATCTCCTGCTTTAAATGAAGGGATGTCAGTTCTTAAGTAGTTTTGTTCTACTAATTGAATCAATTTTTCTTTCATTATTTCTCCTCCTTGAGATATTCATTTAATTATTTTGATTAAAGCGGAATATCCATTTTAACTTAGATAGTCTACCATATTAACAGAATAATGTCAATTTAAATTCTATTTTTTTAAAAATATATTAGTGATGATTTTATTAAGAATTTATGTTCATTTTTTAAAAAATTTAATAATACAAAACAATTCTTTAAAATTAAAAAGTAACTTCTACATGTATTCTTTTTTATTTTTTCTTGTAGTTTTAGATTTTTTTTTATGTTAAAATTACTACTATCTAAAGTTATAAAACATGGAGGTATGATATGAAAGAATTTAAAAGTAATCCTTTGGTTATTTTAAAGAATGTTTTCTTTGCTGTTTGTGGAGGATTTGTCTTAGCAATAATAGCAAATTTCTTCCTTTCGCCAATTATTTCTAAAGTACTTGGGATTTTAGCTTTTCTTGGGGGAACATATTTTGCAGTAATTCTTGATAATATAAGAATCATTATAGAGGGTGATAATCTTATATTTTATCGCGGAAAAAAAGAAACTCACAGATTTATAATCAGTGAGTGTTCTTTTCATTCTCTAATTCGTTCTAGCAGTGGAGACAGTTCATGTGATCTCACTATAAAAACTGATGAAAATGACTATGGTACAACAATTGATTGTAGTATGCTGGGAAGCGGACGTTATCTGCAACTACTGGATGCTCTTGGATTTAATGATCAGGAGCCTGTTAATATATCAACGACGAAAAAAAATAAATAAAAAAGTTGGTATTTGTTAATATTACTTTACTATTAAATTTACAGGGGTGGTTTTATGGAAAGCAGTTTCAGTATATTTTGGAATGGTCCTGGAAGATATATAGCTATAATATGTATTGCTTATCTTTTAATTGGTCTTCCATTAACATTGTTATATTTGAAAAAAAACAAAATGAAAGCAAAATCTCATTTAGAAAAAAATCCAGACTCAGCTAAAATGATGATAAGCACTCGTCTTGCATTTGGAAATCTTTCAGATGCTTTAATAATTATATATATAAATAATGAAGCTCCTATTCATTTTTATGAAAAAAGAAAATTAGGATACTTTCTTGAGCCAGGAAAAAATATTATTGAAGCTGAAGCTTCATGGACAAGAAAAGGACTTATGAAAACTACCACAACTACTACTGGTCCAATAAAAATAGAAGTTGAGGCCGAAGCAAGAAAAACTTATATATTAAAATATGATACAGAGGAAAACAGTTTTATTTTTGAAGAATTTATAGGGGAAGAAGAAAAATAATAAAGAAATTTTGGTGAGGCATATGTTAATAAATAATAAAAGCAAAATAAATAGTTACAAAATATTATGGTTTCTATTAATTTTAACTATTGGAATAATCTTTATCACTTTGTTTTTATTTCCATTACATTCAGGTAGAATGGGATTGATTTGGAATAAAATAATTCTTCCTTTTGAAATGGCACTATTTCCTGTAATATTTATCTGTTTTAAATTATGTAATTTTTTGCAGCAGGAAAAAGAAAGAAATGGAAAAATATCTATCAATCAAAAAATTATAACTCTACTTGGCTTTATATGCTGCCTTCCTTGGTGTGTAATGATTTTTATTAAGGAAGAGGGCCCTATTCATGCTATACAAGATCTTATAGAAGGCCCTGTTACAGAAACTCTCTCTTTTAGTTCAATACATTATCAAGAGAATTATAATCATCTAGTATACACTCAGCCATATTTTTATTTATGGCTGTTGAAAACTGATTCTCCTGCAAATCCTATTATGCTGAAATTAGAGAACAGAAATTTTACCATGATTGAACAGTTATGTAAAAATCTAGTTATTGATAATGTTACATGGGATGCTAAGAAAATAATGGAATCTCATAAAAACGGAGAATGTATTTCTATTTATACTTCTGAATTAGATAGCAAAAGCATTCCAGATATTAAAGTAACATATTATCCCAAAAGTATGATATTAGTATCTATAAATTATGATTAAATAAAAAGCTGACTTATAATAAAATTTATTTTTAGTCAGCTTTTTTTATTTATTTTTTATTAAATATCACTGGAGCTTTTCTTACAGAAGGTTTTGGTTTTATTTTCATATATCCTAATGTAAGAGGACAAACTGCTTGAAAATTTTCTGGTACTCCATATTTTTCTTTAAATTCTTTTGTATTGAGAATGTATTCACCGAATCCTATCCAACAGCTTCCTATCCCCATTTCATAAGCTCCCAGCATTATATTTCCTGCCACAAGTGAGCAATCATAAACACTCCAGTGAGAATCAGTATTTCCATATATTATCACTAAAGTTCCAGCATCATAAAAAGCATTATATTTAGGATTTTCAACCCAATTTTTATACTGTTTAAGATATGGAAATGCATCAAAATTTTCAATTAAATGTTTCTTTATCTCATCTGAAAGCCTATTTATTTCTTCTTTATCCTGTATAACAACAAAACCCCAAGGTTCCATGGCAGAACCTGTAGCTGCTTTTGTTCCTAATTCTAAAAGTTCATTTATTGTTTTTTCATCTATTGGTTCATCTTTATATGAACGAATACTTCTTCTTTCATTAATACAAGAAATTACACTCATTATTATTTCCTCCTCTATGATATTTTTTTATATTATATCACATCAAGAAATCAGTGATTTGCTATATAACTGTCATATAAAGTCTTTAAAATATATTTTTTTATAAATAAATTTTCCAAAAAATAAAAAAATGGCGCTTCCTAATGGACTTGAACCATTGACACTGCGGTTAACAGCCGCATGCTCTACCGACTGAGCTAAGGAAGCACTCATTTGAGCTTGGCAAGTTCCTATCCTCCCGGGAGGCTTCCCTCCAAGTACTTTCAGCGTTTACGGGCTTAACTTCTGGGTTCGGAATGGGACCAGGTGTACCCCCGCAGCTATTCTTACCAAGCTGTGTGTTTATTATTTCTAATAGACACTTGAAACTATATAGTAGCATACGCTTTCGCGCTTTTCAATCTTTAGGTTAAAACTTTGACTTATTAGTATTGGTCAGCTAAAAGCCTCGCAGCTCTTACACCCCCAACCTATCAACCTTCTAGTCTCGAAGGAGTCTTAAAGAATACTTATCTTGAAGCTGGTTTCCCGCTTAGATGCTTTCAGCGGTTATCCGTTCCAAACGTGACTACCCAGCTGTGCCACTGGCGTGACAACTGGTACATCAGAGGTTTGTCCATCCCGGTCCTCTCGTACTAAGGACAGATCTTCTCAATATTCTAACGCCTACAGTGGATAGGGACCGAACTGTCTCACGACGTTCTGAACCCAGCTCACGTACCGCTTTAATGGGCGAACAGCCCAACCCTTGGGACCTTCTCCAGCCCCAGGATGCGATGAGCCGACATCGAGGTGCCAAACTTTGCCGTCGATATGGACTCTCGGGCAAAATCAGCCTGTTATCCCCAGGGTAGCTTTTATCCGTTGAGCGACGACCCTTCCATTCGGAATCGCCGGATCACTATGTCCTGCTTTCGCACCTGCTCGACCCGTCAGTCTCGCAGTTAAGCTCTCTTATGCCATTGCACTCTGCGGTTGATTTCCATCCAACCTGAGAGAACCTTTGAACGCCTCCGTTACTCTTTCGGAGGCGACCGCCCCAGTCAAACTGCCCACCTAGCACTGTTTCCGTGGCTGCAAACCACAGATTAGAATTTCAACATTGAATGGTTGGTATTCCACCGACAACTCCGATACAGCTAGCGCCATACCTTCATAGTTTCCCAACTATCCTATACATGCAATGCCAAAACCCAATACCAAGCTACAGTAAAGCTCCATGGGGTCTTTCCGTCCTACTGTAGGTAACCGGTATCTTCACCGGTAGTACAATTTCACCAGGCCTCCCGTCAAGACAGCGCTCAAATCATTACACCATTCGTGCAGGTCGGAACTTACCCGACAAGGAATTTCGCTACCTTAGGACCGTTATAGTTACGGCCGCCGTTCACCGGGGCTTCAATTCGGAGCTCTCACTCCTCCTCTTAACCTTCCGGCACTGGGCAGGTGTCAGCCCATATACATCGCCTTACAGCTTAGCATAGACCTGTGTTTTTGTTAAACAGTTGCTTGAGCCTCTTCACTGCGACCCCCAAATGCTTCATATTGCTTGAATATTAACATTCAGGGGCACCCCTTCTCCCAAAGTTACGGGGCAATTTTGCAGAGTTCCTTAACGAGAGTTAGCCTGTCCGCCTTAGATTTCTCATCCTGACCACCTGTGTCGGTTTCGGGTACGGGCAGTTATACCTTAACGTTAGAAGCTTTTCTCGGCAGCGTGGGATTTGTGCATTCATCTTACGACTATATATCACACCTCAAGTCTAGTCTAGCGGATTTTCCTACTAGACCACTCTACATGCTTCTACGGGAACTTCCGTTCTCCCGCGCACATACCCTTCTGCGTCCCTCCTTCACAAAATATAACTGGCACAGAAATATTAATCTGTTTTCCATTCGCCTACGCATTTTAGCCTCGGCTTAGGTCCCGGCTTACTCAGGGAAGACAAGCTTTACCCTGAAAACCTTGGTCTTCCGGCGAGGGGGATTCTCGCCCCCTTTCTCGCTACTTATTCCTGCATTCTCACTTCTGATACCTCCAGAGTCGCTTACGCTCCTCCTTCAACGGCCTACAGAACGCTCTCCTACCAATTGCTTGCGCAATTCCACAGCTTCGGTTTATAACTTAGCCCCGTTACATTGTCGGCGCAGAGACTCTCGACCAGTGAGCTATTACGCACTCTTTAAAGGTATGGCTGCTTCTAAGCCAACCTCCTGGTTGTTTGTGAATCTCCACCTCCTTTCCCACTTAGTTATAATTAGGGACCTTAGCTGGTGGTCTGGGTTGTTTCCCTTTTGACAATGGAAGTTAATTCCCATAGTCTCACTCCTGAGCTTTGAATTATGGTATTCGGAGTTTGATTGAATTCAGTAAGCAATATGCCCCCTAGTTCATTCAGTGCTCTACCCCCATAATTAAACACTCAAGGCTGCACCTAAATGCATTTCGGAGAGAACGAGCTATCTCCTAGTTCGATTGGCTTTTCACCCCTAAACCTACCTCATCTCCCAACTTTTCAACGGCGGTGAGTTCGGGCCTCCACTGTGTCTTACCACAGCTTCACCCTGGACAGGCTTAGATCACCAGGTTTCGCGTCTACGCCCAGCGACTATGTCGCCCTGTTCAGACTCGGTTTCCCTTCGGCTCCGTTATACTTAACCTCGCCACTGAACGTAACTCGCAGGATCATTCTCCAAAAGGCACGCCATCACTCCGAAGAGCTCTGACCGCTTGTAAGCACACAGTTTCAGGTTCTATTTCACTCCCCTCCCGGGGTTCTTTTCACCTTTCCCTCACGGTACTATACGCTATCGGTTAGTAAGAGTATTTAGCCTTACGAGATATGGTCCTCGCAGATTCACACAGAATTCCTCGTGTTCCATGTTACTTGGGAGAGAACATACATTCTAATGAGTTTACCTGTACAGGATTATCACCTTCTACGATCCAGCTTTCCAACTGGTTCCAGTTCAGTCATTAGATATGTTGAATATCTTACAGTTCTTCAAACGTTCTTCCCACAACCCCATATAAGCAACGGCTGTATCCTTGACACTTATATGGTTTAGGCTCATCCCCGTTCGCTCGCCGCTACTTGGGGAATCGTTTTTACTTTCTTTTCCTCGAGTTACTTAGATGTTTCAGTTCACTCGGTACCCTCTTTCGTGCTAAGACTCCATCTTAGCAGATTGCTCCATTCGGAAATCTTGGGGTTGGCGCTCGTTTGCAGCTAACCCAAGCTTATCGCAGCTTACCACGTCCTTCATCGGCTCTTACTACCTAGGCATTCCCTGTGTGCCCTTAATTATTTTAACCTATTTTGTTTTTGTTTAATTTGATTGACAGCTAACTCTGTTTATATAAACAAGAGTTAAAATTGTATTTATCTACTATATAGTTTCCAATGTCCATTTGATAAGTTATCCAGCGCTTATACGCTGTAAGAACATTATCAATAGAATAGAGAAAGAGAAATGATCTCCTTAGAAAGGAGGTGATCCATCCGCACGTTCCCGTACGGATACCTTGTTACGACTTCACCCCAATCGCTAATCACACCCTCGGAACATCCCTCCTTACGGTTAGGCCTGTTACTTCAGGTGCAACCAACTCTCGTGGTGTGACGGGCGGTGTGTACAAGACCCGAGAACGTATTCACCGCAACATAGCTGATTTGCGATTACTAGCGATTCCAACTTCATGTACTCGAGTTGCAGAGTACAATCCGAACTAAGAATAGTTTTATGAGATTAGCTTACCCTCGCAGGTTTGCAGCTCTCTGTACTACCCATTGTAGCACGTGTGTAGCCCAGCGTATAAGGGGCATGATGACTTGACGTCATCCCCACCTTCCTCCTGCTCATCGCAGGCAGTCTCGCATGAGTCCCCAACTTAATGATGGTAACATACGAAAGGGGTTGCGCTCGTTGCGGGACTTAACCCAACATCTCACGACACGAGCTGACGACAGCCATGCACCACCTGTCACCAAGTTCCTCCGAAAAGGCACGAAAACATCTCTGTTAACTTCTTGGGATGTCAAACGCTGGTAAGGTTCCTCGCGTTGCGTCGAATTAAACCACATGCTCCACCGCTTGTGCGGGTCCCCGTCAATTCCTTTGAGTTTCATACTTGCGTACGTACTCCCCAGGCGGATTACTTATCGCGTTAGCTTGGGCGCTGAGGTTCGACCCCCAACACCTAGTAATCATCGTTTACGGCGTGGACTACCAGGGTATCTAATCCTGTTTGCTACCCACGCTTTCGCGCTTTAGCGTCAGTATCTGTCCAGTAGGCTGGCTTCCCCATCGGCATTCCTACAAATATCTACGAATTTCACCTCTACACTTGTAGTTCCGCCTACCTCTCCAGTACTCTAGTTTAGCAGTTTCCAACGCAATACGGGGTTGAGCCCCGCATTTTCACATCAGACTTACTAAACCGCCTAGACGCGCTTTACGCCCAATAAATCCGGATAACGCTTGCGACATACGTATTACCGCGGCTGCTGGCACGTATTTAGCCGTCGCTTCTTCTGTTGGTACCGTCACTGACTTCTTCCCAACTGAAAGCACTTTACATTCCGAAAAACTTCTTCGTGCACACAGAATTGCTGGATCAGACTTTTGGTCCATTGTCCAATATTCCCCACTGCTGCCTCCCGTAGGAGTAAGGGCCGTGTCTCAGTCCCCTTGTGGCCGTTCACCCTCTCAGGCCGGCTACCCATCATCGTCTTGGTGAGCCGTTACCTCACCAACTAACTAATGGGACGCAAAGCTCTCTCACAGCGCATATAGCTTTCATAACCAGATCATGCAACCCAGTCATAATATCCGGTATTAGCATTCGTTTCCAAATGTTGTCCCAGTCTGTAAGGCAAGTTCTTTACGCGTTACTCACCCGTCCGCCACCTTCACCCGAAGGATCAAGTAGACTTGCATGTGTTAAGCATTCTGTCAGCGTTCATCCTGAGCCAGGATCAAACTCTTCGTTCAATCTATTTACTCAGTTTTTTTAACTGATTGTTTACACCTATTTATTGTTTGTTGATTTTTTCATCTCTCTCTATTCTGTTGTTAATGTCCTTTTTTATTGCTTTTTGCTTCTCGCTTTCCTGCGGTACATTGATTATAATATCATAGTTTTTAGATTTCGTCAATATTTTTTTTGCTTTTTTTAAAAATTTTTTTTAGGGCATTAAATAAGCCGGGTTTTGTATTTGATGATCATTTATCTAGCCCCATAATTGCTTATGGTATCAAGCAGCTTACCCTGAAAGAGGACGAGCAGCCCTTTATACTTTCCTATTTAGCCTTGCTCCAGAGGGGGTTTACCTAGCTTCCTTAGTCTCCTGAGGAACTGGTGGTCTCTTACACCGCCTTTTCACCCTTACCATATAAATATGGTGGTTTATTTTCTGTGGCACTTTCCTTAAAGTTACCTTTAGCAGCCGTTAGCTGCCCTCTTGCTCTGCGGAGCCCGGACTTTCCTCTCCTTGATTACTCAAGCAGCGATCAACTCTAATACCCTAAAAATTTATTTTTTATTTTGATTTTTGACTGTTTCTTTTTTTCTTTACAGAAAGCACTCTTAATATAATAGCAAATATTATAAAAAATGCAATACCCATTCCTATAAAAAATGAATTTTTTTCTTCATCAATAATTTCTTCTTCTACAACTATTGGTTCTTCTACATTAACTTTGTCCAAGACTCCATCTATTCCATCTAAAACCTCTATGGCATAATTTCCTGCTTCACCCTTTGACAAAGTATTCTCAGCATTTTCTAAAACAAGATTTATTCCATCTTGGCATTCTTCTACATTTATATCTTTTGAAAAACTTAATTCAATCTTTCCTTTTCCAGAATCATCTTTTTTTATATTTAATATAATAATTTTTTCTGGATCTTCTACACTAAATCCTTCATCAGTTGGAAGAGTATTAACATATATATGGAGCTTTCTTTTATCTTCCAACTCAGTTATTTTACTCTCTACTTTTATTTTTTCATCTTGAGAAAAGATTTCTAAATTGTCATTGAGTTTAGCAAAAGAAACATTAAATATTGTTAGCAGTCCCATTATAAAAAAAGTTCTTTTCACGATTTTTCTCCTTAATAATTTTCAAAAACAGGACCATCATTAAATATTAATATTTCCAATCCTATCTCCTCTAATTTTTTTTTCAAAAGTTCTGAGAAGCAATTCTCACTTTCAAAATGTCCAATATCTATAAGATGTAATCCAGTTTCTTTAGCATCCAATGCCTCATGATAACTTATATCTCCAGTTACAAAAAGATCTGCTCCAAGAGATTTTACCTTTCGCCAATAACTCATTCCAGCCCCATTAATTAAAGCTATTTTTTTTATTTCTTTTTCTGTATCATTACTTATTATTCTTACATTTTTTATTTTCATTTTCTCTTTAATAAAATCAGCATATTCTGAAACAGTAATTTTTTTGTCCAAAGAATATATCCTTCCTATACCAGCTGTTTCATCATTTTGATTTATATCTACTATCTTATACTTTTTTACCTTAAGTAATTCAAGAATATAATCATTCAGACCATCTTTCGAAGAGTCAAGATTTGTATGAACAGAATATAAATTCACTCCATTTTTTATAAGCTTTATAATTTTTCTTCCAGGAAGTTCAGACATTACAATAGATTTTAATGGTTTAAATATTAAAGGGTGATGAGTTATCATCATATCTACTTTATTTTTAACTGCATAATCCACAGCTTTTTCTGTGGCGTCTATAGATATTTGAATTTTTTTTATTTCTTTATCATTATCACCAACTAATAACCCTACATTATCCCACTCTTCTGCATTACTTCTAGGATATTTTTCTTCTAGAAAGCTGATTATTTTTTTAGTTATCATAAAAACATCTTCCCTTCTATAGTCGAAAGTGTTAAAAGAGCTCTTTGAAATAATTCTTCCCCTTGACCATTCTCTAATTTTAACATATCTTCTATTTCAAAGATAGAGTATCTTTTATCTTTTCCAAATCCAAAATAATAATTTAAAACCTCTATCTCTCTCTCACTTAATCTATTTTCTAAAACAAAAAAATCTATTTTTTTCTCTACCATTTTTTCTCTTTTTTCAATAGCCTCTACAGTAGGAAGAAGATCTTCTTCTTTTAAATATACTTCATCACTTTGGTGTTCTTCATCGTGGTCATGATGGTGTTCTTTTCCAAAATTTTCCTTTTTATTTTTGAAAAAATTTTTAAATTCATTTCTAAGATCTGCAATTTTATTTTCTATATATAATATAATTTCTCTTGTTATCCAATATTTAGAATAATTTTTAAAATTTCCATGTTTATCAGCATCAAAATAGTCAACAGCTTTTATAAGTCCAACTGTTCCTTCCTGTACCACATCCATATATGCTATTCCAGTTTTCACATAATTAAAAGCTATAGAAGCTACTTCATTGAGATTTTTTATTATTATTTTTTCTTTATCAGAATCGTTTATATCTTTCAAATAATTATCTTCTTCTTCATCACTTATTACTTCCATATTAGAAAGTTCTTCCAAATAATCAATAACAGTTTCTTCTGCAAATTCATCTATATCTTCAAGTTCTTTTGCCCCAGTGTAGTGATTATCAAATTTCAATTCTTTATCTGAATTTTCATCTAAAAATTCTCTAAAATCATTATCTTCTCTATATCTATAATCTTCTATTATTTCTTTTTCCAATTCTTTAATACTTAAAATCTGCATGCTCCCTCCATAATATTTGCAGCCAAAAATGAGGGAATCCCCAAATAAACGTTATTTATCTCTTGGGTATCCCTCAAATTATTATACTTTAAAATCTTCCAATTTTTTTCTTCTGCTTGGGTGTCTAAGCTTTCTCAATGCTTTGACTTCTATCTGCCTTATTCTTTCTCTTGTTACTTTAAATATTTTCCCCACTTCTTCTAATGTCTTAGGTGATCCATCATCTAATCCATATCTGTATCTCAATACTCTTTCCTCTCTGCTGCTGAGAGTATTTAATACTCCATTGAGCTGTTCTCTAAGAAGTGATCTATTTGTAAGTTCATATGGATTAAGCATTTTATGATCTTCTACAAAGTCTCCTAATTCACTGTCTTCTTCACTTCCCACTGGAGTTTCAAGTGATATAGGATCCTGATTCATCTCCTGAATAGCTTTTACTTTATCTACTTCCATTCCCAGCCTTTCACCTAAAACTTCTGGAGTAGCATCTTTACCTGTTTCCTGTAGATAAATTCTTGCTTCTTTCTTTATCTTATTAATAGTTTCTATCATATGTACTGGAATCCTTATTGTTCTACCTTGATCAGCAATAGCTCTTGTTATGGCTTGTCTTATCCACCAAGTAGCATATGTAGAAAATTTATATCCTTTACTGTATTCAAATTTTTCAACTGCTTTCATTAAACCTATGTTCCCTTCCTGAATAAGATCAAGAAGTTTAAGTCCTCTGTTAGTATGTTTTTTTGCTATACTTACAACTAGTCTGAGGTTAGCCTCTATAAGCTGTTTACTTGCCCATTCATCCCCTTCTAATGCTCTTTTAGCATATTCCAACTCCTCATCATGACTAAGCAGTGGTATCTGTCCTATTTCACGAAGATACATTTTTATAGGTTCATCAACCTTCATATCTCCAGAAAGGTTAAATAAGTCATCACTTACAAGTTCATCTTCACTTATTTCTTCTAATTCTTCTGGATTAAAATGTTCAAAATCATCTATATCTTCTGTTCTCTCCTCTAAAAGGTCATCTATTTCATCTTCATCAGGAAATTCCTCTTTTTCTTGAGTTTTTGAAATAGGTTCTTCATCTTTTTCTTTGTCCTTATCTTTTTTCAAAGATGCTGCAAGTTTTTTTTCTCTTTCCAGATCTTCTTGTCTTACAATTTCGATCCCTTGTTCCATCATTCCTGTTATCAGCTGCTCAATTTTTTCTACTGGAAAATCACTTTTTAATTCCTCATTTATTTCTTCATAAGTTATAAACTTATTTTCCATCGCTTTTCTGACTAAAGAAAGAACCTTCTCATTTTTTATAAACTCTCTCATTATTTGAAGCCTCCTCTAAAAAAATTATAGATTAACTATTTCTTCATATTCTTTATATATATCCAGTATTTTTGAGAAATCATCAGCTGCATTCAATTTTAGTTCAATGCTTTTAAGCCCCATTGTTTTACTAATATTTTCTCTGTTTCTCTGTTTTTCTTTCAATTCTATTCTAAACCAAGAGATAAATATCTCTTCTAATAATTTATTTGTTCTCTCCTCAGTTGAAAAATCATTTATAGCCATACAGATTATAATTTCCCATTCTTCTATTTCAGCCTTTGTCAATTCAACACTATCTTTAAGTTCTCTTACTATATCTGATTCTTCATCTTTTCCTTTAAGATATTGAAAAACTTTTTTAGTCAGAGAGCCTTTTATATTTTTATTTTTAAAATATTTAAAATATTCATTTTTAGCCAGAATAAGTCCAAGTGTAAGTTCCTCTAATTTACTTGCCGCTTCTTCTCTTGATATACTTATATTTTCTGGAACTTCTTCTATTTTCCTTGATTTTTTCCTGTTTTTATCTATTAAGGTTTCTTTAAGTATATCTTTTTCAATATTTAACTGTTTAGATAATTTGTCTAAATACAGGCTTTTCTCAAGATCAGTATCAACACTTTGAAAAAATTCTTTGAATCTATTTATAAAATTCTGCTTAGACATCATATTACTAAGATCATATTCTTTAGAATAATATTTAAATAAAAAATCAAATATCTCAACAGAATTTTTCACACACTTTAAAAAGCTTTCTTTTCCATACAGTTTTAAATATTCATCAGGGTCCTTTGCTCCTTCCAGAACTAGAACTCTGATATTAAAACCTAATGCCTTTAGTATCATTCCAGATCTTTCTGTTGCTGATTGCCCTGCTGCATCTGAGTCAAAAGAAAGTATTATATTAGAAGTATATCTTTTTAGAAGTTTCCCCTGTTCTTCAGTCAATGCCGTTCCCAATGGAGCCAAGGCTACATCAAATCCATACAAATATCCTGACAGTACATCCATATATCCTTCCATGAGCATAGCATAATTTTTTTTCTTAATCATGCTTCCTCGTTCCAGTCCATACAGATTTTTACCTTTTTTAAAGATAGGCGTATCTGGAGAATTTATATATTTAGGAACCTCTTTATTATTTTCAAGAGTTCTTCCTCCAAAGGCTATTATCTTCCCTGTAGGAGAGTAGATTGGAAATATAATTCTATTTCTGAATATATCATACTGTCCATTTTCACTCTCTTTGACAAGACCTAGTGCTATAAGATCTTTTAATTCATATCCCTTACTGATAAGATAATCGTTAAGTTCATTCCATTTATTTGGAGCAAATCCCAGTTCATTATCTTTTATAATTTTGGGATTAAGTTTTCTGGCTGCCAGATACTCCATAGCTTCTCTTCCGCCATTAGAAAAAATATATTCTTTAAAAAAACTGTGGGCATCCTCCATTATTTTATAATATTTATCATAATTCTCTTCATTTTTTCTGCTGCTTCTAATTCCTTTTATTGGTATTCCATATTTTTTAGAAAGTTCTTCAACAGCTTCTATAAAACTTATCTTTTTATATTCAGAATAAAATTTAATTGGGTTTCCTCCAGCCCCGCAAACAAAACATTTACATATATTTTTGCTTGGACTTACCATAAAAGAAGGAGAGGTATCTTGATGGAAAGGACATAATCCTTTATAACTTGAGCCTGATTTTTTCAGTTCTACAAATTCGCCAACTACCTCTTCTATTTTGAGGCTTTCTATCAGCATATCTATGTCTTCAGACCTATATCTCACTTTGTAATCACTGTTTCATTTTCATTATTATGCTCAATTTTCAATTTCCTCATAACAATCTCCCTTTAATATATATCCCTATTCTGAAAATAAAAAGTTGTATATTTGTTAAAAATACAGAAAATATTTTTCCGTTATTCTTTAGTATAATACATTTTTTAGAAATAATCAAATTTTTTTCCTTAATAATATAAAAAAGAGAGTAACCCAAAACAAAGTTTTAGGTCATTCTCTTTTTGTATATCAATTACCTAAATAAGCTTTTTAAGCTCTTCTTGAGTTTTTGAATTCAGATAATCTTCTTTAACTCTGTCTTTCATTTCATTAAAATCAGCTGCTTTATATTTAACTTCATTTATTTTCTTAATGATATAGAATTTATCTTCAATAAGAGCTGTTTGAACATTATTTATTGGGGCATCAAATATTAACTTTGTAAGCGATTCATTATATCCCAGTCCAGGAATATAACCTGCATCATCTATTTTTGAAAATAAAGCACTTTGAAGGACATCTTTATTTTCTTTTGAAAGAGTTTCAAAATTTACTGTTCCATTTGTTAACTTTTCTTTTACTGCTTCTATTTCAGCTTTTTTAGTATTAAGAGTTACTTCTGAAATTTTAGGAACAATTAGAATATGACTCGCTTTTGCTCTCTCTTCATCATCTTTTCTATCTTCTATATATATCAAATGCTGTCCAAAAATAGTTTCTACAGGTTCTGGATATATTTTTCCTACTTCTCCTGCAAATACAGCTTTCTGGAAAGGCTCAACCATATCTTTTTTAGAAAACCATCCTAAATCTCCACCATTTGGTGAACTTGGTCCATCAGAATTATTTTTAGCCATTTCAGCAAAATTTTCAGGAGTAAGAGTTTTCAATAATTCTTCTGCTTTTATTTTGGCTGCTGCTTTATCCTCTGCTGAAGGATCAACTTTTAAAATAGCTATATATGAATCAGCACTTGGAAAAGTATCATATACAAGTTTATTTTTTTCAAAATACTCTTTTAATTGAGCATCAGTAGGATTTAATGAATTTTTTATATTTTCAAAAAGTCCTTTTTTATACTCGTCAAATTTATAATCAAGAGGAAGTGTCTCATCTACTGTTATTCCTCTTTCAATAGCTATTTTAGCTAATTTTATTTGAGCTTTATAATATTCTTTAGATAATTCTCTAGCTTTCTCTCTATCTCCGTTAGTGATAAATAAATTATTAAGAGTTCTTTTTGCCATTTCTATATTAGATACTGCAAAACCATCCTCTTCCATTTCATTTCTCTCAACATATGCCTTATATTCTTCTGAAACATTTTCTAATTTCATTTCTTTTCTGGCTTTATGGAGAAGAAGCACATATTCCTCTATTCCTTTAGTCTGTTTTAAGTCAGTTATTGCTTCACTTTTTACATCAGCCAAAGGTTTTCCAGAAAATCTAATATATAGATTATCCTCATAATATTTATTTATTTCTTCATCAGTAGGATTAATTCCCTCTTGTATTTTAGCAAGAGTTTTTTCTACTGTAAGATTATCTTTTAATTCTTTTTTAAAAGTATTTTTAGTATACCCCTGTACTTGAAGCATTCTTTTAAATTGATCTCTGTTTCCGACAGAATTTTCTATTTTATCATATTGAGCATTTACATCTCCACTAGAAACTTTAACTTTTAATTTATCTGCCATTTCTAATGTGAGGTTTTTATTCACAACTTCATCAAAAGCTAAAATGTCTATGAGACTTTTATCTACTTTATCCCCTAGATATCTTGAATATCCATCAATCATTGTAGCTTTTGTTTTTTCCACCTCAAATTTAGATATTTTATTTCCATTTAATTTAAAAGCATAGTTCGAGTGACCATTACTCATACTTCCTATGATACTTGATAAAGTAGCGTATCCTCCACCTAATACCATAAGGATAGTTACCAACCAGATAATAGGTTTCATTTGTTTACGAAATTTTCTAATTGCCATAATCAATGTATCACCAGTCAAAACTGGTAATTTTCCCCCTTCTTTTAGTTAGTTCTTTACTGCTGCTTATTTCGTTTCTTTCTATTTAAAATCTAAACCATATTTTCTAATTTTTTCATAAAGAGTAGTTCTTCCAATTCCAAGAAGTTTAGAAGTTTCTTGTTTATTCCATCTAGTTTTTTGCAGAGCTATAGCGATAACTACTTTTTCAACATCTGCAAGACTGTATATTTCTTGTTCAAGAATATCTTTTAATGGCCCTACTCCCACTACTGTTTTATTTTCAACAGTATCAGATTTCATCTTTATTTCAAGCGGAAGATCTTCTACACCTATTATTTTGTCAGTAGAAAGAATTACCATTCTTTCTATCATATTTCTAAGTTCTCTTATATTTCCTGGATATGAATATTCCATTAAATATTTCATAGCTTCCCCTGATATAACAGGAGTATCTCTGTGAAGTTCTCTTACTATTTTATTTAAGAAATAGTTAGCAAGAAGAGGTACATCCTCTTTTCTATCTCTTAATGGTGGCACTTCTATTGGAAATACAGTTAGTCTATGATATAGATCTTTTCTGAATTTTCCTTTTTCAGTTTCATCTTTAAGGTCTTTATCACTAGCTACAATGAATCTTACATCCACTCTTCTAGTTTTATTTCCACCAACTCTTCTTAATTCTCCATATTCAATAACTCTTAATAATTTAGCTTGAGTTTTGATATCCATAGCTGAAATATCATCAAGGAACATAGTTCCTCCATCAGCTTCTTCTAATAATCCTTTTTTACTTGAATTAGCTCCTGTAAAGGCTCCTCTTTCAAATCCAAAAAGTTCTCTTTCCATAGTTTCTTCTGGCATAGATGCACAGCTTACTACTATATAGTTATTCTTTCTTCTATCACTTTTTTTGTATATTTCTTTAGCTACAAGCTCTTTTCCAATTCCATTTTCACCTGTAATGAGAACAGTAAGATCACTTTCAGCTACTTTTTCTATAAGATTTTTTACATCTTTTATTCTTGAAGATTGACCTACTATTTCACTCTCTTCTTCAGTACTCAATAATTTTTCTTCAAGTTTTCTTTTCTCTTTTAATATTTCAAGATTTTTAAGAGCTGGCATTATAATTCTATTCATTTCTCTCAACTCTACTGGTTTCATTAAATAGTTATAAATGTCTGCATTTCTTAATTCTTGAAGAACTTCTTCAGTTTCATCGTCTAATAATCCTACAACAACAAAATCTTTTCCAATTCCATTCAATTTTCTTTTAGCTTCTGCAAAATTGAACCATGTTAGATATTCGTCTAATAAAACAATATCAAAATCACTTTCTCTAAGCATATCTAATGCATCTAAAAGATTATTGAATGTTATGATTTCATATTGTTCTGAAAGTTCTTTTCTTATTTGTTTTAAAGTTTCTTTTCTTTCTGAAATGGCTAATATAGCATTCTTCATAATTTGGCCTCCCTATTTTATATATCTTTCAAAAATAATTCACAATTTATGGTTTTCTATTATAATGTATTATAATAGATAATCTGTATTTTTTCAAGACTATTTTTTATAATTTACACTATATTGTGTTATACCCCTGAATTACAGCTATCTTGTCAAATTAAAAATATCATTGGCTGTTATGTAAAAAATAAATGCAAAAAGAATTAACATTCCAGCAGTATGTAATCTTTCCTCAAACTTTTTATTTACTTTTATGCCTATTAGTTCTAAAATGACAAAAAGTATTCTTCCACCATCCAAAGCTGGTAAAGGCATAAGATTTAAAATTCCTACATTTACTGATAAAAGTGCTGTAAGCCATACCAATATTCCTATGCCTTCTTTTGAAGCATCTCCTACTACTTTTATTATACCAATCGGTCCACTTATTTCCTCTGATTTTACTTTTCCGCTTATAATAAGTTTTAAGCCTCCCAATGTATCAGTAAAAATCTTTTCAAAGCTTAAAAGGCTCACTTTTGCTGCCTCTCCAGCTCCATATTTTTCTATAGTATACTCTGGGAGTATTCCTACAATATATCTCTTCGTTTCTGGATCTTCTGTGAGTTCAAGATTTATATTCTCTAATTTCCCAGCTCTTTCTAATTCTACTTGTATAGGAAGTTTAGGATCTTTTTCTGCAAGTACTTTTCCTATATCGTTCCATTCTTTTATCTCTATACCATCTATTTTCAATATCTTATCTTTTGGAAAGATAACTTTACTCCCCTTGCTCTCTGGAAGTACATTTCCTATTACAGCTTCTTTATTTTGAATATATTTTCCATGTGAATAAATCATAGCAAAAATTAATACAAATGCAAGAAGAAAGTTCATAAATACTCCAGCAAAAAGAACTACAAACCTGGCTAAAGGCGGCTTACTGTTAAAACCATCTTCAACTTCACTTCCTACTTCCATTCCTTCTATATTTACAAATCCTCCAAGCGGAACAGCTCTAAAGGAATATGTTGTTTTCATTGTCTCATATGAGTACACTTGCGGCCCCATTCCAATTGAAAATTCACTTACAGGCATTTTAAAAAACTTAGCTGTAAGAAAATGTCCAAGTTCATGTATAAATATTATTATTCCTAAAACCAGAATAGCTATTAATATGTTCATTATTTCCTCCATCTATCAGATGATATTTCTGACTAATTTATATACCTCTTCTCCTATTTCATCTATAGTTTTAAGTCTGTCTCCATCTGTACATTTTATCTCTTTCCATCCATATTTTTTTGCTATATTACAGGCATTTACATGAGATTTTTCCAGATAAACTGCATCTCTTTCATGGATATCTTTTCTCTGTTCCCCAGTTATTTTATTATTTCTTTCCTTCATAAGTTTCAATGCCATTTCTGTGGGCATATTTAAAAATATTATAAGATCTGGTCTTGGAATATTCATTTTATCATATTCCAATTCATCCAACCAATTTAAATATAGATTTTTCTCTGTTTCATCTATTATTTTAGAAGCCTGATGTACCATATTAGAAGTAACATATCTGTCTGTCACTATTATTCCATCTCCCTGATAGAATTTTTCCCAATCCATTTTATATGAAGCATATCTGTCAATAGCATACATCATTGACACTGGATAAGGGTTTACTTTCATTGCATCTTCTCCAAATTTTCCTGCCAGATACATTTTTACAGGCTCACATGCAGGGCTGTCATAATTTGGAAATGATATTTTTTTTACATTATATTTTTCAATCAAGAGTCTTTCAAACAGTTTTTTTGTCTGTGTTTCTTTTCCGCTAGAATCTGTTCCTTCTATAACTATTAGTTTTCCCATTTTACTTTTCTCCTTCTTATTTTCCATACTCTATATATACCCAGTTTCTTGTTTCTTTATCTACACTTTTAACTGTTTCTACGCTATTAATCTCAACTGGTTCATGTCTATTCATAGACTTTTCTATTATTTCATATATAGTAAGAAACCCTATTTTCCCTTTCATGAATAATTCCACTGCCACTTCATTCGCTGCATTAAATACTGCTGGCATAGATTTTCCTGTTCTTCCTGCCCTATAAGCAAGCTCCACTCCTTTGAAGGTTTCATTATCTACCTTTTCAAATGTGAGAGCAGATATTTTCATAAAATCAAGTGTTTCAAATACAATATTAGCTTCTCTCTTAGGATAAGTAAAGGCATATTGAATAGGAAGTTTCATATCAGGTGCTCCAAGCTGTGCTATTACTGCTTTGTCTTTGAACTGAACCATTGAATGTATCACACTTTGAGGATGTATTAAAACATCTATATGATCATAATCCACTCCAAATAATTCATGAGCTTCAATTACTTCAAGTCCTTTATTTACAAGAGAAGATGAATCTATAGTTATTTTTTTACCCATAGACCAATTTGGATGTTTTAAAGCATCTTCTACTTTTACTTTTTTCAATTCCTCTTTTTTCTTTCCCCTGAAAGTTCCTCCACTGGCAGTTATTATTATTTTTTCAACTTCATTTTTCTTCCCTCCTAATAGAGATTGAAATATGGCTGAATGCTCACTGTCTACAGGAATTATTTCAGATTTTGGATACTCTGCCAAAAGGCGATTTATATATGAGCCAGCAGCTACCATAGTTTCTTTATTAGCAAGTGCTATCCTTTTGCTGTTTTTTATTCCTTCTACAGTGGCTTCTATTCCTATAGCCCCGCTGACAGCAGTGAGAAGTATATCATAATCTTTCAACATGGCTAATTCTTTAAGTCCTTCATCTCCTAAAAATATTTTCATATTTGGAAATTCTGACTTTATTTCCTTATATCCCTCTTCTGTTCCAACTGTCACATATTCTGGAGTAAATTCTCTTATCTGCTCCAAAAGCAGTTTATGATTTTTATGCCCACTCAAAGCTGCTACTTTAAATTTTTTCTTTGCATTTCTTATTACTTCTAAAGCATTAGTTCCTATACTACCAGTAGATCCTAATACAACTATTCTTTTCACTTTTTAAATTCCTCCTATGAAAAAAATTGGGCGAACAGAAATATCCTTTCACCCAATGAGATATTATATTATAAAACTATAAATTTCAAAAGATAATAAACAGTAGGTGCTACAAAAAGCATACTATCAAATCTATCTAATATTCCTCCATGCCCTTTAAGAATACTTCCTGAATCCTTTACCTTAAATTCTCTTTTAAACATAGACTCACCTAAATCACCAATTTGAGCTATTATACTAATAAATATTCCTATTATTACTATATTAGTCATTCCAAGTTCACCATTATTAAGCAGATTAAAATACTTCTCAAGTAAATAAAGAGAAATTATTGTAAATACTGTTCCTCCTATTGAGCCTTCAATAGATTTTTTAGGACTTATACTGCTGAAACCTCTATTAAATATTTTTCTTCCTATAGCCATTCCTGTAAAATATGCAAAACTATCACATACCCAAACCATTATTTGAGCTGTTAAGAGCCATTTTCCGCCATTTGGAAGAAAACTTATCAATATTACATGAGAAAAAAGTACTGAAATATATAATGCTCCTAAAACAGTTTCCCCTATATCAACACTTGCATTTTCTACCTTATTCTCCAATACTCTATATCCAATTAGAAATATAACAAAAAAAGCCAAAAGTCCTGTTACATCTATTGACAAAGTTCCTAATTCATTAAAAAATAATACATTAGGAATAAGCAAAGCTCCTATTATTCCTGCTACCTTATGAGGTTTTTTTCCTCCCATTTCTGCCATATTATAAAATTCATAAGCTCCCATGCCTACAATTACATTTACAAAGAGAAGCAAAGGAAAACCTCCATGATATAATATGTAGATAAGCAGTGGTATCCCCACTATGGCTACCATTATTCTACTAAGCATTTTTTACTCCTCCAAATCTTCTGTCTCTTTCATTGTAACTCTGTATAGCTTTATCCAATTCCTTTTCATCAAAGTCAGGCCATAATGCATCTGTGATATATATTTCTGAGTATGCTATCTGCCACAATAAAAAGTTTGATATTCTCAATTCTCCACTTGTTCTTACCAGCAATTCTGGATCAGGTATATCATTATATAAATATTTGGAAAAATTTTCTTCATCTATATGCTCTATTCCTGATTTAAGAATAGAATTTACAGCATCTGTTATTTCTGCTCTCCCACCATAATTAAATGCTATATTTAATGTAAGCCCCGTATTATCCCTACTCTTATCTTCTAGTTTTTTTATAGCTTCCAAAAGTGATGGACTTACTCCTTCTTTTCTCCCTGATACCAAAAATCTTACATTATTTTTCATTATATTTTTTTCTTCATTTTTTAAATATGTTTTAAAGAGAAACATTAAAGCATCAACTTCATCTTTACTTCTCTTCCAGTTTTCTGTTGAAAAAGCATAAACAGTAAGATATCCAACTCCAATCTTTCCTGCATAAGTTATTATCTTTCTTAGTGCATTAGCCCCTTCTTTATGGCCTAATGTCCTAGGTAACCCTCTTTTCTCTGCCCATCTACCATTTCCATCCATGATTATTGCTATATGACTTGGAATTCTTGACTCCACTATCTATCACCTCATTGATATATTCAGTAAATTTTACCATATTTATTGAAATTTTTCTATATAATATAAAAAAGAGACTGAATAAAAAGATAGATCAATATTTAGAAATTTCAAAAGCAGAAGAATTAATACAAATCTTCTTAGTAAAAAAATTCTAAAACATTATTCATCTTATAAATCAGTCTCTTCGTTTTAAACATTATTTATAACTATTAAACAGTTGTGATTTCTTTTTCTTTTTTAGCAAAAAGATCATCTATTGCTTTAATGTGCGCATCAGTTATTTTTTGAATTTCAGCTTCTAAAGTTTTTACTTCATCTTCAGAAATTGGGTTTTCCTTATCTTTAGAAAGTTTTTTAAGGTCATTATTTCCATCTTTTCTGATATTTCTTACTGCTACTTTTCCATTTTCAGCTTCTGTTTTAGCCATTTTTACATATTCTTTTCTTCTTTCAGCAGTAAGTTCAGGCATTACAAGTCTGATAACTTTACCATCATTATTTGGTGTAAGTCCTAGATTTGCAGCCATGATAGCTTTTTCTATTTTAGAAATAAGAGATTTATCCCATGGATCAATAACTAGTAATCTAGCTTCTGGAGCAGAAACTGACCCTACTTGATTTAAAGGCATATCTGATCCATATTGTTCAACTTTTACATTGTCAAGCATTGAAACATTAGCTCTTCCAGCTCTAATAGAAGTAAATTTATGTTTTGTTGCTTCTATTGCTTTTTCCATTTTTTCATTACATAATTTAACTACATCTTGTCCTGTCATATCTTTTCCCTCCTGATTTAGTCAGCCACTACGACTGTTCCTATTTTTTCTCCCATTATAACTTTTTTTATGTTTCCTTCTTCAAGAGAATTAAAAACAACAATTGGTAATTTATTTTCTCTGCATAAAGAGATAGCTGTAGCATCCATTACCTTTAAATCTTTATTTAAAACTTCTGTGTAAGTTACAACATTATATTTAACTGCATCTGCATATTTTACAGGATCTTTATCATAAATACCATCAACTTTTGTAGCTTTCAAAACTGCTTCAGTGTTCATTTCAATAGCTCTCAAAGCTGCTGCAGTATCAGTTGTAAAATAAGGATTTCCTGTTCCTGCTCCAAATATTACAACTCTTCCTTTTTCCAAATGTCTTTGAGCTTTTCTTTTAATGAAAGGTTCAGCGATTTTAGGCATCTCTATGGCTGTTTGTACTCTTGTAGGTACTCCAAGCTTCTCTATTGCATTTTGTAAAGCAAGTGAATTGATAACTGTAGCAAGCATACCCATATGGTCCCCAGTAACTCTATCTACTCCTTGAGTAGCCCCAGATATCCCTCTGAATATGTTTCCTCCACCAATAACTATAGAAACTTCTACACCAAGATCAACAATTTCTTTTATCTGTCTTGCATATGAATATATTACATCTGAAGATATTCCAAATTCCTGATCTCCCATTAGAGCTTCACCACTAAGTTTTAACAAAACTCTTTTATAAAAAGGCTTCTCCATTTCTCCTCCTACAATAAATTTATGATTTTTTAAAAAAATGGGGATGCTGATGCATCCCCTTATGCTTTTGTTGATATTATCCTTTGATTTGAGCTGCAACTTCTGCTGCGAAATCTTCTTCTTTTTTCTCGATTCCATCTCCAACTTTATATCTAGCAAAAGATACAACTTTAAGAGGTGCTGCAAATTTAGCAACAGTTTCTTTATTTTCTGCTCTTACATAGATTTGATCTACTAAACAGTTTTCTTCATAGAATTTATTCATTTTTCCAATTAATATTTTTTCTATGATTTGAGCTGGTTTTCCTTCAGCTTCTAATTGCTTTCTAGCAATTTCTTTTTCATGCTCTAAATCTGTAGTTGTAACTTCAGATGAGTCTAAATATTTAGGGTCCATAGCTGCAGCATGCATAGCTATATCTTTAGCTTTAGTTAGATTTTCTTCAGTAGGTTCTCCAGTCATTTCAACAATAACTCCTAGTTTTCCTCCTAAATGGCTGTATGTTGCAACAAATCCATCTTTAGCAATAGTTTCATGAATTCTTCTGATATTCATGTTTTCACCAATTTTAGCAATTAAATCAGTTACTGCCACAGCAACAGTTTTTCCTGGTGCAAATTCAGCAGCATTTAAAGCATCTACAGTAGTTGCTTTATTATCTATAGCTATTTGAGCTAATTTTTTACCAAATTCTTTAAATTCTATGTTTTTAGCAACAAAGTCAGTTTCAGAGTTAAATTCGATTAATACTGCCATTTTGTGATCAGCTGATACTCCATCAAATACTAATCCTTCTGCTGCAATTCTTCCTGCTTTTTTAACTGCTTTTGCAATTCCTTTTTCTCTTAAATAGTCTATGGCTTTATCCATATCTCCATTCATTTCCATTAGTGCTTTTTTACAATCCATCATTCCAGCACCAGTTCTCTCTCTTAGTTCTTTAACTAAGCTAGCTGTTATTTCTGCCATGTCTTCCTCCTAATAAAAATAGTTTTTATTAAATCTTCTATAATTGTATCTCAGTTGATGTAATTACTCAGCTGATCCTTCTTCTACATTGATTTCTTCAGAAGCTACTTCTTTAACTTCTTTACCTTGATTTCCTTCAATAATTGCATTAGCAATAACTGAAGATATAAGTTTTACTGATCTTATAGCGTCATCATTAGCTGGAATTGGATAAGTTACTAAATCAGGATCTACATTTGTATCGATCATTGCAAATACAGGTATTCCTAAGTTAGCTGCTTCAACGATTGCTAGAGTTTCTTTTTTACAGTCTACAATAAATATAGCTTGAGGAACATCTTTCATATCTTTAATTCCAGAAAGATTTTTAGAAAGTTTAACTAATTCTTTTCTGAAGTTAGCTGCTTCTTTTTTAGTATAAGCAGTATCTAAAGTTCCATCTGCTTCCATTTTTTCTAATTCTTTTAATCTTTCAATTCTTGTTTTGATAGTAGCGAAGTTAGTTAGCATTCCTCCAAGCCATCTGTTATTTACATAGTACATTCCAGATCTTTCAGCTTGTTCTTTTACAGCTTCTTGAGCTTGTTTTTTAGTTCCTACAAATAGAACTTTTCCACCATTTTCAGCGATTTCTCTAATAACTGCATAAGCTTCCTCAATTTTCTTTAAAGATTTGTGTAAATCGATTACATGGATTCCATTTCTCTCAGTAAAGATGTATTTAGCCATTTTTGGATTCCATCTTTTTGCTTGGTGTCCAAAGTGAACTCCAGCTTCTAATAATTGTTTCATTGTTATTACTGCCATTTTTTCCTCCTAAATTTTGGTTTTTTCTTCCACTAGTCTTGAAACTAAGCTATCTTAAAAAGACACCCTGCCTAGAAATAACTAGTGTGTGTATTTAAACAACGGTTTATTTTATCACACTTTTTAGTAAATGTCAATATTTTCAAGGAGATTAAGAGGTAAAATACTCTTTTTTGCGATAAAATATTTTTTTATTTATTTATCTTCTTCTTTATAATATAATATATTATAAAATATCTTACAGGGGTGAGAGAATGAAAGCATTAATTTTAGTTGATATACAAAGAGATTTTTGTAAAAATGGAGCTTTGGAAGTCAAAGATGGAGATGCAGTAGTGCCTATTGCAAATAAGTTGATAGAATCTTTTCAAAAAAATAAAGATATGATAATTGGGACAAAAGATTGGCACCCATCTTCTCATAAAAGCTTTGCTGTAAATTCAAATAAAAAAATAGGTGAAGCAGGTAAATTGAATGGTCTTTACCAAGTATGGTGGCCTGTTCATTGTGTTCAAAATGAAACTGGAGCTAAATTTCATTCTGAACTTCATCCAATAGAAAATATAATATATAAGGGAGAGAATCCTGAAATTGATTCATACAGTGCCTTTTTTGATAATGGAAAAAAATATAAAACATCTCTAGATGATATTTTGAAGAAAAACAATATTGATACTCTTTATATAATGGGGCTTGCCACTGATTATTGTGTGAAATTTACTGTATTGGATGCTCTTGAATTGGGTTATAAAGTGTATTTAATAGAAGACGGATGCAGAGGAGTTAATATATCTTTTGATGATTCTGAAAAAGCTGTAAATGAAATGAAAAATAGGGGTGCTGTTATAATCAACAGTAATAATATATGAGAAAAAATAAAATTATTTTTAAATTTTTTTCCAGTATAGCTGGTACATTATCAGTAATTATTGCTTATAGAATTTTTGGAATATCTTTGGAAATTATTGTATACGGAATAACAGCAGTTATATCATTTTTATTATTAATAAAATTATGGAGACCTGTATATACTGCAAATATCATAAAAAATATGCTTCCTATACTAAATGAGCAATGTGATCCTCAAACATTTCTAGAAAAATCTGCTGCTCTTTTGGTCAAACCTTTTTTACAAAATACAAATGAATATTCTTTTATTCTTCTCAATATGGCAGTTGGATATTTTGCCCAAGGAAATATAGATAAAGCAGTAAAAACAGCAAGAAAAATATCTGAAAATGATATAGAAAAAAATCATTATCTAAAAATTATCTATTTATATAACATGGCTTCATTTTATATAAGTGAAGAACATTGGAATACAGCAGAAATTTTTGTCAGTAAATTACAGAACTACGCAGAGCTTCTTAAAAATTCTTCTATCACTAAAGATGGAAAAAATATAGAAGTGTATCTTCCTAAGAAAAAACATCCTGAATATTTTCCAGTAAAAAATATAAATGAAATAGAAACTATGTTGGAAGAACTTACTGTTCTTTTGGGGTTAAAAAACAAAAAATATAATGAAGCTATTGAATTATATGAAAAAAAATTTAATAGAAACAATAATAAATATATAAAATCATATTGCAAATACTATCAGGCTATATGGTATGAAGAACTTGGAGATATAGAAAATATGAAAAAATCTCTTACTTATACAGCAGAAAATGGAAATAAACTTCATATAGCTATAGCAGCAAGAGATATCTTAAAAGAATATCATGATCTTTTCTAATTTTATTATTATCTATATACATATTATTCAACTAAAAAAAGCTGAGTAACATTTAAAAAAAATGTTTTACTCAGCTCTCTTTTTTGTATAATATAGTTACCACCCTAATTATACAAAGGAGACATTCATGCAAATCAAACATATTATCTCTAAAGTCAATATAACAAATCTTTTAGGTAAAATCAAGAAATATTTTAAAAATGAACATTTTGAGGATGTTAAACAGACTATTCAAAAATTCTTAGCTTGTTCTATTGATAAATCTTTTCTCTCTCTTCAATGCCCTAAGTGTCATGAGGCGCATAAAATTAAAGTTACTTGTAAATCTAGATTTTGTCCTTCCTGTGGTAAACGTTATTCTGCTGTTTGAACTGAAAAAACTTCCACTTCTCTTATTGATGTTAAACATAGAAGTGTCCTTTTTACTATTCCTGAAGAACTTAGAATGTTTTTCTTCTATGATAGAGACCTTTTAACTAAGCTTGCTTATGCTGTTAATGATGTTTTTAAATATCAATTTCATAACATTAAAGCAAAAAATCAAAGAATTCATAAAATTTCAAAATATTCCTCTAAATACTTTACTAACTCAGATATCATTCATTATGGATTGATTACTGTTATTCATACCTTTGGGCGCGATCTTAAATGGAACCCTCATATTCATGCTATTGTTACTTTAGGTGGATTCAATAAAAACTTCCAATTTCTTGAAAAAAAATATTTTCATGTCAATTCCATTGCTGGACAATGGAAAAAAATGGTTATTGATATTGTTAAATCTGGAAATTATGACAAGCCTGAAATTAAAGCTAAAGCTTATGCTGCTGCTAACTACCTTTATCGCAAAAATACAAGATTCTTTTTCAATGTTGCAAAAAATGATTTAAATAATAATATTTATGCAATTAAATATATTGGCAGATATCTGTCAAGAGCTCCTATCGCAGAATATAAAATTGTTGATTTCTATGATAATAAGGTTACTTTCTATTATGAAAGTCTTGCTGATGATAAACAAAGAATTGAGCTTACTTTAGATGTGGAAACATTTCTTTCCAAATTAATTATTCACATTCCCCCTAAACATTTCAAAATGATTAGGCGCTTTGGAATCTATTCTAGAAATATTAAATCAGAACTTAAAAACATCATGAAATTCATGAGAAAATATGTCTCTAAATATTCCAATTCTACTTTTTATCAACTTGAAATATGGAACGCTTTTGGAGTAAATCCTTTTTATTGTTTTAAATGTAATGCCAGAATGAAAGTTAAAAAAATATCATATTTTAATATACATACAGGCTCCATTTGCTGGAAAGAATATCGCTAAACAGCTGATTAACAATCAGCTGTTTTGTGCTGTCAATTTTAATCTTATTCAATTAATATATCTAATATGAATACAAAATAATTAACATTTTTTATTTTTTCAACAAATTTATCAAATTATAATTTCCTAAGAAACAAGAAAAAGAGGCCTTTTAAAAAGACCTCTTTTTTCAGATCAATATTGATATAACCTATTTAGCAGAAACCTCTACTGCCATAGGTCCTTTTTTCCCTTCTGATACTTCAAAAGTTACTTCTTGACCTTCTTCTAAAGTTCTGAATCCTTCTCCAACGATTCCAGTGAAGTGTACAAAATAATCTGCTCCATCTTCACTTGTTAAAAATCCAAATCCTTTTTCTTTGTTAAACCATTTAACTGTACCTTTTAGCATTTTATAACCTCCAAAAAATCAAAAAATTCTCGTTCAGCGTTGAAGATATGAAAACTATAGAGAAGGCTCTACAATTTTTAAACAATCAGTAACCTTGAACAATTAATTAGATTATACCCCACACATCCAATATTATCAAGAACTTTTTATTCATAAGCAAAAAAGAGGAACATCAAACAGTTCCTCTTATTTCTATTAATCTAATAAATTGCTTATTAAACTAATTCAATTATAGCCATTTCAGCTGAGTCACCTTTTCTAACAGATGTTTTGATGATTCTAGTGTATCCACCATTTCTCTCAGCATATTTTGGAGCTAGTTCATTGAATATTTTAGCAACAACTTCTTCATTTCTTAGGAAAGCAAAAGCATTTCTTCTAGAAGCCAAAGTATTTTTCTTACCAAAAGTTATCATTCTTTCAGCAAATTTTCTTAATTCTTTTGCTCTAGTAACAGTAGTTTCTATCTTTTCAGCACTTAGTAAAGATATAGTTAAGTTTTTTAGCATAGCTTTTCTGTGGTCAGCTCTTCTTCCTAACTTTCTATATGACTTATTGTGATTCATTAGTTAGCTATCCTCCTTATCTTAATTACTCAGGAGATCCATTCTGAGATAGATCATATCCTAATTCTTTCATTTTTTCTAGGATCTCATCTAAAGATTTTCTTCCCAGATTTTTAATTTTTAGAAGTTCGTTAAGTGACAGTTTAGCCAATTGACTAACTTCCTCTATTCCAGCTTTCTTTAAACAGTTGAAAGATCTAACTGTTAAATCAAGTTCTTCTATCTTTGTATTAAGAATATTGTCATCTTTTGCATGGCTTACAGGGTTTTCTTCTTCCTCTTCAGCTTCTACTCTTAGATTTTCCATTTTGTTTCCTAATTCTAAGAATGGATCAAAATGTAATTTTAATAATTCTACTGCATAAGATAGTGCATCTCTGATTTCAATACTTCCATCAGTTTCAATATCTAAAGTAAGTTTGTCAAAATCAGTCATTCTTCCTACCATTGTATCCTGTACACTGTAAGAAACTTTTCTGATTGGAGTGTAGATAGCATCAACAGCTATATAATCCACAGCCCAGTCTTTTCTTTCTATTTCTTCTGATACTACAAATCCTTCTCCAGTATCAACTAAAAATTCCATGTCAAGTTCTCTATCTGTAGTTATTGTACAAATAACTTGTTCAGGATTTACTATTTCTATTCCTACATCAGGTATTATATCAGCGGCTGTTACTATTTTTGGTCCTTTAACAGAAAGAGTCATTTTTCTTTCTCCAGTACTCTCGGCTTTAACAACGATTTCTTTTATATTAAGGATTATTTCAGTTACAGCTTCTTTTATTCCATCCATAACAGAAAATTCGCTTAAAACACCATCAATTCTTACTCCTTTAATAGCAGCTCCTGGGATAGAAGAAAGTAAAACTCTTCTCAAAGCATTACCAACAGTATGCCCATAGCCTCTATATAAAGGTTCAACAATATATTGTCCTTTAAATTCACTCTCTTTTACTTCGGTAATATTAATACCCCTTGCATGTTTTTCAATTTTTAACATTAAATCAACTCCTATTAAAAGGGCTTATTATCTAGAGTAGAACTCAACTATTAATGATTCATTTAGATCGAAATCTAAGTCATCTTTAGTTGGATTTTGAATAACTTTACCAGAGAAAGCTGCTTTATCAAGTTCTAGCCAAGCTGGAACTCTTGATTCTTCAACAGCAGTTTTGATGATATCTAAGTTTTTAGAATTTTCTATAACAGATACTACATCTCCTACTTTTACTCTGTAAGAAGCGATATTAACTCTTCTTCCATTTACAGCTACATGACCATGAGACACAACTTGTCTAGCTTGTCTTCTAGTTTTTGCAAACCCAAGTCTGTAAACTACATTTTCAAGTCTTCTTTCTAGGTATTCGATTAAAGTCAAACCAGTAACTCCAAGTTTTCTAGCTGCTTCCTCGTATATTTTTCTAAATTGTTTTTCCATTACGTTATATATAAATTTAGCTTTTTGTTTTTCTCTTAATTGAATTGCGTACTCTGTAGGTTTTTTGTTAGCGTTTGGTCTTGGTCCTCTTTTAGAAGATTTATTAACTCCTAAAACTACTGGATCAATTCCTAGAGCTCTACATTTCTTCAATACAGGCTGTCTATTTCTTGCCATTTTTTAAATATTCCTCCTTTGTATTCAATTTGCCACAATACTTTTTTTTCAAAATAAAGCGAGACTACACTCTTCTTCTTTTTGGTGGTCTACAACCATTGTGTGGAACTGGAGTAACATCAGTAATTTTTGTTACTTCTAATCCAGCTGCTTGTAAAGATCTGATACAAGCTTCTCTTCCAGAACCTGGACCTTTCACTTTAACTTCTACTTTTTTCATTCCATTTTCCATAGCTATGTTTGCTGCTTGTTCAGCTGCAATTTGAGCTGCAAATGGAGTTCCTTTCTTAGTTCCTTTGAAACCAGAAGTTCCTCCTGATCTCCAACTTACAACTTTCCCTTCTGCATCAGTAATAGCAACTATTGTGTTGTTAAAAGTTGAATGTATATGGGCAACTCCGTTAGGAATATTTTTCAATTTCTTTTTAATCTTAGCTACTTTCTTTTTAGCCAACTTAAGCTACCTCCCTTGCTAATAGATCATAAACTTAATCTATAAATTTCTAAAACGCTCTAATTATCTTTTGATTGGTTTCTTAGGACCTTTAACAGTTCTTGCATTAGTTTTTGAACTTTGTCCTCTTACAGGTAGATTCATTTTGTGTCTTAATCCTCTGTAACATTTGATATCCATAAGTCTTTTAATAGAAAGTCTTACGTCTTTTCTAAGATCTCCCTCTACCTTAACAGTTTCTATAATGGCTCTGATCTTATTTACTTCTTCTTCAGTTAAATCTTTCACTCTTGTGTCGAAGTTAACTCCAGCTTCAGTCAATATTCTTTGTGAAGTTGGTTTTCCAATTCCGTAAATGTAAGTTAAAGCTATCTCAACTCTCTTATTTCTTGGGATATCTACTCCTGCTATTCTAGCCAAAATTATTTCCTCCTCTTTCGAAAATTTATATATTTTGCTGGTATATTAACCAACTAAATACTTTCCTCGATATGTCCCAATTCCTATTTTGGGGATGGCTCTACAGCTCACCATATCTTTACAGCACTCCATTATCAGTACTTTTTTTAAACAAACTCTCTTAAATTACAAAATTACCCTTGAACTTGTTTGTGTTTAGGATTGTCACAAATCACTCTTACTTTTCCATGTCTTTTGATAACTTTGCACTTGTCACAAATAGGTTTAACTGATACTCTTACTTTCATTAATCTGCCTCCTTTCGTGATTAATTAATTTTTTTTCCTGTATACGATTCTACCCCTTGACAAGTCATAAGGAGAGATTTGTACAGTTACTCCATCTCCAGGTAAAATTTTAATATAATTCATTCTCATCTTACCAGAAATGTGGCCTAAAATAGTATGCCCATTTTCTAATTCAACTTTAAACATTGCATTTGGAAGGGCCTCTAAAATAGTACCTTCTAATTCGATAACATCTTTTTTCGACATAATTCCTCCTATCGAACAGAACTTCAAATTATTATATCACTAAAAATATAAAAAGTCTAGTATTTTCTTGGTTTTTTTTCCTAATCCAGCTCACTTAATATAATCGGTTTTCCATCAACGATCGCTACCGAGTGTTCGAAATGCGCAGACCTTTTTCCATCTTTAGTTACTATTGTCCATCCATCCTCTTTTACATTGATTTTGTATGTACCTGCATTAACCATTGGTTCTATTGCAAGAACCATTCCATTCTCAATTTTGATTCCTCTGCCTTTTCTTCCAAAGTTGGCAATTATAGGATCTTCATGCATAGCATGTCCTACTCCATGTCCTGCAAAATCCTTTACTACTGTAAATCCATTTTTCTCTACATAGCTTTGAACAGCATGTCCAATATCTCCTATTCTATTACCAGCTACAGCCATTTCAATACCGATCTCTCTTGATTTTTCAGTAACTTCCAGAAGTTTTCTAGATTCCTCATCTATTTCTCCCACTGGAAATGTTATTGCTGAATCTCCATAAAATCCATTTAATTCAGTAACTGTATCTATACTCACTATATCTCCCTCTTGAAGAATTCTATCTCCTGGTATACCATGGACAACTTCTTCATTAACAGATATACATGTCCCTGATGGGAATGGAGCATATAACCCTTCCACTCCAATACATGCTGGTCTTGCTCCTTGTGATCTTATATAATCTTCTACTATTTCATTTATTTCTCTAGTAGATATACCTGCTTTGATATATTTAGGCAGAACATCTCTATACAGCCTTGCTATAATCTGATTAGATTTTTTTATCTGCTCTATATCTTCTAAACTTTTTATAAGTGACATCTCAACTTCCTTTCTAAAATAAAATACACTATCCTAGAATATCAAATATCTCTTTTGTTATATCTTCCATTTTTTTAGTTCCATCTATATCAACAAGTATCCCCCTTGATTGATAGAAATCAAATAATGGAGCTGTTTGAGAATGATATTCAGTCAATCTTTTTGTTACAGTTTCTTCATTATCGTCTTTTCTTGTGATTAAATCGGCTCCACAAAGGTCACATTTTCCTGCTACTTTTGGAGGATTAAATTTAACATGGAATGAAGCTCCACATACTGGGCATACTTTTCTTCCAACTATTCTTCCAAGTATAAGTTCATCTGGTACATTTAAAGAAATAACTTTATCTAATTTAATTCCCATTTCTTTCATCAAAACTTCTAAAGCTTCAGCTTGAGCCAGAGTTCTTGGAAAACCATCGAGTATAAAGCCTTTCTTACAGTCATCTTGTGATAATCTGTCTTTAATAATTCCAATAATTGTTGAATCTGGAACTAATTTTCCTTCATCCATGAATTTTTTTGCCTCAAGTCCCATAGCAGTTCCCTCTTTTATAGCAGCTCTCAAAATATCTCCAGTAGATATTTGAGGAATTCCATATTTTTCAATAAGGAATTTAGCCTGTGTTCCTTTTCCTGCACCAGGTGCTCCAAATAACATAATATTCATATACAACATCTCCTTAAAATATTTTTTCATTACCTTACTATTATACAATAATTAAGCAAAAAATGCACTATTTTATAAAGCAGATACTTCATTTTTTCTGTATAGTATGTCAAACATATTCTATTTTTATATTATATCTCTTTCAGCTTTCTCTATTTTTGATAATGGCAGTTTCTTTCCTATAGCTCTTGTCAATTCACCTATATTTTTTATTTCAAAACCAGATAATACTATTTCTTCTCCATCCTTGCTTTTAATTGTGAATATATTATAGGTCTTCTTTCCTATAGTCAAATTTCCAATGGTTATAGAGGATATTCTTTCCTTTTTTATAATAATTTTCTTTCTTTTAAATAATATATCAGTTTGAATACTTTCTTCGTCTATTGTTATCAGTTGGTATTTTTCCAGATATTTTATTAATGGAATCATCCACCATATTACCAGTATCATAAATAAAATTTTAGTTACTATTGAAATTCCAGCTTCCCATATTCTACTTTTTATTCCAAAAATTAAAAGTATTAAAGAACACATACCTAAGCACATTGTCCAGAAAAATCTAAATCTATTTATACAACTTCTTACTTCTTTCTTGTTTTCCATAATCTCTCCTTCTTTTTGTTTTCTTCTAAAATTATATAGTAATTCTCTTATAAATTCAATCTTCCATATTTTTATTATTATCCATATACATATTTTTCATAATATGATAGCATATAAATATATTTTATAAAGGGAGGAAATTATGATACTTAATTTTAAATACACACGAGATGAATATATAAAATCGAGAAGAAGCTACCTTTTTATGAATAAAACAGTTAAAAAACTTGATTTAACTCTAATTGGGCTTCTTATAATTTTTACTATATATTTATTCATAAACAATGGATTTTCTACAATGTCTATTGTTCTTATTGTACTTCTTTTTATTGTTTCTGGCGTCTTTACAGTATTGTATATTTTTCAGCCTGGAATATTTTATGATAAGATAGATAAGTTTAAGCAACAATATCACCTTGAATTTAGAAACAACAAAATACTATTTAAAACTGATGATATTAACTCTGAATTAGAATGGAATTTTTATGAGGCACTCTGGGAAAATAAAAATTTCTTTTATATAATTCATTCAAAAGAAATGTATACTTTAATTCCAAAAAGAATTTTTAACAATGAGATGGAAATAATAGAATTTAAAAATTTATTCATGAAATACAATGATAAAAAAATATACAAAAAATTTAAATAAGGATGACTTAAAAAGCTGTATAACTTTTAGTAATAAAAAAGATTGATATAATCCTTTTTTTAAAAATTCTAAAATTATATCTCTGCTTAATAATTCATCCTTATTTACTTATATTTTTACTTTTCCATATATTTTACTTCATTATCCAGAGGTTTTCCTTCCTGGAATCTCTTTATATTTTCCATAGTTACTCTAGTTATTTCTTCCACTGCTTCTTTAGTGAAAAAAGCCTGATGTGATGTTACAAGTACATTATTAAATGAGAGGAGTCTTCCTAAAATATCATCTTCTATTACCATATTTGAATAATCTTCAAAGAAATAGTCTGCCTCTTCTTCATATACGTCTAATGCGGCAGCTCCTATTTTTTTATCTTTTAATGCCTCTATCAAATCTACTGTATCAATCAGCATTCCTCTACCAGTATTTACTATCATTACTCCATCTTTCATCTTGTTCATAGAATTTCTATTTATCATATATCTAGTTTCCTTAGTTAAAGGGCAATTCAAGGATATTATATCAGCTTCTTTATATAGAGTATCCAGATCAGTAAATTCAAATCCCAATTCTTTTGCTTTTTCATAATTAGGATATGGATCATAAGCTATAACTTTCATACCAAAGCCTTTTAATATCTTTATTAAGATTTGAGCTATTTTTCCAGCTCCTATTATTCCTGCTGTTTTCTCATGCAAATCATATCCCATAAGTCCTGTTATTGAGAAATTTCCTTCCCTTGTGCGAATATATGCTTTATGAATCTTCCTGTTTAATGTCATTATCATTCCAACAGTATATTCTGCAATAGAATATGGTGAATAGGCTGGTACTCTCACTACTTTTATTTTTCCATCTATCTCTTTTAAAGATACATTATTATATCCTGCACATCTCAGCTATAAGTTTTACTCCACATTCTACAAGTATATCTATTACTTTTTTATCTACAGTATCATTAACAAAAATAGAAATAATATCATATCCTTTTGCAAGATCAGCACTTTCTTCAGTCAATTTTCCAGTCAAATATTTTATATCAAATCCATAATCTTTATTATATTCATTAAAAAATTCCTTATCATATGGTTTTGTGTCATAAAATAGTATTTTCATAATTACCTCCATATATATCTTCTTTTATGATATATTTCGGAGTTTATTGCTCTTTTCTTTTTAATATATATTTTTTTTAATTTAAAACTTTATTTTTGTTTCATTGTCATTATTTTTATATCAACATTTTCACTATTTTCAACTTTATATCTTATATATTTTCTTTGCTGATCTATACTTTTAACAGTCATAAATAAAATCAAAATTCTTATTTTTCAAGTACTTCTCTATTATTTTCATATATTCTTGTATATACTGCTTGAGCTGTTTCTCCTAATTCTGTTAGTTCATATTCATCATCATAGCAGTAAGCTGCTATAAATTTAGCGATAGTTATAAGCACTCCCTCCACATCATACATATGAAGCATGTCATGAGCTTCATCAAAATTTTCATTTATAAATCTTCTATCTTCATCTGTTAATTTCACCATCTTTTTACCTCACTTATAGATTTTCTCTATAAATTATATTTTAATTTTTTTCTTCTGTCAAATATTCTAAAATAAAAAAAGCTGAGTAACATTTAAAAAAATGTTTTACTCAGCTCTCTTTTTTGTATAATATAGTTACCACCCTAATTATACAAAGGAGACATTCATGCAAATCAAACATATTATCTCTAAAATCAATATAACAAATCTTTTAGGTAAAATCAAGAAATATTTTAAAAATGAACATTTTGAGGATGTTAAACAGACTATTCAAAAATTCTTAGCTTGTTCTATTGATAAATCTTTTCTCTCTCTTCAATGCCCTAATTGTCATGAGGCGCATAAAATTAAAGTTACTTGTAAATCTAGATTTTGTCCTTCCTGCGGTAAACGTTATTCTGCTGTTTGAACTGAAAAAACTTCCACTTCTCTTATTGATGTTAAACATAGAAGTGTCCTTTTTACTATTCCTGAAGAACTTAGAATGTTTTTCTTCTATGATAGAGACCTTTTAACTAAGCTTGCTTATGCTGTTAATGATGTTTTTAAATATCAATTTCATAACATTAAAGCAAAAAATCAAAGAATTCATAAAATTTCAAAATATTCCTCTAAATACTTTACTAACTCAGATATCATTCATTATGGATTGATTACTGTTATTCATACCTTTGGACGCGATCTTAAATGGAATCCTCATATTCATGCTATTGTTACTTTAGGTGGATTCAATAAAAACTACCAATTTCTTGAAAAAAAATATTTTCATGTCAATTCCATTGCTGGACAATGGAAAAAAATGGTTATTGATATTGTTAAATCTGGAAATTATGACAAGCCTGAAATTAAAGCTAAAGCTTATGCTGCTGCTAACTACCTTTATCGCAAAAATACAAGATTCTTTTTCAATGTTGCAAAAAATGATTTAAATAATAATATTCATGCAATTAAATATATTGGCAGATATCTATCAAGAGCTCCTATCGCAGAATATAAAATTATTGATTTCTATGATAATAAGGTTACTTTCTATTATGAAAGTCTTGCTGATGATAAACAAAGAATTGAACTTACTTTAGATGCGGAAACATTTCTTTCCAAATTAATTATTCACATTCCCCCTAAACATTTCAAAATGATTAGGCGCTTTGGAATCTATTCTAGAAATATTAAATCAGAACTTAAAAACATCATGAAATTCATGAGAAAATATGTCTCTAAATATTCCAATTTTACTTTTTATCAACTTGAAATATGGAAAACTTTTGGAGTAAATCCTTTTTATTGTTTTAAATGTAATACCAGAATGAAAGTTAAAAAAATATCATATTTTAATATACATACAGGCTCCATTTGCTGGAAAGAATATCGCTAAAAAGCTGATTAACAATCAGCTTTTTTGTGCTGTCAATTTTAATCTTATTCAATTAATATATCTAATATGAATACAAAATAATTAACATTTTTTATTTTTTTAACAAATTTATCAAATTATAATTTCCTAAGAAAAAATAAAAAAGACACAACCTTTAAAGTTGTGTCTTTATTTATATAAAGCTTTATATAAACCCTTTGTATTCTCTCATAACAAGATGAGCATTTATTTGCTGAACAGTATCTATTGCAACTCCAACTACAATTATTATCCCAGTTCCTCCAAAAAATACTGGAAGATTAAAGGCAGTAAAAAGTGTATATGGAAGTATAGATATGATTGCTAAGAAGAAAGCACCACCCCAAGTTATTCTTGTCACGACACCTTCTAAATACTCAACTGTTTCATTTCCAGGTCTTATTCCTGGAATAGTTCCTCCACCTTGCTTTAAGTTGTCAGCAACCTTTTCAGGATCGAAAACTATAGCTGTATAGAAGAATGAGAAAAATATTATTACTGTTGCATATACTATCATATATACTGGATGTTTTTGGCTGAATACCATCGCTAATGTAGTTTTAAAAGTATATTGTGAAGGTATTGCATTTATAATTACTGATGGTATCATCATAACTACTGATGCAAAGATAACAGGCATTACTCCTGCACTGTTAAGTTTTAAAGGTATATATGAGTTTTGACCCATTCCACCTTTTCCACTAAATCCTTTCCCTACATAGTGAATAGGTATTTTTCTTTGTCCCAATTGGAAAATTACTATCCCTGCTACTGTAATTACTGCTGCTCCTGCTATAAGGATAAGTACAGGTATAAGGAATTTACTTCCCTTCATTGTTTGAATTGTCTGAACTACACTAGAAGGTCCTCCAGATATTACATTCAAGAAGATAAGTAATGAAACCCCATTTCCTATTCCTTTTATTGATATCTGTTCCCCTATCCACATAAGGAAAACAGTACCAGCAGTCAAAGTAACTACTGTAGTCAAGAAGAACAATGTTCCTGGTGTAGTAACCAGTCCCACAGACTGAAGCCACATACATACTCCAAAACCTTGAACTACAGCAATAGCTATTGTCAAGTATCTCGTCCATTGATTGATCTTGTTTCTTCCTGCTTCTCCATCTTTTTGAATTTCTTCAATTTTAGGAATAATTACAGCCAAAAGGCTGAAAACGATTGAAGCGTTAATATAAGGGACAATCCCCAGAGCGAAGATAGAAACTCTTTTAAAAGCTCCACCTGAAAACATATTAATGTATCCCAATATATCGCTTTGTGCTGTCATAGTTGCAAGTCTATCTACATCTATGCCAGGAGCTGGAATATATGTCCCAACTCTAGCAACTAAGAACATTAACAAGGTGAAGATAATTCTATCTCTTAGCTCAGGAATTCTCCTAATGCTACTCAATTTTGCATAAAATTTTTCCATCAAAGTCAAAACAACTTCACCTCGCTTCTCAAACTAACAATAAAAACTATTTGTTGTTTCCAGCAACATCAGCAAATGTTTTAACTTCTAATATTTCTACAGATCCACCTTTTGCTTCAATAGCAGCTTTAGCTGATCCAGAAACTTTATGAGCTTTAACAGTTACTTTTTTATCAAGTGATCCATTTCCTAGCACTTTGATTCCATCTTTTAAATCTCTTACTAATCCACTTTCGAATAAAACTTCTGGAGTAACTACTGCTCCATCTTCAAATTTATTCAATAAATCCAAGCTTATTAAAGCATATTCTTTTTTGAATATAGCATTTGAGAAACCTCTTTTTGGAACTCTTCTATAGATAGGCATTTGTCCACCTTCGAAGTAAGTTTTAACTCCTCCACCCGCTCTCGAGTTTTGTCCGTTACTTCCTTTTCCAGATGTTTTTCCTAATCCAGAAGATTCTCCTCTTCCAACTCTTTTTCTAGCTTTTCTAGGTACAGAAGGCATTAATTCATTTAATTTCATCTTATGCTTGCACCTCCTCTACTTTAAGTAAGTAAGAAACTTGAGCTAGTTTTCCTTTTAACTCAGGAGTTTCTACATGCTCCACTACATCGTTCATCTTCTTAAGCCCTAGCGACTTTACAGTTGCTATGTGGTTAGGCTTTCTTCCGATTATGCTTTTCACAAGCTCTATTCTAAGCTTTACCATCTAAATTCCCTCCTAGCTTAAGATATCTTTAACTTCTTTTCCTCTTTGAGCAGCTATTTTTTCAGCTGATCTTAACATTTTCAATGCTTCAACAGTAGCTCTTGCTACATTGTGCTTATTTCTAGAACCTTTGATTTTTGTTAAAATATCATGAACTCCTACAAGTTCTAATATTTCTCTTGCTGCAGATCCAGCAATTACTCCAGTTCCTTCATATGCAGGTGCCATCCATAAAGCTGTTGCACCCCATTTTCCAGTGATTTCATGAGGAATAGTTTTTCCTTTTAAAGAAACCTCTACCATGTTCTTTTTAGCAGAAGCGATAGCTTTCTTTATAGCATCAGGTACACCATTTGCTTTCCCTAATCCTAATCCGATTTTTCCTTCTCCATCTCCAATTGCTGCTAAAACTGAGAAAGATATTGTTCTTCCTCCTTTAGTTGTCTTAGAAACTCTTGAAATTTTCAATAATTTTTCTTGATATTGTTTTTCTTCTCTATTTGCTAACTTAGACAAGTGAAATCCTCCTCTCTCTAAAGATTTAGAAGCTTAATCCTGCTTCTCTAGCTGCTTCTGCAAGAGCGGCTATTCTTCCTGTGTATTTATACCCAGATCTATCAAATACTATAGCTGTTATCCCTTTTCCTGTTGCTCTTTCTGCAAGTGCTTTACCAACAGTTTTTGCAGCTTCAACATTTCCACCATTTGCAATATTTGCTTTTAATTCTTTATCTATTGTAGATGCAGAAACTAATGTTACTCCATTCACATCGTCGATTAATTGAGCAAAGATATTGTTGTTTGATCTATATACAGAAAGTCTTGGTCTATCAGCTGTACCAGAAATTTTACTTCTGATTGATAAATGCTTTCTTGTTCTTACAGCTTGTCTATCTACCTTCTTAAACAACTGTCTTACCTCCTTATAGTTAAGCTACCTTACGACTTTTTACCTTCTTTTCTTCTAATAACTTCATCAGAATATTTAACACCTTTTCCTTTGTAAGGTTCAGGTGGTCTTTTAGCTCTGATGTTAGCTGCTACTTGACCTACTACTTCTTTTTCGATTCCTTCGATATGAATAGTAGTATTTTTTTCTACAGTGAATTTGATTCCAGGAATCTCATCAATGATTACAGGATGAGAAAATCCTAAAGATAATTCTAATCCTTTTCCTTTTTCAGCAGCTCTGTATCCAACCCCTACTAGGTTTAAAGTTTTCTTAAATCCTTCTGAAACTCCAACTACCATGTTATTTAATAGAGCTCTAGTTGTTCCATGTATAGCTCTAACTTCTGGTAAATCATTAGGTCTTTCAATAACGATTTCGTTCAAACTTTCATGATGTTTTTCTTCTTTTGCATGTTTTATTACTAATTCTTTGTTAAATTCTTTCTTTAAAGTACCTTTAGGACCTTTTACAGTAACTTCATTTCCATTAACTGTAACTTCAACTCCAGAAGGCACAACAATAGGTTTTTTACCTACTCTTGACATTTACTAGACACCTCCTAAGTTTTAATTACCAAACAAATGCAAGTATTTCTCCACCTACGTTTTCTCTTCTAGCTACTCTGTCAGTAACGATTCCCTTAGAAGTGGATACAATAGCAATTCCTAGTCCTGATAAAACTCTTGGCATTTCTTCAACTGAAGAATACACTCTTCTACCTGGTTTAGAAATTCTTTTTATTCCTTTGATAATTCTGTCTTTACCATCATATTTTAAGTACACTCTTATACTTTTTTTGTTCCCATCAGTAACAACTTTATAGTTTGCAATGTAACCTTCTTCCTTAAGAATTTCAGCTATTTTGTCTTTTAAAGTTGAATGAGGTATATCTACTTTTTCATGCATTACTGCATTTGCATTTCTGATTCTTGTTAACATATCAGCGATTGGATCTGTTAAATACATCTACGAAAATCCTCCTTCCTATCAAATTACCAAGATGATTTCTTAACTCCTGGTATAACTCCAGCTCCTGCAAGCTGTCTGAATTTTACTCTTGAAATTCCAAATTCTCTCATGAATCCTCTTGGTCTTCCGTCTAACTGACATCTATTTCTTTTTCTAACTGCTGAAGAGTCTTTTGGAAGTTTGTTTAATTCAAACATAGCTTCCATGTCTCCCTCTGCAACTCTCTTTTTAAGTTCTGCTCTTTTTTCAGCATATTTATCACATAGTTCAGCTCTTTTCGCATCTCTAGCGATCATTGACTTCTTTGCCATCTATTCCTTACCCTCCTCACTATTACTTTTTGAAAGGCATTCCAAACGCCTTAAGTAAAGCTCTTCCTTCTTCGTCATCTTTTGCAGAAGAAACCATAGTGATAGACATTCCTAAAAGTTTATCAACTTTATCAAATTCAATTTCAGGGAAAACTAATTGATCTCTTAATCCTAGAGAGTAGTTTCCTCTTCCATCAAATGCATCAGCTGGAACTCCTTCGAAGTCTCTTACTCTTGGAAGAACTACATTCACTAATCTATCTAAAAAGTCGTACATTCTTTCTTTTCTTAAAGTAACTTTTGCTCCGATTGGCATTCCTTCTCTTAACTTAAATCCAGCTTCAGATTTCTTAGCTTTTCTTACTAGTGGTTTTTGTCCAGAGATGATAGTTAAATCTCCCATAGCTGCATCTATTAATTTTACATTTTGAGTAGCTTCTCCTACTCCCATGTTCACAATTATTTTTTCCAGTTTTGGACATTCCATAATGTTATTAATTCCTAATTCTTTCATAAGAGCTGGAATTATAACATCGTTATACAATTTGTGATATCTAGAAACGTATTTAGACACTTACGTTTTCCTCCCTTCTTATAGAACTTCTCCAGATACTTTAGAGTATCTTACTTTTTTACCATCTACTACTTTATGACCAACTCTTGTAGGTTTTCCTGCTTTTTCATCAAAAAGCATAACTTTTGATGAGAATATAGCAGATTCCTTAGTTACAACTCCACCTTGTGGGTTTATTGGAGTTGGCTTCATATGTTTAGTAATCATGTTTATTCCTTCAACTACTACCTTCCCTTTTTTAGGGAATACTTTTACAACTTTACCTGTTTTACCTTTGTCTTTTCCAGAGATAACATATACTAGGTCTCCAGTCTTTACATGTAATGTTTCAGGTACAAATTTGATCTTAGGTTTAGCCACGACTATTAGCCTCCTCTCTTATTAGATTACTTCAGGAGCTAGAGATACTATTTTCATAAAGTTTTTTGCTCTTAGCTCTCTTGCAACTGGTCCAAATATTCTTGTTGCTTTTGGTTCATTATTAGTATTGATTATAACTCCAGCGTTATCGTCAAATTTTATATATGATCCATCTTCTCTTCTTAATTCTTTTCTTGTTCTTACTATTACAGCTTTTACTACGTCACCTTTTTTAACGTTTCCACCAGGGATTGCTTCCTTAACTGATGCGACAACGATGTCACCAATTCTTCCGAATCTTTTTTTAGATCCACCAAGAACTCTTATAATCATAAGTTTCTTAGCTCCAGAGTTGTCAGCAACATTAAGGATAGTTTGTTGTTGTACCATTAAAATATCCTCCTCTCACAATAATTGGAATTATCTAGCTTTCTCGACAATCTCTACTAGTCTCCATCTCTTATCTCTTGATAATGGTCTAGTTTCCATAATTCTTACTTTATCTCCAGTTTGAGCTACATTATTTTCATCGTGAGCTTTAAACTTAGTAGTACTTTTTACTCTCTTTTTATAGATAGGATGTAAAGTCATTGTTTCTATTGCAATAACAATTGTTTTATCCATCTTGTCAGAAACAACTATTCCTTCTCTAACTTTTCTTTCGTTTCTCAAGACATTAACCTCCTCTTCCTAAGAATCAAAACATCTATAAACTGAACGAGATTATCTTTCATTTAAGATTGTGTTAATTCTAGCAATTTCTCTTCTAACTTCTCTAATTTTAGCAGTGTTAGTAAGTTGACCTAATGAAAGTTGGAACTTTAGGTTGAATAATTCTTCCTTAAGCTCTTTACACTTAACAACTAAGTCTTCAGTAGACATTTCTCTTATTTCCTTAGCTCTCATTAGTTTTCACCACCATTCTCTTTCTTTACGATTTTACAACTGATTGGAAGTTTCATCGCAGCTTTTCTCAAAGCTACTAATGCTCTTTCTTCAGTTACTCCTGAAACCTCAAACATGATTCTTCCAGGTTTTACAACTGCTACCCAACCTTCAACATTTCCTTTACCTTTACCCATTCTCACTCCAGCTGGTCTAGCTGTGATTGGTTTATCTGGGAATATTCTGATAAAAGTTTTTCCTTCTCTTTTAAAAGTTCTGTTGATAGCAACCCTACATGATTCTATTTGTCTATTAGTAATCCAGTGTGGCTCAAGAGCTTGTAGTCCGTAATCTCCGAATGCTACAGTATTTCCTCTTTGAGCAGTACCTTTCATTCTACCTCTAAACATTTTTCTATGTTTTGTTCTTTTTGGCATTAACATGACTACGCTTCTCCTCCTTCCCTTTTAGTTGGAAGAACTTCACCATGGAAAACCCATACTTTTATTCCTAGAGCTCCATAAGTAGTGTGAGCTGTTGCTACTGCATAATCAATATCAGCTCTTAGTGTATGTAAAGGAACTTTACCTTCAACTACCCATTCAGCTCTGGCAATTTCTGCTCCATTTAGTCTTCCAGAAACCATAACTTTGATTCCTTTAGCTCCAGCTCTCATAGCTCTCATAATAGCTTGGCTTACAGCTCTTTTATATGCTACCCTTTTTTCAATTGAAGTAGCAATATTTTCTGCAACAAGTACAGCATCTTTATTAAATTCTTTTACTTCTTGAACTTTAACTGTTACTTTTTTACCAGTTAATTTTTCAAGTGATACTCTAAGATTATCTATCTCAGCACCTTTTCTTCCTATGATTATACCTGCTTTTGCAGTATAAACAAGAACAACTACATTAGAAGGAGAAGTTCTTTCGATCTTTACCTTCGATATCCCTGCATGGAAGTAGTTCTTCTTGATAAGTTCTCTGATTTTTACATCTTCATGGAAGTACTTAGCGTATTCCTTCTTATCTGCATACCAGTTAGAATCCCAAGATCTTGTTATTCCTAATCTTAGTCCTCTAGGGTCTACTTTTTGTCCCACAGTCTTACCTCCTTAAACTACTTTTCAGAAACTGCCACTACAATGTGAGCTGTTGGTTTTCTGATTATATCCGCTCTTCCCATAGCTCTAGGCATTATTCTTTTAAGAGCTGGTCCATCATTAATCATTATTGTTGAAACTACTAACTTATCTTCATCCATTTTGAAGTTGTTAGTTGCATTAGCAACAGCTGATGCTAATGTTTTCTTTATTATTCTAGCTGCTTTTTTGTTTGTAAACTCTAGAATATCTAATGCTTCTAGCGCTGATTTTCCTCTTACTAAGTCAGCTACTAACCTAGCTTTTCTAGGAGACAATCTTACGAATCTAGTTATTGCTCTAGCTTCCACTAGTCCAACCTCCTTTATATCATACATCAATAAAATTTAGTATTTTATATTATTATTTTTTCTTCTTTTTATCCACACCGTGTCCGTAGTAAGTTCTAGTTGGTGCAAACTCACCTAGTTTGTGTCCAACCATTTGCTCAGTTACGTGAACAGGTATGTGCTTTTTACCATTGTACACACCAAAAGTGATTCCAATGAAATTAGGGAATATAGTCGATCTTCTTGACCAAGTTTTAATTACTGCTTTTAAGTTTTCAGTTGCAACTGCATCTTCAACTTTTTTCATTAAGTGATGGTCACAGAAAGGTCCTTTTTTTAATGATCTAGCCATTACCTATTAGCCTCCTCTCGAAAATTATTTATCGTTTCTTCTTCTTACGATAAATTTATCTGTAGTTTTCTTACCTCTAGTTTTAACACCCATTGCAGGTTTTCCCCAAGGTGTTAAAGGAGCTTTTCTACCTACTGGATTCTTACCTTCTCCTCCTCCATGAGGGTGATCAACAGGGTTCATTACAGATCCTCTTACATGAGGTCTTTTACCCATATTTCTGTTTCTTCCAGCTTTACCGATTTGAACTAAGCTATGTTCAGAATTTCCTACTTCTCCGATAGTTGCCATACATTCACCGTGAATTAATCTAAGTTCACCTGATGGTAACTCTATGTGACAGTAAGTTCCTTCTTTAGCAACAAGTCTTGCTGCTGTTCCTGCGGATCTTACTAATTGTCCACCCTTTCCTCTTTGTAGTTCAATATTGTGAATTTGAACCCCTACTGGCATGTCTTTTATTTTAAGTGCATTTCCTGGTTTAATCTCAGCTTGAGATCCTGCCATAACCATGTCGCCCTTTTTTAATCCTTTAGGTGCTAGTATATATCTTTTCTCTCCATCTACATAGAATAGAAGAGCAATATTAGCAGTTCTGTTTGGATCGTACTCGATAGATTCTACTCTAGCTGGTACATCAAGTTTGTTTCTTTTGAAGTCGATAATTCTGTAAAGTCTTTTGTGTCCTTTTTGTCTGTCTCTACAAGTTCTGTGTCCATAGTTGTCTCTACCATAAGCAGATTTTAAAGGTACAGTTAAAGACTTTTCAGGTCTTACATTATCTAAATCTTCATTGACTAATCTAGACATGTGTCTTGTTCCATTAGTCATTGCTTTCATTTTTCTAATAGCCATTTTTGCTTAACCTCCGTTTAGACCTATATATATCTTTAGCCGTTTTACAGTATTTTATACTTCTTTAAAGTAAGTTATTGTATTTCCTTGAGCTAATTTAACGATTGCCTTCTTTTTAGCTTGAGTTTTGTAAAGTTTCATTCCATGTCTTTTAGTAACAGGTTTACTGTTAAGAGTTGATACTGTTTCAACCTTTACATTAAATAATTCCTCAATTGCTTTTTTGATTTGAATCTTGTTAGCTTTTGGGCTCACTTCGAAAGTGTACTTGTTGTACTCTCTTCTAAGTGTTTCAGTTTTCTCAGTTATTACAGGTTTTTTTACTATATCATATGATGTCATTATCCAAGCACCTCCTCTATTGTAGTTAGTGCCTCTTTAGTAAGAATTACTTTTTCTTGTTTTAGAAGCCAGTATACACCAATTTCATTCGGTTGTAATACAACTGCATTTTCAAGGTTTCTTACTGATAAGTATAAATTGTAATCTGCTTGTTCAGCAAGATCATTTACTACGAATAATTGCTTTGTAGTTGCATTTACTGCATTTGTTAAAGCTATTATTGTTTTTGTTTTTGGTGTATCAATTGTACCATCAAGTACAAGGATATCTCCATTAGCTACTTTAGCTGATAAAGCTGATCTTAGAGCTAGGTTTCTAACTTTTTTGTTAACTTTTTTCTCATATGATCTTGGGTGAGGACCAAATGTAACTCCTCCTCCTACCATATGTGGAGCTCTGATAGTTCCTTGTCTTGCTCTACCAGTTCCTTTTTGTTTGAAAGGTTTTCTTCCCCCTCCTCTAACCATTGCTCTAGTCTTAGTAGCTGCAGTTCCTTGTCTAGCAGCTGCTAATTCTGCAGTCAATACTTCGTGAAGTACTGCTTGATTAGGTTCAATCCCAAACACTGTATCTTTAACTTCAACAGTTCCAGTTTGAGTTCCTGTCAAGTCATATATGTTTAAAACTGCCATTATTTTCCTCCTTCCACATCTACTAACCTATTATTTTTTTACTGCTGGTTTAACTACTATATAACTGTTTTTTGATCCAGGCACTGCACCTTTGATCAATAGTAGATTGTTTTCAACATCTACTTTCACTACTTTTAAGTTTTGAACAGTTACAGTTGCATTTCCGTATTGTCCAGCCATTCTTTTACCTTTAAGAACTTTTCCTGGCCATGATGACATTCCGATAGATCCTCCAAGTCTGTGGTTTCTAGAAACCCCGTGAGACGCTCTGTTTCCACCGAAGTTATGTCTTTTCATAACCCCTGCTGTACCTTTACCTTTTGAAGTACCAGTAATATCTACATACTCCACTTCAGCTAAGACATCAGCTTTGATTTCTTGACCAAGTTCAAAACCTTCTACAGAGTCTACTCTTAATTCTTTTACAAATCTTTGAGGATTAACTCCTGCTTTTTTGAAGATTCCCATAATTGGTTTAGTAGTGTTTTTTTCCTTTTTCTCATCAAATCCTAATTGTAGAGCTGTATATCCATCATTTTCTACAGTCTTCTTTTGAAGAACATAGTTAGGACCAGCTTCAACAACTGTTACTGGAATGAATTTTCCATCCTCAAATATTTGAGTCATTCCAATTTTTTTTGCTAAAATTCCTGACATTGTTTTTACCTCCATCAAATAATATATTGGTTGACAACTTGACCTCGTGGTTCTACTGTCTAGCTTTAAAAAAAGCGTCAACTTGTATTATTCTGTAAGGATAATTTGGATTTCGATAACCATCTTATCAAGCACAATCAAATTACCCGAATTAAAACCGTGAGTGCTTTTTGAAGAAATCATAATCTATTAGATTTGTTTGATTTCTATCCCAACACCAGCTGGCAAGTTAACTGCTGTTAACGAAGCGATTGTCTTTTGTGTAGAATTATTAATTTCTACCATTCTTCTGTGTACTCTCATTTCAAATTGTTCTCTTGAATCCTTGTTTACATGCACTGATCTTAAAACAGTGTACTTTTTAATTTTAGTAGGTAATGGCATAGGTCCTGCAATCTCTGCTCCAGACTTTTTAGCAACCTCCGCTATTCTTTTAGCTGATTGATCTAATAAAGTGTGGTCATAAGCCTTTAAGTAGATTCTTAATTTGTTAGAAGCCATCTATTCTTTACACCTCCTTCAAAATCATCTTTAAGGATCAAATATCCTTATACACTCTAAGGATTATATCATAGTTATAAGAAAAAGCAAAGCTTTTTTTTAATTTTTCAGATATTTTTTTACATCTTTCTCAACATAAGTTAAATTCATGATTTTATAATAATTTTCTTATGATTTTTTTCTTTCAAAAATATCTTTTTTGAAATTTTTTTCATATTTTTTTATATACTTTTTAATCTTATGTATTAAATTTCTGAAAAATATTTTCTTATATTCTTTATAGTATAGAGCAATATAAAAAGTATTATAAAAACTATCATCTCCTCCACAGTTATTATCATTCCCGGAAGCAGAGTCACAACAAAGGAAAACAATATACTGAAAAGAAAGATTTCTCTGGCTCTTTTCCTTCCTTGAATTAAAAATACTCCTGCTGTGATATACAAAATACTTCCTAATATATATTCAGCTGAAAATATTAATCTTCCATATAAATTTATTTCTGGAATATCTTCCAATTTTAAAGGGAAAAGTATAACTGTTATTCCTGCCAAAAGTTTCAAAGCTGCTGCTACTACGATTATTAATCCAATACTTCTCATTAAAAATGGTTTTTTCATCTTTCCTCCTAATATCCATATTTTCCCAGCATCCTTATTGTATCACATCAAGTTGCTTAATTATTATTTCATATAAATATTATTTTAAAACCACTTCACTAAAAAATTATATTTTATTCTTAAAATTTAATTTTCATGCTTTATTTTAAAAAATAAAAAAGAGAAATCTATCAGACAATAAATTCTAATTTCTTTCTCTTAGTATTTTATTTCATTTCATCTTTTTTCTTTAAAAATATTAAAGCTGCCGCTACAACAAGTAAGCATATTCCAATATATATTAAAGTACGAGGATTTTGCAGTCCTCCTATTATAATAATCGCCGAACCTATCATTGCCAGTACAGGAATTACCATTCCTCTTATTACTCCTTTCACTTCACCCTTTTTGTAGAGTTTTATAACATGAACATAAAGTATTATATATATGATGTAACTCGCTACTATAGGTATTTCAGATACATCTGAATTGGGAATTAGATTATTTTTTTGTGTTATATAGTTTATCCAACTCCATATTCCACTTACAACTATCGCAATAACTGCTGAATATATAGGTATATTTGTTTTTTCATTTATTATTTTAAGTTTATCTGACTTTGGAAGCATATCTCTCAATGCCAGTGAATATGGCAGACGTATAAAGCCCAGTACAAATCCATTGAGAGTCCCCATTACAGAAATAACTATAAATGTTAATACTACCTTAGCTCCATTTGCTCCAAAAATTTTCATTGCTGCAATATTTACGTGATTATCTCCTTGTTTCATTATATTTTCAGGACCCACCAATATACTTATTCCTACAAAATATAATATATATGCTACAAGAACAAATACAGGACCTATTGTCAGTGCAAGGGGAAGATTTCTTTTCGAATTTTTCAATTCATGAGCTATAGAAGTAGAAACGACCCAACCATCATATGAAAATGCTACTGGTGCAAGAGCTGCCAGCCATACTGCAGGAGATGCAGCTTCTGCTGTTTTTTCTGCTGCCAATACTATATATGGATCTCCATAAATAAATCCAGCCATTGCTATTGCTCCCAAAGGAATCATTTTTATTATTGTGGACCCATTTTGAAAATATCCTCCCACAGCTGATGAAAGTATATTTATTATAAAACAAAATATCGCTGCTAAAGCTCCTATTATTCCCAGTGTTTCAGCTGTTCCCTCTATATTAAAAAGCATACATATGTATACTGCTGCTACCCATGAAAGTACCCCAACTAGAGATGGATAATATATAAATACCTGAAACCACCCAAAAGCACAAGCTGTTTTTCTCCCAGAATATTCATCAGCATATGTTATAAGTCCTCCTGCTTTTGTAGTTCTAGAAGCCAGTATACTTATAGATAAACTTCCAAATATTATTCCAACTGCTGCTATCGAAAATACTAATATTCCTTTTATTATACTTCCACCAGTATATATCAATATATTGTCACTTTTAAAAAATATCCCTGAACCAATTACTATTCCTACTATCATTGCAATAGCTGTAAATAACCCATACTCTCTTTTCTCCATTAAGCTTTCCTTTCAATTTCTGTAAAAATTTATTCTGTTGAATTATACCTCAAAACTCATTTTTTTCAAAGATATTATTTTAAAATGATTTTTTAAAGAAAAACTTAACTTTAATTTTTTTGATCATTCTTAACAATGGATATCCTTTCAATATCCATAATTTTCTTATTTCTTTAAACCCTTCAAGGAATTTTTTTCTTTTCTCATCAAGTGGTTCAGAACATTTATTTTCCCAACACTTATATACTCCTGATATATCTACTTTTCTTAAAATTTTTTTTAATTTTTTCGGAATATATCTTGTAGATATACATGATTGAAAGTCTATCATATAAGGGTATCCATTTTTTCCCATTATTATATTCCCTAAATTTCTAAGATCAAGATGTACTATCTCCCTTTCATGCATCTCTCTTACATTCTTTTCTAAAGTAATAAAAAAATCTCTTTTAATATTCTTACATTGTTTTAAAGGCTTCCCTTTTATATAGGCAAAAGACAGTGTATATGGTGAAAGAAATTTTACCTGTTTAGTTACTGACTTATTCCCTTCTAACTTTTTTAAAGTTTTTCCTTCAATATTAATAGTAAATCTTCCAAAAATATTTTTTATCAACCATGGTGACCCTGAAAAATCTTTTATAGTGAGGTCAATTTTATTGTCACAGTATCTAAATACTGTAGCATTTGCAAATTGCCCTTTATTTAATAAAATAAGGTTTTCTTTTTTTATCTCTAAACTTTTATATTTCTTTTTTAAAAGATTTATTACTTTATTTTTTACTTTATCTATATTTTTATCGAGCATATTTTCCCTCTATTTACGATATTATCTATAATTCTTCATTATACTCTCGATTGACTATATAGTCAATGCTTTTTGACTATTCAGTCAACTAAATTAGGATTTTAAAGGATAAAAAAAGAGACCAGCATAATGCCGATCTCAATATTTTGATTTTTGGATTTAGCTAACTAAATTATTTAGTAATTTCAGCAACTACACCAGAAGCTACTGTTCTTCCACCTTCTCTGATTGCAAATCTTAATCCTGTTTCCATTGCGATTGGGTGGATTAATTCTACTCTCATTTCTATGTTATCTCCTGGCATTACCATTTCTACTCCTTCTGGTAATGTTACTGCTCCTGTTATATCTGTTGTTCTGAAGTAGAATTGTGGTCTGTACCCTGAGAAGAATGGTGTATGTCTTCCTCCCTCTTCTTTTGTCAATACATATACTTCTGATCTAAATCCTGTATGTGGTAGGATTGATCCTGGTTTTGCAAGTACTTGTCCTCTTTCTACATCTTCTTTTTTAGTTCCTCTTAGCAGTGCTCCTATGTTATCTCCTGCTTGACCTTGATCAAGTAGTTTTCTAAACATTTCTACTCCTGTACATGTTGTCTTTGCTGTAGGTTTGATTCCTATTATTTCTAATTCTTCTCCTACTTTTACTATTCCTCTTTCTACTCTTCCTGTTACAACTGTTCCTCTTCCTGTTATTGTGAACACGTCTTCTATTGGCATCAAGAATGGTTGATCTACTGCTCTTTCTGGAGTTGGGATATACTCATCTACTGCGTTCATTAGCGCCATTATTTGATCTACCCATTTTTGTTCTCCATTTAATGCTCCTAGTGATGATCCTGTTATTACTGGAATGTCATCTCCTGGGAATCCATACTCTGTTAGTAATTCTCTTACTTCCATTTCTACTAATTCTAGTAATTCTGGATCGTCTACCATATCTGCTTTATTTAAATATACTACAATATATGGAACTCCAACCTGTCTTGATAGTAGGATGTGTTCTCTTGTTTGTGGCATAGGTCCATCTGCTGCTGATACTACTAGAATAGCTCCATCCATTTGAGCTGCTCCTGTAATCATGTTTTTTACATAGTCAGCATGTCCTGGACAGTCAACGTGAGCATAGTGTCTTTTTTCTGTTTCATACTCAATGTGAGCTGTATTAATTGTGATTCCTCTTTCTCTTTCTTCTGGAGCTACGTCGATTTTATCAAAATCAACTTTTTGAGCTAGTCCTAAGTCTGATAAAACTTTAGAGATAGCTGCTGTTGTAGTTGTTTTTCCGTGGTCAACGTGTCCAATTGTTCCAATGTTTACATGGGGTTTGCTTCTTTCGAATTTTGCTTTAGCCATTCTTTTTTTACCTCCGAAATGTCTCATTTATTATTTTAAGTTTATATTGCCTTACTTATTTAAAAAAAAATCCACACAATATGCTTCTGCATTCTAGTGTAGTAATAATGGTGGTGAGGGAAGGATTCGAACCTTCGAAGGCAGAGCCGTCAGATTTACAGTCTGATCCCTTTGGCCACTCGGGAACCTCACCGATTATTATATTGTTGTAGTGGTACCCCGTAGGGGAATCGAACCCCTGTTGCCAGAGTGAAAATCTGATGTCCTTACCACTGAACGAACGGGGCATCATATATGGTGCCGCTTATCGGAATCGAACCAATCACCTACTGATTACAAGTCAGTTGCTCTACCAGATGAGCTAAAGCGGCATTTCATATTGTTGTTTTGGTGTCCTTTTGTTCTCTCGGACATTTGTTATATTACAATATTTTTCATATTTTGTCAAACCTTTTTTTCTTATTTTTTTTAAATATTTTCATTGACCGCTACAACCTTAACATTTTCAATGCTTTTCATTATTTTTAATTTTAAAAATTTTTTTCATTTCTTCTTCACTATATTCTCTTATTGATTTCATATTTTCTATTAAATCTTCTTCCATTTCAATTTTTTCTTTTCTTTCTGAAAGTTCTTTTACTATTTCCACATTTTCAATTCCATTTTCTGCAAATATTTTTTTCACATTATTTAAAGCCTCTATAGAAGCAGGTTTTACCCAACTTTCTGCCCCTCTTCTAGCTAATGAATTGAGCTGAATTTTAGTAAATTTTATAGTTCTTAAAAACTCTGCCATCCTTTTTATATGTTCTTCTCCATCGTTTAATCCTTCTATTATAAAAGTTTCCAAATAGATTCTTCCTTTAAATACAGCAGATAATTTTTGGAGTCCAGACATAATCATAGATATATGTATATCTTTTGAAGGTCTGTTTATTTTATGAAATATATCATCATCTACACTATTCAATGTAGGTATTATAAGATCTGCTCTCTGCACTTCCTTTATAACTTCATCATTATTTAAAAGAAGACTGTTTGTTATTAAGCATACACTTACATCAGTATTATCTTTTATCCAATTGATAATCTCTCCCAAGTCTTTACTAAGTGTAGGTTCCCCACTTCCCGAAAATGTTACATAGTCAGGTTTTACATCTTTTAATACTGCTTTTATCTCATTTTCAACTTCTTTTATATCTTTAAAGCTCTTTCTTTTATCTGCAAGTTTTGGAGTAGCTCCACATTCGCAAAATACACAATTCATATTACAGCTTTTAGGCTTTACCAAATCCACCCCCAGAGAGATTCCTAATCTCCTAGATGGAACAGGTCCAAAAACATGTTTATACATAAAATTCCTCCCAATTTTCAATTAGAGAATAAATCGTTGATGCAAGTTTATAAGGATGATGTCTTACCATTCCCTTGGAGTCTATTTCCAAAATATCCCTGTCTATTATTTTTATTTTGCTCTTTTCTAATTCATCTCTGTCCAGAATTACTCTGTCACTATTCATCATTCTATATCTTTCAAGGATTTCCTTTGGAATTTCTCTAGAATCTACAATAACTTCATCAATTATTCCTTCCTCAACGTTTTTATTTATTGCTTTTATATGATCTGAAACTGTATATCCTTCTGTTTCTCCAGGCTGCTGCATTGCATTACATATATATATTTTTTTACCTTTACATTTTCTCAAACTTTCTTTTATTCCATCTAAAAGTAGATTAGGAATTATACTTGTGTAAAGGCTTCCTATTCCAAATATAACAAGATCAGCTTCCTCTAAAGCTTTAAGATTTTCTTCTGGTGCTTCTACTGGTTCTTTATAGAAGATTCTTTTTATTTTTTCTCCTGTTACAGGAATATTTGACTCTCCTTCTATTATCTTTCCATTCTCTTTCTCAGCCATAAGAATGACTTTTTCACTTGTAGCTGGAAGTATTTTGCCTTTTATATTAAACAATTTTCTAAGATTATCTACTGCACTTCTTATATCTCCTGTTAATTCCTTCATTGCTATTATCAGAAGATTTCCCAATGGGTGCCCTCCTAAAAAGCTGTCTTTTTTAAATCTATATTGAAAAACCTCTTCAATTAAAGGTTCTACATCACTTAATGCTACCATTACATTTCTAATATCTCCAGGAGCAGGAACATCAAACTCTTTTCTTAAAAGCCCACTGCTTCCGCCATCGTCTGCCACAGTAACTATAGCTGTCAGATCCACTGGAAGATATTTCAATCCTCTTAATACAACTGAAATTCCACTTCCTCCACCTATTACAACAACTTTGGGTTTTTTATCCATTTTCAAGTACCTCCCACTGCTTCTTAATTAATTATCCCTCGAAAATAAAAAAAAAGCAACCTAATATTTAGATTGCTTTATCCTCACTTGGAGGCGACGACCAGATTTGAACTGGTGATGGAGATTTTGCAGACCTCTGCCTTACCGCTTGGCGACGTCGCCTTTATAAATTTTGGTGGTGCCCAGAGGCGGAATCGAACCACCGACACGGGGATTTTCAGTCCCCTGCTCTACCGACTGAGCTATCTGGGCATTTAACAGTCAGTAAGAAATAAAAATGGCGGGAGTGACGAGGGTCGAACTCGCGACCTCCTGCGTGACAGGCAGGCGCTCTAACCAACTGAGCTACACCCCCAGCATAATGGTGGTCACAATAGGACTTGAACCTATGACCCCCTGCTTGTAAGGCAGGTGCTCTCCCAACTGAGCTATGCGACCATTTCTTTAACTGTGCTTAATTATAATACCTCATTTTACTCAATAAAGCAATTTGAGTTATTAGAGTTTATAGCCAATTATCTAAAATTATTTTGTTATTTATATTAAAACCTTTTATTATCTTCATTTTATAAAAAAATATATTTTTTCTTCTGAATTTATCTATAATTTGGAAATTTTCCAAGCAATCCTTGATATCACTGAGTTCACAAAAAATTTCAATAAAAACAGTATAACAAATATAGTTATACTGTCCTTTATTTAATATTAGCATTTATAAATCTTCTCCATTACTATGTATAACTTTTTTATACCAGTAAAATGATTCTTTTTTACTTCGTTTTAAAGTTCCTCTTCCCTCATTATCTTTGTCTACATATATAAAACCATATCCTTTCCCCATTTCTCCAGTTGTAAAAGATATACAATCAATGCAACCCCATGGAGTATATCCTATTACTTCCACTCCATCCATTGCAGCTCTAGTAAAGAGGGTTATACAACAAATTGCAAAATATCTAAAATTTTTTATAGGATCATCTGATAATCTCCCTGCATTTCCACTGTATTTCTCTAAAGAAATCGTTTTTAATCTTTCGATATCACCCATTTTCACAGCATCCATAAGTTCTTGCTCATAACGAACTGAAATATGGAATTCATCATTTTCTCTTTGAGAAAAGATATCTTCTGTATAATCTGAAAGTATGTTTTTTTCTATATCTTTTCTATCCTTATTCATAAATTTTACAGTACTCCATATTTTTTGAATGCCTCTGTACTGGACATTCCATTTTCTATTTCTTCTCTTACTTTCTTTTCAGCTCTGACTTTTTCTAATGATTTAGCTATTACCTCTTCTTCTATCTTTTTGGGAACAATCAAGACTCCATCCATATCTGCAACTACTAAATCACCAGGATTTATCCATACAGCTCCTATCTCAATAGGGCATCTATAATCAACTATTTTAGTTCTTACTGATGAATCCTGTGCAAATCTTCCTCTGCTGAATACTGGAAAATCCTGTTCCAACATCATCTTAGTATCTCTATGATATCCATTTATTACAGCTCCTGCTGCTCCTCTTTTTTTAGCTGTTGCTGTTAAAATCTCTCCCCAGTAAGCACACCTCATATTTCCACCATGAGCTATATAGACATCTCCCTCTTGAAGCTGATCTAAAGCTTCAGTCAATTTTCCAAAAGGCTCACTTTGCTCTCCATATACATCTATCATATTTACTGGCATAGCCCTTCCTGCTATCTTCATTTCCAAAAGAGCAGACTGTATTTCTGGAAATAAAATCTGATGATAGTACCCCATTCCATCTAATATATCCCCAATAACTGGTGTATAAAGTTCTCCCTTTACAAGTTCAAAAAGTTCCTTGTCATTATTCCATTCTTTCATCATATTTCCCCCTTGTTTAGTAGATATTTTGATTATATCACTTTTGTTTTACAATGAAAACAGATATATAAAAAGACAGATCAATGATCTGCCTTAAATTTTTAAAAATAGCTCTAAAAGCACAAGTTTCATGTTGACAGGATATCTCAGCATTCCCTTTAAAGTAAGTCTTTTTTCCAACCCCTGCATATCTCCTAATACATAGATTGTATACTCTATGATTTTTCTGTACAACTCTTTATCTGAAGTTCCCCTCATTATTTCTTCTACCAAAAATATCTTTTCTTGTGGAGATATGTAATATCTTCCTTTAATAAAATCTCTAATACATTTGTATATTCCTGTCTTATGCTCTAATTCTTTGGTTTCAGTGTATTTCTTGAGAAAATTCCCTATATTTCCATAAAATTCAGATTCATTCAAATTAATCTCTGAATTTTTAAACCCTTTTATATCTTCACTATTTCCCATATAGAATGTATAAGTAAAATCATCTACATCTAATTCTTCAGCATTTCTTTTTTTTATTTTCACCAGTATACTTCTTGATTTTATTGTAGGAAGTATATTCAGACTGCTGCTTAAAAGAATAAAAAAGCTGCCTTCATTAGGTTCTTCTATAAGCTTCAAAAGAGAGTTTCCAGCTTCTTTTTTCATCTTTTGAATATCTTTTAATATAAATATTTTTTTTCCGCCTTCATATGAACTGGATGAAGACTTGTATGCAAGCTCTCTGACAGCATCTACTTTTATACCACTAGGATCATCTAATATTTCTAAATCACTATAAATAAATTTATCTATCTTTCTGCATACATTACAGGTATCACAAAAATCTCCTTCCAGAGTTTCGCAACACAATCCTTTAGTAAAATAAAGAGCAAATTCCATAAGCTGTTCAGTATCACTTCCATAGAAAAGATAAGTCCCTGATTTCTTATCAGACTTTAATTCATTTCTAAAAAAAGTTTTAACTTCTTCATTAGAAACGATATCTTTTATCATTATCTTTCAGCCTTCTCTATTTTTCTAAGAATATTCAACTGATCAAGAGCCAGTCCAGCACCTTTTACTACACTTTCAAGCGGATTATCAGCAAGTCTCACATTAAGGTTAGTAAATTTAGCTATCATTTCTGGAAAGTTTCTGATAAGAGAACCTCCTCCAGCCATAACTATTCCTTTATCAACTATGTCAGCTGCAAGTTCAGGCGGAGTTCTTTCAAGAACGTATTTTACACAGTCTACAACTTCCATAAGAGAATCATTTATAGCCTCTCTTACTTCTTCTGAAGTTATTTCAACTGTTTTAGGAAGTCCTATAATCAGATCTCTACCTTTAATAGTCATTTTTTCTTCTTCTTCCAAAGGCAAAGCTGTTCCTATTCTTATTTTTATCTCTTCAGCTGTCTTATCTCCTATAAGAAGATTATGAGTTTTCTTTACATATTTGATGATATCATTATCAAAGTTGTTTCCAGCTGTTCTTATAGTTTTGCTTACTACTGTTCCTCCTAAGGAAATAACAGCCACATCAGTAGATCCTCCGCCAATATCTATTATCATATTTCCTTCAGGCACGGATATATCAAGTCCCGATCCAAGAGCTGCTGCTCTTGCCTCTTCTATCAGATATGCTCTCTTTGCTCCAGCAGATATTGCAGCTTCAAGTACAGCTCTTTTCTCTACTCCTGTTACATCAATAGGAACACATATCATAATTTCAGGCATAATAAAACTATATGAACCAAAAACCTTTTTAATAAAGTATTTTATCATAGCTTCAGTAATGTCATAGTCAGCTATAACTCCTTCACTAAGAGGCTTTACAGCTACAATAGTATCTGGAGTTTTTCCAAGCATTTCTTTAGCTTCGTTTCCTACTGCCAGTACTTTTCTGCTTTCTCTTTCTACTGCCACTACTGATGGCTCATTTAAAACTATTTTTTTATGTTTTTTACTGTAAACCAGTGTATTTGCCGTTCCTAAATCTATTCCTATACTTCTGTTCAATCTAAAATTTGGGAATAATCTCATCGCTTTTCACCCTCTATACATTTTTTTATTGCTAATTCAATCAAATCTTCTCTTCCATCAACATAAAATCCAGCTATAAGTGCTTCAAAAGCTGTTGCTTCTTTATATTCTAAAACTGAGCATGACTTGGGAAAAGTCTTTATATTCCCATTTTTTGCTCTATTTCCCAGCATCTGATATTTTTCCTCTAATAGAGGAACTATTTCCTTGTATAATATACTCTGTTTCTTGGCATTGACACACTCCTTAACTCTTTTATTGAGATTCTGGAGATTCAGTCCTTTATTTATCCAATATTTTCTTATACAGAGTTCCCAGACAGCATCTCCAAGGTATGCCAGCACTACTCCACTTGTTTCTTTTAGATCTACATGCTCCATGTAGTTGTATCCTTTCCATCTTTGATTTTTATACCTATTTCTGCCAGTCTATCTCTAATTTTATCAGACATAGACCAGTTCTTGTCAGCTCTTGCTTCTCTTCTTAATTCAAGAATAAATTCAACAAGCTCAGAAGTCAGATTTCCAACTTCATTATCAAGTTTAAGTATAACTCCTAAAACTTCCTGCATTATATTAATAACATAGTCTACAGTTTCTTTTACAGTTGTTTTTCCTTTTGTACTTAGTCTATCCCCTTCAAGTGCTTTATTTAATTCCTTAATAAGTTCAAATATAGCTCCAAGCCCTTGTGCAGTATTAAAGTCATCATCCATAGCAGTTACGAATTTTTCACTTGAAGATTTTAGTACTTCTGCCAGTTCAGCACAGTCTGATCCATCCTCTTTTGTATCTGCTGCCAGTGCATCTTTAGCTCTTAATAAAGCATTTTCTATTCTTTCCAGTGATGACTTAGCTTGATTTAATTCATAGTTAGAGAAATCCATAGGTTTTCTGTAATGAGCTCCAAGTATGAATAATCTTATTACTCTTCCTTCAAATTGATCCAATACTTGTCTAAGAAGCATAAATGTTCCTGACTTAGACATTTTTTCTCCATTAATATTGATGTATCCATTGTGCATCCAGTATCTTGCAAATTCTCCTCCACAAGAACATTTAGATTGTGCTATTTCATTTTCATGATGTGGGAATATTAAATCCTGTCCTCCACCATGTATATCAAATGTATCTCCTAAATATTTATGTGACATTGCCGAACATTCAATATGCCATCCTGGTCTTCCTTTTCCCCAAGGAGAATCCCAGCTTGGTTCCCCTTCTTTTGCTGCTTTCCAAAGAGCAAAGTCCACAGGAGATTTTTTTATATCTGCGACTTCTATTCTTGCACCACTTTTAAGATCATCTACATTTTGTTTAGAAAGAGCTCCATATCCATCTTTATATTTTTCTACATTGAAGTATACATCTCCTTCTGCCTCATAAGCATATCCTTTTTCTATAAGGTTCTGAATTATTTCTATCATATCTCCAATATGCTCAGTTGCTTTAGGTCTTATCATTCCAGCTTCTTTAAGATTTACCTTTGAAGTATCCTCAAAGTATGCTTTTATATATTTTTCAGCTATATCTTTAAGAGAAACCCCTTCTTCATTAGCTCTTCTTATCATTTTATCATCTACATCTGTAAAATTTTGTACATACTTTACTTTATATCCTCTATATTCAAAATATCTTCTTACTGTATCAAAGAATATAGCTGGCCTTGCATTTCCAATATGAATATAATTATATACAGTAGGCCCACAGACATACATTGACACTTCTCCTTCTTTTACAGGTTTGAATTCGTCAATTTTTCCACTGAGGGTGTTATATATTTTTATCATTTTATCCTCCTTAATAGTTTCTCTATATTTTTAGAATCAGTTTCTGCTTCAAAAATTATTTCATTACCAATTCCTGTTATGTTTAAATCTGTTTCTTTCAGTTCTTCTATACCAAAATTACTATAAATATCCAAAGAACCATATAGAAATTGTCCTCTTACCAATGCAGTTGGAGAAATATTTTCCACAAAACTGTCTTTTCCATAAATAAGTGTATTTTCATCTTTAAAAAATAATTTTGCTCTCTTTGAAATACGATATCCATCTTCTGTTTTAAACATACTCAAAGCTTTTCTTATTTTTTCAGCATCTTTTAATGGAATCATCACAGTTGCATTACTACTGTCAGCTATTATTTCTCCATCTATTTCTTTAAGAAGTTCTGATGGTTTTGCTCCTATAAATCCCTGCCACATAGCAAGTATTATGTCTTCATTACTTCCAAGAGTATATGAATTAAAAATAAGCTTTTCAAGTTTTGAGAAATCTTTCATTGAAAGATACAAAGTATTTTTTCCAGCATACTTTAATAATTTTCTCTCTTCTGGCTGATCATTGAAGGCAGCAAATATACTCTTATCTCCAATAATCTTTCCCTGTAATTTTACTATATTTTTATCTACAGTTCCAGTTAAAGATATAACCTCTATACCTAAATCTTTAGTTTTTGTATTATTATAAATAAGAACTCCAAGAGTGTTATCTCTAGTTTCATCTATTATATTTTCTATTTTAGCATTATAAGTTCCTTTTTTGTTAATTATTTTTTTCAAAACTGATTTATTTTCAGAAAAAATTATCAGTCCTCTATGAAAACACATGTATATATCTTTTTTAAGTCCATATTTTTCCATATATTTATTCTTTAGTCTGTAAAATTCTCCATCTTTATCAAAATATTTTACACTGTCTTTTAAAATAAAGAAATACCAGTATCCAGTATCTACAACCACTGCTGTTTTTAATTCTCTATTATAAAAATCAGAATCAGAAAAAGCATATACTTTTGAAATATATTTTTTAGTTTCTTCAAATTTTTCATAATCTGTTTCTTTTCCAGCTGCATCCATCAAAGGCATTATTTCTTTAAAATCTTTATCTGCTATCCCTTCATTTGCATATATTATTTTTGTATCTTCTGTTATAAATTCTCTTGGAGATACTTTATACCCAAATCTATATCCCGCTAGAAAACCAACAAAAATAATTATAACAAAAAGCAGTATATATCTTTTTTTCATAAGCTATTCTCCTTACTCAAATCTATTTTTTTGTATTCTTTTTAATTCTCTTATAGTCAAATCTATTTTTTCTGATTTAAATACAGGTGCACTTATTCTTGCTCTTCTTATACAGCATGAATCTATACAGCAGTACAAAGTGTCTTCCTTAAAGTAATCAGCTTCTTTTACTACTTCACCACATGGATCTATTACCATAGAATTTCCAAAGAATGTCACTCCATCCTCTACTCCTGCTCTGTTGGTCATTATATTAAATACACCATTAGATATAGAACTACTTTTTAATAAAGCTTTCCATGTTGATGATACAGAAGATTTATTTACTCCTAGTCTTGCAGGAGCATTAGCTATAGAAAATATATATTTAGCTCCATCCTGTGAAAGAATATAATGAGCTGATTGATGCCATGCATCTTCACATATAAGCATTCCCATTCTTCCGAATTTTGTATCAAATGCTCTTATCTTATCTCCACTTCCAAAATATCTTCCTTCAAAAAACATTCCATAATCAGGAAGATATACTTTTCTATGTTTATGTATAATTTTTCCATCTTCAAGATAATAGGCTGTATTATATGGATATTCCTCTTCTCCCATCTCAGCCATACCAAATATTATACTTATCTTCTTACTTTTTTCCAGCAATATATCTGGAACATTCTTCATAGCTGTTTCAAAAACTATATCTTCCAGCATATACCCATTTAATACCAGTTCAGGAAATATTATAATGTCATCTCCTGCCACTATACCCTTTTCAATTAACTCTATCATTTTTAATAAATTCTGTTCTGTATTTCCCAATACAGGTTTCATCTGTTCTATACGAATATTCATAACTCCCCCTATTTAAGAGATAACAAATCTTCTAATGTAGTTATCTTTATATTGTCATAATCTCCTGTAATGACTTTTACTTTTTCTCCTGTTCTCTCTACAAGAGAAGAATCATCTGTTCCAAGAAACTTTTCATCCTCTGCTTTTTTATATGCTTTTTTTAATATATCTCCTCTAAATGTCTGTGGTGTATGAACAGATATAAGACCTGCTCTGTTTGGGGTAGCAAGAATTTCTCCATCTAATCCTATTACCTTTATTGTATCCTTTACAGGCACTCCTATTACTGCTCCAGCAAGTGTTTTATCATTGTCAAGTGCTGCACAAGTCATTTCTATATATTTTTCTTTCATAAAAGGCCTCACTCCATCTTGTACTAATATATAAGTGCTCCCTTCATCTTCCTTCAAAGCATTATAAATGGAGTTTTGTCTTTCTTTTCCTCCCGCAAGAATTTTTTTTACTTTTTTTATATTATATTTATTGCATTGTTTTTTTACTAAGTCAATATTATTTTCATTAGTTACAATAATTATTTCATCTATCAAAGAAGATTTTTCTGCTGTTTCCAAAGGAAAAACAAACAGTGGTTTTCCATTATACTCAAAAAACTGTTTTGGATAATCCAATCCCATTCTTTTTCCAATTCCAGCAGCAGCCAGTATGAGAGTTATTTTCTTTTTTTCTATTTCAGAGTCACTACTGTACATCCTAATCCTCCCTCTCCATGTCCTCCTATTCTATATTCTTTTACATAAGGACAATTTTTCAGGTAATTAAGTATTCCTTCTCTAAGTGCTCCAGTTCCTTTTCCATGTATTACATAAACCTCATTATATGAATTCATAACAGCTCTATCCAGATATGTTTCAAGTTCATAAACAGCTTCATCTACCATTTTTCCTCTCAAATCAATTTCGCTTCTTACAGCTGTCTTCTTATGTGAAAATGAATTATATACTTTCTGTTTTTTTTCTTCTACTACTTTTATATCATCAAGTGATACTTCCAGTTTTAATATTCCTGCCTGTACTTGTACTGTTTCTTTAGAAAGATTTATTTTAAGTACATTTGCAAATTGATTAAGACTATTAACAAATACTCTTTCTCCTACTTTAAAATCTACTTTTCTTGCAACTTTTGGCTTTTCTGCAACCGTTTTACTTTTATCATCCTGAAGAGCAGATCTAAGCATATTCAAACTTTTTTGAACATTTTTAATATCTTCTTTTTTATTGTCTTCTTTTTGTATTTTTTCAACTAGAGCTGCTGCTTTAGACTGCATCTCTTTCATCATTTTATCTGCTTTTTCATAAGCTTCTCTCAATATGTCATTTTTTTCTTTTTCCAAAACTCTAAGTTTTTCTTCAAAAACCTCTTTATCTCTCTGGGCAGCTTCTTTCAGAAATTCTACCTGTTTTTTCATAATATCAAGCTCATCAGCCTTATCCTTAATATTGCTTATCATTTTTTCTATTTTTTTATTATCATCACTTATATAACTCTTTGCTTTGTTAATCACCTCTTCAGATACTCCAAGTCTTCTGGCAATAGTAAGTGCATTACTTTCTCCAGGAATTCCTATTAAAAGTCTGTATGTAGGAGAAAGAGTTTCAACATTGAATTCCATTGATGCTGTTTCTATTCCCTCTTCATTGTACCCATGAGCTTTTACTTCACTATAATGAGTAGTTATTATTGATTTACATTTTTTATCTTTCAGATAATCTATAACAGCCATAGCAAAAGCTGACCCTTCAGCAGGGTCTGTTCCTGATCCTAATTCATCCAGCAATACAAGAGAAGCTTTTGTCACATTTTCAAGTATCTCCTGAACATTTTTTAAATGAGCAGAGAATGAAGATAGTGACTGTTCTATACTCTGTTCATCACCTATATCAGCATAGACTCCTGTAAAAAATCCAATACTTGAATGTTCATGTGCTGGAATAGGTATTCCACTCAAAGCCATCAATGTCAGAAGTCCAGCCGTTTTCAATGCAACTGTTTTTCCTCCTGTATTTGGTCCTGTAATAAGAAGAGTATTATAATCTTTTCCTATTTCAAAGGTAAGAGGAACAACTGATGAAACAGGGATAAACGGATGTCTTGCATCTACTAAAGTTAAAATTTCTCTGTTATTTATATTAGGTACTACACATTTTTTTTCTATACCATACATAGCTCTGGCATTAAGTATATCCAAAGTAATAACAGCTTCTCCTACTCTATCTATATCATCTTTGCTGTTTCTTATATAATCAGTTATCCTAAGCAGTATCTTTCTTATTTCTTCTTTTTCTCTTATCTCTAATTCTCTATTCTTATTATTTAGAGCTACTATTGACAAAGGTTCAATAAACACTGTCTGTCCACTTGATGATCTATCATGTTCAATCCCTTTTATCTGCCCTTTAAAGTCTGCTTTTACAGGAACTACACTTCTTCCATCTCTTTCAGTAATTATTTTTTCCTGAAATACTTTAGCAAATTGAGGTTCATTAAAAAGTTCATCAAATTTTCTTTTGATGTTCATTGCAAGAGTCTTTTTATGTATTCTGATGTCTCTCAAATCAAGAGAAGCATCATCTTTAATCTCTTTGTTATTATCAATAGCTTTATTAATAATATCTTCTACTCCTCTTAAAATAGGTACATCATTAAATTTATCTCTTAAATCTTTATATTTGTTCAGATCATCCAGTCTGTTTTTAAAAACTCTGAAAAGTCTCAGATTATGATTTATATCCCATAAATCTTCTACATCCAGATATGTTCCTATCAGCTGTGATTTTTTTGTCATTTTACAAATATCTTTCATTCCAGCTGTTTCTAATCCGCCATCAAATTTCAAAAAATCTGTGAAATCTCTTAAGATATCAAGCTCTCTATTTAAAGAGCTGAAATCTTTGAAAGGTTCAAGCCCCAATATTTTATAATGGTTCTCTTCTATAGCACTATAATTTGAAATTTCTTCTCTTAGTTTATCAAATTCCAAAACTGTATAACTATGTCTATTCATTTCTACCACCTTGTTATATATTTACGTTCATTTTATTATATCACAAATCTCTATTTTTCTTAAAGAAAGTTAAAGAAATTTAAAAAAAACTTGATATTTTCTTTATTTAATGATACAATTATTTGCAATTGTGTGTTCAATTGCAATCAGGAAAGAGGTGACAAAGATGCAAAGATGTGAAATCACAGGAACTGGAATTATCAGTGGTAACCAAATTTCTCACTCTCATAGACTTACTAGAAGAGTATGGAAACCAAATTTACAAGTTACTACTATCGTTGTAAACGGATCTCCAGTTAAAGTTAAAGTTTGTTCAAGAACTTTAAAAACTTTAAGAGGTGCCAGCGAAGTTGAAGTAATGAATATTTTAAAAGCTAATGCTTCTACTTTAAGTGCTAGACTTGCTAAATTCTTAAGCAAATAGTCTTAACAATGGGATACCTTTAATAAAAAAAGACAGCTTAAAAAAAGCATGTCTTTTTTTTATATCTTTTATTTTAATCCTGCCAAACCACAGCAATGGAAAACAGGAAATTATTTTTCTTTTAGTATATACTTTAAACATGAGAGGAGATGTACCATGGATTGGATATTTTATCTGCAAAATGCTATTGATTATATAGAAGACAATATTCTTGAAACTATTGATTACAATGATGTAGCTGAACATATTGGTTTTTCTAATTTTCATTTTCACAGAACTTTTGCACTTCTTACAGGAATAACAGCAAATGAATATATCAAAAGGAGAAGATTATCTATGGCTGGAGAAGAACTTTCTATGTCTAATGCTAAAATTATTGATATCGCATTTAAATATGGGTATGAAACTCCAGAAAGTTTTTCAAAAGCATTCAGCCGTTTTCATGGTTTCAATCCAAGTGAAGCTAAAAAATCTGGAACATCTCTAAAGAAATTCTCTCGTTTTTCTATTAAAGTAAAAATTGAAGGAGGAAAAATTATGGATTATAAGATTGAAGAAAAAGGTATAATGAGATTTTTAACTGCATCTAAAAGCTTTTTAAACGAGATAATAAATGAAAAAGAAAATAGGGATATTTCTAATTTTTGGACTGAATGTTTTGACAATGGAACTATAAATACTCTTAAAAAAAATTCAATTGACAAAGGTATATATGGAGTATGCCTTCCTATGTCCAAAGAATGTGACAGCTTCAAATATGGTATTGGAGTAATCAGCAACAATATTAACAGTACCACTGAAGGATTTGAAATCTGGACAGTTAACCCTTCCATGTGGGCTGTTTTTAAGTGTATAGGCAACAATGGACAATGTATATCTGAGATGTGGGAGAGAATATTCAGTGAGTTTTTACCTGCTTCTCCTTATAAAATGACTGAACAGGCTGACTTAGAATATTATTATGAAAATGATGAAAATATATTTTGTGAACTGTGGATCCCTGTTGAGAAAAAATAAATATATAGCATAAAAAATGAGAATAACTAAGTTTTAATAACTTTAGTATTCTCATTTTCTTTTAATTTAGAAATTGAATTTGTACCCAATTGATAGTGTTACTCTTGAATAGTCTAAATCATCTTTAATTCTTTCATTATAATTATTCATTTCTACTTTAGCTTTATTTATTTTATACATTAAATCTATTACAAAATTATTATACTCAGCTCCTGCACCAATTCCATAATATAATCCATTTTCTACTTTTGTAAGAAGCTCTCTTGAATAACCAGGTTCACTAGCTTTTGAAGATGCAGTTTTAATAACTTTAAAGTTCCCCCTTTCATCATTAAATGAATATCCTAAATCTGCTTTTAAATATGGTTTAATATTTCCTTTCACAGGAATGTTATACTTAGCTGTTATATATATAGGAACTGATTTATAACCAGACATTTCATATTTTTCACTAAAGTTATTAGAACTTGTTTTAGGGTCACCATGATCTTGATAAGATAATCCAAATCCTAGTTCTAAATTAGAATATACCTCTCTCATTACTTCCACTGTCAGTTCATAACCAAAATCATCTCCCTTTTCTTTATTTAATTTTAAGGTATTATATTTTGTCTCATCAAATCTTTGAAGTATATCTGCTCCTGCTTTTAAATATACATTTGTTCCTTCTGCTGCCAAGCTTACACATGATAATGCTGCTAATCCTAATAATACTTTTTTCATCATAAATATCTCTCCTTTATATTTTTTATAGAATATAGAATATCCATTATAACGTTCTCTTTTCCTACGCAAATAAAAAGTTCTTCTTTAGGTATAAAAGCGAACTTTTAATTAAATATATTTCATATAAAAATTCTGTTTTTAAGTTTTTTTTAAAAAAATTTTTAAAATAAAATTTAAATTTCATTTGCTTAACTATGTATTTTGTGTTATAAAATTAATATAGAAATATAGATTGTTTTGCTCTGTTTGTTTATAAATTTATGTTCGCTTTTATACCTAAAAGGGAACTCTTGATATTTTTTAATTTTTGCGAATAAATTAAAAAGACCAGTTGACAATTTATCAACTGATCTTTTCATATTTTGCTATTCTTCTACATCTAAAACCTTTGTTTTTACTATAAATAACCCTATTATCATCCCTACTATTGATGGTACAAGCCATGCAAATCCATACTCAGATAAAGGCATCTTGCTTAAAATTATTTTAAATACAGGAATATCCAACCCACCATTTACTAAAGTTTCCATTAGGCTAAAAAGAGATGCCATTAAAACTCCACCCTTAAAAGGTCCATCATTTGGAAGGAATTTTTTTATCAAACCTAAAAAAGTTATTACTATACATATTGGATAAATTACAGCAAACATAAAGGAAGCATACCCAACAATTCTATTGACTCCAAGAATTCCCAGTGCCCCTCCAACTATACATACAACTATAAGCCACACTGAATATTTTATTTTCCCTTTTGTAAATTCTTCAACAAATTCTCCTGCTATAGTAGCTATTCCTATTCCTGTAGTCAGACAAGCGAGTATGACAATAATTGCCAGAACTCCTGACCCTGCCTTCCCAAGAAGCTGTTCTACAAGAACTATCAGCATTGTTGCCATGGACATATCTGAAGTTACAAATTCATGTCCCGTTGCTCCTAAGTATAGCAATCCTATGTAGATAACTGTTAATCCTATAATAGCAACCAAAGCTGTAATATATATTCCCATATTTATTTGTTCTTTTTTTATTTCCCCATCTCTTAGGGCATTAAAAAATAAAGCTGCACACATCAAGCCCAAAGTCAAATCCCCTGTGTTATACCCAGTTATAAGAGCATCCACAAAAGGTTTTTTTATTTCTGTTGGAATTGGTGTTCCTATTGGTTTAATAACTGCTGCTGCAACTATTATCAGCAACGCAATTAAAAGTGCTGGTGTCAGATATTTTCCAATTTTATCTACTACCGAATTGGCATCTTTAGCTATAAAGAATACAATTATAAAAAATATAAATATTGTTACTGGCATTGGTACTTTGTCAGTTAATGCTCTAATTCCCATTTCATGCGTTGTTGCTGCTAATTTTGGCATAGTTGAAGTCATTGCAAGCATCAAAACCATTATCAGATAAAAAAAATTATAAAACCAAGGTGCAACAGGATTTAAAACATTTTTTACATTACCTCCAGAGTTATTCACTGCAATTACTGCAATTACTGGAAGTAATATCCCAGAACAGAATAATCCAAATGAACCTGACATCCATGCTGTTCCACTTACAAATCCTATTCCAGGTGGAAATATTAAATTTCCTGCTCCAAAAAAAGTTGAAAAAAGAGCAAACCCAACTACTATTCCTTTCTTAATTACCTTACTGTCCATAAATTTTTCCTCTCCTCTTTTTATTTATTTTAATCTTTCTGATATACTATTCTTCCATTAACCATTGTAAAACTTACTTTTACATCCTTTATCTCATCTTCTGGAATATCATAAATATTTTTTTCAAGTCCTACCATATCTGCATATTTTCCAATTTCCAATGTTCCTTTTGTTTTTTCTTCAAATGACTGATAAGCAGCATTTATTGTAAATAGTCTCACAGCTTCATCCACAGTCAACTTTTGTGATGGCATCCATCCACCTTCTGGAAATCCTTTTATATTCTTACCTGTTACTGCAAAATAAATATTTTCCAAAATGTTAAAACTTACTACTGGTGCATCTGATCCTCCTGAAATATGCAATCCCCTATCTAACATTGTCTTCCATGCATATGATGAAAATGTTCTTTCTTTTCCTAGTCTTTCCTCTGCTATCTCCATATCAGTATCTATAAAAACTGGCTGTATATAAGCTGTTATATTTCCTTTAACCATTTTATCAATGATTCTCTTGTTTGTTATCTGTGCATGAACTATTCCATCTCTCATAGGGTTTGAAAGATTATCCCTGTTTACTTCATTCAAAATATCAGCTGCTATTTCTACAGCTCCATCACCTATTCCATGTACTGCTATCTGCATATTATTTTCTTTAGCTTTTTTGAAGAACTTTCTCAATTGGTTTTCATCTAAAATCTGTATTCCACAAGTTTCAGGGTCATCTGTATAAGGTTCATTCATATAAGCAGTACGAGCCCCCAGTGAACCATCTGAAATGACTTTTAAAGGACCTATTTTAAAATATTCTCCCCCTTGTCCTGTCCTATAACCTTTTGCTATAAATTCTTCAAAATTTTCATAAATAAAAAACATACATTGTTCATAGGTTCTAACTTTTAATTTTCCTTCTTTTTCAAGTTCGATATAAGCTATTATTACTTTTTCCCAATCTTCTTCTGGAACTGCTGAAAAATAATCAGCACTATGTACCTGAGTTATCCCCTCTTTAAGAAAGTCTTCTTGTGCTGAAAGTATCATTCCCTTAATATACTCAATAGTTGGCTTTGCCAAAGTTTTTCTATATATTGTAATTGAAGATTCTCTTAAAATTCCCTTTTCAATATCTATATATTCCATAGCTTCTTCTGCAACTTTATTTTCTAATATCAATTCCATAGCTTTAGAATTTACTATAGCTACATGAGCACACACCCTCAATAAAATTATAGGATATTCAGTAGATATTTTATCCAAATCTTCTTTATAAATAAAATCTTTTCCATCTTTAAATTCTGATTGATTCCATCCCCACCCTATTAGCCATTCCTGACATAATCCATTTTTTTTATAATGCTCTCTGCTTCTTTTGATAATTTCATCAACTGAATCTGAGCCATTAAGCCTTATGAATTTTTTTGTTTCTGCATAATCTAAAGCATGAAGATGTGTATCCACAAACCCAGGCAGAATCAATTTACCTTTCATATCAACCTTTTGTTTGGCATTTACTTTTTGAATATCTTTATCTTTTCCAAGAAAAGATATTTTTCCATCTTTTATTCCCACTGCTTCATAAATAGAATTATTCTTATCCATTGAGTGAAATTCTCCATTATACAATAACATGTCTACAATCATTTTATACCCTCCTTAAATTTCAATGCTTTAATTAAAAGCAATTTTTATGCCAATAATTTTATTTGCCTAATTTTATCTAAAATATATAATTTTTATCTTTTTATCTCTTTTTATTCATTCAACAAATTGTAAAATTTTTTACTATTTTATAAAAAATATTTTACAAAACTATTTTAAATATGTTAAAGTAGCTCAAGGGGGGAATAAAATGCTTGAAAACTATATTGAATTAATAAAAATGATAGATAATTCTTTTGATGGAATAATGGTTGTAGATGAAAATTTGAAAATAAGATATTGTAAATACTTTTCCGCTTCTGGATTAGGAAGTGTTGATGTAAAAACAGCTATTGGAAAGACTCCGCTTGATATTTTTACCAATATTACAGAAGAAACTTCTACTTTCTACAGGGCCCTAAAATATGGAGAAGCTTGCCTTAACAATACCCAAGTAATTCTTTACAGCAATGGAAAAAAAGAACCAATAGTTGACAGTACAATCCCTATCATTTTAAATAATAAAATCATAGGTGCTGTAAATACTGTACGTTTTGTTAGCAACTTTAAAAAGAATAACTTTACAAATCATTCAAATATAATAGCACCATGTTTTAATGACCTTTATACAATTAATGATATAATAGGAACTTCTGATGAAATACTTTCTTTAAAAAATAAGATTTCTAAAGTTTCAAAAACAGATTCAAATGTATTTATTTATGGAGAAACTGGAACAGGAAAGGAGATGGTAGCTCAATCTATTCATAGCAACAGTGACAGAAAAAATAAAATATTTATTTCTCAAAATTGTGCTGCTATACCTGATAATCTTTTAGAAAGTATCCTCTTTGGAACTACAAAGGGAAGCTATACAGATGCAATCAATAGACCTGGAATTTTTGAAATGGCACATGGAGGAACAATCTTCCTTGATGAAATAAATTCTATGAATCTCAATATGCAGGCAAAACTTTTGAGAATAATAGAAGATAAAAAAATAACAAGAATAGGTGGAATAGAAACGAAAGAGGTTGATGTGCGTATCATTGCTGCCATTAATGAAGCTCCTGAAACTTGTTTAGCTGAAAAGAGAATTCGTCCAGATCTTTTTTACAGATTATCCAGTGTACAGATAAAAACACCTTCATTAGCTGAGAGAAATGAAGATATTGAAAACCTTGCTCAATTTTTTATTGAGTTTTATAATAAAAAAATGAATAAAGATATTAAAGACATTTCAAAAGATGTCTTTAAAATTTTCTATAACTATACATGGCCTGGAAATGTAAGAGAACTAAAAAATGTTATTGAAACTGCTTTTAACTTCTCTGCTTCAAAAACTATTGAACTTTGTGATATTCCAGAATATATAAAGAATTACAAAAAAGAACATAATCTTTTTAAATGCTGTAATTCCAATAATGAATATTTATATGAAGATACCTCTCTCAATACAGCACTTGAAAATTTTGAAAAAGATTATATATTGAAAGCTTCAAAAAATACTCTATCTTTTTCAGAATTAGCAGATACTCTCAAAATATCAAGACAACTTCTAAATCATAAAATTAAAAAATATGATTTGAGAAAACATATTAATTACTAATAATCAAAAGAGGATAACCTATGGGCATTTAATCCAGCCTTTTAGTTATCCTCCTTATTTTTTATTTATATCTTTTCTTCATATTAATTAAAAATTAAATTTATATCCAACTGATAATGTTACTCTTGAATAATCTAAATCTTTCTTAAATCTCCCCTCATCTGTATTGGCTTTTATTTCAGCTTTATTTATTTTATACATTAAATCTATTACAAAATTATTATACTCTGCTCCAGCTCCTATTCCATAATATAGCCCATTTTTTATTTTTACTGAAACTTTTTCATCCTCAAAATAATCATATGTTGCGTCTGAACCTCTAAAAGTATATTTAGCATCTCCATTATCACTATTAAAAGAATATCCTAAATCAGCTTTTAAATATGGTTTGATATTTCCTTCTACTGGAAAGTTATACTTAGCTGTTACATATAAGGGAACTGATCTAAAACCTGGAATTTCATATTTTTCATATCCTGTGCCAATGGCACCTCCATCTCCTTCAAATTCTCCACTTTTTTTTATAGATTTTGGATCTCCATGATCCTGATAAGATAATCCAATCCCTAACTCAAAATTGGGATAAACTTCTCTCATTACTTCCACTGTAAGTTCATAACCAAAGTCATCCCCTTTATCTTTGTTTAGCTTTTCTCCATCATATTTTACCTTATCAAATCTTTGGAACATATCTGCCCCTGCTTTTAAATATACATTTGTTCCCTCTGCTGCCAAACTTACACATGATAATGCTGCTAATCCTAATAATACTTTTTTAAACATAAATATCTCTCCTTTAATTATATTTTTATTATAGAATAGAATGTATATATATCTCCTTTTCACAAAAATTTCATAAAAAACTGTTCTCTTTTGTGTATAAAAGCGAACTTTTTAATATTTTTAATTTTACATTAAAAATAGTTTTAAAGGTATTTATAAGTACTTTAAAAAGAATTGAATACAAATTCGAATTGATTAATTGGAGATTTTATGTTATAAATAAGTATAGGATTAGATAGTATTTTAATCTCTTTTTATATAAATTTATGTTCGCTTTTATACACAAATAGGAACCTTTGATATTTTTTAATTTTATAAGTTAATAAAAAAGGCCAACTGAAAATTTCAGCTGGTCTTATTTTTATATATTATTTATCTTTCCAGAAAGCATATCCATCTCTTCCTCTGTTTTTTACTGTATACAAAACTGTATCAGCTTCATCACAAAGTTTTTCAAAAGTTTTTTCATTCCCATTCCAAAATGATATCCCCATACTGCATGTTATTTTCCTGCCTTTTTTATTAGGTATATCTATTTCATTTATTTGGTTCCTTAATTTATTTATATATTCTTCTAAATGTTTTATATAATCAGCATTATATAATAGAATACAAAATTCATCTCCCCCAAATCTTCCTACTATTCCATTTTTTCTAAATAAGTTCATAAGTATTTCAGCTACTTTTATTAAAACCATATCTCCAAAAAGATGTCCATAACTGTCATTGATAGCTTTAAAATAATCTACATCCAATATAATAAAAGCTCTCAAAGAGGTGTCATCTGATTTTTTTAATTTTTCTTTTATGTGAGTAATTACTGTTCCTTTATTATATATTCCTGTCATTATATCAAGTTCTGATCTGAATTCCATTTCTTTAGAATATTTTCTCACAAAAATCAATACTACCATTATTAAAAAAATCAACGAAATAGATGAAATAGAAAATTGCATTCCAATATGTAAAAGTTCCTTCAATAAAGACTTACTCAAAGTAACTCCGCTTTCTGCCAGCACCATTTTCATTCTTGTAAAAAAATGATATGATAAACTCATAACTAAGATAACTATTATTCCTATAAAGACCAATAATATTTTATTGTTTTTTTCTTTTCTTTGGGATATTTCAACTATTCTTATCTGTCTTTGAAATCCTTTGATTTTTTCACTATCACTTATCATATAAATGGTAAGCAATACTCCAACTGAAGTTGTTACATAAATTATATTATTAAGTTTAAAAGTTTCTGTAAATGTACTTAGTGGAGTCATACCAAGATTTGGAAACAAAAAATATAAAGCTGTATAAACTAAAAAAGAATGTATATAGGCACTTATTACAGTTATCACAGTAATAGCTGCTTTTTTATATTTATTCCATTTTATCATTTCAAATAGAATTCCTGATAAAAATCCAAATGCCATCCTTGTTCCCATACTAAGTATAGTACTTGATACTGGAGTTCCACTAATAAAAGGAGAAAATATATAGTCTGTATATGCAACTCCTAATATAGAAGCTTTCCACATACTTGTAAGTCCAAAGATACCTCCTAGTACCATTCCTTCAAAAGGTCCTAGAAAAAAAGCTCCTGCTATTACAGGAATATGCATCAATGTTACTGTAAACGGTTTCATTTCAATATATCCTAAGGGTGAAAATGCTAAAAGTAATTCTATTGCAACCATCACTGAAAACTTATATAAATATAATGGATCATCTTCTCTTTTTATTCTCTTTCCCATTTATATTACTCCAATTTGTCCACAATATACAGTATAAAGCAAGAATATTTCACCTTATTCTGTTATTCCAAGTCTATCATATATAAATTTAAAAGTCTATATTTATTTCTCAATAACATTCTTCAAAATACATTTTTTAATAAAATAAAAATCCAAAAAAAGAAAAAAGGCTGAACTTTATATGTCCAGCCTGTAAGAAACTATTTTTCAATTCTTGTATAAGGAATTAAAGCAATGTTTCTAGCTCTTTTGATAGCTTTAGCTATTCTTCTTTGTAACTTAGCATTAGCTCCAGTTACTCTAGAAGGATTGATTTTTCCTTTATCAGATACAAATCTCTTTAAAAGGTCTACATTTTTATAATCAATTTCTTCAGCTTTAACTCTTAATTTAGCTCTTCTTCTTCTGAATTCTGCCATTTTTATAACCTCCTCTTGATTTTAACTAAATTCTAAAATAATTAGTCTTGCTTAACAATGATATATCTCATTACTTCTTCAGTAATGTTAAGCTTTCCTTCAACTGCTGATAATTGAGTTCCATCAATATCAAAAGTTGCTAGTACATAGAATCCAGTTTTTTTCTTATCAATAGGATAAGCTAATTTTCTTTCTCCCCATTTTTCACTTTTAGCTACTGTAGCTCCAGCTGCAGTTAAAATTCCTGTTACTTTTTCAACTACTGCGTCTCTACCCTCTTCTAAAATTGTTGGGTTGATGATGTACATAATTTCATATTTTTTCATTTTTTAACCTCCTCCCTATGGTTTTAGCCCAAAACACATTGATTTTGAGCAGGGCACTAAATACTATACCATCTTTTGATGATTTTTTCAAGTATTTATTTACTATTTTTTAGAACTTCTTATCCAAGGTGGAAGATCAAGTTCAGATCTTTTTACATCTGCTTCTTCAGGAGTAACAACTGTTACAGGTTTTTTAGCATCTACATTAATAAATGGTTCACTTTTCTCCTGTTCATTTACAAAATTATTAGCTATTATAGTAACCTGTACTCTATCTCCAACTTCTGGGTCAATAACAAGTCCAAACATTACATCATCAGCAGTTTTTCCAGCTGCATCTCTAATCATATCAGAAATAGTTTGAGCTTCCATAAGAGTTATATCTGGTGCTCCAGTTATGTTAATAAGTATTTTGCTTGCTCCAAGTATAGATTTTTCAAGTAATGGAGACAATAAAGCTTTTTCAGTAGCTTTTACAGCTCTGTTTTCCCCTTCTCCTTCTCCAAATCCAAGCACAGCTACCCCAGAATTCATCATTGTTGCTTTGATGTCAGCAAAGTCCAGATTGATAAGTCCATTACCAATCATGAGATCAGCAACTCCTCTAATACCTATTTTTAGAATATTATTTGCTTCTTTAAATGCATTTTGTAAAGTTATTGTTTTATCTGGTAGTTCAAAAAGTTTGTCATTTGGTATTATTACTAAAGCATCTACAGCTTTTTTCAGATTTTCAACACCTATATCAGCATTATTTTTTCTTTTCTTTCCTTCAAATGAGAATGGTCTTGTTACAACTGCTACAGTTAATACTCCAAGTTCTTTTGCCACTTTAGCAATTACTGGTGCAGCTCCTGTTCCAGTTCCTCCTCCCATCCCTGCTGTTATAAAAAGCATATCTGTTTCTTCTAAAAGATTTTTAATTTTTTCTACATCCTCTTCTGCTGCCTGTCTCCCTATTTCAGGATCAGCACCAGCTCCAAGTCCTCTTGTTAATTTTTCTCCAAGTTGGATTCTTATGTCAGCCAGAGATTTATTTAAATCTTGAGCATCTGTGTTGGCAGCAATATATTCTACTCCTCCCACTCCAGATTCAATCATATCATTGATCGCATTTCCTCCAGCTCCTCCAGCTCCTAATACCTTTATCTTAACTAAATCTTGATCTATCAACATAATACCCCCTTTTATCATTTCCTTCTGAATTTAAATAAAATTAGAAAACCAGTTTTTTATACTGCTGAGTGTTCCACTTTTCTTTTTGCTGTTATTTTTATCATTTTCTAGTAATTTATCCAAGTCGTCCTCTTCAGTCTCTTCTGTTATAATTTTTGAAGGGTCTTCAGATTCATTCTGCTGCGAATAAAAACCTGACTGCATTTTGTTGTATTCCTCTTCCATTATTTCACTGAAGATTCCTATAACTGTAGCCATACTGGCATCTACATCCTCCAGACCTCGAAAAGCATGAGGAAGTACCTTTCTCACAACATATCCTGTTTTTTTATTTATTTTCTCAAGAAGCCCATCGATAACAATAGCTCCTCCTGTTAATACCAAACCTTTTCCAAGGTATCCATTAAATCCAGATTCCTCAATAGTTTGAGTAATAAAACTGATTATGTCTTCTGTTCTTGCATCTATTATATTTTTTATATCTGCCACTGATACCTTTTTGGTATCACCACAGAATATATGTTCTTCATGTATATCTTTATCTTTTAATTTTGATAATATTTCAAAGGCTTCCTGTTTAGATATCTGGAACAAATAACTTATATCATTTACATAATGCATCCCACCTAAAGGAAGTGATTTTGAATAAATAAGTTTATCATTCTTAAATAGAATTATATCTGTTGAGCCCTCACCAATATCAATTAGAGCAACTCCCATTCTTCTATCTTCATCATCAAGAGAAGCTTTAGCAGATGCATAAGCATTTAGAAGAACGTGCTCTGCTTCCAGTCCTATTCTATTCACTACTTCTACTAACTTTTCTGCTTCTGCTTCGTCTATATATATAAGATGAACATCTCCCTGCATCTCTTTTCCAGTAACACCTATTGGATTTTTGATTATTCCTGAATTATTTACTCTTATATTATATATTTCTCTTTTTAATACTCTTTCTTTTCCTGTAAGAAGTTCATGTTCAGCCATTCTAATTAATGTATCTACTTCTTTTTCACCGATTTCTTTTTCATCAAAAGAATATCTTACATTAGTAGTCCTTGATTTAATAGCCTCTCCACTTATTCCTATTGATATTTTTTCAATAGGGATATCAGTCTGTTCTCTTAATTGCCCTAATGCATAAGCCAAACAATGGCTTAATTCTTCTGGATTTTCTACAACTGACTTTTTCATTCCACGACTTGGAACTTCTACATATCCCAATATTTTTAAATTTTCACCATCAGCAGATAATTCTCCAGTGACAGCTTTTATTTTCATATTTCCCATATCTACTGCTGTTTTTATTATACTATCTCTATTATCTGTCATCGCTTTTATCCCCCAAACTTTTTACTATAAAGTCATTGAATCTCAAATCTATATACTCTACTTTTTTGCTTTTGACCAGTTCCGAATACAAAGTTTCTACAACTTTATATTTTTCTCTTTTTATCTCTTCATTGGTTTTTATTATTGTACCATCTACAAGGATTATTTCAATGCAATTTTTATCTTTTATGTAGATTTGAGACACTAATTCTTTTAATAGATAATCATCCATCAAGACTAAAACATTCAGCAGACTTTTTATCTCTTCTTTTTCTTTTACTGAAATAAGAGGAATATCCTTTTTTTCTTTTTCGTTAAAAGTTCCAAAGACTACTCCTTCTGAATCCACTAAATATATTTTATCTTTAATCTGGGCATAGTAAAATAGCTCTTTTTCCTCTATACTTATAGTGAGCTCTCCCAATGTATTGTTTTCCACACTGGCATTTTTTACTCTGACATCTTTTTTTAACTCATCTTCTATACTCTTAAAATCTAAGTCCCATATGTTATTATTATATGTTGTTTTCCCTAGTTCTGTCAATTCCCTTAATAATAATTTTGGGTCTCCTTTTACGTTAACCCTCTTTATCTTAAAAAAATCCAGCTTTAAGAATTTTGAAGGAATAGAGAAAATTAAAAAACTTATTCCTAATATTGTGAAAAGTCTTATTATAAATTTCAAAAAAATCTCCTCACTTTTAGACTTGATTTATCTTTTAAATGTTTCTACCATTATTCTTACTACATCATCATAAGTATATCCTTTTAAAGTTGCCAGATCTGGAATAAGACTTGTTTTTGTCATTCCAGGAAGTGTATTCACTTCAAGGAAATATACTTTGTCATCTTTAAGAATGAAGTCACTTCTTGATATTCCTGCCAATCCAAGCACATTATGCACCTTCACAGCATTTTCAAGAGCTTCATCATATGCTTTTTTATCTATTTTAGCAGGATACTCATGTACTGATCCCCCTTCAGCGTACTTTGATTCATAATCATAGAACTCATTTTTAGGAATTATTCTAAGTACTCCAATCCCTTCTCCATTAATAACTCCTACTGTAAGTTCCTCTCCCGTTATCATCTCTTCTATAACAATTTTTTTCCCAGCAAGTTCTGCAGCTGCTTTTTCTGCCTCTTCTTTATTATGACAAAAAAATATTCCTACACTTGAACCTTCTAAAGCTGGTTTAATTACAACAGGATATGAATCGATATCTGATACTTTATCATAATTTTTTGCAACTCTTACTCCTGCACTTTCAGCAAGTTTTTTAGTGATAACTTTATCCATAGCTATTCCACTTGCCTCTGCTCCTGATCCAGTATATGGTTTTCCAAGCATATCAAGAAGCCCCTGCACTCTTCCATCTTCTCCAAATCCTCCATGAAATGCAAGATATGCAAAATCATATTCATTTTCAATAAAAGCTGAAACAAGATTTTCTTTTGTAACATCGATTCCATATGCATCATAGCCTTGTTTTAAAAGACTTTCTAAAATTGCTTTTCCACTTTTTAAAGAAACTTCTCTTTCAGAAGAAATTCCTCCCATAAATACAGCTATCTTCAAAACTATTCCTCCTATTTATCCGAATTTTTAATGATTATTATTTCTTCTTCAAGGTTTATTCCATATTTTTCACTTATAGTCCTTTTTACTAGTTTTAGTATTTCAGAAATATCTTTGAATGTAGCAGTACCTCTATTAACTATAAAATTAGGATGTTTTTCTGATATTTGAGCTCCACCTATAACAGTTCCTTTCAGTCCAGCTTCTGATATAAGCCTTGCTGAAAAATCTCCATCAGGATTCTTAAAAGTACTTCCAAGATTAGGAAGATCCAGAGGCTGTTTACTCTCTCTCAAAGCCTGTATTTCTATTACCTTTCGAAGATCAAATCCATCTTTGAATCTAAATACAGCACTTATTATTATCCATTTTCTGCTTTGTATTTCTGTTCTTCTGTATGAAAAATCTAAATCTTCTTTCTTTATTCTTCTTATTTCATGATTCTCATCAAATACTTCTATCTCACTTATACAGTCAAATATTTCGCTTCCATAGGCTCCACCATTCATGTAGACAAGTCCACCTACACTTCCTGGTATTCCAGCGAGATTTTCGAGCCCACTGTAATTATTTTTATTCATATAAGCAATAAGTTTATTAAAATCAAGTCCAGCCTCCACTTCTACCAGACCTCTTTCTAATTCTTTTATATTATTGAATTCTTTCAGAGAAACAAAAGTCATATTTAAATTTCCCTCATCTATCAGGGTATTTGTCCCATTTCCAATAAGGAAAATATTAGTATTATTTTCAAATATCTCTTTAAGTTCATTTTTATCTTCTACTGTTATAAATCTTTTAGCTGTTCCTCCAACTTTCATATTAGAGTGCAGTTTCATTTCATGATTTTCAAGTATCTTCATTATCTGTTTTTCCCTTCTAATTTATCAGCTATCCTGTGAGCTACTTTAGAGATATCTCCTGCTCCCATAAACATAAATACTTCATGCCCTTGGCAATTCAATACTCTTTCGTCTATTTTTTCACTATTTTTTTCAATTACTACTTTCTTATTTTTAAGGACATTTCCAAGATCTTCTACTGTTACTCCAAACTCATCTTTTTCTCCAGCACTGTATATAGGAAGAATCAGTACTTCTTCAGCACCTTCAAAAGCATCAGTAAAGTTTTGAAGAAGAAACTTTACTCTGCTGTAACGATGAGGCTGAAATATTATAGTAAGTTTTTCATGTTCTATAGACTTTGCTCCCTGAAGAGTTGCTTTAATTTCAGTTGGATGGTGTGCATAGTCATCTATTATTTTTATTCCTTTATCTTCATTACAATAAAGAATGTCATATCTTCTTTTTGACCCTTTAAAATTTTCTAAAGCTTTTTTCAGAAATTCCTCATCTACTCCAAACTTTTTAGCATAGTAGATAACTGGCAAAGAATTAAGAATATTATGATATCCTGGAATAGATATAATATATCTTCCTGCATCTTTTCCTCTTATTGCTACATTGTAACTTGTTTTTCCATTTTCTATCTGAATATCATAAGCAAATATATCTGCATCTTTATCAATTATACTGTATGTTACTATCTTTTCTTTTTCTTTTTTTTCAACTAATTTTTTTAGATTCTCACAGTCTATACATACTACTACTTCATTCTTAGTCTGATCAATAAATTGAGAAAAAGACTTATTTATATTTGCAAGACATCCATGAGTATCTAGATGATCTTCCTCTACATTAGTTATCACAGCATATGATGGCTTCATATACAAAAAAGAATTGTCACTTTCATCAGCTTCAGCAACAAAATATTCTGATTTCCCAGGTTTTGCATTTGACCCTATTTCTGGAAGTATCCCTCCAACTACAATTGTAGGATCAAGATTAAGCATAACTGATGACATCATAGAACTTGTAGTGGTTTTTCCATGTGTACCTGCTACTGCAATTCCAGTTTCATCATTTAGAAGCATAGCTAGAAGTTCTCCTCTTTTTACTATTTTAATTCCATTCTCTACTGCATATTTATATTCAGGATTGTCATGCTTTATGGCACTTGAAGCTATTACCATATCACATCCCTTTACATGTTCTCCTTCATGTGTATTATAAACAGTTATTCCCATATTTTCCAATTCTTCTGTAACATATCCTCTGCTCAGATCTGCTCCATTTACCTCATAACCTTTTGTTTTCATTATTTTAGCAAGTCCGCTCATTCCTATACCATTTATACCAATAAAGTAAATTTTTTTCATCAACTAATTCCTCCAAATATCTAAATCATTTATAATTTTTTCCACAGCGTTGGATTTTTTTAAGGATCTTATCCTTACCCTCATAGACTTCAATGCTTCCTCATTTTTTACTAACTCAAGAGCCTTCTCAATTGCATTATCTGCCTCTGTATTTGTGTATACAAGAGCAGAATTATTTTCTTCTAATATCTTTGCATTGTCATATTGTCCAACTTTTAAAGAATTATATGGAATAATAATTGATGGTTTCTCTAGTTCTACTATTTCAGAAATTGTCAAAGCACCTGCACGACATATTATCAAATCAGCAGCAGCCATAATATTTATCATATTATTAAAATATGGTTTCACTGTATCAGACATCTTTGTTTTTACTATTCTTTTGCCAATATCTTCAAAGTTATTTTCTCCGGTTGCCCAGTAAACTCTTAACTTTTTATCTTCAAGAAACTTGTCCCAGTTCTTTATTACTGCTTCATTTATATCTTTTGCTCCCAGACTTCCTCCTGTTATAAGGATTACTTTTTCATCTTCTTCCAGTTTCAATCTTTCTCTCTCTTCATTTTCATTTACATAATTTATTTCTTCCCTCAGAGGATTCCCTGTTACATCAAATCTTTTTTGATATTTTAATGGAATATCATCATATGTTTTATCAAATGCTAAAAATGTTTTTTCTGCAAATTTATATAATACTTTATTTGTCCATCCTAAATTGGCATTCTGCTCTTGCAGGTAAACTTTTTTTCTTAAAAGTATACCTCCTATTATAGCAGGAACAGAAATATAATTTCCAAATCCTATTATTGCATCAGGTTTTTCCTTTGCAACTATTTTTATCCCTTGCCATACCCCTTTTATATATTTAAGTATACTTTTTATATTTTTAGGAGGTTTTATATCTAGACCAATAAATCTAAATCCTGCTTCAGGAACTATATCCTTTTCCATTCTGATACTGGTTCCTACAAAAAGGACATCTATATTTTTTAATTTAAGACCTTCTGCTACAGCCAGAGCAGGATAAATATGCCCTCCTGTTCCTCCAGTCGTTAAAATAATTTTTTTCAAATTTCTCACCTACCAAAAATTTCTCTTACTAATTCCTTGAATACTTCCCCTCTGTGTTCATAGCTATTGAACTGATCAAAGCTGGAAGTTGCTGGTGAAAGAAGTACGACCTGATGCTCATCAGGAGTAAATCTCCCTTTCATATTTAAAAGACAGCTTCTCAAATCTCTAAGCAGAAATACTCTGCTGCTGTCATATCCTTTTTCTATAAGTATTCTGTTAATTTCATCTGCAGTTTCTCCTATAAGGTATACTTCCTTTGCATGAATCTTTATCAGATCTGCTAATGGAGCCCAATCAAGCTTCTTATCAAATCCGCCGCAAATAAGAATACATTGATCAAAAGCTTCTACTGCAAATTTTGTTGAATCAATATTTGTTCCTTTAGAATCATTTATAAATTTTACTTTTCCATAATTAAAAAAGTCTTCCATTCTATGCTCAATGGTTTTTGTATTATATAAAAATTCTCTAATCTTTTCATTTTGTATACCTATTATTTTGGCTGTTGCTACAATAAAAAGTACATTTTCAAGGTTATGTTTTCCCTTCAATGAAAGTTCTGTACATTCTAAAATTTCTCCATCTTTTCCATAGAGTTTTCCATTTTCTACCCAAAAATCACACTCTTCATTAGTATTTTGAGATATTTTTATCTTTTTTCCAAGTATAAAATTCTCTCTTTCTACTACTTCTCTTGAATCAAGATTAAAAATAAAATAGTCATTTTCTGTCTGATTTTTACCTATATTAAATTTTGTTTTATAATAATCGTCTATATCCTTATACCTAGAAAGATGATCAGGAGTAAGATTTATTACCATAGTTATCCATGGTTTAAAATCAAGAAGATTTTCAAGCTGGTATGAACTTAACTCTAAAACAATATAGTCTAAATCTTTATATCTTAAAAGTAATTCTGCATATGAAACTCCTATATTTCCAGCATACTCAGCTTTATATCCAGCATATTGGAGAAGTTCTGTTATTTTAGAAGTAGTAGTAGTTTTTCCATTTGTTCCTGTTACAGCAATTACTTTACTTTTTATTTCATATTGTAACATATATTCATAACTTAATTCAATTTCATCTACTAATTTTATTTTTTTTTCTTTAGCTTTCATAACAAGCTCGTTATATGGTACTCCTGGACTTTTAACAAAAATTTCAATTTCATCTAAATGTTTCATACCTTCTTTAGAAGGTATTCCTTTTTTATCATCAACAAGTATTACTTCATACCCCATATTTTTCAACAAATGTTCAGCTCCAAGGCCGCTTACACCAGCTCCAAAGACCATTGCTTTTTTCATGATATATCCCTTCCTTTTTTTCTGTTTCCTATATAGACGGAAAACCACGGGGGTTCCGTGGTTCTTTTATTAGAGAATTCCTCTTAATCTTATTATTCCAAGTGCTACCATTCCAAATATCAAAGTTGTTATCCAGAACCTCATTGTCACCTTTGTTTCAGCTAAACCGCTGAGTTCAAAGTGATGATGAATAGGTGCCATTTTGAATATTCTTTTTCCTCTCAGCTTAAAAGAGCCTACCTGAAGTATAACTGAAAGAGCTTCCATCACAAATACTCCTCCTATTATTGGAAGAATAAGTTCCTGCTTCAAAAGAATAGCGACTACTCCTAGTACTCCTCCCAATGTAAGAGAACCAGTATCCCCCATAAATATTTGAGCTGGATAGAAATTATACCATAAAAATCCAAGTCCTGAACCACAGATAGTTGCCAAAAATACTGACATCTCTCCTGAACCTGGTATATAGAAAAGTTTCAAGTGTTCACTCATATTTACATTTCCTGTGAAATAAGAAATTGCTCCTAATATAGTAGAACATATTATCATTGGCATTATAGCCAGTCCATCCAATCCATCTGTTATATTTACAGCATTAGATGTACCCATAAGAATTATAAGTATAAAAATCAGCATACCTATGCTTCCTATATAAAACATACTTCCAGAAATCAGGGGATTGATTATTGAAAGATCAAATGTCCTGTCTCCTGTTAATCCTACCTGAGTTACAAAAAGCCATACCAACACGGCTATCATAGCCTGCCCTAAAAGTTTTTTCTTTCCTGAAAGCCCTTTTTTATTCACAGTAAATTTTTTATAATCATCAATAAATCCTATAGATGCAAATCCCATCATAGCTACAAGAAGTACATCTATAAATGTATTAGATATATCTGATACCAAGAGATTTGTTACCAACATCACTATAACTATAAGAACCCCACCCATTGTAGGTGTTCCTTTTTTAGAAAGATGTGAAGCAGGACCATCATCTCTGATTTTTTCACCGAATTTTTTAACTTTTAGATAGTTTATGAATGGTTTTCCTAAGATCAAAACTAAAACGAAAGATAATGTAAAACTTATAAATCCTCTCAAATACATAGACTTTAAAAAAGCAAGACTTTCAAAGTACTCCCCTAATATATATAACATTCTATTATTAATCTCCTCACTATATTTTTTCTGATTTTTTATTTATTTAAAATTATTCTATTATCTCTTCAAGTTTCATTCCACGAGAACCCTTTAATAAAATAGAAGTTTTTTTCTGCTCCTTCAAGATAAGTTTTTTTATCTCTTCCTTTTCTGTGAAATGAGTTATTTTTTCTCTGTTTTTTTGTACATTTTCTAAAGCTTTTTTCATTCTCTCTCCATATAAATATATCTTATCTGTATGAATACTCAAAGCTTTTTCTATAATATTTTTATGATACTCTATTTCTTTTTCTCCAAGTTCCAGCATATCTCCCAGAATGGTTATTTTTAAAGTATCATTGTACAGCTTGTCAAAAGTTTCAAGTGAGAAGCTTACTGATATTGGACTAGCATTATATGCATCATTTATATATATAATATTTTCTTTTTCTATTTTTTGAAACCTCATTGGAGTAAGCTCAAGATTTTTTAATCCATCTTTTATTTTTTCATAAGGTACTTTCATTTTTTTACCTATTACCACAGCTATAGCTGCATTTATACAGTTATGCTTTCCATTTAGAGCTATCTCATATTTATCTCCATTCAACTCAAATGAAAGTCCCTCATCACTGTCGCTAAAATCCTCAATCTGATAATTATTATCTTTTTCATATCCAACTTTTACTCCATCTAGCATTTTTAGAAATGGATCATCACCAAAAATAATAAGATTTTCTTTTTCAACATATTTTACCAATTCGGTTTTTGCCTTAAACACATTTTCTCTGGTTTTTAAAAATTCTAAATGAGAGTCTCCTATATTAGTTATAACACCAATATCAGGCTGAGCTATATTAGATAATAAGTCTATCTCTCCAAAGCCGCTCATACCTAATTCAAGAACTGCAACTTCATATTTATTATCCAACTGTAAAATTGTAAATGGAACTCCTATATGATTATTGAGATTTCCCATAGTTTTAGCTGTCACATATTCTTGTGACAGTATGGAATATACCATATCCTTAGTTGTAGTCTTTCCATTACTTCCTGTTATAGCAATAATTTTTATATTGAGAGCTTTCCTATATTTTTTAGCCAGTTCCTGCATACATTTTATAGTATTATCTACCTTAATTACTCTTTTATCATTTCCTTTATAATTATCAGCTATTACTAAAGCTGCCCCTTTACCAAGTACATCATTTACATAGCTGTTTCCATTATTTATAGCAAAAAACAGATCTCCCTTTTGGACTTTTCTGCTGTCCATAACAACATGACCTATTTCATTTTTTTCAACTACACTCTTTATTCCAAATATTTCATCCAGAATATTAAAAAGTATTTTCATTTTATCATTCCTTTTCCTTTTAAATACCTTTATTTTATCATTAAAAACTTTTGTATACAAGAATTTTCATAATTATTTCAAACTTAATGCAAAATCATAAAGAGAATCAAAAATATCTATTTTTCTATCTCCAATTTTTTGCAGCGTTTCCATCCCATGTCCTGTTTTTACAAGAACAGGAGTAAGTCCAGCTCTGCTTCCTGCATCTATATCTGCAATAGTATCCCCTACCATGAAAGAACTTGTTCTATCAATATTAAATTCTTTTATCGCTTCATCTAACATTCCTGTATTTGGTTTTCTGCATATACAGTCAATTTTATATTTTCCTATACCATTTTCAGGATGATGAGGGCAATAATAGAATTTCTCTATTATAACTCCATGTTTTTCCAATTCCTTTTTTATGTATTCATTTAATTTCTTGAGATCATCCTCTGTGTAATATCCTCTTGCTATACCTGACTGGTTAGTTACAACTGCCATTGTATATCCCAAAGATGAAAATATTTTTAAAGCTTCCACTACATTTTTTTCAAATTCAAAATCTTCTACTTTATGAAGATAATCTTTTTCAACATTTATAGTTCCATCTCTATCCAGTAAAATTGCTTTTTTCATTTACAACATCCTTTATTTCAATATATTTTCTAAATATTTATTTTTAATAAAAAACGACCACTTAAAATGATACATTATATTTTATTGTTTGTACATAATTTTTTTCAAAAAATAAAAAAAGCTTGGCAAGTTCCTATCCTCCCGGGAGGCTTCCCTCCAAGTACTTTCAGCGTTTACGGGCTTAACTTCTGGGTTCGGAATGGGACCAGGTGTACCCCCGCAGCTATTCTTACCAAGCTGTGTGTTTATCATTTCTAATAGACACTTGAAACTATATAGTAGCATACGCTTTCGCGCTTTTCAATCTTTAGGTTAAAACTTTGACTTATTAGTATTGGTCAGCTAAAAGCCTCGCAGCTCTTACACCCCCAACCTATCAACCTTCTAGTCTCGAAGGAGTCTTAAAGAATACTTATCTTGAAGCTGGTTTCCCGCTTAGATGCTTTCAGCGGTTATCCGTTCCAAACGTGACTACCCAGCTGTGCCACTGGCGTGACAACTGGTACATCAGAGGTTTGTCCATCCCGGTCCTCTCGTACTAAGGACAGATCTTCTCAATATTCTAACGCCTACAGTGGATAGGGACCGAACTGTCTCACGACGTTCTGAACCCAGCTCACGTACCGCTTTAATGGGCGAACAGCCCAACCCTTGGGACCTTCTCCAGCCCCAGGATGCGATGAGCCGACATCGAGGTGCCAAACTTTGCCGTCGATATGGACTCTCGGGCAAAATCAGCCTGTTATCCCCAGGGTAGCTTTTATCCGTTGAGCGACGACCCTTCCATTCGGAATCGCCGGATCACTATGTCCTGCTTTCGCACCTGCTCGACCCGTCAGTCTCGCAGTTAAGCTCTCTTATGCCATTGCACTCTGCGGTTGATTTCCATCCAACCTGAGAGAACCTTTGAACGCCTCCGTTACTCTTTCGGAGGCGACCGCCCCAGTCAAACTGCCCACCTAGCACTGTTTCCGTGGCTGCAAACCACAGATTAGAATTTCAACATTGAATGGTTGGTATTCCACCGACAACTCCGATACAGCTAGCGCCATACCTTCATAGTTTCCCAACTATCCTATACATGCAATGCCAAAACCCAATACCAAGCTACAGTAAAGCTCCATGGGGTCTTTCCGTCCTACTGTAGGTAACCGGTATCTTCACCGGTAGTACAATTTCACCAGGCCTCCCGTCAAGACAGCGCTCAAATCATTACACCATTCGTGCAGGTCGGAACTTACCCGACAAGGAATTTCGCTACCTTAGGACCGTTATAGTTACGGCCGCCGTTCACCGGGGCTTCAATTCGGAGCTCTCACTCCTCCTCTTAACCTTCCGGCACTGGGCAGGTGTCAGCCCATATACATCGCCTTACAGCTTAGCATAGACCTGTGTTTTTGTTAAACAGTTGCTTGAGCCTCTTCACTGCGACCCCCAAATGCTTCATATTGCTTGAATATTAACATTCAGGGGCACCCCTTCTCCCAAAGTTACGGGGCAATTTTGCAGAGTTCCTTAACGAGAGTTAGCCTGTCCGCCTTAGATTTCTCATCCTGACCACCTGTGTCGGTTTCGGGTACGGGCAGTTATACCTTAACGTTAGAAGCTTTTCTCGGCAGCGTGGGATTTGTGCATTCATCTTACGACTATATATCACACCTCAAGTCTAGTCTAGCGGATTTTCCTGCTAGACCACTCTACATGCTTCTACGGGAACTTCCGTTCTCCCGCGCACATACCCTTCTGCGTCCCTCCTTCACAAAATATAACTGGCACAGAAATATTAATCTGTTTTCCATTCGCCTACGCATTTTAGCCTCGGCTTAGGTCCCGGCTTACTCAGGGAAGACAAGCTTTACCCTGAAAACCTTGGTCTTCCGGCGAGGGGGATTCTCGCCCCCTTTCTCGCTACTTATTCCTGCATTCTCACTTCTGATACCTCCAGAGTCGCTTACGCTCCTCCTTCAACGGCCTACAGAACGCTCTCCTACCAATTGCTTGCGCAATTCCACAGCTTCGGTTTATAACTTAGCCCCGTTACATTGTCGGCGCAGAGACTCTCGACCAGTGAGCTATTACGCACTCTTTAAAGGTATGGCTGCTTCTAAGCCAACCTCCTGGTTGTTTGTGAATCTCCACCTCCTTTCCCACTTAGTTATAATTAGGGACCTTAGCTGGTGGTCTGGGTTGTTTCCCTTTTGACAATGGAAGTTAATTCCCATAGTCTCACTCCTGAGCTTTGAATTATGGTATTCGGAGTTTGATTGAATTCAGTAAGCAATATGCCCCCTAGTTCATTCAGTGCTCTACCCCCATAATTAAACACTCAAGGCTGCACCTAAATGCATTTCGGAGAGAACGAGCTATCTCCTAGTTCGATTGGCTTTTCACCCCTAAACCTACCTCATCTCCCAACTTTTCAACGGCGGTGAGTTCGGGCCTCCACTGTGTCTTACCACAGCTTCACCCTGGACAGGCTTAGATCACCAGGTTTCGCGTCTACGCCCAGCGACTATGTCGCCCTGTTCAGACTCGGTTTCCCTTCGGCTCCGTTATACTTAACCTCGCCACTGAACGTAACTCGCAGGATCATTCTCCAAAAGGCACGCCATCACTCCGAAGAGCTCTGACCGCTTGTAAGCACACAGTTTCAGGTTCTATTTCACTCCCCTCCCGGGGTTCTTTTCACCTTTCCCTCACGGTACTATACGCTATCGGTTAGTAAGAGTATTTAGCCTTACGAGATATGGTCCTCGCAGATTCACACAGAATTCCTCGTGTTCCATGTTACTTGGGAGAGAACATACATTCTAATGAGTTTACCTGTACAGGATTATCACCTTCTACGATCCAGCTTTCCAACTAGTTCCAGTTCGGTCATTAGATATGTTGAATATCTTACAGTTCTTCAAACGTTCTTCCCACAACCCCATATAAGCAACGGCTGTATCCTTGACACTTATATGGTTTAGGCTCATCCCCGTTCGCTCGCCGCTACTTGGGGAATCGTTTTTACTTTCTTTTCCTCGAGTTACTTAGATGTTTCAGTTCACTCGGTACCCTCTTTCGTGCTAAGACTCCATCTTAGCAGATTGCTCCATTCGGAAATCTTGGGGTTGGCGCTCGTTTGCAGCTAACCCAAGCTTATCGCAGCTTACCACGTCCTTCATCGGCTCTTACTACCTAGGCATTCCCTGTGTGCCCTTAATTATTTTAACCTATTTTGTTTTTGTTTAATTTGATTGACAGCTAACTCTGTTTATATAAACAAGAGTTAAAATTGTATTTATCTACTATATAGTTTCCAATGTCCATTTGATAAGTTATCCAGCGCTTATGCACTGTAAGAACATTATCAATAGAATAGAGAAAGAGAAATGATCTCCTTAGAAAGGAGGTGATCCATCCGCACGTTCCCGTACGGATACCTTGTTACGACTTCACCCCAATCGCTAATCACACCCTCGGAACATCCCTCCTTACGGTTAGGCCTGTTACTTCAGGTGCAACCAACTCTCGTGGTGTGACGGGCGGTGTGTACAAGACCCGAGAACGTATTCACCGCAACATAGCTGATTTGCGATTACTAGCGATTCCAACTTCATGTACTCGAGTTGCAGAGTACAATCCGAACTAAGAATAGTTTTATGAGATTAGCTTACCCTCGCAGGTTTGCAGCTCTCTGTACTACCCATTGTAGCACGTGTGTAGCCCAGCGTATAAGGGGCATGATGACTTGACGTCATCCCCACCTTCCTCCTGCTCATCGCAGGCAGTCTCGCATGAGTCCCCAACTTAATGATGGTAACATACGAAAGGGGTTGCGCTCGTTGCGGGACTTAACCCAACATCTCACGACACGAGCTGACGACAGCCATGCACCACCTGTCACCAAGTTCCTCCGAAAAGGCACGAAAACATCTCTGTTAACTTCTTGGGATGTCAAACGCTGGTAAGGTTCCTCGCGTTGCGTCGAATTAAACCACATGCTCCACCGCTTGTGCGGGTCCCCGTCAATTCCTTTGAGTTTCATACTTGCGTACGTACTCCCCAGGCGGATTACTTATCGCGTTAGCTTGGGCGCTGAGGTTCGACCCCCAACACCTAGTAATCATCGTTTACGGCGTGGACTACCAGGGTATCTAATCCTGTTTGCTACCCACGCTTTCGCGCTTTAGCGTCAGTATCTGTCCAGTAGGCTGGCTTCCCCATCGGCATTCCTACAAATATCTACGAATTTCACCTCTACACTTGTAGTTCCGCCTACCTCTCCAGTACTCTAGTTTAGCAGTTTCCAACGCAATACGGGGTTGAGCCCCGCATTTTCACATCAGACTTACTAAACCGCCTAGACGCGCTTTACGCCCAATAAATCCGGATAACGCTTGCGACATACGTATTACCGCGGCTGCTGGCACGTATTTAGCCGTCGCTTCTTCTGTTGGTACCGTCACTGACTTCTTCCCAACTGAAAGCACTTTACATTCCGAAAAACTTCTTCGTGCACACAGAATTGCTGGATCAGACTTTTGGTCCATTGTCCAATATTCCCCACTGCTGCCTCCCGTAGGAGTAAGGGCCGTGTCTCAGTCCCCTTGTGGCCGTTCACCCTCTCAGGCCGGCTACCCATCATCGTCTTGGTGAGCCGTTACCTCACCAACTAACTAATGGGACGCAAAGCTCTCTCACAGCGCATATAGCTTTCATAACCAGATCATGCGACCCAGTCATAATATCCGGTATTAGCATTCGTTTCCAAATGTTGTCCCAGTCTGTAAGGCAAGTTCTTTACGCGTTACTCACCCGTCCGCCACCTTCACCCGAAGGATCAAGTAGACTTGCATGTGTTAAGCATTCTGTCAGCGTTCATCCTGAGCCAGGATCAAACTCTTCGTTCAATCTATTTACTCAGTTATTAAACTGATTGTTTACACCTATTTATTGTTTGTTGATTTTTTCATCTCTCTCTATTCTGTTGTTAATGTCCTTATTTTCATTGCTTGATTTGTTTTGTGTTTCACACCGCTTTCCTGCGGCACATTGATTATAATATCATAAATAATACTTTCCGTCAACAACTTTTTTTAATTATTTTCAAATATTTTTTGTTCTTTTAAAGAACCCTTTATTTTATTAAGCTCTTTGCATATTAATAATTAAAAAAAATATTTATTTTAGCCTTAAATATTAAAAAATTATTTAAAAAAACTTTTAAAAAAATAAAAGCTCTCAAATAGTTAGAGAGCCAATATTTTAAATTTTTTATATTTTTTTAAAAAATTTTTAATATATTCTGAGATTTATAATAAAATTTTAAGTTTCCTGCTGTTTTTCTTCAAAAAACATTCCAAATAATTTTAAAATTTTATTTTTATTATTTTTTATTTCTACTGAATAAATAAAAGAAGCTATATAAGTAGTAATAGGTGCAACCACTACCAACCCTATACTTCCTATTATTATTTTAATAATTTCTGAAGTTACCATCTTCATATTCAATATCTGAAGTATAGTTGTATTTCTTTCCATAAACAGCATCATTAAAGTAAGAAATCCTCCTGAATATGCAAGCAGAAGAGTAGTTGTCATAGTTCCTATAACTGATCTTCCAACATTAAATCCTGACTTTATCAAGGCTTTTCTGGAAATATCAGGATTATGTATTTTTAATTCTTCAATAGTTGCTGTCATATCCATAGCTATATCCATCGCTGCTCCACTTGCTCCTATTACTATTGCCGCATAAAATATATCCAGAATATTTATACTCATAAAACTTGAAAATACAACACTTTGAGCCAGAGGCTGATTCATTCCATCAATTCTGAATGTATCACCAAAAAGAAATGTAAGTGCAGCAGTAACAAAAAGTCCTGACATTGTTCCTAAAAAGGCACTGAAACCTTTTCTGGTAAATCCTGCTACTAGAAATATTATCAATGCTGAGAGGAGTATAAGGGTAAATACTGTTATTATAAAGACATTTTCTCCTTTTCTAAGTGCTGGTATAAGGTATTTCCATATTATTATGATACTTCCTGCAAAAGAAAGAAGAGATTTAAAACCTACTTTTCTTGCATATATGATAAGAAGAACTACAAATATAAAGGCTAACCCAGCTATTTTCTCTATTCTTAAAAGAGATAATACTTTTCCATCTAGTTTCCCATTATTTTCTAAAACTGCCATGAGTACTTTATCTTTTTCTATATAAAATTCATCATACTCTATACTTCCACTTAAAAGATTATTTATTTCTAATATTTTTCCTTTGTGCTTTCCTGTAAGAACCTCCACTGCAAGATGCTGACATCCTACTTTAGATATTCCCTGAACTATTGCATCACTGTTATCCACTGTAACAACTCTTCCTATACTTTCTTTTTTAAAGAAATACCCCTCTAATTTTCCACTGAAAACTAGAAGGGCAAGGAATGTTACTACAGCTGCTATTCCTATTTTCTTCACTAATTTATCCCCCTGAGGCTATTTTATCTCTTTTCCCATGCTTTTTCCTATAAGTTTAGCTACTTCTGTATTATCTTTAAAACCTGTGAAATTTTGAGAATCTTTTCCAACTGCTGCCAATGGTACCTGTACAGCTGTATGTGCATAAGATGTCCACTGCATTCCTGATCTCTCTGAAATTATATGAGTAACTGCTATAGCTACTGGACTATACCCACCAAACATTTCACTTGCATCTTTATTTTTATCTTGAAGATCCATAGCTTTTACTATATTATTTCTTTCTGTATCTGTTAATTTTGATAATCCCATATTATCTGCTATGTATTTAAAGAATCCATCTCTATCTCCTGTATAAGCTTTTTGAAGTACATCTTCAACTGATACTTTTACATTTTTAAGTTCATCAAGCTTTAAAAAATAGTTATTTCCAAACCCAAGCCCCATACCTCCAGTTTCATGGTCTGCTGCTACTACTATCAATGTATCATTTGGATTCTCTTTGTAGAATTTATAAGCTGTCTTAAGAGCATTGTCAAAAGCTATAGTATCATATATTGTCCCCATAACATCATTAGCATGTGAAGCATGGTCGATTCTTCCACCCTCTACCATCATAAAGAAACCATCTTTATCTTTTTTCAACAGTTCAATTCCTTTCTCAGTCATTGTACTAAGACTTGGACTATCAGACTTTCTATCTATTTCATATGGCATATGAGAGGCTTCAAAAGCTGCAAATACTTTTTCTCCATCTTTTGGAGCCCAGTTCTTAAAATCTTTTGCTGATTTTTGCCCTATAAATGTTTTGTATCCTTTTTCCTGAAATTCTTTTACAAGATTTCTATCATCTTTTCTCTTGCTTGAAAGTTCTCCATCCTTTGGAGTAAAATGTCTATATCCTCCACCTGCAAAATAATCAACATTACTTTTTACATAATCTGATGCTATTCCATTTTCATCATCTCTGTCTATATTATGAGAAGCAAATACTGCTGGTGTAGCATGAGTTATTCTTGTTGTTGTCACTAAACCTGTTGCTCTCCCATCTTCCTGAGCCATTTCTAACAGAGTTTTCAAATCATTTCCTTTTGTATCTTTAGCTATGTATCCATTATTTGTCTTATGCCCAGTAGCTAGAGCTGTTCCTGCTGCTGCTGAGTCTGTTATAAGAGTATCTGCTGAATATGTTGTAGTTATTGCTGAAAATGGAAGTGAATTCATAAGAAGTTTTCCATCCTCTTTCATTACTCCTTTTTTATATTCTTCAGTGATTTGCCTTTGAGCAGCTCCCATACCATCACCTATAAAATAGAATATATATTTTGCCTGTGCAAAACTTGTAGCTGCCATAAGCAGCATTCCTGCTAAAATCATTTTTTTCCTGTTCATTATCATTTCCTCCTTGATATTTTATTCTTGTTTTCAAAGTTATTCTATCTCTATGTTGTTAAAAGAGTTTTATATTTCTGTAAAATAATTGTAAATAAAAAAAGTGATTAAAAAAATCACTGCCTTTTTAATCACTCCAAACCATGCTTAATTTTAAAAATATTCTCAAAATTTTCTTCTATTTAAATATTTTTTCTCTTTTATTCCCTATATAATATGGACTTTCATCACATATTCCAGCAAAAACAAAACCTTTGCTTTCATAGTAATCATTTAATTCTTTATTTTTTATACCACAGTCCAAACGAAATCTCTTTTTTCCATCCTGAACGGTCTTGTCTTCACAATATTTTAATATTACTTCTCCAAGTCCTTTTATTTCTGGATCAGTAGTAAAATTATGAAGATAATATGATTGAACATTATCATTCCATCTTTCGTCCTCTTCTAAAAGAACAAACATCCCAACTATCTTTCCTTCCATCTGGGCTACATATAATTCTCCATTATTTGCTTTATCAGAAAAATAATTGTGATTATAAAAATTTAAATATCCCTCATTATTCCACTGTTGTATTCCTTTTCTGTCCATCCATCTGCATCTTTCTTTCAAGAGTTCTACTACAGCTTCTACATCAGTTTTTACACCTTTTCTAAAACTTATTTCTCCATATTCCATTTTTATCACCTTAGTTTCTAAAAAATACTTTGTAGGCTCTGTAAGTTTCATATACATCTAACTTAGATGAAACTTCAAAAGGCGAGTGCATAGCCAGCAAAGCTGGACCTATGTCAATAGTATTGATACCTAGATGAGCAAGGTACATAGCAACTGTTCCTCCTCCACCTTCATCTACTTTTCCAAGTTCTCCTATCTGCCAGTTAACTTTAGCATCATTAAGCATTCTTCTTATCTTTCCTACATATTCTGCATCAGCATCATTAGTTCCGCTCTTTCCTCTTGCCCCAGTATATTTTGTAACTACTACTCCATATCCTATTTTAGCAGCATTCTGTGCATCATGCACACTTCTGAATATAGGGTCTATCCCTGCATTTACATCTGATGACATTGCGTTAGAGTTCCATAATGTTTTTCTAAGCATCATTTCATTAAATTTTCCTTTTAGTTTATGTACCATATCTCCTGTGATATAGTTGATGTAGTCCGATTTAAGTCCTGTACTACCTGTAGAACCTATTTCCTCTTTATCAGCTAGGAAACATACTGCTGTTCTTATTGGAGTTTCTTCTAAATCTATTACAGCCATCATAGAAGTATATCCACATATTCTGTCATCCTGTCCATATCCACCTATCATTGATCTGTCAAATCCTAAATCTCTGCATCTTCCAGCTGGAACTAATTCCAATTCAGCAGAAATAAAATCTTCTTCTATCATTCCATAATCTCTGTTTAAGATTTCAAGAACTGTATATTTTATTTTTTCTTTTACATCTTTATCTTCTACAGAAGATGGGATACTTCCAACTATTATTTGAAGTTCCTCCCCTTTTATTACTTCCCCAGTTTTTCTGTCTCCCTGTATTTTAGCAGAAAGATGAGGCAGTATATCCGGAATTGTGAATACAGGATCATCATCCTTTTCTCCAATAGTTATTTCAACTTTTTCTCCTGAAGCTAACACTACTACTCCATGTAAAGCTAATGGAAGAGATGCCCATTGATATTTCTTTATTCCTCCATAATAATGAGTTTTCATATATGCAAGGTCAAGGTCTTCATATAAAGGATTCCCTTTTAAATCCAACCTTGGAGAATCCACATGAGATACTACATAATTTATTCCATTTTCTATATCTTCTTTACCTATAACAGCAAGAACAAGATTTTTTCCTCTATTTACATAGTATATTTTATCTCCTGCTGTCAGCTTATCTTTTTTTTCAGCATTTACAAATCCATTTTTTTCAGCAAATTTTATCCCTTCAGTTACGAATTCTCTTTCAGTCTTTGCTCCATCCAGAAATTTTTTATATCCTTCAGAGAAATCAAATACTGCTTCTCTGCTGTCAATACAATTCCATCCATTTTCTTTTTTGTAATTCATCATTACCATCTCCTTTTTAGATGCTATCTCACTCTCACAGTATACCATATATTAAAGCTTTTCTAAATAGGTAAGAGATAACTATCTATAAAAAAGAAAACACTTTTCTTAATATTTACTTATACTTTCTTTAAATATAGCATTTATTTTTACAGATAATCCTATACCTAATATAATTTGTACTTTTAAGCTATACTCTCTTTCTTCTACCATTCTTTTTTCTGCTAATCTAGTTTTCATTATTTTTCCTCCCTTATACTATATTTCTATAGTCAATATATTAACATATTTTTTTATTAAAGTATATATATTATTTTTAACAAATATTATTTAAATAAATTAATATTGATTTTTTACAAATATTTTTTTATAAATTAATATTGATCTTTTATTAAAGTACACATAATAATCTTTTCTAAACTTCTCAGTTACTATTCTATATTTCTTTTAATTATATCATTTTAATAAATTAATATATTTAAAAACTTTTCAGTTGATATTATATGCTTTAATACTATGTGTACTTTAAAATAAAAAAACAAATATTTTCATGGTAAATCAACTTCGATATTACATATCATAACACAATTTTTTTTTGAAGTATACTTCCTTTTCAATTCATTAGTTGTTCTTTAATCTTTTTATTTAAAAAATAAAAAAGAGAAAGTTATAATTTTCTACACTTTCTCTTTCCTTATCATTTTTATCATTCTATTTTGCCATCTCTGCATCTGCCCATAATGTCAGCTGCTCCAGCATATCTTCACTTATCACTTGTTCTGCTGTTAAAACTTCTTTAGTTTTGTTGTACATTTTTCCTCCTGTATCAGATTAAATATTTATATAAATTTTTTAATTTCTAATATGACATAGAAGGTTATTATATATCTCTTTTTATATTTTGACAAGTACTTGTTTATAAATTTTTATTCCATTTTATCCAGTTTAACTTTTCTTCACTTTAAGCGACTTTTTATATTCACTGCACCATACCATATGATCATTTACCATCCCAGTGGCTTGCATAAAGGCATAACAAATAGTTGACCCTGCAAATTTAAAACCTTTTTTCTTCAGTTCTTTACTCATTTTATCTGATATCTCTGTTTTAGCTGGAACTTCAGAAATATTTTCCCATTTATTTACTATTGGCTTACCTTCTGTAAATTTCCATATATATTTACTAAAACTCCCATATTCTTCCTGTATTTTCATAAAAGCTTTAGCATTAGAAATAAGTGCATCTATTTTGAGTCTATTACGAATAATCCCTTCATCTTCCAAAAGACTCTTTTTCTTCTCATCATTATATTTAGCAATTATTGTATAATCAAATTTATCAAAAGCTTTTCTCATATTTTCTCTTTTTCTTAAAATAGTACTCCAGCTCAACCCTGCCTGCATAGTTTCCAGAATAAATATTTCAAAAAGTTTTGCATCATCAAACTCTGCTTTTCCCCATTCTTCATCATGGTATTTAATATCAAGTTCACCTTTTGCCCATTCACACCTTTTTATTTCATTCATTACAGTATCCCTCCTGTATTTTCAGCTTTTAATCTATTATATCTTTATTCAATTATTTATAGCAAGAACTTATTTGGAAATATACCTTTTTGGAATATTTTTATTTTAAAATATAAAAAAAGCTGAGTAACATTTAAAAAAAATGTTTTACTCAGCTCTCTTTTTTGTATAATATAGTTACCACCCTAATTATACAAAGGAGACATTCATGCAAATCAAACATATTATCTCTAAAATCAATATAACAAATCTTTTAGGTAAAATCAAGAAATATTTTAAAAATGAACATTTTGAGGATGTTAAACAGACTATTCAAAAATTCTTAGCTTGTTCTATTGATAAATCTTTTCTCTCTCTTCAATGCCCTAAGTGTCATGAGGCGCATAAAATTAAAGTTACTTGTAAATCTAGATTTTGTCCTTCCTGCGGTAAACGTTATTCTGCTGTTTGAACTGAAAAAACTTCCACTTCTCTTATTGATGTTAAACATAGAAGTGTCCTTTTTACTATTCCTGAAGAACTTAGAATGTTTTTCTTCTATGATAGAGACCTTTTAACTAAGCTTGCTTATGCTGTTAATGATGTTTTTAAATATCAATTTCATAACATTAAAGCAAAAAATCAAAGAATTCATAAAATTTCAAAATATTCCTCTAAATACTTTACTAACTCAGATATCATTCATTATGGATTGATTACTGTTATTCATACCTTTGGGCGCGATCTTAAATGGAACCCTCATATTCATGCTATTGTTACTTTAGGTGGATTCAATAAAAACTTCCAATTTCTTGAAAAAAAATATTTTCATGTTAATTCCATTGCTGGACAATGGAAAAAAATGGTTATTGATATTGTTAAATCTGGAAATTATGACAAGCCTGAAATTAAAGCTAAAGCTTATGCTGTTGCTAACTACCTTTATCGCAAAAATACAAGATTCTTTTTCAATGTTGCAAAAAATGATTTAAATAATAATATTTATGCAATTAAATATATTGGCAGATATCTGTCAAGAGCTCCTATCGCAGAATATAAAATTATTGATTTCTATGATAATAAGGTTACTTTCTATTATGAAAGTCTTGCTGATGATAAACAAAGAATTGAGCTTGCTTTAGATGCAGAAACATTTCTTTCTAAATTAATTATTCACATTCCCCCTAAACATTTCAAAATGATTAGGCGCTTTGGAATCTATTCTAGAAATATTAAATCAGAACTTAAAAACATCATGAAATTCATGAGAAAATATGTCTCTAAATATTCCAATTCTACTTTTTATCAACTTGAAATATGGAACGCTTTTGGAGTAAATCCTTTTTATTGTTTTAAATGTAATGCCAGAATGAAAGTTAAAAAAATATCATATTTTAATATACATACAGGCTCCATTTGCTGGAAAGAATATCGCTAAACAGCTGATTAACAATCAGCTTTTTTGTGCTGTCAATTTTAATCTTATTCAATTAATATATCTAATATGAATACAAAATAATTAACATTTTTTATTTTTTCAACAAATTTATCAAATTATAATTTCCTAAGAAATAAAAAAGAGGATAAGAAATTTCTATCCTCTAATTTTTATACTATTTATTTTCTAGTCTTTTATTTAATATTTCAGCTTCTTTTTCATATCCTTTTTTCCCAAGAAGAGCAAACATATTAGCCTTGTAAGACTCTACTCCTGGCTGGTTGAACGGATTTACTCCCAAAAGATATCCGCTGATTCCACAAGCTTTTTCAAAGAAATAGAATAAATATCCAAGATGAAATGGCGTAGCTTCGGGTATATTTACTACCAAGTTTGGTACTCCTCCGTCTACATGGGCTAAAAGTGTTCCTTGCGATGCTTTTTTATTTACAAAATCCATTCCTTTACTGCTTAGATAATTAAGTCCATCCAAATCAACAGTTTCCTTTTCAATAATAATATCTTTTTCTGGAGTTCCTATAAGTACAGCTGTTTCAAATAGTTCTCTTCTTCCATCTTGTATATATTGCCCCATTGAATGAAGATCAGTACTGAAATCTGCTGCTGCTGGGAAAAGTCCTTTTCCATCTTTTCCTTCTGATTCTCCAAATAATTGTTTCCACCATTCTCCAAGATAATGCAGTCTTGGTTCGTAGTTAATTAACATTTCAATGTTCTTCCCTTTTCTGTTAAGAATATTTCTGATAGCAGCATATTTATAACAATCATTTTCTTCATATGGTGCTGTATAAGCATTTTGAGCTGCTCTTGCCCCTTCCATTAATTCATCAATATTCACTCCACTGCATGCAATTGGAAGAAGTCCTACTGGTGTAAGTACAGAAAATCTTCCTCCTACATCATCTGGAATAACAAAAGTTTCATATCCCTCTTCATCAGCAAGCTTTTTCAATGCTCCTTTAGACTTATCAGTAGTAGCATATATTCTATGTTTTGCTCCATCTTTTCCATATTTTTCTTCAATATGTTTTTTTAACACTCTGAAAGCTATTGCAGGCTCTGTAGTAGTTCCTGATTTAGATATAACATTAATAGAAAAATCTTTTCCATCTAATAAATCTAAAAGATGTGAAAGATATGTTCCAGAAATATTATTTCCTACATAATATATTTCAGGTGCATTTCTCTTTTCTTTTGAAAGGCTGTTATAAAAAGTATGAGAAAGAAAATCAATAGCAGCTCTTGCTCCTAAATATGATCCTCCTATCCCCACTACAAGCAATACATCAGAATCTTTTTTTATTTTTTCTGCTGCTGTCTTTATTCTTTGAAATTCCTCTTTATTATAGTTAGTAGGAAGCTCTATCCACCCTAGATAGTCATTTCCTGCTCCTGTTTTTTCATTTAGAAATTTCTCAGCTACAGCTACCTGTTCTTTCATCATAGAAAGTTCAGCTTCATTAAAAAATCCCAATGCTTTTGAATAATCCAATGACAGTTTTTCCATTTTGTTTCCTCCCTATTTATTACCTTGTCTATTTCTTGTTTTCTAGTTTTTCTATCCTTGATTTAAGCTGGTCTATTATAATTTCATTTTCGTTTATTCTTTTTTTAAGAAGCTCTACAGTCTCATTTATATTATCTATTTTAGAATTATAAGTTTCTGTATCAAATCCAATTTTATTAAGTTCTTTAGAAAATTCAAGTATCAGAGCTTCCAATATGTTCAAATCTTCTTTATTTGCTTTTTCCAGTTCTACTTTATCCAACAGTTTTGAAAGGTCATAAGCAAACTCATATCTAGATACAGGATCTCCTCCGTTGAATTTATATGAATTCTCTTTTATTATTCCTTTTTTTACAAGATTTTCCACTGAGGAATAAGCCCAATGCTCTTTGTTAAGATCTTCATAACCTAAAGCAGCAAATCCTATGTTGAAAATCACAAAGTTAACTATTAACATTTTTTTCAGAATCTTAATTTTCCCTCACCTCTTCCTGCGCAATTTCTGAATAATCCTCTTATTTAAAAATTATTTTAAATAGTGACACTCTACTTTCAGTATATCACAATGCCCCTATGCTTACAACGAAAATCAAAGCAAAAAATTAAGATTTAATTGATACTAAATAAAAATAATACTGATTTATTCCAAGGATATTTTTATCAAACATGGATTTTTTATTATAATTAAAGTTAAGTGAATGCTGTTAATTGCTGTAGAAGAATTATATCGTTGTAATTAATAATCTATTTGTGACATTGGATGAAGCTATCTGTACTGCAAACTTTGTAATATCACAAAAATGAGAAAAAATAAATATATAAATTAAAAAAGGAAAACAAAACTAATAGAGTAAGACTATAATATAATCTTTCCCCAAGATGTTTTATATATAGAAAAGGAGCTTCTTCCCCAGAGGCTCCTTTTCACTAATTAGAAATATTTAAAAAAATTTCAAATATTTTTTAATCTTATTTATTAACATTAAGACATGGAGGTATTTTAATGAAAGGGCTTATATTAACCTTAATTATTTTCTTTATTTTTACATTTTTTTGTATGGGAACAGCTATATACTTTTTTCTTTGTTTTATAAAAATGATATTTTTATGCTTGTAAATTTACAATATCTTATATTCACTCTTTTTCTCATACCCTTCCTTGATTCAATCTAATTTACGTTATTTCCTATTTTTTCTTCCATTCTCTCATCATTTTTTTAATCTTTTCTCGAGTTTTTTAATCAAACTCAATATCAACATCTATCTATAACTATGTCCATTAAACGAAAAATACACTGTTATAAGAAAATAAAACATCATAATAATACAGTTAAATTAATAATAAAGTTGTTGACAAGGTTGAAGTTTGATTTTTCAAATAGTATACTTTACATAATAAGAAAAGAAAAAATTATCATTTGAAATTAAAAAAATTTAACTTTTTTAGCTTTTAATAATATTTACACAAATTTAATACTTATTTTTCTACTGTGACTGAAAATTAGGTTATTCTTCTTAACTGTTAAGTAATCTTTCTTGAATATTTTAGTTTGTGTATCTGTAAATTTACAAAATTCTTTTATCAATACATTTTTAATCCTACTTGAAGTATTCTTTCAAAATCAATTACATTTCCAAATACTTAAAATTTTAGATTTATAATTTTTCTGTTTAATCCAATAAGAATAAATAAACGATGTAAAAAAAGTTTTATAAAAATATAATTAATAAAATTAATTATGCAACATATTATATAAAGGAGGTAAAATATGCAGTTGGTAATAGCATTAGTATTAGGATTGGCCCTTGTTATATTTTTTATACTTAAAACTAAAGTCCAAGCATTTCCAGCATTACTTATAAGTGCTATATTTATAGGACTACTTGCAGGTATGTCAACTAATGAAATAATGGCTTCTATATCATCAGGATTTGGTGGAACATTATCAAGCATAGGAATAGTAATTGGTCTTGGTGTTATGATGGGAAAAATACTTGAAGTTACAGGTGGAGCAAAAAAAATGGCTTCTGTAATTTTAAAATTAGTAGGTATTCAGAGAACAGAGATAGTTCTATTACTATCTGGATGGTTAATTTCCATCCCTGTATTCTGTGATTCTGGTTTTGTTATATTATCAGAGCTGGCAAAAGAATTTTCTCGTAATACAAAAAAATCAATGGTTAAATTAGGTTGTTGTCTTGGAGCTGGATTATATTTAACGCACCACTTAGTTCCCCCTACACCTGGGCCACTTGGTGTTGCTGCTATTTTAGGAGTTGATGTAGGTCAATTAATTATATGGGGAACTACAGTTTCAATATTGATGATGCCTATTCCTCTTATTTACTCTAAATATATATCAAACAAAATTCCAGATATAATTCCTGAATCAACAAGTGAAGTAAAATTTACAGATGAAGATCTTCCCAGTGGACTTATGTCTTTTTTACCAATACTTGTTCCTGTTATATTAATTCTTATTAATACAGTAAGTGCAGCAAAAGGAATTAATAATTCTATAATCTCTCTTGTTGGTAATCCTATAACTGCAATTTTAATTGGTACTCTTATTGCTATTTATGGATTAACTGCAAGAGTTTCAAGAAGTGAAGTTATTAGTACCCTAGAAGCTTCTCTAGCAGACGCTGGATTAATTATCTGCATAACTGGAGCAGGAGGAGCCTTAGGTTCAGTGCTGAGAACTTCTGGAATAGGAGATTATGTGGCAAATATAATTGCTTCATCAAGTTTTCCACCTATACTTCTGCCTATGATAATGTCATCACTGCTTAAATTATCACAAGGAAGTGGAACAGTATCTATGATAACAACAGCATCAATATTAGCCCCTATGATTTCAGGATTAGGAATTTCACCACTAATTACAACATTGGCAATATGTGTTGGAGCACAATGTGCCTCAATTATAAATGACAGTTATTTCTGGGTTGTTACAAAATTTTCTGGAATGGATGTAAAAGTTGGACTAAAAGCCTGGAGTACTACTACTTGCGTTATGAGCATAACAGGTTGTGTTATAGTATTTATTCTAAGTTTTTTCTTATAAGGAGGAGAGGTAATCATGCGTAGTCAAAAAGTTTATGCAGGGCCTAGCAGAATAGAAGCAAGAGCCCTATTGTATGCAACAGGAAAATTAGAAAAAGAAATTGGAAAAAAACCTTTAATTGGAGTGGTTAATTCATTTAATGAAATAGTTCCTGGACATTTTCATTTAAGAACAATAGCAGAAGCTGTTAAACTTGGAGTTGCATCAGCAGGAGGTATTCCTGTTGAATTCCCTGCAATAGCAATATGTGATGGAATAGCAATGAGTCATGAAGGAATGAGATACCCATTAGCATCAAGAGAACTGATAGCAGACAGTATTGAAGCTATGACGCTGGCACATGGATTAGATGGACTTGTATTAATAGCAAATTGTGATAAAATAGTTCCTGCTATGATGATGGCTGCCCTAAGGCTTAATATTCCTGCTATTTTAGTCAGCGGAGGTCCAATGGCAACAGGTCATTATAGAGGAAAACCAGCTGACTACAGTACATGCATAGAAAAAATTGCAGCATATAAACTAGGAGAAATGGATGAAAGTGAAATGGAAGAATATGCACATTCGGCTTGTCCTTCATGTGGTTCATGTGCTGGAATGTTTACAGCTAACAGTATGAATTGTTTATCTGAAGTATTAGGTCTTGCATTACCAGGAAACGGAACTATTCCCTCATACTATGGAGAAAGAATAGCATTAGCTAAACTTAGTGGTGAAAGAGTTATTGAACTTGTAAAAGATGATATAAAACCTAGAGATATTATCAGCAAAGAGTCTTTTTACAATGCTATAACTGTTGATATGGCAATTGCTGGTTCAACTAATACTACACTGCATTTACCTGCAATTGCTCATGAAGCTGATATTGAAATTAATTTGGAACTATTTGATGAAATATCTAAAAAAACTCCAAACTTATGCCATATAAGCCCATCTGGAGAAAATTTTATGTTTGATTTTTATATTGCTGGAGGTATTCCTGCAGTAATGAGTGAATTAAATAAGAAAAATTTATTAAACTGTAATACACTTAATGTAAATGGAAATACTCTGGGAGAAAATATAAAAACAGTTACAGTTAAAGACTATGAAATCATAAGAAATATTGATAATCCATATAATATTGAAGGCGGTATAGCAATCTTAAAAGGAAATATAGCTCCTGATGGATGTGTTGTCAAAGCTGCTGCTGTTTGTAATGAAATGATGGTACATTCAGGACCTGCCAAAGTTTATACAAGTATGGAAGAAGCTGCTGAAAGCATTTTTAATGGTGATGTAAAAAAAGGTGACATTGTTGTGATAAAATATGAGGGACCTAAAGGTGGCCCTGGAATGAGGGAGATGCTTAGCCCTACATCAGCAATTGTAGGAATGCATTTAGATAAAGATGTAGCTTTAATCACAGATGGAAGATTTTCAGGAGCTACAAGAGGAGCTGCAATAGGGCATATTTCTCCAGAAGCTATGGAAGGAGGAGTTTTCTCTATTATTGAAAATGGGGATATTATTTCTATAGATATCAAAAATAGAAGTATAAACCTAGATGTTAAAGATGATATAATAAAAGAAAGAATGGAAAAATGGATAAAACCTGAACCAAAAGTAAAAAAAGGTTATTTAGTAAGATATTCAAAAATGGTATCATCTGCAAATAAGGGAGCTGTTGTAGAATAATTAATAGGGTGGTTAATTTGTATGGATAACAATAAAGAAAATTTGACTAGAAAAGATGTTATGAAATTTTTAATTAATCTAATTAAAGAAGGAAAATTTAAAGCAACACAAAAATTGTATTCAGAGAATTTTATTGCTAAAAAACTTGGAATAAATCGCTCAATGGTACATGAAGTGTATACAGCTTTAGAATGTATGGGAATCCTTGAATGTATTCATGGTAGGGGAACTTATTTAAAACAGGTAGATAATAGTGTTTTAAATTCTCCTTTATGTCTATTAGCCTTTTTATTGGAAGGAGATCCTCTACAGACATTAGATTTTAGAAGAATTATCGAAATAGGAATAGTAGAAAAAGTTATACAGCAAATAACACCAGAAGATATTCAAAAAATGTATGCAGCAATTGAGAATATCAAAAATACAAATGATTATATGGAAGCAAGTAAAAATGATATATTAATTCATTCTATTTATGTAAATTCCATTGATAATGAGTTAATTTCCTTTGTTTATAATATGAGTGTCACATATATTACATACATATCAAATGATAATTGGAAAAAAATTCTGTTATCGGAAAACCAAAAATTAAAAAAAGCTCAAATTGCACAACATTTTAATATTATAAAAGCATTAGAAGAACACAATATAAAAAAATGCAAAAAATATATCTTAGAGCATATTACCTATATTGGAGATATTCTTATGAAATAATTACAAAAGCACGATAAATTATCGTGCTTTTGTAATTTTAATCATTATTCAATCCAATTTTTTTCCTTAAAATATGTATATGCACAATAATATTTTTTATTCTGCTATATATATTTTAAGTGGATATCCACAATTAATATCTCCTAGACTTCTGATATTTATATACTTTCCAAGTTCTATATACTCCTTATATTTCCCCTCTTTCTCTTCACATGGCAATATTTCATATGGCTCCTGCAAATAAAGGATATTATCTCTCATAACTTTCATATATCTAAATATCTCAGGATTTAATTTTCTTTCTAATCCAAATTTTCTCCCATTACTAAGAGCTCCAGCTGAATAATATTTTATATCAAAATCTTCAAGAGTTTCTTTTTTTATCTCAAGTTTTAATTCTTTTTTTACAAGTATATTATCATTCAACAATATTTTCATTTGAGCTTTAATTACACTCTTCAAGCTATTTTTTACAAATTCTTCTCTCATTTTTCCATATTCTAAATTTCCTTGATCATTCATAAACATAATCACATCATTGAGTTCCTCTGTTGGAAATGGAAGTTCATAAGGGGGTGGTGTACTTTTCTTTACTATTTTTCTTTCTGTCCTTATTCCTGTAACTATATCTATTACTGCTCCTATTCTATTTATAGCATAAACTGACCATTCATCTTCAATCAAATATGTATACATCAGACTTTGTTTTGCTTTTCTAGTATAATCATCATTATAAAAATAATTAGTAAGAAGAATATAATACAATATTTCCATTGATTCACTAAATTTTATAGGAACTCTTTTAGAAATTTTATTTTCGCCTTTTTCTGTTTCTTCTCTTATTTCTTCAAATATCTGAAGAATTTCATCTTTAGCATCATCTTTTAATATGATTGGAGATACCCACCTATTTTCCAATAGAAATTTTGAATATACTTTTTCTGCCACTTCCTTGGTAAATTCTGAATATCCCAAAATAATTTTTAAATCTGGAAATTCTCTATGAGGTTTGTCAGTTTCTTTAATTTCTGTATTTATTCCAGAACCAATAGGATTCCATACTACTGTTCTGTCATTTCCTCCTGTTGCCATATATACATATTGAGCAATAAATCCTCCATATTTATTACCTGTAAGATATATTTCATCTCCTTCTTCACAATATTTTTCTTTTATATATTTATAAAACCAGTATCCTGCTATCAAAGGTGCATAATTCCTATCATACATTTTCATATCATCAATTGTAATTATATCTTTTTTCATGCTTACAAGTTTTTCTCCACCATTAAATGCAATGATTATCTTATTTCCATTTTTAAAAGCTATCCCTCTAAAACCACCTTTATATTTATTATTTGTAATTTTTTCTTTTTTCTTTAAATATAGCTTATATATATCTCCATATCCTGCACCTAAAAGAAATTCCCACTCTGAAAAATCAAAAATAGTTTTTTTGGCTCCTTCTAAACTGTATTTCATAAAAAGTCTTTTATCATTTCCAGCATATTCACTCACTGATTTTTTCTTTAACTTTATACTTGGACTCAATATATTCCATAATTCTTTTGTATTCAATATATTTGTTACTGAATTACTAGATCCAGCCTCTTTTATATTTTTTATATTTAAATTTTCCCAATTCAAATAGCTCATCTGGCTGAAAAAGGCATAATCTACATCTCTCATATTTTGTCCTCCTAAATCTGTACATATGACAATTCATTTATATCTAATATATTATATACTATTTTTTTAATTCTTCCATTAATTTAAAAATTTCATTCATCTCCATATCAAACATTCTGCTGTTGTCATTAATAACAGAAAAATATTTTCTCACTTTTTCTTTCCCAAACTCCATCTCCAATTCTTCCCAATATTTTAATTTTTTTGGAATAAATCCCAAAGTGTCACTTCCTATTGAATCCATCCAAAAACGAATTTCATAATCTGGGGTAATTATTTTATTTAACTCTTTTATAGTAGTATCTCTGTCAGCCCCTTCTCCTGGATATTTTATGATGTGTTCTTTATTTCTAAATTTTATAATCACATCAAATCCCATATCACTTTCTGATTCTCTGACTTCTCCGTCTAATTCTCCCGTCTGAAGAATTTTTTCACAACATTTTATTATTTCTTCATCATATTCACGCCAGTCTATCCATAAAATATCTTTATCTTCCCACAACACATCAATTCTTTCTTCCAAACCTGCATTCAAATATTTTCTTATATTGTCCATTTTTCTCCTCCATAGATATTTTTTTGATTTCATTTATACAACTTCTTTTTTTGTTATTTTTCTATTTGTTATATTCTACATATTTATTTTCTTTTATATAAATATAGTTTACATTATTTTTTCTATAAAATAAAGATCACCTTTTTAATATACATTACTTTTATATTTTTTACTATAAAAAAATATTCAAATACAGTATAATCAAGATAGGTTAAATTTAAATACAGGAGGTAATTCATATGAAAATTTTAATATTAAATGGAAGTCCAAGAATGAATGGAAATACTAGAACTGCCCTGAAAGCTATTGAATCTGGAATTGATACTTCAATAAATCAAGTTGAATTTATTGATATAACAAAATACAAATTAAGCGGATGTACAGGGTGCAACAGCTGTCATACTAATGGAGGTACTTGTATTATAAAAGATGACTGTATACCTCTAGTAGAAAAAATCTGTGAAGCTGACACTGTAATATTTGGTTCTGCTGTTTACTGGTGGGGAATAACTGCACAGCTTAAAATGCTCATAGATAAAATGTATTTTAAAAATGCTGTTCTACCTAAGCAAAAGAAAAATATAGGAATAGTTGCTGTTGGAGCTGATGAACTAAGTGGAGAACAATATGATCTTATCAGCAGACAATTTAAATGTATCTGTGAATATCTGGATTGGAATCTTGTGATAGATGAAGCTATCTCTGCTGCTGATATAGGAGATATGGCTAAACAGACTGAAAAAATAGAAGAATTAAAAGAGATTGGAAAAAAATTAAAATAGAAAGATTAATATTTTATTTTTATCCATATACATATTAAAAGACTTACATTATAAATTAAAAATACCCTGAATAATACTAAAATATTCAGGGTATTTTATTTAATTAGTCTTTTCTTTACAAAGTTTTTTTGAAATACTAAATTTTACGCTCTTTTTCGGATATATTGTCATAAGTTCTCTTGTAACTGGGTTAGATATTACCCTTGGTTTTCTTTCCAGTATTTCAAAAGTTCCTCTTTCTACAAATTTTACTTTTCCATCTTTTATCAAAGCTTCCTCTATAGTTTCTAAAAAAATTCCTATCTCTTTTATTGCCTCATTTATATCAATATTATTTTTGCTCATTTCCTGATATATTTTCGCAAAACCTTTCTTATTCACTATTTTCACCTCTTTCATTCACCAATTTTATCAGCCCTTCTCCTGCTCTGAATTTTAAAACTTTTTTTGGCTTAGTATATGCTTCTTTACGTTGTATTGGAATCACAATTTTCCTAGATTTTACATCTTTTTCCTCAAATACTCCCCAGTTTTTAAATACAACTTTTTTATCCTCAGCTATAGCTTTTAATAATGCATTCCAGAAATTATCTATTTTTTCTTTTGCTTCTTCTTTATTTTTAACACCATTTTTCTCTTTATAAAATTTGATAAATTCTGTTTCTGTCATTCTTTTCCTCCAATAGAACTATAATATAGTTTTTTAACTTTTAGTTACCTTTTTTTAATACAAAATTGTCTATTCAAAAATATCTTTAATCCTATTTTTTTAAAAATATATTCTCTTTTATATAATAAGGCGAACTTTTATAACGTAATTTTATACACTATTATAACCTTTAATATTAAAAATATCAACTTCAAAAAAAATAAGAATTTTAGACAGATTAAAAAATTAGTTTAAAAAAAATAGGCATTCTAAGCTATTTAATGTTCGCTTTATTATATAAAAGAGAACATTTGTTATGTAATCATTTCAAGTTTAATTTTCGTTTATTTTTATACTTTATTAGATGAATTTTATATTTAATTAAAATCATATCTATATATCTGATTTAAATAAAAAATAAGAGTACATCAATTCAACATTGTCTACTCTTATCTTATAACCTATGATTTTAACTCTAAACTATTCTATCCATTTATGTAAGACTTTAATCAAACGTGATATGTCAATTGGTTTGGCTATATGATCATTCATTCCTGCACTTTGAGCTTTACTTATATCTGATACAAATGCATTTGCAGTAAGTGCAAGGATAGGTATAGTTTTTGCATTTTCATGTGATAATGCACGAATTGCAGCTGTTGCTTCATATCCATTCATAACTGGCATTTGGATATCCATCAAAATAGCAGAATAATAGTCTGGATCTGAATTTTGAAATTTTTCAACTGCTTTTTTCCCATTTTCTGCTGAATCTACTAAAATTCCCTGCATTTGAAGCAATTCTATTACAATTTCACGATTGAGTTCATTGTCTTCTACTACTAATATTCGCTTTCCACATAAATTATTGTATTTTTTATCTAAAATATTGCTTGCTGCTTTTATTCTTCCGCTGGAACAAAATAATTGCAGAACATGTAATATTTTAGATTTAAATATTGGTTTTGTTATAAAAGCATCTACTCCTGCTTCTAAAAATTCTTCCTCTATATCAGAGTAATCATAAGCAGATATTATGATAATAGGTACATCTTCTCCTAATTTCTCTCTTATTGCTTTTACAGTTTCTAATCCATCCATCTCAGGCATTTTCCAGTCTATAATAACAGCAAAAAAGTCATCTGCACGATTATGGGCATCTGCTGCTACATGAACAGCCTCTGCTCCTGATAAAACCCAATAACTTCGTAATTTTAATTCATTCAAAAGCAAGCTTACACTTTCACATACAATTTGATCATCATCTACAACTAAAATAGGCAATCCTATTAACTCATTATTAACATTTTCCTCTTCATCCTGTAATTGTAAAGGTAGGGTAACTGTAAACTGACTTCCTGCACCTAGTTCACTCTTTACATTAATTGTTCCATTCATCATATGAATAACATTTTCTGTAATTGCCATTCCTAAACCAGTACCTTGAATTTTACTTGTACGAGAATCCTCTGCACGTGAAAACGGTTCAAAAATTTTTTCAATAAATTCACTAGACATCCCTATTCCATTATCCTTAAAAATAAATTCATACCATCCCTTTTGTGGAATAAGAGAAGGAAGTTCATTAATAGTCAAACTGATTTCTCCACCATCAGGTGTATATTTAATTGCATTAGAAAGTATATTCATAAAAATCTGCTGCAAACGCTCCCTATCTGCTACTACTTTTTCATGCTGAATCTGTCTTGGAATTATCTTAAAATCATGGTATTTTTCCTTCATCAACGGTTTACACATATCAACTACATTTTGAACTAGCTCCGATAAGTCAACATTTACAGGAACAAGATCAATTTTTCCACTTTCAATTTTTGACATATCTAAAACTTCACTTACCAAATTTAATAAATGATGACTTGATGTACTTATTTTATTAAGACAGTCTTCTATTTTTTTAGGTAAAGTTAAATTAGCTTGAGCAATAGATGTCATGCCAACAATAGCATTAATTGGTGTCCTTATATCATGTGACATTGATGAGAAAAAATTAGTTTTGGCTGAATTGGCTACTTGCAGCGCTTTATAAGCATCCTCTATTATTTCACGCTGACGTATTTGTTCTCTTCTTTCTTCTGTAACGTCAATTCCTATACTATAAAAAGAAGGAATTCCATCCCAACTATCTTCACCACTGACATAACTCAGTGTAATAGTTAAAATTCTCTCTTCACCATTATAAGTTCTAATTCTTGCATCTAAAACAGTATTTTTATTACTATTTTTTTCATTTTGAATCATTTCTACTGCTCGAGTCAAATCTTCAGGATAAATATAAGTACATTGAGAATGAAGTTCTTTTTCAAATTGCTCTTTAGTATATCCAATTAATTCTAAAAACTGTGCTCCATACCAGAGAATTGTTTTCATATCTCTTGCATCCAATCTAGCAAATCCACCAGGAATTGTTCTAATCAGCGCATCACGTTCTTTATCTTTCTTTGCTAATTTATATTCTGCACTGTACATATCATGTGATAATTCAATACGAGCTTTACGCCCATTCCAATCAATAATTCTATTTTTTATTAAAAAATTACGATCTAATACAGGATTAAAAAATTCCCATTCATAAAATTTATCCTTTGTTAAATATTTATTAGTGCAAAATGTACAGGGAGAAGTTCTCCCTTGAATTACTTCATAACATTTTTTTCCTAACAGCTGAGTTAATGGCTTTTTTAATGTAGCACAGCTTACTTTATTTAAATACAGCAATTCATAAGTTTCAATATCACTAATATAAATATTTCCTTCATATTCATCCATCATCCATTTTAAATTCTGCAATTTTTCTTCAATTAAATATTTTTGTTCCTCTTCATGAAGAATCATGTCACTGATATCAAAAATAACAGCATTAAATACAGGAAATCCATCTATAACTTCATTTGTGATAGTTATAGATAAATTAACCCACAAAAAATTACCATTTTTAGCTGGCATACGACAGTTTAGTTTTTTACTGAAACTACCATTCTTCCACATAGAAAAAAGCTCATTTCTAATAGTTTCAAATTCTTTAGGATATAAGCTATAATATTCCTGAAGATTTGAGAATAGTGATTGGTATTCATTTTTAGTATAACCAAGATTACTATAAAAAAAATCATTTCCCCATAAAATAGAAAGCCTTTCATTTAACAGATATTTACTAATACTTATTTTTGTAGAGTTTAATAGAGTATTATATTCCTCAATTGTATTTAATTCAAAAGATTGAGGTTTAGATTCTAATGATGAATCATTTTTCCATTTCATAACTAATATTCTCCTCTATAAAAATACATTTTCTTATTCTTAAAGCTCAAATCCATCTGACTCTTTTAAAGCTCTTTCTAAATTTTCTTTTTCCTCCAAAACTTTTTCTATCATTTCTTCAACAGGCTCATATTCTTCTCTACGGATTTTATTAACAATCTCTCCAAACATTTCAAATAATCTTGTAAGTCCTAGATTTCCTGTAATCCCTTTATATGTATGAGTTGATATTAATAATTGATCATATTCTTTATTTTTATACTGTTCTCTTATTTTTTCTGGATTTTCTCTCTGAAAAAATATTCTTATAAATTTTTTATACAAATTTTCATTTCCACAAAATCTATTCAATGTTTCATCAACATCATTTCCATAATTTTTTAATACCTCTTTATAATCCATTTCTTTCACCTCATATTTTATTTATACTTTATTTAAATAATGTATTTTATATTTATTTCCTTCCCACTCAACTACTTTAGCCTTAATTTGGATAGAAGTTCCATCATTTAGCTCTGTTTCTTCAGTATAAAATTTTTCTATACATTCAGAAATTTTACAACACCTTTCACATGGTTCTGCTGACTTCCACATAAGAGAATGACATTTTTTACCTAAACATTCTTCTTTACTTTTTCCTAATTTTTCACATGTAGGCTTATTAATATACATCACTTCAAATGTTTCAGCATCAGAAATAAATATCATTTCAAAAATTTGATCCAATATCCATTCAACATTTTTTAAATGATTGATAGGAGAATACTTTTCCATTTTTTCTGTATATATTTTATAGTTACTTTTTCCAGATATTTTAGCTGAAAGCAGCGCCATGTCTGCATTATAATATAAAGAATCATAATCAATAACTTTAGAAGTAAAACAAATACCTGCTGAACATGTTATGGCAATTTCTGTTTCTATATTTTTTACCATTTGAAAAAAATTATCCATCATAAAGCTTATTTTCTTTTCATCAGTACTGCCTAAAGTAAATACTACAAACTCATCTCCACCTAATCTTGAAATACTATCTATTTCAGCAAAACTATTTTTCAAACTCTTTGATATCTGTTTAAGTATTTCATCTCCTTTTACATGTCCATATTTATCATTTATTCTCTTAAAATTATCAATATCAATAATAATGAAAGCTCCTTCTATATCATTAGTTTCCAGTACTTTATTGACTCTTTCTTTTAATTCTCTCCTATTCAGCAATCCTGTTAATGGATCATGTTCTGAATAATATTTCAAATCATAAATCATATTCTTTATATTTAAGTCAATCTCATCTGAATCTGCTATTTTAAACAATTCCTTATCTTTTAAGTTTAATAATTCTCCTGTTTTATTTAAAGATATTACAGATTTATTTTCAATAAAAATTCTATCTAATTCTTCTTCAGGTATTGGTGGAGAATAATAATATCCTTGTGCATATTGACATCCAATATTTTTTAAAATATTAACTTGTTCTTTGGTTTCTACTCCTTCTGCTACTACTGCTAAATGTAGTTCTTTTGCTAAATTTATTATTACTTTAAGAAGAATTCTACTGTTTTTATCCTTTTCTATACTGTGTACAAATCCCATATCTAATTTTAAAACATCTATAGGTAGTTTTGCCAGCATATTTAGAGAAGAATATCCAGTTCCAAAGTCATCCATTTCTATTATAAATCCAATTTTTTTAAGTCTTTTAGCTCCTTCTATTATCTGCTCTGAATTTTCTGTATATGCAGATTCCGTTATTTCAAGATGCAAAGCTTTAGGAGATATATTATATTTTCTTACTAATTCTATTAATAAGTTAGATAGGTTATTATTATACAGATTTATACGAGATACATTTACTGAAATAGAGAGATTTTCATAACCATTATCACTCCATTCTTTCAGTTTTTTACAAGCCTCCTCCCATACAAAATAATCTATTTCTGTAATAAATCCATTTCTTTCAAAAAGCCCTATGAACACTCCTGGAAATATCATTCCCATTTTAGGATGATCCCATCTTACCAGTGCTTCTGCTCCTACTATTTTTTCAGTTTTAAAATCATATTTTGGTTGATAAAAAACTTTAAATCTTCTTCTGGCAAGAGAAGGTTTCATATCATTTATCAATATCTGTTCCTGAAGAAGTTTCTTTCGAATAGAATCATCATAGTAAGCATATTTTTTATTATATTTATTCTTTACTATATTTGCTGCAATCATAGCTCTGTCACACATCAATTCAATTGATATATTTTTATCTTCTACTTGATATATTCCATAACGTATAATTATATTCATATTTTTATTAAATTCTGATATTCTTTTGGATATATTTTCTAAAATTTTCTCTACATTAGTTACATCAGCAATACATATGATAAAATGATCTGCTTCTGACCTTCCACATATCCCATAACCATTTATTTCTTCATTAATTGTATTTGCCATATATTTCAGTAGTCTGTCTCCTTCTTTACTTCCATATATATCATTTACAAGTTTAAATCTCTCTATATCAGCAAATACAATATAATAGTTTCTTTTTGATAAATCTTTAAAAAATGTTGTACATTTAAAGTAAAAAAAATCTTTATTATATATTCCTGTAAGACTGTCTTTTTCTATTTTATTTATAAAGGAAGATGATTCACGCATTTTGATAATATTGGCAAGTCTGTGGAGAATAATAGCTGGTCTATAAGGCTTTACTAAAAAGTCTGCTGCTCCTCTTGATAAAGCTTCTACTTCAGTAGCCTCATCTTCATATTGAGTAGTTACTATTACAGGTATATGGATTAAATCTGGATCTTTCATTTTTTCAGATAAAAAAGTATAACCATCCATTATTGGCATAACAATATCAAGAAGTACTGCTGAAATATTCTCTTTCTCTTTTTTCAATATTTCCAGTGCCTCTTTTCCATTTTCTGCTTGTAAGACATTATAAGCAGAACCCAGAATATTATCCAATATCATGCGGTTCATATAATTATCATCAACTATCAATACCAGCTTCCTTATAGACATTATTTTCTCCTTTATCTATTCTTTTTGATACAAAAAGAAACTTTTACCTAATTTCATACTTAATTAATTATGTTTATTTCTACAATTACATCTTTAATTATAAAATCACTTAAATTTTATATTAATAATTTTCATTGTGATATTATTAAATAGGTATAACTTTAATTATTTCATTATATATCTTTAATTTTAAATTTTCAACTTAAATATTTCTAATTTAAGTCTCTATATAAAAAAATAATATTTTATTACTATTCATATACATTTTAATAATATACTTCCATATTCTTAATCTCACATATCATTAAGTCAATAAAATTTAATAAAAATATATTAAATCATTTTTTATCTTTAAAAGTAAAATATAGAACTACTATAAATTTAAAATAGTCTAAATATGAAAATGCTGATAGAAAAAATTTTATTTTTCTTCTATCAGTATTTTTAACTATTTTATTATATTTTTTGAAACTCTGAATTTTACTGTTTTTCTTGGGTAAATCTTTATAGATTCTTTAGTTGCTGGATTTGATATTACTCTTGGTTTTCTTTCCTTCACTTCAAATATTCCTATATTTCTAAACATCAATGAATGACTTTTCTCCAAAGCCTCCTGCATTGTTTCAAGAAATACTTCTATTTCTTTCAGTGCTTTTCTTGCTGATATTTCCCCTTTACTCATTTCACTGTATACTTTTGCTAATTCTCTCTTATTCATCAGTACCAGCTCCATTTACTATATCCTGCAAGCCTGCTCCTGCTCTGAATCTTATTTTTTTTTTAGCTTTTGTATAACCTGTTTTATTTATTCTGGCTATTGTTATTTTTCTTGGTTTTACCTCTTTTTCTTCAAATGTTCCCCAATTTTTAAAGGTTACCTTTTCCCCTTCATTCAGAACTTTTAGCAGTGTATTCCAGAATAAGTCTATCTTTTCTTTTACTTCCTGCTGATTCTTTAGTCCATTTCTCTTTTTATAGAATCTTATAAATTCCCCTTCTGTCATAACTTCCCCCTTAAAATATCATGATTATTTGTTAAAAGGCTGGCTATTCATCAGCCAGCCTTTCACTTTTTAATCTTTAGAACTTATAACCCAGTCCTGTTCCTACTATCCATTCACCTTTAGTCTTATTCTTTCCAGATTGATTATGTGAATCTCTTTCTACTGCATAGCTTCCTTTTACATCAAACAAGATTCCATTTTCCAGTTCAAGTGTATATTTAGCATTCAATCCTAAGCTGTGTTCATTCTTATGAGCTACTAAGATATCGAAGTCGCTTCCACCTTTAAATCTTCCTGTGATATATTCTTCATCTGCGCCATTAAGCAGTCTTGTATAGCTTGCCCCAACTGATAGTGTACTCTTTCCTTTTTCATGTGGTATCACTTTTTTAAGATCTAATCCCACTTTGGCTGATGTATAATCAAATGATTTTGAATCTGTTTCTATTGCTAGAGTTTTATTTTCCTCATCTGCTCCATCCTGTTTTACATATGTATATGACAGTGTTCCATAAGGCTCTAAGTATAGATTATCTCCAATACTATGAAAGTATCTTCCATTTAAGTAGATGTCATAAGATATATCATTGTAATTATCTGGATATTTCATTACTGGTTCTGCGATATCAGAAGCCACATTATTTATGGCTAATCTATCGACATCATAATTTCCATATTGAAATCCCATTCCTGCTGTTACTTTTAGATTTCCAATATGCTTTTTAGTATATCCTCCAATATACATTGCATTTCCCTCTGCTTTTGAACCATTAGACAAGTCAGATTTAAGCTTATTCCCTCCAACTGCCACTCCAGCTTTAAAATCATCAGATACTCCATATTCTCCAAGCATATATGCTCCTGTGATTTTTGTATCTGCGTCTATATCAGAACTTCCTATATCATAAGTATAATATCCTTTTCCATAGTATGTATCTTTAGTTCCTCCATCTATATGAGTAAGTCCGCCATATATCATCCATTTTCCTGTATCTGCTTTAAACAAATTTTCGGTAATTATATCTCTGAATATTCCCATTGATTTTCTTGATAATTCAGAACTGTAAGAATATGGATTTCCTGCATAAACATCATTAAGATATCCTAAGAGAGCTGAAAGATTCTCCTGACTCACAACATCAAAATATTTTATTTGATCTGTTGAAAGTATTCCTTTATATACCTTATTAAGCTGATAATAATTTATATCATCTGGATAAGGCGTCACAGGCAGTTCCTTCTTTGCTTTTATTAGAACATCTTCTGAGGAAAGTTTCTCAATATCATGAAGAAGGGATAAACTGTCTAATGTTATATCTGAAGAATAATTTATTTCATTTCCTTTTATTGAATCTGTTAATTCTGTTTTACCAAAATTCACTATACTTCCATCAGATAATTTTCCTACATCTAAAAGCAGTTTTCCTCCGTTTGAAGCTATACTTCCAGTATTGTCATACAATGCATGTCCAATAATTTTATTGTTATTTTTTTCTGTACCATCTATTTTAAGTACAAGAACACTTCCATTTTCTAAAGTTATGTTTCCTAATTCTGCTGTCAGTTTTTTCTCAACAACACTTAAATCATTTTTAAATACATATGTTTTATCAAATATTGTTACATTTCCATGTATTGATGTTTCATCAAATCCTTTTATATTATTAGAAATAATTATTTCATCTTTTACTGTTTCTTTTGTTATATTTTGTTTTCCTAAAATAAGAGATGATTCTCCTATTCCTGATAGAATTTCTCCATTTATTATTGTTCCACCAGATAATGTAAGTTTGTTATCTCCATCTCCTAAATCTATATCTCCGTTTATTACTGTATTTATTTTTTCACTACTTCCATTTTTATATAAAATTTCTCCAGATTCTAAAATTAGTTCATCATTTTTGGAACTCCCTTTAATAGCTATTCCATTATCATCTAATCCACCATTGATAACACTTCCAGAAACAGTCAATGAATTATTCTCAGTTTCATCGAATTTTATTGCCGATGTATAGGCATTTACTACAGAACCTTTTATTGTATTCCCTGTTCCTGATATTTTAATTGTATCTGTTATTCCATTTATTATAGAATTTTCATAAGTTTTTTCTAAAAAGCTATTACTTCCAGTTTCTGATGTAACAGCATTTTTAACCTTCATTTGTCTTTCATTAGAAAACATCTTTACATCTATATCTTCACTTCCAGTATATCTATATGAAACATCATATTTACCATTAGATTTAACTTTAAATACAATTCCATAGTTTTTAATTGCAGGAGTTCCTGAACCAGCATTATCTATTATTGCTCCATTTATTACATTTTCTCCTTCAGTTTTATTTAATAATAACCCATAGTTGCTTCCCGTTGGTTCTCCTGTACCATTTGTATCAATGGCATAAGTATCTCCATAAATTATTCCAAAGTTATTTATATTATCTCCATTAACTGATTCACTGACAAAACCTTTTCCAGAAGACCCTCCTTTTCCTATTATCATTCCTAGATTGTCAATAGGGTTAATTGGCTCTGATCCAAGATTAAGTTCTGCTAGTCCATATCCAAAACCATTAACTGATATTCCCATAATCTTCCCTGTATTTTCTAGCTTCTCCATTGGACCTTCATAATAATTATTATAATTTGAAATTCCATGTCCTTCTCCATTATTTCCTATTCCAACTATTATCCCAGAATTTTTTAGATTTTTTATTACTCCACCATTTCCAAAAATTCCAAAACCTCTATCTCCATTACCATATATTATTCCTGTATTTTTTATATCAGTAATAGTTCCAGTATTAAAAATTCCTCTTGATTGACTTGCTAGTACTCCAATTATTTTGCCAGAATTATTTATTTCTTTTATTGTTCCACTACTTTCATTATGTACCCCTGAAGACTGATTGAGTGAATTTCCATATATTATTCCTGCATTTTTTATATTATTTATCATTCCTGGATTTCTTATTCCTAATCCATTATCTACTCCTTTTCCTAGTACTAAGCCATTATTTAATATGTTTTTTATTGTTCCTTGACCATTGTATAAACGATTATATATTCCATATCCATCACTATTATTTCCTTTTGCTTCTCCAGATATTATTCCATTATTTAATATTTCTCCAATCTCACTTGAAAGGTTATATATTCCATAACTAGATTGGGAACTGGCAGTTGTTTCTACAATTATTTCTCCTGTATTTACTATACTTTCTATTTCTCCATAAATATTATATATTCCACTACTGGAATTAGTTCCTTTTGCTGATATTGTTCCATTATTTTCTATTTTTTTTATTTTTGAGCTGCTAGTATATATTCCATATGCATCATCATTATTATCTGCTGATATTAAATTATTATTATATATCTCTAGTTGCAAATCATCAGCTATTTCTATTGCCAGACCTAACTGTCCATTATTTACTATTTCCATATTATTACTGTAGATATTATCTATAAAAGTATTTTCTTCAAATGGATGTGTTGTTTCATCATATTTCATTCCATTAAATAATATGTCTTTTCCAGTTTCCTGAGTTATTTCTAAGCCCTCTCCCATTGCTGGTAAACAAGATAATAAAAATCCTATGATAATTGCTGCTGTTATATTCAAGCTCTTTTTCTTAACTTTCCTTTTTATCATCCTGGTTATGTGTTCTAGCATATTTTCCCTCCCCAATAATATTTTAAAAAATTTTACTTTTAAATAATTTTTATTTTAAAATTCATTTTATTTATCTGTATATATCTCAAATTCGATAAAATAAAAATTGTTCTCTTATATGTATAAAAGCGAACACTTATTTGGGAAAATTACATAACTTTAAAGCCTCTTTTTTTTTGAATGGTGTTTAAGAAAGTTATCATTATTTCTTGACTTTTATAATTTTAAAGGATATAATTGAAACAAATTTAAATAAAAAAAAGCCGCCTTTATACATATAAGCGCCCTGCATTTTATTTTTATGATTTTTAGATGTTTTCTATAAATTTATTTTTTGATTCTTTCTTCTCTTATTCCATTCTATCCCCATTGGCAAATATCAGACTTCTGCTCAGAATAGATATCTTATTTCCATATTTTCTTGCTATCAGATTATTATTTCTTGCCATATTATAAATTGTATTTTTATGTCTTCTTGTTGCTTTTGCTGCTCCTTTTATATCTGTCCACATTCCAAGTTCATTTTCATATCTCTGCTGAATATACTGTTCACAGACATTTCCATCTTCCAGTTTTTTAAACATATACACCTCCATAATTTCACTGTAACTTTTTTCTTTTTCATTATCTTTTTTCATTACTCCTCCTAAGTTCTTTTTCATATATAAAATATCTAATTCTATATACGTGAATAATATTATACTTATTTAATTCTTAAAGTCAAGAAAAAAACTCATCTCAATCACTCCATTTAACATGGTTTAACAAAATTTTATAAAAAAGTAAAAAAGACTGTGTAAATCAACAGTAAAAACTACTAATTTACAACAGTCCTATTCTAGTTATTTAAAATCCTAAATCCTCTTTTACCAAAATTACTTTTATTCTTCCTATATGTCTGCTGTAACGTGTAATTAATATCTGACAGCACACTGTATCTGGTTTTTTACAATCATAGCAGCATCCTGTCTTCTTACATGGAGTATCTATATCAAATCTCTGAGCATTAAGAGGTGCTGCAGTATTTCTAGCACGTGACATAGCATCTTCTACACTTTTTACTACTTTATTCATTCCTATTATCATCACTACATGCTTTGGCCCATAACATATAGCTGCCACTCTATTTGAGTTTCCATCAATATTTACTAAAACTCCATCTTCCGAAACAGCATTAGAGCTAGCAAGAAAGTAATCACAGGAAAATATATCATGCATAATTTTTTCAGCTTCTTCCTGTGAAGAACTATGTTCTCTGTCTATAACTTTATAGTTACCGATTTTTACTGCTTCCTTCAGGCCTATTTCTTCTATACTTGCTGATCCTCCCCAGCCTACACTGCTTCCTTCAGGTATAAGTTCAAGAGCCTTTTTTAAAGCATCTTCTTTTGTATCTACAAAAAAAGCTTCAATGTTTCTTAATTTTAAAGCTTTTACCACCTGTTCTCCACGTAAAGAATCTCTCACTTCTTTTACTGTCATAACATTTTCCTCCTTATGTATAAAATCTATATTAATTTTATTAATGAGCATATACATATATAAATCACCTGATAATATATTCAAATATATTTTTATTACTATATTTCAAGTTTTTCAAGCATATACAAAAGTCCTTCTCTGTCATTATCCAGTGTTATATGTTCCACCTGAGATTTTACTTCTGCAGGAGCATTTCCCATAGCAATTCCCATTCCTGTTACTTTCAGCATATCTATATCATTATAGTTATCCCCAAAAGAAATCGTTTTTTCTATAGGAATTCCCTTTATTCTGCATAATACTTCCACTGCATTGGATTTTAATGCCTTTCCATCCATTATTTCCAAATATGTATCTTTAGACCTGTATACTGAAAGTTCTGGATAAATCATTTTAAGTTTTTTTTCTATTTCTGCTATCTTTTCAGGAACTCCCATACACATTATCTTATGTACTTCTGTATCTTTTTCAAGAAGTTCTTTAAAATCTCCTTTAAGACACTTTAAGTTAGTAATTTCTTCTTCCTGCCTTATCCAATAATCACTATCATCAAATGATATCCACTTATTATTTGAATAAATACTTATACATATATCCTTCCATCTTTCCTTTATACTTTCTGTTATTTCTTCAGCTTTTTTCTGAGACATTCCATTGCTTTTGAGAATTCTGCCATCTGTATCCAATACTAATCCCCCACTATATGCAACTATAGGAGCTTCTATCCCCACAGTTTTTTGTATAGGATATATTCCATCTGGCATTCTTGCTGATACGAGGATAAAAGGTATTCCTTTTTTTTCTAACTCTTTTATTTTTTTCCTAGTATTATCTCTTACCTGATGTGTTGAATCTAAAAGAGTCCCATCTATATCACTGAATACCATTTTGTATTTCCCTATCATCTTTCCCTCCTGTAAGTATCACTTTAATCTCATTCAGCTTCATATTTTTAATTATTCTTTCTATATTTATTATAACTAAAAAGAAGCATAAAGTATATTCTATATTTTTTCTGCATAAATACATAAAGTAGAATTATTTTGACTTTCTTTTTCTCCAGCAACATTATTAAAAAATTTAAATCCTGAAAATCCTCCCATTTCTAATTCTTTTCTTATAGAATTTTTACTAAAAATATGATTCCAGATATTGTAGCATTCACATTGATTTTCAGTTATTATAATATATTGTTCCAAAGATACCATTGATTCTTTATAAATATTATTTCTTTGAATACATGAATATGGTTCATCGCTCCAAAATCCACTATTCTCATATGTTATTTCTATTTTTTCCTGAAATTTTTCATAAAACTTTTCTGTAAATACATCTAAAATCAATATCCCTCCTGGTTTTAAAGCCTTATATATCCTCTTTAAAAGAATTTTTCTATTATCAGGAGAAAGTACTCCAAAATCACAATATATAAGTGTTGCTATATCAAATTCAGCATCATAATCTATTTCAAGATAATTCATATATTTATATTTTATTTCCATATTCTTTCTGGCTGCTGAATCTACAGCATACTCTATTGAACGTTTTGAAAAATCTATCCCTGTGACATCAAATCCTTTATTATAAAACTTTTCTGTGTATATACCAGGGCCACATCCTAAATCAAGAAGTTTTCTATTACTTATATCTTCTATTAAAGATGTTATCCACTCTGCCGATTTTTCTATAAAAGTATGATTCCTTGAAGCTCCTTCTTCATCAGGACTAAGATGAGCTTTTAACATAAATTTAGATATATGTTCATCATCCCAGAATTTTTTACTGCTTGAAGCATATTCTATTGGTTTTTCCTTGAGGTAATTCATTAATTTTTTATTCATAGCCTTTCTCCTTTTGATTTATTCTAGTGATATGAGAATAAAAAAAGCTGTGGTTTACCCACAGCTGGAAATTCTTATAGCCAGTGTGAAATAAATGGTTAAAATCATATGAACACAAAAAAGCTGCAATTAACAGCTGAAAAATTTTGTTCAATTATGATTACCTTTCATTTCCACGACATTCTCATATTATTGATTATATAATATCAAGTATGTTGGATTACCTCACCTCAAATAAAATATTTTTCTCACATCACTTAAAAAGATAATACTATAAAATAAAAATATTGTCAAAAAATTAAAAAAAACTGCCTGTTTTAGACAGCTTGATTTCTTATTTGGTGGCTGGGCTGGCTGGATTCGAACCAGCGCATGACGGAGTCAAAGTCCGTTGCCTTACCGCTTGGCGACAGCCCAACAACAGTATAATAGTATCAAATTTATCTTTGTTTGTCAATAAAATTTTTTTTAAATTCTGAAAAAAAATTTATTTTCAGCTGGTTTTATTCCATTTAACTCTGTGTTACTGTTTTCTTTTTATAAAAAAAGATATGATATATATATCTAAAGAGCTCTTAGAAAAACTAAAATATCAGGAGGTCATATAATGGCAAAAGAAAACTCAGTAATAAAAACAGTGGTGGAAAAAGAAATAACTAAGGTTACAAACTCAATTAAAAGACAGGATGCTATTGAAAAAGAACTTCAGAATTCACAAGCTACATTGGAACACATAGCCGAACAAATTGAAGCAGGAAATCCTATTCCTAATGATTCAAAATTTTCAAGCTATGATGAATGGCAGACATTTCTTGAGAAGAAAATCAAATCAAAAAATTCCTCTCTTGAAACTATTGATAAACAAAAAAGTCTTCTGGCTGCTTATGAATTTTATCTTAAAAACAATGCTGAATAAAAAATAATAATAAAACGAGATAGCTAAAAGGGAGAAGTATTTTCTCCCTTTTAGCTATTTTACTTTGTTCAATGATACTTTTTACAAAGGGCAACTGTTAATTAACAAAATTCCAACTTGTCTTTCTTGTTTTTAAACAGTAAAAATGATATATTTGAATTAAATCAACATAAAATATATAAAAATAAAATTTTTTAGAAAGGAATAATTATGACTGAAAATGAATTGTTTGAAATTTGGGAAGCTGCAAAAAAGGGAAATACATATTCAAGAAAACCTCTCCCTGCAGAATATGTAAAAGAGGCTGAAGACTACATAAATAAAGTCAATAGTACTATTGAAAAACGAAAAACATCTTGGTCTGTTTCATATCCTACAGCACTAATCAAAGAAATAGGAAAAGAAAATGAGCTTCTAGCTAAAAGAATACTTTTTGTTATTTCACAATGGAGAAGGGAAGGAGTCATAAGTGATTACTACTATATGTTCAATGACATAGATATAGCTGCAAAAATAGGTTATTCCCTTTCTGAAATAATTGAAGAATCCATTATAAAATTTAAAAAAAATATATCTGTTGATAATATAGAAATTTCTCTGGAAAAGTTATGGAAATATTATCCTGAGGAAGACTTTGTAAAGTTTACAGACAAAATTTTTACCTCTGATATGAATGTATTATTAGAAAAGAAAAATGATGACTGTATGCTTTATATTCTTCTTACAGCTGCTTCTATTCTCTATGCAAAAGATTCTGTAAAATATCAGTATTATCTTGCTCCTATAATGTCTTATGCTAATAAATTTGGAGATGTATGTACTTGCATAATTCTGTCTAAGATTACTCCTGTTTCAAAAGAAGCTGAAGAACTGCTTATTAAATTAATAAAAGAAAACGAAGGAGCCAGAGTAAATATATACAGATTTGGATTCCGCAGAGATTTCAAAAAATTTAAAAAATTCTGTGATGATAAAAATATTCCTGAGTATTATCCTCTTTTATTGCTTATTCTTGAGGTTATGAATGAATATAATAATGATATGAAAAAAACTGCTCAATATTTCAATGAAGCATACAACAATAATAGAGAAGAATTTATGAAAGTTTATCACAGATTATCTGATAAAATGCATTCTGCCAAAGCACTGTTTCTTTTAGCAATCATGATAAAAAATAAAAATGATGAAGAAGATTTAAAAGAAGAAAAATTAAATGCTGACATAATCAGATATGTAGAAAATGGTTTGAATCATAAAAACAATAATGTTCTTGAGTATTTAAAAGGAAATATTACTAAAGAGGAAGTAATAAAAAAATATATGAAAGGAAACATTCCGATGGTTGAATATTTTTATACTGCAGTTGCATGTATATATAATCACAGTTCTATTGCCAGAAAATTTTGGGATATTTATATGTCATTTGCTGAAAATGAACTTTATGATTCAACTAAAATAAGATTTTATAATTACTTTATTGAAGGAAGATATAAGTGGCTTGGTGAATCTCCAATAGATAGTGCGAAAGTTCTGATGAAATATGGTTTTTCTTTTAAGAGAATTCTTGCTATATATTGTATAGCTGGTGAAAATTCATGGAATGGAGAAACTATCAATATGAGTGATGCGGCCGAAATTATAAAAGGTCATGAAAATGAAGCTTTAGAACTCCTTGATGAATGGAGAAAACTTGAAAAATGCTCAAGTGATGAAACTGCTTATCAGACAAGACTTTTAGAGTTACTTTTTGACAAAAGCAACATTTCTGATTATTCTCTACTTGTTGAAATGTTAAATCACAAATCTAAAGTTATCAAGAAAAAATGTGAGGAAATAATCACAAGACATAAAAAAGAAACACAACATCTCCTTGAAGATATGAAATTAAAAGCAAAGGGAGAAACTCTCCAAATTATTAACCGTATAATTAAATTCTGGAATAATGAACATCTTTTTCATGAAGGTTTCTCTTTCACAAACGAAGCAGCAATAAAATTCTGTACAGAAAATTTTGATAAAACTAATATCAAAGTAATCTCATGGATACCAGAAGGTATGCTTTCAGGAGTGCGTTTTGCTGATCTCAGTGGAATAGCTCCAGATATAATAATGGAATTTATTTTAGTAGAATATATGTCTTTGGCTGCACCATATCGTGTGAAAGCTGCTGATAAAGTAGCAGAAATATTAAACCTTCAAGATATGCAAAAAGCTCTGGAAGGTATATATAATGAATGGATAGAAAATGGTGCTGATACAAAATTAAAAATGTTTATGCTTCCATACTGTGTTTTTGCTTCAGATTCACAGATACTGCAGTTAAATAAACAGCTTTTAAAATGGGCAGAAGCGTCACGGGGTGCTCTTGCAGCATTTGCTGTATCAGTTGCAGCACTGAATGGTGGAAGTGTAGCTTTGATGATGGTGGACAGTATATCTTCAAAATTTCCTAATAATCAGGTAAAAAAAGCTGCTAAAGCTGCTTTTTCAGCTACTGCCAAGATACTTGAAATTCCAGAAGATGTACTTTCAGATCGTATTGTTCCTTCACTTGGATTTGATAAAACTGGTAAAAAAATACTTGATTTTGGTGCTCATACTTTTACTCTTGCTTTAACACCAGATTTTGTCCTTTCTATCTATGATAATGGAAAAGAAAAATTTATAAAATCACTTCCTAAGCCAACCAGTGAAGATGATCCTGTAAAAGCTGAATCAGCTAAAAAAGAACTTTCTGAGTTAAAAAAACAGATAAAAGCAGTAGTGCAAACTCAATCTGCCAGATTGAAGAAAGTTCTTATGAATGGACGTTATTGGAATAGTGAAAACTGGAATTCTCTGTTTGTGAAAAATCCAATAATGCATCAGTTTGCTATGGGGCTTATTTGGGGAGTTTACGAAAATAATAAACTTATAGAGTCATTTAGATATATGGAAGATGGTACTTTCAATACAGTTGATGAAGATGAATTTACAGTTCCTGAAAAAGCTCATATTACTCTTGTACACCCTGTAGAGCTTGGACAAGAACTTACTGCATCTTGGAAAACTCAACTGGAAGATTATGAAATAATACAGCCTATAGAACAGCTGGATATATCAATACCAGAACTTGCCCCTAAAGATATAGCTGGTAAAAAAATAATACGTTATTCTGATAAATATATCAAAGTAGGTAAAATAAACTCTGCTGCAAAAAAATATGAATTCATTCGTGGAGAGGTCCTTGATGCTGGTTCTTTCTTCTGTTATCACATTGTTGATAAATTTCTTAATATATATGTTCATATAAATGTTGATGATATGTATATGGGACAGGATTTTGATGAGGAAATAACTATAAAAGAAGTTACTTTCTGTCGTCTGCCTGAATCAGGAGAACCTTTAGATGATATAAAAGACAATATGATATTGGATATTTCTTCACTTCCACAGAGATTTGTAAGCAGTGTTATTGCTCTTCTTGATAAAATAACAGAATAAAAAACTAGATAATATTTAAATTAAAAAGCAGTTGAAATCTTAAAATAATTTCAGCTGCTTTTTTTATAACAGAATAATACTATTAGTAGTTTATCTTGAAATAAATATCTTAGTATGTTATCATAAATATTATTGTAATATAAATTTCAAAAAAAAGGGGAGGATTTGGTGTCCTTAAATGTTTCTAACTAAACCAACTAAATAAAAAGTTGTTTTTTAAAAAGCTTCAAGACCTTGTAATACACAGGTTTTTTTGTGTTGTCTTTTTAGAAATAGGTAAGAAACATGGATATCATTAAGCCAAACTTTATTATAAATTAATAGATATTGAATAAAGAATTATTTTATAATTTTTAATATATTTTAAAATTAATTCATTAAAATTTAATATTAAATATATTGACATTTAATTTAAGTGATAAAAGGGTATAGTGACTTTAGTGTTATTATAGCCTTTTTTATTTTTATCCATCTTTCTTTTTATTTTAATTAAAAATGGAGGATAATAATCAATGCTTAATTGTATAGAAAAAATTAAAAAAAATGTAAATCTGGAAGAAGGAAATAAAACTGTAGAAAATATATTGATAACAATATATCTCCAAGAGGGAATATCAACTAAAGAACTGGCAAAACTAAATTTTCTTCCTCTTCCTGTTACAGCTGCTATAAAAAAAGAATTTATTAAAGAAAAACTGGTTATTCAAGATAGAGGAAGCAGGCTCACTCCCAGTGGAATACATTTTGCAGAAAATAAATTAGGATTTAAAAATATAGATAAAAAATTATATCTCAAATTACTTACAAATTCTCAGGAAGAGTGTGAGGAAATCAGCAAAATAAAAGAGGAAATACACCATATTTTTGAAAATCGCCCTCAAGCAGATGTGACTTTAGATCAATCAAAGTCCAATATGGAAACCTCTTTAAAAAGAGCTGTATTATGTCTTAAAAATTATGACTTGATAGGAAAAAACATCTTATGTCTAGGTGATGATGATTTAACCAGTATTGCCTTAGGGTTTTTATTGAAAAAACTCTTTCCTTCTGCTCTTTATCAAAGTACTGAAATTACTGTAATAGATATAGATAAAAGAATAATTGAGTATATAGCTGATACAGCTGTAAAAGAATCTCTTCCAATCAAATGTGAATACATGGATTTAAAAAAAACATTACCTGATAAATTAAAGAATAAGTTTGATTGTTTTTTTACAGACCCACCTTATACATTAAAAGGTATGAATCTGTTTATTTCAAGAGGAATTGAGGCTTTAAAGAATGAAAGTGATCTCAATATTTACTTTTCTTTTGCTCATAAGTCTCCAACTTATCAATTGAATATGCAGAAAAACTTTTTAGCTATGGGACTTGCTATTTCAACTGTGACTCCAAGATTTAATACTTATGAAGGTGCCAGTATAATAGGGAGTACAGGGCAGATGATAGTACTTAAAACTACTGATAAAAAATGTTTATAGTGGTCTTCTATATACTGGAGAATTTACAAAAACAGTCCGTCTTTATAAGTGCAAAAAATGTGGAAATACTATAAAGACAGGAAATTCCGAAAAAATAAAAAATATTAAAACCCTTAAAAAAACAGGGTGCTGTAAATGTAATAATAAAATATTTGATTTAATTCAAAGAAAGAATAAGTAAAGGAGAATTTATGTTCAAATTAAAACAATTAGGACAACATCTTTTAGTTGAATATTATGATTGTGATGTTGAAATATTAAAAAATACATTATTAATTGAAAAATATATGATAGAAGCTGCAAAAGTAGCCAAAGCTACAATAGTAGAAAGTGTCTTTCATACTTTTAATCCATGGGGTGTAAGTGGAGTAATTGTTATAGAAGAATCTCATTTAACCATTCATACTTGGCCAGAATATAAGTATGCTGCTGTAGATTTATTCACTTGTGGAAATATGATAAAACCTTTAGCAGCTTTTAATCTTTTAGAAATGAAATTAAAAGCAGAAAGATTTGATTTAAAAGAAGTGTCCAGAGGTTCGTTAGAAAGGATATTAAAAAGATAAAATAAAAGGGCAGCCAATTATAGTTGCCCTTTTTATCTAAATTACTGTTGTGGCACTACTGCAAAGAAAATTAAGTCTTCATCACTATTATTTATAATGCTGTGTGAGTGACCTTTAGGGCAATAATGACATATTCCTGAATATAATTCTTCTTCATCTGTATCATATAAAGCTTTCCCTTTTCCCTGCAGAACATATATTATTTCACTTCCAGTTTCATGTTTATGATATCCAATTGATGCTCCAGGTACAAGTTTACTGCACATAATACGATTTTTTTCATCCATAAACATAAGAGCAGCAACATTTTTTTCTCCACCATAAAATTTTTCCAATATAGTTGGTTTCATCTCATCAAATTTAATCAGCATAAACTTTTCCCCCTCATTTTTTATTTCTCATATGTTAACATAGTTGTATAAAAAAAACAACCTGAAACCCTTTAAGATTTCAGATTGTTTTTATCCCCAGATATTTTAAAATTATTCTTCTACAGCTGCTACAGCTTCTTCTTCTAAATCCATTTCATTATATCTAGCTATAACTGAATCAGTTATCTCTTTTCTTAATTCAGGAGTGATTGGATGAGCTATATCTTTATATTCTCCATCAGGCATTTTTCTTGATGGCATAGCCACAAACATTCCCTTTTGTCCATCGATTATTTTTAGACCATGGATAACAAAGCATTCGTCGAATGTTACATCAGCATAAGCTTTTAGCTTCAACTCATTCTCGTTCTTTACCGCCCTTAGTCTAACATCTGTGATTTTCATAATTAATGCACCTTCCCTTATTTTAGTATCATCTATAAAGAACTGCAAAGATGTACTTCACAGCTTTTAAAATGCTCTTTTAATGTTTTATATATATTTTCTGCTTCTTTTTTATCTGCAAAAGTATAATATGCACTTCCACTTCCCGACATAAAAAACTTTAGATTTCCCATTTCTGCTAATTTTTTTCTAAAATTTATTATATTCTTATCTTCAATGAGAAGTCCCTGTTCCAGATGATTTTCTATATTTTCTTCTACTTTTGATATACTGTTTTCTTTCAATCCCAGAACTATCTTATTTATATCTGCATCTTTTTTATTATTGAGCGTATACATATTTTTATATGCTTTTCCTGTAGAAACTCCAAAATCTGGCTTTATAACTATTATCAAATTTTCCAGATTATTTTCTATTATTTCAATATTTTCTCCTATACCAGTAACTCTGGCAGATTTGTTTATTAGAAAAAATGGAATATCAGCTCCTATACTTTTTCCTATTTCTATGAGTTTTTCAATTGTAAAATAATTCCCATGAAACTCATTTAAAAGTTTAAGTAAAAATGCTCCATTAGAACTTCCTCCACCAAGCCCAGCCTGATGAGGTATATTTTTTTTTAGATATACATATACTTTTCTTCTTTCAAAACCACTTTCATCATAAAATTTATCATATATTTTATATAAAATATTTTCTTTTCCAGTTGGTATATCTTTTTTATTAGTTTCTATAGTCAACAGTCCAGAAATATCTTCTATTTCTCCGTTCATCTCATCACTCAAACTGATAGGTACCATCACCATATCCAGAAGATGATAACCATCTTCCCGTTTTCCTGTTATATTTAACCCTATATTTATCTTTCCATTGGAATTTAAAGAAAATTTCACTAAAAAATATCCTCCTCACTGTCCAAATCTATTTTTATTCCTCTGCTATCCAGAACTTTTATAAGCTCAGAAGTTTTTTCTTTAGCTACATTCCCTGCAGGCACTTCCAATATTTCAAATTTAAAATATTTATTAAAATATTCTAATTCAAGAATCTGTCCTACTTTTACCTCTGTTCCAGCCTTTGCCACCTTCCCGTTTAATTTAGCTTTTCCACCATCTACAACTACTTTGGCAATAGGTCTTCTTTTTATTATTCTGCTTACTTTTAAAAATTTGTCTAATCTCATACGTTATGTTCAAACCTCCTGTCTTATTATTTATATATACTATATTTTTTTCATATGTCAATGTTTATTTTTTGCTTCATTCCAAAATTTTTCCATAGTATCTAATGAAGAACTTGTTAAATCGCAGTGCTTTTCTACATATCTAAATCTTGTATCAAATTTTTTTATTGTCTTCTCCAAAGCATCTGTTGAATTTATTTTTAAAAATCTTGAAAGATTTACTATAGAAAAAAGTAAATCTCCAAGCTCTTCTTTTATGTTTTCAGAATCATTATTATTAATAGCCTGCTTTAACTCATTTAATTCCTCTTCTACTTTAGCTATAACATCTTTAGTATCAGTCCAGTCAAATCCTACCTTAGCAGCCTTTTTTTGTATTTTTTCAGCTTTAGCCAGTGATGGAAGATATATTGGTACACCATCCAATACAGATTCTCTTTTTTTATGCTCTTTCTCAGTTTTTTTTATCTCTTCCCAGTTTACCAATACTTCAGCAGAAGTTATACTGTCATCTTTTTCTTTAAATACATGAGGATGCCTTCTTATCATTTTTTCATTTATTCCTCTTGCTACATCCTCTATTGTAAACTTTCCTTCATCTTCACATATATCAGCCTGAAATACTACATTCATCAAAAGGTCACCTAATTCACCTTTTAGTTCATCTCCACCTTCATCCATAGCTTCAAGTACTTCACATGTTTCTTCCATTAGACATGGTTTCAGAGTTTCAAGAGTCTGTTCTCTATCCCATGGACATCCTCCCTCTCCCCTCAATTTTTTTATTATTTCTACAAGTCTGTCAAATTCTTTCATTTTACATCACTCCCTCATATTCATTGAAAAATCTATCAATATTCCCTTTATAGAATACTCCTTCCTCTCTGTTTAGGTATTTCAGATTTCCCATTGTCATCATTTGAGATATTTTTTCTATATTAACTTTTTCACTCAAAAATCTTATAAAGAATCCATTTTTTTCCTGTTTAATTACTGATATTCCCAATTCTCTCGCTTTTAGCTTAATTCTTATATAATAGAAAAGATTGATAACTTCTCTTGGAGGATTTCCGAACCTATCCCTTACTTCATTCTCTAATTCCTTTAACTCATCTTGAGTTTTCAGTTCTGCTGCTCTTCTGTAAATAACGATTTTTTCATCTTTTTCTATATATTCATCAGGAATGAAAGCTGGCATATTAATTTTTATCTCCATTTCCATCTCTTCTTCTGGAGCATTTCCTTTAATACGCTGTATTTCCTCATTTAACATCTTAATATAGAGATTATAACCAAATGTTTCAAGAGCTCCATGCTGTCTGTCTCCTAATATTTCCCCAGCTCCTCTTATTCTCATATCTTCCAGTGATAATTGGAATCCTCCACCTGAATCTCCAAGGTTTTTTATAGACTCTTCTCTTTCTTTAGCTTTTTTAGTCTGATGTTCTTTAGTAAGAAGATAGCAGTAACCTTTTCTTCTTCCTCTCCCTATACGTCCCCTCAATTGATATATTTGAGAAAGTCCTAGCTTTTCTGCTCCATCAATTATCATGGTATTGGCATTTTCTATATCAATACCATTTTCAATTATAGTGGTAGATATAAGCATATCTATGTCACCATTTTCAAAGTCTTTTATCTTGTTTTTTATCTCCTTTGGAAGCATTTGACCATGGATATAATCCAATTTTAAATAATTTGGAAGAAGCTTCCTAAGTTCACTAGTTTTCTTTTCTATATTTTTTACAGAATTAAATATATAAAAAACCTGACCTTCTCTGGCTATTTCACTCATAATTATCTCTTTAAGTTTTTTATCATCTTTATCTATAAACATTGTTTCAATAGGTTTTCTTCCTTCTGGAGGAGTATCTATTATAGATAAATCCCTTATTCCCAGCAATGAAAGATTCAAAGTTCTTGGAATTGGTGTAGCCGTTAAAGTTATCATATCTATTTTATTTTTTAATTTTTTTAACTGTTCCTTAGCTTTTACTCCAAATTTTTGCTCCTCATCTATTACTACAAGTCCTAAGTCTTTAAATTTTACATCTGATGACAGAATCCTGTGAGTTCCTATAACTATATCAACAGTTCCAGCAGCTATCTTAGTCAATACTTCTTTCTGTTCTTTCTCACTTTTTAATCTGCTCAGTATTTCAATAGTTACAGGATAGTTTTTAAATCTTTCTGTAAATCTTTCATAGTGCTGCTGTGCAAGAACAGTTGTAGGTACCATGACAACTACCTGTTTTCCATCAATAGAAGCTTTAAAAGCTGCTCTCAAAGCTATTTCTGTCTTACCATATCCTACATCTCCACATACTACTCTATCCATTACTCTATCTGATTCCATATCTCTTTTTACATCTTCAATAGCTTTCAGCTGAGATGTAGTTTCTTTATAGGGAAAACTCTCCTCAAATTCCTCCTGCCATACTGTATCATGAGAAAAAGCATATCCCTTTTCAAAAGCTCTTTTTGCCTGTATTTCTATAATTTCTTTGGCAAAAATTATCATTTCCTCTTCCAGCTTCTGTCTTTTTCTTTTGAATCCTCTTCTTCCAAGCTGGTATATATCAGGTATTACTCCTGGAGTAGATACATATTTTTCAATCTTATTTATGCCTTCTACAGGTACAAAAAGTTTATCTTCATCTGCATATTTTATCTTCAGATAATCCTGTCCATTCATGGTTTCTATTCCCTGATAGATACCCACTCCATAATTCTCATGGATTATGAAGTCATTTTCTCTGATTTGAGATACATCTTTATATTTTAAATTAACTTTCTCCTTAGGTTCTCTTTTTACTTTTATTCCTTTTAATTCTCTGTCTGTAAGAATAAGTCTTTCTTTTTCTCTATAACCTTCATAATGAGGATATCTTTGTATCTCTATACTGTATTTATCAAATATCTCCTTATATCTCTTCTCTTCTTCTGACATTAAAATAATATTTTCTTTGATGCTCAATTTTTTGATATAATCATAATCTTCAAATTTTTTAATTTCTTCTTCTGAAAATCTTTTTATCTCTATTTCTTCAGCACTCTCAAGCATTTCATAAAATCTTTTTCTAAACTTTTCTTCTTCATCTCTTTCTCTAAGTATACTTTCTTCCAGTTTATATCTCAACAATTCATTGTTTTCAAAATATATCTTTAATCCTTTTATTTTATTTTTATTAATCAATTCAGAAAAGGATAATTTTCCATCTTTATTATTGTTTATATACACATTGATATTATCAAGATTCTCTATACTTTTCTGGCTTTCAAGATCAAAATATGTTATTCTCTCTATTTCATCTCCAAAAAATTCAATCCTTACAGGATAATCTCCATCACTTGAAAAAATATCAAGTATATCTCCCCTTACACTGTACTGCACTCTTTTTTCCAGCATATAGACTTTATCATATTTATTCTTTATAAGATTTTCCTGTATTTCACCTAAATTCATTTCTTTTCCTTTTTGAAAAGAAATTTTTTCTCCTTCCAAAGAATAATCCCTGAGAAATGCTTCAAGAGATATTAGTATTATAAACTTATTTTTAGATTTTAAAAGTTTAAGCAGATCATAATTGAGTTTTTCAAATTCTTCATCTTCATAACTGCTTTCAATTTTTAAAATTTTTCCATCATAAAAATCACTGAGGGTATTATAATAATCCTCAATGTTTTTGTTGGATGAGCATAGATATACTATGTTTCCTTTTATTTCTTTAAGTAAAAAGGGTATCCTCCCTCTGTATTCTGTTATCATGTCTCACTCCATTTTCATTTATTCATGTATATATTTTACTCTGTATTTTCAACTTTTCATAGTGAAAATATAATTCTGCTTTAATAATTTTATTATTTTTATATGTATATGTTCAAAAATAAATTAAGTTTTATATATTCTTCCCAATCCTCCAATATTACTGTATATATTCAGAAATTTTCCCTTTACAAATCTTAAAAAAAATAATATAATCAAACAATAAAAAATTATTATTCATTTTTTTAAAAAAAGAAAATATTTTTTTAAAACATATTAAATTTTAAGGGGGAAATCTATGAATAAAAAACTACTTGCTCTGCTCACAATGGCAGTCCTTACAGTATCAAGCTTTACTCTTCAGGCAAAAGACACAAAACTTGTGGTAGCACAGAACTCAGACGCAAAAAGTCTGAATCCTCAGATATCCAATGATATACCTACTCATAGAGTAAATATTAATATCTATGACAGACTTATTGAGAAGGATAAAGATATGAACCTTATACCTGGACTTGCTGAAAGCTGGGAACAGGTAGATCCTCTTACTCTTATTTTAAAAATAAGAAAGGGAGTTAAATTCCACAATGGAGATCCTCTTACAGTTGGAGATGTAGTATTCAGTTTAAAGAAAGCTACAGAAGCTCCTGCTTTAATGGCATATTTTGGTGACTTAGATAAAATAGAAGCTGTAGATGAAAATACAGTTAAAATAACAACAAAAGTTCCTTATGGTCCTCTTGTTAACTACCTTGCCCATGTAGGTGCTGGGATAATGAGTGAAAAAGCTGTAACAGCTGGTGGAAGCGACTACGGACAACACCCCGTTGGAACAGGACCATTTATATTTGAATCTTGGACTTCTGGTGACAGAATAGTTCTAAAAGCTAATCCTGATTATTATAAAGGAAAACCTGGAGTTGACTCATTAACTTTTAGAGTTATTCCAGAAGGGACAAACAGAACAATAGCTCTTGAAACTGGAGAAGCTGATATTGCTTATGATATAGATCCTATTGATATGGATATGGTTAAAAATAATCCTAAATTAAAAGCAGATCAGAATTCTGCTATGAGTATGACATATCTTGGATTTAATACTCAAAGAGCTCCTTTTGATAAAAAAGAAGTAAGACAGGCAATAGCTTATGCAACTGATGCTGACAGTATTATTAATGCTGTTTTTCTTAAAGCTGCTAAAAAAGCTAACTCACCTGTATCTCCCAATGTATTTGGATACAATAAAGATGCAAAACTTTACACTCAAAATATAGCTAAAGCTAAAGAATTATTAGCTAAAGCTGGATATCCTAATGGATTCAAAGCAAGAATATGGACAAATGATAAAAGTGTAAGAAAAGATACAGCTGTTATCCTTCAAGATCAACTTAAACAAATTGGTATAGATGTACAGATTGAGATTCTTGAATGGGGTTCTTACTTGGATAGAGTTGCAAAAGGAGAACATGACATGTTTATCCTTGGATGGTCTTCTAGTGCTGACTCTGACTCAGCTATGTATGCTCTTTTCCACTCTAAAAATTTAGGTGGAGCTGGAAACAGAACTTTCTATAAAAATGCAAAAGTTGATGAACTTCTTGATAAAGCAAGAGAAAGTACAGTTCCTGAAGACAGAATTAAATATTATAAAGAACTTCAAGATATAATTCAAGAAGATCTTCCTATGTTTGCACTTGTCTATCCAGATGAAATCACTGGAATGCAGAAAAATATAGAAGGATTTGTTTTCCATCCAGAAGGAACACACTATCTTGCACCAATTACAAAAAAATAATATAAATTAAAAATAAACAGCTGTCAAATTAACTTTGATGGCTGTTTTTATATTAAAAGGATAATTATTAAAGTACCCCCTTCAATCTTATTGTTGTCAAAATGAAACTCCAGTTTAAACATACTAAATCTCCTTAAATGAATGTAATTTATCTACTATCAATAAGAAATGCTAATTACTTATCAATATGAAAAAGACTTTCACATAGTGAAAGCCTATCTCATAGCGTTTTTTATTACATTCATTTAAGTACCCTTTCAGGTATCTTTATTATACCACATTTTCTTAAAAAATCAATTTCATGCTTCTTTACTCTCTCTAAATTAAATTTCTATCACATATTCATCATCTATCAATATATAATCACAATCATATTTTTGACACATTTCAAAATTTTTAATATTTTCTTCTATTATCATTTCCTTTGTCCAAAATGAATCATTAACTCTTTTTTCTATAATATTTGCATAGCCTTTTATTTTAGAGAAGTTTTTTTGAATATATTTTTCTGTCATAATAAGACAAAAGTATCTCATATGTTCCAAATATTTTTCTTCAAAATCTTTCTTCCAATCAAATGGTATATAACATCCTTCCACTATAAGATTTTGTCTGTTTTCAACTGCTGTCTTTATCATTTCTCTAACAACAGGCCACAAATAAGCAGTTAGTTCATTATTATCATTTGGAGTAAGAGTTGTTTTCCCACTCCTTATCAGTCCCATTTTTAAGTGGTCAATGGATAAGTATGGAAACTTATATTTTTCTAGTAACTTTTGTGCCATAAGTGTTTTTCCAGTATGTGAACTTCCTGCAATCAATATAATCATAAATTCTCCTCTGACTTTTATTGAACAAATTTATAAAAAAGAGGATGGCTTAAAAAATTACTTTTTACTTAGTAAGCCACCCTCACTATAATTTAAAATATTATATTATTACTCTATTTTTTCCAATTGAAATATATTTCCAGACTGTATATACTCTAAATTTCTTGTAATCTTTTCTACTGGCCAATTCCACCATTTTATTTTAAGCAACTTGTCTATTATATCATCTGAAAAACGTTTTTTTAGCACTCTGGCTGGACTTCCTCCAACAATTGCATAAGGTGGAACATCTTTAGTAACAACTGCTCTTGTCCCAATAATAGCTCCATCTCCAATAGTTACCCCTGACATTATCACAGCTTCATAGCCAATCCATACATCATTTCCTATTACAATATCTCTTCTATTATCCCATGAATCTCTTACATTCATTTTATGTCCCCATTCCTCATTAAATAATGGAAAAGTATAAGTAGATAAAGAATGCATTGTATGATTAGCACAGTTCATTAAAAATTTAGTACCACAGGCAATGGAACAAAACTTTCCAATAATAAGTTTATCCTCATTTATTGGGTAATGATAAAGTACATTATTCTTTTGAAATCCTAAAGGATCATTATAAAAGTCATTATAAATGGTATAGTCTCCAACTTGAATACTAGGATTTGTAATTATATTTTTTAAATATACTATCTGTTTATCATTTGTTCTTGGGTATATTTTATTTATATCTGGAATAGTCATAGCAATCTCCTTTTTGATTTAATCTATTTAAAAACTACTCCAGTAAAAACAATACAAAGCTTCATTTTCCACCTCCATTAAATTAACAGAGAATATTTTATTTCAAATATCCCACTAAAAGAGCTATATCATTTCCTGTAACTCCGCTTATTCTAGAAGCTTCTCCTATTGAAAGAGGTTTTATTTCTTCCAGTCCACATCTAGCTATATTAGATATTCCTTTCACTTCTGAGAAATCAAAATCAACAGGTATTTTTACTTCCTCAAGTCTTTTAAATTTCTCGATTTGCTCATTTTCTCTTTGGATAAAGATTTCATATTTTATCATTGTTTCTATCTGATTTTTTATAAACCCAGGATAATCATTTATCTCTGTTATATCTTTTAGGCTGTCATAAGTGACCTCTTTTATCTTTAAAAGATCCCCTATTTTTACACCCTTTGTAAGTTTCTGATCTGATCCAAGTTTTTCAAGAAGTGCATTAGCCTGTACCATTGGTACACTTATCTCTTTTAATCTTACTATTTCATCATTCACTATTTTTATAGAATTTTCTAGGTAATCAAGTTTTTTAGAAGATAGAATTCCTATCTCCTTAGCCTTTGTAAAAAGCCTCATAAAGGCATTATCAAACCTAAGAGTTAATCTATATTCAGATCTTGATGGAAGGACTCTATAAGGCTCTGGTGTCTTCTTATGGATTATATCATCTATAAGTACACCTATATATCCTTCACTTCTGTCGATAATAACTGGTTCCTTTCCATCTGCCTTTCTTGCAGCATTTACCCCTGCTATAAATCCCTGACATGCAGCTTCTTCATAACCAGATGTTCCATTTATCTGACCTGCAAAGTAAAGTCCTTCTATTTTTTTACTCTCCAGACTTGGATAAAGCTGAGCTGCTGGAGCATAGTCATACTCTACTGCATAACCATATCTCATTACCCTTGCATTTTCCAATCCTGCTATTGTTCTCATCATTGCTTCCTGAGCAAATGGAGGCATTGCAGTAGTAAGTCCATTTACATATACTTCTTCTGATTCTGCTGATTCCAGTTCCAAAAATATCTGATGATTTGATTTATCTGGGAAATTTATTACTTTTCTATCAAGAGATGGACAATGTCTAGGCCCATGAGTTTTTATTATTCCACTGACTATTGGAGAATATTGAAGCATTTCCTTTGCTACTTCTATTGTTTTTTCTGTAGTATAAGTTAACCAAGTAGGAACTACATTATTTCTCTCTTTATCAGTGAATATAGAAAAATATCTTGGATGTTCTTCCCCCTTTAACTCCTTCATTTTACTGAAGTCTATACTTCTTTTATCAAGTCTTGGAGGTGTAGCAGTCTGATATCTTTCAATATTTATTCCATGTTCTCTTAAACTATCAGAAAGTTTTTCAGCAGAATTTTCGCCTTGTCTTCCAGCTGAATAAGCTACATCACCTATTACTATTTTTCCTTTCAAAAATGTTCCAGTAGCCAGAACTACACATTCAGCATAATATTTTATTCCAAGCCTTGTTATTATTCCTTTTATTTTTCCATTTTCGACCATAATTTCATCTACACAATCCTGAATTATTTCAAGATTATCTGTATGTTCTAAAATTTTTCTCATTTCTGTCCTATATAAATATTTATCTGCTTGTCCCCTTGTTATTCTTGCAGCAGGACCTTTACTTTCATTAAGATGTTTTAACTGAAGATTAAATTTATCAGTATGTCTCCCCATCTCTCCACCAAGTATATCCATTTCAGCAACAAGATTACTTTTTCCAGGTCCTCCTATTGAAGGGTTGCATGACATCATAGCAATAGTATCAAGATACAAAGTAAACATAGCTGTTTTCTTTCCAAGTCTTGCTGCTGCCAGACTTGCTTCTACTCCACCATGTCCTCCTCCTACTACTATCACTTCATATTGTTTCATCTCCATTTTTTGTTTCCTCCAAATCTTAGGTATTAAAAGTAAGAAGAGAGTGACTAATTTTAAGCCACTCTCATTTATTATTTCCCTACACAGAAATTACTGAATATGTGATCCAGCAGATCTTCACTCGATATCTCTCCTGTTACTTCAGATAATGAATCCAAAGCTCCTTTAATATCAACTGCCATTAGATCCATAGGAAGTCCATTCTCTATAGTTTCAAATATATTTTCAATAGACTGCTTTGTTTTTTCTAGGGCAGACTTATGTCTTATATTTGTTATTGTCACCTTTTGAGAACTGTCTTCTACATTTTCCTCAATGATATGGTTATATATTTCCTCTTCCATCTCATCTATTCCTTGATTTTTTATAGCTGATATTTCCAGCCATTTATTTATCTTAGTCAAAGGTGAAAGATCTATATCTTCTCTTATATCTATCTTGTTCAGTATCCCTATAACTTTTTCAGCTTTTATAGCTTCATGTATTCTCATATCTTCCTCATCTAAAGGTCTTGAACCATCTACTACAAATAATATCAGATCAGCACTTTCTATGAGTTTTTTAGATTTTTCCACTCCAATGTTTTCTACAAGGTCATCTGTTTTTCTTATACCAGCTGTATCTACCAATACAAGTGGTATCCCTTTTAAGTTTACTACTTCTTCTATTACATCCCTTGTAGTTCCAGCTACATGAGTTACTATTGCTCTTTCCTCTTTCAATACAGAGTTAAGTATACTTGATTTTCCAACATTAGGTTTTCCAACTATTGCAGTTTTTATCCCCTCTTTTATCATTTTTCCTTTATCATATGATTTAATAAGGGCATCTGTAGTATCCATTACCTCTCTTAAATTATCTACAAGATTTTCTGGAAGAGGGTCATCTATCCCTTCTTCAGGATAATCTAATACAACATTTATATGAGCAGCTACATCCAACACCAGTTTTTTTAAGTGTCCTATCTGCTCTTTCAAATCTCCTCTCAATTGGTCCAATGAAAGAGATACTGATTTTTCTGTTTTTCCATGGATTATATCCATTACTGCTTCTGCCTGTGTCAAATCTAATCTTCCATTTAAAAAAGCTCTTCTGGTAAATTCTCCACTCTCTGAAAGTCTTGCTCCATTTTTCAATACTGTTTCCAGTACCTTTTCAGTAATAACAAAACCTCCATGGCAGTTGATTTCTACCATATCTTCTTTGGTATATGTTCCTGGTGCCTTCATTATAGAAACCAGAACTTCATCTATTAGATTTTCATCATCATACAGATGACCATAATTTATACTAAAATTTTTTAAATCTCCAACTGCTTTCTTTGATTTTGGTCTAAATATTTTTCCAAGTATCTCCAAAGCATGATTTCCTGAGATTCTTACTATTCCTATACCACCTTCACCACGAGGTGTAGAAATAGCTGCTATTGTATCGAAAAGCATGGCTCCTCCCTATTTTTTCCTTTTGATAACTATATATCTTTTAGGGTCTCTACCTTCACTGAATGTATCTAGTTCTGGATATTTATTTACAACTTCATGTATTACTTTTCTTTCTCTAGGAGGCATTGGATTAAGTCTTACAGCTTTATTAGTTTTCAATGCCTTTTCAGCCATTTTCTTTCCTAATTCTCTTAAAGTCTGATTTCTTTTTTCTTTAAATCCTTCAACATCCACTTCTATTCTGTACTCTTTTAACAGAGAATTCAATAGATATTCAAAACTATTTAAAGTCTTTCCTTTTTTCCCTATTATTATTCCATTGTCTTCTCCATAGAGATTAACAAGATATGTTCTGTCATGGACTTTATTTACATCTACACGAAGGTTAAGCCCTATATATTCAAGAAGCTCTTTAGCCTTAGCTTCAACAAGATCACTTGCATCTACTGCTTCTTCCAGTTTTTCCTTTACTGTTTCTTTATGTTGTTTTTCTTTTATCTCTGTTTTTTCTTTATGCTCTTTAACTTCTTTTTTCTTGTATTCTTTTATTTCTGGTTTAACCTCTTTTTTAGGTTCAGTTTTTATAATTTCTTTTCTTAATTCTTTATCTATTTCTATCTCATAAATACCTTCTCTATTAAATAATCCTAGAAAAGATAGGCTTTTCTGTTTTTCTTTTACTTTTACTACATGTTCTGGTGATGCTTCCAATATTTTTAAAGCTCTAGTTATAGCTTGTTCCTTATTCATGGCTTTGATTTCTATAACATTACTCATAAATTACTCTCCTTTTTTCATGATCAGATACTGCTGAATAACTCCTGCCAAACTTGATGTCAACCAATAAATTTGCAATCCAGCTGGCATTTTATAAGAAATAAATACCATCATGATAGGGAACATATACATCATATTCTTCATTTGAGGATTATCTGATGATCCCATCACTTTCTGCTGTACAAATGACACTACCCCGTTTAATACTGGAAGGATATAATAAGGATCTGGCTGAACAAGCTGCATCCATAAGAATGTTGAATCCTGAGGTACAATTCCTCCTCTTAATACTCCAAAAAGTGCCCATAATATAGGTAATTGAACCAATAAAGGAAGACATCCTCCCGCTGGATTAACTTTATGTTTTTGATAAAGTTCCATTGTTTTCTGGTTAAGCATTTTAGAATCACCTTTATACTGCTCTTTTATTTTATCTAATTCAGGCTGTAATTTCTTCATACTTTTCATAGACTTATCCTGTTTTAAAGTCAATGGAAGAAGTATTATTTTCATTAAAATTGTCACTCCAATAATAGCCAGTCCAAAGTTTCCTGTAAGATTATGCATAAATAATAACATAGACTCAATGATTCCCTTTAATAATCCATAAATATAACTCATTTATCCTCCCGAACTTTTTTCTTTTCTTTTTTTTCAGGTACAGGGTCAAACCCTCCTGGGTTGAATGGATGACATTTTACCATCCTTTTTATTCCCAGATATACACCTTTAATAACTCCAAATCTCTCAACAGCTTCATATGTATAAGCTGAACAAGTAGGAATAAACCTGCAGTTTTTTCCTAAAAATATTGATATATACTTTTGGTAGAATTTTATCATACAAAGTATAATTTTTTTCATATTTAATTTTCCTGACTTTTAAAAAGTCTGCTGCTCTTCATTACTTTCATGAGATCTTTTTCCATATCCTGATACTTGAGAGTTTTTACTTTCTCTCCAGCTGTCCTCTTGGCTACGAAAATGATATCATATCCGTCCTTGAGCTGATCTTCAAATTTACGATAATACTCCCTAAATAATCTCTTAAGCCTATTCCGACAAACCGCATTTCCAGTTTTTTTACTTACAACGAAACCGCATCTCTTCAAATTTTCTTCATTCTTTTTAAAAAAAATAAGAGAGTAATAACCAAAACTTTTTCTTCCAGAATTGTAGATTATTTGAAACTCTCTGTCTTTTTTTAAATTATTCATAGTTATAAAACTCCCGATAATTTTGAATTATTTTTCCACGATAACTATCTCTTGTAAAAACCCGGTGGTTTAAAACACCGGGTTCTATGCTGATAATACTTGTCTTCCTCTAGCTCTTCTTCTTTTTAAAACTTTTCTTCCGTTTTTAGTAGCCATTCTAGCTCTGAACCCGTGATCTTTCTTTCTTTTAGCTTGATTAGGTTGGAATGTTCTTTTCATTTTTTCACCTCCAAAAAAATTCTATATTTCAGATAGTAATTTTAAAGGAAAATTCTTGTTTTGTCAAGTAATTATTAGAAAATTTAATAAAATTTTAAAGAATTTATCCAAATAGAAATCTATATTTTTTATTATTGCCTATATACATATATTAAGAGATTAGTTTATTATAAAGAATTACAGTGTATTTTTACTGATTATTTTTTATATTATTTTCTTAAAAAAATATAAAGAGACCAACCATAAAAATATATTAGTTGTTATATTGTTTTTTTGTTTAATGTAATGACCAATATAAAAAATAGATTATCAAAAAACCATTGATATTGTTGAAGATATATTCAAAAAAGAAATGTATTTTATTTTTATTGATATACACATTGAGTATCCCAGTAAATTCAAGGACTAAAAAGAATAAAAATTCTGAGACTACTCAAAAAATATGAGAGTAAAAGTATCAAAAAATATTATTATCAA